>NZ_JAPSLK010000046.1 GCF_031180885.1 Saccharothrix sp.
GCCCCGGTCAACCCGCCCCGGCCAACCCGCCCCGGTCAACCCGCCCCGGTCAACCCGCCCCGGTCAACCCGCCCCGGTCAACCCGCCCCGGTCAACCCGCCCCGGCCAACCCGCCCCGGCCAACCCGCCCTGGTCCGCCCCACCTCCGTGCCCTGTCGTCGGCATTGGTCGGGCTGCCGGTCGGCGCTTTTCCGGGGATTTCCTCGCGCGGCTCGTGGTGATCTTCCGATTAGTTGGAATTTTCCGAAATACATCGAAGAATCAGTTACTTCGTGACGATCACCCTCCCTAGGGTGTTCGGGTGAAGTTCGGAGTTCTCGGGCCGCTCACGGTGCGCACGTCCGACGGTGCGCCGGTGCCCATTCGCGGGAAACGCCTGCGAACCCTGCTTTCCGTGCTGCTGGTGCACGCGGGCCGGCCCGTTGCGGCGCACCAGCTCGTGGACGCGCTGTGGGAGGGCGAGCCGCCCAAGTCGTACCTGTCCAACCTGCACACCTACGTGTCCCGGCTGCGCGAGCGCCTGCCCGACCTGCGCATCGACCACACCGACGGCCTCTACACCGCCCGCGTCGACCCGGCCGACCTGGACCTGCTGGTCTTCCGCGGCCGGGTGGACGCCGCGCGGCTGGCCGTGCGGCGCGGTGAGCACGCGCTGGCCGCCGACCTCTACCGGAGCGCGCTGGAGCTGTTCCGCGACCGGCCGCTGCTGGACCTGGACGCGCCCGCGCTGGAACCGGAGATCTCGCACCTCGAATCGACCCGGCTGCTGCTGGTCGAGGACCGGTTCGAGGCGGAGTTGAACGCCGGGCGGCACGTGGAGGTGGTCGCCGAGCTGGAGGCGCTGGTCGCCGAGCAGCCGACCCGGGAGCGGCTGTGCCGCCATCTCATGCTCGCGCTGTGCGCGGCGGGCCGGCAGGCCGACGCGCTGGCCGCCTACCGCACCACCCGGGACCGGCTGGTCGAGGCGGTCGGCGTGGAACCCGGCCCGGCGCTGCGCCGCCTGCACCGCGAGATCCTGCGCGGCGACGTGCCCGAGCCGCAGACCGCCCCGCAGGCCCCGGTGTTCCCGATCTGCCAGCTCCCGCCGGACACCGCGGACTTCCGCGGCCGGCGCGCCGAGGTCGGGCGGCTGGTCGCCGAGCTGAGCGCCTCGGACGGACCGGTGCCGGTGGTGGTGCTCGCCGGGCAGCCCGGCGTGGGCAAGACGGCGTTGGCCGTGCGGGTCGCGCACCAGCTGCGCACCCGGTTCCCCGACGGCCAGCTCTTCCTGGACCTCAAGGGCTCTTCGACGGCCCCGCGCGCGCCGGGTGACCTGCTGGCCGGGCTGCTGCGGGCGCTGCACACCGACGTGCCGGAGGACGTGGCCGAGCGGGCGGCGACGTTGCGGGCGGTGCTGGCCGACCGGCGGGTGCTGGTCGTGCTGGACGACGCCGCGCACGCCGGTCAGGTGCGCGCCCTCCTGCCGGGTACCGCCGGCTGCGCGGTCCTCGTGACCGCCCGAAAGCGCATGGACGACCTGGCGGGCGCGACCCCGGTCCCGGTCGGCCCGTTCACCCCGGATGACGCGCGGGAACTGCTCGCGGCCGTCGCCGGACCCGAGCGGGTGGCAGCCGAGGAAGCGGCGGCCGACGAGGTGGCGCGGCTGTGCGGGCACCTGCCGCTGGCGGTGCGGATCGCGGCGACCCGGCTCGCCGCACGCGCCCACCTGGGCATCGGGGCGTTCGCCGAGCGGCTGGCCGACGAACGCGCGCGGCTGGACGAGCTGAGCGTGGACGGGCGCGGGGTGCGGTCCGAGCTGGCGCACGCCCACCAGCGGCTGTGCCCGCCCGCGCGGTGGGCGGCGGAGCGGGTCGCCGCGCTCGGGCCGCGGGACGTGCGGGAGCAGGACGTCGCCGACCTCCTGACCGACCTCGACGGGGACGCCGTCGTCGAGGAGCTGATGCGGACCGGGCTGCTGCTGTCCCGGGGTGTCGACCCGGCCGGCGAGCCGCTGTACCGATTGCCCGAGCTGTTCCGCCTCTACGTGCTCGAAAGCCGCTGAACCGCAAGAAGGGCCGCCGAACCGCAAGAAGGGCCGCCGAACCGCAAGAAGGGCGGGGACCTGGTGGCCCCCGCCCTTCGCCCGTGCGGTCCGATCAGGTGCCGGTGCAGGCGGCCGTGGCGAACGGGCCGGACGCGGTCTTGGTGGACACCACCGCGCCGTCCACGGTGATCTTGCAGGTCACCGTGCCGCCGTTCTCGCCGGCCGTGACGGTCAGCGTGCCGCCCTTGAAGACGCCCTTGTTCTCCACCTGCTTGGTCCACGGCAGCGCCGGCACGGTCTCCGACTTCGGGTCCAGCACCTCGCCGTAGAGGATCTCCACGTCGGTGGCGTCGCCGGTCACCTCGTAGTCGACCTTGGCGACCCGCTCGACCTCCTGCTTCACCTCGTCGACCGCGGCGTTGAAGATGAACACCCAGGTGATGCACACGCCCAGGCCCAGGACGGACGCCACCACACCGGCGATGGACAGGCCCTTGTTGCTGGCCTTGCCCTTGCTCACCCGGGCGATGCCGACGGCGGAGAAGATCAGACCCAGGATGACCAGGGGCCACGCGACGACCCCGATGAACGGGATCGGCGACAACACCAGCCCCACCACACCGAGGACGAACCCGGCGGTGCCCAGGCCGTTCCTGGGCGGCACGGGCGCGGACGGGGGCACGGGCGGGTAGGAGGTCTGCTGGGACATTTGTCCTTCACTTTCATTGCGAGAAACGGAATTCGCCCCGGCCGCGCAAATCGTGAGAACGGCTCGAAAGGGCGTCGCACAGCGTGCCAAGGCCCACCACACGCGGAGCACACACGCGTTGCACAAAGCCGCGGGCCGGGTCGCGCACCGCACCCGGGTCGGCCCGTTGCGTGACGGAACTGTGAGCGTCAATTTCTCGTGAGCCTTGCTAACGAACACTGGGGTAACGTCCGTGTTCGTGCGCCCCGATGACTTGAAGTCGCTGACCCTGCCCGGCTCGGTGTCGGTCCAGGGCGACCTCGTCCTGGTGAACGTCGCCACGCCCGACCTCACCGCGAACGCCTACCGGGGCGGCCTGCACCGCGTGCCCCTCGACGGCTCCGGCGCGCAGCGCTGGACCTGGGGCGAACGCGACCTCGCCCCCCGCATCTCGCCGGACGGCCGCTGGGTCGCCTTCCTGCGCGTCGCGGCGAAGGGCGACAAGCCGCAGCTGCACGTCATGCCCGCGACCGGCGGCGACGCGCGGCGGCTCACCGACCTGCCGCTGGGCGCGGGCGCGCCCGTGTGGTCGCCAGACTCGACGAAGCTCGCCTTCGCCACCCGCGTCCCCGAGGCCGGCCGCTACGGCGTGCCCATCGCCGAGGGCGAGGAGCCGTGGAGCGCGGAGTCCGAGGCGCCCCGCCACATAACGCGGCTGGACTACCGCTACGACGACATCGGCTTCGTCGGCGACCGGCACCCGCGCCTGTTCACCGTCGACGCGCTCGACCCCGAGGCCGAGCCGGTCGAGCTGACCGACGGCACGTTCAACGTGGCCGACCCGGCGTGGACGGCCGACGGCACCGCTTTGGTGTTCGTGGCCGACCGCGACCTGGGTGCGGTGGAGACCTTGCACCAGGACGTCTACCGGGTGCCTGTGGCCGGCGGCGAGCCGGAGCTGTGCGTGCGCGCGAAGGGCCTCGTGGCGCACCCCGTGGCGTTCGGCGACGGGATCCTGTTCTACGGCAGCGAGTTCACCGGCGTGCACAGCGTGGCCCGGAACATGAGCGTGTGGCGGTTCAGCGGTGGTGAGCTGACCCGGGTCACCGAGCTGGAGAGCGTCGACTGCGAGCGGGCGGCGGGCGCGCCCGTGGTGACCGACGCCGGCGTGCTGGTCGCGGTGCGCAACCGGGGCGCGGTGGAGCTGCGGCGCGTGCCGGCGGACGGTGTCGAGGTGCCGCTGGACGGGTTGGAGCCGCTGGCCGGTGAGCGGGCCGAGGTGAAGTCGTTCGCGGCGGACGGCGACGTGGTCGTGGCGGTCGTGACGCGCTCGGACAACACCGGCGAGGTCGTGCGGGTCGGCGGGGACGTGCTGACGTCGTTCGGGTCGACCGTGCCGCTGCGGCCGGCGGTCGAGTTGACCGGGTCCGCGTCCGACGGCTACCCGGTGCACGGCTGGCTGGTGCTGCCCGAGGGCGAGGGTCCGCACCCGGTGCTGCTGGTCGTGCACGGCGGCCCGTTCATGTACCACGGGTGGGGGTTCTTCGACGAGGCCCAGGTGTACGCGGCGGCCGGGTACGCGGTCGTGCTGCCCAACCCGCGCGGGTCCGCCGGGTACGGGCAGGCGCACGGCCAGTCCGTGGTCGGCGGGTTCGGCACGGTGGACGTGGACGACGTGCTGTCGGTGCTGGACGTGGCGCTGGAGCGGCCGGACCTCGACGCCGACCGGGTCGGTGTGATGGGCGGGTCGTACGGCGGGTTCATGACGTCCTGGCTGGCCGCGCACCACGGCGGGCGGTTCCGGGCGGCGTGGAGCGAGCGCGCGGTCAACGCGTGGGACTCGTTCTCCGGGTCGTCGGACATCGGCTGGTTCTTCACCGAGGCGTACTGCGGGCCGAACCTGGAGACGCAGCGGGCGATGTCGCCGTTGACGTACGCGGAGAAGGTGTCGATCCCGTTCATGGTGGTGCACTCCGAGCACGACTGGCGGTGCCCGCTGGAGCAGGCGCAAAGGCAGTTCGTGGCGCTGCGGCGCAACGGGGTCGAGGCGGAGATGCTGCTGTTCCCGGGCGAGGGCCACGAACTCACCCGCACCGGCCAGCCCCGCCACCGCAAGCAACGCTTCGACCACGTGCTCGCTTGGTGGGGTCGTCACCTGTCCTGAGGTCGCCGCGGGGTGTCGTCGCCCGCGCCGGTGAGCGCCTGCCCGCGGTCCTGGTTCGCGGGCAGGCGTTGCCTGCGGCCCCCGGTTTCCATCGTCCCAGGAGGCACCGACAGTTTCGGTGGTTCTGGCGGCCTTCTCCGAGTGCGGGGAGGCCGCCGTCGCTTTTCGGAGCGAGCCCGCTACCCTCTGGCGCCACCGGTCGTGTGCGCGCGACCGAGTTCGGGGAAAGCCGGCGGAGGTGGTGGGAGTTGCGGCACGCTCACCGGATGCAGTGGACAGTGCGGGCCGCCCGGCCCGACGACGCCCCGGAGATCGCCAGGATCAACGTGGACGCCTGGCAGCACTCGTACCGGGGCATCGTCGACGACCCGGTGCTGGACCGCATGCTGCCGGAGAGCAGGCTGCCCGCGCTGACCCGCGTCCTGCGGCTCCCCGAACCCAGCCGGGTGTTCGTCGCGGTCGGCCAGGACGGGCGGATCGGGGCGTACTGCGCGGTCGACGCGGTCCGGGAGTCCACCGACGCGCACCCGGACCTGCACACCGGCGAGCTGGTCGCGATCTACGCCGACCCGCGCTTCCACGGCACGGGCGCGGGCCACGAGGTGCACGAGGCCGGCGTGCGGCACCTGATGGACCAGGGCTTCCGGTACGCCGTGCTGTGGGTCTTCCAGGACAACGCGAAGACCCGAGAGTTCTACGAGTCCCACGGCTGGCGCCACGACGGCCTGGTCCACCGCTACGAACTGGGCAAGCAGCACCTCCCCGAGGTCCGCTACGGCCGCTTCCTCCCGATGCCGCGCCGCACCCGTGTTGCTCGATAGGCCGCGAGACCGCGAAGGCTAACGAGAGTCCAGCCAGGCCAGTAGAGCGGCGCCGTGCGCGTTGTCGGCTCGGTGGGCGGCGGCTCGGGCCCACCTGGCGGCCCGGGGTTCCAGGTCGAACGCCCGGGTGAGCAGCGGGAACGCCTCGGCGTGGTGACCGCGCAGGGCCAGTCCGATGCCGGCCGACCGCAACGCCGACGGGTCCTCCGGCGCACCCTCGGCCGCCGCCCGCAAGGACTCCACCGCGTCCTCCTCCGGCACACCCGGCGTGCCCGAGCGGATCAGGTGCCGGTGTGCCCGGGCGGTCGTCAGCAGGCGGGCAAGGTCGCCGACCGGGTCGCGCGAGTCGTCCACGCGCAGGTCGAACACCGGGTCGTCCCACTCACCGGTCGGCAGCCCGCCCCGGTCCGCCCCGACCACCAGCAGCGCCGCCGACTGGGGACCCCGGACGTCGCCGCCTTCCCGTTCCGCCGCCGCCAGCGCCGCGACCAGCCACGACGGCAGGTCGCCGGACGCCGAGCGGTAGGCGTCGAGCATCGCGGGCCACACCGTCTCGGACGCCATCATGTTGGCCTGCACCGAAACCCCGTCGCCCAGCGCGTGCCCGGCGGCCGGGATGCAGTCCGGGCCGGTGAACGCGGCCACCCCGCCCGTCGCGTCGACCACCGCGAACTGGGCTTCCGCGGCCTCGGGCTGGGTCGCCACCGCCGCCACCGCCAGCTCGGCGGTCATCCCCGACGCCACCAGCTCCAGCAACGACGTCCGCCACCACAGGTGCGAACCGGCCTGCGCCACCGCCGCGCCGACCCCGGCCAGCGCGGCGGGCACCCGCGTGCCGATCGCCAGGACCCCGCTCTGCACGGCGACACCGAGCGACCCCGTCGAGGGATCGCGCGCCACGATCGAGTAAGTCACGAACTCGATCATGTCAAAGCGGTCAGCCCAAAAGCGTGTAATTGAGTTCCTCGCACACCCGCGCCAGCGGCAGGTCGAGGCCGGGGTGCTCCAGCGGCAGCAGGACGTCCGGCGCGGCGGGCAGGCCCGAGCCGCCCGGCGGGTCCCACAGGCACACCGCGGGGTCGCCGGAGTCCATCGACGACCGGTACCACAGGCCGTCCAGCTCCGGGTACGCCGCGCGGATCGCCCGCGCCCACTGCTGGGTCATCGCCTTGGGACCCGAGCTGATCTCCTGCGACGCGCCCACCCGGGTCGGCCACAGGCCCGCGAGGTCGAGCAGGCGCAGGGTCCGGCGCGGGCGCAGCACCACCAGGAACGGGCTGCGCGTGCGGCGGTCCACCACGGACGTGGCCTGGAAGACCTCCGCGACGCTGGTCCGCACGGACAGCCCGAAGTACAGGACGCCCTGGTCGTGCGCGTGCGTCGGCGAGCCGTCCGGCGCGGGCGGCTGGGTGTCGAAGCGCGCGTGCGGCAGCGGGCCGGTGTAGCGGAAGCTGTTCCAGCGCTGCGGGTGCAGGCCCTTGGCCGCGAAGATGCGCACCAGGCGGGTCGCGCGGTGCACCGCCACGACGTCCTCGGTGCGGCGCAGGTTCGCCTGGAGCACGGCAGGAGCGGGCGGCTGGGGGAGCCGTGACATGAAGATCCCGTCGGGAGACGTCTGCTTACGCGGGCGTGCCCAGGTGGGCGGCCTGCTCGGTGACGCGGCGCGGGTCGCCGCCCGCGAGCAGCCAGTCCCGCGGCGAGGTGGGCCTGCCCTCGACCAGGAGGTCTTCCTGCTCGGTGGTCATGAACCCGGCCACGACCAGCGCGGGCATGTCGCTCGGGACGGCGGCCAGCACGGCCTCCAGCCCCGGCAGCACCCCGCCGCCCGCGAACTGCCACGCGGGCAGCCGCCACGAGCCGCGGTCCTTCCACCCGACCAGCCGGCCCACGCCGAGCCGGTGCCGGATGCGGCTGGTGTCCACGCCCAGCTGCCGGGCCGCCTCGGCGACGGTCAGCGCCGAGTCCCGCAACACCGCGTGCGCCACGACGGTGCGGGCGCGCGGCTGGTCGTCGCCCGCGTGGTGCGGGCTGAGGTCGAGGCCGACGTCGGTCAGCGCGTCCCGCTGGTCGGGCGTGAAGTAGCCCGCGGGGTCGGGGTGCGGCGGGGCCAGCCGCTTGGCCGCGTCCGCGACGAGGGAGAGGAACTCGTCGGGCGTGACCTGCAGACCTGCCTTGGCCAGGACGGCCTCCAGCGCGGGACTCATGCGCACAGGGTATCCCGTGCGTGCGCCTTTGTGCGCAAGGATTCCCCGAATGTCCCACGGCCTCGACTGAGCGCGCATATCTCGCCACTGTACGTAAACGTGCGAGGTGGGGCATGGTGACCTCGGCCTCACCGGCCTGGTCGATACGATGCCGCCGGTTGACCTACTGCGGGGGTGTCAGGTGGCGGTGCCGGTACGCACGGACAAGCGTGCGCTGGGTCTGTGGTTGCTGGTGATGGCCGCGGCCCTCGCCGTCGTCCTGTTCCGGTCCGGCACCGGCCTGATCGACCTGCGGGTGTACCGGGTCGGCGGGCAGGCGTGGCTGGAGGGCGTGCGCCTGTACGCGGAGGGGTTCCCGAAGCCGCTCGACGGTCCCGCGCTGCCGTTCACCTACCCGCCGATCGCCGCGTTCCTGTTCAGCGTGCTGGCGCTGGTGCCGTGGCCGGCGGCGGTGCTGGTGTGGACCACGGTCGGGTTGGGCCTGCTCACCGCCGTGTGCGTGGTGACGGCGCAGCACGTCCACGGGCGCGGCGAGAAGGCCGTGCTGGTCGGGCTGGCGTTCGCGGCCGGGTCGGTGCTGCTGGAGCCGGTGCGCGAGACGCTGGACTTCGGCCAGATCAACCTGCTGCTGATGGGCCTGGTCGCCCTGGACTGCCTGCTGCCCAAGACGAAGTGGCCGCGCGGCCTGCTGATCGGGTTCGCCGCGGCGATCAAGCTGACGCCGGCGGTGTTCGTCCTGTTCTTCCTGCCCCGCAAGCAGATCCGGCCGGTGGTGACGGCGTTCCTGTCGTTCGTCGGGTTCGGTCTGGTCGGGTTCGCGGTGGCGCCGACCGACACCAAGCAGTACTGGCTGGAGTCGCTGCTGGACCCGGGTCGCGTCGGCGGGCTGGCGTACGTCGGCAACCAGTCCTTGCGCGGTGTCGTGCACCGGTTGGGGTTCACCGGGTTCGCGGAGACCGCGGTGTGGGGGCTGTTGAGCCTGGTCGTGGTGGCGCTGGTGTGGATCGCGGTGCGGCGGGCGCAGGACGACGTGTCGGCGTTGCTGGCCGTGGCGGTCGGCGGGTTGCTGGTGTCGCCGGTGTCGTGGTCGCACCACTGGGTGTGGGTGGTGCCCGGGTTGGTCCTGCTGGTCACGCTGTCCCGGCTGTGGGCGGGGTTGGCGGCGGCGCTGTTCCTGGTCGCGCCGATGTGGTTCCTGCCGCACGAGAAGGACCTGGAGCTGGGGTGGAGCTGGTGGCAGCACGCCATCGGCAACGCGTACGTGTGGGTCGGGATCGCGGTCCTGGTCCTGCTCGTCCGGCGTCCGGTGCCACCGCGCGAACCGGCGCTGGTCGACTGACGCGCCCGGCGGCCTCCGGCGCCCGGTTCCGATGCGCCCGGCGGCCTCCGGCCCCCGATTCCATTGTCCCACGGGGGTACGACAGTTGATCATCGGCCGCGCCCCCCGCGCCGGCGGTGGCCGGTGCGGGTCGTCGGGTCAGCTGCCGCCGGTGATGAGGGCGACCGCGCGGTCCCGGGTCGCCTCGTCCACCTCGGCCACCGCGAAGTTGCGGTCCACGATGTGGCGGATCAGCGCGGGCTCCGGCGGCAGGCCGTGCTTGCGCAGGTAGTGCGGCACCGCGCCGGCCCAGATCCAGGTGCCGTCGGTGCGGAAGTTCAGCGGCACGTCCTGCTCGCCCGGCGCGAACTCGTCCACGTCCAGGTTCCGCGCCGCCAGCACGACCGGCGCCGCCTCCAGGTACGCCAGCAGCGCCTCGCGCAGTTGCGGGTTCACCGTCTGCCGGTTCACCACCGGGCGCCCGGCGTCGTCGCGGCCGTCGTAGACGTGTGCGGTGCGCAGCTCACCCGGCGGCACGACCTCCACCCGCGGCGGGAGGCCGACGCGCTGCCGCAGCCAGTCCGGGATGCGGTCGTCGGCGCGCGGGAAGGTGCGCAGCTCGTCCTGGAAGCCGATCACCGGCGGGGCGTTGCGCCAGTGCGGCTCGTCCTCGGCGTCGAAGTCGACCGAGAACGTGCCCGGCTGCTCGATCTCGTAGACCGCGGAGAGCCACGTGCCCCGGTCCGCCTGGTACATCCCGGCGCGGAGCTGGCCGAACAGCTGCACGACCTCCATCGGCGGGCGCACCGGGCGCCACTGGCCGTCCGGCCCGGCGAACGCGAGGTCCACCTCGATGTGCCGGCCGGCGGCCCGGTACTCGGCCCGCACCCGCTGCCAGCCCTGCGGGAGCGCGGGCAGCATCGCCCGGCCGATCCGCCGGACGAGCTGCTGCTGCTCCTGCTCGGACAGCGGTGTGGCTGGCTGGCTCATGCGTCGAACACCCCTTCGGCTCCCCCCGCACAGTGCGGGCTGATCTTAACGTCGATGCGGGAGCGCCGTGGTCCGGTTGGGTGAGCCCGCGGGTCAGCCGGAGGTCTTGAAGCTGTCGCTGATGGAGTTCTCCATCTCGCGGTACTGCTCGACGGTGTTCTTCACCTCGCGGCCCGAGGCTTCCATGGCCTCGACGGCTTCGCCGAGCGCGTCCAGGCCCCACTGCTCCACCGGGTCGAGCATCATGCGGAAGGGTTGGCAGATGATGCCGTAGGCGTCGGTGGGCATGCTCACGGTGCGGGCCGCGTCGATCGCGGTCTGGATGCGCGAGCTGAGGTCGGCCAGTTCCCTGCCGTGCGCGTCGAGCGTGTCCGAGACGATCTCGTAGCCGGTCATGCGTTCATCCCCCGATCAGTTCTTTCGCGGTTCCCCGTGGTTCATCGCGGACTCACCGCAGGAAGGATTGTCCGCCGAAGTCGTCGTCCTCGTCCTGGGGACGCGGCGGCCGGCGGTTCGGCTGCGGCGGTGGCGGCGCGGCGTGCCGCGGTCCGGGCGGCGGCTGGTCGTCGTCCTCGATGCCGAACCGGATCTCCTGGGCGCGCTGGTGGGCGGCCGGCGGGTCGTCCGAGGGCGGGGCCGGGAAGTTCTTCTTGGCCTCGTTGAACAGGACGTTCGCCGTCTCGTCCTGGGTGCCGATGGTCTCGGCCATGGCCTGCTGGAGCAGCTCCGGGATGCGCGACTGCGCCCGTTGCAGGGTCCGCATGATCTCGCCGGCGACCTCGGCCATCCGCTTGCCGCCCGCGGCTTCGGAGATCTCCAGGTGCTGGAGGATGCCGTTGGACCCGATGGTGAGCCGGATCTGGCCGTCCTTGGACGCCTCGGAGATCGACAGCCCCTGCACGCGGGTGGCCATCTCCTGGTAGCGGTCGGCCTTCTGCTGGATGCTCTGCTGCCACTGCTGGAGCATCCGCTCCGAGCCGCCGATGTCCTCGGGCACTGCCTGTTCCCCCTCGTCGTTCTCTGTCTGTTTCAGACGCGCCGGCAGGCGGTCCGGTTCCCCTTCGTGGTGGCACCGGACCGCCCGCCGCAGGCTGGAACCGCGGGCTTTCAGTTGACGCCGAGCAGGTCCACCACGAAGATCAATGTCTCACCCGGCTTGATGACCCCGCCCGCGCCGCGGTCGCCGTAACCCAGGTGCGGCGGGATGACGAGCTTGCGCCGGCCACCCACCTTCATCCCGGCCACACCGCGGTCCCACCCGGCGATGACCCGGCCGCCGCCGAGGGGGAAGCTGAACGCCTCGCCGCGGTCCCAGGAAGCGTCGAACTGCTCGCCGGTGGAGTGGGACACGCCGACGTAGTGCACGTGCACGAGCTGACCCGACTGGGCCTCGGGCCCTTCGCCAACGGTGATGTCCTCGACCACCAGGTCCGCGGGCGCAGGCCCGACGTGCGGCTCGACCACGGGCTTGGTCATGACGTTCTCCTACCGATCGGAATCGTTGCCACCCGAGTCAACCACGCCCTGCTCCACCCGGCCCCACGACCCACACCCCCCACGCCGCTCCATGCGCTGGCCTGGGCTGACGTGGGCCGGCGTGGGTTGGGCGGGTCGGGCGGCGCGGGCAGGCGCGGGTCGGGCGGCGCGGGCGTGCGTGTGGACGCATGGGCTGGGGCGGGTGGAGGCGAAGTCCCGGCGGGGATGCCGGCCGTGTCTACACATCCCGCGCCCGAAATGTGGGGAGCGGCGCAACGGACCGGTGCCCCGCCTCCGTCCTGGGGGCATGACGCGATGGAGTTGGGGTAGGCGGGCGGCCCTGGTGGGTGGGGCGGCGGTGGTTGTGGGGGTTGTGGCGGCTTCCGCTGTGCCGTCCACCCGGAACGGACAGCCCACCCTGCCGGTGGAGAACGTGCCGGTCGCGTTGGTCGCCTACGACGGCTGCGGGGCCGCGCTGGACGGACTCAGAACCGCGGCCAAGCCGCATGTCGGGGTGTACGGGCTCGGCAACAGGAGCCTGCTGTTCGCCGAAGGGGACGTCCAGTCCGCGGACGCCCGCCAAGCCGCCCCGCCAGAGGCTCAAGAAGCGAAAGAGCACTCCACCACCAACGTCCACGAGCAAGGCGTCGACGAGCCCGACCTCGTGAAGACCGACGGCACCAGGGTCGTCAGCGTGGTCGACGGCAAGCTCCGCGTGGTGGACGTGGCCTCCCGCGCCCTCACCGGCACCCTCGACCTCCCCTCCGGCCACGCCTCCCAACTGCTCGTCCGCGGCGACCGCGCCCTGGTGGTGGCGGGCTCGACGATGGTCCTTGAACGCGGCATCGTCGACCCCGGCTTCGCGCCCGCGCAAGGCTCCACGATCACCCTGGTCGACCTGAAGGAGACCAAGGTCATCGGCTCCCTCACCGTCGACGGCCGCTACCTCGACGCCCGCCAGATCGGGGACGTCGTCCGCGTCGTCGTCCACTCCAGCCCCCGCCTGCCCTGGGTCTACCCGGACGGCATCCGCTCCGAGGCCGAAGCGCTCATCCGCAACCGCGAGATCGCCGCCACCGCCCCCATCGAGTCCTGGCTGCCCAAGTACGAACTCACCGAGGACAACAAGAAGTCCAGCGGCACCCTGGTCGCCTGCGAACGCGTCAGCCACCCGGAAACCCACTCCGGCACCTCGATGCTCTCCGTCCTCACCTTCGACTTCCCCGGCGACCTCGGCACCGGCGACGCGGTCTCGATCCTCGCCGACGGCGACACGGTCTACGCCACCGACAAGTCCCTCTACGTCGCCGACGACCACCACCTGGTCCCCAACCAGAACCGCACCCCGGGCGTCACGGCGATCCACCAGTTCGACATCTCCCAGCCCGGACCGCCCAAGCACGTCGCCTCCGGCCAGGTCACCGGCAGCCCGCTCAACCAGTACTCGCTGTCCGAGCACGACGGCCACCTGCGCATCGCCACGACCGCCAACAACGCCGCCGGCATCCCCGAACAGCCACCCGCCTCGCAAAGCGCCGTCAGCGTCCTCAAGAAAGAGGGCTCGACCCTCAAAGAGGTCGGCAAGGTCGACGGACTGGGCATCGGCGAACGCATCTACAGCGTCCGCTTCATCGGACCCGTGGGCTACGTCGTCACCTTCCGCCAGACCGACCCGCTCTACACCCTCGACCTGTCCGACCCGACCAAGCCGCGCAAGGTCGGCGAGCTGAAGATCACCGGCTACTCCGCCTACCTGCACCCGGCGGGCGACGGCCGGCTGATCGGCGTCGGGCAGGAAGCCGACGACCAGGGCCGCATCCAGGGCACGCAGGTGTCGCTGTTCGACGTCTCCGACGCCGCGAACCCCAAGAAGGTCGCCGGGCACCACCTGCCGGGCGGGCACTCCGAGGTCGAGTTCGACCCGCACGCCTTCCTGCACTGGAAGGACCTCGTGGTCGTGCCGGTCATGACCTACCCGACGCGGGAGAAGCCGGTCGAGCCGCCCACCAGCGGTGTGCTCGTGCTCCGCTTGCAGGGCAACAGCTTCACCGAGGTCGGCACGGTCCGGCAGCAGGCCGCCACCGGCTACGACGGTGTCCGGCGGGCGTTCGTGGTGGGCGACGACCTGTGGACGGCGTCGACCGCGGGGCTCCAGGTCAGCAAGCTGGACGGGCTGGCCCAGCAGGCCTGGATCCCGTTCACCTGACCTTCTGGTCCAGGGTCCCGGTGAGCAGGCGGTGCGCGAGGACCGTGCCGCCTGCCATCGCCGCCGGGAAGACCACCAGCGCCGCCAACGGGATCAGGCACAGCAGGTAGGTCGGCACGGCGAACCCGAGCGTCACGGCCCGCCGGCTGCGCAGGACCCGCCGCCGCACGCCGAGCTTGAGCCCGCGCCGGGTGAACGGGATGCCGGTCAGCTCGATGCCGAGCAGGGTCGCGTTCACGCACACCGCGATCACCGGCACCACGGTCTGCCCCACCACGGGGATGAACCCGGCCGCGAACAACGGGATCGCGCACAGGATCGCCAGCCCCACCAAGAGGATCGCGTCCCGGATGCCGACACCGGCCGCCCGCGCCCAGCTCACCTTCTGCGACTCCGGCACGCCACCCAGGTGCTCGTCCTCGATGGTCTCCGCGATGTGCTCGTAGAACGGCCCGCCGATGATCAGCGTGATCGCCGAGAACAGCAGCAGCCCCACGGCCAGGAACGCGCCGATGATCGACGCGCCCGCCACCACGCGGGTCGCCGTGCGCAGGGACTCGTTCCAGTCGTCGGCGAACGGGGTCGCCCACGCGGCGATGTCGTCGATCCACATGCCGAGCGCGACGACGCTGCCGATCAGCAGGACCGTGGTGATCAGCGCCGGGATGGCGCCGATCAGCAGCAGCCGGGGCGAGCGGAACACCAGCCCGAAGCCCTTGGCGAGCAGTCCGACACCGGTGGAGAAGTCGCGCAGCACCCTGATCACCGGCGGAGCATAACCGCCGCGGCTACGCCACCGGGGCCTGCTTGCGGGACATCAGGCGGTCCAGCCACAGCGCGCCCGCCGCCAGGCCCAGGAACAGCACGGCGACGGCGGTGCAGTTGACCAGGACCCGGCCGTAGCCCAGCTCGGTGACGTTGACGAACGCGTACGGGTACCAGTCGATCACCGCACCCCGTACGAGCGTGAACGCCAGCCACGCCAACGGCAACACCACCGAACACCCGATCACCCGCCCGTTGATCGCGCCGCGCGGGCCGAACGCCAGCCACCCGACCACGCACAGCACGGGGGACATGGTGTGCAGCAGGAAGTCCGCGAACGCCGCCGCGCCGGTCAGTTCGAACAGACCTTTGAGGACGAGGTGGAACACGACACCGGTCACGGCGATGGCCAGGACGCCGTCCAGGCGCAGCGTGCGGAACAGGGTGGACGGGCGGTCCGGGTTCGCGGCCAGCAGCGCGCTGGTGATCAGGACCAGGACGTTGGACTGGATGGTGAAGTAGGAGAAGAGGGTGAACAGGCGCGACCCCAGGTCGGGGAAGCGGCCGGAGTTGATCCCGGCCGTCACCACGATCTGCACGACCAAGCCGACCAGCACCACCAACGCCGTGAAGCCGAACCACCCGCGCCGAACGTCCATGATCGCTTACGTTACCCGGCGATAAGTCGGCTCGCCCGGTCGAGGAACGTCGTGGCGCGCGGGTCAGCCGACTCTTTCGGCCAGATCGCGGAGATCCTTGCGGAGGTTGTTGCGCACGAACCAGGCCATGAGGGGTTCGAGCAGCCGGTAGCTCCCGCCCTGGACCCGGATCGACGCGGCCGTGCCCTCCGGGGCGGGGTCGAAGCGGTAGGTCACGTGCATGGGGAACGGGCCCGCGACCGAGCGCATGTCGAGGAGCGTCGGGGGTTCGTGGGCCTCGACGCGCAACACGTAGTCGATGCGGCGGCCCAGGAAGTGGGCGGTCCGGGTCACCTCGGCCCCGACGCCGAAGCCGCCGCCGGGAGCGGGGGTGGTGAGTTCGGCCCGCTTGATGCCCTGTGTCCACTCGTGGTCGTGGTGCCAGTCCATGGCATATGCGGCGACCTGCTCGGGTGGGCGAGCGATCGTGCGTCGAGCAGTCACGTCCATTCCGTCATCCTCCACTGCGGACCCGGCTCGCGCAGGGGACGTCGAACAGCCGGGTCCGGACGCGACACCGCGTGGGAGGTCAGCGGCGGCGGCGGAAGGAGAAGGCGCGGGCGCCTGTGCCCACGCCTGCCAGGTGGAGGGCGACGCACAGCAGGCCGGCCATGAGGAGGGTGCCGCCGTCGACGGTGCCGAGTGAGGCGTTGGCCAGGTCGAGCAGGAGGGCGAGACCGAAGATGACCGCGGCGATGATCGCGAACACGGGAGCCTCCTTGGGGAGTTGTTGACCGTCGTCTACCCCGCCGACAACCCCGCCAAGCAGGCGTTCGGAGCAATTCCCGGTCAGAGGTGCAGACCCAGGTAGGTCAGCGGGCCGCGGTCGGGCACGTCGATCTCGTGGAAACCCAGGCGGTCGTAGAACGCGCGGGCCGGGGTGTTCACGGTGAGCGTCCCCAGGTGCACGCCCGGTACGCCCTTGCGGGTCAACGCGTCCAGGAAGGCTTCCATCAAGCGCCGCCCGTGGCCGGAGCGCTGGTGGTCGGGCAGCAGGTCGATGTGCAGGTGCGCCGGGTAGTCCGCCAGCGCGGGGATGACCATGCGTTCCGGGTGGTGCAGGAGCCACACCATCTCGTCGGTGGGGTGACCGGCGGGTCGACCAGCGGGAAGCGGTCGCTGACCTTGGGGAGCCAGTCGGTGGTGAAGCGGTCGACGAACGCCGGGTGTCGGAGGTGCCCAGGACGTAGCCGACGGCGCGGTTGCCGTCGTCGGCGACGAAGGCCGGCTCGGGCTCCAGTTCCGCGTACGGCCAGGCGAAGATGCTGGGCATCAGCTCCAGGTCTGGGTAGAGGTGACTCGAGTCGCCGCCCGCGTCGGCGGTGCGCACGCAGATGTCGCCCACGGCGGCCCGGTCGGCGTCGCGGTAGGGCCCGATCAGCACGGTTACGCCTTCAGGCGGGGCGTGCCGGAACCGCCGGCTCGCGCCCACGCCACCAGTCCGGCCACGTCCACGCCGTGCGGCGGGTCGTCCCGGTACGGCTCGATGTTGCGCGCGCCGCGGTCCACGAGGGACTGCGCGCCCCTGGCGTTGCCGCGGGCCGCGTGGGTCAGACCGACGGCCAACTGGGCCAGGCCCCGCCACAGTTCCCGCTCGGGCTCGGGCGCGGACTTCCACGCGTCCTCCAAGACCTCGTGCGCGTGGAACGGCTTGCCGTCGTCCAACAGCCGTTGCGCCTCGGTCAACGACTCCTCGGGTGTGCGGGGCACGCCTTCGGGCTGGCGCTCCACGCCCGGAGCGTCGTACGGGAGGGGACGGCCCAGGCCGTCGCGCGGGCGGGCGTTGCGGGCCCGGCCCGCGTCGTCGCGGTCGCGCGGACTGCCGGTCATGGCCTTGATCGTGTCACGACCGGCCGTCCACGCGCACCCGTCAGCCCTTCTGCCCGCTGGAGAACCGGACCTGGTTGCCCGACGGGTCGCGGAACGAGCAGTCCCGCACTCCGTAGGGCTGGTCGATGGGCTCCTGGACGACCTCCGCGCCCGCCGCGCGGATCCGCTCGAACGTGCCGTCCACGTCGTCCACCTGGAAGATCACCCCGTCCAGCGCGCCCTTGGCGAGCAGTTCCCGGACGGTCACGGCGTCCTCGGGCGAGCGGGCCATGATCGGGTTGCACAGCGCGATCTGGACGTCCGGCTGCTCGGGCGGGGTGAGCGTGAGCCACCGCCACTCGCCCATGTCGGCGTCGACGCACGGCTTGAGGCCGATGACGTCCCGGTAGAAGGCGAGGGCGGCGTCCTGGTCGTGCACCTGGATGAAAGTGTGCGAGAGCTTCATGGCCGCGACGCTAACGCCGCAGGTCAGGGGCGTGCTTCTCGAAATCTGCTTGGGCGGTCGGCGTGCTTGACCCAGCAACTCGGCACGGCGGCGGACACCGAGTGGTCCCGCGCCCGGTAAGCGCTGGGGGACTCGCCGACCAGCTCGGTGAACCGCGTGCTGAACGACCCGAGCGAGGTGCAGCCGACCGCCATGCAGACGTCGGTGACCGACATGTCCCCGCGCCGCAGCAGGGCTTTGGCGCGTTCGATGCGTCGGGTCATCAGGTAGTTGTAGGGCGTCTCCCCGTACGCGGCCTTGAACTGCCGGGCGAAGTGCGAAGTGGACATCAGCGCGGCGCGCGCCATGGCGGGCACGTCCAGCGGCCGGGCGTACTCCCGGTCCATGAGGTCCCTGGCCCGTCGCAGGTGGGCGAGTTCCTCCGGGGTCACACGAGCAGCATCCCACGCCCATACTGGCGGTTGTGTCCGAACCGGACTGGGTCCTGCACGTGGACCTCGACCAGTTCATCGCGGCGGTCGAGGTCGCGCGGCGGCCCGAGTTGAAGGGCAGGCCGGTGGTCGTCGGCGGCAACGGCGACCCGACCGAGCGCGCCGTGGTGGCGACCGCGTCCTACGAGGCCCGCGAGTTCGGCGTGCACTCGGGGATGCCGCTGAAGATCGCCGTGCGCAAGTGCCCGGACGCGGTGTTCCTGCCCTCCGACCCGGCCGCGTACGAGGCGGTGTCGGCGCACGTGATGGACGTGCTGCGGGAACTGCCCGTGGTGGTCGAGGTGATCGGGTGGGACGAGGCGTTCCTGGGCGCGCGCACCGACGACCCGGAGGCGTTGGCGGCCACCGTGCGGTCCCGGGTCGAGTCCGAGACCGGCCTGTCGTGCTCGGTGGGGATCGGGGACAACAAGCTGCGCGCCAAGCTCGCCACCGGGTTCGCCAAACCCGCCGGGATCTACCGCCTGACCAGGGAGAACTGGGTCCCGGTCATGGCCGCGAAGCCGGTGACGGCGCTGTGGGGGATCGGGTCGCGGACCGCGAAGAAGCTCGCCGAACTGGGCATCGGCACGGTCGAGGAGCTGGCCCGGAGCGACCCGGCTGAGCTGGCGGCGCGGTTCGGGCCGGCGATGGGGCCGTACTTCCACCGGCTGGCGCTGGGCGCGGGGGACACCGAGGTCACCGCGACGCCGTGGGTCGCCCGGTCGCGGAGCCGGGAGACGACGTTCCAGCACGACCTGACCTCGCGGGACGAGATCCGGGAGCAGGTGGCGGCGTTGGCGCGGCGGGTGGCGGAGGACGTGAAGGCCGAGGGACGCCCGGTGGTGCGGGTGGTGGTGAAGGCCCGGTTCGCGCCGTTCTTCACCTACACGCGCGGGGTGACGTTGGCCGGGCCGACGCTGGACGCCGGACCCGTCGAGCAAGCTGCGCTGGCCGCGTGGGAGCGGTTCGACGACGACCGGCCCGTGCGGTTGCTGGGCGTGCGGGTGGAGTTCGCTAGTTGAGGCCCAGCGAGCGGACCAGGTCGTCCAGTTCGGCTTCGTAGAGCTTGCCCGGTTGCATGGTCTGGGCGCGCAGCCGGCCGTAGACCTCCAGCGTGACCAGGCCGTGCATGCGACCCCACACGCGCAGCGCCAGCGCGACGGCGGCGGGCGGCAGGTCGGGGTGCTCGGCGCGCAGGTCCGCGGTGACGTGCGGGTCGAAGTCCTCCCAGCGGTGGTCGCCGTGGGACTGGGTGGCGGCGGCGGTCGGCCAGGCGGCGACGACCAGCTCGACGAGGTCGGCGCAGGCCCGTTGCTCGGGTTCGATGCCCTCCGGGGGCGGCTGGTAGCCGGGGACGGGGTCGCCGTAGATGAGCCGGAAGCCCTCCGGGTTCGCCAGCGACCACTCGCGGAACGCGCGCGCCCACGCCAGGAGGCGGGCCGCGGGACCGTCGGCGGCGTCGCGCGCGGCTTCGGCTTGGCGGACGAGGTCGCCGTAGACCTCGCCGATGAGCGTGGTGACCAGGTCGTCACGGGTCGGGTAGTAGCCGTAGATCGCGTTGGCGGTCATGCCCATCTCGCGGGCGATGGCGCGCAGGGAGATCGCGTCCGGGCCGCCTTCGGCCATGAGCTTGAGCGCGGTCGCGCGGATCTCGGCGGACGTCTCTGCGCGCAGCCGCGCCCGCCTGCTGAGCACCTGGACAGCCATGTTGACACTCTACAGCGTTGCTGTACTGTGCGGCATATTGCAACTATACGCCGTGCAGTAAAAATACGGAGTACATCTTGATGTCTGGGGTCGCCGCACGCCCACGCACGGGCCCGCGGATCTACTTGCTGGCATTCGCGCAGTTCATCGTGGCGATGGACTACAACATCGTGTTCGTCGCGCTGCCCGACGTCGGCCGCGCGCTCGGGTTCTCCGCGCAGTCCCTGCAATGGGTGCTCAGCGCGTACGCGGTCGGGCTCGGCGGTTTCCTGCTGTTCGGCGGGCGGGTGGTGGACCGGCTCGGCGCGCGGCGGGCGTTCGTCGGCGGGCTGGTGCTGTTCGGGCTCGCGTGCCTGGCCGGTGGGCTGGCCGTCGACCAGGGCGTGCTGGTGGCGGCGCGGGCCGCGCAGGGCCTGGGTGGGGCGTTGCTGACGCCGGCGACGCTGGCGTTGATCGGGTCGGGGTTCGCCGAGGGGCCGGAGCGCAACCGGGCCCTGTCGGTGTGGGGCGCCGCCGGCAGTGGCGGGCTCGCGGTGGGGGCGCTGCTCGGCGGGGTGCTGACCGACGCGTGGGGCTGGGAATGGGTGCTGCTGGTGATGGTGCCGCTCGCGCTGGGCGCGGCCGTGCTCGCGCCGTTCGTGCTGGCTGCGGACCCGCGTGGCCTCCGGCCCCCGGCTCCATCGTCCCACGGGGTACCGACAGAGTTCCACGGGCTGGCGGCAGAGTCCCACGGGCTGGCGGCAGAGTCCGACGGGGTACCGGCGGAAAAGCCCGGGTTTGACGTGGTGGGGACGTTGTTGGCCACGGCCGCGTCGGTGTTGTTGGTGCTGGGGCTGGTCACCGGACCGGAGACCGGGTGGGTGCGGGGCGGGGTGACCGTGCTGGCCGGGCTGGTGGTGTTCGGGGTGTTCCTGCTGGTCGAGAGGCGCACGCGGGAGCCGTTGGTGCCGACCCGGCTGCTGGGGAACCGGGCGTTGCTGACCGCGATCGGCGTGATCCTGGTGTTCCAGAGTTCGCTCGGTGGCGCGTACTACCTGACCACCACGTATCTCCAGGACGTTCTCGGGTATCGGCCGCTGGCCGCCGGGCTGGTGTTCCTGCCGCTGACGCTGGTGTCCATGACCGCCTCGCTCAAGCTCCTCGGGCCGGTGATCGCCCGGTGGGGTGTGCGGCGCGCGCTGGTCGTCGGGATGGTCGGCAACGGGGTCGGCATCGGGTTGCTCGCGGCGGGAATGGCTGTGCAGGGCGGGTTCTGGGTGTTGCTGCCCGGGCTGGTGGTGTGGGGGATCGGCGGTGGTCTGACGTTCCCGGCCATGTTCATCACCGCGTCGGCGGGGGTGGACGCGGGTCAGGAAGGGGTCGCGTCGGCCGTCGCCACCACGGCGCAGCAGGTCGGCGGTGCGATGGGGCTCGCGGTGCTGGTCGCCATCGCCGGCACGTCGGCGGGCACTGCGGGCGCGGCGCTGGTCGCGGGCCTGGCCACGGTGGTCGTCGGACTCGGGCTCGCCGCCCGGCGCTGACCGCGTATGAACCTGTTGGACGCTCGCGCGGTTTCGCGGCTGGGAAATACGCGAGCGTCCAACAGGTCGTATGTGGTGCCGGACCGCTAGTCGTGAGCGAGTTCGGCCGGGGTTGCGGCAAGTCACCCCGTCGGGGGCTTTTCGTCACCCCCGACGGGGTAAGCCGGGGTGTCCCCGCGTGCGGAGCGTGGCCGGCACAGAGCATCGAGCGCATGTCCCGCACCCACCTGCTCGGTGTCCTCGGCGCGGTCGCCCTGGTCACGGCGGTCGCGCTCACCGGAACCGGCACCGCCGACCCGCTGCCGGGCGGGCTCGGGCCGTGCCTCGGCCCGCAGTGCCCCGACCCGTACCCGCCGATCCACAACGGCGGCATCGCCGGCTACGACGAAGCGGTCAACGTGTTCGTCGGCGGCGACTACCTGGTCCGGGCGAGCGCGGCCGAGGCCGAGGGACTGGTCGTGGTGGGCGGGAACTTCGACCAGAACAAGGCGGCCGGAGCGTCACCGTCCGACAACGTCGGCCTCGTCGGTGTGGGCTCGCGCGTGCCACCGCCGCCCGGGTCGGACTTCCTGGTCAGCGGCGGCTCGGTGACCGTCGCGGACGGCCGGAAACTGCTCGCCGAGGGCGGCAACATCCATTACGCGGGCGCGTTGACCGGCACCTACACCGGCACCGACAAGCCCGACCCCGACGCGTTCAAGCCCTACGCGGGCCTGTCGGCGGAACTGACCACGGCCAGCACCTGCTACGCCTCGGCCACTGCCACGGGCACGGCGGTCAACCAGAACTACCAGACCCTGTTCACGGGTGACGGGACGTCCGCGCTCCAAGCGTTCAATGTGGACCTCGACCAGGTCGGCAATTCCGGCGGGCAGCAGGGTTGGTGTTCACGGGCATCCCGGACGGGGCGACCGTGCTGGTCAACCTCGTCGGCGACGCCCGCAAGATCGCCACCTACACGGGCGAGATCGCCGACGGCGGGCAGCTCAACTCCATGCGCGAGCGGCTGCTGTGGAACTTCCCCACGGCGACGACGGTCGAGTTGGCCGGGGGCGCGCAGTTCCAGGGCAGTGTGCTGGTCGGCAACCCGGCGAGCATGACGACGGTGACCATGCCCGGCGTCAACGGGCGCTTCTTCACCACGGGCTCCCTGACCCACGGCGGGTCCGGCGGCGGCACCGGCAACGAGTTCCACGCGTACCCGTTCACGGGGGACTTGCCGTCCTGCCAATCGACAACCACGACGACCACGACGGACACGACCACGACGACCGACGCCACCACCACGACTGGCGGCGGCACTACGACTACGACCGCTGCGACGACGACCGGGCCGGCGACCGTCACCACGACGACCGCGGTCCCGCTGGGGGACGGCGAGTTGGCGAGCACGGGCAAGGAACTGGCGCCGTTCGTCATGGTCGGCGGGATGCTGCTGTTCAGCGGCACGGCCCTGCTCGCCCTGATCGGGCGCAGGCGGCGCGGCTGGGAAGAAGAACGGCCCGCCCGCGCAGGGGCGGGCGGGCCGGTGCGGCGTTGATCAGACGCCGGCGATGGACTGGATCCAGGAGCGGTAGCGGGTGACGTTGGTGTACGCGGTCGTGGTCTGGCGGTCGCTCGTGGACGCCACGCCGATCTGCACGCCGTTGTACATCATCGGACCACCCGAGTCGCCGCCCGCGGTGATGCCGTCGCCGCGGCGGGCGCAGATCGCGCTGCCGCCGTAGGCGTCGGTGCACGCGCCGGACACGACGACGTTGGCGACCTTCAGGTAGCGGGACTGGCAGTTGATCTCGGAGCCGCACCGCGAGGTCGCGCCCCACCCGTAGACCTGCACCGTCGTGCCGGCCGACGGGCCGGTCGAGGCGAGGCGGGCGTAGGTGGCCGAGACCGAGCGGTCGAGCCGGACCAGGGAGATGTCCGCAGAGTGGTTGTAGGTCTGGACGCCGTTGGCCACGGTGCCGCCGGTCGTCTGGTCGAGGCTGCCGATCCGGAACGACAGGCCGCCACCGCCGACGCAGTGCCGGGCGGTCAGGATCCACGTGGGGGCGATGATCGTCGCGGTGCACGTCTGCCGGCCGTTGGAGAACAGCCGTGCCGCCCACGGCGCGTTGGACGCGTAGCCGCCGCCGATGATGTACGGCGACACGCCACCGTCGTTCGCGGGCGCGGCCGAACCGGTCGGCGCCAGGGCGAGCAGGGACAGCAGAGCGGCTGCGAGCGCAGGGATCAACCTGGTGATTCGCAAGGTTCCTCGTTTCCGAAAGACACGCGATTTCTCGCGCACAGGGCGTCTTTGGTCGACAACGAGTATTACCAGCCAATAGTGTGAAACGGGACATACCGACTCGGTCATAGCGCGGCATTACGACGCCGTTCGGTCGGACCCGGACGGAGGGTCGAAGGTGCTCGTCGAGTTGGCGGTCGGGGACGCGTACGGCGCGGGTTTCGAGTACGCCGAACCGGGTTTCGTCGCCGCGCACAACACCCTGGCCGGCTACGTCCGGCACCCGAGGCACGGGCTGCGGCCCGGCGCGTACACCGACGACACCCAGCTGACGCTCGCGTTGGCCGAACTGCTCGCCGACGGCGACCCGTGGACACCGGAGACGATCGCCGAGCGGTTCGTGGACGCGTTCCACCGCGACCCGCGCCCCGGTTACGCGCGCGGCTTCCAGGCCTTCCTCGCCGAAGTGCGCACGGGCGCGGACTTCCTGGCCCGCATCCGGCCCGACAGCGACAAGAGCGGCGCGGCCATGCGGGCCGCCCCCGCCGGTCTGCTGTCCACTGTGGACGAAGTGCTGGACCGGACGCGGGTGCAGGCCCGGGTCACGCACGACACGCCGGACGGGATCGCGTCCGCGTCGGCCGCCGCGCTGGCCGTGCACTACTGCCGGTACCGGCTGGGTCCGGTGGCCGAGGTGGGCGCGTGGATCGCGGACCGGCTCGGCGCACCGGTGTGGGCGCGACCGTGGCACGGCGCGGTCGGCTCGAAGGGTGTGATGAGCGTGCGAGCGGCGTTGACCGCGCTGGCCGGGCAGGGCACGCAGAGCGAGGTCCTGCGGGCCTGCGTGGCGTTCACCGGAGACGTGGACACGGTCGCGACCGTCGCCCTGGCCGCCGCCTCGCACGTCCTGCCCGCGGACCTGCCGGCGGTCCTGGTGGACGGCTTGGAGAACGGCCCGTACGGCCGCGACCACCTGGCGAAGCTGGACGCCCGGCTGGATCAGCCGCGAGTGGCGTAGCGGTCGGTCAGCTCGGCGACCCGGTCCGCCGGCCACGGCCCGCGGACCTCGCCGAACGTGGCCGCGAAGAACAGCTCCAGGTGCACGTGCCACGCGGCGAGCGCGGTCGGCACGAACGCCGGGTCCCGCACGGTGTGCGTCAGCTCGACGGAAGTGCCCTGCTCCGGGTCGTGCCGGAACGCCCACCGCACCCGGCCGGTCGGCGAGTCGAACTCCAGCAGCCGGGGTTCCTCCCGGGCGGTCACCGGGCCGGGCGGCACGTCCGGGTTCCAGGCGCGCACGGGCAGGTCGTCCGACCCCTCGGTGAACAGCGCCCACACCTCGTCCAGCGGCTTCCACACCAGGTCGCGGACGAACCGCACGGTCGTCCCGTCGACCCGGCCCTCGTCCAGGCCGAACTCGCGGACGTAGCGCTCCATCGGGCCCAGCCAGTCGGTGGGCTGCGCGAACTCCTCGCCGGCCAGGGACGCTTCCAACGCGGCGAAGCACGTGTCCCAGCCCGCCGCGGTGCGTCCCGCGCTCGGCTCGGACCCCAGGACGTGCGTGAACACCAGGAGGCAGCCGTCGTCGTGGGGGAGCAGCTCGAACCTCAGCACGTCGGTGCTCCAGCGGAACGCGAAGACCTTCGGCGGGTCGAACTCCAGCACCTCGCCGTCGCTGCCGCTGCCGTCCGGGAAGGTGAACCGCAGCGCGCGGTCGTCGATCTCCACGGCCGCCGGGAACCAGTGCGCGAGCTCACCCGGTTCGGTGACCGCCCGCCACACCTTCTCGGGCGGGTGCCGCAGGAGGCGTTCGAACCGCAGCACGGGCTTGCCGTCGACGCGGCGCAGTTCGGCGCTCATCGGTCCATCACGTCCAATCGCCGTTCGAGTGCGTCCAGGCTGTGCTCCCACATCCGCCGGTACGGCGCGAGCCACGCGTCGACCTCGGCCAGCGGCTCGGGCCGCAGCCGGTACCAGCGCCGCTGCGCGTCCCGTCGCACCTCGACCAGCCCGGCCTCGCGCAGCACCCGCAGGTGCTTGGACACGGCGGGCTGGGTGAGGGCGAGCAGGTCGACCAGGTCGTTGACCGGCCGCTCGCCCGCGCGCAGCACGTCGAGGATCTCGCGGCGGTGCGGGTCGGCCAGCACGGCGAACGTGGATGCCACGACGGCTATATAACCAGATAAGCATATGAGTCGCCACTGGATCACCGGTTAGGGTGCAAGGAGGCGCCTCAACCCCGGTGCGACTCCTCGACGCGGCACGACCGCGCACCCCGTTCACCGTCCACCGGAGGACCGCCCATGCCTCGGAAGCTCACCGTCGCCAGCTCGCCCGTCCGCGACCTGCTCGCCCTGATCAACCGGCCCGAGGTGATCTCCTTCGCGGGCGGCCTGCCCGCGCCCGAGCTGTTCGACGTGGAGGCGCTGCGCGCGGCCTTCGACCGGGCCGTGTCCCGCCGCTCCCTCCAGTACGCGCCCACCGAGGGCGACGCGGACCTGCGCGGCCACGTCGCCGCCCGGCTCACCGCCCGCGGCCTGCCCACCGACGCCGCCGACCTGCTCGTCACCACCGGCTCCCAGCAGGCGTTGACCCTGCTGGTCACCGCCCTGCTCGAACCGGGCGCGGTGGTCGCCGTGGAGGAGCCGACCTACCTGGCTGCGCTCCAGGCGTTCCAGCTCGCCGGCGCGCGGGTCGTGCCGGTCGCGGGCGACGAGCACGGCATGGACCCGGCCGCGCTGGCCGAGGTGGTCGAGCGGGAACGGCCCGAGCTGCTGTACCTGGTGCCGACGTTCGCCAACCCGACCGGCCGGACGCTGACCGCCGCGCGGCGGCGCGAGATCGCCGCGCTGGCCGACCGGCACGGGCTGTGGGTGGTGGAGGACGACCCGTACGGCGAGCTGCGGTACCGGGGCGAGCCGGAGCCGGCGCTGGCTACGTTCAGCGAGCGGGTCCTGTACCTGGGCAGCTTCTCCAAGATCGGCGCGCCCGGCCTGCGCCTGGGGTGGCTGCGCGCGCCCGCGGACCTGCTGCGCACGCTGGTGATCGTGAAGCAGGCGGCCGACCTGCACACCTCCACCATCGACCAGGCCGCCGCCGCGGTGTACCTGGCCGACAACGACCTCGACGCGCACGTCCGCGGCCTGTGCGCCGCCTACCGGGAACGGCGGGCCGCGATGCTGGCCGCGCTGCCGTCGGCGCTGCCCGCCGGGTCCCGGTGGAGCGACCCGGACGGCGGGATGTTCGTGTGGGTGACCCTGCCCGGGGGCGTGGACACCGCGGAGGTGCTGCCCAAGGCGCTGGCGCAGGACGTGGCGTTCGTGCCCGGCGCACCGTTCTACGCGACCTCGCCGGACCGGTCCGCGTTGCGGCTCTCGTTCACCACCAACACGGTTGCCGACATCGCCGAGGGCGTCCGGAGGCTGGGCATCGCCCTGGGGTAGCGCATTGGCGTACCGGGCGCGGCCTCCGGCCCCCGTCTCCACCGTCCCACGCACCACCGACAATCCCAGCCCATCGACCGTGTAAGGACCGTCGACCAGCTAAGAACCGTCGAAAGACCTGGGGTAGCGGATGCGCTCCCGCCGGGCCGTGCGGCACCATCGAGCACGGTCCGGTTGGGAGGCGGTGTGCACATCCGCGTGCTGGTGGCCGACGAGTCGGGCTTGGAGCGGGTGGCACTGGCCGCGTTGCTGCGGCTGGAGGGCGACCTCGACGTGGTGGCGTCGGCCGTCGACGGCGAGTCGGCGATCGCGTCGGCCCTCGCGCACGCGCCGGACGTGGTGCTGGCTGCGCTGCCGGACGGGTTCGCTGTGGCGCGCGACCTGGCGCGGCTGCTGCCGACGTGCGCGGTGGTGGTGCTGACCGGTGCCGCAGAGGTACCGGACGCCCGGCAGGCGCTGGTGACCGGTGCCCGAGGGGTGTTGCCGAAGTCGTCGCCGTCCGGTGTGCTGGCCGACGTCGTCCGCCACGTGCACGCGGGCGGGCGGTACCTGCACCCGGCGGTGGCGGCGGACGTGCTGGTGCCGGCCGCGTGCCCGTTGACCCCGCGCGAGCTGGAGGTCCTGCGGCTGGCCGCCTACGACACGCCGTTGCCGGAGGTGGCGCGGCGACTGCGACTGTCGCTGGGCACGGTCCGCAACTACCTGTCGGCGGCGGTGACCAAGCTGGGTGCGGCCGACCGGGCCGACGCCGTCACCACCGCCCACGACAACGGCTGGCTCTGACCGCCGCCCCGACCCGACCGCTCCGACGTGCCCCGGCCCGCTCCGACGTGCCCCGGCCCGGCCCGACGTGCCCCGGCCCGGCCCGCTCCGGCCCGGTCCGGGGAACTCGCCCACCCCGCCTGACCAGCGGCGATCCGCAGTCCCGCCGCTCATCTCGTGGAAGGGCCGTCCCGCGCGGACCTAACGTCCGCCGCATGACCGCCCCTTACGCGCCGCCGCCGTACCCGCCGCCCCAACCGGCTTCCAGGACCCGCCCGGTCGTGGTCGTCCTGGCACTTCTGGTCGTGCTGGCGTTGGGAGCCGCGGGCACCATGGCCGCCCTGTGGAACGACGCCCGCCAGGACCGCACCACCGCGTCCCGCGCGCTCGACGACGCCACCCGCCAGGTGGACGACCGCCGCGCCGAACTGTCCGACACCCGGAAGGCCATCCAGGAGACGACCGAGAAGATCTCGTCGCTGGAGTCGGAGAACGCCGAGCTGCACAAGTGCGCCGACCCCGCCAAGGACTCGATCATCGCCGCCCGCGACGGCAACCAGCCCGCCCTGGCCGCCGCGATCGACCGCGTGGAGGTGGCCTGCCGATGAGCCGCGCCCCGATCATCGCCCTGTCCGCCGTCGCCGCGTTGTTCCTGGCCACGGCGGCCGTGTTCACGGTCCTGTTCATCAACGAGCGCAACGAGACCGACCGCCTGACCGCCGCGCGGGCGGCCCGGGAGACCACCGCCGGCGAGGTGGCGAAAGAGCGGGAGGAAGCGGATAAGTCGTTGGCGGACAAGCGTTCCCGGCAGAACGACCTCGACGCGGAACGCGACCTGCTGACCCAGTGCGTCGAGGCCACCAAGGCCTACTTCAAGCTGCCCGTGGGCAATTCCCCGGAGTCCGACCGGCTCTTCAAGATCATGTACGACGTCTGCCCGCAGATCTGACCCGGGTCACTCGCCGCGCGCGGCCCGGAAGCCCGCGAGGTACGTGCGCAAGCCGCGCCTGCCGTTGCGCATCATCAGTTCGTGGTTGGCCTTCAGCAACGGCCGGGCCACCAGCGCCAGCCGGCGCAACAGCGGCTTGGTGACCTCGACCTCCTGCACGTACAGCAGGCGCGACCCCGAACGTCCCTCGGGCAGCACGCGCCAGCTCACCGTGCCCTCCAGGTCGCCCACCAGGTCCGCGCGCAGCAGCCCCGACTCGGGCTCCTTGGCGTTGTGGTGGGCCTCGAACACCAGGTCGTAGGGCAGCAGCGAACGGCAGTGCAGCCGGGCCGCCTGCTCGCCCACCTGGTGCGCGGCGCGGACCTCGGGCCACCACTTCGGGTAGCTGCCGAGGTCCGCGAGCACGTCGAAGGTCTCGGCCGGCGGGCTGTCCACCGTCCACACGCTGCGGAACCGGTAGCGGTGCAGCGACATCGGACTACCCCGCGGCCGCCGCGTCGGAGCCCAGCACCTCGCGGAGGAACTGGCCCGTGTAGCTCTCCGCCACGTCCGCCACGTCCTCCGGGGTGCCCTCGGCGACGACCATGCCGCCGCCCGAACCGCCCTCGGGACCCATGTCGACCAGCCAGTCCGACACCTTGATCACGTCGAGGTTGTGCTCGATCACGATCACCGTGTTGCCCTTGTCGACCAAGCCGTTGATCACGCCCAGCAGCTTGCGGATGTCCTCGAAGTGCAGGCCCGTGGTGGGCTCGTCGAGGATGTACACCGTCTTGCCGGTGGAGCGCTTCTGCAGCTCCGAGGCCAGCTTCACGCGCTGCGCCTCGCCGCCGGACAGGGTGGGCGCGGGCTGGCCCAGCCGGACGTAGCCGAGGCCGACGTCGACCAGGGTGCGCAGGTGCCGGTGGATCGAGTTGATCGGCTCGAAGAAGGTCGCCGCCTCCTCGATCGGCATGTCCAGGACTTCGGAGATGGTCTTGCCCTTGTAGTGCACTTCCAGGGTCTCGCGGTTGTAGCGCGCGCCCTTGCACACCTCGCACGGGACGTAGACGTCCGGCAGGAAGTTCATCTCGATCTTGATGGTGCCGTCGCCGGCGCACGCCTCGCAGCGACCGCCCTTGACGTTGAACGAGAACCGGCCCGGCTGGTAGCCGCGCACCTTCGCCTCGGTGGTGGCCGCGAACAGCTTGCGGATGTGGTCGAACACGCCCGTGTAGGTGGCCGGGTTGGACCTCGGCGTGCGGCCGATCGGGGACTGGTCGACCTGCACCAGCTTGTCGACCAGCTCCAGGCCCTTGACCCGGGTGTGCCGGCCGGGCACCTGGCGGGCGCCGTTGAGCTTGTTCGCCAGCACCGTCGCCAGGATGTCGTTGACCAGCGTGGACTTGCCCGAGCCGGACACGCCGGTGACCGACACCAGGCACCCCAGCGGGAACGACACGTCGATGCCGCGCAGGTTGTGCTCGCGCGCGCCGACCACGGTGAGCTGGCGCTTCTTGTCCACCTTGCGCCGACTGGTCGGCATCGGGATCTGCTTGCGGCCGGACAGGTAGTCGCCGGTGATCGACTTCTTGCTCTTGAGCAGTTCGGCGTACGGGCCGCTGTGCACGACCTGGCCGCCGTGCTCGCCCGCGCCGGGGCCGATGTCGACCACCCAGTCCGAGGTGCGGATGGTGTCCTCGTCGTGCTCGACCACGATCAGCGTGTTGCCCAGGTCGCGCAGGCGGGTCAGGGTCTCGATCAGGCGGTGGTTGTCGCGCTGGTGCAGGCCGATGGACGGCTCGTCCAGCACGTACAGCACGCCCACCAGGCCGGACCCGATCTGGGTGGCCAGCCGGATGCGCTGCGCCTCACCACCCGAAAGCGTGGCGCTGGCCCGGTCGAGGGACAGGTAGTTGAGGCCGACGTCGAGGAGGAAGTGCAGGCGGGCCTGGATCTCCTTGAGCACCGCGCCCGCGATCATCGCCTCGCGCTTGCCCAGCTTGAGCCCGTCGAGGAATTCGGAGCACTCCTGCACCGACATGGCGCAGACCTCGGCGATGGACTTGTCGCCCTTGCGGCCGTGGTGCAGCGTGACGGCCAGGATCTCCGGCTTGAGGCGGGTGCCCTGGCACACCGGGCACGGCACCTCCCGCATGTAGCCCTCGTACTTCTCCCGCATGTACTCGGACTCGGTCTGCTCCTGGCGGCGCTCCAGGAACGGGATCACGCCCTCGTAGTTGGCGTAGTAGGAGCGCTCGCGGCCGTACCGGTTCTTGTAGCGGACGTTCACCTGCTCGGGAACGCCGTGCAGGATCGCCTTCTGCGCCTTGGCGGGCAGCTGGCGCCACGGGGTGTCCATGCGGAACCCGATGGTCAGCGCCAGCGCCTCCAGCAGGCGGGCGAAGTACTCGGCGGTCTGGCCGGTGGCCCACGGCGCGATGGCGCCCTCGGACAGCGACAGCTCGTCGTCCGGGACGACCAGCTCCGGGTCGACCTCCTTGCGCACGCCGATGCCGGTGCACGTGGGGCACGCGCCGTAGGGGGAGTTGAACGAGAACGACCGGGGTTCGAGGTCCTCGATCGCCAGCGGGTGGCCGTTGGGGCAGGCCAGGTTCTCGGAGAAGCCGCGCACCCGGTTCGGGTCGTTCTCCGGGACGTCGACGAACTCCAGTTCGACCAGGCCGTCGGCCAGCCGCAGCGCGGTCTCCACCGAGTCGGTGAGCCGCTGCTTGGCGCTGGTCTTGACGGTGAGCCGGTCGATCACCACCGCGATGTGGTGCTTCTCCTGCTTCTTGAGCTTGGGCACGTCGCCCAGCGCGTAGACCACGCCGTCGACCTTCGCCCGCGAGTAGCCCTGGGACTGCAGCGTGGAGAACAGGTCGAGGTACTCGCCCTTGCGGCCCCGGATGACCGGCGCGAGCACCTGGAACTTGGTGCCCTGCTCCATCGCGAGGACCTGGTCGACGATCTGCTGCGGCGTCTGCTTGGAGATGGCCTCGCCGCAGGTGGGGCAGTGCGGCTTGCCCGCGCGGGCGTAGAGCAGGCGCAGGTAGTCGTAGACCTCGGTGATGGTGCCGACGGTCGAGCGCGGGTTGCGGCTGGTCGACTTCTGGTCGATCGACACCGCGGGCGACAGGCCCTCGATGAAGTCGACGTCGGGCTTGTCCATCTGCCCGAGGAACTGGCGCGCGTAGGCCGACAGCGACTCCACGTAGCGGCGCTGGCCCTCGGCGAAGATCGTGTCGAAGGCGAGGCTGGACTTGCCCGAGCCGGACAGCCCGGTGAACACGATGAGGCTGTCCCTCGGCAGGTCGAGGTCCACCCCTCGCAGGTTGTGCTCGCGTGCGCCGCGTACGACGAGGCGGTCAGCCACGACGGTTCCCTTCGGTATTCGGCCATCCCCCGAACAGACGTTCGAAAAGCGTACTGGACCACCTCGACAGGCCTGTCGGGGAGGGCGCGTCCCATGCTAGGGGCGAGCACCGACAAAAACGGGTGGGTCCCACCGCGATCGTGCGCCAACGGCTCTACCGGTCGGTAGCGATCGCCCCTACGCTGGGACGATAGGCCATTCGGCCGCAGACGCCGGGGATGAGGTGCCCATGAGCTTCGCTGATGCCGCCCAGGTCCGATCCGCCGAGACGAGCGTACCCGCGCCGCGCGAGCAGTCGGCGGCCGCGCAGGACGCCGTCGCCGGCCTCGCCGAAGTCGAGCGGGCGACACAGGCTCTCTACGAGGCCGTCGACGCCCTTGACCACGTGCTTCTGCGCGGACCGAGCCTGTTGCCCGGCTGGACCCGGGCACATGTCGTGACACATCTCGCACGCAACGCCGACGCGTTGGTCAACCTGCTGACGTGGGCGAAGACCGGCGTCGAGCACCCCATGTACCCCAGCGCCGCCGACCGCGACGCCGACATCGAGGAGGGTGCCGGCCGCCAGCCACAACTGCTGCGCGCCGACCTGGACGCGGCCTGCCAGCGGTTCGCCGCCGCGGCCCGCGACCTGCCGGCGACCGCGTGGGAGGCGGAGGTCGTGCACCCGCACAGCGGTGTCCTGCTCGCGCACCGGGTGCCGTGGCTGCGGCTGCGCGAGGTGTGGTTCCACCTGGTCGACCTGGACGCCGGGGTCGGGTTCCGCGACCTGCCCGGGCACCTGCTGGAGGGGTTCCTGGACGACGCGGTCGGCCAGTACGCCGACCGCGCCGACGTGCCGGACGTGCGCGTGGACGTGACCCTGCCGGACGGCCGTCAGCGCAGCTGGGAGCTGACCGCGAGGAGCGGTTCGACGGCGGTCAGCGGGTCCGCGGCGGACGTGCTGGGGTGGCTCACCGGCCGCCACAGCGGCGCGCTGCTGAACGGCACCGCGCCCACGCTGCCCAGGTGGCTCTGAGCGGAGTGCAGGCGGGCGGCCAGCACCAGCCGCACCACGACCGGTCGGTGGCTCGCGGTCAGCGCCTTGAACGCGGGTTTCTCCACGAACTTGGTCAGCAGCCAGCCGAGGACGACGGCCGTGCCCAGGAAGGTGGCGAGTTCGACGGCGGGTCCGAAGCGCGCGACCCCGGCCATGGCGACGTAGCCGATCTCCTGATGCACCAGGTAGACGCCGTAGGAGATGCCCGCGAGCCACTTGATCGGCCGGCGCAGGAACCGGACGGGGCCGACGTCCCAGTCCGGTCCCTTCGCGCACGCGGCCACGCCCAGCAGCAGGACGCCGAGCGCGACCGTGGAGACGACGTCCGCGCTGTGCACGGCTTGGGCGGTGAGGGCAGCGAGCAGGAGCGCCGCCAGGTGCCCGTTGCGCAGCCTCCCCTTTGACCACAGCCACAGCCCCACGCCTGCGGCGAAGAGCTGACCGCGGTGCATCCCGAACCCGTCGTAGAGGGTGCGCAGGGCACCCGGTTCGACGGTCCAGAGCCGAAGCACGAGCGGTGCCACGACTAGCGCCCAGAGCAGGCCTTTCAACGCTTTGCCGCGGACCCGCGACGCCAGCAGCGCGCCCGCGACGAACCCGGTGACCTGGACGGGGAGGGTCCAGTAGGAGAAGTCGACCAGGCGGGCGTCGGGGAACCAGTTCTGCAGCATGAGCGCGTTGACCACGAGGTCACGGGGTTCGAGTTGGCTCCATCCGCCGGGGGCGAGCCGGGTGAGGACCGCGTAGGTGCAGACCGCCGCGACCACGTAGGCGGGGACCAGGCGGGCGAGGCGGTTGCGCAGGAAGCGCGCGGGTTGGCCCTTGGCGAGGGAGGCGCAGGCGAAGAAGGCGGAGATGACGACCAGCGTGCTGGCGCCCATCTCCAGGGAGACGGTGAACAGGGGCGGGCTGAGTTCGGGGTGCACGGACGGGCCGGCGTGGGTGGCGTGCTGGAGCAGGACAGCCGCCACGGCCAGGATGCGCAGGACGTCCCAGTTGATCCGGCGAGGAGAAGGCACGAGGCTGAGTTACCCAGTTCGGTGCGTAATCAAGTTACATCGTCTTGACTGGCGTGATCGTTACTAAGCCTATTGGAGCAACCTGTACGGACCCTGAAGGGTGCCCTTTGGACTACCGTCGGCCCTCGTGGACGTACTTGAGGACTACACGGGACACGTCACCCCGAACGGCCCCGCCGCCCGCCGCACGCTGGGCGAACTGACCATCACGAAGGTCAGCGTCGGGCCGATGGACAACAACGCGTACCTGCTGGTGTGCCGTGCGACCAACGAGGCCTTGCTGATCGACGCGGCCGCCGACCCAACCCGCCTCTCGGACCTCGTCGGCCACTCCGTGGAACGCCCACGCCTGAAGACCGTTGTCACAACCCATCGCCACCAGGACCACTGGGGCGCTCTGGGCGCGGTGGCGGGCGCGAACGGCTCGAACACGGTGGCGCACGAGCTGGACGCGCCGGTGCTGCCGATCCCACCGGACCAGTTGGTGTCCCACGGCGACACGGTGATGGTGGGTCAGGTACCTCTGACGGTGATCCACTTGCGCGGCCACACGCCGGGGTCGATCGCGCTGCTGTACCGGTCGCCTTCGGAGGGGGCGCACCTGTTCACCGGTGACTCGCTGTTCCCGGGCGGGGTGGGTCGCACGACGTCTCCGGAGGACTTCACGTCGCTGTTCAACGACGTGAAGGAACGGATCTTCGACGTGCTGCCCGACGACACGTGGTTCTACCCAGGCCACGGCGACGACTCGACGTTGGGCCGCGAACGCCCCCACTTGGAGGAGTGGCGCGCCCGAGGCTGGTGATCGTGACGGGGCCGTCCCATCGGTCGGACGGCCCCGGTCGTGCCTAGCCCGGTCGGCCAGCCCGTCGACGTGCTGCTTCGTCGAGCAGGAAGCCCACGGTCCGGCGGGTCGGTGCCGGGACGTTCGGGGTGGTGTCGTCGCGGAAGCGGCGCAGCAGTTCCATCCGCACTCGCGCGGCCTCGCCCCGGACGACCCGTTCGAGGACGCGGTCCTTCTCGGCGACCGGCAGGCGGGTCACCCAAGCGGTGAGGTCGGCGGGGTCGTCGGCGATCCTGCCGAGCGGCGGACTCGTCGCAGCCGCGATCGCGAGCAGGTCGTCGTCGAGGCGGAGGAAGTGGGCCAGCGCCCGCTGTGGCGCGGTGAGCGTGCCCAGACCGGGCGGGACCGGTGGCTCGATCTCGTTGTCGGCTTCGCGGTCGAAGGCGTCTTCGTCGCGTTCCCAGACGCCGTACGCGGCGAGCCAGGCGAGGTAGAGCGGTCGGAGGTCGCCGGCGGCGAGTTCGGCGCGGACTCCGACGATCTCCGGCAGCAGCGTTTCGGCGTCGTAGTCGAAGTCGAAGTCGCCGGCCTCGTCCTCGTTGACGAAGTCGAGCACGACGAACTCGTCCGCGGTCCAGGCCCTCACCTGGTCGTCCACGCGGTAGTCGTCGACGACCTCAGGATCGAGCAGGCTGTTCGGCAGGCGGAACATCACCCGGTGGGTGCCCCAGTTCGCCACGTACAGGTGTGCGTCGTAGTAGCGCTCCATCAAGCTGCTGACGTCACCCTTGAAGTCGCCCCAGTGGTACTCGTTCACGAAGCTGGTGGCCGTGATCGTCGCGCGGGTGGACATGGATCGGACCTCGGCCTGCTCGGCATCGTCCAGAGGGCGGTCGACCGCCAGGAATTCGTAGTACTGGTACTCGCTCACTGCCCGTCCAGTTCACCCGCTCGGAGGGGAAGAGGTCTGTTTGAACACCTTTGCCACGCGGGCGTCAGCGTAGCCATCGGGCGGACTGTTCGAGATCAGCGGGTCCGCAGACGCGCGAGGGCGTCCAGCAGGTCGAGGTAGCCGTCGGTGACGCGCCACAGGTCGTCCGCGACGGGTTGGAGCTTGCCCGGACGCCAGCGCTGCTCCTCGTAGACGCGCGTCCGACCACGCAGCGCACGAAGGCTCACCGCCAACTCGTCGTCGAGGCGCGCACGCAGCTCGTCCGTGCTCGGCGCGCTCAGCCGAACCCGGTCACCCCGCCCTTCCGCCAACGCGGTCAGCGTGTCCTCGACGACCCCGCTCGTCGAGTCCCACACCAGGGCCGGGCGTTCGACGTGGTGGTTCCAGACCGGGCCGTGCACCGATCGCCACAGCGGCACGATCGGGTTCTTCGCCACCCGGGTGGCGTGGAGCCAGTGCTCCGCGCCAAGCGGCTCACCCCGCCACGGCACCTCGTCCACGGGAAGGTCGACCGCCAACGCCACGGTGACGTGCTCGAGATCGCGAGCCGGCCCGAGGACGTCACCGACCGCCCACAACCGAACGACCCGGAACCGGTAGATCGAACTCGGCCGGCCGTCCAGCTCGGCACATTTCGCCGCCAAGTCGCGCAGGTGGTGCACCGCACGTGTCCACTTCACCCTTGCCATCCTCGCCCAACGGGCCGGAAGCAACCCACCGGTCTACCCGGCGGTCACGGTGAAGAGGGTGCAGCCGTAGCTGATTTCGTGGCGGTCGGGGTGGGTGGTGAGCCAGTTGTCGACCACCTCCGGGGGGACTCGATGCGCGGGACCGACTCCAGTTCTGCCGCGTCGCGGCAGCGCCACGACGACATCACCTCGGTGCGGCGGGCGCCGTGGTGGTGCCACCACTCGTCGGTGGTGTCGGCTGTGCCCTGGGCGGTGGCCCAGGTGGAGTGGCTCAAAAGCGCGCCGAACTCGCCGTGGCGCCAGTCGTTGTCGATGACCACCAGGTGGCCGCCCGGCTTGAGCACCAGCAGGACCTCGTGCAGGCCCGGTTCGCAGTCCGGCGGGAAGAAGTAGGCGAAGCGGGCGTGGACGACGTCGACGGAGGCGTCTTCCAGCGGAGGTGTTCGGCGGAGCCTGCTAGGACGGGGGTCTGGACCCGGGCGGTGGCGCGTGCGCGGAGGTCTGGGTCGGGTTCTACGCCGATGACCGTGGTGCCGGGGTCGGCGGCGTAGCGGGGGAGCCAGAAGCCGGTGCCGCAGCCCAGGTCGACGATCGTGCGCCCGGCCCAGTCCACCTCGGCGCGCAGTGCCCGCCACAGCACACCGGTCGGGTCGATCGCCTCGTTCTCCCGCTCGTACACGTCGGGGTGGCCGGCGATGTTCGGTGCGCGGGCGAAGTCCGGGAACACGAGCGGGGATTCTCGTCCGATCATGTCGAAATCCGCGACCGGGTTTCTACTCATCGAGGAGAGAAGGGAGCGGGCCATGACCGATCCGCGGGTGAACGACTACATCGACGCCCTGCCCGAGTGGCAGCAGGACATCTGCCGCCGCGTGCGCGCCCTGGTGCACGAGGCGGACCCCGAGATCGAGGAGACCATCAAGTTCACCAACCGCCCGTACTTCGTCCTCCAGGGCAACGTCTGCGCCCTGCTCGCGACGAAGGACCACGTCAACGTCTTCCTGTACGACGGGGCGATCGTCCCCGACCCGCACGGCATCATCACCGCCGGCCACGACAACAAGACCGGCCGGATGATCTCGATCTACCGCGACGACCCGATCAACGCCCCGGCCCTGGTGGAGCTGCTCCGCCACATCATCGCCAACAACCGGGCCGGCGGCTGGCGCAAGATCAAGCAAGGTGCGGGCAAGGCCGAGCGAGGCGCAGGCAAGGTCAAGAAGGCGGCATCCGGGTGATCGAACTCCGATCCCGGCTTCGGTAACGCTGTCACCGCCTATGTTCGTCACACCAGGTGACGGCACGGAGGTCCGGTGGCACTCAGCGCGCACGCGTGGCGGCGGGTTCAGCGGCAGGCGGGCGAACCGGTCCGACGGGCGTGGCCGGAGGCCGGGCCGGCAACCCGCAGGACCGTGGCGGCCATCGTCGCCCAGACCGCGGACGGCTGGCGCGTCCTCGCCCGCCAGGACCTCGCCCGCCGGGACCGGGCGGACCTGTTCCTGGTCGGCGCCAACGGGGTCACCGCCGTGGTCGGCGGCCCGCTGGACGACGGCCGTGCGGCGGTCCGGCACGCCGAGGGAGACCTGCTCGGGTATCCGGGGGGCCGCAGGGTCAGGTGCTGGCGGGCAGCGCGATCCACTACGCGGTGGTCGGTGAGGGCACGCCGGATGCCGGCGGCTGTCCGACGCGGGCATCCCGGTGCAGGGCCGGGGCGAGGCGCTGCGGGTCAACTACCGCAACCGGGAGCGGGTGCTCGACTTCGCGCGCGGCTTCGACGCCGACAACGCGGTCGACGACCTGGACGGCGCGGCCGGCGTCACCCTCCGGGACGCGGAGGTCGCGGCGCCCGGCGGCGAGGCGCGGCGGTGGCACGGCACCTGGCCGGAACTGGGGAAGCGCTCGCGAAGGCGGTGCGCGAACTGCCCGTGCCGCTCGGCCAGGCCGCCCTGATCACGTCCTCCAACGCCTCCGCCCACCGCTGCGCCGCGTTGCTGAAGTCGGCGGGGATCGGGGTGTGCGCGCTGGAGGACTTCGCCGGCGAGGTCGACGACCGGCTGAAGGTCGGCACCGTCCACCGCGCCAAGGGGCCGGACTTCCAGGGCGTGCTGGTGGTGGAGGTGACCCGGGACGGCCCGGTGCCCGCCGAACACGCCGAACTGCTCGCGCGGCAGCGGCTGGTCGCGGCGACGCGGGCGCGGGACCACCTGTGGTGGGCCGAGGTGCGGGAGTAGGTAGATTGCCCGGGTGGGTGAGGGCGTGGTCGAGATCTACACCGACGGGGCGTGCAGCGGGAACCCCGGTCCCGGCGGGTGGGGTGCCGTGCTGCGGTACGGGCAGCACGAGAAGGACCTCTACGGCAGCGACGCCGGGCCGACCACGAACAACCGGATGGAACTCATGGCGCCGATCCGGGCGCTGGAGAGCCTGACCCGGCCGTCGGTCGTGCGGATCTACACCGACAGCACCTACGTCCGCAACGGCGTCACGTCGTGGATGGCCAACTGGAAGCGCAACGGCTGGCAGACCTCAGCCAAGCAGCCGGTCAAGAACGCCGACCTGTGGCGCCGACTGGACGAGGCCGCCGCGCCGCACCAGGTCGAATGGCACTGGGTGAAGGGCCACGCCGGCCACGTCGACAACGAGCGCGCCGACCGGCTGGCCGTGCTCGGCGTCCAGGAGGCGCGTTCCGGGGGCTGAATCAGCCCAGGTGGCGGACCAGGCGGGCCAGTTGTTCGGCGTAGTGCTCGGTGAACTCCGGTGACGTCGGGTCCTGGCCGGTGATGCGCCGGGCCATCTGCGGCATGAACACGGTCGCGCTCGCCGCCGCCGTCACGGCCAGCAGGAACGCCGCCGGGTCGACGTCCGCCGGGATCTCGCCCTCGGCCTGCCGCCGCTTCACGTCCTCGACCTGGGCCTTGAAGTACTCCGCCTCGCCCTGGTCGGCGGGCGCGTCGTCCTCGGTCACGTTCGTCCACACCAGCAGCCGCGCCCAGTCGCGGTGGGTCGCGGTGCTCAGCGCGAACCTGCGCACGACCTCGGCCATCGGACCCTCCCGCAGCACGTCGGCGTGCTGGAGCCACCGGCCGGTGATCTCCTTGAACAGGCCTTCCTTGCCGCCGAAGTAGTACGAGATCAGCTGCTTGTTCACGCCCGCGCGGTCGGCGATGGCGCTGACCCTGGTCGCGGCGAACCCCTTCGCGCCGAACTCGGCCACCGCCGCCTCGACGATGCGCGCCTTCGTGCGCTCGGGGTCGCGCTTGCGTTCCTCGGTGTCGGGGGAGCGGCGTGGCACGTCGGCAACGGTAGCCGAAGAAGAGTTTCAAACGCACGGTTGACTTAATCAACCAATCGGATGATAGTTGCCGGCATGAGCATCCACGTAGCAGTGATCGGTGGCGGTGTCGGCGGCCTGTGCCTGGCGCAGGGGCTGAAGCAGGCTGGCGTCGAGGTCTCGGTGCACGAGCGGGACCGCACGCCGACCGACCGCCTCCAGGGGTACCGCCTGCACATCGACCCGCACGGGTCCCAGGCGCTGCACGACTGCCTGCCGCCGCACCTGTGGCGCAGGTTCGTCGAGACGGCCGGGTTCGCGTCGGGCTTCGGGTTCGTCGACGACCGCCTCACGCCGCTGATGACCCTCGACGTCCCGGAAGCCGCGCCGGAACGGGCGCACCACTCCGTCAGCCGCGTCACCCTCCGGGAGATCCTGCTGGACGGCCTCGACGCGCACTTCGACCGCAAGTTCACCCGGTACGAGCACGTGGACGGCCGGATCACCGCGCACTTCGCCGACGGCTCGTCCGTCCGGTGCGACGTGCTGGTCGGCGCGGACGGGGCGAACTCGGCCGTGCGCGCCCGGTACCTGCCGCACGCGAAGCGGGTGGACACCGGCATCACGGCCATCGCGGGCAAGTTGCCGCTGACCCCGGAGACCCGGGCGTGGCTGCCGCGCCAGATGCTGGACAACCCGCTGTCGGTCATCCCGCGCCGCCCGGCGGGCATGTTCCTGGCCCCGCACGTCCTCTCCGGCGAGGGTTACCTTATGTGGGCGTACGCGGCGGACGGGTTCGACGCGTCGGGCGACCTCAAAACCGAGGTGGCGCAAGCGGTTGCGGACTGGCACCCGGACCTGGTGCGCCTGGTCCGCGAGACGCCGGCGGTGGAGGTCGCGCACTGGCCGATCCGCACCTCCACGCCGGTCGAACCGTGGCGGCCGACGACCGTGACGCTGCTCGGCGACGCCATCCACAGCATGACGCCCATGCGCGGCATCGGGGCCAACACGGCGCTGCGCGACGCACGACTGCTGTGCCGCAACCTGGTGGAGCGCGAGCCGTTGGACGCGATCGCCGACTACGAGAGCCGGATGCGCGAGTACGGGTTCGCGGCGGTGAAGGCGTCGTTGCGCAGCGCCCGCCAGTTCGTGTCGGGCAACCGCGCGGGCAAGGTGGTCTTCAAGTCGGTGCTGCGCCTGTTAGAAGCGGTGCCCCCGCTCAAGCGCGCCGCGTTCCGCGAGCCGGCCGTGGACTGAGAAATCCGGTTGAACCACTGGGCACTGCCGTCCGTGTAGGTGGCAGTCGGTCGCCGCGAACGCCGCGATCACCCAAGGAGGTTCACCATGATCCGCACTCGTGCGGCTTTGTTCGGGGCACTCGTCGGGGTCGCGTTGCTCGGCGCGTGCGGCCAGGCCGCGCAGCCCGGGACCGCCGTGCCCGCCGCGCCGGAAGTCGTTGCGCCGCAAGCGGGAGCCAACGCCCTCGCGCAGGAGTCGGAACTGGCCACGGCGGTCGTGCCGGGCCTGGGCACCGTGTTGACCGACGGCGACGGCCTGACGCTCTACCGGTTCGACAAGGACACCGCGAGTCCGTCAGTGTCCAATTGCGACGGTGAGTGCGCGCAGAAGTGGCCGCCCGCCGTGGCACAGGGCGAAGAGGTCAAGGTCGCGGGTGTCGACGACAAGCTCGTCGACACCATCGAACGCGCGGACGGCACCCGCCAGATCACCGTGAACGGATGGCCGATGTACCACTTCGCGCAGGACTCCGCGCCCGGTGACGCCAAGGGCCAGGGCGTCGGCGGCACGTGGTTCGTCGCCGCGCCGGACGGCAAGAAGGCGCAGCAGGCGGCGACCGGCCTGGCGCTGACCACGGCGTCCGTGGGCAAGCTCGGCACCGTGCTGACCGACAAGGACGGCATGACCCTGTACCGCTTCGACAAGGACACCGCCAAGCCGCCGACGTCGAACTGCGACGGCGACTGCGCGGTCAAGTGGCCGCCGCTGCTGGTGGAGTCGGAGAACTTCGAGGTGCAGGGCGTGGACAAGGCGCTCGTCGGCACGGTCACCCGCAAGGACGGCACCAAGCAGGTCACCGTGGCGGGCTGGCCGCTGTACCTGTTCGCCGAGGACAAGGTGTGCGGCGAGGCCAAGGGCCACGGCGTCGGCGGCGTGTGGTTCGCGGCCGAACCCGACGGTTCCAAGGCCTGACCGAGAGCGCGCCTGTGCCCCCGCCGGGGCACAGGCGCTTTTCCCGGCTACACCACCAGGCTCAACAGGGCCGCCACCGCGAACCCGACCACGGACAGGATCGTCTCCAGCACGGTCCACGTCTGGAGGGTTTCCTTGACCGACAACCCGAAGTACCGCGACACGATCCAGAACCCGCCGTCGTTGACGTGCGAGGCGATGATCGACCCGGCCGCGATCGCCATGACCACCAGCGCCAACTGCGGCTGGGAATACCCGAGGTCACCCACCACCGGCGCCACGATCCCGGTCGTCGTCACGATCGCCACCGTCGCCGACCCCTGCGCGATCCGCATCCCGCAACTGATCACATAGGACAGTGCGATCACCGGCAGACCCAGGTCCGACAGCTCGGTCGCCAGCACCTTGCCCACGCCGGTCGCCGACAGCACCGCGCCGAAGAACCCGCCCGCGCCGACCACCAGCAGGATCATCGCCACCGGCCGCAGCGACGCCGCGGACAGCTCGGTCACCTGCTGCCGCGTCATCCCGCGCCGGAAACCGAGCAGCCAGAACGCCAGCAGCACCGCGATGGTCAACGCCACGGCGGGCGTGCCGAAGAACGTGAACACCCCGTACAGCGTGGAACCCTTGGCCAGCAGGATGGACCCGAACGTGCCGGCCAGGATCAGCACCAGCGGCACCAGGATGATCCCGAGCACCAGCGACAACGGCGGCTCGCCCCGACCCTCCTCGGCCCGCACCTTCTCCGCGGCCGCCAGCATCTCCTCCGGCACGGGAACGTTGACGCGCTTGCCCACCCACGCCGAGAAGATCACGCCACCGATGAGCCACGCCGGGATCGCCACGGCCAGCGCCATGATGATGATCCAGCCCAGCGACACCTTCAGCAGACCGGCCGCGGCGACGGGTCCGGGGTGCGGCGGCATGAACGCGTGCATCACGGACAGACCGGCCAGCAACGGCATCGCGTACAACACGATCGACCGACCCGACCGCTTGGCCGCCACGTACACCAGCGGCGCCAGCACGAAGATGCCGATGTCGAAGAACACGGGCACACCGAAGATCAACCCGGCCAGGCCCATGGCCAGCGGAGCGCGCTTCTCCCCGAACGACCGCAGCAACGACCGCGTCAGCACCTCCGCGCCGCCGGACGCCTCCAGGATCGCGCCGAGCAGCGTGCCCAGGCCGATGATCGCGGCGACGTGCCCGAGGATGCCGCCGAACCCGGTCTCCAGCAGCGACCCGGACGCCTTCTGCGCCGACCCGACGAGCTGTTCCACCGGCAGCCCGGCGGCCAGCGCCACCAGCAGGCCGACCACCAGCAACGCGATGAAGGGCTCCACCTTCACCTTGATGATCAGCACCAGCAGCAGGGCGATGCTGAGCGCGGACAGCGTGAGCAGCCCGCCGGTGGAATGCTGCAACCAGTCGATCATGCGCGGCTCCGGGTGTTTCGCAGGGAATGGCCGGGCAGGGCGTCGGTGCGCCTGCCACCGTCGATCACGGGGACCCCGTTGACGACGACGTGCGGGATGCCCGCGGCGGCCCGCCGGGGCTGGTCGAAGGTCGCGGTGTCGGCGACCTCGTTCGGGTCGAACAGCACCAGGTCCGCCGCGAAACCTTCGCGGACGAGCCCCCGGTCGGTCAGGCGCAAACGCTTGGCAGCCCGTCCGGTCAGGTGCGCGACGCACTCCTCCAGGCTCAGCACGCCCAGCTCGCGCACGTACCGCGCCAGGTAGCGGGGGAACGTGCCCCACGCGCGCGGGTGCGGCCGGGCGCCGACCAGCAGGCCGTCGCTGCCGCCCGTGTGCGCGGGGTGGCGCATGATCGCCTGGACGTTCTCCTCGTGGCCGACGTGCATCAGGCACGACGTGCCCAGTCGCTCGGACAGCAGGGTGTCGAAGTACAGCTCGGCCGGCGGCCGGCCCGCCTCGCGCGCCGACTGCGCGACGGACTTGCCGACCAGGTGGGCGTTCTCGGCCTTGCGGACGCCGTTGATCTCGATGCTCTCCCAGTCGACCGGCACGCCGTGGCAGCCGTCCGAGCCGATCTCCTCGATCTCGGCGCGGATGCGTTCGCGGGTGTCCGGGTCGGCCAGGCGTTCCAGGGTCTTCTCCGGACCGCCTTCGCCGCTCCAACTGGGCAGCAGCGCGGACAGGTAGGTCGCGCCCGGCAGGTACGGGTAGGTGTCGAGGGTGATGTCCGCGCCCGCCGCGATGGCGTCGTCCAGCAAGGCCAGCAGCTCGCCCGCGCGGCCCCGGTTGACCTCGAAGTTCATCGTGGCGTGGGCGAGGTGCAGGGGACAACCGGACTCGCGCGAGACGTCCACCATCTCCGCGTACGCCTCCAGCGCGCCCGCGCCGTAGCTGCGGTGGTGGGGGCTGTAGTAGCCGCCCAGCTCGCCGACGACCCGGCACAGCGCCTTCAGCTCGGCGTCGTCGGCGTACATGCCGGGGGTGTAGGTGAGGCCGGACGACATGCCGACCGCGCCTTCCTCCAGCGAGCGGGCCAGGACTTCGCGCATCCGGTCCATTTCGGACTCGGTGGCGGGCCGGTCGTCGTAGCCGACGCACAGCATCCGCAGCGTGCCCTGGGGGACGAGGTAGGCGGCGTTGACGGCGATGCCCCGGTCGAGCCGGTCGAGGTACTCGCCGACCGACCGCCAGTTCCAGTCGAACCCGGCCGGGTCGTCGTTCCACCCGGCGAGCTGGGCGCGCAGGGCGGCGAGGACGTCGTCGTCGACCGGGGCGTAGGACAGCCCGTCCTGCCCGATGACCTCCGTGGTCACGCCCTGGGACACCTTGGCCAGGTGGTCCGGGTTGGCGAGCACCTGGAGGTCGGAGTGGGAGTGCATGTCGATGAACCCGGGCGCGAGCACCAGCCCGTCCGCGTCCACCACCTTCTTCCCGGACACCTGCCCGATCTCGGCGATCCGGCCATCTTCGACGCCCACGTCCGCCCGGTAGCCGGGCGCGCCGGTGCCGTCCACCACGAGCGCGCCCTTGAAGACGATGTCCACGCCGCCGTCCCCTCTCTAGAAGTACGTGCGCACGAGGTCGACGACGGTGGTGCCGTCGACCACCGGGAGCAGTTGCCACTTGTCGAACACCGTGCAGGGGTGGGAGAGGCCGAAGCCCACCCAGTCGCCGACCTCGACCGCTTCGCCCGCGGGCAGGGCCAGGAACGTGTGCTGGTCGTTGAGCGCGGTGACCTCGCCCTTGAGCGGGCGGACGCCGTCGCGGGTGCGGAGCAGTTGCGGCTCGGGCAGGCCCTCGTCGAAGGACGCGTCCCGCTTGCCCATGGTCAGCAGGGCGAGGCCGGGTTCCGGGCGTGAAGTCACTTGCGCCCACGCCTTGAGCGCCGGCTTGAACGGCTGTTCGCCGGGCGTGCGGGCGAGCGGGGAGATGCCGCGGTAGAAGCCGTCGTCGTGGGTGATGTACGCGCCGCTGCGCAGCACCGGCCGGACCGGGAACGGCCACGGTCGGGTGAGGGCGGTGGCCACCTGGTCGAAGTACGCGCTGCCGCCGGCGGTGACGATCGGGTCGGGCACCTCGAACAGGTCGTGGACGCCGATGGCGAGCACGCGCAGGTTGTCCAGGTAGGCGTCGATGGTCGCCCGGGAGTCGTCGGTGGCGTCGTGCGCGAGCGCGCCTTCGTAGCCGCCTACGCCGACCAGCCGCAGGGCGGGGCTCTGCCGGGCGGCCTTCGCGACCTCGATGGCGGTCGGCAGGTCGCGTGCTCCGGTCCGGCCACCCGCGGCACCGAGTTCGACCAGCACGTCGACCGGTCGGGTGAGGGTGCCCAGGGCTTCGGTCATCCGCTCGACGCCCGCCACGGAGTCCACCCAACAGGTGAACTCGAAGTCCGGGTGCCGGGCCAGTTCATCGGCCACCCAGCGCAGGCCGGCCGGATCCACGAGCTGGTTGGCCAGCAGGATCGTGCCGACCCCGAACGCCCGGTAGACGCGCATTTGGCTGGTGTTGGCGGCGGTGATGCCCCACGAGCCGTGGTCGAGCTGGCGGGCGAACAGCTGCGGTGCCATGGTCGTCTTGCCGTGCGGGGCCAGCAGCACGCCGTGCTTGTCGCACCACGCGGCCATGGTCGCCAGGTTGTGCTCCAGCGCGGCGGCGTCCAGCACGACCAGCGGTCCGACGAAGCCGTCGGCGAACAGGTCCAGCCGGCGTCGCGCGACCTCGCCCACGGTCGCGCCGAACGCGCTCGCGGGCAGGCCCTTGAACCGCCAGTCGATCCGCTCGTCGCGGAGTGCGGCGACGGCGTCCCGGTCGATGTCCACGTGTCTCGCTCCTCACGTTGCATATTTCGCAACGGCTATTGCGCGATGTGATGCCGAGATGTGTAACATTCGCCTGCCGCCTCGTCAATGAACCGGCGGGGTCGCGACACCCGAAGCGGCCCCGCCCGCCTCGGCGAAGCCGAGGCAATCCCACACGGAGGACATGCGGATGCGGTTCGACCTATCGGGCGGCGTGGTGTGCCTGGGCGAGACGATGGTCGTGTTGGTGCCCGCCGAACCCGGTCCGGTGCGTTCGGTGCGCACGTGGACGCGGGCGATCGGTGGTGCCGAGTCGAACGTGGCCATCCACCTGGCGCGCCTGGGTTTGCGGAGCCGCTGGGTGTCTGCGGTCGGAGATGACGCCTTCGGTGGGGCCGTGCTCGACTACGTCGGTGGCGCGGGGGTCGATGTGTCGGACGTGCGGGTGGATGCGACCAGGCCGACCGGGTTGTACGTGAAGGAATCCGACCCGTCGGGCAGTCATGCGCGGTACTACCGGTCCGGCTCGGCGGCTTCGGCGATGGGGCCGGAAGTGCTTGACGGGCTTGAGTTGGACGGCGTTCGGCTGGTGCACGTCAGCGGGATCACGGCCGCGCTGTCGGACAGTTGCCTCGAACTGCTGAGGGCTGTGCTGCGAGGCCCGCGAGAGCACCTGGTGTCGTTCGACCTGAACTGGCGGCCGGCGTTGTGGGCCGACCGGGACCCCACCGTCCTGCTGGAGTTGGCCGACTCCGCCGATGTCGTGCTGGCCGGCGCGGACGAGGCCGAGGCGGTGTGGGGGACCGGTGACCCGGAGAAGCTGCGCACCCTGCTGCCCGGCCCGTCGACCCTGGTCGTGAAGCAGGGCGCGGAAGGCGCGACCCTGGCCGAGGACGGCGCGTTCACCTACCAGGAAGCGCTGAGGGTGGACGTCGTGGAGCCGGTCGGGGCCGGTGACGGCTTCGCCGCCGGGTACCTCGCCGCGCACCTCGCGGGCCTGCCGCCGACACGCCGGCTGCGCGCCGGGCACCTCCAGGCCGCCGCCGCCCTGCTCACCAGCGAAGATGTGGGCGAACCGCTGCCGCCCGAGGTGACCGGGCCGCTGCTGTCCGCCGACCCGCCGACGTGGGCCGCCGCGCACCTGAGGAGAGTGCCATGAGCCAGAGCCTGGACCGGGCGTTGACGCTGATGGGGGAGTTGGCCAAGGGCGCCAAGACGCTCGACGAGCTGTCCGCCGTCATCGACGTGCACAAGTCCACCACGCTCCGGCTGCTGCGCACCCTGGAGTCGCACCGGTTCGTGCGCCGCGACGGCGTCCACCACTACCGGCTGGGCACCGCCCTGTTCGACCTGGCCAACCGGGCGCTGGAGGAGCGCGACGTCCGGCGCGCCGCCGAACCCGCGTTGCGCGACCTGAACTCCAGACTCGGCTACACCGTGCACCTGGCGTCCTACGAGGGCGGCGAGGTCATCTACATCGACAAGTACGACAGCACCCACCCGATGCGCATGTACTCCCGCATCGGCCGCCGCGCCCCGCTGCACTGCACGGCAGTGGCGAAGGTCCTGCTGTCCGACCTGCCCGAACCGCGCCGCCGCGAGGTCGCGCAGGAGATCGACTACGTCCCGCTGACCGCCAACACCATCACCACGCCCGAGGCGTACCTGGCGGAACTGGCCCGCGTCCGCGAGCGCGGCTACGCCGTCGACAACGCCGAGCACGAGGACTTCATCCACTGCATCGCGGCACCCATCCGGGGCGCGCGCGGCGAAGTCCTGGCAGCGGTGTCGATGTCCGTGCCCAAGGTCCTCCTCGACTTCGACGGCCTCCTCGGCCACCTCCCCGACCTGCTCGCGACCGCGCGGGCGGCGTCCCTCGAATGCGGCTACACACCGCGCGACTGACAGGAGTTCCAGAACATGGCCAAGACCGAGATCCGCACGCCGAACGCGCCCACCCCGGTGGCGTCGTTCTCGCAGGGCGTCCGCAAGGGCAACGTCCTGCAAGTCGCGGGCCAGGTCGCGTTCGACCCCGCCACCGGCGAGATCGTCGGCGAGACCGTTGCCGAGCAGACCCGCCAGGCGCTGCGCAACGTCGCGGCCGTCCTGGAAGCGGGTGGCGCGTCGATGGACGACGTGGTGATGATGCGCGTCTACCTCACTGACACCTCCCGGTTCGGCGAGATGAACGAGGTCTACAACGAGGTCGTCACGCAGCAGCCCTTCCCCGCCCGCACCACGGTCTACGTCGGCCTCCCCGCCGGCCTGCTGGTCGAGATCGACGCCCTCGCGGTCCTCGACTGACGGTCGTATCGAGACGGGCGCGTACTTCTGCCGGTACTTCTGCGTGGTGCGCGCCCGGCCCCGGCGGTTGGCTGGGGTCACCCCCAGGAAAGGACCGCGTCGATGGCCAGGAACGCGTCACCGATCGGTTGACCGCAGCTCGGCGGCCCGGGTTCGGCACTCCCCTCCCGCCGCCGGGTCGCCGAGGTCGTCGTGGACGTCGGCCAGCACCTCCAACGCGTGCACGAGCCGGCGGTGCCGCTGCCGCGTCGCCACCGCGACCGCCTCCAGCAACTCCGTCCGCGCCTCTTCCAGCTCACCGAGCCGGTACAGGGCCAGCCCGCGCAACGCGCGCGCGTCGCTCGTCGTGTTGGGCGCCGTGGCGGCGACCGAGTGCTCGACGGCCTCGGTCGCCGTCTCCAGCACCTCCGGCCAGCGGCCCAGCTCGGCCAGGCTGTTGGCGGTGCGCACGAGCAGGCTGCCCAGCATCTCCGTGATCATCACCGGCGACAGGTCCAGCACCCCGGCGCGCACGCCCGCCAACAGGCTCCGGTGCACCTCCACCGCTTCCTCGTACCGCTTCAGCCCGTGCAGCACCAATCCCAAGCAGGACAACGAGATCTGCTCGCCCAACGGATACTCGGCCACCTGGAACAGCTCCCGTGCCCGCCCCGCGCTCTCCCGGGCCGACTCCAGCGCACCCGAGTGCATCTCCGACGCGGCCCGGTAGTGCATCGCCCACGCCTGCTCCCGCACGTCACCGGCCGCGACCGCCGCGTTCCAGGCCTCCTCGTGCAGCGCCAACGCGTCCGCGGGCCGGCGCAGCAGCACGCACAGCGTCCAGGTCAGGAAGTTCAGCTGCACGGCCTCGTCCCGCACGCTGCCCAGCGCCCGCGCCGCCGCGACCCCCGCGGTGAACACCTCGACCCACGTCTCACCGCGTCCGCGCTGGTCGGAGTACCAGTGCATGGCGGTGGCCAGGTCCAGCACAGCGCGGTGCAGGCCGCGCGCCGACGCCCAGCGCAGCGCGCCCAGCCAGCCGGAGGTCTCGGCGGCGAGCCACGCGTCCGCGTCGTCCTTGTCCGCGAACAACTCCGTCGGCGTGTCGCGGGCGTCCGGACCGTAGAACCCGGCCGCCGCCACCGCCGTGCCCAGCAGGTGCCGGGCCACCCGCGTGCGGGTCTCCTCGTGGTCCGGCTCCTCCTCGGCCAGCCGTTCCCCGGCGAACACCCGGACCAGGTCGTGGAAGACGTACCGGCCGGGCGTCTCGGCGGTGTCGAGCAGGCTGACGTCCACCAGCTCTTCCAGCGTGTCCTCGGCCTCGTACCGGTCCATGCCCGCCGCGACCGCCGCGAGTTCCGGTGTGAACGAAGCGCCGGGGAGCGTCGACAGCCGCCGGAACAGCAAAGCCGCCTTGCCGCCCAACTGCCGGTAGGACATCTCGAAAGCCGTCCGGACCTGGAGGTCGCCCGCGGTCAACGCGCTCAGCCGGCGGCGTTCGTCGGCGAGCTGCCCCGCCAGGTGCGCGACCGTCCACTTCGGACGGCTGGCCAGCCGGTTGCCCGCGATCCGCAGCGCCAGCGGCAAGTGCCCGCACAGCTTGGCCACCCGCGCGGACTCCTCGGGCTCGGCGGCGACCCGCGGCCCCGCGATCGCGGCCAGCAGGTCCACCGACTCGGCCGGCCCCAGCACGTCCAGCGCCAGCCGCGCCACCGCCTCCAACCCGCCCAGCACCTGCCGGGACGTGATCAGCACCAGCGACCGCCGGCCGGTGGCCAGCAGGGGCCGCACCTGGGCCTCGTCGGCGGCGTTGTCCAGCACCAGCAGCGTGGACCGGTCGCGCAGCAGCTCCCGGTACAGGTCCGAGCGCTCCGCCTCGCCCGCCGGCACCCGCGACTCCTCGACGCCCAACGCGAGCAGCATCCGGTGCACGACCTCCGCCGGGTGCAGCGGACGCGCGTCCATGCCGCGGAGGTTGAAGAAGAAACACCCGTCCGGGTAACGGTCGGCCAGCCGGTACCCCGCGCGCACGGCCAGACTCGTCTTGCCCGCGCCCGGCGGCCCGTGCACGACCGCCACGGACGTCTCGGCGCGGTCGGCGATCGTGGCCAGCACCTCCAGTGCCCGCTCGCGCCCGGTCAGGTCCGCGATGTCCGGCGGCAGCGCGCACTGCGCCACCACGGGCTGCCTGCGCACCCGACCATCCTTGGCCGCGTCGGCCAGCTGCCGGAGTTCCGCGTCGGACAGGGCGAGCACGCCCGCCAACGCCTCCACCGTGCGCCGCTGCGGCCCTTTGGCCCGACCGCGTTCCATGTCGCTGATCGCGCGGACGCTGACCCCCGAACCCTCGGCCAACTCCTCCTGGGTCAGCCTCGCGCGCTGCCGGTACTCGCGCAGCAGTCCGCCGAACGTCGTCCCCACTCCGGCCAGATTAGTGCGGGAGGGAGACGCAAGGTCTTTTCGGTGGTATTGGTCTCGCATGAAGTGGTACGCGGACGCACCGGTGCGCCGGACGCGCCAAGCGGTGGCAGACCTGATCGCCCTGGCGTGGGTGTGGTTCTGGGTCGAGGTGGCGCTGGGCGCACGGGACGCCGTGCTCACCCTGCGCGCGCCCGGCGACGGCTTGACCAGGGCGGGCAACGGGCTGCGGGACACGTTCAGCGACGCCGCGGCGAAAGCCCGGGACGTGCCGCTGGTCGGCGGGAAGCTCGGCGAGGCGCTGGACAAGGGCCGCGACGCCGGCGGCACCCTGGTGGACGCGGGCCACACCCAGGTCGAAGCGGTCGAGACGACGGCGATGTGGCTCGCGGTGGCCCTCATCGCCATCCCGGTGGCGTTCCTGCTGGTGACCTGGCTGCCGCTGCGCCTGCGCTACGCGAAAAAGGCCGGTGTCGCGCAACGCCTGCGCGACACCGGCCGGATCGACCTGCTGGCTCTCCAGGGCCTGACGACCCTGTCACCACGAGAGCTGGCGAAGTTCCCCACCGACCCCGCCACGGCCTGGCGCCAGGACGACCGCGAAGTCGTCGAGGCCCTGGCCACCCGCTACCTCAGGGCGCGGGGCGTGCGGGGCCGGTGAGGCGGCTCACTGCCGGCGGTGCCAGTAGTACTGGCTGCCGCCGTACAGGACGACGTTGCCGTCGTTCTGCACCACGAGCCGGTCGGACGGCGTGCCGTAGGTGAAGGTGTGCCAACGGGGCGCGCCCGCCGTGCTGTACAGGACGAAGTTGCCGTCGGACTGGAGCTCCGCGCGGGTCACGTCGCTGTTGTAGGTGAACGTGTGCCACTCCGCCTGGTTGGAGGCGTTGTACAGCACCAGGTTGCCGTCGTTCTGCAACGTCAGGCGGTACTTGCCGTCGGGCGACGTCTTCGTCTCGCCGCGGATCAGCATCTGACCCTTGGCGACCCGGTCCTTGGCCGGCGTGGAGAGCAGCCGGTGCCAGTAGTAGCCCGACGGGCCGTACGCGACGACGTTGCCGTCGTTCTGCACGACGATCCGGTCGACCGGGGTGTTGTAGGTGGAGGTGTGCCAGCGGGCCTCGCCGCCGCGGGCGTACAGGACGAAGTTGCCGTCGTGCTGGAGTTCCGCCCGCACCGCGCCCCGACCCGACGTCTGGCTGTGCCACACGATCGCGTTGGCGGCGTTGCGGAGCACCATGCTGCCGTCGGCCTCCACGCCAAGCTTGTACTGGCCGTTGGGGGAGACCTTCTGCTGCCCGACGGTCAGCGACTCACCGCGGACGATCCGGTCGGCGACAGGGGTCCACTCCGGGGTGGGCGAGGTGTACAGCAGGCGGTCCGGCGAGCCCTTCGGGTCGGTGACCTTGCCGGTGGTCGCGTTGTTCACGATCGCGTCGTGCACCTGCTGCGGCGTGGCGGTGGGGTTCTGGAACAGGTAGAGCGCCGCCGCGCCGGCGACGTGCGGCGCGGCCATGGACGTGCCGTCCAGGACCTCGGTCGCGTTGTCACCCGAGGCGTAGGTGGACGTGATGCCCACACCCGGCGCGAACACGTCGACGCACGAGCCCCAGTTCGAGAAGTAGGCCCGAGCGTCGTTGCTGTTCGTCGCGCCGACGGTGATGCCCTGCGAGACCCGAGCCGGCGACCAGTCGCAGGCGTTGCCGAACTCGGTGTCGCCGAAGTTGCTCGCCGCCGTGACGTACGTGACACCCGCCGCGACCGACCGGCGCACCGCGTCGTCGAGGATGGTGGCCTCGCCGTCCGGGTCGTACCCGCTGAGGCTCATGTTCGCCACAGCCGGCTTGACGTGGTTCGCGGTGACGTGGTCGATACCCGCGATGACACCCGCGAGGGTGCCCTCGCCGACGCAGTTCAGCACCTTCACGGCGTGCAGGCGCACGCCCTTGGCCACGCCGTGCGACGCGCCGCCGATGGTGCCGGCGACGTGCGTGCCGTGACCGTCGCAGTCCTCGTTCGCGTCACCCACGGAGTTGAAGTCGAAGGTCGCCCGCACCCCGAAGTCGGCGTGCGTGGTCCGGATGCCCGAGTCGATCACGTACACGTGCACGCCACCACCGAGGTTGGGGTAGGCGTACGTGTTGTTCGACGGCAGGATGTCCCGCTGGTCGATCCGGTCGAGACCCCACGACGGCGGGTTGGTCTGCGTGCCCGCCTTCTTGATCTTCTGGTCCTGCACGACCTTGGCCACGGCCGGGTTGCCCGCGAGCCGCTTGGCGTCGGCCTCGCTCATCCGCGCGGCGAAACCGTCCAGCGCGGCCGAGTACCTGTGCGTGACGCGGACCGCGGCCTTGCGCAGGACCACGTCCGTGTCCTTGCGGTCCTTCAGCACCACGATGTAGCTGCCCTCGACGGCGTCCTTGCTGCCCGCGCCCTCGATGGCCACCTCCTGCGCGATCGCCGGTGTCGCGCTGAGGCCCAGAGCGGCCATCGCCGCCGTGGCTCCGACACCGGCGATGCGTCTCCAGGACGTGCCGAAATCTCCCATGTCTGGGTGCCCCCTCAATGTGGGTACTGAGCGGAAACGAGGGGGCTGACTTCACTCGTTCGAGTGACCCCCATCGCGCGCACAGCCAACCACAAGGAGTGCCAGTTTTAGGAGGACTTTCACAACTTATCCGCAGGTGGCCGGCGGTGTTCGCGCGGTCACTCCACGGGGTGGTCGTTTCCGGCTCAGTAGACGGGGCCGGTGTACTTCTCGCCCGGGCCCTGGCCAGGCTCGTCCGGCACCGCGGAGGCCTCGCGGAACGCGCGCTGCACAGACTGGAGGCCCTCCCGCAGCGGCCCGGCGTGCGGGCCGAGGTACTCCGCGGACGCGGTGACCAGGCCGGCCAGGGCGGTGATCAGGCGGCGGGCCTCGTCGAGGTCGCGGCGCGGGCTCGAGTCCGGGTCCTCGTCGGCCAGGCCGAGGCGCTCGGCGGCGGCGGACAGCAGCATGATGGCCGCCTTGCTGATCACCTCGATGCTGGGAACATCGGACAGCTCGCGGACGTTGTGGGGAGGCAGGTCGGTCACGTCGGCCATTCTCGCAACCGCGTCCCGCCGGTCGCCGGTTCGGGGGTTGACAAGCCGGTCTGCTACTATTCTCCGCGCGACCAGTCCCCACCCACGTGGGGACGGCAAGTGGAGCCCCGCTCCCACCCGCGTTCCACCGCTTCAGGTGGCCGGGTCCGGTCACCTCGACGGGTGGACTGCGCCCTTCGTTGTGCGATCGGTCGGAAGCGGGCCTCACACCGGGCAGGTGTGGGGCCTCTTGTCTTTGGCGCACAACGAGTCACAAAGGACGTGAATGACAAGTCCCTCGAACCGAGGTGCTCCCGCCAGCACCGAGCCGCGTATCAACGAGCGCATCCGCGTGCCGGAGGTTCGTCTGGTCGGGCCGAACGGCGAGCAGGTCGGGATCGTTCGCATCGAGGACGCGCTCCGACTCGCGCAGGAAGCGGATCTCGACCTCGTCGAGGTCGCCGCGCAGGCTCGGCCGCCGGTCTGCAAGCTCATGGACTACGGGAAGTTCAAGTACGAGAGCGCCCAGAAGGCCCGTGAGTCGCGCCGCAACCAGCAGCTGACGGTCATCAAGGAGCAGAAGCTCCGGCCGAAGATCGACCCGCACGACTACCAGACGAAGAAGGGCCACGTGGCCCGCTTCCTGTCGCACGGGAACAAGGTCAAGGTGACCATCATGTTCCGCGGCCGAGAGCAGTCCCGGCCCGAACTCGGTTACCGGCTGCTGCAGAAGCTGGCGGAGGACGTCGCCGAGCTGGGCTTCGTCGAGTCGAACCCCAAGCAGGACGGCCGCAACATGATCATGGTGTTGGCGCCGCACAAGACCACGAAGACCCGTCCGGTGAAGCAGGAGCAGGACGCCCCGACGGAGTCTGTCGAAGAGTGACCCCGGCCCGGCGGCCGGGCGCAGACCGTGACCCGGCCCCCGGCCGGGCGCAAGCGTGGCCGTCCCGCGTCTGCGGGGCGGCCGGCAGGAGACGAGGACAGGAATGCCGAAGAACAAGAGCCACAGCGGGACCTCCAAGCGCGTGAAGGTCACCGGCAGCGGCAAGATCATCCGTGAGAAGGCGGGCAAGCGCCACCTGCTGGAGAAGAAGTCCAGCAAGCTGACCCGTCGCCTCAGCGGCACCACCGATGTCGCCAAGAACGACGTGCCGCGGATCAAGAAGCTGCTCGGCATCTGATCCTCCCGCTCCCCCTTGAACACCGGGGCCACGAGCCCCACGAGATCGACAGGATGGACCCGTGGCACGCGTCAAAAGGGCCGTGAACGCCCAGAAGAAGCGCCGTACCACCCTTGAGCTCGCCAGCGGCTACCGCGGCCAGCGTTCGAGGCTGTACCGCAAGGCCAAGGAGCAGGTGCTCCACTCGCTCAACTACGCGTACCGCGACCGCCGCGCGCGCAAGGGCGACTTCCGGAAGCTGTGGATCCAGCGCATCAACGCCGGTGTCCGCGCCAACGGCATGACCTACAACCGCTTTATCCAGGGCCTGCGCCTCGCCGAGATCGAGGTCGACCGCAAGATCCTGGCCGAGCTGGCCGTCAGCGACCCCGGCGCCTTCACCGCGCTGGTCGAGCTGGCGAAGGCCGCGCTGCCCGCCGACGTGAACGCGCCCGTCGAGGACAAGGCCTGAGCGACGCACCGCGACCCGGGGCTGCTCCGTTCACCGAACGGACACCCCGGGTCGTTGCTGCTCGGCACCTGACGCGCCGCTCCGGCCGGGAACGGGTGGGGCGTTTCCTGGCGGAGGGCGCGCAGGCGGTGCGCGAGGCACTGTCCTGGGCCGCCGCCGGACGCGGTCGGGTGCACGAGCTGTTCGTCACCTCGGTGGCCGCCGACCGCAACCCCGAGTTGGTGCGCGCGGCCGTGGATGCCGGGGTGCCGGTGAGCGCCGTCACCGAGAAGGCGGCGGCGGGGTTGTCGGAAACCGTGTCGCCACAGGGCTTGGTCGCGGTGTGCGACCTCCTCGACGTCCCCCTGTCCCTGACCGGCGCACGTCTGGTCGCGGTCTTGCATGGAGTCGCCGACCCCGGCAACGCCGGCACCGTGGCCCGCGTGGCCGACGCCGCCGGCGCCGACGCGGTGATCTTCGCCGGCGACACCGTCGACCCGCACAACGGCAAGTGCGTGCGCGCCTCCACCGGCAGCGTCTTCCACCTGCCGATCTCGCGTTCCCGCAACGCGGACGAGGTCTTCGCGGCGTGCCGCGCCGCCGGACTCCGCTTGGTCGCCGCGGATGGCTACGCCGAGGAGGACCTGGTCACCGCCGACCTGCGCGGCGACTTGGCGCAACCCACGGCGTGGGTGTTCGGCAGCGAGGCCCACGGCCTGCCGGATGACGTGGTAGCCACCCTGGACACCTCCCTGAAGGTCCCCATCTACGGCGGCGCCGAAAGCCTGAACCTGGCCACCGCCGCCGCGGTCTGCCTCTACGCCTCCGCCCGCGCCCAACGCAGCGGACCCTCTCACCCCCCCAGCGCTGGTCAGCACTAATACGGAGAACACCCGCGCGACCCCCGCTACCGTCCCGAGCACACCCCTTACCGGGCGCACGGGGAGGCCGAGGATGAGCGGGTCCGACTCCGAGGGTTACCGCCGGGCCTTCGAGCTGTTCCGGCAGGGCCGCTACGCCGACGCCGAGACCGTCCTGGCCCCACTGGCCCGCGCGCACGCCGACGACCCGGACGTCGTCCAGGCGTTGGCGAACTGCCACGCCCAACTCGGCCGGTACGAGGAGGCGATCGCCGGTCTCCGCCGGGTGATCGCCCTGGACCCGACCCGCCTGGCCGACGCCCGCAAGCTCGGCGTCATCCTGGAACAGGTCGGCGACTACACCGAGGCCGCACGCGTCTACCGATCGATCCTGGAGGTCGAGGACTACGGCGACGTAGCCGCCCGCCTGCACGGCATCGAGTCGGCAGCCGCTCCCACCACACCGGCCGGACCCACCCCGAACGGCGACCTCGCCACACCTGCCCTGGCACCGAATCGCGATGTCGTCGCCCGCGACCCCGGTCCGGTCGCGGCAACCCCACCACCCGAGACCGTGGCACTCCGAACCGCCGACGGCGTCCTGGTCCCGGGCGCCGCGCCGATCCAACGGGTCGTCGGCCGGTTCAACACCACCGACCGCGGCAAACCCCACCTGGCCACCCACCAGGTCATCCGGTACCGGGTGCTGACCGCGAGCGGCGCGGTGGCCCGCGCGGTGCTGGTCTCGCTCGTGCCGCTAGCGGTCGACGCGCTCCGCGGAGAACTGGACGAGAAGATCCGCGCCGACACAGCCGTCGCGTTCGACTTCCTGGCGGTGGCGCTGCCCTACGTGATCCTCGCGATGTGGTTGTGGGCGGCGATCAAGGTTGTACGCAGCGTCCTGTACGCGATGCGCTACCAGGTGGTCGTGTTCGAACGCGGCATCGACGTCGCTGAGGGGCTACTCCGCCGCAGCCGCCGGTTCGTTTGGTACTACCAGCTGACCGAAGAACCTGCGTACGAGCGCACCGCCCTCATGGCGCTGATGAACGTCGCCTCGCTGAGCTTCATCTACAACGACGCCTCGTCCACCACCAAGCACGTCGTCCTCGAAGCCATCGGCACCGAGGAGACGGTCGAGGCCCTGCGCCGCTACATCGAGGAACGCCGACTCGTGGAACGCATCAGCATTCGCGGCATAGTGAGCTGACCCCACCCGCCGACCAACCACCCGGCCACCCACACACCGACCCGCTGGCCACACGCTCGCTCGCGCCCGCCCAGCCGCGCTGCCCGCCCAGCCGCGCCGCCCGGCCGCGCCCGCCGATCCGCCCGGCCGCCACCTGGCCGGGCCGCTGCCCGCCGCCGGACACCGCCCGCCGGCCGTGCCCGCCGCGCAGCCGCGCCCGCCGCCCGACCCGCCGGACCGCTCGCTCGCCGCCCGACCTGCCCGCCGTCCTCGGATCGGCCCGGCGGTGGTTCGATCGCATGCCGCATGCCGCATGCCGCATGCCGCATGCCGGCCAGCGGTCGGCTCGGTGCGTGGCTCGTCAGGCGTTGAACAGGCCGCCGGCCGCGTCGTGGTGGGACCCGTGGTGCGGCTGGCCGAACGCGCCGCCCGCCGGGTTGCCCAGCGGCGTGCCGCCCAGGTCGAGCGGGGGCGCGCCGAAGATCCCGGTGTCGGCCTGGAACCCCGCCTTCGCCTCCGCCCCGGTCACGTTGATCGTGACCGGGCCGTTGACGACCCCGGCCTGCACCACGTTCGTGGCCGGCCCGTTCACCTCGTTCTCGACCCGCTCGACCTTGTCGCCCATCTCCCCATGGTCGCCCCGGCGTCAATCCTGGAGTCGCGCGTTGAGCGCCCGCAGCACCGGATCGCCCGCGACCGGCTTGTCCAGCGCCCGCAACACCTCCTCCAGCACGTTGGCCGTGTCACCGACGATCTGCAACGGCGTGCTCTCGGTCACCAGACCGGCCGCCCGCCGGGCCTCCGCCTCCGCGTTGACCGGGTCGCCCGACTGGAGCAGGAACCGCGCGCCCCGCTGCGCCAGGAACGACTGCCAGTCGACGTCGCCCAACTGCGCCGCGAGCTCCTCGGCCACCCCGTTGCGCTCCAACGCTTCCGCGTGCCGGCCGGCCTGGAAGTGCAGGAACGCCCGGATCGCCGCGATCCGCGCCGACAGGTGTGTCCGGTGCTCCTCGTTGTCCATCGCGGGCAGCAGCCGCTCCGCCGCGTCCAGTGCCGCACCGCACTGGTCGCGTTCGTCGTCGGGCAGCGCTGCAGCGGACTCCACCCACGACCCGGCCGCCTCCGCCGGGTCGGGCACCCGCTCCCACTGCCGGGCCGCGTCGGCGTAGGCCGCCGCGCCCGCCGACGCCCGGTCCAGCCGCCGCAGCACCCCGCCCAGCAGGTCGTAGGCGAGCGCCCGCCGCCACGGCTCCTCGTCGGGGATCAGCGGCAGCGCGGTCTCCAGGTGTGTTCGCGCCGCCTCGTTCTCGTCCAGCCGCGAGCACGCCTGCGCCAACCGGTACCGCACCGGCACCTCGATGTCGTCGCGCACGTCGTGGCTCTCGATGACCCGGACCGCTTCCTCCAGCGCCTCGGCGGCCTCCACGAACCGCCCGGTCTTGAGGTAGCCGCCGGCCAGCGTGTAGCAGGCGTGCGCGACGTCCTCGGGCACGCCCAGCTCGTGCGCCGCGGAGATCGCCTCCCGCAGTTGCTCGAACTGCCGGTCCTCGACCTCCAGCCGGTCGATCGACGCCACCCGCTGCCGGTGCGCCTCCGCCGTCCACGGACCGCGCGGTGTGCTGAACGCGGCCACGAACTCCTCCGCCGTCTCCAGCGCTGCGGGCAGCCCCAGCACCGTCTCGATCTTCAGCCGCAGCCGCAGCGCGTCGAACCGCACGCCCGGTGTCGGCGCACCGGCCAGCACGTCGGCGACCACCGCGGACGCCTCGTCCAGCTCGCCGATCGACGCCAGGTGCTGGGCCACGTCGCACCGCACCCGCGACACCAGCTCCGGCACGTCCGCCTCGGCCAGCGCCAGCGCCTCCCGCACCAGCTCGCCGCGCTCGTCGGTCGCCTCCAGCTCGCCCAGCAGGTCGACCACCACGAGCCGGGTCAGCACCCGGGTGTACGGGGTGCCCGCGCGGTCCGCCTCCGCCACGCACTCCCGCGCCTCCGCCAGCGCCGCGTCCAGCCCCACCCGCTCGGCCCGCATCGCCGTGCCCCGGCTGCGGTACCGGTTCGCGAAGTCGTGCTCACCGGCCGCGGTGAGCCGGGCGACCGCCGCGTCCAGCTCGTCGAGGGCGGTCGCGTGCTCCTCGTGCAGCGGGCTCTGCCGCGCGGCCAGCGCCCGCCGTGCCGCGACCCGCGCTGCGAGGCCCTCCGGCAGCAGCGGGTCGAGGTCGCGCGGCAGGGACCGCAGCAGCCGCATGCCGGTGATGAAGTCGCCGTGGTCGAACGCGTGGTTCATGTCCTGGGCCAGCTCGACCGGGTCGGCGACCGGCGTCGGCTCCTCCTCGGGCTCCGGCGTGACCTCCGTGCGCAGCGGCACCGCCAGCGGCACGTGCGGTGTGTCGGCCGACGCGAGCTTCTCGCGGATGCGGCGGCTCACCGCGTCCGTCCCGTTGCGCCGGTCGAACCGCTCCGCGATCTCCAGGGCCTTGGCCTCCAGCAGCTCCCGCAGCCGAGGCGCGCTGTAGACCTCCATCTGCCCGTCGTGCGGCACGACGAAGTCCTGCGGCTTGTCCACGCGGCTGAGCAGCACCGCCGCGCCCGCCGCGAAGTGCATCTCCTGCGACGGCGACGGCGAGTGGTGGACCCGGTGCAATTGCCGGTGCAGCAGGTCGATCCCGCGCTGCACGTTGCCCGACGTCGCGCAGAACACCAGGTGGTCGTCCACGTAGCCGCCGTACTGGTCGTCGCGGACCAGCCGGTGCGCCACCACGTGCGCCTGCCGCGCCCGGTCCAGGTCGCCCAGCTCGACGAACGCCGGGGTCAACGTGGTCAGGATGCCCTGCGGCTGGCTGGCGCAGCCGGTGTCCTTCTCCAACTGGTGCTCGGCGTGCGCGACCGCCTCCGCGGACCGGCCCTGCCGGATCAGGTGCCCGGCCTGGTCCTCGATGACGCACGCCTCGCAGTCGCTCATCGGTCCCCGGTCCATGGCCAGGTACCGCGCGAAGTGCTCGCGGTAGCCCTCCTCGTTGCCGATGTGCTCGGCGAGCTGGGCCTGCGCCCCGTACACCGGCTGCATCGAGTACCCGTGCCGCTGGTACCGCTCGCCCAGCTGGGTGATCACCGACCAAACCTGGTCCAGGGTGAACCGGGGGTCGGCGAGCAGCCCGCTGACGATCCACTTGTGCGCCCAGTCGAAGGTGTGCGTCTCCCACTCGTCGAACGCCGTGGGGTCGCGCTTCTCCGCCGCGCCGCACCACGCGAACGGGGCCAGCATCAGGTCGTAGCGGCCCAGGTCGTGGGCCGACCGGATGAGCGCGATCCGGCAGCTCACGCCGAGCGGCAGGTGGTCGACGGCGTCCGCGGTGCGCGCGGCGCGCTCCAGCGCCTCGTGCCGCGCCATGCCCTCGGGCATGTGGTACGCCTCGACGAACTGCTGTTCGGCGGCGGTCTTGTCCTCGCTCACGATTGCCCTCCGACAGCGCGGTCCAGCAGTTCCAGGAAAGAGCGGTTGAGCGCGGCCGTGTCCTTGGGACGCATCGGCCGGCGCGCTTGCAGCAGCGCGTGCACGTACAGGGACTCGACGGTCAGCTCCACCAGCGCCGAGTCGTTCAGGCCCGCCAGCCGCCGCACCAGCGGGTTGCGCACGTTGAGCACCAGCCGCTGGGCCGCGTCGGACTGCTCCGACACCAGGCTGCCCAGCAGCTCCGCCCACAGCGGGTCGGCCTGCTCGCCGACCTGCTCGACGTCGCGCCTGCGCTCGCCCTCCACGTTGGTGACCAGCAGGGCGGGCAGCGACGCCGGGTCGAAGTCGCGCGGCACGGCCTCGCAGTCGTGCCGCTCCAGCACCTCCTTGGCCAGCGCCAACCGGTCGCGCAGCGCCCGTTCCAGCTCCGGCTCCGGGTCGCCGAGCGCGGCCAGCACCTCGGTCGGCGCGACCCGCCGCGCCGCGGTGGGACCGTCCAGCGCCACCAGCCGGTCCATGATCTCCACGTCGTAGGCGTAGCCCGCGTTGAGCAGGCCCATGCCCTGCGCGTGGGCCACCGGCGCGAGCTGGCGGAACTCGTCCACGTCCGGCACGTACGCGATCGAGCCGTGCTTGCGCTTAAACTGGCGCAGCGACTGCCCGCCGTCGGTGGTCTCGAACGGCAGCCACCGCTCCACCAGCCGCAGCATGTCGTCGTCGACCCGGGCCAGCGACTTGATGCCCAGGTGGTGCGCGTCGAGCAGCGCCGAGGTGCGGTCCGGGTCGGTCGCGTCCAGCCGCACCAGCCAGTCGCGGACCTGCCGGCCCAACTCCTCGCGGACCGCGAGCAGCGTCTCGTCCTGGTACAGCGCCTCGCGGCTGGCGGTCGGCCGCAGCGACGACGAGTCGACCACGCAGCGCACGAAGTACGCCCACTCCGGCAGCAGACCCTCGATGGCGTCGCCGACCAGCATCCGCTTCAGGTACACGCGGTGGGACTGGCGCGCGCCGGGGTGCACGCCGCCGGGCAGCACGTACGCCACACCGGTCAGGCCCACGGTCGGCACCTCGACCGGGATCGCGTCGAACGGCCGCAGGCCCAGCACCTTCGCGCCGTACTCCAGCGGCTCGTCCAGCCACGGCAGCCGCTCCGCGGTCAGCACCTCGCCGCCGACGCTCACCTTCACCGGCAGCAGCTCGCCGTACTCCGTGACCAGCGCCTTGACCACGTCGTGCTCCAGCCAGTGCTCCGAGTCCCGGTTGGGCACCAGCTCGATCGTGGTCCCGATCTCGGCACGTGCTGTGTCGTCGACCTCCACCTCGTAGTTCCCCGCAGCGTCGGCTGTCCACCGCACCGCGGGGCCGCCCTTGGCCGACCGCGACACCAGCCGGATGCGCTCGGCGACCAGGAACGCGGACAGCAGGCCCACGCCGAACTGGCCGAGGAAGCCCTGGCGGGCGAACCCCAGCTCGTCGCGCTTGGACGTGCGGCCCAGTGTCGAGAGCAGGTCGTGGACCTCGCGCTCGGTCAGGCCGATGCCGGTGTCGGAGATGCGGAGGGTGCCGCCCTGGCCGGAGTCGATCGGCTCGATCACCACCTCGCCCGGCGCGCCCGGCTGGAGCGCGCGGCGGGCGGTGATCGCGTCCACCGCGTTCTGCAGCAGTTCTCGCGCGTACACGCGGGGACTGCTGTACAGGTGGTGGCTGAGCAGGTCGATGATCCCGCGCAGGTCGACACCGAAGGTGTGTGCCATGGGAGTGGAATCCACCTCGGGTCAGGTCACGTAGGACGGTCGATTCTAGGTGCGCCACGGTGGCGGCGGACCCGGTTTTCGGCGCTTCGCCCGCCGGGCCGGCGGCTCACTCGAAGATCAGTGTGCCCGAGGGGTACGACAATTCCGCGCGGCCGACCCGCCGGGGTAACGGCGCAGTCACGGCCGCGGTGGATCCGGCCCCACCCCGATCACCTAGGATCGACCCGCCGCTCCGTGCCCTTCGCGGGGTGGTTTCCACACGCGGTACGCGACGGGAGCTGTCCACCAACCATGTCCGGAGCCAACGACCCGTACGACCCCAAGCAGGTCGCGGCGCTCTCACCGGAGGCGCTCGAGACGGCGGTGGCGCAAGCGCGGGAGGCGTTCGCGAAGGCGGCCGACCTCGACGAGCTGGCCGCCGTGAAGCCGAGCCACCTGGGTGACCGCTCGCCCGTCCTGCTGGCCAGGCGGGAGATCGGCGCGCTGCCGCCGGCCGCCAAGGCCGACGCGGGCAAGCGGGTGAACGAGGCGCAGAACGCGGTGAAGCACGCGTTCGAGGAGCGCCGCGCCGTGCTCCAGGCCGAGCGCGACGAGCGGGTCCTGCGCGAGGAGTCGGTCGACGTCACGCTGCCGTGGGACCGAGTCCCGCGCGGCGCGCGCCACCCCATCAGCACCCTCGCCGAACGCATCGCCGACGTGTTCGTCGCGATGGGCTACGAGGTCGCCGAAGGTCCCGAGCTGGAGACCGAGTGGTTCAACTTCGACGCGTTGAACTTCGGCAAGGACCACCCGGCCCGCACCATGCAGGACACCTTCTACGTGGCGCCCGAGGGCTCCGGCCTGGTGCTGCGCACGCACACCAGCCCGGTGCAGGCCCGCACGCTGCTGGAGCGCGAGCTGCCGGTGTACGTGGTGTGCCCGGGGCGCACCTTCCGCACCGACGAGCTGGACGCCACCCACACGCCGGTGTTCCACCAGGTCGAGGGCCTGGCCGTGGACAAGGGCCTGACCATGGCGCACCTGAAGGGCACGCTCGACGCGTTCGCCCGCGCGATGTTCGGCGAGGACTCCAAGACCCGCCTGCGGCCCAGCTTCTTCCCCTTCACCGAGCCGTCCGCCGAGGTGGACGTGTGGTTCCCGGAGAAGAAGGGCGGCGCCGGCTGGGTCGAGTGGGGCGGCTGCGGCATGGTCAACCCGAACGTGCTGCGCAACTGCGGCGTCGACCCGGACGTGTACTCCGGGTTCGCGTTCGGCATGGGCCTGGAGCGCACGCTGCAGTTCCGCAACGGCCTGCCCGACATGCGCGACATGGTCGAAGGCGATGTCCGCTTCACCCAGCCATTCGGAACGGAGGC
>NZ_JAPSLK010000047.1 GCF_031180885.1 Saccharothrix sp.
GTCCCCCGTACGGCCTGGGCGCAGCCCAACCGCGCTTTGGTCTTCTCCGCAACCAGCTTTTCCGGTTGCGGAGAAGACCAAAGGGTGGTTGCCTCCGGCAGGCCGTACGGGGGACGAACCGACGCCCTTCCACCCCCCCGGTGGCTTGCCGCGCGGCGAGCACCGCTTTTCGCTTTTGATCTTCCAAGCTTTTGATCTCTCAAGCTTTGATCTTGAGAGCGCGAAGCGCGTAAGGCTCAAGAGCGAAGCGATGCCCAAAGCTCTTGAAAGTCAAAGACGGCGCATGACCAAGACAGCGTTCCAACTGGCGACCTCGCGCAACCCGGGAACGTGAGCCACCCAAGCCGCCCAAGAAGGGTGGTACCTCGGGAAGGCGCGAACCAGCACGGCGTCCTCCCGCCCCCGAAGCCACCCCAACGCGGCCCCGAACGAGAACGCGAACAAGCTGACCCCGAACCGGTTCTTCGGCTCCGCCCCGTTCTTCGCCGCGAACCGACGCGCCGCGAAGTCCCCACCCAGGTAGTGCCACGGCGAAGTCTCGTGCCCGCCCCAAGGCGACAGCCACGGCGTGAACGACAAGAACACCGTCCCGCCCGGCTTGGTCACCCGGACCATCTCCGCCAGCATCGCGTGCGGCTCGGACACGTGTTCCAGCACGTTGGACGAGTAGCAGACGTCCACCGAACCGGTCCGCACCGGCAAGTTCGTCCCGCTGGCCCGCACCATGTCCTGCCCCGGCGCGCCGCGCGCGGACAACTCGCCCACGTCGGGGTCCAGCCCCACGTACCGGGCGCCCTTGCCGCGAAAAGCCTCCGAGAAGTACCCCGGCCCGCCTCCAACATCCAACAAGAGCTTGCCCGCCAAGGACGTGAAGGACTCGACCTGGTTCGCCGAGTCCTCCGCCAGCGTGCGGTAGAACGTGTCGCGGTCGGTCTGCTCGTTGCGGAACGCGCGGAACAGCTTGACCGACCGGCCCAGTGTCGCGGCGTGCACGGTCAGCGCTTGACGGTGCCGTAGTCCACGACGCCGCCCGCACCGTTCGCGGCGGGCGCGTTCTCCAGCTCGACCTTGCGGTCGGGGCTGTTGGCGCTCACCAGTGCCACGGTGCCGCCGATCGCCAGGGCGATGCCCGCCAGAACCACGACGACTGCTGCGACGATCTTGCCCACGGGTCACTCCTCGCGTCGGTGGAACACCAATCTACCGGCCGGTAACCATTGCCACAACAGACATCCAGCCAAAAACCCGAACCCCACGACATTCGCCGCGACCGCAACCCCGAGGTTCTCCGGCGCCACGACCACCACCACCCCCGGCACCCGGTACAGGGTGAGCCACTGCCCCCGGAAAACCTCGTCCAACCCGCTCAAATCAGGCAACGCCCCAGGCGTGCCGTGCTCCACCAGCACCCACCCGATCCCCGCAGCACCAAGGTCCCCGCGCTCCAACGCCCGCCGGACAGCCGGCATCCGCGTGTCCTCACCGGCCACCGCAACCCCGCTGACGTACACCGTGTCATCCACGACGGTCGTACGCGGCAACATCCGAGGCGCGGGATCCAGCTGCGTGCGGTAGCCATTCCACTCGAACCGCCGAAACGCCCCCAACGGCAACGAAAGCACATCCCCCGGCCGGGGGTCTCCGCTCAGCACCTCCCGAACCCGCCCCCAATCCCCCGGGTACTGCACCACATCAAGCCGTCCCCACCCCGCCCAAGCCAGGTCCGGCATGGCCACAACAGGCACCGCCACCGCCACAGCCAGCACAGCTCCCCGCCCCCGCGATAGCCTCCGCCCCACCACCTCCACGGTCAACGCAACCCCGACCGCCAACGGAAGCGCCCACCAAGCCACCCACTTCTGCGCATCCCGCAACAACGCCGCCCCCGGCACCGAAGCGACCGCCCACTCCAACACCCCACGCCCCAACGGCAGATGCGCAAACAGCGCAGCCACCAACCCCACCCCGCCCAAACCAACCAACCCCCAGCCCCACTCCCGCCCCAGCCGGGGAAAACTCACCACCGCCAACCCCGCCACCGCGACCGTCAACACCGGCACCAGCGACAGTTCCCGGCTAGCCGGCACGACATCGGCGTTCCAAAACCCGCCCAACCCCAGCACGGCCACCACCGCACCGCCCCAGTTCTCGCCCTTGGCGGCGAACACCCACACCGCCTCCGGCGCGGACAACACCGCCCCGGCCCTCACCACAGACGGCGCCACCCACGGCAGGTTCACCAAAACCACCGCAGGCGCAACCCTCACCACCCTCCGCCACCCCGCACCAGCCAACGCGACGGCACCCACCAGCACCCCACCGGTAGGCGTCAACGCCCCCAGCGCAACCCACAACACCAACCGCGTCAACGCCTTCGGCTCCCCGCGCCGAACCGCCAACCCAGCCGCCGCAACCCAAGGCAGACACGCATAAGCCAACAAATAAGGCCAATGCCCCATGAACAACCGCTCGGCAACGTACGGCGTCCACCCGTAGAAAGTCGCCGCAACCAACCGAGTCCCGACAACCCCGGACGGAACCAGCCGCCCCGCTCCCCACGGCCCCAACACCAAAGCCGTTACCAGCAAACACTTCTGCACCACGTCACCAGGCAGAACCCAGGTGAGCAACGCCACGACCGCGTCCGCCGGCACCGACCGCGCCGGCGTGCTCCCGGCCCCCACCCCGTCCGGCGACAACGACTGCTCGGGCGCGAACACCATGTCGTACGACAGCACGAACCCGCGCCCCAGCAAGGGAAACAGCACGGCAAGTGCCAGAATCACACTCCACCCGGGCAGGATCAGCCGCCGCATCAAGGGTTCTCACCGCCCCCGCACCCGGCTACAGTGCACACACTGCTCGCTGCACACCACACCGTTCGCTGACCCCGGAGGTCCGCCGTGGCCGTCAGCTCGACCCGGCAACCCGTGCGCGGCCAAGCCCTCGCGGTCACCGCCGGCGTGATGGTCGCCAACGCCTCGGGCTACGTGCTCACCGTGGTGGCGGCCCGGGTGCTGGCCCCAGCCGCGTTCGGCGAACTCGGTGCCCTCCTGGCCGTTCTGCTCGTCGGCGCGGTCCCCGCGATGGGCTTGCAGACCTACGTGGCCCTCAAAGTGGCCGCCGACCCGGAGAAGTCGCGCCAGCCAGTAGTCGGCCTGGGTCTCGCCATCGCCACAGCCGTCACAACTCTCGCCGCCCTCGCCGTCCCCATCGCCGTCCCACTCCTCCGCGTATCCGACGTCGGTGCCGTCATCTGGCTGGCTCTCTGCGTCGGACCGCTCACCCTCAACGGCCTCTGGCACGGCCTCCTCCAAGGTGACCGCCGGTACGCACTGTTCGGCGTACTGGTCGCCCTCGAAGCCGCAAGCCGCGTCGGCGGCGCGCTCATCGCCCTCGCATGGACCGGCACCACCACCGGGACGCTCGCCGGCGCGGCCATCGGCACCGCCGCCTCCACCACCATCGGCTGGCTCGCGTGCCGGCGACCGACACCCGCCAGGTTCGCCACGACCGACGTCCGCGAAGTGCTGCACGCCGGTCAGGCCCTGCTCGCCGTGGTCGTCCTGGTGAACCTGGACCTGCTGCTGGCGCGGCACGTCCTGCCCGCCGCCGCGTCCGGCGAGTACGCGGTCGGCGCGGTGCTGACGAAGATCGCCTACTGGCTGCCGCACGCGATCGCGGTCATCCTCCTGCCCCGCCTGGCCCATCCCGAGGGCAGCGGGAAGGCGCTCGGATCGGCGCTTGCGATCTGCGCCGCCCTGGACGGCGTGGTCGTGCTCGGCGCGGCGCTGTTCGGCCCCACGGCGACCCGAATCATCGGTGGCCAGTCCTACGCCGACACCGCGCTCCCGCTGTGGGCGTTCGCGCTCGTCGGCACCCTGCTCGCACTCGCGCAGCTCCTGCTCTACGCCCGGATCGCGGGCCGCGACCGCAAGGCCACTTTGCTGCTGTGGCTGGCGGTCGGAGTCGAGACCGCGCTGGTCATGCTGTGGCTCAACGACTCCCCGGCGCAGACCGTGTCGGCCGCCGTGGTCGCCACGGCCGGGCTGGTGGTGTCCGGCGCGGTCGTGGAGGCACGCGCTAGGCGGCACGGTCGAGCCACCTGATCCGCGCGGACACCACGGCGGCCAGTGCCACGAGCACCGCCGCCTGCGCGACCGTCCCGTACGCCCAGTCCTGCCCGTGCCCCAGCGCCCGCCCGGTGACACCCACCGCCGTGGCGACGAGCATCCCGCCGAACGCCAACGCCATCGACACCGCACGCCGGTAGTCCGGCACGAGACTGCGCAGGAACAGGCACGACAGCAACGCCACCACACCCGCCATGCCACCCAACAACCCGAGGAGCACGACCAGCACCCACGGCACCCATCGGTCACCGCCGGCCCCGACCGACACCCTCAGCCGCCGCCCCGGCACCACAGCCATCAGGACCAGCACCAAGACCGCCGCCGCACCCACCAACAACCGCGACCGGTAGGACGAGTCCGGCACGAACTCCAGCGCCACCGTCACCGGCCCACCCGACGGCAACACCCAAGCCTGCTGCCACCCGTCGACCCGTGTCCGCTCCAACGGCTTGCCGTCAACGGTCGCCACCCAACCGTCGTTCGCGTTCTCCGGCACCGCGAGCACCGCATCCGGGCCCGCCCCGACCCGCACCTCCCGCGAAGCCGCCGTCCACGACACGACATCCACGGACCGGTGCCGGACCTGCGCCGCCGGCGCACCGGAAGGCTTCAACCACACGTCCTGCACCACGAAGTCCGCCGACCGCCCGCCCCGCAGCTCGTGGTCGCCCTCGCCCAACACCAAGCCCTCGGCCAGGTCCGGGCACGTGGTCAGCCGCAACGGCCGGTGCTCGACCAGGTCCGCCACCGTGCCGGACACCGACGTGTCGTACTCGACCCCGTCGATCCGCAACGACGGCCCCTGCCCGCACGGCGCGGTGACCGGCGTGTCCGGGGTGGTGGCCGGCAGGTCGACGCCGACCAGCGACAACTCCGTGATCCCGGGCGGCCCGTCGAAGCTCTCCCGGCGCACCACGGACACCTCGACCCGGTCCGTCGTGGTCTCGAACTCGACCACTCCGCCATCACCCACCGGCCGCCGCACCGTCCCGGCCGCCGTCGTGATGTCCACTTCGGACGGTGCACTCGCACCGGATCCGGAGTCGACGAAAACCTTCAGCCCCCGCACCTCCCGCGGCTCGTCGAACGTGAACCGCAGGGTCGGGCGCTCATCGGTGTGGTCGGCGATCCACGTCGTGGTCGGATCACCGTCCACGGCCATCGAAGGAGCCGCAGCCGGGTCACCGGCCAACTGCGTGGACCCCGAAACCGTCACCCCGGGCAGCCGCACCGGAGGCGTCGCGCCGCCGGCCGGCAGCACGGTCCCGTCCACGGTGTAAGTCGCCTTCGCGCCGGTCCGGAACAGCCGGTGCACGCCCGAGGGTTCCTCGCCGAACCGGGTCAGGCCCGCGTCGCACCGCACCACGCCGTCCACCCGCAGGCACGCGAACCGGGGCTGCGCCCCGCGGCTGAACGCGAACCCCGTCCGCTGCCCGTCCGCCGGAGCCACGTCCGACGGCACCCGCAGCGCCCGCTCGGGCTCGACACCGGGCACGGACAGTTCCGCGATGCCCGCGTTGCCCGTGGTCCGGCCGGCCGCGAGGGCCAGCACGGTCACCCGCACCCGACCGGTCAACCCGGCCGCCACGGGGAACCGCTGCTCACCCTGCCCGCGCTCCACCTCGTGCTCGACCTCGCCCGCGTCGGTCGAGATCCGGATGCGGGTCACCGGCCAGCCCACGCGGCGGTCGTCCACCACGCGCAGGCCGACCTCGGTCACCACCCGGGGCGTGTCCAGCGCGACCTCCAGCCACTGCCCGATCGCACCGTCCACAGTGGACGACTGCCAGGCGGTGTAGGGGTCGCCGTCCACCGCCGCGAACGGCATCGACGACTGGTCCGAGCCGCGCACCGAGTCCGCGAACCCGGCCGACGTCGAGGCGGTGATCCCGCGGATGCCCCGGTGCACGGCCACCGTCCGGTGCTCCAGCCCGTCGAACGGCAGCACGTCCAGCGCGGGCCGCACCTGGCGGGGCCGTTCGTCGACGGTCAGCGTCTGGCCGAGGTTGTCCCGCATCCGGCCCACGTTCCGCTCGCGGTTGCGCAGACCGTCGGTGACCAGCCAGTCCGTGCCTTGCGGGGCACCGCCGTCACCCGCCAGCACGGTCGGCCGGTCGGCCGCGAGCAGCCCGGAGTCGAGCAGCGGCAACAGGGATTCCGGGCCGCCGCTGACCGTGGCCACGTCCTGCGCCGCCACCGCGACCGCCCGCCGGACGTCCCGCTCGACCTCGTAGACCTCCAGCGCGGGCACGGCGGGGAGGGTGGTGTCGACCTTGACCGGCGAGGGTGCGGCCTCCCCGAACCCGGCCACCCGCTTGATCCCCGGCGACCGCTCCAACGCCGTCCGCAGCACCGCGATCGGCGGCACGTCCGTCTCCACGCGGGAGACGTCGTTGCGCAGCACCAGGAACCGGTGCCCGGACCGGGCCAGGAAGTCCGCGAGGCCGGGCGCGCCGCGACCGTCCGCCAGCGCGTCCTCCACGGCGTCCATCAGCCGGGTGTTGCCCTCCGACCCGAGCGGGATCTGGCTGCGCAGCGCCCACGGCGAGCGCGCCAGCGCCTGCACCGGTTCGTCGATCGGCCGGCCCCAGGTGTACTCGGCGAACCCGGTGCCGGGCACGATCAGCGCCCGCGACCCGGGGTCGGCCTGCGCCAACCACTCCGCCGCTTCCTCCCAGTGGCCGGGGATCTCGTCCCACCCCGGACCGGGTCGGAGCGTGAGCAACCAGGCCGGCGCGGCGGCGACCACCACGACCAGCGCGCCCGCCGCCACCCGTGCCCGACGCGCCAGGACCGGCGAGACCACCCGCCGCAGCAGGGGGAGCCGACCGGTCAGGGCGTGGGCGAGGGCAAGGGACAGCGGCAGCCGCAGGCCGGGTTCGAGCTTGTGCACGTTGCGGAGTGGGGCGAGCGGGCCGTCCAGCAGGGCTCGGACCGTCTCGGACAGCGGGCTGTCCAGCGCGCCGACGTACCCGATGGTCAGCAGCGTGGCCCCGGTGACCACGCCCAGCGTCAGGAACAGCCGCTCGGGCAGGCTCGTGCGGGCCAGGCCGGCCAGCGCGACCGCCGCGAGCAGACCGGTGGCGGCCATCAGGAACGGGTTGTCCACCAGCAGGAACCCGGCCGGCCACCACGGCGTGCCCTGCACGACGTAGGCCACCCACTGGTTCGTGCCGCGCAGCACCTGGAACAGCGACGTCGGCGAGGTGGTGTTGGTCGCGGACTCCACGTAGTCGACGAACGGCAGGCTGTACTGGCCCAGCAGCACCAACGGCAGCAGCCACCACAGGACGGCCGCCGTCACCGCGCCCGCCCACCACAGCACCAGCTTCACGTGCGGCCACGACCACTTCCGGGTCAGCAGCCACAACCCCGGCAGGACCAGCGCCATCACCACGACCGCGCCGTTGATCCCGCCCATCCCCAGGACCGCCAACCCGGACAACCCCGCGGCTTTGCGTGGCCCCCGACGGTCGGCCTTGACGAGCGGCAGCAGCACCCACGGCAGCATCACCGCGGCCAGCATCTCGGCGGTCAGCGGGCCGATCTCGGTGAGCATCCGCGGGGCCAGCGCGTAGGCCAGGGCGCCGACGTGCCGGGCGGGTTCGCTGCCGATCCCCATGGCCCGCGACAGGAGCAGCGCGCCCCCGTACGCCAGGCACAGCAGCAGCGCGCACCACAGGCGCTGGGTGATCCACGGCGGCAGCCCCGCCAGGTCGCCCAGCAGGAAGAACGGCCCCATCGGGAACAGGTAGCCGTAGGCCTGGTTCTGCAGTTCGCCGCCGCTGGCCATGGGGTTCCACAGGTGCAGCGCGCGGCCCAGGAACGCGGCCGGGTCCACGACCAGGTCGAGCTTGGTGTCGAACGTGGTGCGCCCCGGGAGTTGGAGGAACGACAGGACCGTCAGTCCCACCAGCACCCAGGGGGTCGGCCTGGTGCGGATGTCAGCGCCTCCCACCGAGCTTGCGGATCACGTATCTGGTGGACACCCAGTGCGTCTCGGGTTCCGGTGTCGTGGCGGTGTCCACGACCTCGCCGCCGTGCGCGTTCACGACTGCCCGCACCCTCGCTTCGGGCAGTGCCGTCATGCGCATCGGCGCCGGGTAGCCGAGGACGGCGCGCTGTGCGAACCGGACCACCGGGTTGGGCGCGATCCGCCACCCGATGCCCTTGAGCGTCCACAGTGGACGGGTCGTGCACTGGACCAGCGCCACCGCGCCCGGCCGCAGCACGCGCACGAACTCGGCCAGGTACTCGGTGATCACCCGCTTGGGCAGGTGCTGGAGCACCAGTTCCGAGAACACCAGGTCGAAGCTGCCGCTGGGGAACACGTGCAGGTCGGGCGACTCGTTGAGCACGAACCGGCAGCGCCCGCCGCTGCGGTCCAACGCCCGCGCGGTCTCCAGCATCGGCACCGACACGTCCACGCCGACGACCTCCTCGGCGTGCTCCGCGAGCGCCTGCGACAGCCGCCCCGCGCCGCACCCGAAGTCCAGCACCCGGTCCCAGGCGGTCGGCAGACCCAGCCGGTCGAGCCACGCGCGGGCCCGCTCGACGTCCCGCCGGCCCTGAGCGAGGAACTCGTCGACGTCCCACCGCCCGCCGCGCTTGTCCGGCGCCACGCTCACCGCCCACAGCGGGTCCTGCGCGCCGAGCGTGGTCCAGTCCTGACGAACCTGGTCGAAGTCCACCCGATCTTCCCGATCTCTCCCGTGGAGCCGTGGGCGCTCGTGTCGGGAATGTAGCCATCGGGGCGTTGGTCCGGGCGACAGAAGATGTTGTGCGCGGGGACAAGAGGCGTTGGCCGGAGGTGGGTTAACGTGCGATGACGTCTGGTCGGCGGTGTGGCGTCCGGTCGACGGCGGTGGCGTCTGGTCGGCGGGGCGGTGCGCGGTCGGCGGGGATGGCGTCTGGTCGACGGGGATGGCGTGGTCGACGGGAGTGGACATGCGTGCTCGGCGTGCTCCCGCCGTGGTGTTCGGGGTGCTCCTCCTGCTCGCGGTGGCCGCGTGGGTCGGTGTGCCGCACCTGCGCTTCGGCTCCGGCGACTGTTCGCGCGTGAGCGCCTTGTCGGTCAGCGTGGCGCCTGAGCTGGCGCCCGCTGTAGAGGCGGCGGCTGCTCGTTTGACGTGCGCCCAGGTGAGTGTGGCGGCCCGGGATTCCGCTTTGGTGGCGGAGAACCTGGCCGGCGTGGACGTCTGGATCCCGTCCTCGACGACCTGGTTGCGGCGGGCGCAGGCCGGGAAGTCGTGGGACCTGCCGGTGCGCGGGACGTCCGTGGCGATGTCACCGGTGGTCCTGGGCCTGACCGAGGAGGCCGCGGCCGGACTGGGGATGCCCACCTCGTGGAACCGGGTGCTGGCCGACCTGAGGGTGGGCTTGCCCGACCCGGCACGCGACCCGGTGGGGCTGTCGGTGGTGGTCGGTGCGCGGCAGTTGGCGGCGGACTCGGCGGAGCTGACCGTGTCCCTGCGCAAGCTGTCCGCCGGGGTGGGCGCTTCGGACGGACCTGCGGTGGCGTTGTCGGAACAGGCGTTGCTCAAGCACAACCGCGATGGGGCTGGGAAGCGGTTGGTGCCGGTGTATCCGGATCCGGCCGTGCCGGCGCTGGACTACCCGTTCACCGTTCTGCCGCAGGCCCGCGACCGTGATACCGCCCAGGCGCTGTTGTCCGCGCTGCTGGAGACGCCGTTGCCCGGGGACCTTCGCTCCCCGGACGGCCACGCGGCGGCGGAGCAGGTGGTCGAGCGGGTCGAGCCGGTCGCCGTGCCCGAGCCTGACGTGGTCGACGAGGTCCTCAACCAGTGGGCGGTCATCAACCTGAGCGGGAGGCTGCACATCCTGCTGGACGTGTCCGGTTCGATGGGCCAGGCCGTGCCGGGTACCGGGAAGAACCGGATGGCGGTCACGGTCGGGGCCGCCGAAGCCGGGTTCGGCATCGTCAAGTCGACCACGAAGGTCGGCGTGTGGCTGTTCTCCACGAACCTCGACGGCGACCGCGACCACCGCGAACTGCTGCCCGTCAAGACCGTCGCCGAGCACCTGGCGAGCGGGTCGCCGGAGAAGTTGCGCTCGGTGCGCGCCATCGAGGGCGGCGCGACCGGCCTCTACGACAGCGTCCTGGCCGGCTACCGGTCGGCTCGGGAGAACTGGGAGTCCGGTCGGCTCAACGTGGTCGTGGTGATGACCGACGGGCGCAACGAGGACCCGGCGGGCATCAGCCGTGAAACGCTCTTGGCGGAACTCGCCGCCCTCCAGGACCCGCGCCGCCCGTTGCCCGTGGTGGCCCTGGGTATCGGTGGGGACGCGGACCTGGCGGAGCTGACCGAGATCGCGTCGGCGACCGGCGGGAAGGCGTTCACCACGCCCGATCCGGCGGCGATCTCCGGCATCTTCCACACGGCGCTGAGCGGGATGCTGTGCCAGCCGCCTTCGTGCAAGCCCTAGCTGAGGCGCGGTAGGCGGGGGCCGACCTTCGTCGCGTTGTCGCCGAAGACGAAGGCTGATGGTTCGCACTGGGCGATGAAGTCGCCGGGGAACCCGATCTCGAAGTTCGTCGCCGTGTCGAGTTCCGCGATGGCTTCGGGTGGGAGTTCGAGGTCCAGCGCGCCGAGGTTGTCGGTGAGTTGGGTGGCGCTGCTGATGCCGATGATGGGCAACACGGTTGGTGATTTGGCTCGGGTCCAGGCCAGCGCGACCTGGGCGGGGGTTGCTCCTAGTTCGGCTGCGATGGTTTTCAGGGCCTCTATGGCAGGTAGTTCGTGCGCGTCGGGCTGGACTCGGGAGCCGCCGACCAGCTTGCCGGCGGCCAGTGGTGCCCACGCGGCCACGCTCAACCCGAACGTCTCCGCCATGGGCAGCAACTCGCGCTCGATGTCCCGTTTGAGCAGGTTGTAGGGCACTTGGATGCCGGCGAACGGCGTCCAACCGCGGAGGTGGGCCAGGGTGTTCGCGTGGGCCACCACCCAGGCGGGTGCGTCGGAGATGCCGACGTACAGGATTTTGCCTGCGCTGACCGCGTCGTCGAGGGCGCGCATGGTCTCTTCGACGGGGGTGTGGCGGTCCCAGATGTGCACCCAGAAGATGTCGACGTGGTCGGTGCGCAGGCGTTGGAGGCTGCGTTCGAGGGAGAGGCGGAGGTTCTTGCGGTGGTTGCCGGCGCCGTTGGGGTCGGCGGCGTCGCGGGAGAGGGTGTACTTGGTGGCCAGGACGAACCGGTCGCGGTTGGTGTCGGTGTCGGCCAGGATGTCGCCGAGGATGGTCTCGCTGTCACCGTAGGCGGAGGCGGTGTCGAGGACGTTGCCGCCGGCGTCGGCGTAGGTGCCGACGATGCGGCTCGCTTCAGCGCGGTCCTGGAAGACCATGGTGCCCAGCAACAACTCGGAGACCCGCAGGCCGGTCTGCCCGAACAGTCGGTACTTCATGGGTGCCAGGGTGCCGGGGTGGGGAGGGCGGAGGGAGACCGTGGGAGGGACCCTCTGGAGCGGGAATCGCGTTCCTCCTCAAGTTTGCGTGGAGTGTGTCCTGTTTGACCCGCGAAGCGTGGATTTGAGCGTGGAGCGTCTCGTTCAAAGATCAAAAGCGCCTCGCCGGCGGGCGGGCCGCCAAGGATGACACAAGCAAGAAGCCCAGGTTGAGGTGTGTGCCCCGGCGGCACGCCCGGCGGCGCTGCGCGCCGAAAAGCTGTTGGCGGTCCCGGCCTGGGCGTTTTGGTGGCAACTAGGCTCGTGGGCATGGGTGACTCCGCACTGGGCAGGTTCCTGCGCGCTCGGAGGGAGGCGACCAGGCCGGAACTGGTCGGGTTGCCGGTGGGGACGCGGCGGCGGACGCCTGGGTTGCGGCGGGCTGAGGTGGCTGCGTTGGCTGGGATCAGTGTCGAGTACCTGATTCGGCTTGAGCGGGGGAGTGATAGGCAGCCTTCGGCTTCCGTGTTGGGGGCGCTGGCCGATGTCTTCGGGTTGGCTGCTGAGGAACGGGCGCATTTGCATCGGTTGGTCAAGGCTGGGGCGTCGTGTGCGGCGGTGGCGGTCAGGGAGCCGGTTCGGGACTCGGTGTTGGCGGTGCTTGATCGGTTGGATTTTGCCTATGTGGTTGATCCGGCTGGGGATGTGTTGGCGTGTACCGATGGGTTTCGGGCGTTGGCCTTGCCCATTGGGTTGTTTGACGGAGGCGCGCCGAATCTGGCGCGGTACGTGTTCACCGATCCTCGGGCGCGGGAGGTGTTTCCGGATTGGGATGCCGTTGCCGATGAGCGGGCTGCGGGGGTGAGGGCGGCGGCGGATTTGGGGGATCATGCGGCGGCCGTGGTGGTCGAGGAGCTTTCGATCGTTGCGGGGCGGGAGTTCAGTGGGCGGGCCGGTAGTGCGTTGCCCCGGTGGAGTGGGGTTGAGCGGTGGGTGCACCCGGTGGTCGGGGAGTTGCGGTTCGCGTTTGAAGGGCTTGTGGTGGCGGGAGGTGACGAGTGCCGGCTGGTGGTGTTGCTGCCGGACGACGACGTGACGGAGAAGGCGCTTCTCACTCTTGAGAGGGAGATCCAAGACCGCTCTCACGGGTGATCAGCCGGCGGCTGCGTTTACGCAGGATGATCGGCATGAACGCATACATCGCAGCACCGCTGCTGGTCCTCTTCTACGGCCTCGCTCGGATGGTTGACGGGTTCGACGGGGAGCGTGGCCCTGGGGCTGCCTGGACGCTCGGGCATCTGGCCTTCCTCGCCGCGTTGCTGTTGTTCATCCGGATCTTTTGGGACATGGCTGCTCGCATTGGGCCGCGTGCCCTTTGGGTGGCCGCTGTTGCCACGGTTGGGGCGGTGGGGTTCATCGGGCAGTTCGCGGTGGACGTGGTGGTGGGGTTGATCGCCTCCGACCACGCGGGGATGGCGGCGTTGTCCCGGCAGGTGCGGGAGGTGCCGGGGGTGGCGTTGTTCTGCTACGAACTCGCGCCCTACGTCTTCTCCGTCGGGCAGCTCACGCTTGTGGTGATGTTGGCGCTGCGCAAGGAAGTTCGCGTGTGGACGCCGGTGTTGGTGTTCGCGGACCTCGTGATGCCGATCGTTTCCAAGGATCTGATCCCGGTGGGTGCGGTGCTGCTGTTCGTTTCCTTCCTGCCGTTGGCGCGGCGGCGGGCGTCGGTGCTTGTGTGAGGATGATCGGCGTGCTGATCCGGTGGGGGCTTCCCGTGCTGGTCGCGGCGGCCCAGCTGTGGCCGTTCGCGATCGGGGACGAGTCGTACGGGTCGCCCGGGTATCTCGTCGTCCTGGCTTCGGCCGTGCCGTTGTTCTGGCGGCGGCAGGCGCCGATGGTGGTGTTGGTGGCGGTGCTGCTGATCGCTGCTTCGTACGACCATGTCGGCGAGGTGCCGGGACAGCCTGTTTGGTACGCGGCGATCGTGGCGATGCACGCGGTTGGGGCGTATGCGGGGCCGCGGGCTCGGGTCGCTGCGTTGGTGTTGTCGATCGGTGGGACGTTGGTTGCGGTGGGGCCGGTGACGGCGTTGCGGACGATCGCCCTGCTGGTCGCCGCCTACGCGGTGGGTCGGGTGAACGCGGCCGCCGTCGAGCGGGCCGAGCGGCTGGAGCGGGAGCGCGAGGTCGAGGCGGAGCGCGCGGCCGAGCGGGAACGGGCGCGGATCGCGCGGGACATGCACGACATCCTGTCGCACGCGGTCAGCGTGATGGTGGTGCAGGCGGAGGCGGGGCCGGTGGTGCTGCGCGCCGACCCGGCCCGGGCGGAGGCGGCGTTCGACGCGATCGCGTCGGCGGGGCGGGACGCGATGGCCCAGTTGCGGCGCATCCTCGCGGTGCTGGACGACGACGGCGGTCCGCGTGCGCCGCAGCCGACGCTGGACGACCTGCCGGGGCTGGCCGAGCAGGTGCGGCGGGCCGGGGTCGAGGTGGACTTCGCGGTGTCGGGGTCGCCGGTGCCGCTGCGGCCCGATGTCGCGGTCGCGGCCTACCGGATCACGCAGGAAGCGCTGACCAACGTCGTGCGGCACGCGGGGGCGGCGCGGGCGGGCGTTCGACTGGAGTGGAAGGCCGATGAGCTGGTGATCAGCGTGGTGGACGACGGGCGGGGCGCGACCTCGACGAGGGGTGGGCGGGGGTTGATCGGCATCCGGGAGCGGGCGGCGGCGTGCGGTGGGTTCGCGGAGGTCGGTCCGCGGGTGGACGGGGCCGGGTTCCGCGTGTCGGTGCGGTTGCCGGCATGAGCACCCGGGTGGTGGTCGCCGACGACCAGGAGCTGGTGCGGGCCGGGTTCGCCATGATCCTCGACGCCCAGCCGGACATCGAGGTCGTCGCCGAGGTGGGTGACGGTGCGGCGGCGGTTTCGGCGGTGCGGGAGTCGCGGCCGGACGTGGCGTTGCTGGACGTGCGGATGCCCGGGATGGACGGGATCGAGGCGGCGCGAGCGGTCAGCGGGGTGACCAAGGTGCTGATGCTGACCACGTTCGACGTGGACGAGTACGTGTTCGAGGCGTTGAAGGCGGGGGCGAGCGGGTTCCTGCTCAAGGACGTGCGGCGGGACGACCTGGTGCACGCGGTGCGGGTGGTGGCGGCGGGGGAGGCGTTGCTCGCGCCTTCGGTGACCCGGAAGCTGATCGCGCGTTTCACGGCGCCGACGCCGACCGTGCGGCTGCCCGCGCTGACCGCGCGGGAGCAGGAGACGCTGGCGCTGATCGCGCGCGGCCTGACCAACGCCGAGATCGCGGCGGCGATGGTGGTCACCGAGCACACGGTGAAGACGCACGTCAGCAACGTGCTGGCCAAGCTGGGGCTGCGCGACCGGGTCCAGGCGGTGATCGCGGCCTACGAGTCGGGGCTGGCGGTGCCCGGGTTCAGCTCTTCGCCCTGACGGCGGCGGTGATCCGGCGTTCCGCGTCGTCGAGGTAGCGGAGGAGTTCGGCGCGGGCGGCTTCGGCGTCGCCGGCGACGACCAGTTCGGCGATGGTCCGGTTCCAGGCGAGGTACGGCTCGTGCAGCGACCGGGGGTCGCCGGTGAGCAGGAAGGCCAGGCGGAGTTCGGCGAACAGCTGGGTGAACAGCCGGTCCAGCCGCTGGCTGCGGCACGGTTCGACCAGCGCCCGGTGCAGGTCGAGGTTCGCGGTGCCGACGCCGCGCCAGTCGCCGGCGCGGGCGGCGGCTTCGGCGGTGCCGGCGATGTCGAGCAGGCGGGCGGCGGCCCGCGGGTCGGCGACCAGGGCGTCGAGGCCGAGGGGTTCGAGGAGCTTGCGGGTGCGGAAGATGTCGGCCACGTCCTCGGCGGTGACGACGCGGACGAACACGCCGCGGTAGGGCTCGCGGACGATCAGTTCGTCCTGGATGAGGACGCGGAACGCTTCGCGGATGGTGTTGCGGGAGATGCCGAGCGCGGTGGAGAGCTGCTCTTCGCGGAGCTGGCGGCCGGGTTCGAGGAGGCCGTCGGTGATGCGCTTGCGGAGGACGGCGGCCACCTGGTCGGCGGTGTTCAGGCGGTGCGGCGGCACCTGGTCCGCGGGGTCGCCACCCGACGCCGTCATCGGCTCTCCGTTCCTCGCGGTTCGAAACGCGGCCACTATAGCCGCGCGGCGGCCGGCCGATCGGCCCGACATGCGGCCTGACCGGTGCCTGCTTCGCACAGGCTTCGGGCGGCTCTTGGGCCGGCTTCGCGCCGACTCCGCGCCGGCTTTCCGCTGGCTCCGCGCCGGCTTCGCGCAGCCTTCGGACCGGCTTCGCGCGGGCTTCTGGCCGGGTTCGCGTGAGCCTCGCGTGGCCTCCGGCCCCCGATCCCATTGTCCCATGGGGGTACGACATCGGCGCTCGTCACGGGCAGCGGAGCCACTAGCCGGCCCTCGCCACGCCACCCACCGCTCGCCGCCCTCGCCGCCTCGACCGCTGCCGCCGGGCCGCCCTCGCCGCCTCGACTGCCGCTGCCGGCCGCAACCGCGCCGCCCCACCGCCGCGGTCACCGCCACACGCGACAGCCGGCTGGCTGCCGTCCGAGCGCTCCCCGCACCCGACTCACCACCACAGCCACAACCGCCACCCACAACCACCCCGGCCCGCTGCCAGGTTCCGTGGCGGGCTTGGCCTCCGCCCCCCGGTTCCATTGTCTCAGCGGGGTGTGACAGTTGTGGGCGTGTGGGGTGTGGAAAACCTCAAATGGTTGTGTGGTCGGCCTCATGTCGGGGCGCTCGTGGGGGCTTGGCGTCGTTCTTGTGATCTTGGGAATGCGGCGGGTTGCTCGGTGGTGGGTTGCGGTTGGGCTTGGGGTTGTGGGGGTGGCCCTGGGGGTTGTGGTGTTGGGGGAAGGGAGTGTGCAGCAAGCGGTTCCGGCTTCGGGGAGTGGGGAGCGGTCCAGTGCGGAGCGGGCGTTGGTCCACTTGGGACGGATTGCGGGCGAGCCTCGGCCGTTGGGCAGTGCGGCTGGTGATCGGGCGCGGGATTATGCAGTCTAGGAGTTGAGGAAGCTCGGGTTCGGGGTTGAGGTGCAGGAGGCGGTGGGGCGCGGACTGCGCGTTGGGGGTCTCGGCGGTGCCGGGGCAAGGGCTGTGGGCGGTCCTGGTGTGGGTTCGGCCGGGGTACGACGCCATGGGTGGGCTCCTTCATCGGCCCATGGCGTACCAGGCGGCGGTTGTGGCGTTGGCGGCGTCGGCGGTGCTCGGCTGGTACGTGTTGCAGCGGCGGGTGTGGGGCGCACAAGTACCGGTGGCCGGAGCGTTGGTGGCACTGGCGGTGCTGGGCGTGGTGTGTGCGGCGGTGGCGCCCGGGCGTGGACCGGTGGGGGTGTCCGTGCGGGGTGCGCGGGCGAACACGTGGCCCGGTGAAATCCGGTTCCGCGACCTGCCCGAGGAAGGGGTTGAGATCACCTTGCGCACGCCCGGTGCGTCGAGCGTGCGCGTGACGGCGATCGACGAGACGCACGGGCTGCCCGAGGCCGCCACCCCGCGTCCCGCCGGCGTCGTGGCCTCGACCCGCGAGGACGGGGACCTGGTCGCGGTCGCCCGCACCTACCAGGGCTGATCGCGGAAGTGGCGCACGGCCAGGTCGCGGAAGCGCTGAGCGGCCCGGGACAGGTAGGCGTCCGTGCGCCACACCAGGCTCAACCTGCGGCGGCAGTCGGGAGCGTCCACGTGCAACCACGCGAAGGGGGTGCGGTCGGCCAGCTGCCGGGCCATGGCGGGGACCAGGCCGATGCCCAACCCGGCGCTGATCAGGTCAGCGGTCGCGGCCGGCTCGTCGCCCTCGCACACGATGACCGGCTCGACGCCCGCCGCCGCGAACAGCCGGTCGGCCAGGGCGCGCTGCCAGTGGCCGGGACGGGTGGTGACGAACGGTTCGCCCGCCAGCTCCGCCACCGCCACCCGGGAGCGCCCGGCCAGCGGGTGGTCCAGCGGGACGACCAGCAGCACCTCCTCGTCCAGCAGTTCCACCGACTCCAGCGGCAGGCCGGTCAACGGCTGCGACGCCAGGCAGAAGTCCACCTCGCGCCGCCGCAGCTGGTCCACCATCCGGCCCGCGGTCGACTGGTACAGCCGGACGTCCGCCTCCGGGTGCGCGGACCGGAACTCCAGCAGCAGGTTCCGCAGGGTCAACGCGGTCTCCGCGGCCACGGACACCGCCCCGCGCTCCAGCCCGGCGGCGTCGGCCAGTTCGCGGCGGCCCTCGTCCAGCTCCGCCAGCGCCCGGTCGACCCGGGCCAGGAACGCCGCGCCGAACCGGTTGAGCGCGATCCCGCGGCCCTGCCGGTCGAACAGCCGCACGCCCAGCTCCTCCTCCAACCGCGCGATGGTCCGGCTCACCGACGGCTGGGCGACGCGCAGTTCCTCGGCGGCCCGGCTGATGTGCTCGTGCCGGGCCACGACCTGGAAGTAGCGCAGCGGTAGCAATTCCATAGCTCTCCAGGCATGAGTTCATGGCGAAAGCGGTCTTGGACAGCATAAGCCGAGCTCCCTAGCCTCGCTGCGAGGGAGGAGTTCTGATGGACGCAGTGCTGTTGGCACGGCTCCAGTTCGCGGGCACCACGACCGTCCACTGGCTGTTCGTGGTGCTCGCGCTGGGCCTGGTGCCGCTGGTCGCGGTCATGCACACCCGGGCCGCGCTCGCGCGGGACCCCGACGTGCGGGCGCGGTGGGAGCGGGCGACCCGGTTCTGGGGCCGGCTCTACGTGGTCAACTACGCGCTGGGCATCGTCACCGGCCTGGTGATGGAGTTCCAACTCGGCCTGCAGTGGAGCGGGCTGAGCAAGTACGCGGGCAACGTGTTCGGCGCGCCGCTCGCCCTGGAGACGCTGATCGCGTTCTTCGCCGAGTCCACGTTCCTCGGCATGTGGATCTTCGGCTGGGACCGCCTCGGCCGGCGCGTCCACGCGGCACTGCTGTGGCTGGTCACGCTCACCGCCTACGCCTCGGCGTACTGGATCATGGTCGCCAACGGCTTCCTCCAGCACCCCGTGGGCCACGAGGTCCGCGACGGGGTCGCCTACCTCACCGACTTCGGCGCGATGCTGGTCAACCCGAGCGCCCTGCTGGCGCTGGGGCACATCACGGCGGGCTCGCTGCTGGCCGGCGGGCTGTTCGTGGCCGGCATCAGCGCCTACCACCTGGCCCGGGGGCGGGCGGAGTTCCAGTGGACGCTGCGGATGGGGGTCGCGGTGGCGGGCGCGTCGACCGTCCCCGCCTACGCGCTCGGCGGCGTGCAGTACCCGCTGCTGGAGCGCACGCAGCCGACGAAGATGGCGGTCCTGGGCAGCGGGAACTGGGCGGACGTCGGGCACACCGTGATGCTGTACGTGGCGTACGTGGTGTTCCTGGTCGCGCTCGTAGCCGTGGTCCTGGTGCACCGCAAGGGTTTGCTGCGGTGGCGGGTGCTCTCGGTGCCGTTGTTCGGGCTGCTGGTCGGGGAGTTCGTCGGCGGGCTGTTGTTCGGGGAGGCGGGACCGTATCGGGTGCCGATCGCCGTGGTGTGCGCGGTGCTCGTGGGTGTGCTGCTGTGGAAACCGCCTGCGTACCAACGCTTTCTGGCCCCGGTCCTGGTCGCGGTGATCCCGCTGCCGTTCGTCGCGTCGGTTGGCGGGTGGCTGTTCCGCGAGGGCGGGCGGCAGCCGTGGCTGGTGTACGGCGAGTTGACCGTGGCGGACGCCGTGTCGCCGGTCAGCGCGACGGCGACGGCGGTGTCGCTGGTGGTGTTCATGAGCTTGTTCGTGGCACTGGCCGTGGCGGACTGGGTGCTGATCGCCCGGTTCGCGCGGCGGGTGCACTGAGAGGGGGCGGTGGTGACGACCGCGTGGTTGGTGCTGCTGGGTTTCCTGCTGGCCGGGTACTTCGTGCTCGGTGGCTACGACTACGGCGTGCAGGTGCTGCTGCCGGTGGTCGGGCGGGACGAGGCCGGGCGGCGGGCCGTGCTGGCGGCTTTGGGGCCGTGGTTCTTCGGCAACGAGGTGTGGCTGGTCGCGTTCGCCGGCGTGCTGTTCGGCGCTTTTCCCGTGTTGGAAGGGACTTTGCTGTCCGGGCTGCACCCGTTGATGGTGTTGTTGCTGGTGGGGCTGGTGCTGGGCAAGGCGGCCGTGCAGTTGCGCTCCCGGGCTTGGGCGCGGTTGTGGGACGTCCTGGTGGTCGTCGGCGGTGTGGTGCCGGCGGTGGCGTGGGGGCTGGTGGTCGGGGTGTTGCTGAACGGGGTGCCGCGCGGCGCTTCCGGGGCGTTCGGCGTGACGTGGTCGATGGTGCTCGACCCGTTCGTGGTGGCGTGCGGGCTGACGTCGTTGGCGCTGTTCACCGCGCACGGGGCGGTGCTGCTGTCGCGGCGGCTGGTGGACGGGGCGCGGGCGAGGGCGTTGGTGCGGCCGTTGATCGGGGTTGTGGTGGTGGGGTTGGCCGTGTGCTTGGTGCTCGGCTGGGATGCCGTTGGTGTGGTGAACCCGGGTGCCGCGCTGGTGGTCGTGGGCGGGGTCTTGGTGGTGTTGGGCATCGGCTACTGGAGGAGGAGTTTCCTGGCGACGGCGTGTGCGGCGGCCTCGCTGGTTGTGTTGCTTGGTGTGGCGCAGTACCCGTATGTGTTGGTGTCTACTTTGGACAACTCGATGACGGCGGCGAAGGGGGCGGCGGACCCGGCCACGCTCGCGGTCCTGTCGTGGTTCGGGGTCCTGGTGGTGCCGTTGGTGGTGGCGCACCAGTGGTGGAGTCGGTGGGCGTTCCGGGGTCGGGTGGACCAGCGCACCCCGACGTACTTCTGATGAAGGCGGTCGAGCGGCGGCTGCTGCGTGAGTTCCCCGCGGTGCGCCGGCATCTCGTGGTCGCGACCGCGCTGGCCGGGGTGGGTGCGGCGGTGGTCGTCGCGCAGGCGGTGTTGCTGGCGGACGTGCTGACCGCGGGCGCTTCCGTGGTGCCGCTGGTCGGGGTGTTCGTGGCGCGGGCCGCGTTGGTGCGGGGGCAGGAGGTGCTGGCCGAACGGGTCGCGGCGGCGGTGCGCGGCGCGCTGACCTCGCGGCTGCTGGCCCACACCCAGGCCCTCGGGCCGGTGGTGCTGGGCCGGCAGCGGCACGGCGAGGTCGCCACCCTGGTCACGCGCGGCCTCGACGGCCTCGACCGGTACGTCACCGGCTACCTGCCGCGCTTCGCCGCGGCGGCCGTCGTGCCAATCGCGGTCCTGGTCGCGCTGGTTCTCACCGATCCGGCGTCGGCGCTGGTCGTGCTGGTCACCGTACCGCTGGTGCCGATCTTCGGGGTGCTGGTCGGCACCCACACCCGGCGGCGCACCGCGCGGCAGTGGCGGTTGCTGTCCCGGCTCGGCGGGCACTTCCTCGACGTCGTCACCGGTCTGCCGACGCTGCGGGCGTTCGGGCGGGACCGGTCCGAGGCGGACGTGGTGCGGCGCATGGCCGACCGGCACCGCCGGGCGACCACGCGGACGCTGCGGGTGGCGTTCCTGTCCTCGCTGGTGCTCGAACTGGTCACCGCGCTGTCCGTGGCGGTCGTGGCGGTGCCGCTGGGGTTGCGGCTGCTCACCGGGTCGGTCGGGCTGGACGTCGCGCTGGTGGTGCTCTTCCTCGCGCCCGAGGCGTACCTGCCGCTGCGGGCGGCCGGGGCGGCGTTCCACGACGGCGCCGAGGGCGTCGCGGTGGCGGAACAGGCGTTCGCGCTGCTCGACCTGCCGGTTCGGTCCCGCGGGACGGCGTCGCCGCGCGGGGCGGGGTTGGCGCTGGACGGGGTGACCGTGCGCTACCCGGACCGGGAGGACACCGCGCTCAGCGGGTTCTCGCTGGCGGTCCGGCCCGGCGAACGGGTGGCGCTGGTTGGGCCGAGCGGGGCCGGGAAGTCGACGGTTCTGGCTCTGCTGCTGGGTTTTGCCGCACCGGAGTCCGGGCGGGTGCTGGTGGGTGATGTCGACCTGGCGGACGTGGACCTCGACCGGTGGCGGGCGGACGTGGCGTGGGTGCCGCAACACCCGCACCTGTTCGCCGTGTCGGTCGCGGACAACATCCGGTTGGGCCGGCCGGGTGCCTCCGACGCCGAGGTGCGGGCCGCCGCACGGGCCGCCGCCGTCGAGGAGTTCGTGCTGGACCTGCCCGAGGGTTACGAGACCGTGCTGGGCGAGCGCGGCGCGGGCCTGTCGGAGGGGCAGCGGCGGCGGATCGCGCTGGCCCGGGCGTTCCTGCGGGACGCGCCCGTGCTGCTGCTCGACGAACCCACCGCCCACCTCGACCCGGCGAGCGAGGCGGCGGTGGTGGCGGCGTCGGCGCGGCTGATGGCCGGGCGCACGGTGCTCGTCGTCGCCCACCGGCCCGCCGTGCTGGAGCACGTCGACCGGCTGGTTCCAGTGCCCGCATGAGGAGGAACGGGTGTTGAGGTCGCTGGTCCCGCACTGGCGGGGCCTGGTGGTCGCGGTGTGCGCGGCGGTGCTGGCGGAGCTGTCGGCGGTGGCGTTGACGGGGACGGCGGCGTGGCTCATCGCCCGGGCCGCGCAACAGCCGCCGTTGGCCGCCATCGCGTTGGCGATCGTCGTGGTGCGGGCGTTGTCGCTGGGGCGGGGCGTGCTGCGGTACGTGGACCGGCTGCTGGGCCATGACGCCGTGCTGGCGGCCGTGGCCGACCTGCGCACCACGACCTACCAGGCCCTTCGTCCGCTCGCCCCCGCGCGCGGCGGCTCGGTGCACAGCGGTGAGGCGCTCACTGGGGTCGTCGCGGACGTGGACGCCTTGCAGGACTTGGTTCTGCGGTGCCTCACGCCGGCCGCGGTGGCTGCTGCGGTGGGCGTGACCGCGAGTGCGGTGGCGGCGTTGATCGTGCCTGCGGCCGGTGTCGTCCTGGCCTGCGGGATGCTTTGCGCCGCAGTGCTCTCGGTCCTGTTCGCCGGAGATGATCGACGCCGGGAGGCGGACCTGTCGGCGGCCACCGTGGACCTGGTCCGGGGCGCGGCGGACCTCGCCGCGTTCGGCGCCAGTGCCCGGTTCGTCTTTCGTGGTCTCGGGCGTCGGCGACCGGGGTGGGCGACGGCGGCGATCGTGCTGACCCAAGGCCTGACCGCGACCATGATGACTCGGCTCGACACCGGGTCGGCCGTCCTGACCACGGTCTTGACGGTCTTGGCGCTGGCCGTGTTCGACGTGGTCCTCCCGCTGCCCGCAGCCGCCCGCACGTTCACCCGCGCCCGCGAGGCGGCCTCCCGGCTCGCCCGCCCGCACCACACCCCGCCGCCGGTCGACGAACCCGAAAACCCCGTGCCGGCACCGAGTTCACCGGTCACCGTCGAACTGGCGGGGCTGCGCGTCCCGGGCGTCCTGGACGACGTGACCCTGACGCTCGAACCCGGCCGGAAGGTCGCCGTCGTCGGCCCCAGCGGCTCCGGCAAGTCCACTTTGCTCGCCGTCCTGATGCGGTTCGTGGAGTACGAGGGGCAAGCCCGGTTGAACGGCCACGAGCTGCGTGCTCACGACAGCGATGACGTCCGGCGCGTGATCACCGGTCTCACCCAGGACGCGCACGTCTTCCACGCCAGCGTCCGCGCCAACCTCACCCTGGCCAAACCCGACGCCACCGACGACGAACTCCGTGCCGTGGCGGCGAAAACCCGCCTGCTGGACTGGATCGAGTCGCTCCCGCGCGGCTGGGACACCGTGGTCGGCGAGGGCATGTCCGGAGGTCAACGCCGCCGCCTCCTGCTCGCCCGCGCCCTCCTGGCCGACCCGCCCGTGCTGCTGCTCGACGAACCCACCGAAGGCCTCGACGCGGAGACCGCCGACGCGATCCTGCGCGACGTCCTGGCCGACGACCGCACGTGCGTGCTGGTCACCCACCGCCCGGCCGGGCTGGCCGCCGTGGACGAGGTGCTGGCTCTCGACCGGGGTCGGCTCGTCGCTCAGGCGGAGGTCCGCAGCGACGCGAGTGCCGCCGTGTAGCGGGCGAGGGAGTCGATCAGGGCCTTGGCGGTGGCGTTCATGACCTCGTCCGGGACGAGGCGGCCTTCGTCGTCCACGCGCTGGCGCAGCGGGATCGCGACCGTCTCGGCGACCGGGACCATGCCCAGCGCCCGGACCACCGGGGTCAGCATCTGGGTGGCGCGCAGACCCGCCGAACTCATGCCGTAGCCGACCAGGCCCGCCGCCTTGTGCCGCCACTCGCGGGAGAGGTAGTCCAGCGCGTTCTTGAGGGTGGCGGGGAAGCCGTGGTTGTACTCGGGGGTGATGAAGGCGAAGGCGTCCATCGAGTCGACGAGCGCGCTCCACCGCCGTGTGTGCTCGTGCGCGTAGACGCCGGACGACGGGTGCTCGGGCTCGTCCAGCAGCGGCAGGCCCACCTCGGCGAGGTCGACCGGGACCACCTCGAACTCGTCCGCGGCGAGCGCGCCGAACCACTCCCCGACCCGGGGGCCGATCCGTCCGGGGCGGGTGCTGGCGACGACGACGGCGAGACGCGGTTTGTTTGACATGTCATCAAGGTAGGCAAGATCTGATGACATGTCAACAATCTCTGTTAGCCTGGGCGCCGTGGACGAACCGAAGTGGCTCACCGCGCGGGAAGACCGGGCGTGGCGCGGTTACCGCCGCATGCGCACCCTGCTGGACCTGGCCCTGGCCCGGGACCTGACCGAGCGGACGGGCCTGTCGGAACCGGACTACGACGTGCTGTCGACGCTGTCCGAGGCCGCCGGCGGCCGGCTGCGCCTGCGCGACCTGGCCGCCCACCTCCTGTGGTCCCCCAGCCGGTTGTCCCACCACGTGACCCGGATGCAGGCCCGCGGCCTGGTGCGCCGCGAGGACGTCGCCGACGACGGTCGGGGCTCGGAGGTCGTGCTCACCGACGAGGGCTGGACCGCGATCCGCTCCGCCGCGCCGCACCACGTGGCGTCGGTCCGGGAGCACCTGGTCGACCTGCTGACCGACGAGGAGGTCGACGTCCTGGCCACCCTCTCCCGCCGCGTCGTCGACCACCTGACGGCGAGCGGCGCGGCCACTTCGCCACCCCGTTAGTTGCGGACCGCGTAGGAGCCCAGAGCCGGCTCCAGAGCGCCGAACGCGGTGTCGACGTGGTCGGCGAGGGCGGCGGCGATCTCGTCGTTCGGCTCGCCCGCGACGGTCCGGCGCAGGGTCTCGTCGAACAGCAACCGGTGCACGCTGCCCAGCAGCGCGGCGGCCACGCGGGGGTGGAGGTCGTCCGGGCGGGCGGCGGTCTCCTCGGTCAACGCCTCGGCCAGGGCCGTCTCGCGGTCGTCGTGGAACTCGCGGAGCCGGGACACCAGGGCCGGGCTGTCCGCGATCATCCGGGCGAACTCCGGGCCGGAGAAGCCGATCACCGGGTCGCGGCGGGCGACCGCGTCCGCGTAGGCGCGGTGCAGGGCGGTCAGGGCCGACTCGCCGGGGGTCCGTTCGCGGACGGTCCGGGCGAGCATGTCGACGAACACCCCGCCCAGGTCGAGCGCCAGGTCCTCCTTGCGTGGGAAGTAGTTGGTGACGGTCATCTTCGCGACCTGGGCGGCCTCGGCCACGTCGGCGATCGTGACCTTGTCGAACCCGCGCTCCAGGAACAGGCGGGTGGCCTGGTTGGAGATGTTCTCCCTGGTCTGCTGCTTCTTGCGGGCGCGCAGGCCCGGCGGCGGGGTGGTCATACCGGGAGTATACATAGGTCGGTCACAAAATTCTTCTTGACATATACTTGGGTCCGACCTAATTTGTGTTCGCAGGCACACCGACCGGAAGGAGCCGCGTGAGGGACTTCCTCGACCGGATCGGCCGCACTCCGCTGTTGACCGCGGAGCAGGAGGTCGCGCTCGGCGAACGCATCGAGGCGGGCGTCCTGGCGCGGGAACGGCTCGACCGCGCCGAAGGGCTCACCGCCGCCGAGCGGGCGGACCTGGAACGGCTGGTCGAGGACGGGCGCAGGGCCAAGGACCACATGGTCCGGGCGAACCTGCGGCTGGTGGTGTCGATCGCCAAGCGGTACGCCACGGGCGAAGGCATGCCGCTGGCGGATCTGGTGCAGGAGGGGACGATCGGCATGATGCACGCTGTGGACAAATTCGACCACCGGCGCGGCCTGAAGTTCTCCACGTACGCGACGTGGTGGATCAAGCAGGCCGTCGGCCGCGCCCACGCGGACCAAAGTCGCACCATCCGCCTGCCCTCGCACATGGCGGACGTGCTGTACCGGGTCACCAAGGCCCGGCGGGCGCTGGCCGGCAGCGGGCGGCAGCCCACGCCGGAGGAGCTGGCCGCCGAGGCGGACGTGACCGTGGAGAAGGTCGTGCTGGTGGGCACCCGTACTTGCGTCCTCGCCGACCTCATCGCGTGACCTGCTGTGTTCGACATCGCGTGACCTGCTGTGTTCGACATCGCGTGACCTGCTGTGTTCGACGTGGCTTGACCGACGACGGGGAGCGCCCTGCATGACTCACCTGACGATCGAAGAGCACGCCGTGCCCGGTGGCGGTCCCCACGCCATCACCACCGGGCCCGACGGTGCGCTGTGGTACACGTTAGTCCAAAGTGGACAGATCGGCCGCCTGGAACCCGGTGGTGCGCCGGTTGGTTTTGCCCTCGACCCGGACTGCGGACCAACCCTGATCACCGCCGGTCCGGACGGCGGCTTGTGGTTCACCGAGTACCGGGCGCACCGCATCGGGCGCATCTCGGTGGCGGGGGAGGTGACGGAGTTCCCGCTGGCGGAGTGCGGGCCGTTCGGGATCGCGGCGGGTCCGGACGGCGCTTTGTGGTTCACCGAGACGACCGCGGACCGGATCGGGCGGATCTCGGTGGGCGGGGAGGTGACGGAGTTCGGGCTGCCGGTGTCCGGCGGGCTGCCGTCGGCGATCGTGGCCGGACCGGACGGGGCGCTGTGGTTCACCCTCAACCAGGCGGACGCGATCGGCCGGATCACGGTGGACGGCGAGGTCACGGTGCACACCCTGCCGACGGATGGCGCGGGGCCGGTGGGGTTGGCGGCGGGGCCGGACGGGCGGCTGTGGTTCGTGGAGATCACGGCCGGTCGGGTCGGTCGGATCGATGTGGACGGGGTGGTGGAGGAGTTTCCGCTGCCGGATCCGCTGGGCAGACCGCACGGGATCACGGCTGGTCCGGACGGGGCGCTGTGGTTCACGGAGTGGGGTGGGAACAGGGTGGGCCGACTGTCGCCGGACGGGACGGTCGAACTCCACGACCTGCCCACGCCGCGCTCCGAGCCGCACGGCATCACTTTGGGCCCCGACGGCGCCCTGTGGGTAGCTCTGGAAATCGGGGCCCTGGCCCGCCTCTCCTTGACCCCTTAGCCACTTTCCGGGTGGCGGCTCCCGCCCAGCCGCCACCCTTTCCATCGCCACCCTCGCCGCCGCCATCTGCCTGCCGTGCGCCCGCCTACCCTGCCCGCCGCCGCAGCCCGCGCCTACCGCCTCGCCCGCCTACCCTGCCCGCCGCCGCAGCCCGCGCCTACCGCCTCGCCCGCCCCCGCCGCGAAGCCGCCCCTCCGCCCCCCCCTGCCGGCCCGCCGTCCTGCGGCTGCTCGGCCTGCTCCAACCCCGCCCGACACAACCCCACACGGCGGCGACAAGGTTCCCGCAAGGCGGTGGCGGCAGGGTTCGACGCGTTGGACGCAACACCAACTGCAAGGGGGAAACGTGCAGGTCACCGTGTTGAACAAACTGGCCAAGCTGGCCGTCGCACCGGTCGTGGCCGGAGCCCTGTTGTTCGGGTCGCTGGGGGTCGCGGCCGCCGACGACGTCGACCAGACCGGGTTGGTCGAGATCGCCGACCAAGCCGCCGACCAGGGTGTCGAGGACACCCCGGACGAGAGCGTCGAGGCGGCCGCCGCCGGCTACGGCAAGCCCATCACCCGCGCCGAAGTCCTCAAGCGGGCGAAGTACTGGTGGGACAAGAAGGTGCCCTACAACCAGAAGGGCTCGTACCGGGACATCAACGGCGGCAAGAAGTACCGGACCGACTGCTCCGGCTTCATCTCCATGGCCTGGAAGCTCACCAGCAGCCGCACCACCTACACCCTGCCCGAGGTCTCCAAGCCGGTCGCCTGGTCCGCCCTCAAGCCCGGTGACATCGTCCTGAGCAACGGCCACGTCAAGCTGTTCGAGAAGTGGGCCAACGCCGACAAGACGGTCATGTGGATCTACGAGCAGGGCAGCACCAAGACCGACATGGACCACGAGAAGGTCTCCGTGTCGACCCTCAAGTCCGGTGGCTACCAGCCCCGGGCCTACAAGAAGATCAAGTGATCCAAGGGCCGAGCCGGTCAGCGGATGACCGGCTCGGCCCTGTTCTGTTAAAAAAGTCGTCCATTCGAGCGGTGCTCGGCCTTGTCGGTTGCCGCTGCCTCCGCCCCGTCGCTATCCCTGGAAACCGGGGGAGCCAGGGGAGGGGCTGTGGCGGAATTCCGCCTGTTCGGGGAGGTCGCGTTCACCGTCGGGGGGCGACGGGTGGACATCGGGCCGCCGCGGCGGCAGTGCGTGCTCGCGGTGCTGTTGGTGGACGTCAACCGGTTGGTGCCGGTCGACGCCCTGGTCGAGCGCGTCTGGTTCGACCGCGCACCGCGCAAGGCCAACGACGTCCTCTACAGCTACGTCTCGCGGCTGAGACAGGTCCTCGCCGCCGACCCGGACATCGGGATCACGCGCCGCTCCGGCGGGTACGTGATCGAGACCGACCCGCTGTCGATCGACCTGCACCGCTTCCGCCGGCTCGTCGCCGAGCAGGCGTTCGACGACGCCCTGGACCTCTGGCGAGGCACCCCGCTGGACCGCCTCGACACGCCCTGGGCCGACTCCGTCCGGGACGCCCTCGCGGTCGAACGGCTCGCGGCCGTGGTCGAGCGCAACGAGCTGCGGCTGGCCCGCAACCTGCCCACGCCCGACCTGCCCGCGCTCGCCGCCGAACACCCGCTGGACGAGCGCATCGCCCGCCAGCACATGCAGGCCCTCTACCGGGCGGGCCGCCAGGCCGACGCGCTGGACCACTACGAACGCGTCCGCCGCCGGCTGGCCGACGAACTCGGCGCCGACCCGAGCCCGCCGCTGCGCCGCGTTCATGAGGAGATCCTCCGCGGCACCGCCGACACGCCCCGCCCGGCCGGCCGCAACGACCTGCCCGCCGACGCCGCCGACTTCACCGGCCGCGAGCACGAGGTCAAGAGCCTGCTCGCGGCCGTGGCGGACGGGAAGCGCACCGTCGTGGCGATCGACGGCATGGCCGGCGTGGGCAAGACGACCTTCGCCGTCCACGTCGCCCACCGCCTGCTCGACCGCTACCCGGACGCCCGCCTGTTCCTCGACCTGCACGCGCACACCGCCGGCCGCGGCCCCACCCCGACCGCTGCCGCGCTCGAAGCCCTGCTGCGGGCACTGGGCGTGCCCAAGCAGGAGGTGCCCGAGGGCGTGGACGAGCGGTCCGCGCTGCTGCGGGCGACCCTCGCCGGGCACCGGGTCCTCCTGGTGCTGGACAACGCCGAGAGCGCCGCCCAGGTCCGCCCGCTGCTGCCCGGCGCGCCCGGCTCGCTCGCGCTGGTCACCAGCCGAAGACGCCTGGTCGACCTGCCCGCGTGGACGACCTCCCTGGACGTCCTGCCGTTCCCGGACGCGGCGGCGCTGTTCACCGGTGTCGTCGGCGACGGCCGGCCCGACCGGCAGCCGGACGCGGCCGCCGAGGTGGTGCGGCTGTGCGAGAACCTGCCGCTGGCCATCAGACTGGCCGCCGCCCGGCTGCGCAGCCGTCCACAGTGGACGGTCGAGCACCTGGCGGGCCGGCTGAAGGACAACCGGCGGTTGAAGGAGCTGTCCGCGGGGGACGTCGGGGTCGCGTCCGCCTTCGAACTCTCCTACGCCGCCCTGCCCGCCGACCGGCAACGCCTGTTCCGCCTGCTGGGCCTGCACCCCGGCGCGGACCTCGACGTCGAAGCCGCCGCCGCGCTCGCCGACGCCGACCCGGACGACGTCGAGCCGCTGCTGGAGGACCTGGTGGACGTCCACCTGCTCCAGGAACCCGTGCCCGGCCGATACCGCTTCCACGACCTGCTGCGCGACCACGCCCGCAAGACCGCCGCGGACGCCGAACCCGACCTCGCCGCACCGGTCGTCCGCCTGGTGGACCACTACCTGGCCACCGCCACCGCGGCCGACCTCGCCCTGTCGCCCAAGTTCCGCCAACGGGCGGCGCCGTCGAAAAAGCACTTCGCCACCCGTGACGACGCCCTCCGCCGGCTCACCGCCGAACACGCCAACCTGATCGCCGTGGTCGAGTGGTGCGCGGCCGACGAGCCCGAGCGGTGCTGGCGGCTCGCCGCGGTCCTGTTCCGCTACCTGCACACCCGCGGCTACACCGCCGACCTGCGGCACCTCCACGAGATCGCGCTGGCGGCGGCCGACCGCGACGGCGACCCGGACGGAAGGGCCGTCGTGCGCACGAACCTCGGGCTGGCCCTGTACCGGCAGGGCGACTTCACCGCCGCGCACGCCCACCTCCGCGGGGCCGTCGACCTCGACCGCCCCGCCTGCCGCAACCAGGCGCTGGCGGCGCTGGGCAACGCGGCCAAGAAGCTGGGCCGCTTCGAGGAGGCCCTGGCGTGCTTCCACCGCGACCTGGAGCTGTGCCGGGCGGCGGGCAACCGGCACGGTGAGGCGGTCGCGCTGGGCAACCTCGGCGCGTTCCACATCGACATCGCCCGGTACGACGAGGGCGTGTCCTACCTGGTCCGGACGCTGGACGCGTTCCGCGAGGCGGGCGACCGCGTCGGCGAGACGGTCACCCTGGGCAACCTCGGCCAGGTGCACCTGGAGACCGGCCGCGCCGACGAGGCCCTGGACCACCTGGGCCGGGCGCTGGCGCTGTGCCAGGCCCTCGGCGACCGGCACGGCGAGGCACGCACGCTGACCAGCCTGGGCGAGGCGCACGGCCGGTTGGGCCAGTCCGACGAGGCGCTCAAGCACCACCACAAGGCGCTGGAGCTGATCGGCGAGATCGGCAGCCACAGCCTGCGGACGGCGGCGTTCAACGGCCTGGGCACGACCCTGCGGCACTGCGGCCGGCCCGCCGAGGCGCTCACCCAGCACCGGGAGGCGCTGGCCATCGCGCGGCGGATCGGCGAGCCGTTGCAGGAGGCCAAGGCGCTGGACGGGATCGCCGCGTGCCAGTTCGAGGCGGGGCGGCACGTCGAGGCGGAGGCGTCCTGGCGCGCGGCCCTGGCGATCTTCACCGTGCTCCGCCACCACCCGCAGGTCGCCCGCGTCGAGGCCAGGCTGGCCGGGCTGGAGCCGATCTGAAGCCGGTGCGGGTGCTGCGCGCCACGGACCTGCACCGCAGGGTCTGACAGGAGGACGAGTGGCGAAGCGGACATGGCGACGAGCCCGGGGGCATCCAACCCCCGGGCTCGTCTTCCTACCTCACACCGAAACCGGCACTTCCTCCTCCGACGCCGCCGGTGCCGCCGTCCCCGCCGCAGGCACCCGGCGCAGCAGGGTCACCGCGAGCAGTGCGGCCCCCGCGACCAGCACCGCGGCGACCACCGAAGCGGCGTTCAGGCCGCTGGTGAACGCGGCCCGGGCGTCGTCCACGAACGAGCCGGTGGCCAGCGCGCCGGACAGCGAGTCGGCGGCCTCGGCGGGCGCGTGCCCCATCCCCGCCTGGTACACCGCCGTCCCGATGCTGCCCATCAGCGCGATGCCCAGCGACACGCCCAAATCGCTCGCCGTCGTGTTCACCGCCGACGCCGCGCCCGCCTTCTCCGGCGGAGCCGCGCCGATCACCATGCCGGTGGTCAGGGCCATGGTCGGCGCGATGCCCGGGTAGAGGACGTAGAACCCGGTGATCAGCACCGGAAGCCCGGCCGCGCTCTCCACCTGGGTCAGCACCACGTACCCCACCAGCGACAGCAGCGACCCGGCAGCCACCACGTACGCGGGCCGCACCTTGCGGGCCAGGACCGGCGACAGCGTCGACACCGCCACCAGCGCCAACGCCGCGGGCAGGATCCACAGCCCGGACTCCAGCGGCGACAACCCGGCCACCAGCTGGAGGTACTGCGTGAACAGCAGGTACACCCCGCCGAGCGCGATCGCGGACAGCAGGAACACCCCCAGCGCCCCGCTGAACGTCCGGTTCCCGAACAGCCGCACGTCCAGCAGCGGCACCTCCAAGCGCAACTGCCGGCGCACGAACCACACGCCGAACGCCAGACCCGCCACCGCCGTCAGCACGGCGGTCAGCGTCAACCCGGACTTGGAGAACTCCTTCACCCCGTACACCAGCGGCAACAGGGTCGCCATGGACAGCAGCACGGACAGCCCGTCCGGCAGCCCCGTCCCGGGCGCCTTGTAGTCCGGCACCAGCAGCGGCGCGGCGATCACGACCAGGGCCATCACCGGCACGCCGATCAGCAGGGCCGCACCCCACCAGAACGACTCCAGCAGCAGGCCGCCGACCAGCGGACCGACCGCCACGCCGACCGACACCGACGCCGCCCACGTGCCGATCGCGGTCGCCCGTTGCCTGGCATCCGCGAACATGGCGCTGATCAGCGACAACGTCGACGGCATCACGGCCGCCGCGCCGATGCCCATCAACGCCCGCGCCCCGATCAGGAGGCCGGCGTTGGGCGCGAACGCGGCGAGCACCGAGGCGACACCGAACAGGGCCGCGCCGAACAGCAGCACCTTGCGGCGGCCTATCCGGTCGCCCACGGTGCCCATGGCCACCAGCAGGCCGGCCATCATGAAGCCGTAGACGTCGTTGACCCACAGCAGCTCGTTGCCGCTGGGCCGCAGGTCGGCGGCGATCTGCGGGGTGGCCAGGAACAGCACGGTCATGGCCAGGAACAGCAGGGTCGTGGGGAGCAGGAGCACGAACAGGCCCAGCCATTCGCGGGGCCCGGCTTTGGCAGACATGTCTTCCTTCACAGGTGGTGGGTCAGGGCGGCGAGCACGCGCTCGGCGCACCGGGGATCGGCGTGGACGGCGACCTCGCGCACGACCACCGCGCGGACGGCGGCGAAGACGACGCGGAGTCCGGGCAGGGCGGGCGGGTCGGCGGTGTCGCAGGCGAACGCGACGGGCTTGCCGCGCCACGGGTCCGGGCACCAGCCGACGGTGCGGGCCAGGGTCGCCGGGAACCGGCGGGGCACCACGACGACGAACCCGGCGGCCACGGTCAGCCACGGCTCCAGGTCGTGCACCGCTGGCGGGGCGATCTCGCCGGCGACCTCGCAGGCGTCCACGAGGTGCAGCAGCGACAGGTCGAGCAGGTCGACCTCCAGGTCACCCCGGCGGCGGGCGGCCTCGGCCAGCCACCGCGCGACGGCCAGGTCGGGTTCGCCCTCGACGATGATCGCCAGGTGCGGCAGCTCGTCCACCGGTCGGCTCCTCTCTCATGGGACCCACCGTGGCGTTGTGCCCTCCAGACGCCGTCCAGATCGACTTCGGACGCCCTTCGGGTAGGTTCTGGCCGTGCGTTTCGGGGTGCTCGGTCCGTTGGCGGTGTGGACGTCCGACGCCCGTCCGGTCCGCATCCCCGAGCTGAAGGTCCGCGCCCTGCTGGCCGAACTGGTGCTGGAGGCGGGGCGGGTGGTGCCCGCGGACCGGCTCGTCGACCACCTGTGGGGCGAGCGGCTGCCGGCCAACCCGGCGGGCGCGTTGCAGACCCGGGTGTCCCAGCTGCGCGGCGCGCTGGACAACGCCGAGCCCGGGTCACGCGCGCTGGTCGTGTCCCGCCCGCCCGGCTACCTGCTGGACGTGCCGCCCGACGACGTGGACGTGCGGCGGTTCGAGGCGCTGGTCGCGCAGGCGTCGGCGGTCGGGTCCGCGCGGGACCGGGTCGCGCTGCTGGGTGACGCGCTGGCGCTGTGGCGGGGCCCGGCGCTGGCCGACTTCGCCGACGAGGAGTTCGCCCGGGTCGCCGCCGCGCGGCTGGCGGAGCTGTGGCTGACGGCGGTTGAGCAGCGCGCCGAGGCCCGGCTGGAGCTGGGCGAGCAGGGCGTGCTCGCGGACGAGTTGGGCGACCTGGTCGAGCGGCACCCGCTGCGGGAACGCCTGCGCGCCGCCCACCTGCGCGCGCTGTACCGGGCGGGGCGGCAGAGCGAGGCGCTGGCCGGGTACCGGGACTTCCGGGCGCGGCTGGCCGACGAGCTGGGCGTGGAGCCGGGGCCGGAGCTGGCCGCGCTGCACCAGGCGATCCTGGCCCAGGACCCGGCGCTGGGCGGCGCGCGTCCGGTGTCCGCGTCGAACCTGCCGCACGTGCTGGGTGAGCTGGTCGGCCGGGCGGACGCGGTCGGCGAGGTGCGGGCGCGCCCGGACCGGCTGGTGACGCTCACCGGTCCCGGCGGGGTGGGCAAGACCCGGCTGGCGCTGGCGGCGGCGTGGCGCGCGGTGGAGGACTTCCCGGACGGCGTGTGGCTGGTGGAACTGGGCGGTCTGGCCGCCGGGGCGGACGTCGAGGCGGTGGCGGAGCTGGTCGCGGCCGTCGTCGGGGTGCGGGACGAGACGTCGTCCGGGCTGATCGCGCACCTGGCGGACGCGCTGCGGGGCAAGCGGATGATGCTCGTGCTGGACAACTGCGAGCACGTCACCCCGGCCGTTGCCGACCTGGTGGGCGTGCTCCTGCGCACCGCGCCCGGCGTGCGGGTCCTCGCGACCAGCCAACGGCCCCTGGGTGTCGCGGGTGAGGTGCTGTACCCGGTGCCGCCGCTGGCCGAGCCGAGCGCCGTCGAGCTGTTCGTGTCCCGCGCCGCCGCGCGCAGCCCCGGTTTCACGCTCACCCACGAGAACGCCGACGCGATCGCCGCCATCTGCCGCCGGCTGGACGGCGTGCCCCTCGCCCTGGAACTCGCGGCCACCCGCGTGCGCGCCCTGGGCGTGCACGAACTGCTGGCACGGCTGGACGACCGGTTCCGCCTCCTGTCCGCCGGCCACGCCGACGCACCGGCCCGGCAGCGGACCCTGCGCGCGGTCATCGACTGGAGCTGGGACCTGCTCACCGAGCCCGAACGCGCGGTCCTGCGCAGGCTCTCCGTGCACGCCGACGGTTGGACGCTCGACGCCGCCGAAGCGGTGTGCGGCGACGACCTGGACGTGCTGGGCCTGTTGGCCCGCCTGGTGGACCGCTCGCTGGTCGCGGTGTCCACAGTGGACGGTTATCGGTACCGGCTGCTGGAGTCCGTGGCCGACTACAGCGCCGCGAAGCTGGACGAGTCGGGCGAGCGCGCCGAGGTCGAACGCCGGCACCGCGAGCACTACACGTCCCTGGCGCTGCGCGCCGACCCGCGCCTGCGCGGCCCCGAGCAACGGGAGTGGCTGCGCCGGCTGGACGTCGAGTCCGCGAACCTCCGCGCCGCCGTCGAGAGCGCCGTACGCGAGGGCACCGCACTGCCGTTGGTCAATGCCCTGGCCTGGTACTGGGTGTTGCGCGGCCGACTGGGCGAGGGCTGCCGCGCCCTCACCGCCGCCCTGGCCGCCGGCGGCTCCGAGGACGACGCCGCCACCGCCCGCATCTGGCTGACCGCCTTCCGGCTGCGCATGGGCGAGTCCCAAGACCTGAGCGTGATCGAGGCTCCCCGCCCCCAAGACCCGGACGCCTCGGCGGCACGGGCCAGGGCCGAGGTCTTCCTCGCGATCGCCGGCGTGGGCATCGGCGCGGTCCGCACCGGCGAGGACCAACTCGAGTCGACCCTCGCCGTCTTCCAGGGCCTGGGCGACCAGTGGGGCATCGCCACGTCCCTCATCGTCCGCTCACGGCACGCACTCCTGCGCAGCGACCTGGAAACCCTCACCGCCGCCGGCACCCGCGCGATGGACCTCTTCACCGCGCTGGGCGACCGCTGGGGCCGCCTGCACGCCACCTACGCGCTCGGCTGGCGCGCCGAGATCGCCGGCGACTACGACCAGGCCGCCCACGTCCACCGCTCGGGCCTGCGGATGGCCGAGGACCTGGGCCTGTGGACCGACGTCTCGGACAAGCTCGGCGCCCTGGGCCGCATCGCCCTGCTCATCGGCGACCTCGACCGCGCCGACGACCTGCACGAACGAGCGCGCAAGGTGGCGGCCGAACAGGGGTATCCCATCGGCGAGGAGTTCGCGGAACTCGGCTTGGCCCTGAGCGCCCGCAGACGAGGCCGTTTCGATGAGGCCGAGGCCATCCTCCGCAAGTGGCTGGCCTGGGACCGGTCACTGGGCTCGGACATCGCCCAGTCCATGATCCTCGCCGAACTCGGCTTCACCGCGGAACAACGAGGGGATGCCGAGGCGGCCCGCGGGCTGCACATGGAAGGCCTGGCCGCCGCGGAACGTGCCGCCGATCCCCGTGCGGTGGCACTGGCCTACGAAGGGCTGGCGGGCGTCGCGGAACCCGCCGAAGCGGCCAGGTTGCTGGGACGAGCAGCCGCTCTGCGGGAGTCGGTGGGCGCACCGTTGCCGGAGGGCGAGCGGGGCGACGTCACGCGCATCGCCGACCGGGTCCGCGAGGCCATCGGCGCGGAGGCATTCGACGCGGAATTCGCCGCCGGCCAGGGCTAGTCAGCCGCCCGGACGGCTCTCCTGCCCGGACGGCTCAGCTGCCCGGTCGGCTCTCCTGCGGCGGCTCCGAGTCCGGGAACGGGTCCGGTGTGGCCTTCCGCAGGTCCTCGGCCGTCAGCTTGGCGTCGTCGATGAGCTTTTGGCTGTCGGCCAGCTGCTGGTCCTCTTCCGGTGTCCGCACCGGGGGCACGTCCTTCTCCATGCCGGCAGGGTTGCCCGCTGTCACGTGGGCAAACTCTCACCGGTCGCCAGTGCTCGCCTGCCGCACCATGATCCGCATGGACGCTGCAACGGAGCACGCCTGGCGCCAACTCGGCGGAAACCCCGACCTGGCCGCCGCCATCTCGTACGAGCACGTCGACGGGGTCCTGCCCGCCCGCTTGCCCGTCCGGGAACTGGCCCGAGCAACGGTCGGCGTGTGTTCCCTGGCCGCCGCCGAACTGCTCGCCCAGCGCACCGGGAAAGCCCGGCCCAGGGTCCGCTTGCACGAAGGCGCGGTGGCGACGGCTTTCGTGAGCGAGCGGCACATCCGGATGGACGGCCGGGAGCCGACCGTCTTCGCGCCCCTGTCGCGGTTCTGGCGGACGGCTGACGGGTGGGTCCGGACGCACGCCAACTACCCGCACCACCGGGAACGGCTCCTGCGCGCCTTGGACGTCCCCGACGGCCCGGACGTCGTCGAGCGGGTCGAGGCGGAGATGCCTCGGCGTTCAGCTCTTGACGTGCAGGAGACGGTGTACGCCGCCGGCGGCTTGGCCGTCGCGGTGACCGATCAACCCCTGGCCGCACTGCCGCTGGTGGAAACCCGGGACACCGGGACCTCCGGCCGGAAGCTCGCCGAGGCGGACCTGCCCGTCGAAGGGGTCCGGGTGCTGGACCTGACCCGGGTCATCGCCGGACCGGTGGCCACCCGGACGTTGGGCCTCCTCGGCGCGGACGTGCTGCGGATCGACGCGCCGGGACTGCCCGAGGACGACCTGTGGGACACGGGTTTCGGCAAGAGGTCCGCCCTGGTGGACCTCCCGCTCGACAACGACCTGCTCGACCACGCGGACGTCGTGGTGACCGGGTACCGCCCGGGTGCCCTCGACCGCTTCGGGTTGAGCGCCGACGCCCTCCTCGCCCGCCGGCCCGGCCTGGTGGTGGCCCAGTTGAACGCGTGGGGCTGGACCGGGCCGTGGGCGGATCGGCGCGGGTTCGACAGCCTGGTGCAGGCGGGCAGCGGGATCGCGGCGGCCGAGTCGGACGGGGACCGGCCCGGGGTGCTGCCCGCGCAGGCGCTGGACCACGGCACCGGCTACCTGCTCGCCGGCGCCGTGCTGCGGGCGCTGACCGACGGCGGTGGCCGGCACGTCCGGCTGTCCCTGGCGGGCACCGCCTCGTGGCTGCTGCACGACCTCGAACCGGCCGACGTCGGAGGGGTCACCCGCTACGCCGTCGAGGATTGGGTGGAGACGATCTCCTCGCCCTACGGTGAACTGCGTCACGTCCGGCCACCCGTGCACTACGACGGCTGCCCACGGACCTGGTCTGCACCACCCACCCGAAGGGGTGAGGCTCATCCGGAGTGGAACTCACAGTGACGAATGGTCCGAATTGAGACGGCCGAGATTGGGCTGAACGAGCGAACGTCTACGGCATCACGGTGACGGTCGGTGTGCGAGGCGGGCCTGGCGGTCGCAGCTCCTGCGCCTGTGTGCCGGTCTTGCGACCGTGCGGCGCCCCCCTGCTGCGACCGCCATCGCCAAGGGTTCACACCGCGAAAAATCCGACCTCCACAAGCCCCCTGGACGGATCTTTCCGGGTGGCGGCGTGCCTCCTGGCGACGTCTGGCCCGGCCTTTCGAAGTCCTCTCGGACTTCTCGCTGTTCCAGCGTCGCACCAGCCGCTTACAAGCCGCTGAACAAGCCGCGCCGCCGCCGTGGGGTGCGCGGACGGTCCGCACGGCCCGGCCGGGGCGGCGGTGCGGCGGCCCGCCCGGCGGGGTCGCAGGGCGCGGTCGGCGGGAATTCACCGATTATTTCTTGTGAATACGGGTAACGCGCGCCGGCCGGCGAGTGGAATATTCACCGAAAATCGGTCCGCATTGTCGTCCGGCGGCCTGTTCGAGTGCACTCCGTGGTCACCCGGCAGCGGTGTTCGGGAGTCCGCCACCCTTTCGGCCGTATTGCCCGGTAACCGTGCCGGCTACACTCCGACGCATACAGGGACCGGCCGTTGCGACCACCATGGGGGGCGCGGGTTGCGTGTGAACCATGGGCGTGGTCTTCCCGGGTGGGCAATTTCCACCGAGGCCGCGGTGCGATACGACGTCGTGGTCGTGGACGACGTCTTCGACCGCGCGAACACCGCGCTGGCCGACGTGTCCGCCGCCGCCTACCCCGCCACCAGCCGCCGGTTCGTCGTGGTCGACGCCAACGTCGACCGCCTGCACGGCGCGCGCATCCGGGCCTACTTGGAGCACTACGGCATCACCGACGAGCCGATGGTGCTGCCGGTGTCCGAGGAGCTGAAGACGATGGCCACCGTCGGGCTCGTCGCGGACGCGCTCGGCGCTTTCGGAATCGATCGCCACCAGCCGATCATCGCGATCGGCGGTGGCGTGCTGCTCGACGTGGTGGGCGTGGTCGCGGGCCTCTACCGGCGCGGCACCCCGTACATCCGCGTGCCCACCACGCTGGTCGGCCTGGTCGACGCCGGCGTGGGCGCGAAGACGGCCGTCAACCACGGCGACCACAAGAACCTCTTCGGCGCCTACCACCCGCCGCTGGCCGCGCTGCTGGACCGCACGCTGCTGGCCACCCTCGACGAGCGGCACCTCGTCAACGGGCTCGCGGAGGTGCTGAAGATCGCGCTGGTCCGCGACCGGGAACTGTTCGAGCTGATTGCACAACGCGGCGCCGACCTGGTCCGCGATCGGTTCCGCACCGGCGCCGCGGAGGTGCTCGACCGGGCGGTGGACGGAATGCTGTGCGAGTTGGCGGACAATCTGTGGGAGCACCGCCTGGACCGGCTCGTGGATTTCGGCCACTCGATCAGCCCGGTGCTGGAGATGAAAGCCCTCCCGGAATTGCTGCACGGCGAGGCGGTGGCCGTGGACATGGCATTGTTCACCGTCGTCGCGGCCCGCCGCGGGCTGCTCGAACCGGCGGACCGCGACCGAATACTGGACGTCCTGCGCGCCACCGGTCTACCCGTCTCGCATGAACTCCTCGGACCCGCCCTGTTGCGGGAAGGTCTCGCGGCGACGACCCGGCACCGGGGTGGCCGCCAGCGCCTGCCGCTGCCCACCGGCATCGGGTCCGCGGTGTTCTGCGACGACGTGACGGAAGGGGAGCTGGTCGTGGCCGCCAAGGAACTCGGGGAACTGCGGTGACCGGTGAGCTGGTCGTCGGCGACACGTCGGCGGCGTCGGCCGTGCAGGACGTGCACGGCGCGGCCGGGGCGTCGGAGTGGAAGTGCTTCACGCGGCGCACGTGGCTGCACGGCGACTGGGAGGCGGTGGAGTGGGCGCGCATCCCGCCGGGCGGGGTGAGCGGCGAGCACGTGCACAGCCGGACCGAGGAGGTCTACTTCATCCTCTCCGGGCGCGGCGAGATCCTGCTGGACGGCGTGGCCACCGAGGTCGGGCCCGGGGACGTCGTGCTGACCGGGCTGGGGACGAAGCACGGCCTGCGCGCGCTCGGCGACCAGGGCGTGACGTGGCTGGTGGTCGAGGTGTCGGGGCCGCGGACGGCGGCCGTGCTGCGCGGGGAGGCGTCGTGAACGCGGGCGTGTTCCACCTGGGTTCGCCGGGCGAGATCGACCCGCGGACGGTCCTGACCGGTCCGCTGAGCGCGATCCGGCGGGTCCGGCTGGCCGGCGGCGAGTCGGTCGAGTTGGCCGCGCACGGCGTGGAGTTCAGCTTCTTCGTGCTGGACGGCACCGGGACGGTCGTGACCACGGCGACCGAGGTGCCGTTGCGCGAGGGCGTGTCGGTGACCGCGCCGCTGGGGACGGTCGTGACCGTGTCGGCCGGGGCGGAGGGCCTGGAGTACTTCCTGGTGCAACTCGACGTGCCGGCCGGGGGCGGGTCGTGATCGTGACACCGCCGGCCGCGCCGTCCCGGACGGTCGGCGGCGGCGGGTCGGTGGCGTGGCGGTGCCTGGTGCGGCGCGGGATGCTGCACTCCGAGACCGAGTCGGTGGACGTCGTGCGGCTGCCGGCCGGGGCGGTGTTCGCGCCGCCGGGCACCGGGGGCGTCGAGTCGGCGTGGCTGGTACTGCGCGGTTCCGCGACGCTCGCCGGCGGTGCGCCGGTGCGGGCGGGTGACGTCGTGCTGGTGCCGGCCGGTGGCACGTGGCTGGAAGCCGGTGCCGAGGGCCTGGAGTTCCTGTGGGTCGCGGTGCTGCCCGCGGCCGTCTCGGGCGCACTGCCCCCGAGGTCACCGGTGGCCCCGAGATCGCCGGTAGCCCCTGGGGCGCCGGTGGCCCCGAGATCGCCGGTGGTCCCGTGAGCGCGCCCCAGCACACGCGCCGGCTGGTCGGCACCTGGCCGACCGGGACCATGCCGGCCGCGCTGATCACCGGGCGCAAGCGGGTCGAGGTGGGCACCGTGCCGATCCCCGAACGCCGACCCGGGCACGTCCTGGTCCGCACCCACTACGTCGGCCTGTGCGGCACGGACCTGGAACTGTTCCACGGCACCGCCTCCTACCTGCGCGAGGGCCGCGCCCGCCACCCGCACGTGTTCGGCCACGAGTGGTGGGGCGAGGTGGTCGCCGCGGACGGCGCGCCAGGCTTCGCGCCCGGTGACCCCGTCGTCGGCCACACCATGATCACCTGCGGCCGGTGCGCCCGGTGCCGGCGCGGCGCGCGGCAGCAGTGCGGGCGGATGACCGAGGTCGGCCTGTACGGGCAGCAGGGCGCGGCCGCGCAGTACGTCCGGATGCCCGCGCACGCCCTGACCGTCCTGCCCGAGTCCCTGGCGGTGCCGTGGGCGGTGTTCGTCGAGCCCGCGGTGACGGTGGTGGAGGGATTCCGGCGCGCCCAGGTCCGTCCGGACGACCGGGTCGCCGTCGTCGGCACCGGCACCATCGGGTTGCTGTCGGTGCAGCTCGCGTCCCGGTGGGCCGAGCACGTGATCGCGGTCGGCATCGACCCGGCGGGGCTGGCCCTGGCCGGGTGCCCCGCGCACCTGGTCCCCGACGCGCCGCCCGGCGAGCACTCCCTGGTGGTGGAGGCCTCCGGCGGGACGGGCGCGTTCGCCACGGCCCTGCGGCTGGTCGAGCGCGGTGGCCGGATCGCGCTGGTCGGGGTGTCGAACGAGCCCGAGGAGGGCTTGGTGCCGGGCGATGTCGCGTTGCGCGGGGTGACCGTGCTCGGCGTCCAGCACGGCATCGACCACTACGAGGAGACCGTGCGGATGTTCGCCGAGGGCGTCCTCGACGGTGCGCGCCTGGTCGCCGCGGTGGTGCCCGCGCGCACGCCGGAGCGGGCGTTCGAACTGCTGGAGCGCGGCCGGTCCGGACCGCCCAAGGTGATCATCGGAGCGGACTGGTGACGACCCTGGTGCGAACGTCCGATGTGGACGGTGTGGTCGTGACAACGGCCTTGGGCTCGATCGCCCTGCACACCGGCGACTTCGCGGTGACGGGCGAGGCTGAGACGGCCGTGTTGGTGATCGGCGGCGAGGCCAAGTGGGCTGACGTGCTGCGGGTCGGTGACGGCGTCCACGGGTCGGCCGAACTGAGCGGCGAAGCACGGCTCCTGGTGCTGACCTCCCGCCACCCCGCGCCCGCGCACAGCCGCACCTGGCGCTTCGCCCCCGCCGGCGACTCCGAGGGCCAGACCGCCGCGGACCACCTGCTGGCGGGCGAAGGCGGGTTCACCGACATGGGCGTGCGGTGGCTCGCGACCACCGACACCCTCGGCACCACCGGGCTCGTGGTCGCCACCTCCACGTTCGCCCCCGGCGGCCACCACGAGCCGCACCGCCACCCGCACGCCGACGAGTTCTTCCTCGTCCTGCGCGGCGGCGGGTACCACCACGCGCCGGACGGGCCGGTCCGGCTCGACCCGGGCGACCTCGTCCACGTGCCCGCCGGTGAGCCGCACGGCTTCGCCACCGACCCGGGCACCGTCACCACCGCGCTCTACGGCTACCTCGGCGCGGGCAGTCTCGACCAGGCAGGCTACGAAGTCGAAGGCGGTGCGCGCTGATGGCCAGACGCAAGGCGGTGGTGACCGGGGCCGGCTCCGGGATCGGCAAGGCCACCGCGGTCCTCTTAGCGCGCGCGGACCACGACATCGCCATCGGCTACCGGTCCGATGTGGACGCTGCCAACCGGACGAAGGCGTTGGTGGAGGAGGAAGGCGGGAAAGCCCTCACCTTCCGACTCGACCACGCCGAACCCGAGCAGGCCGCGCGGGCCGTCGACCGGGCGGTGACCGACCTCGGCGGCGTGGACGTGTTCGTCAACAACGCCGGCGTCAACCACCGCGGCAAGTTCCTCGACGAGACCCTCGACGACTGGCAGCGCCTGCTCGCCGTCGACCTCACCGGCCCGTTCGCGTGCGCCCAGGCGGTCGCCCGGCGCATGGTCGAGCAGGGCACGGGCGGCCGGATCGTCAACGTCACCTCGGTGCACGAGCTGATCCCCATCGACGGCGGCTCGGCCTACTGCGCCGCCAAGGGCGGCCTGCTGATGCTGACCCGGGTGATGGCCCTGGAACTCGCCCCCCACGGCATCACCGTCAACGCGGTCGCCCCCGGCGAGACCGCCACCCCCATGAACGGCGTCCCGGACCACGTCGACGCCGCCGACATCGACCGGCCGATGATCCCGGTCGGCCGACCCGGCCGCGCCGGCGAGGTGGCCGCGCTGATCGCCCACCTGGCGAGCGACGCGGCGGCCTACGTCACCGGTTCCACGCTGCACATCGACGGCGGGCTCGCGCTGATGGGCGCGATCCCCAACCAGGCCTACGCGGGGAGGATCTGATGGGCGTCCCGGGCGCGCGGGCCGTGCACCACGTGGCGTACACGGTGCCGGACCTAGAGCAGGCGGTGCGGTTCTTCGTCGACGTGATCGGCGCGGAACTGGTCTACGAACTGGGGCCGGTGGAGGACCCGGACGGCGACTGGATGACCCGCAAGCTCGGCGTGGATTCCAAGGCGTCCACCCGAATCGCCATGCTGCGGCTCGGCCCGGTCACCAACCTGGAGCTGTTCGAGTACACCGCCCCCGACCAGCGCCGCGAACTGCCGCGCAACAGCGACTGGGGCGGCCACCACCTGGCGATCCACGTGGACGACGTGGACGCGGCGGTGGCGTACCTGCGCGAGCAGCCCGGCGTCACGGTCATGGGCGAGCCGGAGACCATCGAGGAGGGTCCCATCACCGGCGACCGCTGGGTGTACTTCACCACGCCGTGGGGCATGCAGATGGAGCTGATCAACCTGCCGCCGGGCGCGCCGTTCGAGCTGGAGACCGACGCGCGGCTGTACGCGCCCGGCGTGCCCTGGCGGAACAGGTAGCCGGGCCGTGGGCGGGCGACTCGCCGCGTTCATCCGGCTGAGCAGGCTGCGGTTCCTGGTCGAGAGCCAGTTGACGGTGACCCTCGGCGTCGCCGTGTCCGTCTACAGTGGACACGCGTTCGCGCTGGGCACCTGGCTGCTGATCCAGTCGACGGTCGTGCTCACGCACCTGATGACCCACTACTGCAACGAGTACTTCGACCTGGCCGCCGACAGCGCGCACACCGCGCCCAACCGGTGGACCGGCGGCAGTCAGGTCTTGGTGAAGGGCGCGCTGCGGCCGGAGGTCAGCCTGGCCGCGGCGTTCGTGCTGCTGTTCGTGGTGCTGCTGCTGACCGTGGTCATGCCCAGCCCGGTGCAGCGGCTCATCTCGTTGGCCGCGATCGCGCTGGCCTGGTTCTACACCGCGCCACCGGTGCGGCTGAACTACCGGGCGGTCGGCGAGGTCACCACGGCCGCGTCGCTCACCCTGTTCTGCCCGTTCCTCATGGTGTACTCGCTGACCGGCGGTTTTCCGGCGGAACTGGTCGCGGTGTGCGTGCCCCTGCTGCTCGTGATGACCGCGCGGATGATGGTGATGAACTTCGTGGACCGCGACTCGGACCTGGTCGTCGGCAAGCACACCCTCCCGAACACCTTGGGTGCGCGTAAGGCAGCGCTGCTGTTCGCCGGTTTGCAGGTTGCTGCTTATGCCACCGTCCTGGTGACCACGGTGATTGGTGTGCTGCCGCTTGCGGTCGGTGTCGGCCTGTTGTTGACGGTGCCCGGCGCGGTTGTGCTGAGCCGGCGGTTGTTGCGTGAACCGCCGTCGCCGGACGCGCCCGAACAGGCCACCTCGACGGCGCACCTGGCCACCGCGCACGCCGCTGCGACCGGTGTGGTGGCGGTGGTGGGCTTCACCGTCGCGACCGCGATCGATGACGGGGTCACCGCTTCGGTGGTGGCTTGTGCCGTCTTGTTCGCGTTGTACGTGACGCCCGCCGTGGGTGTGCAGGTGCTCGACGCCTTCAAGCGCGGGCGCGCGGGCGCGGTGGGTGCCGCGTGACACCTCCGGTTCTCGATCCGCAGGCCCCTGTGCCGGAGGCGGTGCCCGGTATCGCGTTCGCGGTCGTGGGCGTGTGCACGTTCGCGATCTACCTGCTGGCGATCCGGCGCGGGTTCCTGGACAAGCGGTCGACGCTGCCGGTGTTCGCGGCGTGCGCCAACGTGTCGTGGGAACTCACGTATGCGTTCATCTACCCGGTGTACCCGGAAATGCGGGTGATCCTGTACTTCTGGCTGCCGCTCAACCTCGTGTTGTTGTGGCAGGCGCTGCGGTGGGGGCGGCAGGACTTCCCCGGGATGTCGCGGGCGGGGTTCGCGTGGATGGTCGGCGGGTGGTTCGTCTTCGCGCTGTCGTTCATGGTCCTGGCGACGCGCGAGTTCGACGACCGGGTCGGCGCGTACACCACGGTGTTCGTGGTGGTGCTGATGGAGGCGCTGTTCATCCAGATGCTGCGGGTCCGGCGGTCGACGGTCGGGCAGACCATGTACATCGCGCTGCTCAAGACGGTGATCGACGTGTCGGGGGCGGTCGGGCTCATCGCGTGGTACCCGGACCGGTGGCTGCTGCACCAGATGATCGTCGCCGAGGTCGTGCTGGACGTGGTGTACGCGGTGCTGCTGTACCGGCAGTTCCGGGCCGAGGGCGTGTCGCCGTGGCGGAAGTTCTGATGGGGCACGGGTTGGTGCTCGGTGGTGGGGTGGCGGGGCTCCTCGCCGCGGCTGCTTTGGCCGGGCACGGGCATGTCGTGAGTGTCGTGGAGCGGGACCGGTTTGACGGGGCTCGCCCGAGGCGTGGGGTTCCTCAGGGGCGGCACGCGCACTTGTTGCTGGCGCGGGGGGTTCGGGCGATCGAGAGCCTGGTGCCGGGGTTCGAGGCGGCTTTGCTCGGGGCGGGGGCGCATCGGGTCGGGATGCCGCAGGACATCTTGACGTTCACGCCGTTCGGGTGGACGCCCCGGTTCGAGCACGGGCAGTTCTTGGTGAGCTGTCGGCGGCCGTTGCTGGAGTCGGTGCTGCGGGACCTGGTGGCCGGGGTCGAGGTCGTGGAGGAGACCGAGGCTCTGCGGCTGCTGGGGGACGGTGGGCGGGTCACCGGGGCGGTGGTGCGGTCGCGGGTCGATGGTGTTGAGAGGGAGGTTCTCGCTGATCTGGTGGTGGATGCCACGGGGGCGTCTTCCAAGGCGGATCGGTGGTTGGGGGAGTTGGGTAGGTCGGTTCGGGACGTTGTGGTGGATCCGGGGATTCGGTACGCCACGGCGCTTTACCGGCCGGCTGAGCGGTTTCGGGCTTTTCCGGCGGTGTGCGTGCAGCCCGGGCCGCCGGACGAGGGGCACGGTGGGGTGGTGCTGCCCGTCGAAGAGGGGCGGTGGATCGTGAGCCTCGCGGGGTTGCGGGGGCACGTGCCGCCTACCGATGAGGCTGGGTTCTTGGGGTACGCCAAGGGGTTGCGGCATCCGTTGGTGGCGGAGTTGCTGGGGTGCGCGGAACTGGTCGGCGGGATCCGGGCCTATGGCGCGCCGCCGGGGCGGTTGCGGACGTTTCCCGAGGTGGCGGGGTTCGTGGCGGTGGGGGACGCGGTCGCGAACTACAACCCGTTGTACGGGCACGGGATGACGGTGGCGGCGTTGGACGCGGTGGCTTTGCGGGATGGGGTGGAGGAGCACGGGCTCGGGGCTGGCGTGGCTCGGGTTGTGCGGAAGGCTGTGAGTCGGGCTACTGCGGATGCTTGGGCGTTGGCGGTGGGGCAGGACGTTCGGTACGAGCGCACGTTCGCGCCCGGGCGGCGACTGCCGGACCGGGTGGCGGGGTGGTACGCGGACCGGGTGGGGGCGGCGGCAGCGGTTGACCGGGAGGTCGCGGGTGCGTTGTTGGATTCGTACACGTTGTCGGAGCCGTTGTCGCGGCTGATGCGGCCGGGAGTGGTGCGGAAGGTGCTTCGGACGAAGGCGAGTCGGAACACCGAACCCCCACTCACACAGGAGGAGCGGGAACTCCTGACCACTTGACGAACTTGCCGCTTTTCGCGCCGCAGGCGCTGCTTTCGATCGGGCTTGCCAAGCCACAGGAAGGGCCGACGCCCTTCCACCCCCAGGGGCCTCCCAAGCCGGCTTTTGATCTTGAGAGCGCGCCAGCGCGTTCATCTTGAGAGCGCTACGCGCGTTGTTTCAAAGCTCTTAAAGCGCTTTCACAAGCGAACGCGCTGACGCGCTCTCAAGATGAAAAGCGGGCTTGGGAGGCCGCCGGGGGAGGAAAACAAAAGCGGGGCTTTTCCGCCCTCCCCGTATGGCCTGGCGGAGCCTACCACAGATTTCCGGGTGCCGCTAAAAACTTTTGCTCGTTCCTCGCAAAACTTTTTGGCTGCACCCGGGAAATCTGTGGTAGCCCTTCGGGCAGGCCATACGGGGAGGGCGGAAAAGCCAAGAGCCACCGCGCTGCGCGCGCCCAAAAGCCGACAAGCACGCGCTGCGCGCGCCCAAAAGCGAAGAGCACCGCGCTGCGCGCGGCAAAAGTGAAGAGCACGCGCTGCGCGCGGCAAAAGCACGCGGCGGCGCGGCCAAGGGCGAAGGCTGCGCGCGTCCCGTCGGGCGTACCGCCGATCGGGTGATGAAGCCGTCGATCACTCCCCTTGGGACGGATGGTTCGGAAGGCTGGCCGGGACCTTCAACGGGGGAGACGATGACCGGAAGACGAGCCGTCCTCATCGCCGCGGCGACCGTGGCCGCGGTGGGGTGCAGCACCAGTGCCCCGGACGCCACTGCGCCCCAGGCCGAGCCGAAGTCGGGAGGGTCGCTCACGTTCGCGACCGACGCCGATCCGGGCTGCCTGGACCCGCACCAGTCGCCCACCGCCGCGTCCCAGCTCGTGACGCGGAACGTCGTGGACTCGTTGGTGGCGCAGGACCCCAAGACGCTGGAGTTGAAGCCGTGGCTGGCCGAGTCGTGGACCGCCTCGCCGGACGCCACCTCCTTCACGTTCACCCTGCGCACCGGGGTGACCTTCAGCGATGGTGTGCCGTTCGACGCGAACGCGGTCAAGGCGAACTTCGACCGGATCGTGCTGCCCGCCACCAAGTCCCTGCTCGCCGCCAGCCTGCTGGCCGGGTACGACGGCACCACGGTGGACGACCCGCGCACGGTGACCGTGAAGTTCAAGGCGCCCAACGCCTCGTTCCCGCAGGCGGCCAGCACCGCGTTCCTCGGGATGCAGTCGCCGAAGGTGTTCGAGGCCGGTCCGGAGGCCGTGTGCCGCAAGCCTGTCGGCAGTGGGCCGTTCGTCGCGGCCGAGCGGCAGCCGCAGGCGAGCATCACGTTGACCAAGCGGGCCGACTACAACTGGGGGCCGGAGACGGCCAAGCACCGGGGTGCGCCCTACCTGGACCTGGTGACGATCAACATCGTCCCGGAGAACGGCGTCCGCATGGGCAGCCTGCGCACCAACCAGGTCGACGCCATCGCGAACGTCCCGCCCAAGGAAGCCGACGGGCTCAAGGGCGCGGGCTTCGAGGTGTTGGCCAAGGCGCAGCCGGGCATCGCCTACACGCTGAACCTGAACGCCGCCCGCGAGCCGCTGTCGGACGTGAAGGTCCGGCAGGCGATCGCGAAGGCCATCGACACCGAAGCCGTGGTCAACAACCTCTACCAGGGCAAGTACCCGCGGGCGACGAGCGTGCTGACCGGCGCCACCCCGGGCTACGCCTCGGTCCTGGGCACCAGCCAGTTCGACGCCGCGGCGGCCGAGCGGCTGCTGGACGAGGCGGGCTGGGCGAAGCAGGACGACGGCACGCGGGCCAAGAACGGCAAGCCGTTGAGCATCGAGTGGACGTTCATCTCGCCGGCGCGCGAGCAGCGGGACCTGTTGGCGCAGGTCGTGCAGCAGCAGCTCAAGGCGGTCGGCGTGGACGTGAAGCTCGTGCCGCTGGCGGCCGGTGAGGTGATCGCCAAGACCGCGCGCGGTGAACTCCAGATGGGCGACATCAGCTTCGTGCGGGCGGACGGTGACGTGCTGCGGACCGTGTTGACCGCGCCGCGCGGCGGTGCGCCGGCCGTGGTCGCGCCGGAGGTGCCGGGGCTGTTGACCGCGGCCGCGGCGACCGTGGACGACGGTGTCCGGAAGGAGAACTACGCCAAGGTGCAGCGGTCGCTGATCGAGAACGCCACGGCGATCCCGGTGTACGACCCGACCTACCTGCTGGGCGTGGGCAAGGCCGTGCACGGCCTCGGCTTCGACCCGCAGGGCCTGCCCTCCTTCCACGAGGCCTGGGTGTCGCGCTGACCGTGCGCCGCGCCGGGTTCGTGCTCCGCCGGCTCGCCTCGGCGGTGCCGGTGCTGGTGGCGGTGCTGACGCTGTCGTTCGTGATGATGCAGCTGGTGCCGGGTGACCCCGTGCAGACGATGCTGTCCGGCGCGGGGCCGGCGCCGACGCCCGAGCAGGAGCAGGCGCTGCGGCACCAGCTCGGGCTCGACCGGCCGCTGCACGAGCAGTACTTCGGGTTCCTGGCGGACGCGGTGCGCGGCGACTTCGGCCGGTCGGTGCAGACCGGGGAACCGGTGGTGTCGGCGATCTCGGCGGTGGCGCCCGCGAGCGCGGAGCTGGCGTTGTTCGCGCTGGTGCTGTCGCTGGTGTTCGGCGTGGGCATCGCGGTGCTGGGGCGGGTGGCGACGGGGCCGTTGCGGTCGTTGTGCCACGGGGTGCCGGTGGTGTTCATGTCCACGCCGGGGTACTGGGTGGCGTTGGTGCTGATCGAGGTGTTCTCGTTCCGGCTCACGTGGTTCCCCGCGACGGGGGATGCGGGGTTCGGGGCCTTGGTGCTGCCGGCGGTGACGCTGGCGCTGCCCGCGATCGGTGTCATCGCGCAGGTGTTGGGAACGTCGTTGGCGGCGGTGGACGCGGAGGCGTTCGTGGTGACGGCTCGGGCCAAGGGCGCCGGGCGGTGGCGGGTGTTGCTGCGGCACGCGTTGCGCAACGCGTCGATCCCGACGATCACGCTGGTGGGCACCACGGTCGGCAACCTGCTGGCGGCGGCGGTGATCGCGGAGACCGTGTTCGCGCGGCCCGGCCTGGGGCGGTTGACGTTGCAGGCCATCACCAACCACGACATCCCCGTGCTGCAAGGGGTCGTGGCGCTGCTGGGCGTGCTGTACGTGGTGGTGAACCTGCTGGTGGACCTCTGTTACGTGCTGGTCGACCCGCGGGTCACCGCGGACCGGATCCGGGACTGACCGTGAAGCGCCCGGGTGTCGTGCTGTCGCTGCTGGTGCTGGCGTTCGTGGTGGCGTGCGTGGCGGTGCCCGGCCTGCTCGCGCCGACCCCGCCGGACCGCATCGACCCGCTGGTCATGCTGGAACCGCCGAGCTTCGCGCACCCGTTCGGCACCGACCAGCTGGGCCGGGACCTGTTCAGCCGGGTCGTGCACGGGGCGCGGATGTCGGTGCTGGTGGCGTTGGCGGCGGCGTCGGCGTCGCTGGTGGTGGGGGCGCTGGTCGGGCTGGTCGCCGGGATGCTGGGCGGCTGGCTGGACGCCCTGCTGATGCGGGCGGTGGACGTGCTGCTGGCGTTCCCGGCGCTGCTGCTGTCGTTGGCGGTGATCGGCATCCTGGGCAGTTCGGTGGTGAACGTGGCGGTCGCGGTCGCGGTGGCCGGGGTCGCCCCGTACTGCCGGGTGGTGCGGGCGCAGGTGCTGCACGTGCGGACGCGGCCGTTCGTGGCGGCGGCGACGGTGAGCGGTGTGCGGCCCTCGGCCGTGCTGGTGCGGCACATCATCCCCAACGCGGCCGGGCCCGTGCTGACGTTGGCGCTGATGAGCCTGGGGGTCGCGCTGCTGGCGTCCTCGTCGTTGAGCTTCCTGGGGTTCGGGCCGCGACCGCCGGACGCCGACTGGGGCACGCTCGCGTCGTCCGGTCGGGACTACGTGGGAACGGCGTGGTGGCTCACGGCGTTTCCCGGGTTGATGGTGGTCTGCACGACGCTGGCCGTGACCGCGCTGCACCGGGCGGTGGCGCGGCGGTGAGCCTGTTGGCGGTGCGCGGGTTGCGGGTGTCCTTCGCCGGGGGCCGGGTCCCGGCGCTCCTCGGCGTGGACCTGACCGTGCGGCACGGGCAGACCGTGGCGGTCGTCGGCGAGTCCGGGTCCGGCAAGACCACGTTGGCGCGCACGGTGCTGGGGCTGCTGCCGTCGTCGGCGCGGGTGCTGGGCGGGTCGGTGGAGTTCGGCGGGCGGAATCTGCTGGCCCTGGGCGAGCGCGGGATGCGCGCGGTGCGCGGGCGGTCGATCTCGCTGGTCCCGCAGGACCCGACGGCCGCGCTGAACCCCGTCGTGCCGGTGGGGGCGCAGGTCGCCGAGGTGCTGCGGGTGCACGGGCTGGCCTCCCGGCGCGACGCCCGCCGGCGCGCGGTGGAGCTGCTGGAGGTGGCGGGGTTCCCGGACGCCGGGGTGCGGGCGCGGCAGTACCCGCACGAGCTGTCCGGCGGGATGCGGCAGCGGGTGCTCATCGCGGCGGCCCTGGCCGGTCGGCCGGACCTGATCGTGGCCGACGAACCGACGTCCGCGCTGGACCCGACCGTGCAGCGGCAGGTCCTCGACCACCTCACCGAGCTGACCCGGTCGTCCGGCACGGCCCTGGTGTTGATCACGCACGACCTGGGCATCGCGGCCGAACGTGCCGAGCACGTCGTGGTGATGGCGGACGGCGAGGTCGTGGAGGAAGGCCCGCCGGCGCGGGTCCTCGACGCACCCGACCACCCCCGCACCCGGCGGCTCGTGGCCGACGCGCCCAGCCTGAACTCCACCCGGCTGAACTCCACCCTCCTGGGGCCGTCCTCGGCGATCGGCGAGACCCTGCTCGACGTCCAGGGCCTGACCAAGGTGTTCACCAGTTCCCGGTTCGGCGCGGCCCGCAAGCGGATCACCGCCGTGGCGGACGTGGCGTTCACCGTGGCGCGCGGCGAAACCCTTGCCCTGGTGGGGGAATCCGGCGCGGGCAAGTCGACCGTGGCGCGGCTGCTGGTGCGGCTGGAGGACGCCACGGCCGGCCGGATCCTGTTCGACGGCGCGGACCTCGCGGCCCTGCGCGGCGAGGAGCTGCGCCGGTTCCGGCGGCGGGTCCAACTGGTCTTCCAGGACCCGTTCACCTGCCTCGACCCCCGCTACACCGCGTTCGACCTGATCGCGGAACCGTTGCGCGCCTTCGGCCTCGATGCCTCCCCGGCCCGGGTCCACGAGTTGGCGGAGCAGGTGGCGCTGCCCGTGGGCCTGCTGTCGCGGCGACCCGGCGAGCTGTCCGGTGGGCAGTGCCAGAGGGTCGCCATCGCCCGCGCCGTCGCACCCGGCCCGGACCTGCTGGTGTGCGACGAACCCGCGTCGTCGCTGGACATCTCCGTGCAGGCGCAGGTGCTGCGGCTGCTCGTGGACCTCCAGGCGTCGCTCGGGTTGAGCCTGGTGTTCATCTCGCACGACCTCGCGGTGGTGCGGCAGGTCGCCGACCGGGTGGCCGTGCTGCAGGCGGGCCGGATCGTGGAAACCGGCCCCGCCGACCAGGTCCTCACCGCACCGGACCACCCGCACACCCGTGCCCTCCTCTCCGCCGTCCCCCACCTACCCAGAAGGGAACCGGCATGACCACGCCACCCAAGGCCGCGAGCCCGGTGGACTTCGCCACCTACGGTCCCTACGCCCCCAAGCCCAAACCCGGCGCTTCCGCCCGTCCCGGCCCCGCCTTCCCGAACCGCATCACGGCAGACGGTTCGAGCGGCTACCGAGCCGAACCCGGCCGGTACCACCTGTACATCGCGCTGTCCTGCCCGTTCTGCCAACGCGTGACCATCACCAGGAAGCTGAAGGGCCTGGAGGACGTGATCTCGGTGTCCGCCGTGGACCCGATGCGCGACGGCCGGGGCTGGGCCTTCCGCGAGGGCGACGGCCACGACCTGGACCACCTCAACGGGTTCGCCCTGCTCAGCGAGGCCTACACCGCCACCGACCCGGACCACGACGGCCACGTGTCGGTGCCGGTCCTGTGGGACAAGGTGGAGAAGCGCATAGCCACCAACGACTTCCGCCACCTGAGCATCGACGTCGCCACCGCGTTCGACGAGTGGGCGACGAAGGACGTGGACCTCTACCCGGAGGCGTTGCGGTCGGAGATCGACGCGCTGAACGAGTTCCTGTACGAACGGGTCCACAACGGGCCGTACCGGTGCGGGTTCGCGAAGAGCCAGGAGGACTACGAGCGCGAGGTATCGTCGCTTTTTGATGCGTTGGACCAGTTGGAAGAGCGATTGGCGACGCGGCGATACCTCTTCGGCGACTTCCTGACTGATTCGGACGTGCGGCTGTTCGTGACCCTGGCACGGTTCGACTCGGTGTACGTCACCCACTTCAAGGCGAACCTGCGGCGGCTGGTGGACTACCCGAACCTGTGGGGTTACGCGCGGGATTTGTACAGCCGGGAGGCGTTCAGCGAGACGACCGATTTCGACCAGACCAAACGCCACTACTTCCTGACCCACACTTGGATCAACCCGTCCGGATTGGTGCCTCTGGGCCCAGACCTGGACTGGACGGCCCCTCACAACCGCGACCAGCTCTAGCCGGGCTTTTCGCGCGCAGCGCGTGCTTGTCAGCTTTTGGGCGCGCGCAGCGCGGTGGCTCTTGGCTTTTCCGTCCCCCCGTATGGCCTGCCCGAAGGGCTACCACAGATTTCCCGGGTGCAGCCAAAAAGTTTTGCGAGGAACGAGCGAAAGTTTTCAGCGCACCCGGGAAATCTGTGGTAGGCCCCGCCGGGCCATACGGGAAGGGTGGAAAAGTCCCGCTTTTGCTTTTCCTCCCCCGGTGGCCTCCCAAGCCCGCTTTTCATCTTCAGAGCGCGTCGGCGCGTTCGCTTGTGAAGGCGCTTTAAGAGCTTTGAAACAACGCGCGTAGCGCTCTCAAGATGAACGCGCTGGCGCGCTCTCAAGCTCAAAAGCTTGAAGGATCAAAAGCTACACGCGGCGCTCGCCGCGCGGCAGGCCCCCGGGGGTGGAAGGGCGTCGGTTCGTCCCCCGTACGGCCTGCCGGAGGCAACCACCCTTCGCCCTTCTTGGCAACCGGAAAAGCTGGTTGCCAAGAAGGGCGAAGCGCGGTTGGGCTGCGCCCAGGCCGTACGGGGGACGAACCGAGGCCCTTCCTGTGGCTGGTATCCAGCCCGCCGCGCGGAGCGCGGCGAAAGAGCAGCCGCTGTGCGGCCCGAAAGCAGCCGCTGTGCGGCCCGAAAGCAGCCGCTGTGCGGCCCGAAAGCAGCCGCTGTGCGGCCCGAAAGCAGCCGCTGCGCGGTGAGAAGCGCGGCCCCCGGGGCGCTTAGAAGCCGATGGGTTCGCGGACCAGCACCAGGGTGGCGCGGCCCGGGAAGATCTCCCGTTCGATGATCAGGATCTTCGACAGCACGCTCGGCTGCCCGTACGCCGCCATGCAGCGCTCGTTCTCCTTGGGCAGCGAGTAACCCCTGATCCGGGCCAGCGCCGTCTCCAGGTCAGGCACGACTTTCTGCGCGCCGACGACCCAGATCGCCTGTGCCGCACCGAAGGAGTAGGGCGTGAACTGGCTGCCGGTCGCCGACGCGGCCACCAGGTGGCCCTGTTCGGTCACCGCGTGGACGCTGCCGACCACGACATCAGGGGTGGCCGTCCGCAGCCGCACCTCGTTCGGGTCGCGGTCGACGCCGTCGAGTTCCAGTTGGGCGCGGACCGACACGAAACGGCCGGAGGTGTCGATGTCCTCGGCGATGCCCGACAGGCGCAGGGTCTCGCTGGACGACGTGAAGATGGTCTTGTCCGTCGGCAACTGGTCGGTGACCAGCTTGCGCGCCTCGGCGACGGTGTCCACGACCTCGACGGTGAGGCCGTTGGCGCGGGCGGCTTCGGCTGCGCGGGTGAGTTGGTCGGGGTGGGCGGCGGTGGCGAAGCGCTCGTCCGGGGTGGTCACTGGGCCTCCTTGGGGTGGGGGGTGACGGGGAGGGCGTCCAGGCCGTGGAACAGGACGCTGTCCTTCCACCGCAGGTCCTCCGGCGGCACGGCCAGTGCCAGGTCCGGGAACCGGTCGAACAGCCTGCCCAGCGCGATCTGGCCCTCCAGGCGCGCCAGGGGCGCACCGAGGCAGCGGTGGATGCCGTGGCCGAACGCCAGGTGCCGCTGCTCTGTCCGGGTGATGTCGAAGCGGTCCGGGTCGGGGAACTGGTCGGGGTCGCGGTTCACGACGCCCACCAGCACGACCACGAACTCGCCGGCCGGGATCTCCACGCCGCCCAGGGACAGCGGTTCCGTGGTGAACCGCAGCGTGGTCATGCTGCCCGGACCCTCGTAGCGCAGCAGTTCCTCCACCGCGCCGACCAGGTGAGCCGGGTCGGACTTGAACAGCGCCAGCTGGTCGGGGTGGCTGAGCAGGGTCAGCACGCCGTTGCCGATGAACTGCGCGGTGGACTCGTAGCCCGCCGTCAGCATCAGGAACGCCGACGCGACCAACTCGTCCTCGTCCAGCCGGTCGTCGAGGTCGCGGGCCCGGATCAGGTCGGCCAGCAGGTCGTCGTCGGCGCTGTCCCGCTTGCGGGCCACCAGGTCGGCCAGGTAGTCGGCCATCTGGGCGGACGCCGCGCCCATCTCCTCGGGCGTGCCGCCGAACGCGATGCCGTCGGACATGGCGCGGAACGCGTCGCGTTCGTCCGCGGGCACGCCGAACAGCTCGCCGATCACGGTCACGGTCAGGGGGAAGGCGAACTCGCCCAGCAGGTCGACCCCGGTCTTGCCGTCGAGGCCGTCGAGCAGGCGGTCGGTGACCTCCTCCACCCACGCGCGCAGGAGTTCGACGCGGCGCTGGGTGAACGCGCTGGTCACCAGTTTGCGGAGTCTGGTGTGGTCGGGCGGGTCCAGGTTGAGCATGTGGGACTGGAGGATCTTGGCCAGCCGGGTGACCTGGACACCCTGCTCCTCCTGCTCGTCGTGCAGCGGTGCGGCCCGCTGGGAGTCCTTGCTCAGCAGCGGACTCGCCAGGGCTTCGCGGGCGTCGGCGTGCCGGGTCACCAGCCACACCGGCAGGCCGCCCGGCAGCGTGGCCCGGCGGACCGGGCTGTCCTCGCGTAACCGCTGGTAGAAGTTGTGCCGTCGCTGGACGAAGTCGTCGTCCAGTGCGATCGGCGACGCGTCAGGCGCGCTCATGATCCCCGATCTTCTCGTCGACTCTCGACAGGGTTGGTCCAGTACCGGGTTGGTCCGGTACCGGGTTGGCCAGTTCTGGGTTGGTTCAGCACAGGGTCGGTTCAGTGCTCCGACGACCGGTTGGCCGCCGGCACGTGGACGCGGTCGAGCAGCGCCCGTGCGCGTTCCTCCCAGGCCGGTCTCGTCGTCTCGCGGGCCGAGGACAGCGCTGTCTCGGCGTGCCGGGCGGCCGCGACCGGGTCGCCCGCCGCGAGTTCGACCTGGGCCGCCGCGAGGTGCGCGGCGGGCTCGTGCAGCCGGAACCCGCTCTCCCGGACGCGGGTCAGGGCGGTGTCCGCGTGCCGCCGCGCCGCGCGCAGGTCGCCCAGCGCGGTGGTCGTCGACGCCAGGCCGATCTCCGCCTCCAGGAGTCCGAACAGGTACGGCCCCATCGTGCCGGCGATCGCCCGTGCCTCGGCGTGGTGGGTCCGCGCCCGGTCGTGCTGACCCTGGGCCGAGTGCACCGAGCCCAGGACGTTCAACGCGTCGACCTCGGTCCGCCGGTGCTTCACCTGCCGGCTCAGGTCGAGCCCGCGCTGCGCCGCCACCAGCGCCTCGGCGGTGCGCCCGCGCCAAGCGTGCACTCCGGCCAGCGCGACCAGGCACCGGCTGGTGCCGAACGCGTTGCCCATCCGCTCGTAGGCGGCCAGGGTCGCCTTCAGCTGGTGCACGGCCTCGTCGAACCGGCCCAGGTCCCGGTAGGTGAGGCCGAGGCTGAACCGCCACGACACCTGCACGTACGACTCGTCCGGTGCGGGCTCGGGCGACACCGACGTCAGCAGCTGCTCCAGCGCCTCGGGCAGCAGCCCCTGGTACCGGTAGGTCACGCCCAGGCCGTGCACCGCGCCCGCCCGGTAGTAGCCGACGTCCACGGTGCCGGTCAGCTCGATCGTGCGCTTGAAGTGGGCGCACGCCTCCGCCAGCCGGCCGGTCCACATCAGCGACATGCCCAGTGTGTGGTGGCACGGCAACTGGTACACCGGCCGGTCCAGCTGGACGTACAGGTCGAGCGCCCGTTCCAGCGTCTCGATCGCGTCGGCCATGCGGCCCGTCGTGTTGTACGCGTGGCCCAGGCTGACCAGCGTGATCGCCTCGCCGGACTTGTCGCCCGCCTCGGTCGCGGCGCGCAGCGCGGTCCGGGTCACCGTCACCCACTCGCCGAACCGGGGCGCGAGCGCCAGCGGCGACGACATCGCGTCCGCCAGGTGCCAGGCGTACCGGTGCGGGCCGTGCTCGGCGGCGTGGTCGACGGCGGCGTGCAGGTTCGGGTACTCCTGCTCGAACCACGCCGTCGCGGTCGCCCGGTCCTTCAGCTCCGGCACCGCCGTCTCGCGCAGGCCGGTCGGCTCCTCCGGGGGCTTGCGGATCGGCTCGATCAGGCCGGACGCGGTGCGGGTGGCGCGGAAGTAGTGCGAGAGCAGGCGTTCCAGCGCGGCCGTGCGGGTCGGCTCGTCGTCCTCGGCCAGGCCGCGCTGGCGCGCGTAGTCCCGGACCAGGTCGTGCAACTGGTACCGGTCCGGCCCGGCCTCCTGCACCAGGGCTGCGGTGGTGAGCACGCCGAGCAGTTCGTGCGCCCGGCCCGGGTCCGTGCCGACGAGGGCCGCCCCCGCGTGCGGGGTGAAGTCCGGGCCCGGCACCAGGGCGGTCATCCGGAACAGGCGCGCCGCCGCCGGCCGCAGCGACTCGTAGGACAGGTCGAACGCGGCCCGCACCCCGGTCTGCTCGTCGTTCTCCACGGCCAGCGCGGCCAGCCGGTTGCCGTCGCGCAGCCGGTCCACGTACTCGCGCACGGACGTGCTCGGCACCCGGGCGGTCAGGTTCGCGGCGGCGATGCGCAGGGCCAGCGGCAGGTACCCGCACAGCGCGGCCAGCTCGTCCAACGCCTCCGGGTCGGCGGCCAGACCCGGACCGAGCAGGGTGACCAGGAGCGCGTAGGCGTCCGCCGGGGTCAGCACGTCCAGGTCGAACCGGATCGCGCCTTCCCGCACGGCCAGGCCGGAGAGCGGGTCGCGGCTGGTCACCAGGACCGCGCAGCCGGGGTCGGCGGGCAGCAGCGGCCGGACCTGCTCGGCGGCGTTGGCGTTGTCCAGCACGACCAGGACCTGCTTGTCGGCCAGCAGGGACCGGTAGACGGCGGCCTGCTCGTCGACGTCCAGCGGGACCAGGTCGGGGGAGAGGCCCAGGGAGCGCAGGAACCGGGCCAGCACGCGGGTCGGCGTCACCGGTTCGGTCTGCGCGTAGCCGCGGAGGTTCATGTAGAGCTGGCCGTCCGGGAAGCGCTTGCGGAGGCGGTGCGCGATGTGCGTGGCCAGGGCGGTCTTGCCGACGCCGGGCAGGCCGGACAGCACGGCGATCGGCAGCGCGTCGTGACCGGAGGCGAGGACGGCGGCCACCTCGTCGGCCACGCCGTCGCGGCCCACCAGGCCGACGATGTCGGCGGGCAGCTGCATGGGCGGCGGCATGGTGCGGGGCGGTGGGGCGGACGCGGGCTCGTTCAGCGCGGGCTCGTTGGCCAGGATCGCCTGGTGCAGCTGCTGGAGTTCCGGGCCGGGGTCGATGCCGAGCTGGTCGATCCGGAGGGTGCGGACCTCCTGGTAGGTCTGGAGGGCTTCGGCCTGGCGGCCGTCCCGGTAGAGGGCGAGCATGAGCTGGCCCCAGAACTGCTCGCGCAGCGGGTGCTCGACGGTCAGCGCCCGGAGTTCGCCGACGAGGTCGGCGTGGCGGCCCAGTTCGAGGTCGGCGTCGATGCGGCGGCCCAGGGCGCCGAGTTGTTCCTCGGTCAGGCGCGGGACCTCGGTGCGGTGCAACAGGTCGGAGAGGACGTCCACGAAGGCCGGTCCGCGCCAGAGTTTCAGGCCGGCGTTGAGTTCGGCGGAGGCTTCGGCAAACCGACCCGCGGCGGCGGCTTCCCGGCCCCTGGTGACGTGGCCGCGGAAGACCTCGAGGTCGAGTTCGTGGGGCGCGAGGCGGAGCAGGTACCCGGTGGGCCGGGTGACGATCCGCGCACCGCCGTCGGGCTCGACCGCGTCGAAGGCGCGGCGCAGCCGGGACACGTACGTGTGGACGGCCGCGGTCACCCCGGCCGGGGGCGCGTCCGCCCACGTGGACTCGACGAGGTGGTCCACCGTGGTCAGCCGGTTGGCCTGGGCGGTGAGCGTGGCGAGCAGCGCGGTCTGCTTAGCCCCACCCAGCCGCGCCCTGCCGGTCGTGCCGTGCACCTCGAAAGGCCCGAGAATCCGAAACTCCACCCTGGCTCCTGGCATTCCGGGTCCGCCGCCCGCGGGCCCGGTGGTTGGTCGGGCGCACGGTCATTTCCAAAACTACACGGAGTCGGTGAGGAGTCGTCATCGTTCGGCACATCTCGAACGGGGGTGGGCTGGGGGAATGGGGCAGCCTTCCGCTCATCGGGTGATCTTTTCGCCGCGGCGTCGGGCCGGGTCGGCGGCGGGTTGGTTCGGCGGCGGGTTGGTTCGGCGGGAAGTCGGTTCGGTGCGGGCGGCGCGGTTCCGGGCGGTGCGGTTCCGGGCGGTGCGGGCGGCGCGGTCCGATTCGGGGCGGGCGGTGTAGGGCGGGCGGTGCGGGGCGAGGGGCGGTGGGTTCCGGGTGGCGTGGTTTCGCTGGGGGGGGCTGGCGAGGACTTGGCGGCGGGGAGTGGGGCATCGGCAGCTGAAGGTCCCGCCCACCCGCCCCCACCGCCGACCCAGCACAAGCCACGGCTGCGCCGCCCGCCGGCTGCGCCAACGGGAGCGGCTGCGCCGCAAGAGTGCCCGCCGGCTGCGCCGACGGGAGCGGCTGCGCCGCAAGAGTGCCCGCCGGCTGCGCCGACGGGAGCGGCTGCGCCGCAAGAGCGCCGGGCGGCCCGCCAGCCTGCTCGTTGTGCCGGCGGGAGCGACAGTGCCGCAGTTCGTCCGCCGCGCGGAAAGCGAACGGGTCCCCCGCATCCGCAGGGGACCCGTTCGTCGACCTTCTACCTGCCGCTGCGGTACGCGGTCCAGGCTTCCTGCATGCGGGTGTTCTGGCCCGGGGTGAACTGGTTGTAGCAGTCGTCGTAGGAGTAGTCCATGTAGTTGTGGATCGGGTCCAGGCCCGGCAGGTTGCACGAGTCCCGGCCCGCGGGGCAGCCGGACGTCGAGCTGGACTGGGCCGGGGTGTCGGCGACCTCGTCGTTGGTCTCGGTGCAGCCGCCCTGGAAGGTGTGCCACAGGCCCATCCAGTGGCCGACCTCGTGGGTCAGGGTCTTGCCCAGGTTGAAGTTGGTCGCGCTGCCACCCGGGACGCTCGTCCAGTCGATCACCACGCCGTCGAGCTGCGGGCTGCGCTCGTACCAGCTCGGGAAGGTCGCGTAGCCCAGGCCGTCGATGTCCACCGACCACACGTTGAGCGTGGCCGCGCCGCCGACCCGGGTCGCGGACTTCATCTGCTTCTCCACCCGCGAGCGGTCCGCGCCGGTGAACCAGGTGTTGTTGGACCAGCGCTTGGTCTCCTGGAGCACGAACGTGAAGCCGGTGTTCGCGGCCACGCCCGGCGCCTCCGCGCCCGCGAAGCCCGCGTTGAGCACCTTCATCTGCTCGGTGATCGTCGCGTCGGTGACGTTGCCGACGCCGCCGGTGCCGGTGACCACGTGGAACACGACCGGGATCGTGCCGCCCGCCGCCATCGTCAGCCCACCGGAGGCCCGGGCCACGCGCTCGCGCAGGTCGCGGTTCATGCGCTCGGCTTCGGCCTGGCTGATCTCGTTGCGGTCGTGGCCCGTCGTGCCCGGCTTGCCGCGTGCGGCGGAGTGCGTTTCGACGATGCAGTCGGCGGAGCGCTCGGCGACGGCGGTGCTGCCGTCCGCGGACGGCCCGAGGACGGTGAGCGCGCCCAGGGCGAGCGCGCCGGTGAGCAGGGCACCGCGGCTGCGCCCCGGCTTCTCGTTGTGGAACATGCGGAGTCCTCCGTGCAGGGAATGGGGACAAAGCCCGCGCCATGATGACCCAAGGCCTGCCCGAAGTGACCCCGTCGATCGTCGCTTGACCTTCAGCCGGCGGCTTGTTCCCGCCGCTAGGTGGCAACAAGGCCGCCGCGGCCGCGCACGTCGATCTTGGCGAACACGGACTTCAGGTGGTCCCGCACGGTGTGCGCGGAGATCCCGAGGCGGTCCGCGATGTCCACACTGGACAGTCCACTGATGACCCGGTCGCACACCTCGCGCTCCCGCGCGGTCAACCCGTAGGCCGCGCACCGCAGCGGGAGGAGGTCCTCACCGGACGCCCGCGCGATGGTCACCGCCACCTCGTCGTCGTCCGCGTCGCCCACCCAACCGGTCCGCGCACAGCCGCACCCAGCCGCCCGCCGCGTCCCGCACCCGCAGTTCCTCGCGCCCGACGTCACCCTCGTGGCGACGTGGCTGTGAACACGTCCGACCCCACCCGCCGCCGGAACGGCTCCAGCCGCTGCCGCTGCCGCTCCGCGCGGGCGACCAGCTCGTCGAAGTCGACGTCCGGCAGGCGGGTGCGGAGGTCGGCGAGGTCGGCCAGGGTGTGCCAGAGCTGCTTCTTGCGGTCGATGCCCATGACGAGCACCTCCAGCTCCAGGAACCGGCTCAACGGCGAGTAGCCGACCAGTCGTCCGTTGGGCTTGAGCCGCCCGACCCGCTCGCCGACGGTCGCGAGCGCCGTCCGCAGCGGGTCTACGCGCACGCCCAACCGCCCCATGATCGACCGGAACGTCTCGACGTCCTCACCGATCTGCTCCGCGACCTCCGCCAGCGCCTCGCCCAGCGGGGTGCCGCGGTTGTTGCGCTGAGCGCGCCGGGCGAGTTCACGCCACCCGACGCCGAGCGCGAGCTGGTCCCGCAGGTAGATGCCCAGAAATTCGTCCACACCGGTGAACTACCCCGGTGCGCACCGTGCCAACCCGGGCGCGGCGTCCGGGCTGTGATCACCACCTCCGTGGGCTTTGTTGCAAGTAATTGGCAGTATGGGTGGGTGGACGCTGGGTGGGTGCCGGCCGTGCTGGCCGTGGTGGTGGTCGTGGGGCAACTGGTCTACGTGCTCGCCTGCGCGTTCTCGGCGGCCGAACCGAGGACCGCCGCCGACACCCGCCGCCGCACCCGCGCGCTGCGGATGACGCCGTGGCTGCTCCTGGTGTCGACGGCGGTCGTGGCGGTCACCCTCCTGCTGCGATGGTGACGATCTCCGGCCACGCCCCGAACAGGCTCACCGGCCTCCGGTCCACCACGGGCAACCCCCTCAGGTCGGCGTCATGCACCAGCAACACCGCCCGCCCACCGGGCACCAGCACCCGCCGAACCTCCCCCCAGAACCGCTCGACCTCACCGACCACCGCCACCTGCCTACCCCAGGGCGGATTGCCGACGACCAGATCCACCGACCCACTCGCCACCGGCAACCGCCCCGCATCCCCCACCGCCCAGCCGACCCGCCCCGACACCGGTCCGCCAGCCACAGGCCCAGCGGTCGCGGATTCGGCGGTCGGCGTGTTGGCGACGGCGGCGGCGATCGCGGCGGGTTCGACGTCCACCCCCAGAACAGTCGACGCGGTCGGCAGGTGCGCGGCCTCGATCGCGATGGTCCCCGTCCCGCAGAACGGATCCACCACCCGCGAACCCGCCCGCCCGGGCAGCCCGGCCAGGCGCACCATCGCCGCCGCCACCGGCGGGTGCAACGCCCCCGGCCGCGACACCCGTCGATAACCCCTGCGGTGCAACGGCCGCGAACCAACCCGCAACCCCACCACAGCCCGATCCCCGGCCACCATCACCCGCCACGACAACCCGCCCGCCGGCGGCACCCGCCCCCCACGCCGCCCGTGGTAAGCCACCCCGAGCGCCGCCGCCACGGGCTCACCAACCGCGTCCTCCACGTCATACCGAGTGAAGTTCCGCCGCCCCAGAAAAGACCCCGAAACGTCCACAGTGGACCAGACTCGCCCGACCCCAAAAGCGGCCAAGGAACTCACGA
>NZ_JAPSLK010000105.1 GCF_031180885.1 Saccharothrix sp.
CGCGATCAGAAGTACTGGCAGTGGTCCGCGGGGATGGCCTTCTCCTCCAGGAACCACAGGGCGTCCACGATGCCCGAGGCCTCGGGCAGCAGGTTCGCCTCGTCCACGTGGAAGGTCTGCGCCGCCGCGCGGCAGGCGAACAGGTTCACGTGTCCGGTGCCCACGAGGTGGGTCAGGTAGTCCAGGATCTCCGTCGGCTCACCGTCCGCGATCATGGTGTGGCGCAGTTCGTCGGCGTCGGGGGCGTGCCTGCCCTCCATCCGCAGCGTCGCGGCGCCCTCCTTGGTCAGCGCCCGGACGGCCCACAGGACGAAGAGCATGTCGACCTGCACGCCCTTGTCCGCGGCGAGCCAGGCGAACGTCAACGGGGTGAGGATCTTGTCGTAGGCGTCGTCGCGGACGACGATCGCGAGCTTGTCCATGGCCGTGCACCTCATTCCGGGTTCGGGTGTCGACACCCATCGTCGGCACGCGGGACGGGCCGGACATGCGTCGAACTGCCGTGTTCCCGGCCGGCTATTGCCGTGTTTGCGGGGCGACCAGGCCCAGCTCGACCGCCCGCCGCGCGGCGGCGCCCCGGCTCGGGCAGTCGAGCTTGGTCAGCAGGTTGCGCACGTGCATGTCCACGGTGCGGGTGCTCAGGAACAACTCGGCGGCGATCTGCCGGTTGGTCCGGCCCTCGGCCAGAAGCCCCAGCACCTGCTGTTCGCGGCGGGTCAGCCCGGCGGGCGTGAGCGACCGGGCGGCGAGGCGGCCCAGTCGCCGGTCGACCCGTTCGCCCATCGCGGCCAGCTCCGCCGCGCACTGCCGGGCGAGTGGCTTGGCCCCCAGCCTGCGGGCGATCCGGTAGGCGTCGGTGATCGCCTCCACCGCGGGCGCCCGGTCCCCGCCGGCGGCCAGCGCGGTGCCCCGGCGCAGCCTGCTCAACGCCAGCTCGAAGGGCGCGGTCACGCCCCGCAGCAGGTGCACGGCCTGGCCGAACTGGGCGGCGGCCTGGACCGGGTCGCCCTCGACGACGGCCAGCTCGCCGCCGACGTGCGCCAGCGCCGAGAGCACCTTCGGGGTGCTGTTGCGGGTCGCGGCGGTGGCCAGCAGCCGGTGGTGCCGCGCGACGCCGTCGCGGTCGCCCAGCTCGGCCAGGTAGGTCGCCGACCAGCGCAGGGCGGGCAGCGCGTAGTGCCACTCCTCCTTGTCCTGGCAGCGCTCCAGCATCCCGGTCACGGTGTGCCGGGCGGCCGTCTCGTCGCCGTCGAGCACCGCGAGCGCGGCGATCGCCCACGTCGCACCGACCTCCATCCCGAACACCCCGTTGCCGCGGCCGAACGCGACCGCCTGCCGCAGGGGCGCGCGCACCCCTCGCCGGTCGCCGCGCAGGACGGTGATCAGCCCGGACTCCTCCTGCGCGACCATGCGGTGCAGCGGCGAGGAACGGTCGTCCCCGAGCACCTCGCCGCAGATGGCCAGCGACCGGTCCCACTCCCCCATCAACCGCACCACCGGCGACATGCACACGAAGCACGTCTGGGCCAGGGCGGTGAACCCGTGCTCGCGGGACAGTTCCAGCGCGGACTCGTAGGCGTCGGTGGCGGCGGCGTAGTCGGCCGCGTACTCCAGGGCTTCGCCCAGCTCGTAGTACGCCTCGCCGGCGACCTCGGTGAGCTGCCCGGCGAGCGCGAGTTCCAGGCCCGACCGGGCCAGCGCCACACCACGGCGACCCTCGCCGAGGGCGGCGCGGATCGCGCCCTGCAACGCCAGGGCGTGCGCGCGGACCCCGGTGCGGCCGGCGGCCTCGGCGTCCTCCGCGGCGGCTTCGGCGTGGTCGAGTGCCTTGGACAGGTGTGCCGCGGACTTGAGCTGCTCGGCCAGCGCCAGCCGTTCGGCGGCGCAGTCGCCGCGCAGCCCCGCGACCGCGAGCGCGTCGGCCGCGGCCTCGCGGGCGGCGACCGCGGCGGGCACGTCACCACGCAGCTCCGCCACGTTGGCCAGCCTCCGGTACGCCGCTCCCGCCGCCGCGCCGTCGCCGCCGGCCGCGCGCAGCCGGGCGACCTCGCCCCACAGGTTCGCCGCCGACTCCAGCTCGCCGCTCAGCTCCGCGCAGTCGGCGAGACGCGCCACGGTGTCCACCCGGGCCGCCGGGTCGACGTCCGGCGGCCACAGGGAAAGCGCGCGGCGGACCACGCCGGCAGCGTCGCGGTAGGCGTGTGCCCCGCACAGACGGCGGGCCGCGGCCAGCAGCAACGGCCGGGCGCGGTCCGGTTCCTGCGCGGCGGCCCAGTGCTCGGCCACCACCTCGGGCGGCCGGTCACCCGCGGCGAGGCGTTCCGCGACCCGCCGGTGGTGGCCGCGCCGCCGGGCCCACGGGATCGCCCGGTACAACGCGTCACGCACCAGAGCGTGCCGGAACACCGCAGCGCCGGGTCCCTGTTCGGTCAGCAGGCCGGCGTCCAGCACCCGGTCCACCTCGTCCGGGTCGACCAGTTCGGCCAGCACCGGCAGGTCGACCCGCAACCCCAGCACCGCGGCCAGCTCCACCGCCTCCGGGCACTGGCGGCGCAGGTCGGCGGTCCGGGTCAGCACCGCGTCCAGCACGCTGTCCGGCACCGCCGACGCCATGTCCGCCGCCAGGTCCAGCACGCCGTCACGCTCCCGGAGGCCACCGGACTCGACCAGCGCGCCCGCCAACTCCTCCACGTAGAACGGCAGCCCCTCGGCCCGCTCGTGCACGGCCGCCACCAGCGCGTCGGAGACCGGCGCGGCCAGGCACCCCGCGAGCAGCTCACCGGTCTGGACGGCAGTCAACGGCCCGAGCACGATCTCCACCAGCCCGCCGCCCCGCCGCGCCTCGGCCCGCATCGCCCGGACCGGGTGGTTGCGCGGCAACTCCTCCCGCCGGTACGTGGCCACCACCACCGACTCCCCGCCCGCACACGCCGCCGCCACACCCGGCAACGCCTCCACGGTCGCCGCCCCCGCCCAGTGCAGGTCCTCCAACACCAGCACCAGCGGCTCCCGCACCACGAGCCCCAGCAGGACGTCCACTTCCGCCCGCTCCGGCCCCGCGCACACGAACTCCCCCAGCGGCGTGAACGCCCCGCGCAGCACCCTCCCGCGCCACCCCGCGAGCACGTCGGCGACGAGCCGGCTCTTGCCCACCCCGGCGTCCCCGCTCACCAGGACCAGCCCGACCTCCCCACCCCGGCCGCGCGCCAGCCCGTCCACCAGCTGCGCCCGTGGGACGTCCCGGCCGACCAGCGGAGACCGCTCCAGCACAGCGGCAATCCAGCCCGCTCGGGCAGTCACCGCCGGGGGGCGACGCGGCGACCCGAAGCGGACCACGCAGGCCCCTGGCGCGCGTTCGACGCCGGCCGGTGCCGCGGATCGGACCGACCAGGACCGTGCCCGCCGGGGCGGAGGCGTCACGGGCGCCGGGGTCCGCTCGGTGGCCGGGGCGGGATCATGGCGGCGCAGGTGAACAGCAGCGCGAAGATGACCAGCGCGGTGATCGCGATGTCGATCAGCGCGCCGAGGAGCAGGTCGGTGACCATCGTTCAGTCCTGGGGTGCGGGAGCCTGCACGTCGAGGCCGGCGGGGTGTTGCACGGCGGCGCGGCGGCGGGTGCGCAGGCTGGTGAAGGTGACGGCGGCGAGGATGGTGACGATGACGGCGAGCGAGGCCGGGGTGGGGATCTCCGGGACGGCCGGCCAGATCCCGTGCGCCCAGTGCAGCACCAGCTTCACGCCGATGAACGCCAGGATGATCGCCAGCCCGTGGTTGAGGTGCACCAGCTTCGCCAGCGCCGCGTGCAGCACGAAGTACAGCGCCCGCAACCCCAACAGCGCGAAGGCGTTGGTGGCGAACACCAGATACGGGTCCTCGGTGATCCCGTACACCGCCGGCACCGAGTCCACCGCGAACACCATGTCCGTCGCGAACACCGCCACCACCACGACCGCCAACGGCGTCAACGCCCGCCGCCCGTTCTCCCGCACGGACAGCTGCGCGCCGCGGTACTGGTCGGTGACCGGCATCAGTCTCCGCAGCAGCCGGACGGCCCGCATCCGCGCGACGTCGGGCTCGTCGACTCCGCCGGCCAGCGCCTGGTGCAGGACCTTCACCGCGGAGACGAACAGGATCACCCCGAACACGAGGAACGCCCACGTCCCCGCCGCCAGCATCGCCGCGCCCGCCGCGATGAACACACCCCGCAGCAGAAGCGCCCCGACGATCCCGTACAGCAGCACCCGCTGCCGCACCGACCACGGGACGGCGAACGCGGACAGCAGCAGCATGAACACGAACAGGTTGTCCACCGACAGCGACTTCTCCACCACGAACCCGGTCGTGAACTCCAGCGCCGGGCCGCTGCCGTAGTCCATCCACAGCCAGAACGCGAACAAGACGGGCAACGCGAGGTAGAACACCGACCACCCCGCCGCCTCCCGCATCGACACCTCGTGCGGGCGGCGGGTCACCGCGAAGTCCGCGACCAGCAACCCCACCAGGACCGCGAGGCTGACGGCCCACAGCCCGGCCGACCCGACGGTCTCGGCGGGCACCACGTGCGAGGCGGGCACCACGGCTGAGGCGGGCACGGGACCTCCTCGAACGTCGGCGTTCGAGGTCTCCTTCACCCCTTGGCGGGGCGGCCTCCCGGGGACACCGGGGATGTCCGTCTTGACCGGGCAGACCTTTGGGAAGTACTCCCCTCGTCAACCAGTATCGGCACCGACCGCCCCGGAGTGAAGTACCGGCGACCCGCCTTCACCTGCCGGTGGGACGCGTCCTCCGGGATCACCAGGTGACGGGCGGTGCGATGCCCCTTATGTGTACCTCGGCGTAAACAACCGTACGTGTAGACTCCCGAGTAAACAAGAGGAGTCGGCGTGAGCGCCCCGGTTGGCCGACTGCCCCGTGCGCAGCGGCGGGAACAGATCCTCGACGCGGCCACGCGCGCGTTCTCCCGTGCGGGTTTCACCGCGACGGGGCTGGACGACGTCGCCGCCGAGGCCGGTGTGAGCCGGGTGATCCTCTACCGGCACTTCGAGTCCAAGACCGACCTCTACCGGGCGGTGTTGCAGCGCGCGTGCGCCCGCCTGGAGGCTTCGGTCGGTTCCGGCGACTACGACGAGGGCAGCGTCCCGGCGCTGCTGGACGCGGCGGCGGCCGACCCCGACGGGTTCCGACTGCTGTTCCGGCACGCTGCCCGCGAGCCGGAGTTCCGGGACGTGGTCGACGGCCTGCGCGCGGCCTCCACCGAGGTCGCCCGCGCGCACCTGGCCGAGGTGATCCCAGAGGGGCCGTGGCGGGACTGGGCCGTCGAACTGGTGCCGACGGTGGCGTTGGAAGCCGTGCTGGCATGGCTCGACGCGGAACAGCCGGAGCCGGAGCGCGCGGCCGAGCGCGTGGCGCGGGCCATCGGCGGTGTCGTCCGCGCCGCCACGGGCTGATCCCGACCGGCTTCAGGACAGCGGGAGCGTGACGGTGAACGTGGTGCCTTCACCCGGTGCGGAGGTCACGGACGCCCGGCCGCCGTGCGCCGTCGCCACCGCGTCCACAATGGACAGTCCCAGGCCGGCTCCGCCGTGGTCGGAACGGGCCGCGTCGCCGCGGTAGAAGCGTTCGAACACGCGGTCCTGGTGGTCGGGGGTCAGGCCTGGGCCGTCGTCGGCCACCTCGATCACGGCGTGCTCGCCCCGGGCGTGCACGCGGACCCGGGCGCGGGTGCCCGGCGGGGTGTGGCGCAGGACGTTGGACAGCAGGTTGCCCAGCACCTGGCTCAGCCGCGCATGGTCGCCGGGCACGGTCACCGGGCCGTCGTGGTCCAGGCCCAGGTCGTGGCCGGTCCGGAGGGTCAGCGCGTCGGCCACGGCCTCGGCCGCGAGGTCGGTCAGCTCGACCGGCGCACGGTCCGGCGGTCGGCCCTGGTCCAGGCGGGCGAGCAGCAGCAACTCGTCGACCAGCGTCCCCATGCGCCTCGCCTCCGACTCGATCCGGCGCATGGACATGTCGAGGTCGTCCGGCCGGGTCGCCGCGCCGCGCCGGAACAGTTCGGCGTACCCGCGGATCGTGGCGATCGGGGTGCGCAGCTCGTGGGACGCGTCGGCGACGAACCGGCGCAGGCGGTCCTCGGAGCGCTTGCGTTCCCGGAAGGCGGACTCGATCTGGCCGAGCATGGCGTTGAGCGCGGCACCGAGCCGGCCGACCTCCGTGCGCGCGCCGGCGTCCTCGACCCGGCGGGTCAGGTCGCCCGCGCCGATGGCGGCGGCGGTGTCCGACATGTCCTCCAGGGGACGCAGCCCGCGCCGGACCGCGCGCCACGACAGCAGCGCGACCGCGAGCAGCGCCACCGCGCTGGAGATCACGGCGACGTTCCGGACGCGGTCGAGTAGTTCGGTGGTGTTGGCCGTGCGCATGGCCACGACCAGGACATCGCCCTGTTCGTTGAGCCACGACGTGCGCACCAGCCAGCCGGTGACGTCGGTGAACCGCCCGCCGTCGGGGTTGTCGGCCGTCACCTCCGCCGGCCGCAACGGATCAGGCAGGACGGGCGCGTCGCCGTACGCCACGGTCTGCCGGACACCGCCGTCCGCCCCGCGGACCTGGAAGAACGACGGGATGTCGCCGCGCTCCGCCGCCGCCCGCCACACCCCGTCGACCCCGGCGCCGGTCTGCCGGAAATCGTGCGCCACGGCGGTCAGCACGTCGTCGTTCTGGTCGCCGGTCCAGTCCTGGAGCGCGCCGAAGATCGCGCCCACCGACACCGCCAACCCCAGCGCCAGCAACGCCGTCACGGTCAGCACCAGCCGTTTCCGCAGCGACATCACGAACCTTCGGGCAGCCGGACCACGTACCCCACCCGCGGCACGGTGTGGATCAGCGGCGGGTCGACCGCGTCGACCTTGCGGCGCAGGTAGGAGATGTAGGTCTGCACCACGCCGTCGTTGCCGCCGAAGTCGTACTCCCACACGTGGTCCAGCAGCCGCCGCTTGGACAGCACCCGGCCGGCGTTCGCGACGAGGTGGCGCAGGAGCTTGAACTCGGTCGGGGTCAGGTCGATCGGCCGGCCGTGCCGCCGCACGGTGTGCGCGTCCTCGTCGATCTCCAGGTCCGCGAACGCGAGCCGGCCCGTCGCCCGCGCCGGCCGGGTCCGGCGCAGCACGGCGTGCACCCGCAGCACCAGTTCCTCCAGGCTGAACGGCTTGGTCACGTAGTCGTCGCCGCCCGCGGTCAGCCCGGAGATCCGGTCCTCGGTGGCGTCGCGCGCGGTGAGGAAGACGACCGGCACGTGGTGCCCGGCCCGCCGCAGGTCCCGGCACAGGTCGACGCCCGAGCCGTCGGGCAGCATCACGTCCAGCACGATCAGGTCCGGCGCGAACGCCCTGGTCCGCGCCCTGGCCTCCTGGCCGGACAGCGCCACCGCCGCCTCGAACCCGTCGTAGCGCAGAGCGGTGGCCACCAGGTCGGCCAGGTACTGGTCGTCGTCCACCACGAGGATGCGCGCAGGGGTCACCGGCACAGTCTCGCGCGGGAACCGTCCCGTTGAGCGGTTCTCACAGAGAACTCCCAGAACGGTCGCAGAGCGGTGGAAGATCCGGCTGGTGCGCTGGTCGGCATGGAGAAGCTGTCGCGGTTCGTGCTCGGGCACCGGCGTCTGGTCGGTGTGGTCATGGGGTTGCTGCTGCTCGCCGGCGGCGGCGCCATCGCCCTGCTGCTGCCGAACGTGTCCGAGCGCAACGCCTACCCCGGCCTGCCCGGCTACGACGCCAACCAGCGGATCATGGCGGACTACGGGACCGGCGGCTACGAGCGGCCGTTCCTCCCGGTCATCACGCTGCCGCCCGGGACCACGGTGGACTCGCCCGGGGTGCGGCAGGCGCTGGGCCGCGCGTTCACCGCTGTTGTTGACGAGACCGGAGCACGGGTCGTGTCCTACGCCGACACCGGGGACCGGCGGTTCGTCGGCGAGGACCGGACCACGTTCGGGCTGGTGTTCGGCGGCCCGGTCGAGCAGGGCGGCCTGCCGGGCAGTGCGCTGGGTGAGGGCTCGGACCTCGACGCCGCCGTCGCGGCGGCCATGCGGCCGTGGCTGCCCGAGAACGCCGTCCTGCACGTGACCGGGCTCGACCCGCTGGCCACGGGCGCGGACACCGGCGGGCTGGACGTGCCGCTCAAGCTGGCGGTGACCATCGGGGCGGCGATCGCCGTGCTGGTGTGGGTCTTCCGCTCCACGCTCGCCTTCGTCCCGTTGCTGACGGCGTTCGTCGCGGTGCCGGTGTCGTTCGTGGGTTTGCTGGTGGCGAGTGCCTTCGTCGACATCCACGAGACGACGGTCATGATGCTGCCCCTGTTCGGCGTCGGGATCGCCGTCGACTACGCGCTGATCCTGGTGACCCGGTGGCGTGAGGAGGGCGGCGGGGACGAGGCCGTGCACCGGGCGATGGCCACGGCCGGGCACGCCGTCATGTTCAGCAGTGGCGCGGTGGCGATCGGGTTGGTGACCATGATCGTGCTGCCCATTCCGTTGCTGCGCAGCCTGGGCGTTGGTGGTGTCGTGGTCGCTCTGTCCAGCGCATTCGTCTCGCTGACCGTGTTGCCTTTGGTGCTGTCGGTGGCGGGCAGGCGCGTTCGCACGAAGTCCAAGGCTTCGACGGCGAGTGCGGCCTGGACGGCGTGGGCGCGGCTGGTCGTGCGGCACCGGGTGCCCGCCGCGTTCGCCGCCGGCGGTGTGCTGGCCGCGCTGTCGGTGGTCGCGTTCGGGGTGAACCTCAGCGTGCCGGTGAGCGCCGACCTGGCCCGGTCGGGCAGCGGCCACGACGGCCTGGTCGCTCTGCGGGACGCCGGCGTGCCCTCCGGTGTACTCACGTCCTTCGACGTCTACGTGCCTTCTGGTGTCGACGCCCGGCAGGTCGCCGCCGACCTCGCCGCACTGCCTGGTGTGCACGCCGCCGTCGCACCGGCCACTTGGCGTGCCGACGGCTCCGCGCTGGTGGCCGTACTTCCCGTCGCCGAGGGCGAGGAGCCCGTACGGCAGGTGCGCGACGCGGTACCTGATGGGGCGATGGTCGGCGGGAACGTCACCCAGCAGATGGACTACGTGGAGGCGACCTACTCGGCGTTCCCCTGGATGCTCGCCCTCCTGGCCGCCGCCACTTACGTGATGCTCGCCCGGGCCTTCCGCTCACTCCTTCTGCCCCTGAAAGCCATCCTGCTCAACCTGCTTTCGTTGGGTGCCGTGATCGGGGCGCTGGTGCTGATGTGGCAGTGGGGTTGGGGTACCGAGGCGGTGTTGGGCATCCAGCCCGATGGCGCGATCGGCACGTTCGTCCCGGTGACCGTGTTCGCGTTCCTCTTCGGACTGTCGACCGACTACGAGGTGTTCATCATCGCGAGGATGCGCGAGGAGTACGACCGGACCGGCGACACCGTGGAAGCCGTCGTCCGGGGCATCGGCCACACCGGCCGTCTCGTGACGTCGGCGGCCCTGATCCTGTTCTGCTCGTTCGCGTCGATGGCGATGGGCGGCGAACTGGACGTGGCCATCTTCGCCTCGGGCGTGTCCCTCGGCATCCTCCTCGACGCCACCCTGATCCGAGCCGTGCTCGTGCCGGCCACCGTCACGATGATGGGCCGCTGGAACTGGTGGCTGCCTTCCCGGGAAGGTCACGCGAATGCAAAGTAGCGCAGCCACAGGTACGGCGCGGCCAGCACGATCGACAGGGCCGCCACCACCAGGCCGTAGCGGGTGAACGTCCAGAAGCTGATCGGTGTGCCGTTGCGCGCCGCCAACCCGAGAGCGACCACGTTCGCGCTGGCACCGACAGCGGTGGCGTTGCCGCCCAGGTCCGCGCCCAACGCCAGCGACCACCACAGCGACTCCGCCTGCGCCGTCCCGCCCTGCGCCGCCACCAGCTCGCCCACGATCGGGGACATCGTTGCCACATAAGGGATGTTGTCCACGATCGCGGACAACACCGCCGAGATCACCAGCAGCACCATCACCGCGAGCAGCGGCTGCC
>NZ_JAPSLK010000048.1 GCF_031180885.1 Saccharothrix sp.
GAGTTGCGGCGCGCGCCGGAGCTGCCGTCCTCGAAGGCCTCGTTCACCACGTCCCAGGCGTAGATCTTGCCCCGGTAGTAGCTCGCCACCTTCGTGACGTGGTTCAGCATCGCCTGGCGCAGCGCGGTGCCTTCCATGTTCTGCATCCAGCCCGGCTGCTGCGAGTGCCACGCCAGGGTGTGGCCGCGGACGCGCTTGCCCTGGGCGATGGCGTGGTTGACGATCCGGTCGGCGTTGCCGTAGGTGAACTGGTTCTGGTTCGGCTCGGTCGCGTCGATCTTCATCTCGTTCTCGGGCGTGACCATGTCGAACTCGCGGTTCAGGATGCCCACGTACGTCGAGTCGCTCAACTTGTGCGCGGCCACGGCCGTGCCGAAGTAGCGACCCGACTGGGCCGCCGACGCGCCGAGCGTGGTCGCGGCGTTCGCGGAGGTCGCCACGAGCATGCCGGCGCTCAACGTGACGGCGGCGAGCACCGCCGACATGAGCGCGGCGCGCGACACTGACCTCGATGTCAGCTTCATGTTTGGCACCTTCTGGGAGCACTGGGGACGTCGTCGTGTTCCAGGCCTGAAACTTTTAGCAGTATTGACCGAAACAGATAGTGCCGGCAAGCGCGTACTGAGACGTGCTTCGGGGTGCTGTGTTGCTTCAGAAGGTGGTCAGAACGGTTCAGTGGGCGCTTGAAGCAGTCGAAACGTTTCGAAACTGTTCGTCGATTGACGATGGTGAGAGGGCGGAGGTCGATGCTTGGAGGGCGGTGGCCACGGCGTTGCGGACCTCTGCGCCTGAAGGTGCCTCGCCGGCCCACTCGCGGAGGGAGGTGGTCGGGTCGTCCAGTCCGCAGGCCAAGAAGCGTTGGCCCATTCCTCCATGGCTTCGGCTGCTTCGGGGTAGGGGACTTCGCCGAGGTCGATTCTCTTGAGTGCCGGGAATCCGCGCATGGCTTCGACGCTACCCTTCGGGCGCTTCGGTGCGCTTCGTGCTCTTGAGCGGGCGCGCTTCGTGCTCTTGAGCGGGCGCGCTTCGCGCTCTTCAAGACGCGCTTCGCGCTCTCAAGATCAAAAGCGGGCCTGGAGAACCACCAATGGGGGAGGAAGGGCGTCGGTTCCCCCACCGCATGGCCTGGCAAAGCCAACCACAGATTTCCCGGGTGCAGCCAAAAGTTTTGCGAGGAACGAGCAAAACTTTTGGCTGCACCCGGGAAATCTGTGGTAGCCCTTCGGGCAGGCCATACGGTGGGGAACCGAGGCCCCGCTGTGGCTGATAGCCGGCCCGCCGCGCCGAGCGCGGCGAAAAGCCGCGATTGGTCGGGCGGGGAGTGGGGGCGGCGTGGCGCGCGGCGAAGGGTCGCTGTTGGTGGGGTGGGGAGTGGGGGCGGTGTGGCGCGCGGCGAAGGATCGCGGTTGGTGGGGCGCAGTGGTGTGGGGCTCGTGGTTGCCCTTGGCTTGGTTGGTGGGTGGGGTGGATCTTTGGGTGGGTGGGTGGTGGGAGAAGATCCTCCTGGGGTGGCGTGGGGCCGGATGGCGTAGGAACCCGCGGAGGGGTCGGGGGATCTCAGTAGGGTGGACCGATCGCGAGATGGGGGAGTGGCGGTGACCGACGAGGCCGACTTCGGGCCCTACCGGATTCTCGGCATGCTCGGCCAAGGTGGCATGGGCGTGGTGTACCGGGCGCACGACACGGTGCACGACCGGGTTGTGGCGTTGAAGAAACTCCCCGCCTCGGTGGTCGACCCCGAGTTCCGGGCCCGCTTCCAGCGCGAAGCTCGGCTGGCGGCCTCCCTGAGCCACCCGAACATCGTGCCGGTGCACGACTTCGGGGAGATCGACGGCCAGCTCTTCCTGGACATGATGCTGGTCGACGGGACCGACCTGCGCCGCATGATGGGGCAGGGCCAGGTCGACCAGGACCGGGCCTTGGCGGTGTTGCGGCAGGTTGCTCGGGCGCTTGATGCGGCGCATGGAGCGGGGCTGGTGCATCGGGATGTGAAGCCGTCGAACATCCTGGTGGACGGGGCCGGCCGGGCCTACCTCGCGGACTTCGGTATTGCGCGGGAGACCTCGGCGGATGCCACGGTGTTGACGCAGTCCGGCGATCTCATCGGGTCGTGGGACTACATGGCGCCCGAACGGCTGTCGCGCAGTGATGTCGACGGGCGGTCCGACCAGTACTCGCTGGCCTGTGTGTTGTTCGAGTGCCTGACCGGTCGGCTGCCGTATCCGGCTGTGGACATGGCGGCGAAGGTGGCGGGGCATCTGTTGCAGCCGCCGCCGGCGCCGTCGGTGTTCATCCCGACTATCACCCCGGCGTTGGACGGGGTGGTGCTGCGGGGGCTGGCGAAGGATCCTGCGCGGCGGTTCGAGTCGGCTACGGCGCTGATCACGGCGGCTGAGGCGGCCTCGTATTCCGGGGGCACGGTTCGGTCCGCCCAGCCCACGTTGCCGGGGCCGTCGAAGGAGCGTGACCAGGGGCGGTTGGTTCGGGCGATCATGCGGGCGCAGGAGCGGAAGCCGGGGACTCGGCGGATGCCCTACAGCAGCAAGCCCGTCTGCCCCTATCCCGGTCTGTCGGGGTTCGACAAGGCCGACGCGGCGCTGTTCCACGGGCGCGACCACGTGGTCACCGATTTGTTGGTGCGGTTGGCCGAGCAGCTCGACGGTGGCGAGCCCGTTGTGGTGGTCGGCGCGTCGGGGTCCGGTAAGTCGTCGGTGCTGCGAGCCGGGTTGCTGCCGGCGTTGGCGGGTGGGGACGGGCCGGATCTGGCGGACTGGCCCCAGATCGTGCTGACGCCTGGGCCGGACCCGATCCGGGGGCTGGCTACGGCGATGGCCGCGCATTCGGCACTCGACGCCGATGAGTGGGCGCGGGTGATTCGGCAGACGCCGGCGAAGTTCGGGGAGACGTGTGCGCGGTCGGTGGGTGAGACCGCCACGCGGCCGGTGATTCTCGTCGACCAGTTCGAGGAGCTTTTCACGTATGGCGCGCCGGAGGCTGATCGGATCGCTTATGCCACCGCGTTGACGTCGGCCAGTCCGGCGATCGTGGTGTTGGCGGTGCGGGCGGACCTGGTGGATCGGTGTATTGAGTTGGCGCCGTTGAGACCGGCCTTGCAGGCTCCCGTGGTGTTGGGGCCGATGGATGCGACCGAGTTGCGGCAGGCCATTGTCGTGCCGGCTCGGGATGCGGGGTTGGAGGTTGAGACCGGGCTGCCTGAGAGGCTGATCGCGGATCTGGGTGTGCGCGGGGAGATCGGGTATGACCCGGGTGCGTTGCCACGGCTTGCGCACGCGCTGCGGGAGACGTGGAACCACCGTGAGGGCAACATGCTTACCCTCGCCGCCTATCGGCGGGCTGGTGGCATCGACGGCGCGGTTGCGCGCACTGCCGACGAGATCCACGACCGGCTTGACCCGTTGGGGCGCCACTTGTTGCGGACAACGTTGCTGCGGATGGTGACGGTGTTCGACGACGGCACCGTGGTGCGCCGCCGGGTGGATCCGCGTGAACTGCCCGCCCCGGTCATCCTGGACCAGCTGATCAGCGCCCGCCTGGTCACCGTGGACGGCACCGGCGCCCGGCTCAGCCACGAAGCGCTGCTGTCCGCGTGGCCCCGGCTGCGCGGCTGGATCGACGAGGACCGCGCCGGCCTGATCCAGCACCACCGGTTCACCGACGCGGTCCGGGTGTGGCTGGAGTCCGGGCAGCACGCCGACGACCTGTACCGGGGCGTGCGGCTGGCGTCGCTGACCGCGTGGCTGGAGTCCGCCCGCGACCGGGTCCGCCTGCAACCGGCCGAGCAGGAGTTCCTGGCCCGCTCCACCGCCGCCGAACAGGCCGGGCAGCTCGCCGAGCGCAAGCGGACCCGGCGGCTGCGGACCCTGGTCGCCGCGCTGAGCGTGCTGCTGCTGGTCGCGTCCGGCGCGATCGTCGTGGCCACGAACCTCCAGCAGGACGCCAAGAACCAGCGCGACCGGGCAGAGTCCTCCGGTCAGCTCAACCTGTCCCGCCAACTGGCCGCCGAGTCCTCCCTGGCCCGGGGCGTCGATCCGCGGCGCAGCGCGCTGTCCGCGCTGGGCGCGTGGCAGGCCGGGCAGACCGTGGAGAGCCGCAGCGCCCTGCTGGCCAACGCCGTGGACGCCTACCGGGGCCGGATGACCGGCCACGAAGGTGTGGTGTCGTCGATCTCGGTGTCCGGGGACGGCAAGGTCGCGGCCAGCGGCGGCACGGACGGGTCGCTGCGGCTGTGGGACGTCGCCAACCGCAAGCAGATCACCGTCCTGGACGACGGCGACGGCTGGTACCGCACGGTCTCCATGAGCGAGGACGGCAAGCTGCTGGCCTCCGCCAACCCCGACACCAAGACCGTCGCGCTGTGGGACGTGGAGAAGCGGGAGAAGATCCGCGACCTGCCGGGCACCGGCATCGACACCGCGCTCTCCCGCGACGGCACCGAGATCGCGTCGTTCACCGAACGCGGCCTGGTCGTCTGGAACACCTCGACCTTCGCCGAGCGGGCGGTGCTCCCGATCGACCACGCGTCGATCTTCATGGCGATGAGCCCGGACAAGAACCACATCGCCACCACCGACGTCAACGACGTGCGGGTCCGCCGGATCTCCGACGGCGTGGAGGTCGCGAAGCTCACCGGCCACACCGACAAGGTCCAGGCTATCGCGTTCGACCCGGCCGGCCCCACCATGGCCAGCGCCGGCACCGACGGCACGATCCGGTTGTGGGACACCAACACCTGGACCACCCGCGACGTCCTGGACTCGCCCGAGGGCAGCCTGACGTCGGTGGGCTTCAGCGGCAAGGGCAACGCGATCGTCGCCAGCGGCAACGGCACCAGCGTGTACTCGTGGGACCCGACCAGCCTGGTGCTGGTGGCCCGGCTCGCGACCCGCTCCGTGACCACGTTCGGCATCACCGTCTCCGCCGACGGGCACACCATGATCGGCGCGGACTCGGCGGGCGAGATCACCGTGTGGCAGCTCGGCCAGACCGTCATGGGCGACCGGCACGGCTCGGCGATCTCGGTGTCCTTCCACCCCGACGACAAGCTGTTCGCGCTGGTGGACGGCGCCGGGTTCCTGGAGCTGTGGGACAGCACCACCGGCGACCTGGTCAAGCGGATCAAGGCGCACCAAGGCCCCGCCTACGACGTCGACTTCTCGCTGGACGGCGCGGAAGTCGCCACGTCCGGTGAAGACGGCGCGGTCGTGGTGTGGCGGACCTCGGACCTGGCGGAGCGGCGGCGGTTCAGCCGGCCCGGCACGGTGATGGCCACCATGCGCTACAGCCCCGACGGCAAGCAGATCGCCGTCGCCGGCCGCTCGCCGGCCACCTCCGAGGAGAACCGCGACGAGATCCTCCTGCTGCGCGCCGACGACCTGTCGGTGTCGCCGCAGCGCCGGACCACCCGCGGCGAGCCGCGCAACGACGACAAGGGCATCGAGCTGAACTACCCCACCGGCATCGCGTTCAGCCCGGACGGCAAGACGCTGGCCGTGCCGCTGTCCGCGGGCAAGGTGGGCCTGTGGAACCTGGTGGACCCCGGCGCGGAGCTGACCATCCTGCCCGGCCACGCGGGCATCGCGATCGACGCCGACTTCAGCCCGGACGGCGCGCTGCTGGCCACCGGCGGCTCGGACCGGGTCGTCAAGCTGTGGCGGGTGCGCGACGGGCAGCAGGTGGGCGAGCTGACCGGCAGCGACTCGACCATCCGGCGGGTGGCGTTCAGCCCGGACGGCAAGTCGCTGGCCTCGGCCGGCCAGGACACCGTGGTGCGGCTGTGGAACGTCGAGGACCGGCGGTTCGTGGCGCGGCTGGACCGGCACGAGGACCAGTTGAACGACCTGGAGTTCGACAGCAGGGGTGAGCGGATGGTGAGCGTCGGCGCGGACGGCGTGGCGCGGTTGTGGCACTTGGACCCCGGGCACGCCGGGAAGGTGTTGTGCGGGTTGTTGGACCGGGACTCGCTGGCCGACGAGTGGAACGCGCTGGGTCCGGACCGGGGGAGTGCGCCGACGTGCCCGGAGTGACCGGTGTGCCGGTGGGGGTGGAAGGGGTCGCCATGCCGACGGTGGTCGTGCGGGCGGCCGGGGTCGGCGCGGTCGTGCTGCGGCCCGGGGAGTCGCTGGTGTTCGGCCGCGCGCCGCACGTCGGCGAGCCGGTGCCCGGCCGGGTAGCGCTGACCCTGCCCGACTGCGCGCCGCACGTGTCGCGGCTGGTCGGGGAACTGGTCGTGGGGACCGACACGGTGGCGCTGCACTGGCTCGGCGCGGGCGAGGCCCAGCTGTCGAGCCTGTTCGACGCTCCCGGCGGCGCGCGGCGGGTGATCCTGGCGCGGTCGATGTCGGCGCTGCTGGACCGGGGCGAGAACCAGCTGGTCCTGCTGCTGGGCCGGCAGGGACCGCTCGGCTTCACCGACCTGGTGCTCAACATCGACGTGTCGGCGTCGGAGGGCGCGTCGGCGGTGGCCCTGCCGGAGGGCGAGGCGACCGGCAAGGGGCCGAGCCTGCCGCGCGGCAGCCGCGACTGGTACGTGGCGCTGGCGCTGTGCGAGCCGTGGCTGGCGGGCAAGGACGACTACCCGCGCCCGCCGTCGAACAAGGAGATCTACGAGCGGGTCCTGCACTGGCACGGCTACGCCTGGAACCTGCACCGCCCGCAGCGGGTCGACGACGCCATCCGGGCCATCTCGGCGGTCGCGTTCGGGGTGAACGACGACCCCTACTCGGCGCCGCACGTGGGCCGGTTGCAGAACATCCGCTTCGCGGTGGCGCGCCGCGCGGCGGAGACCCGCCTGGTGACCGCGGCCGACCTGGCGGAGGTCGAACGAGCGGCCCGGAACCGGAAACTTCCACCCCCGCCGGCGGGAACGGCTGATTCGTAGTCCTTGTCTGACAGGGAGAACGTGGTTCTCCACTGTCGAGAAAGGACTGTCATGTCGCAACCGGTCGAGCGGGCCAGGAAGTCCGGCGCCACCGTGGCGCTGCTGGTGCTGTTGACGCTGTCGAACGCGTTCGTGCTCGTGGTCGGCCTCGTCGGGTGGGTGGACGAGGCCGACCACGGCGCGGACTGGGACGACGGCGCGTTACGGGCCTTTGTGTTCGCCACCTTCATGAGCCTGGTCGCCGTCGTGGGGCTGGTCGGGGCGTGGCTGACCCGGAAGTGGGGTCCCCGGCTGTACCTCGGTGCGGCCGTCGTCGGGCTGCTCGTCGGGCTGGTCCTGGCGGAGGGGGTCGTGTCGCCGTTCGGTCTGCTCGGGATCGGGCTCGCCGTGGTGCTGTGGCTGACCGCCGAGAACAACTGGTAGGACGTCGTGGGCGGTGACCTTGTCGGTGATCGCCTCGGAGGCCGGGACGCCGGCGGGTGCGAACCCGCCGGCCGGCGTCGCCGGGTGCGGCGGGGTGGCCGGCGTGGCGGGGTGCGGCGGGGTGGCCGGTGCCGGCGGGGCGGACAGGCCGGGGCCGGACGCGAACCCGCTGGACGGGGTGGCCGGCTGCGGCGCGACGAACCCGCCGCCGGGGGTGGGGGTGGCGAATCCGCCGCCGGGGGTGGCCGGGCCGGGGGTGGCGAAGCCGCCGCCTGGGGTGGCTGGGCTCGGGGTCGCGAAGCCGCCGCCGGGGGTGGCCGGGTTCGGCGTGGCCGGGTTGGGCGTCGCGAATCCGCCGCCGGGGGTGGCGAGGCTGGGCGTGGCTGCTGCGGCGAGCCGCTTGCGGCGGGTGAGGAGGACCGCGGTGCCGGCCGTGGCGGTGGCGATCGCGATGCCCGCGCACAGCACGGCGAACACGATGAGCATCGTCGGCGGGCCGCTCGGCTTGCCGCCCCGGTCCGCCGCCAGCTTCCGGTACTCGCTCGCCTGCTGGTGCCCCGGCGACCCGGCGAGGACCGCGTCGAAGTATTCCACCGCCGAGTCGTAGTCGCCCTCGAAGTACCGGTCCAGACCGGTCCGGTAGTCCCGGTCGTGGTCGCCGATGTCGGCCGTGATCTCCTTGCCCTTCAACACGTCCGTCAACGTCTGGGACGACGCGGCGAAGTTGAACGACTGCGTCTCGCCCGGCGAGCCCTGGCTGACCAGGCCGACGATCCCGCCGTCCATGTCCACCACCGGCCCGCCGCTCATGCCGTGCGTCGCGGCGGCGCTGAACTCGTAGAACGGGCGGCCCTGCTGGGTGCGCCGCGCGGAGATCTGGCCGTTCTTGCTGCTGGGCTCCAGGCTCGGGTCCACGGCGGCGCTGGCCGAGCCGGGGTAGCCGATGGCCAGGATCGGCGTGCCGACCGGGGTCTGGTCGTCGCGGATCTCCATGCTGGGCAGGTGGTCCCGGGGGATCTTGAGCACGGCGACGTCACCGTCCTCGGGCGCGACGAGGTCCACGACGGTGGCCGGCGCGATGTCGCGCACCTGCTCGGAACCCTTGGCCTCCATGCGTTCCACCTGGATCGCGCGGTGGATCGGGCTGTCCGGCACCGCGCCCTCGGCCTGGCCGTGCTCGGCGAAGTCCCGGCGCGCCTTGGCCTCGTCGCGCACCCGGCCGACCTTGGCCAGTTCCGCGACCGCCGCCGCGAACAGCGCGCCGCCGCCGCCCAGTGGTCCGGTGTGGACGCAGTGGCTGGCGGTGGCGACGTGCCCGTCCGGCGTGACGACCGCGCCGCTGCAGGATGTCTTGACCTCGAAGCCCTCGGTGCCGCCGAAGACTTCGCCGGTGCGCTTGTCGCGCACCCAGCCGTGCCAGGTGACCGAGACGAAGACGATCGCGGGCCGTGCGAGCGCCGCCGCGCGTTCCTCGGGACTCGACGGCGCGGCCACGGCGGCTGCGGCGTTGGTGGGGGCGGCTGCGGCGGCGTCCGGTGGTGTGGCGGCGGTGGCTGGGGTGGCGGCAGTGGCGGTGGGGGCGAGGGCTAGAACAGCGGCGCCCAGGAGGGTTGCGGTTCGGCGGATCACCCGTACACCCCCGCGCCCTCGACGCGCACCCACACCGACCGGTAGCCGTTGGCGGCGTTCTGCTCGACGAACTGGTTGCCCTGGCACGTGTAGTCGTCGACCTCGTTCAGGTCCGCCTTGACCTCCTGCGGCGTGGTGCCGATGAGGCCGCGCTGGTCGTAGGAGTCGTACTTCACCGTGGTCTTGGTGCGGGCCTTGTAGGTGATCTGCTTGTCGTTCGCCGTCCACGTGAACTCGGTGTTGCCGTTGCCCACCAGCCGCAGTTCGTTGCCCTGGTAGTTCCCGGTCAGCGTCCAGTTCTCCTGGAACTCCGTCGCGGTCCCGTCGGGGCGGAACTCGTAGCGGCGGCCCCCGCCGGAGAACGGGATGGGGTCGGCGTCGGTGTAGAACTTGAGCGTCAGGCTGTCCTCGACCGTCCGCCACGTGCCGACGATGCACATCGGCAGTCCGGCGGCCCGGGAGGTCGGCGTGCGCGGTGTGGGGGACGGGCGGTCGCCGACCGCGACCGGATCACCCCCGGCGGGTCCGCCGTCGGCGATGGCCACGGCCGTCAACGCGGACGCGCCCAGCAGCGCGGCGGCGGCGACGGAGAACAGGACGACGACGGCGGGTCTTCCCGGCGGCCGGGGGGAGTCGCTCACGCGCTCATCGTATTGATCAGGCCGGCCCACGGGACGCCGAACCCACCGGAAGTTTCCGCCGGCCGCAGGCCCGCTGACCCGTACGGCGCAACGGTTTTGCGTCCGTCAGGTCAGGTTCTGGAACCGTTCCGACGCGACGGTCAGCGCGTCCACGCACGCCCGGATCGCGCCGCGCTCCTCGTCCTCGGACCGGGTCACCGCGTAGATCGTCCGGTTGAGCGCCGGACGGGTGGCCAGCACCCGGACGCCGTCGGGCACGGTGTCCCGCCCGAGCCGGGGCACGACGGCCGCGCCCACGTTGCCCGCGACCAGGGCGAGCTGGGTCGGGTAGTTGCCGATGGTGCAGCTGATCCGCGCGTTCACGCCGTGCCGGCGCAGCACGTGCGCGAGCCAGTCGTAGCAGCCTGACCCCGCGCTCCACCCGATCCACGGCACGTCGTCCACCTCGGCCAGGTCCACGGTCTTGCGGTGCGCCAACCGGTGTGACGCGGGCAGCACCAGGTCCGCCACGTCGTGCAGCAGGGTCGTGCGGGACACCGTCGCCGGCACCGCCACCGGCCGGTGCTCCCAGCTCTCCAGCACGGCCACGTCCAACGCGCCGTCGACCACGCGTGGCAGCGTCTCCTCGGCCTCGCCCTCCTCCAGGGTCACCTCCAGGCCGGGGTGCCGGTCGCGCAGCAACGCCAGCGCGGGCGGCAGGAGGGCGTGGACGGTCGTGGGGATCGCGCCGACCCGGACCGTGCCCGTGACGTCGTCGCGCAGCAGGTCGAGGTCGGTCCGCGCCTGCTCGACCTGCGCCAGGATGCGCTCGGCGTGCCGCGCCAGCACGTGCCCGGCGGTGGTGAGCCGGACGCTGCGCCCGTGCGGCTCCAGCAGCCGCTGCCCGGCCTCCCGCTCCAGCTTCGCCAGCTGCTGCGACACCCCCGACGGAGTCACGTGCAACGCCACGGCCGCCGCCGCGACCGTCCCGTGCGTGGCCACGGCGTGCAGAGCCCGCATCCGCTCCAGTCCGAACACGGAAGCAATGCTACCGAGTTCCGCTCAAGAACATTCGCTTGTCCTTGATGGTCGGGTCGACGAGCCTGGGACCTGTGACGACGACCGACGTTCGCCCCGCCGTGCGGGGGCTCGCGCCGACCAGGGTGAGCCCGGCCCTGCTGGCGGCGGCTGGAAGCGTGTGCATCGCCTTGTCGTCGGTGTTCATCAAGGTGTCCGGGACGACGGGGAGCACGAGCGCGTTCTGGCGGTGCCTGATCTCGTTGCCGGTGCTGGTGGTGCTGGTGTGGTTCGAACGGCGGCGCGGCGCGGGTCGTCGTCGGGTCGTCCTGCCGTTGCTCGCCGGGGTCGGGCTGGGCGTGGACTTCGTGCTGTGGGGCGACGCCATCGCGCTGGTGGGGGCGGGGGTGGCGACGGTCATCCTGTCCGTGCAGGTGGTGATCGTGCCCGCGGTGGCGTTCCTGGTGTACGGGGAGCGCCCGTCGGGGCGGTTCCTGGTGGCCGTGCCGGTGCTGTTGGGCGGGATCGTGCTGGCGGGCGGTCTGGCCGGGACCCCGGCGTTCGGGCCGGATCCGGTGTTGGGGGCGGTCCTGGCGTTGGGCGCCGGTGTCGGCTATGCCGCTTACCTCTTGTTGATCCGGCACAGCACCGGTCCGGGGGCTCGGGAGCACACGTTGATGTTGGCCACGGTGTCGGCCGGTGTGGTGGCCGCGGTGATCGGCCTGCCGACCGACCGGTTGGACTTCAGCCCGGGGTGGCCGGCGTTGGGGTGGCTGGTGGCGCTCGCGCTGGTGGGGCAGATCGTGGGGTGGATGCTGATCTCGACCGCGCTGCCCCGGATGTCCAGTTCGAAGGGAGCCACGTTGATGCTGGTCCAGCCGGTGGCGGCGATCTTGCTCGGCATCGTGCTGCTGTCGGAACGGCCCAGCGCGCTGCAGTTGGTGGGGTGCGCGGTGGTGCTCGGGTCGGTCGCCTTCGTCGGCAAGGCCCGGCGCGGGTAGAGGTGTGGCGGGGGTCACAACATGTGGGTGTCGATCCTTTGCGGGACAGTTCGTCGCACTGACGAGAGCAACCGGGACCGACCAGGAGGAGCAACCCCATGCGCACGCTCATCACCACCGCGTTCGTCTCCCTCGACGGCGTCGTCGAGGCGCCCGGCGGCGAGCCCGGTTACCGCAACTCGGGCTGGACGTTCAAAGACGTCGAGTTCGACCCCGCCGCCTACGAGCTGAAGAGCCGCGAGCAGGACGAGGCCGCCGCGATGATGATGGGGCGGGTGAGCTACCAGGCGTTTTCGCCCGTGTGGCCGACGATGACCGACGAGTTCCCGCGCTACAACGCCATGCCCAAGTACGTCGTCTCCACCACCCTCACCGAGGACGACCTCGTCGCCAACTGGGGTGAGACGACCATCCTGCGCTCCCTCGACGACGTCGCCGCGCTCAAGGAGGGCGACGGCGGGTCGATCATCGTGCACGGCAGCGCGACCCTCAACCGCGCGCTGTCCGACGCCGGCCTGATCGACCGCTACCACCTGCTGGTCTTCCCGGTCCTCCTCGGCGCGGGCAAGCGGCTGTTCAGCGCCGCTGACAAGGACAAGCAGAGCCTCAAGCTCCTCGAGTCGGAGTCCTACGGCAACGGCATCCAGAAGCTGGTCTACGACGTCGTCCGCTGAGGTCGCAGGGAAGAAATCCGCCTCAACGCGCCACTTACGGCGGCGGTCGGCCAATGATGGGTGTCCGGTAGTGGACTTTTGATTGACCGGGTTCAAAAGTGCGCCCTACCTTGCTGTGACCTGGGCAACACCCCTGCCGGCTCGCTCGAGGAGGCGCGACACCGCCATGCCCTACCGCACCGCGACCATCGGCGGCACCCTGCTGCTCGCCGCCGGACTGCTGTCAGCAGGGCCACCGGCCCGAGCGCACCACGACCCCGCCGACTTCCAGCAGGTCGAACTGGCCCGCGGGGTGGCCGAGATGGGCGAGCCGATGTCCCTGGCGGTCCTGCCCGACACGTCCGTCCTGCACACGGCGCGGGACGGCGTGCTCCGCCGCACGGACGCGGCCGGCACCACCAAGGTCATCGGCACCCTGTCCGTCTACAACCACGACGAGGAAGGCCTGCAAGGCGTCGGCGTCGACCCGGGTTTCGCCACCAACCGGGCGATCTACCTCTTCTACGCGCCCAAGCTGTCCACGCCGACCGGGGACGCGCCCGCGACCGGCCCCGCGAGCACGTGGGAGACCTGGCGCGGGGTCAACCGCCTGTCCCGGTTCACGCTCAACGCCGACTGGACCCTGAACACGGCGAGCGAACGCATCGTCCTGGACGTCCCCGCCGACCGCGGCATGTGCTGCCACATCGGCGGCGACATCGACTTCGACGCCGCCGGCAACCTCTACCTGTCCACCGGCGACGACACGAACCCGTTCCAGTCCAGCGGGTACAGCCCGATCGACGAGCGCACCGAGCGCAACCCCGCGTTCGACGCCCAGCGCACCTCGGCCGACACCAACGACCTGCGCGGCAAGGTGTTGCGCATCAAGGTGAACGCGGACGGCACCTACACCGTCCCGAGCGGCAACCTCTTCGCGCCCGGCACGCCGAACACCCGCCCCGAGATCTACGCGATGGGCTTCCGCAACCCGTTCCGGATGACCGTCGACAAGGCGACCGGCGCGGTCTACCTGGGCGACTACGGCCCCGACGCGGCGATCTCGGACGCCAACCGCGGCCCGTCCGGCCAGGTGGAGTTCAACCGGATCACCTCGCCCGGCAACTACGGCTGGCCCTACTGCACCGGCACGAACACCAGCACCGAGACCTACAACGAGTGGAACTTCGCCACCAACGCCACCGGCCCCAAGTACAACTGCGCGGGCGGTCCGACCAACAACTCCTTCCGCAACACCGGCCGGTCCACCCTCCCGGCCGCGCGCCCGAGCTGGATCCGCTACGGCGGCGACGCGGGCAGCCCGCCGGAGTTCGGCTCGGGCTCGGAGTCGCCCATGGGCGGCCCGGTCTACCGCTACGACCCGAACTCGACCTCGGCGGTCAAGTTCCCGCCGTCCTTCGACGGGCACTTCATGGCCGCCGAGTACGGGCGCCGCTGGATCAAGGACATCGCGGTCGACGCCGACGGGTCGGCGGGCACGATCGAGGCGATGCCGTGGTCGGGCACGCAGGTCATGGACCTGGCGTTCGGGCCGGACGGCGCGCTGTACGTGCTGGACTACGGCACCGGCTACTTCAACGGCGACCACAACTCCGCGCTGTACCGCATCGAGCACATCGGGGGCACCAACCGCGGCCCGACCGCCCGCGCCACGGCGAACGTCACCTCGGGGCACGCGCCGCTGGCGGTGGCGTTCTCCTCCGCCGGGTCCACCGACCCGGAGGGCTCGCCGCTGACCTACCGCTGGGACTTCGGTGACGGCACGTCCAGCACCGCGCCCAACCCGTCGCACACCTACTCCGCCAACGGTTCCTACACCGCGACCCTGACCGTCACCGACGCCGGCGGCGCGACCGGGTCGGCGAGCGTCTACATCACGGTCGGCAACACCGCGCCCAAGGTGACCATCGACCTGCCCGTCGACGGGACCCCGTTCTCCTACGGCGACACGATCCCCTTCCGGATCACCGTCACCGACCCCGAAGACGGCGCGATCGACTGCAACCGCGTGAAGATGACCTACGGCATCGGGCACGACAACCACGGCCACGTCATCACCACCCGGACCGGCTGCACCGGCTCCATCACGGTGGCCGCCGACGGCGAGCACGACGAGGCCGCGAACGTGTTCGGCGTGTGGGACGCCGAGTACACCGACCTGGGCGCCAACGGCCAGCCCGCGCTGACCACGCACGCCAAGAGCGTCACCCAGCCCCGCCACCGCCAGGCCGAGCACTTCACCACGTCCTCGGGCATCAGCAAGATCGCCAAGTCGCAGGCCGAAGGCGGGTACACGGTCGGCGACGTCCACAACGGCGACTGGGTTTCCTTCACCCCGTACGCGCTGAGTGACGTCCACGGGTTCGCGGCGCGGGTGTCCTCCGGCGGGATCGGTGGCACCCTCCAAGTCCGCGCCGGTTCGCCCACGGGCACGGTCCTCGGGTCCGCGGCGGTCCCGGTGACCGGCGGGTGGGAGTCGTTCACGACGGTCAGCGGCAGCCTGTCCGGCGCGCCGAGCGGCACCACCGCGCTGTACCTGACGTTCAGCGGCGGCGTGGGGGCGTTGTTCGACGTGGACTCCTTCACGCTCGACGGCCCCACCGGCCCGATCGTCGGCATCGGCGGCAAGTGCGTGGACGTGTCCGGCGCGGCCACGGCGGACGGGACGAAGATCCAGCTGTGGACGTGCAACGGCACCGGCGCGCAGCGCTGGCAGCGGGCCGGGCAGACGTGGCAGGCGCTGGGCAAGTGCCTGGACGTCTCCGGCGCGGGCACGGCCGACGGGACCAGGGTCCACCTGTGGACGTGCAACGGGACCGTGGCCCAGAACTGGGTGGCGGGCGCGAACGGGTCCCTGGTGAACCCGAACTCCGGCAAGTGCCTGGACGCGGCCGGCGGCGGCACCGCGGACGGAACCCAACTGATCATCTGGACCTGCCACGGCGGCACCAACCAGAAGTGGACGACCCCGTGAAAACACTCGCCCTCGCAGCTTCCGCGCTCCTGGCGCTGACCTTGCCCGTGCCCGCCTCCGCCGCGACCTACGACGTCCTGGTGTTCAGCAAGACGGCCGGGTTCCGGCACGACTCCATCCCCGCCGGCGTCCAGGCGATCAAGGACCTGGGCGCGGCCAACGGGTTCACCGTCACCGCGACCGAGGACGCCGCGGTGTTCACCAACGGGACGCTGGGCCAGTACGAGGCCGTGGTGTTCCTCAACACGACCGGGGACGTGCTCAACGCCTCCCAACAGACCGGTTTCGAGAACCACGTCAAGGCAGGCAAGGGTTTCGTCGGCGTGCACGCGGCGGCGGACACCGAGTACGAGTGGCCGTTCTACGGGGAGCTGGTCGGCGCGTACTTCCACTCGCACCCGGCGATCCAGCAGGCCCCGGTGAAGGTGGAGAGCCGCGCCACCGCCGCCACCGCCCACCTGCCGGCGACCTGGACGCGCACCGACGAGTGGTACAACTACCGCACCAACCCCAGGTCGAGCGCGCGCGTGCTGGCCACGCTCGACGAAAGCGGTTACACGGGCGGCAACATGGGCGCCGACCACCCGCACGTCTGGTGCAAGACCCACCAGGGCGGGCGCAGTTTCTACGTGGGCGGCGGGCACACGGCGTCGTCGTACTCGGAGGCCGGGTTCCGGGGCTTGCTGCTGGGCGGAATCCGTTACGCCGCAGGGCAGACGCGGATGGACTGCCGTCCGGAGAGCGGGTACGGCCGGCTGTTCGCGGGCTCGGTCGACGGGTGGTCGCAGGCCGGTCCGGGCGGGTTCACCAACTCGGACGCGACGCTGACCAGCTTCGGCGGGATGGGGCTGTTCTGGTACGGCGGCAGGCAGTTCACGTCGTACTCGCTGAAGCTGGACTGGCGGATGGCCGGCGACGACAACTCGGGCGTGTTCATCGGCTTCCCGCCGTCGAGCGACCCGTGGTCGGCGGTGGACAACGGCTACGAGATCCAGATCGACGCCACCGACGCCCCGGACCGCACCACGGGCGCGGTGTACGGGTTCAAGTCACCCGATGTGGCGGCTCGGGACGCGGCCCTGAACCCGCCGGGGGAGTGGAACGCCTTCGAGTTGCTGGTGGAGGGCGAACGGCTCCGCGTGTACCTGAACGGGGTGCTGGTCAACGACTTCACCAACACCGACGCGAAACGCTCACTGGCCGGTCACATCGGCCTGCAGAACCACGGTGACGGCGACGAGGTGTCGTTCCGGGACGTGCGGGTGCGGGAGTTGGACCGGACGGTGCAGGCCGAGTCGTTCGCGGCGGCGAGCGGCGTGCAGCCGTTCACCAAGGCCGGCGCGCACAACGGCCAGACGCTGGGCTTCATCGACCCCGGTGACTGGGCCGCTTACGACGACGTCGACCTGACCGGGGCGACCACGTTCCAGGCCCGTGTGGTGTCCGGTGGGCCTGGCGGGACGATCGAGGTGCGCACCGGCTCGACGACCGGGCCGGTGTTGGGTCGGGTGGCCGTGCCCAACACCGGGAGTTGGACGACCTTCGCGGACGTTCGCACCGCGTTGACCGGTGTGCCTTCCGGACGGCAACGGGTGTACCTCACCTTCACCGGGACGGGCACGGGCCTGTTCGACGTGGACGACTTCTCGGTGGTGCCGGGGACGGTGTCGGGGCCGATCGTGGGCGCCGGCGGCAAGTGCGTTGACGTCGCGGGCGGGGCCAGTGCGGACGGCACCAAGGTGCAGTTGTGGACGTGCAACGGCTCGCCGGCGCAGACGTGGACCCGGTCCGGCCAGACGTGGCAGGCGTTGGGCAAGTGCCTGGACGTGGCCGGAGCCGGGACGGCGGACGGGACGAAAGTGCAACTGTGGTCCTGCAACGCGACGGGAGCGCAGAACTGGACGGCCGGCGCGAACGGGTCGTTGGTCAACCCGAACTCGGGGAAGTGCCTGGACGCGGCCAGTGGCAGCACCGCGGACGGGACGCAGCTGATCATCTGGACCTGCCACGGCGGCACCAACCAGCGGTGGACCACCTAGTGCTGCCGTGGCGGGTCAGACCAGCCACCGACCGTCGACCATCAGGTCGCGACCGGCCATCTCGTTGACCTCGCGCCAGGCTTGGACGAGGTGCGGCCGGACCCGGAAGTAGGGGAAGTCGCGCTGCTCGCGGGGGTCGAAGCCGGTCTTCGCGGCGAACGCGTCGGCGACCTCGGTGTCCACCTCGACCACTTCGGCGGTGCCTTCGACCAGCACCACGTCCCGGGTGGGACCGATGGTGAGGCGGACCCGCCCGACGGCCCGGAGGTTCCGGGCCGTCGGGTTGCCGGCTGCCGTGGAGAGCAGCAGGGTCTCGCCGTCCCACAGGTACGACAGCGGGACCAGGTGCGGGGTGCCGGCCGGGTCGGCGGTGGCGACCCACGCGTCCACGTCGTTCTCCAGCCGGTGGAGCGTGTCCGCGCGGCGTTGCCGCGGGGACCTGGGCGGAGCGACGGCGGTCATGCCACGGCTCGGGTGAGCAGGGCGGCGATGCGGGACTCGTCGGCGCGGGTCAGCTTGGTCAGGGCGAAGGACGCGGGCCACATCGAGCCGTCGTCCAGGGTGGCGGCGTCGGTGAAGCCGAGGGTGGCGTAGCGGGACTTGAACTTGCCGGCGTTCTGGAAGAAGCAGACGACCTTGCCGTCCCGGGCGTAGGCGGGCATCCCGTAGTACAGCTTCGGGGTCAGGGCGGGGGCGTTGGCCTTGACCAGGGCGTGGACGCGTTCGGCCAGCACCCGGTCCGCCTCGGGCATCGCGGCGATCTTGGCCAGCACGTCGGCCTCGGCGTCGGCGGCGGTGGCGCGGGAGCCGCGGCGGGCGGTCTTCTTCATGTCGCGGGCGTGCTCCTGCATCGCGGCGCGCTCTTCGGCGGTGAAGGTGGTGTTCGACATGGCGGTTTCTCCTGTGTGAAGTAGAAGGGGGTCAGCGGTCCTGGAGGATGCCGAGCACGTTGCCGTCGGGGTCGGTGAACGTGGCGACCAGGCGACCGCCGCCGACGTCGCTCACCGGGTCCTTCACGGTCGCCCCGGCGGCGGTGACCTCGGCGAGCTTCGCCTCGATGTCGGCGACGTGCCAGTAGGCCACCGGCGAGGTCATGCCCTGCGGGCCGCCGCCCGGGACCAGCCCGATGTGCTGGCCGTCCACGTCGAACCCGACGTAGTAGGCCTCGTCGACCTGCGGCGCGGCGCCCAGCAGGGCGGTGTAGACGGCCTTGGCGGCGGCCAGGTCGGAGACGGGGTGCAGGACGGTGCGGACGCTCACGATCACTCCTCGTAGGTGGTGTCTGTCTGGCCGGTGATGGCCACACGAGAACCTTCTCCCGGATCGCCGCCGCGGACATCCGTGGTGACCACGGAGACCACCACGGAGATGGGGCAGGATGTCCTCCGTGGTGGCTCAAGCAGGGATTTCGACCCGGGAGGCGGAGGTGCTGGCCCTGCTCGGGGAGCACCTGAGCAACGCGGAGATCGGCGCGCGCCTGTTCATCTCGGTCCGCACGGTGGAGACCCACGTGTCCTCCCTGTTGCGCAAGCTCGGCGCGCCGGACCGGCGCGGGCTGGCCCGGGTGGCCGTCGAGTGGGGCCGGGTCGCGCGGGGCGGTCGGGTCGCGCCGGCGTTGCCGTCGCCGGTGACCTCGTTCGTCGGCCGGGCGCGGGAGCGTGCGTTGCTGGCCGAGGCGGTCATCTCGCAGCGGCAGGTCAGCGCGGTCGGTCCGGGCGGGGTGGGCAAGACGCGGCTCGCGCTGGCGGTCGCTGCGGACACGGCCGGGGAGTTCGCGGACGGGGTGTGGTTCGCCGATCTGGTCCCGGTGACCGACCCGAGGATGGTCGGGGCGGCGGTCGCGGCGGCGGTCGGCGTCGGCGAGCAGCCGGGGCGCAGCCTGGACGACTCGGTGATCGCCACCCTGGCCGACCGGCGGGCGCTGCTCGTGCTGGACAACTGCGAGCACGTGCGTGACGGGGTGGCCCCGTTCCTGGAGCGGATGCTCGGGTCGTGCCCGAAGGTGACCGTGCTGGCGACCAGCCGTGCGCGGCTGATGGTGCCGTTCGAACGGGTCCAGCCGATCCCACCGCTGTCGCTGAGCGGTGACGACGAGTCCGACGCGGTCGCGCTGTTCCTGGAGCGCGCGGCGGCGGTGGGGTGGCCGGTGCCGCCGGAGCAGCGCGGCCGTGCGGCGGAGATCTGTCGGGGCTTGGACGGGGTGGCCCTGGCCATCGAACTGGCCGCTGCCCGGTTGCCCACGCTGGGTCTGGACGGGCTGACTGACACGTTGTCCGACCAGTTGCGGCTGCTCAGCGGTGGTGCGCGGGCTGATGACCGGCACCAGTCGGTGCGGGCGATGCTGGAGTGGAGCCACGCCCTGCTGGACCCTGACGACCGGACGTTGCTGCGGCGGATCTCGGTGTTCGTGGCGCCGTTCACGGCGGGTGCGGCCGGGCTGGTGGCCGGGTTCGCGCCGCTGGAGGTTGCGGCGGTGACCGATGGGCTGGCTCGGCTGACCGAGCACAGCTTGCTGTCCGTGGTCCCGTCGGCGAGCGGGACGAGGTATCGCACGCTGGAGACGATTCGCCAGTTCGGCGCGGAGCAGTTGGCGGTGACGGGCGAAGTCGACGAGGTCCGGTCGCGGCACTTGGCGTGGTGCTCGACGACCGCGGCCGACCTGGCAGCCGACACCACCGCGGACAGTTCGGCGGGCTCTGCGGCGGGTGTCGGGGCGTGGCGGGCGCGGTTCGATGCTGTGGCTGACGACCTGCGTGCTGCGCTGGGTTGGGCCGCCGGCGAACCCGCGCATCGTGCTGAGGCACACGAGCTGGCGTTGTCGCTGGCCGCCTCGGCGTTCCGCCGGACCCTGCTCGGTGAGGCCCAGCAGCGCTACGAGCAGGCGGCGGGATTGGCCGACGACCCGGCCCCGGCACTGCGTCAAGCGGCCTCCGTGGCCGGGTGCCGGGTGCGGGGCGAGGACATGTACCGGTTGCTGCGCGCCGCCGCGACCGCCGCCCGAAGCTCCGGCGACACCGCCGGCGCGGCCCACGACCTGGCCACCGCCGCCGTCACCACCTACCGGTTCGCCCGCGCGTTCACCCACCCGCCGCAGGACGAGGCGCCCGTGCTGCTCGCCGAGGCCCGTGAACTGGCCGGTTCCGACCCCGCCGCATCAGCCGCCATCGCCCTCGCGGAGTGCGGTGTCCTGGGCGCGGGATCGGCCCTGCCGGAGGCGATGACCCGAGCCGAACGTGCGGTAGAACTCGCCCGCGAGACCGGAGACCCCTTGGCCGAGAGTGCCGCGCTGGACGCGCTCACGGCAACGCTGTGCTGGGCCGGCGACACCGTCACCACCGCCGCCACGACTCGTCGGCGCGTCGAACTCCTCGCCACCGTCCCGACCACCCCCGCCGGCGCCCTGGAACGGGTCAACGCGCTGGCCGAGGCCGCCGAGACCTGCGTGGGCGTGGGCGACCTGGCCGGGGCGCGGCGCTGGGGCCGGCAACTCCGCGACCTGCCGCTGCTGGCCGAACGGGGTGACTTCGCCACCTCCCGCCTGCTGGTGGCCGACGCCCTGGTGGGTGACGCCGAGGCCGTGCTCGACGGCAGCACCCGCTTCCTCGACGCGTGGGAACGCGCCGGACGTCCGCACGCGCCGGACCTGGCCACGGCGGCGGCCGCGGTGGCGATGGTCCACGGACTGCGCGGGGACGACGAGTCGCGGGCGAGGTGGCAGGCCGTCGGCGCGGAACTCGGGGTCAGCGCGCAGGACAGCGCCGGCTACCGGGCGGTGTTCGACACCGTCGTGCTGCTGCACCAAGGCCGCGCGGCCGAGGCGGCGGAGCGGACGGCGGCCGACCCGGGCGAGTTCGACGAGCAGGTCTTGTGGGTGTGGCGCGACTGGTACCTGGCCTTGCGTGCCGAAGCGGCGGCACTGACCGGTGGCGGCGATGCTCGCGCCCTGGTCGCTGCCGCGCGCCCGATCGTGGCCGGGAACCCGGTCGCCACGGCCTTCCTGGACCGCGCGGAGGCCCTGATGGACGGCGACGAACCCCGGCTGCTCGCCACCGCCGAGGCCTTCCGCGCCGCCGGTAGCCCTTACCAGGCGGCGCGAACCCTCGTCCTGCTCGGCGGCGACCACACGGCGGCGGGCGTCCGGGCCATGACCGCACTGGCCTTCGCGCCGCCCGCGAACGGGCGGTGACCGGCGCCGCTTTTCGCCGCGCTCCGCGCGGCGGGCCGGCTATCAGCCACGGCGGGGCTTCGGTTCCCCACCGTATGGCCTGCCCGAAGGGCGACCAAAGCGCGGTTGGCTTTGCCAGGCCATGCGGTGGGGGAACCGACGCCCTTCCTCCCCCATCGGTGGACTGCCCGCACGGCAAGGCGGACGGGCTGGTCGGCGAGGCGGGCGCCGGTTGGTTCCGCTGGTCAGCGGAGGCCGGTGAGTTTGTCCGGGTTGACCTGGGCGGACGTTCTGGGTGAGGCCGTCGACCAGGTCGAAGGTCAGCGCGCCGATGGGCGTCGACCCGACCGAGCACAGCATGCCGGCTCCCCGTTGATCGTCGTCGGCTCCAGCACCACGCCCGCCGACTGCGGCTTCCGGTACGCGCGGGCCTTGTCGCCCATCATCGCGCCGGGCTCGGTCCCGCTGATCAGCGTGACGTGCAGGTCATGCCGGGCTTCCGCGACCTCGGTGGCCGCTTCGATCCCGGTGAGGCCCCGCCGCGGATGGTGACCGTGTCGCCGGAGGTGAGTTCAGTCAGCCGGGTGTGGAAGCGGCGGACACCGGTGCGCTTGGTGCGGCCAGGCGGATGGCGGCGAACATGCGGGTGTAGCCGGCACCCAGGACGACGACGTGGTGGTTCTGCATGGCTCGTCACCTCTCGTTGCTCACGTCACCGGACCTCGATGACGCCGATGTGACAAGCGGCCGGGCCCGGACGTGACACCTTCTGATGTGACCCGAGACACAGTCCGTAGGGCGGCCAGTCGGGTGGCGGCGACGGCGAGACCGCCGAGGGTCGTCGTCGCGAGCAACACCATGAAGGTCGGGTACAGGTAGGGAACCTGGAGCCACGCGACGTCCCGGCCCCGGTAGAGGAAGCCGACGACGCGGTGGATGGTGAGCAGGAGCAGGAGTGGGGTTAGGAGGGGGAGTAGGCGGGCGATCGGGTGGGAGCGGGTGGTGGCCCAGCGGCGGGCGCGGGTGATGCCGCGGATCGCTGCGGCGAGGACGAGCAGTGTGAGGGCGAGGAGTACGGCGTCCACGGCGAACAGGTCGGTGATCGGGGACGGTTGCCGGCCTTCGAGGAGGGCGATGATGCGGGCGCCCAAGGCTTGGGCGTCGCCGTGGAGCATGCCCGTGTTCGCCATGACCGCGATTCCGTAGCGGGACGCGGGCAGGAGGGCTTGGTAGGCGGTGGAGGTGAACAGGTCGCCGCCGTGGTCGAGGAGGGGTGCGCCGTTCGGGGTGGTTCCGGTGAACCAGCCGAGGGCGTAGTCCTTGGACGCGGGCGACGGGGTGTGGGTGGTGGCGATGGTTTCGGGGGTGGCGATCGTCCCTTGTGGACCCTTGCCCTGGTTGTTCTGGGCGATGAGCCACGCCGCCATGTCGTGGGCGGAGCTGAGGACGCCGCCGGAGCCGTTGCCGAAGGCCGGTGGTTCGGGTAGGGCGAGGGGGATGCCGAGGACCTTCAGGTGGCCTCGGCCGGTCGGCGGGAGGTCGCGCTCGGTGTCGGCGGTGCGGCTGTCGGCCATGCCGAGCGGGCGAAAGACGTTGGCCTGCAAGTACTCCTGGAACGAGCGGCCGTCGACGACCTCGACCAGGCGGGCGGCGACCTGGAAGTTCGGGTTGTGGTACTCCCACTTCGTGCCGGGGTCGGCCGCGAGGGTGGCGTCCCGCATGGACTCGACCGCCTCCCGCAGCGTGTGCACGGTCGGGCCGCTGAACGAGCGGAACGTGGTGTCCGACATGCCCGAGGTCTGGTCGAGCAGGCTGCGCACGGTGATCCGGTCGGCGCGCGGGTCGGCCATGGCGAACTCGGGCAGGTGCGTCCGGACCGGGTCGTCGAGGCGGATCTTCCCGCGCTCCACCAGTTGCATGACGGCCAGCGCGGTGAACGACTTGCTCACCGACGCGACCGGCATGACGGTGTGCTCGGAAATGGCTTCACCGCCGGGGGTGTGGCCATAGCCGGCCGCGTGCACGACCTGGTCGCCACGGGTGACGGCCACCGCCGCGCCGGGCAGGTCGGCTTCCTCCTGGTACTGCCTGACGACCGCGTCGATGGCGGTGTCTACCGGGGTGGTGGGGGCGGTGAGGGTGGCGGTCGACACGGCTAGTGCGGTGATGATCGTCGAGAACACGTGTCGATTTTTGGGCGGGATGGCCGGGTTCGGCATCAGACTGTGGTCTGAGGTTCGGTCGCGATGTTCCGCATACGGTGTCGGGCATGAGGTTGGGGCACAAGGGCTGGGTGGCGGTCGACGCGGTGGCGGAGGAGCGGCTGCTCATCGCCCGGGACGTCCACGGCGTGGTCGGGGACAACCTCAGCCTGATCGCGATGCGCGCCGCCGTCGCCAACCACCTCCGCTACGAGGCTGGGCTAGCTGACGTCTGAGGCGATGTTTCGTGCTGCGTCCGAGACCCCTTGACGTCCGTGCCGACCGCGGCTGCGGAGAGGAGGGTTGCGGTGGCGAGGGTGCCCCACAACGCGGTCGGGGCGTGGGGGGCCAGGGCGGTGATCGCGGCCGGGGAGACGGCTAGGCCGAAGCCGGTGGAGAGTTCGAAGCGGGGCAGGGTGCGGCCCAGGGCACCCGGGGGGGCGAGGTGGGTGACCAGGGCGGTGGCGCTGCCGGCGTAGACGATTTCGCCGAGCGTGCACACCACGGACACCACGGCGACGGCCGGGGCGGCCCAGCCGGCGGCCAGTGCGGTGGCAGCCAGGAAGCCCAGGTAGGACGCGGTGAGGACGACGCCGGCCAGGACCAGGGCGGTGCGGCGGGAGAAGCGGGACATCAGGACGGTGATCGGGACCTGGAGGCTGACCACCAGGACCGTGGCAGCCGGTAATCCAGTACCCGGTGGCGGAGCGGGCGGAACCGGTGTCGCTGGACACCGTCACCCGCCGACTGGAAGCACTCGCCCACCCCCTGCGCCTGCGCTTGCCGCGCACCCTGGCCCGCGGCCCCCACACCACCGGCGAACTCGCCCACACGTGGGAACTCTCGCCTCCCGAGGTCTCCCGCCACCTGGCCGTCCTGCGCCGCGCCGGCCTCCTCACGTCCCGCCGCGAGGGCCGCCACGTCCGCTACACCCTCAACCTCCCGGACCTCACGACCCTGGGCACCGACCTCCTGGCCGCCGTCCTCCGCTGAAGCCGTCAGGCGCCGTACAGGCTGAACGCCGCCCAGTGGTAGGTCTGGGCGTGGGGGCGGGCCGTGCGGGGTTGTAGGAGGAGTTCGGGGGCGTCGCCGAGCACGGCGAGCTTTTCCTCCACGGTGTTGTCGCGGACCTTGCGTTGGGCGTCGCGCAGGGCGTCGGCGAAGGGTTGGCCGGCGTGGATTCCCCGGTACAGGTGGACGACCAGTTCGGCGGTCGCCGCCTGCGGGACTGACCACAGTGTGCCGATCACCGCGGGAACGCCGGTTTGGAGCAGGGCGGCCGGGAAGGCCAGGGTTTCGTCCGGTAGCTGCTCGCCGATCCGCGCCGTTTCGCACGCGGACAGGACTGCCAGGCGGGCCTTGGTGGTGCGGTGTGTCAGCAGGTCGCCGATGGTGAGTTCGGTGTCGGCGGCCAGCAGTAGGGCGCTGCGCAACGGGTCTTGGGCGTCGGCGTAGGCGTGGCACGACCAGTGGGTGAAAGCGTGGTGCAGCAACGCGTTCATCCCCGCTTCCCGGGTCGCCTCGGTGCCGCGCAACGTGATCGCGCCCGGTGTTGCGGCCAGTGCGGCCTGGCATTCCAGGCTTGAGTACGGCAGGGGAGAGGCGCTGACGGGCAGCGGTTCGTCTACGGCGCAGGCGGTTCGGTCGGTGCGGGTGGTTGCGGTTCGGGTTGCGGTGTGGAGGGTTTCCGCGTTGGGGGTGTAGGTCAGCAGGAGGTGGTCCAGGGCGTAGCGCCGGCCTGTTGGGGTGTCAGGGTCGGGGGTCCACGCCGCGTGGAGGGGGAGCAGGCCGAGCAAACCCGTGGGGACCAAGACGGCGTGGGAGACGTCGGTGAGGTGGTCGAGGATCGGGGACATCACGGCGTGCCACAGCCAGCGGGTGCACTCGTCCAAGGCCGACCGGGGATCGGTGGCCAAGCGGCGGACGTACGGGGTCAGGGCGGCGTCGGTCAGGTCGCGCAGGGGGACCGGCACGATGTCCTCGGGCGAGCGCACGACCAGTGCCAGACCACCGGACGGGGTGTGGGCCAGGTACACCAAAGGCTGGGTCAGGGCACCGAACAGGGTGTCCAGGGCCGGTGTGGTGAGGAAGTCGGCCAGGCCGGGCAGGGCGCGGATCCGGGCGATCACGTCGGCCAGTTCGTCCTGCTTGCGCCGCGCGGTGGCCAGGCTCCGGAACGCCGGGGTGACCGCGGTGCGGCGGCCGATCTCCAGCTTTTCGTTGTCCCGCAACCACTGGCGCAACTCGGTGAACTCACGGACCAAGTCTTCGTCGGTCGCCGCGCGGGTCAGGTCGGCGGTGTCCAGTCGGAGCGCGGCGGAGATCTGCACCGCCCGACCCCGTTCCAGCACCTCCGCGGCCTCCGCCGGACTGCCCGCCGCCACGAACGCGAGTGCCGCGCGGGCCGCGACACCCGTGGTGCGCCGCAGTTCCGCCTCGGTGTGGGCGCGCAGCAACTGGCCGCCGCTGGTCGCCCAACTGCCCGCCAACAGCCGCCGGTACATCGCCGCGGCCTCGGGCCAGTCCCGCTCCCGCTCCGCCACCTCGGCCAGCAGCGCGGCGGACCGGCGACCCAATTCCGTCGACCACGTCAGGCCCGCCGTCCGGTCGTCGAGGCACTGCCGCAGCAGGGACCGGGCCTCGTCGACCTCGTCCAGCGCCAGCAGGGTGACGGCGAGGTTGAACCGCGCCGGCTCCGCCTCGACACCCCGCAGGAACTCCACCGACCGGCGCAGGTCGTCGCGGTCACCCTCGGCGACACCCCGGGTCGACAACGCCAAGCCCATGCCGATGCGCACCGCCGGGTCGTCGGGGCGCAACGCGAGCGCTTCGTCCAGCACCTCCACGCACCGGTCGAGGTCCGCCGGGCTGTCGCGCACGACGGCCAGGTCGAACAGCGCGTGCGCGAACGACACGCGGTGGTGCACGTGGTCGGGATGGTCGTCGTGGCGCACGGTCTCGCCCAGCAACAGCGCCGCCCGCCCGAGGTCGGCCACCGCGCCACCGGCCTCGTAGCGCTGGACCAGCGTGTCGCCGAGGTTCGCGGTGAGCCCCACGTCGTCGGGCAGGCAGGCGAGCGCGTCCTCCAGGTCGGCGACCGCCGCGTCGAGGTCCGCGATCGCCCCGGTGCGGCCGAACCGCATCCGCCACACGTACGCGCGGTCGTTGAGCAGACCGGCCCGCACCTCGCCGCCGGGACGCGTGCGCGCCACCGCGAACGCCAGCGACTCCAGCACGCCGTCCAGGTCCCCAGCGCCCCGTTCGGAAAGCTCCCTGACCGCGCGCCGGGCCGGTTCGGCGACCATCACGTCGTGCGACGCCATGGCTTCCTCGCCGGCGAACGCCTCGAACGCGCCCGGCGGGACGACGAGAGCGTCCCCGGTCCCGAAGTGCTCGCGCGCCCGGCGCTCGGCGTAGGCCACGCTCAGGTTGAGGGTCGCGGCCTCCACCCCGATCTCGCGGCACTCCCGCAGCAGCCGGATCCGGCTCTGGACCAGGAACTCGTACTCCCCGGCCGGCTCCAACTGCTCGGCCTGCTCGGCCAGCAGCCGCGTCGCGAGCGGGGACAGCAGGGCGGGGTGGTCGAGGACGAGGGTGCGGGCGTCCGGGGCGGTCTGGGCGTCCAGCAGCGCGTCGAGGACGTCGGCCAGGTATTCGAGGCGGCGACCGCGGGTGTCCTCGACGAGGTCGACGGCGGCGGCCAGCCGGTCCTCGTCCGCGTGCGCCACGACCCGGACCGGGCCGGGGTCGTCGAGCCCGAACACGTCCACGTACTCGACCGCGCGGTGCCGGGCCTGCGCCTCGGTAGGGGCGGTGACGACGAAGCCCGCCGCCACCGAGCGCACGACGTCCTCCGCCGCCTCCGCCGGGTCCTGGCCGTCCTCGACCGCCTCGGCGTAGTCGGCCAGCACCCACAGGCCCAGTTCGAGCGCGTCCCGGACCTCCGGCGGCTGGTCGAAACCGAGCATGGCTTCCAGGAACTGCCGCGCGTCCGAGCCGCCCAGTTCGGGACGGGTGGTCAGCAGGTCGAGGCGTTCGGCCAGCGGGGTCTCCGGGGAGCAGAAGTCGCCGACCACGTCGAGCAGCGCTTCCAGGCCCTCCCGGTCGGTGACGCTCTCCAGCTCCTGCCAGGCGGCGGGGGTGGCGAGCATGCGTTGGGCGAACTCGGCCTGGGCCAGTCCCAGCGGCACACCGGAGCGGATCACGGTGTGGACGAGGTGGCGGCGGCTGTCCATCAGACGGGCGTCGTGCGGGTTGTCGGCGGCGCGCGCCCACTCGGCGTACTGCTCTTCGACGGTCGTCGTGGCCAGGCCGGGGTGGGCTTCCAGCACTTCGCGGAGTCGTTCGGTGCTGTTGGCGGTGATCAGCGCGTCGTGGGCCAGGTCGGCGCCTTCTTCGTGGAGGTAGCTCTCGAACGCGGTCCCGATCCCGTGGCGCCGTGCGGCGATCAGGACCAGTCGGCGGTAGCGCTCCAGCGGTGTCGCCGGTTCCGGGCCGGTGGGGGCGGTGAGCAGCGCCGGGTAGGCCTCCAGCAGTTGCCGGGCGCGGCGGGGTGAGCGCAGGGTGCGGAACCGCGCCATCGCCTCGGTGACGTCGAGGCTGTCGACCTGCGTGTAGGTCACTCCAGTATCTCGACCTCACCGTCCACGTTGTTACCGTTCGCCCGGCAGCGGACCACTGTGGTGCCCTTGGGGTTGTCCTTCGTGTCGTCCACGGCCTTGCGCGCGAACTCGTGCGCCTGCGCCAGCAGCCGGCCCAGGTCGCCTTCGTCCAACGCCCCGACCGGCGCTTCCAGCTCCACGACGACCTGGTCGACCCCGTACACCGTGCGCAACACGACCCGGGCGTCCGGCGCGGCCGCCTTGTGCCTGCGCAGCCGGGAGAACAACCGACCCAGGGCCGGGGAAACCTTGTCCCACACCGTGTTCGCCGACCGTGCCACTGCCCAGCTGCCCAGTTCGGTGCCGATGAACACCGACACCACCAGCGCGACGGTCAGCACCCCACCGCTCTTGTCCGCTTCCCGCTGGTCCACGGCGTACCGGCCGGCGGCCCCGAACGGCGCCAGGTCCGCGTCGAACGGGTCCGACTGGGTCGACACCCCCAACTCGGCGACCGCCGCGTAGAAGCCTTCGGCGAACTCCCGGGCCGCATCCGGGTCGAGGCCGGAACCACCCGACAACCGCACGGCCACCTGCGCACCCAAGTCCGCCATCGGCGGGCCACCTCCCGATCGTCGCCGCGATCACCTTAAAGCGCCGAAGGCCCCACATGCCGACTCCACGCCGAACCTCGTGCTCAGAGGTCGACCGGGTCGGGGGAGAAGTCGTCCCGCAGCCGGGCGATCCTGCCGTCCCGCACGCGGAAGATCTGCACCAGCGACATGGTCACCGCGACCCCGTCCACCAGCAGGACCGGGTCGATCTCGGCGATGAACACCTCCGGATCAGTGGTGTCGTGCAGCACGAAACCCGACTTCTCCGCGTCGACCACCGCCGGATCTCGCCCCACAGACGTAGTTCCCAAACAGCCACTAACTTAAGTATTAACCTGTTCGGCGGGATCGCCTCGACTTTGGTTGCCCTGCCGCTGCGTGATTTCCGCGTGTCGGGCTTGCGGTCTCTCCCAATGAATGCGCAGGTCAGCGGTGGGATCGCGGGCAAGGTGGAGTGGGTGGGCGGCCAGGATCAGCCAGTTCACCGGTCGCCCTGCTCGAGTCCGCGCAGCTTCGGGCCATTTATCGGAGAATGCGCTACTCGGCACTGTCCGTGACCACTTGCGGTGCCACTTGGTAATGTGCCGGTAACGGCAAATGCCAATGGGTGGGGGCTACCAATGGGTATTCTGCAGTTCTACCAGCGCGTGCAGGACGATTTCGAGCGCGTGCTCACGGCCGTACCGGACGATGCGTGGTCACGGCCGTCGATGTGTCCGGGGTGGACGGCGCGGGACATCGCCGGCCACATCGTCTGGGGCCTGAGGCAGACGCGGCACATCGCGCTCGGCACGGAGTTCGAGTACGAGACCGGTGCGCCGGGGTCCACCGGTCCGCGGCGCAGGTTGGTGACGACCCGGTCGGCAGTTGGCGGCGCGCCAGGGCCGAGGTGCTCGACGCGCTGACCCCGGACGCGATGCCGCGCACGATCGACTGGGGGCCGTTCGGCGTGATCGCGCTGCCGGAATTCCTGGAGATCCAGGTGAACGACCTGTTGGTGCACGCATGGGACCTCGGCCAACCACTCGGGCTGGACCGCGAGCTCATGCGCTGGTCGTGGGACTGGGTGCGGGAGCGGCCGGAACTGCCGCCCGGCCCGATCGGCCTCGGGCCGGCGCTGGAGCCACCCGCCGGCGCCGACGAGCAGGACCGCTACCTCGCGTACCTGGGCCGCGCGGCGTAGCACGGACGCGCGACGGCGTCTCCCATCGGTCGGTGGGAGGCGCTTGGCGCTCGTCGGAAGCGGATCACCGCGCGGAAGCGGACGTGTTGTCGCGCAACGCTTCGACATCGGACTCCATGCAACGAGATGCCCTGCACGGGGGACGGGGATCTCCACGATGCCGGCTCGCGCAGTTCGCGCTGCCGGTCGTCGACCACCGCCGGCCGCACGGGTTACAAGCCGTCCTCGACCACCTTGTAGTAGCGCAGGGGTGCGTAGCCGGCGGCGGTGCCGGCCGTCCACTTCCGCTCCACCGGGGGATGGCCGTCGGGGCCGGTCTGCTCGCGCACGACCGGTTCGGTCCTGGCCTCGTCCGCCCAGCGCACGAAGATCGCCGCGTGGTTGCTGTTGACTAGGGCGTCGCCCGGGCGCAGGTCGGCGTGGGCGACCTCGGTGGCGACCTCGCGGAGGGTGACCGTGGTGCGGGAGTGGGTCAGGCCCCAGGCCATCGAGACGTAGCCGGAGCAGTCGGTGCGGTAGTCGCCGAAAGCGTTGCTGTGGCAGGCGTTCTGGTTGTACGGGACCTGTTCGTCCAACCAGGACTGCGACCTGGTCTGCGTCTCGCCGCGCGTGGTCGACCGGTCTTCCGGCGTGGTGCCGCAGCTGATCGTGCCGCTGGGTCCGCCGGCCGCCAGTGCGACGGGTGCGTGGAACGCCGCCGTGCAGGCCAGCGCGGTGACCAGGGTGCGCGTGTTCATCACAAAACCCCTCGGTGTGGTGTGCCACGGGCGTGGCCCGTGGACCGGACTGGGGAGGGGTTCCCGCGAACTGTCGGGTCGGTGTCTAAACCACCCACCTGAGCGGACCACGGTGCGTAGTGCGCCGTGGGGAGTCCGCGTCAGCGCACCGGGGTGGACCAGCGGGGGTCCTCGTGGCGGGCCCAGTAGCGGTTGCGGAGGTGCTGGGTTTGCGGGCCGGGGTGGCCGGAGTTCACCGGGGTGCCGTTGACGGTCGTCACCGGCATGATGCCGCCGGCGGTGGACGTCACCATGACCTCGGAGGCGCGCAGCAGTGCCTCCTCGGCGAGGTGGCCTTCCTCCAGCGGGATGCCGTCCTCGGCCAGGATTTCGATGACCGTCTGACGGGTGACCCCCTTGAGGACACCGTGCGCGGGAGTGATCCAGCGGTCGTCCACGTACGCGAAGACGTTGTAGCCCGCGCCTTCGGTGATGCCGCCGGACATGTCCCGCAGCACGACCAGTTGCGCGTCGTGGTCGTAGGCCTCGAACTGGGCCATCTGGATGTCGAGCCAGTGGTAGTTCTTGACGGCCGGGTCGACGCTCTCCGGAGCGATCCGGGGCCGTCCGCTGATCCACAGGGACGCACCCAGTTCTTGCTGCTCAAGCGTGTTGATCCACACGAACGGGACCGCGTACGCGTAGAAGCCGTTGCGGGCGGTGCGGATGTCTCGGCTGCCCGGGATCGCGGTGCGGCCACGGGTGCAGGTCATCGACACGTACGCGTCCTGGAGGCCGGCGCGGCGCACGCACCCGTGGAGGACGTCCTCGATCTGCGCGCGGTCCAGTCCGGGGTCGAGGCGCAGCGCTTTCATGCTCGCCTCGAACCGGTCGAGGTGGTCGTCCAGGCGGAAGAACCTGCCGCGCCAGACGTGCACGACGTCGTACGTGCTGTCGCCCTTGGTGACAGCCATGTCCAGCACGGGGATGCGGGCTTCCTCGACCGGGCAGTACCGCCCGTCGACGAAGGCGACGCCCGAGGGGTTCATCGCCCTTCCTTCACGGGTAGGAGGCGGAATCGAGGAGCCGGGACAGGAAGAACATCGTCCACAGGGCGCCGATGACGATCGCGGTGATGGAGATGGCGCGGTCGTTGGGGCGCTTGGGGTTGGCCAGGCCGGCCAGACCGAGCACCAGGCCGACCGGGCCGCACCAGCACAGGATGGAGAACACCAGCGCCACGATCGGCAGGGCGGAGACGGATTTCTGGGGTGGCGGCGGTGGTTGCCACGGTGGCGGCTGCCAGGGCGGCGGCTGCTGCCAGTGCGTGGCCGGCGGGTCCTCCCAGCGCGGCTGGGTGGTGTCCCAGCGCGGTGGGGCGTCGTCCCAGCGGTGCGGCTCGTCGTCCCATGTCGGCGGGTCGTCCTGCCGGCGGGGCGGGGCGACGCCGGTGGTGACTTCCTCGCTCTCCCACAGGGACGAGGGCGGGTCGTCCGGCGCGTCGAGGTCGGGCTCTTCGCGGTCCCACTCGCTGACCGGGTCGTCGGCGCGGCGCGCCTTCGCGCGGTCGTACTCCGCGCGGCGCTGCGGGTCCAGCAGCACGGCCTTGGCGATGTGCAGCAGTTTCGTCTCGTACTCGCTGCCGCCGGGGCGGTCCGGGTGCACGAGTTGGACCTGCTGCCGATGCGCGGCGACGATCTCGGCGCGGGTCGCGGTCGGGGGGATGCCGAGCAGTTCGTACGGGTCGTGGCCGTCGAGGTCGCGCAGGGAGGGACCGGTCATCGGGTGTTCCCCAGCACCTCGGCCCGCCAGCAGGTGAGTTCCCACGAGCGGGGGCCGGTGTCCTCGCGGTAGCCGTGGCCGGTGCCGTGGGCGAACGTGACGAAGCGCCGGTCGGCCAGGTAGCACCAGACCTGCAGCGTCGCCCCGCCCATGGAGCGGCTGGAGCCGGTGCGGAAGTAGTAGAAGTCGTGCCACAGCTCGCCGCGGTCCTCCAGGAACGGTTCCTGGAGCAGTTGCTGGGCGCGGGCCGGGAGGTTGCCCAGGAAGCCGGTCATGCCGGTGTCGAGGCGCCTGGCCAGCGGGCCGGTCGGCGTGCCGGGGCCGCTGCCGGGGCCGACCCGCTCGGGTGCCCGGGCGGCGGGCCTGGCGGGCGCCGCGGCGGCGTTCACCGTGGCCCGGCGGAACGTCGACTCGTCCAGCTTGAGGGCCCGGATCTCGTGCGCGGGGTTGCCGGACGCGTTGACCGTGGGTTCGACCGTGACGAACGCCTGCGTGCCCAGGACGACGGCGGCGTTGCGGCCGCTGTAGTCGGTCGCCCACCACTCGACGACCTGGCCGATGCGCGCGTTCACCCGCTCCTGGATCTTGGGGCCGAGCCGCTCCCAGACCTCTTCGCGGGTGCCGACGGACTCGGTGAAGTTCAGGTTCCCCGCCGCGTGCACCGTGCCGCCGGACTCGGCGGACCGGGCCGGCAGCCGCCGACCGGGCCGGTCCGGCGTCGCGGGGCGTTCGGGGCGCATGGGTAAGCGGTCGTCCACCACCGGGGTCCTCCAACGGTATTTCATGATCAGCGGCTCATCGTAGTGCGATGGTCATGGGCCCACACCCGCCCTTGACGGACCACGCGCCGTGCAGCTTCCCACAGGGTTTCCACATGGTCGGCCCGTCACGGTGAACGCGTTGTTCCGCAACCAGCAAGGGGGATGTGGTGAAGACGTTCTTCCGGAAACTGGCCCTGACCGCCACGGCGGTCGTCGGGGCGGGGGCCATGCTCGCGGCGCCGGCGTGGGCGGGTGAACCGGCGGCGCCCGCCGGGGAGCCCTCGATCGAGGAGACCATGCTCGAGGAGCACACCCTGACCGAGGCCGAGATCGCGGCGGCGCCCAAGTTCCAGGCCCCGTTCAAGTGCGGCCAGAAGTGGAAGGGCACGACCTACAACGGCCACTGGCCGAACACGCACAGCCGCGACTTCTGGCGCGTCGGCGGCAAGACCGAGGGCCAGCCGGTGCTGGCCGCGGCCGCCGGCAAGGTGATCGAGGCCAAGTACGGCAGCCGGCAGGGCTGGGGCGTCTCCATGGACATGGGCGGCGGCTACAAGACCTACTACTTCCACCTGACGAGCAAGCCCAAGGTCAAGAACGGCCAGAAGGTCAAGCAGGGCCAGCTGCTGGGCTACGTCGGGGACACCGGCCAGGCCAAGGGCAACCCGCACCTGCACTACACCGTCACCAAGGGCGGCAAGGGCGTCAAGCCGTACTTCAACGGCAAGGCCCACAACCCCGGTGACGTGATCGTCAGCAAGAACGCCTGCTGACCGGGGGAGGAACCGGCGGGGGTCGCGCCCCCGCCGGTTTCTGCACATGCAAGTACATTCTTTGCCCGGCACGGTGGACGCCATGGCACTGGACCAGTACTTCCTGCTTGGCCGCTCGGGCCTGCGCGTCAGCCGCCTCGCGCGGGGCACCATGAACTTCGGCACCGGCGGCTTCCACGCCGCGTACGGGCGCACCGAGGACGAGGCCCGGCCGATCTTGCGGCGCTACCTCGACGCCGGCGGCAACTTCGTCGACACCGCGGACTTCTACACCGCGGGCGAGAGCGAGACCGTGCTCGGCGAGCTGATCGCCGAGGCCGGTGTGCGCGACCGGGTGGTGCTCACCACCAAGTTCACCAACAGCGTCGACCCCGGCGACCCGAACGCCGGCGGCAACGGCCGCAAGCACATGGTCCGGGCCTTGGAGGCGTCCCTGCGCCGCCTGGTGCGCAACTGGTCGTAGGTGCGCAGGTGGTCGAGGCAGAGGTCCAGGGCGGCCTCCAGGTGGCCCGCGGAACCCGTGGACAGCAGGATGGTCACCCCGCCCTGGATCGCCGCGATCAGCGCGCCGGACGCCCGGTGCGGGTCGATGCCGCGGCTGACCTCGCCGGACTCCTGCATCCGCTCGATCCCGACCCGGACGTGGTGCTGCCACTGGCCCAGCAGTTCCCGGGTGTTGCTGGTCCTCGATCACCCGGTCGGCCTTGATCGCATGGACAGGCGCGCGGAGTTGGGGGAGTTCCTGCGGTCCCGGAGGGCGCGGCTGCGGCCGGAGGAACTGGGGCTGGTCGACCACGGCGGTCGGCGGCGCGTGCCCGGCCCGCGCCGGGAGGAACCGGCCAGGTTGGCCGGGGTGAGCGTGGACCACTACGTCCGGCTGGAACAGGGCCGCACGCTGCACTTCTCCGCGACCGTGCTGGACGCGGTGGCCCGCGCCCTGCGCCTGGACCAGGCCCGCCACCCCGGCGACCCGCGCACCGCGGCGCTGGTGGCGGAGTTGTCGGCGGAGAGCCCGGAGTTCCGCGAGGTGTGGGCCGAGCACGGGCTCAAGGACAAGACCCACGGGCGCTACCGGTACCTGCACCCGGTGGTCGGCGAACTGGACCTGGGCCTCGAGAGCCTGCGCCTGCCCGACGAGCCCGACCAGGCCCTGATCGCGCACACCGTGGAGGACGGGTCTCCGTCCGAGACGAACCTGCGGCTGCCGGCCGCGTGGGCCCGGGAGGCGCTGCCGGTGACCTAGGGTCGGCCGCATGGACATGGTCGTCCCCCGGTACGGGGTGGGCACGCTGGCCGAGGTCGTTCCGTCGTTGCTGGCGGGGCTCGGTGTTCCGGGGATGACGGACGCGCTGGGGTTGGCGGGTCCGTCACGGGTGTGCTTGTTGCTGGTCGACGGGCTGGGCTGGGAGTTGCTGCGCGACCACGCCGACGATGCGCCGTTCCTGGCGTCGCTCGGTGACCGGAACCCCATCGAGGCCGGGTTCCCCGCGACGACCGCGACCAGCATCGCGTCCCTGGCGACGGCGATGGCCGGCGGGGACCACGGGGTCGTCGGGTACACGTTCGCGGTTCCGGGGCCGGACGGCGAGGAGTTGCTGAACGCCCTGCGCCGGCAGCGGCACGGGTCGGTCGACCCGGTGGACCTGCGGCCGGTGCTGGTGCCCGAGGAGGTGCAGCCGAGTCCGACGGCGCTGGAGCGGGCGGCGGCGGCCGGGGTGGACGTGCGGTTCGTGGTGCCGAGGGAGCAGGCGGGGAGCGGGTTGTCCCGCGCGGTGCTGCGCGGTGGGGCGTTCCAGCCGGTGCTCGGGTTGGGGGACCTGGTCAGCCAGGCGGTGCGGGCGTTGGCCGAGCGAGACCGGGCGTTCTGCTACGCCTACCACGCCGATCTGGACACGTTGGGGCACGTGTACGGGCCGGGCAGCGATCCGTGGCGGCGGTGGTGCGGACGGCGGTCGAGCCGTGGTTGAGCGGGTTGCCCGGGCACCACGGGTCGCTGACCCGGGCCGAACAACTCGTGCCGCTGCTGGTGTACCCTCGCTTTTGAACACGTTCAAAAGCTGGAGGAACCGTGAAGATCGTCATTCCGGGCGGTTCGGGGCACGTCGGGCGGTTCCTCGGGCGGGCGCTGGTCGAGGCCGGGCACGAGGTGGTGGTGCTCGGGCGGAGCAGTGGCGTGCGGTGGGACGGGCGGACGCTGGGGGCGTGGGCGGCGGAGGTGGACGGCGCGGATGCCGTGATCAACCTCGCCGGGCGGAGCGTGAGCTGTCGGTACACGCCGGAGAACCTGCGGGAGATGATGGCGTCCCGGGTCGACTCGGCGAGGGTCGTGGGCGAGGCCATCGCCGCTGCTGCCCGGCCGCCGAAGGTGTGGCTCCAGATGAGCACCGCGACCATCTACGCGCACCGGTTCGACGCGCCGAACGACGAGGCGACGGGCCTGATCGGCGGTGACGAGCCGGGAGTGCCCGATTACTGGGGCTACAGCGTGCAGATCGCGCGCAACTGGGAGGCCGAGCAGGAGCGGGCGGAGACGCCGGCGACGCGGAAGGTCGCTTTGCGGACGGCGATCGTGATGAGCACGGAACCGGGTGGTGCGTTCACCGTGTTGCGCGGGATGGCGCGGCTGGGGCTGGGTGGTCCGGTGGCTGGTGGGGCGCAGTACGTGTCGTGGATGCACGAGGAGGACTTCGTGCGGGCGGTGGAGTTCCTGCTGGAGAGCGACCTGGCGGGGGCGGTGAACCTGGCCGCGCCGGAGCCGTTGCCGCAGCGGGAGTTCATGCGGGAGTTGCGTGCGGCTTGCGGGGTGCCGTTCGGGCTGCCGGCGACCCGGTGGATGGCCGAGGTGGGGGCGTGGGCGATCCGGTCGGACACGGAGCTGCTGTTGAAGAGTCGTCGGGTCGTGCCCGGTCGGCTGCTGGAGGCGGGCTTCGAGTTCCGGTTCCGGACGTGGGCGGAGGCGGCGCGGGATCTCGTCAAGCGAGCAGGCCGTTGACGAAGGCGCGGAGGCCTTCGGTGTAGGTGTCCCGGGACGCCCGTAGCGGCCAACGGTCGCCGATCGCGGCCATGTGGGGGAGTTTCCGGGCGTCGAAGGTGAAGTCGATGTCCTGGTCCGGTGGGCGTACGCCGTGCGCGTGGCGGCGTGCCCGCGCCGGGGAGAACGGCGGGGCGGATCTCCAGGCAGACAAGAAAAAGCAGTGTCCGAGACGACATACACCGCGATCGCCACGTCCACCGCCGAAGGCCGCAACGGCGGGCGCGCCGTGTCCGACGACGCCCCGCTCGCCGATCCCGTCGAGCAGTTCGGCGAGCCGCTTGCGTTCACCCTCCCGACCGACCGACGCCACGCGGTCCATCCTCTCAGGACGGCCGCGCGGCGTCGGGTGAACGCGGTGCAGGTCACCGTGGCACGCGCGACCAGTCGGTGTCCGAAGCGAGGTGGAAACCGGGGTAGGAGGGTTGGTTGTAGCCGGTCTGCTGGCGGGCCACCTCGGCCCGGTACTGGCGGTCGTGCATCAACGTGTACAGCTTGTGGTGGGTGACCTCCGTGCTCGTGTAGAACCGCAGCGCGGAGCTGTCCGCCGTGCGCACGACCAGTTCTTCCCGCCAGTCGCCGAACACGTCCGCGATCAGTGACGCGTTGCCCTTGGTCCCGTTGTTCGCCCGGGTGCCCTCGGCGGTCAGGAGCCGACCCCGGCGCCAGTCGTCGATGGTCGGCGTCGCGTTCTGGGCGCCGTTGAGCACCTGGGTCGTCAGGTCCGCCGACCAGCGGATGCTCTGGTTGGTCCCCGGGATCTCCGTGGAGAGCTTCACCCCGGCCGCCGACCACAGACCCACCGCGCCCGCACCGCCCGGGACCGACGCCCACGTCTCCAGGCCCGGCACGTCCGGCCGGACATCGCCCACCATGCCCCGACCGGTGTCCACGCCCGTGTAAGCCCCGTAGCGCACGTCACCGGTCGCGGCGTCGCGCAGCGCGTAGCCGTAGGGCGCGAACCGGGCACCCTCGTGGACCATGTAGATCTCCAGCCCCGGACGTGCCGGGTCGATGTCGGTCACGTGGAGCGCGTCGCCGTGGCCCAGGCGTTCGCGCACGCCGGGGTTCCCGCTGCCGGGTGGCAAGATGGCGGACGAGCTGTAGCGGAGACTGCCGTCGTCGTCGATGGTGGCCGAGCCGTAGACGATCTCCTGCTTGCCGTCACCGTCCACATCGGACGCGCTGAGCGAGTGCGCGCCCTGGGTCGCCAGCGACCCGTAGACCGGGTCGGTGCCGTCGCGGTTGTGGACGTTGTCGTTGAACGGGTTGCTCATCGGCACCCACCCGCTGTCCACGAACCACTCCTCGCGCAGCCGGCGACCGTCCCACCGGTAGGCCACCAGGGTGGAACGCGTGTAGTAGCCCCGGGCGAACACGGCGGCCGGGTTGCGGCCGTCCAGGTAGGCGACGCCGGCGAGGAAGCGGTCGACGCGGTTGCCGGGCTCGATCCGGGGCAGCGCGTAGTCACCCCACATCAGCCCGTCGTCGTGCCGACCAGGCTTGTAGCGCACCGTTTCCAGCTCACGGCCGGTGAGTCCGTCGAACACGGTCAGGTACTCCGGGCCGTCCAGGACGAACCCGGCGAACGCGCGGAGGTTGTTGCGGGCGCTGCGACTCGGCGCGTACACGTCGAGGAAGTGGTCCGCCAGCGCCTCGGCGTCCGATGTGGACAGAGGGTAGGCGTACCTTGGCGGGATGCCGAAGGTCTGCTCCAAGGTCGCGGGCCACCGGCCGGACACCACTTCGGGATGCTCGTGCCAGCCGAGGAACATCTCCACGACGTGCCGGCGGTAGTCCGCCGCGCTCATCCGGTAGTCGTCCTGGTGGGAGTAACCGGCTTCGACGTCCTCGCGCGGCATCGTGACGTACCGCTCGGAGCCGTCCGGTGCCACGACCTTGCTGCCGGGTGCGGTCTTGAGCATCAGTTCGGCCCGGCCGTCGCGGTCGAAGTCGTAGACCAGGAACTGGGTGTAGTGCGCGCCGGCGCGGATGTTCACGCCCAAGTCGATGCGGTGCAACAACGTTCCGTCGAACCGGTAGGTGTCGAGGTGGACCGGGCCGGTGTAGCCGACCTGGCTGACGTCCTTGGAGTTGGACGGGTCCCACTTCACCACGTACTCGTAGCGCCCGTCGCCGTCCATGTCGCCGACGCTCACGTCGTTGGCGGAGTACGTGTAGGCCTCACCGGTCGGGGTCACGCCGTCCGGTGGCTTGCGCAGCGGCAGGTCATGAAAAGTGTTGTCCCACGGCGACACCCACCGGCTCGGCGCGCCCCGGCCCAGCGGCACGACCCGGTACCGGTCGCCGGGATCGGGATCGAGGTGGTTGGTGCTGCCGGTGACGGTCGCGATCCGCGTCCCGTCGCGGAAAACGGCGAACGCGGGGCCGGTCAAGCCGGTGGAGGTGTGCCCGGTGACCTCCTCGCGGAGCAGCCGCCAACTGAGGAAGACGCCGCCGGCCGTGCGTACCGCGACCAGGCCCCGGTCGAGCCGTTCGAGGTCCCGGGGGTGGGCGGTCGCCGGCGGGGTGCCGGCCAGGAGCAGTGCGATCACGAGGGTGAACACGCGGGTGGAGGACATGGCCGAAGAGAATGAACCGTTTCAAAGCGCAAGGCAAGACCAAGACCCATGCAAGTCAGCCAAACGGAACACGCACCTTGACGGCGTGACCTGGCCCACATACGGTGCTTGAACCGATTCAAAACGGAGGTGAGGTCATGGGGCGAGTGGCTCGCCGCGCGACGAGCGGTGTGCTGGTCGCGGTGTCCATGGGCGTCGCGGCGCTGGCCGGGTGTGGCGGCGACTCGGCCGACGGGCCGGTGACCCTGCGCTTCGTGTGGTGGGGCAACGAGGAACGCGCCAAGGTCACCCGGGCGGCGGTGGACGAGTTCCAGCGGCGCAACCCCGACGTGAAGGTGGAGACCGAGTACAGCGGCTACGACCCGTACTTCCAGAAGCTGTCCACCCAGGTCGCCGGCGGCGCGAGCCCCGACCTGCTCCAGCTCGACCGGCCCACGCTCGGCGAGTACGCCCGCCGCAACGTGCTGGCCGACCTCGACCAGTACGCGGGCAAGTCGTTGCGGCTGGACCGGATCAGCCCGAACCTGCTGGCGGGCGGCAAGGTCGACGGCAAGCAGTACGCCGTCGCGGCCGGCCAGACCACTCAGGCGCTGGTGCTGGACCCGGCGCTGTTCCAGGCCGCGGGCGTGAACGCGCCGACCGAGCCCGGCCAGAGCTGGACGTGGACCGAGTTCGCCGACGCCATGAACAAGATCGGCGCCGCGGGCGCGGTCGCGGGCACCACCGACTTCGGCTGGGCCATCGACTGGTTCGAGGTGTGGCTGCGCCAGCACGGCAAGCAGCTCTACACCGCCGACGGCAAGCTCGGCTTCGACGCCGCCGACCTCGAACGCTACTGGACCATGGTCGGCAAGCTGCGGCCCACCAAGGGCGTCACCGCGCCCGAGGTCACCACCAAGCAGGACGGCGGCCTGCAGAACTCGGGCCTGATCACCAAGCAGGCCGCCTCCGACGTCGGCTACGACTCCGCGCTCACCGGCTACTTCGCCACCTACGGCCAGAGCCTGAAGACCGCGCCCCTGCCCAGCGACAACGCCGCCGAGCCCGGCATGGCCGCCCTGCCGCCGGTGTCCTTCGCGGTCGGGCAGCGCTCCAAGCACAAGGACGCCGCGGTGAAGTTGCTGGACTTCCTGCTCAACGACCCCGAGGCGGGCAAGATCCTGGGCGCGGCCCGGGGCGTGCCGCCGAACGAGGACATCCGCGCCCAGGTCTGCGGCGCCGCGACCGGCGGCAACAAGCTGGTGTGCGACCACCAGGCCGCGCAGAAGGACAAGATGGGACCCGCGTTCGGCGCGTGGCCCACCGGTTCGTCGGCGATCAAGCGGGACTTCCAGCGCACCTACGACGACGTGATCTTCGACCGGGTCTCCGTGGGTGACGCGGCGCGGCGCGTGGTCCAGGACGCCCAGCAGTCCCTGGGGTCCTGACGCATGACCCAGTCAGTGCTCACCCGTCCACCACGCGCCGAAACCGTGCCCGCGCCACCGACCCCACGGCGGCGGCGCGGGCAAGGGGTGGCCTACCTGTTCCTGTCGCCGTGGATCCTCGGCGCGACGCTGCTGACCATCGGCCCGATGGTGGCCTCGCTGTACCTGTCGTTCACCGACTACGACCTGTTCAGCGCGCCCACCTGGGTCGGCTTCGACAACTACGCCACCCTGTTCACCGGGGACGAGCGGTTCTGGCACGCCGCCGGCGTCACGGCCCGGTACGTGCTGATCTCGGTGCCGCTCAAGCTCGGTGTCGCGCTGGCCGTGGCGATGCTGCTCAACCGGCCCCGCAAGGGCGTCGGGCTGTACCGGTCGGCGTTCTACGCGCCGTCGCTGCTGGGCGCGAGCGTGAGCGTCGCCCTGGTGTGGCGGGCGATGTTCTCCACCGACGGCACGGTGGACCGGGTTCTCGCCGCGGTCGGGCTGGACGTCGGCGGCTGGGTCGACCGGCCGGAACTGGCCCTGCTGACCCTGGTCGCGCTGGCGGTGTGGCAGTTCGGCGCGCCGATGGTGATCTTCCTGGCCGGGCTCAAGCAGGTGCCCCGCGAGCTGCACGAGGCGGCGGCGATCGACGGGGCGGGGCCGGTCCGGCGGTTCGCCGGCGTGACGCTGCCGCTGCTGACGCCGGTGATCCTGTTCAACCTGGTGCTGGAGACCATCCACGCGTTCCAGGCGTTCACCGGGGCGTTCGTGGTCAGCAGCGGGCGCGGCGGGCCGAGCGACTCGACCTTGCTCTACACGCTCTACCTGTACCAGCGCGGGTTCACCGACTTCCGCATGGGCTACGCGTCGGCGATGGCGTGGGTGCTGCTGGTGGTCGTGGCGGTGCTGACGGCTTTGGTGTTCCGCAGCGCGCGGCGGTGGGTCTTCTACGCGGGGGAGGACCGATGAGGCGCGTGGTGTGGCACGGCGGGGTCCTGGTCGTGCTGCTGGTGCTGCTGTACCCGTTGGTGTGGCTGGTGTCGACGTCGTTCAAGCCGGCGGCCGAGGTGGTCTCCACGCTGGCCCTGCTGCCGTCGAAACCCACGGTGGGCAACTACGCCGAGGTGGTCGACGGGGTCGGCGGGTACGGCGTGCTGCACTACTTCGGCAACTCGCTGCTCATCGCGGTCGGCGCGGTGGTGGGCAACGTCGTGTCGTGCTCGCTGGCCGCGTACGCGTTCGGGCGCCTGCACTTCCGGGGCCGGGGGCCGCTGTTCGGGTTCATGATGATCACGATCATGCTGCCGCACCACGTGGTGCTGATCCCGCAGTACGTGATCTTCCAGCAGCTCGGGATGGTGAACACGTTCTGGCCGTTGGTGCTGCCGAAGTTCCTGGCCACGGACGCGTTCTTCGTGTTCCTGATGGTGCAGTTCATCCGCACGCTACCCCGCGAACTCGACGAGGCCGCGACGCTGGACGGGTGCGGCCCGGTGGGGACGTTCCGGCACGTGATCCTGCCGTTGCTGCGTCCGGCGCTGATCACCACCGCGATCTTCACGTTCATCTGGACCTGGAACGACTTCTTCAGCCAGTTGATCTACTTGAACGACCCGGAGAAGTTCACCTTGCCGCTGGCGTTGCAGCTGTTCGTGGACCAGGCGACCGAGTCGGCGTTCGGGCCGATGTTCGCCATGTCGGTGCTCGCGCTGCTGCCGATCGGGCTGTTCTTCCTGGCGTTCCAGCGGTTCCTGGTGGACGGCGTGGCGACCTCGGGGTTGAAGGGATGACCGCGCGGACGCTGAGCCTGGCGGCCGAGGTGCTGCTGGTGGGAGTGCTGGTGTGTCTCGCCGCGCTGCCGGTGGTGACGTCGTTGGCGGCGGCGGGTGCGGGTTCCGTGCTGTTGCGGGAGCTGGTTCGGGAGGGGCGGACGCCGACGGTTCGACGGTTCCTGTCTTTGGTGGGCAAGGCTTTGCGTGATCCGGTGGCCGTGGTGGTGCCGGTGGTGGTGCTCGCGGTGGGCGTGCTGGACGTCTTGGCGGTGGTCGGTGGACTGCCCGGCGGGCGGGTGATCGGGCCGGTCATCGGGCTGGCGCTCGCCGCCGTCGTGATCGTGCTGCTGCGGGCGGCGGCGCGGTGGCGGCCCGGGGACCGGTGGGCGGCGCGGCTCGCCGAGCCCGTGCTGGACCCGGTGGGCAACCTGGCGTTGCTGGCCGCGCTCGTGGTGGCGGTGCTGGTGTGCGCGCAGGCGCCCGCGTTCGTGGTCGTGCTGCCGGGCCTGCTGGTGTTCGCGGCGGTGGCGGTGGAGGGCCGGTGAGGGTCGTGCTGGCGGGCGCGTCCGGGTACGGGCGCGGGTACCTGCGGGAGTTGGCCGGGCTGGAGGCGGCGGGGCGGGTCCGGCTCGTCGGGGTGTGCGAGGTGAACCCGGTCGACGCGGAGGGGCGGGAGCTGATCGGTGACCGGCCGATTCGCAGCGATCTCGGGGACCTGGTGGACGACGCGGACCTGGTGATCGTGTCCGTGCCGATGCACGCTCACCTCCCGATGGCGTTGCAGGCCCTGGATGCCGGCGCGTGTCTGCTCTTGGAGAAGCCGCCCACGACGACGTTGGACGACTGGCACCGGCTGGTCGCCCACGCGCGCGGGAAGGTGTGCCAGGTCGGGTTCCAGAGCCTGGGGTCCGGGGCGGTTCGCCGGGCGGCCGAGCTGGTCCGGTCCGGGGCGCTGGGGGAGGTGCGCGGGATCGGCGTGCGCGGGACCTGGTTGCGTGACGACGCCTACTACACGCGGGCGTCCTGGGCGGGTCGGCGGACGCTCGACGGGGTCCCGGTGGTCGACGGGGCGTTGACCAACCCGTTCGCGCACGCCATCGCCACCGCGTTGGCGCTGGACGGCAGCCAGGGCGTGGACGACGTCACCGACATCGAGCTGGAACTCTTGCGGGCCAGGGAGATCGAGGCAGATGACACGTCCTGCGTGCGGCTGGTGACGGCGCGCGGCACGCCCGTGGTGGTGGCGGCGACGCTGTGCGCGGAGGAGCCGGCGGAGCCCGTGCTGGTGGTGCACGGGAGTCGGGCGCGGGCGGAGGTGCACTACACCGAGCACCGGCTGGTGGTGGACGGGGTCGAGGAGCGGCACGGGTTCGTGACACCGCTGGAGAACCTGCTGGACCACGTGGAGCACGGGGTTCCGCTGTTCGCGCCGCTGGAGGCCAGTGGCGGGTTCACGCGCGTGCTGGAGGAGGTGCGGGTCGGCCCCGATCCGTTGCCGATCGACCCGGAGTGGTTGTGCCGCAAGGACGACGTGGTCCACGTCGTCGGGGTGGACGCGGCGGTGCGGCGGGCGGCGGAGGAACTGCGGACGTTCGCGGAGTTGGAGGTGCCCTGGTCGAGGTTGGGGCAGGTGGTGCGGCACAGCGTGGACGACGTGGAGCTGCCGTTGGTGGTTCGGCGGCCCGCGCTGCACCCCGTGCGGACCCTGGGCGGTGTGCTGGTCACGGGTGAGCACCCGGCGGACCACCCGTGGCACCGGGGGATCGGGTTGGCGTTGCCCGACGTGAACGGGGTCAACCTGTGGGGCGGGCGCAACTACGTGGCCGGCCAGGGGTATGTGCCCGGTGAGTTGGGGCTGGTCAGGGAGGTCGGGCCGGGCTCGCTGGAGTGGTGTGACGCCGGCGGCGGGGTGCTGCTGCGGGAACGGCGGTCGATCCGGGTCAAGGCGGTCGAAGGGGGCGTGGAGCTGGAGTGGTCCAGCGTGCTGACGGCCGTCGTCGATGTGGAGATCAACAGTCCGGGGAGCAAAGGGCGTGCGGGGGCGGGGTACGGGGGGTGGTTCTGGCGGCTGCCGGAGCTGGACCCGGGGCAGGTCGAGGTGTTCACCCGGTACGGCAGCGGGGAGGAAGAGGTCAACGGGACCCGGGCCGAGTGGCTGGCGGTGGTGGTCGACGGAGCCAGGCCGTGGACGGCGGTGGTGTCCGGCCCGGACGAGCCGTGGTTCGTGCGGGTGGGGCAGTACCAGGGGGTCGGGTCGGCGCTGGCCTGGGAGCGAGCCCGGGTCGTGGGCGCGGGACAGGACTTGCGGGTCGAGGTGCGGTTGGCGCTCTACGACGGGGTTCGGGCGCCCTGAGCTTTGGGGAGGTGGCGGGTGCGGAGGGTGTGCTTCGTGCTCCGGGTGCGGCCGGAGCGGGTCGAGGAGTACCGGGAGCGGCACCGGGAGGTGTGGCCGGAGATGCGGGAGGCGCTGCGGGAGTGCGGGTGGGGCAACTACAGCCTGTTCCTCGCCGATGACGGGCTCCTCGTCGGCTACCTGGAGACGCCCGATTGGGCGGCGGCGGTGGCGGGGATGGCCGAGCGCGAGGTCAATGGGCGGTGGCAGGCCGTGATGGCCGAGTTCTTCACCGACCTCGACGGCCGGGCGCCGGACGAGGCGATGCGGCCGCTGGCCGAAGTCTTCCACCTCGACTGAAGGAGACCAGAGTGGATGTCAAGACCGCGTTGGCGGGGCAGCGGATCGAGTTGCCGTCGTGGGCGTTCGGCAACTCCGGGACCCGGTTCAAGGTGTTCGCGCAACGGGGGGTGCCGCGCACCCCGCACGAGAAGATCGCGGACGCGGCCACCGTGCACCGGTTCACCGGGGTGGCCCCGACGGTGGCGTTGCACATCCCGTGGGACCGGGTGGCCGACTACGCGGAACTGACCAAGCACGCCGCCGACCTCGGCGTCGGCATCGGCGCGATCAACGCCAACGTCTTCCAGGACGACGACTACGTGTTGGGCAGCGTGTGCGCGCCCGACCCGCGCGTGCGCCGCAAGGCCGTCGACCACCTGCTGGAGTGCGTCGACATCATGGACGCCACCGGGTCGCGCGACCTGAAGCTGTGGTTCGCCGACGGCACCAACTACCCCGGCCAGGACTCCATCCGCGAACGTCAGGACCGGCTGGCGGAGGCGTTGGCCGAGGTGTACCGGCGGCTCGGCGACCACCAGCGGATCTTGTTGGAGTACAAGCTCTTCGAGCCGGCGTTCTACACCATGGACGTGCCGGACTGGGGCACGGCGTTCGCGCACTGCCTGGAGCTGGGGCCGCGGGCGCAGGTGGTCGTGGACACCGGGCACCACGCGCCGGGCACCAACATCGAGTTCATCGTGGCGGTGCTGCTGCGGGCGGGCCGGCTCGGCGGGTTCGACCTCAACTCGCGCTTCTACGCCGACGACGACCTGATGGCGGGCGCGGCGGACCCGTTCCAGCTGTTCCGGATCGTGCACGAGGTCGTCTCGGCGGGCGCGTTGGCCTCGGACGTGGCGCTGATGCTCGACCAGTGCCACAACGTCGAGCCGAAGATCCCCGGCCAGATCCGGTCGGTGATGAACGTCCAGGAGGCCACCGCGAAGGCGTTGCTGGTGGACTCGGAGGCCTTGGCCGCCGCCCAGCGGGCGGGTGACGTGTTGGGGGCGAACGCGGTGCTGATGGACGCCTACAACACCGATGTGCGGCCGTTGCTGGCCGAGGTGCGGGAGGAGATGGGGTTGCACCCCGATCCGATGCGGGCCTACGCGGCCTCGGGGTACGGCGAGCGGATCGCGGCCGAGCGGGTCGGCGGTCGGCAGGCGGGGTGGGGCGCGTGAACGACGTGGTCCGCGCCCTGCTGGCGCGCTCGCACTCCCACGGCGCCGATCCGTCGACCACGAACTACGCGGGCGGCAACACCTCGGCGAAGGGCGTCGACACCGACCCGGTGACCGGGCGGCCGGTGGAGTTGTTGTGGGTCAAGGGTTCCGGTGGCGACCTGGGGACGTTGACCGAGGACGGGCTGGCGGTGCTGCGGCTGGACCGGCTGCGCGACCTGGTGTCGACCTACCCCGGTGTGGACCGCGAGGACGAGATGGTCGCCGCGTTCGACTTCTGCCTGCACGGCCGGGGCGGGGCGGCACCGTCCATCGACACCGCGATGCACGGCCTGGTGGACGCCCCGCACGTCGACCACCTCCACCCGGACGCCGGCATCGCATTGGCCACCGCCGCCAACGGGGAAGCGCTGACCAAGGAGGTGTTCGGCGACCGGGTGTTGTGGGTGCCGTGGCGGCGTCCCGGGTTCCAGTTGGGGCTGGACATCGCTGCGTTGGCGCGGGAGAACCCGCAGGCGATCGGTGTGGTGCTGGGTGGGCACGGCATCACGGCGTGGGGCTCTACGTCGGACGAGTGCCGTGAGCGGTCGTTGGAGATCATCCGGCGGGCCGCGGAGTTCCTGGCGGCACGGGGGCGGCCGGAGCCGTTCGGCCCGGTGGTCCACCCTCCGTTGCCGGAGGCCTTGCGCAGGGAGCGGGCGGCGGCGCTGGCACCGGTGCTGCGGGGGCTGGTGTCGACGGATCAGCCGCAGGTCGGGCACTTCAACGACAGTGAGGTGGTGCTGGACTTCGTGTCCCGGGCCGAGCATCCCCGGCTGGCCGCGTTGGGGACGTCGTGCCCGGACCACTTCCTGCGCACCAAGGTTCGGCCGATGGTGGTCGACCTGCCTCCGGACGCGCCGCTTGAGGCGGTCGTGGGCCGCTTGAGGGAGTTGCACGCGGCTTACCGGGAGGAGTACCGGGCTTACTACGAGCGGCACACCGTTGTCGATTCGCCGCCGATGCGCGGGGCGGACCCGGCGGTGGTGTTGGTGCCGGGGGTCGGGATGTTCAGCTATGGCAAGGACAAGCAGACCGCGCGGGTGGCGGGGGAGTTCTACGTCAACGCGATCAACGTGATGCGCGGGGCGGAGTCGGTGTCGCGGTACGCACCCATCTCGGAGGCCGAGAAGTTCCGCATCGAGTACTGGGCGCTGGAAGAGGCCAAGCTGCGGCGGATGCCGAAGCCGGGCGCGTTGGCGACGCGGGTGGCGCTGGTGACCGGGGCCGGGTCGGGGATCGGGCGGGCGATCGCTGTGCGGTTGGCCGCCGAGGGTGCGTGTGTGGTGGTCGCGGACGTCAACGGGGAGGCGGCGGAGTCGGTCGCGGCGTCGTTGGGGCGGGACAAGGCGGCGGCGGTGGTGGTCGACGTGACCGACGAGGACGCGGTGGCGCGGGCGGTGGGGGAGGCGTGCCTGGCGTTCGGGGGTGTCGACCTGGTGGTGAACAACGCCGGTCTGTCGATCTCCAAGCCGTTGCTGGAGACGACCGCGCGTGACTGGGACCTCCAGCACGACGTGATGGCGCGGGGGTCGTTCCTGGTGGCCAAGCACGCCGCTCGCGCGATGGTGGCGCAGGGGATGGGCGGGGACATCGTGTACGTCGCATCCAAGAACTCGGTGTTCGCGGGGCCGAACAACGTGGCTTACGGGGCGGCGAAGGCTGATCAGGCGCACCAGGTGCGGTTGCTGGCGGCGGAGTTGGGTGAGCACGGGATCCGGGTCAACGGGATCAATCCGGACGGGGTGGTGCGCGGGTCCAAGATCTTCGCGGGTGGTTGGGGCGCGCAACGGGCCGCCGTGTACGGGGTGGCTGAGGAGGACTTGGGGACGTTCTACGCGCAGCGGACCTTGTTGAAGCAGGAGGTGTTGCCGGAGCACGTGGCCGGTGCGGTGGTGGCGTTGATGTCGTTGCGGCACACCACGGGCGCGCACGTTCCGGTGGACGGGGGCGTGCCAGGGGCGTTCTTGCGCTAGGAGGGTTCGTAGCGGTGGAGGGGTTGGGTGGCTCGGAGGAGCGCGCGCAGGTCGGCGAGGTCGCCTTCGATCGCGCCGATCGCGCGTGCCTGCACGAGGACGTTGCCCAGGGCTGCCGCCTCGACCGGGCCGGCCACGACCGGGAGGCCGCACACGTCGGCGGTGAGCTGGCACAGCAACGCGTTGCGCGCGCCGCCGCCGACCAGGTGGATGGTGGTGATTTCCTTGCCGGACAGGCGTTGCGCGTCGTGGAGGGCGTCGCGGTAGGCCAGTGCGAGGCTGTCCAGGACGCACCTGGTCACCTGGGCCGGGGTCGTGGGGACGCGCGTGCCCCGGCGGCGGCACTGCTCGGCGATGCGGTCGGGCATCGGGCCGCGGCGGCCGTCGTCGGGGGCCAGGAGTTCCGGGGCGTCCGGGTCGATGACCGAGGCGAACGGGGGTTGTTTCTCCGCTTCGGCCAGGAGGTCGGGCAGGGACGCGCCGCGCCACGCGCGCATGGACTCCTGCAACAGCCACAGGCCCATCACGTTGCGCAGGTAGCGGACCTTGCCGTCCACCCCGCCCTCGTTGGTGAACCCGGCCTCCCGGCTGCCTTCGGTGAGGACGGGTGCCGGTAGTTCCACGCCCACCAGGGACCAGGTGCCGCAGGAGATGTAGCCGAAGTTCTCGTCTGCCGCGGGCACACCGACGACGGCGGAGGCGGTGTCGTGCGAGCCCACGGCGGTGACCTGGACGGCGTTGAGGCCGGTTTCGGCTTGGACGGAAGGGAGGAGGGTGCCCCGGGGATCGCCCGGCTCGCACAGGGGTGGGAACAGGGTCGGGTCGATGTTCACAGCGGTCATGAGGTCGGTTGCCCAGTGGCCGGTGACGTGGAGGAGTTGGGTGGTGGTGGCGTTGGTGCGTTCGGCGGCGACGTGGCCGGTGAGCCACGCGGTGAGGAGGTCGGGGATGAGCAGGAGGCGGTGGGCGGCGGCCAGTTGCGGGGTGTCGCGGGCGGCGACGAGTTGGAAGAGGGTGTTGAACGGGAGCGGCTGGATGCCGGTGGCGGCGTAGAGGTCGGCGTGGTCGAACCGGTCGGAGATGCCGTTGGTGCGGGCGTCGCGGTAGTGGACGGGGTTGCCCAGGAGGGCGCCGGTGCGGTCGAGGAGTCCGAAGTCGACGGCCCACGAGTCGATCCCCACGCTGCGCAACGGTTCTCCGGCCTTGGCCAAGCCGTCGAGGACGCCCCGGTGGAGCGCGAGCACGTCCCAGTGGAGGGTCGGACCGAGCCGGACCGGCGTGTTGGGGAAGCGGTGCACCTCGGTGAGGTGCAGGTGGTCGGGGTCGACGTCGCCCACGACGACTCGTCCGCTCGATGCTCCCAGGTCGACTGCGGCGATTCTGGCCACGGGCACGCTCCGGGTCGTGAAACGTTTTAAGGCCTTCAGGGTGACAGGTGGCGCGGTGGTGGTCAATCACGCTGTGGGAGCGGTACCGGCAGGTAGAGTGGGTGGCCTTGGCACGATTCAGGTTGGAGGCGCGGTGGCATCGCCGGTCAGCATCAAGGACGTGGCGACGCGGGCGAAGGTCTCGGTGGGGACGGTCTCCAACGTGCTCAACCGCCCCGAGGTCGTCACTCCGGCCACCCGGGACCGCGTGCTCAGCGCCATCCGGGAACTCGGCTTCGTCCGCAACGACGCCGCCCGACAACTGCGCTCGGGCACGCCGCGCGCCATCGGCCTGGTGGTGCTGGACGTGGCGAACCCGTTCTTCACCGACGTGGCCCGGGGTGTGGAGGACACCGCCAGCGAGGCCGGGCACGCGGTGATCCTGTGCAACACCGACGAGTCGGCCCAACGCGAGGCCCGGCACGTGGAGCTGCTGGCCGAACAACGCGTCCACGGCGTGCTCATCACTCCCGTGGACCCCGGGGTGGTGGGGCGGCTGCGCGAACGCGGCCTTTCCGTGGTGCTGCTGGACCACCCGACCGACGAGCCCGACCTGTGCTCGGTCGCGGTCGACGACCGCGCGGGTGGGGAGTTGGCGGTGACCCACCTGTTGGCCGAGGGGTACGAGCGGATCGTGATGGTCAACGGGCCGTCGCACATCCACCAGCCCCGGCAACGGCACCGGGGGGCGTTGGACGCGGTGCGCAAGGCCGGTCGTCCGGCGGGGGTGCTGGAGGAGTTGAAGGTGCCCGGGCTCAACGTGGCTTGCGGGCAGCGGGCGGCGGAGCAGCTGCTGGCCCGGGCGGAGCGGCCGGACGCCGTCTTCTGCGCCAACGACCTGCTGGCGCTGGGGGTGTTGCAGGTGTTCGTGCGCGGGGGTGTGCGGGTGCCGGAGGACATCGCGATCGTGGGGTACGACGACATCGATTTCGCGGCGGCTGCGGCGGTTCCGTTGACGTCGGTGCGGCAGCCGCGCCAGCAGATCGGGCGGACGGCGGCGGAACTGGTGATCGCGGAGACCATGGAACCGGAGTCCCACGAACACCGCCACGTCCTCTTCACGCCGGAGTTGGTCGTCCGCGACTCCAGCCGCCGTCCCCGCCGCCGCCGCTCCCGCTGACCCCGCCGCTGCCGCCGCCGCTGCCCCCGCCGCCGCCCCCGCCGCCACCGCCGCCGCTGCCGCCGCTGCTGCCCCCGCCGCTGCCGCTGCCGCTGCCGCCGCCGCTGCCGCTGCCGCCGCCGCTGCCGCCGCTGCCGCCCCGCCGCCGCTCGCGCTGACCCCGCCGCCCCACCCTGCTCGCGCCGAACCCGCCGGCCCCCGTCGAGATCAGTGTGCGGCGGGTCGCGGAAAGCGCTTGCCTGGCTGACCTCGATGAATCGATTCAACCCTTGACCGCTCCTGGTGGGCGGTGCTGTCATGGTCGGCACCCGGGCATGTCCCGGTGCAGTTCTGGGAGCGCTCCCAGAAGTCGGACGGCTAAGGAGCAACGGTGCTCTCGATGATCCGAATGCGGGCGATCGCCGCCGCTACGGCGATCAGCGCGGCGACGGGTGGTCTGGTCGTGGTCGGGGTGGCCGCGGCCGCGCCCGGCTGCTCGGTCGACTACGTCGTGCAGAACAAGTGGCAGGGCGGGTTCTCCGCCAACGTCACGATCACCAACCTCGGCGACCCGGTGGACGGGTGGCGGTTGGCCTGGGCCTTCCCCGGCCCCGAGCGGTTCAGCCAGGGGTGGAACGCGACCTTCGTCGCGTCGGGTGCGGGGGTGACCGCGTCCAATGTGGACTGGAACCGGGCGATCCCGACCGGCGGGACGGCGTCCTTCGGCTTCAACGGCACGACCACCGGGACGGAAGTCGGTACTCCGGAGTCGTTCACGCTGAACGGCACGGTGTGCACGGGCGGGGTAACACCTACGACCACCACGACCACGACCACCACGGGTGGTCCTACCCCGGGCGATCCGACAGGGCGCAAGCAGGTGGAACGGCTCGACCGCGGCGTGGTGAGCGTCCGGTCCGGCACCGGAAACCTGGTCGGCTGGCGATTGCTGGCCGGCGACTCGCCAGGGGTGGGCTTCAACGTCTATCGGAGCGGGACGAAGGTCAACTCCTCCCCGATCACGGCCGCCACCAACTACCTGGACGCGAGCGGCCCGGCGGGCGCCACCTACACGGTGCGGGCGGTGGTCAACGGGGTTGAGCAGCCGGACTCGCGGGGGTCGCTGTCGTTCGGCGCGGGGTACCTCGACGTGCCGATCCAGCCGCCGGCCAGTGCCTACAGCGCGAACGACGCCAGTGTCGGGGACGCGGACGGCGACGGGCAGTACGAGATCTTCCTGAAGTGGTACCCCGACAACGCCAAGGACAACTCGCAGGCAGGCGTCACCGGCAACACCTACATGGACGCCTACCGCCTCGACGGCACCCGCCTGTGGCGCATCGACCTGGGCCGCAACATCCGGTCCGGGGCGCACTACACCCAGTTCCAGGTCTACGACTACGACGGCGACGGCCGGGCCGAGATCGCGATGAAGACCGCCGACGGCACGCGTGACGGCCGCGGCACCGTCATCGGCAACGCCAATGCGGACTACCGCAACGCCGACGGCTACATCCTGTCCGGCCCGGAGTTCCTGACCATGTTCGACGGCCTGACGGGCGCGGCTATGTCCACAGTGGACTACGACCCGCCACGGGGCAACGTCGCCTCGTGGGGTGACAGCTACGGCAACCGGGTCGACCGGTTCCTCGCCGGCACCGCCTACCTCGACGGGGCCCGCCCCAGCCTGATCATGGCGCGCGGCTACTACACGCGGGCGGTCATCGCGGCCTGGGACTTCCGGGACGGGCGGCTGGTCAAGCGGTGGACGTTCGACTCCAACGCCGCCGGCAACGGCACGTACGCGGGGCAGGGCAACCACTCGCTGACCATCGGCGACGTGGACGCGGACGGCCGTGACGAGATCGTCTACGGCGCGGCGACCATCGACGACACCGGGCGCGGGCTGTGGAACACCCGGTTCGGGCACGGGGACGCCGCCCACCTGGGCGACCTCGACCCGTCGCGGCCGGGCCTGGAGTACTACAAGGTCTCGGAGAGCTCCAACCAGCCGGGGTCGTGGTTCGCCGACGCCCGCACCGGCCAGGTCCTGTGGCAGACCGCTCCCGCGGGCGACAACGGTCGAGGGGTGTCCGCGGACGTGCACGCGGGCAGTCCGGGCGCGGAGTCGTGGTCCAGCGCGGACACCCAGTTGCGCAACACCCGCGGGCAGGCCGTGGGCCGCAAGCCGTCGTCGGCGAACTTCCTGCTCTGGTGGGACGGCGACCCGACCCGCGAGCTGCTCGACGGGACGCACGTCGACAAGTACGGGACCAGCGGGGACACCCGGTTGCTCACCGGCTCGGGCGTGCACTCGAACAACGGCACCAAGTCCAACCCGTCGCTGTCCGGTGACATCCTCGGTGACTGGCGCGAAGAGGTCATCTGGCCCACCACCGACAACCGCGCCCTGCGCATCTACTCGACCCCGAACCAGACCGACCGGCGCATCCCGACGTTGATGCACGACCCGATGTACCGGGTCGCGATCGCCTGGCAGAACACCGCGTACAACCAGCCGCCGCACCCGAGCTTCCACATCGGGAGCGGCATGGCGACCCCGCCCTGGCCGGACGTCCACTACGCCCGGTGACGACCGACCCGCGTGCGTCCCAGGGCGCACGCGGGTGTGGGCGTGATGGGTCACTCGATGGGCGGCGGCGGTTCGCTGGAGGCGGCGAAGGACCGGCCGACCCTCTAGGCCGACATCCCCTGACCCCGTGGAACACCACCGAGACGTGGTCGACGATCCAGGTGCCGACCCTGGTAGTGGGCGTCGAGAACGACAGCGTCGCCTCGGTCACCCGCCACTCCGAGCCGTTCTGCGCGAGCCTGCCCGCCACCCTGGACAAGGCGGCGCCCAGCGCGAACCGCTCGTCACGCCAGCTCTCCGCCGGGTACGGCCACACCGGCTTGCCCACGGCGTCGGCCGGCTCCCACGCGAACCGCGGCCACACGTGGGCGTGCAGCGGTGTTCCCGAGGATCTCCAGGTTCACCTGCCGGAACGCCGGATCCCGCCGTGCGCACACCCGCTCGACCGCCGCGCAGAGCACTGCCGATCCGGTCTTCCAGCCAGTGGCCGCTCGCACCTGTCCTTTGTGGATGGTCAGGTGCGCAGGTAGGACGCGCCGTTGAGGTCGAGGATGGTGCCCGAGGCCCATTCGGCTTCGGGGGAGGCGAGGTAGACGACCGCGGCGGCGATCTCTTCGGGTTTGGCGACCCGGTTGAACGGGCTCTGCTCGCGGACCGCGTCGTCGACCATGTGGGCCACGCGGTCGGTGCCGACGAAGCCGGGCGCCACGGCAGTCACCGCGATGCCGTGCGGGGCCAGGGCTACGGCCAGGGACTGGCTCATGGAGTGCAGGGCGGCCTTGCTCGCGCCGTAGGCGGGCATCTCGGGTTCGCCGCGGAACGCGCCGCGCGAGCCGACGTTGACGATGCGGCCGTGGATGCCGCGGTCGATCATGTGCTTGGCGACGCAGTAGGACATGTTGGCCGCGCCGAAGACGTTGACCTCGAACGTCCGCCGCCACAGCGACTGCCACTCCGCGTAGGACAGGTTCGCCAGGGTGCCCCACTCGACCAGGCCGGCGTTGTTGACCAGGACGTCGATCGAGCCGAGCGTGCCGACCGCGGTGTCCACGGCCCGTTCGACCGACGGCGGATCGGCCAGGTCGACGTCCGCCGAGGACAGCCCGACGACGTTGTCCCCGAGGTCCTTGAACGCCGAGGCGATGGCCGCTCCGATGCCCCGACTGCCTCCGGTGACCAGCACACCCCTGCTCATCCACGACCCCCTGCGGCTTTCACGGGAACTTCCCGGTACCGCAACCTAGATCGGCTTCGGCGCAAACTCAACCCGGGTCAGGTGCGAGGGGTGTAGGTCACGACCAACTGGGGGCGGGTGGTGTGTTCACGGCTGGTGAAGCGTTGTTCCGCGCCGTACGCGTTCTCACGATCGAGGGCCACCTGTACCGGGCGAGCGCGAAACTCGGCACCACGACCCGGGCGGAGTTGGCGGCCGTGCTCGGGCGACCACTCCGCGCGCCGCCGCCCGGTCGACAGGTCCCAGGCGACGACCCGGTTCTCCGAGTCCGCCACCTCGGCCAGGGTGAACGCCGGGCGGCCGGGCAGGACCGCAACGACGACTTGCCCACCCCCGACGGCCCCACCACGCACACCACGGGCGCGGTCCGGACGCGCTTGGCCAGCCGCTCGGCCGGCTCGTCGCGCCCGAAGAACAGGTCGGCGTCCCGCTCGTCGAACGGCCGCAGCGCGCGGAACGGCGGTTCCCGCTCGATCACGTCGGCCAGGGCCGGCCACGCGGACAGCAGGGTGTCCACGGTGATCATGTACCCGAGCTTGGGCGGCGCGCCGGAGACCCGGCGGACCACCATGCCGACCGCGGCGGCCAGGTCGGGCCCCCACACGGCGGTGCCGGAGAACCCGGCTTCCAGCTTCGCCTCCCGGCCGGGTTCGCGGTGGATCTCCACCCAGCCGGTCGCCACCGGCCCGGCGCGCCGGCCGTAGACCCAGCTCCCGATCTCCAGCCGGCGCGGGAACCCGACCATGACCAGATGGTCCGGGGTGAGCCCGCCGGACCGGGTGAGCTCGAGCGGCGCCGCGCCCTCGGGCGGCGGGTCGGGCAGCTCCAGACCGGCGATGTCCCCGCCCATGTCGTCGCCGACGGGCACCCAGGCGGCGATCCGGGCGGGCTGCCGCCGTCCGGGGGTCAGCAGCGGGAAGTCGACCTGGACCGGACCGTCCGGCCGGGGGCCGGTGTCGGGCACGTCCAGGGCGGTGGCGACGACGTGGGCGGCGGTCAGGACGTGGCGGGGTCCGGCGAGGAAACCGGCGCCGACCGGCGTGTCGTCCCGCCAGACGCGCACCAGCGCGCTTTCGAGCGGAATCCGGTCCGACCCCGTCCATCGCCCCCGGGCGGTCGCGGTCGGGTCAGGGTAGCCCGTCTCACCAGTACTGGTGCCGGGTCCCGTCGGTGTCGGCGACGAAGACGACCGCGTCGGCGCCGGCCAGGTCGGCCGGGTCGAGCGGGAGGTGGCCGGGCACGATCGGCTCGCCCTTGCGGGTCTCGGCGGGCAGCGCTTCGCGCAGTTCCGCGGTGGGGAACAGGGTCCGGCGGGTGGTCGCTTCGGCCAGGGCGTGCTGGAGGGTGCCCGGTTCGCTGCGCGGGTTGGCGTCGGTGACCACGACCGCGTAGCGCTCGCCGAGGGTGAGCGCGACCAGCGCGCCGGCGCTGGACCAGGTCGCGGCGTGCGGGCCGAACTCCATGGTGGACGTGGTGCGGAGCAGGTGGACGTTGTGGGCGAACACCAGGGTCGGTCCGCGGTGCTGCTCGCGGTCGACGATGGTGAGCAGGTTGTCGGCCATCATCTCGGCGCGCACGGACAACAGGGTGGCGATCCGGTCGGGCGACGGACTGGCCATGGCGGCGTGGTAGCGCAGCAGACCCTGGGCGGTGCGGGCGTGGGCGACGGCGAGGTCGTGGCTCTCGGCGTCGGCGGGGCGAAGGGTGGGGGCCGCGCGGCGCAGGGCACTGGCGAGGTCGTCGGCGACGATCCGCAGGGCGGCTACGCGGTCTTCGGCGCCGATGGACTTGGTCGGGTCGTACATGGCCTCCGGGTTCGTCCAGTCGGCGTCGTCGCCGAGCAGTGCGTCGAGGTCCTGGGCGGGGTGCAGGGCCGGTGGCAGGTGGTCGAGGACCGCGGACAGGGCGTGGCGGGGGCTGGGTGCGGCGGCGGTCTCCAGGGGTGCGTCGAAGCCGTAGAAGTGGACGCGGTCGTGCGGCGGGCGGTCGGCGTTGTGGGCGCGGAGCCATTCGACGAGTTGCCGGTTGCCGGGGACGTGGCCGAAGCGGTGGCTGAACCCGGTGTCGAGGACGGTGTCGATGTCGGTCGTGCCGCCGTTGACGTGGTCGTCGACGAGGGAGGCGGCGAAGAAGTCGATCTCCAGGGCGATGGAGCGAAAGCCGCGGTCGACCAGGTGGGCGAGGAGTTCGTTGCGCAGCAACGGGAACGCCTCGATGCCGTGGGTCGGCTCGCCGAGCGCCAGCACCGCGGGCGGCACCGTTCGCGCGGCCAGCAGGTCGTCGAGTTGGCGGCTGATCGAGCGCAGTGGTGCGGCAGTGGACACGGGGACCCCTTTCGAAAGGTGTTGGGGTCCACGCTATCGTTGAAGGATCGAGTGAAACTTCTGCTCGTTTTAGCTGGTAGTTCGGCTGAAAACCTTCAAACGGAGGTGCACGCTGCGGCCCGTCGACCTGGCCCGGGAGCACGGCCTGTCCGCCCAGGCCGTCCGCAACTACGAGGACGCGGGTGCGCTGCCGCCGGCCGAGCGTTCCGAGACCGGTTACCGCCGCTACACGGCCGTGCAAGCCCAGGCTTTGCGGGCTTTTCTGGCGTTGCGCGGCGGTCACGGGCACCAGCAGGCGCTGGAGATCATGCGGGCGACGAACCGGGGTGACGTCGAGTCCGCGTACCGGCTCATCGACGCCGCGCATGTCGCGTTGATGGACGAACGCGCCACCCGAACCGAGGTCGCCACGGCCTTGGGCAGCCTGTCCGAGTCCCCTCCGGTCCCGGCCCGCCCGCTGACCGTGGGGGAACTCGCGCGACGGCTCGACGTGCACCCGGCGACCCTGCGGACGTGGGAGGCGGCGGGCATCCTGCACCCCGAGCGGGACAGGTCTACCGGCTACCGTCTTTATTCGTCGGACTGCGTGCGTGACGCCGAGATCGCCCGGCAGTTGCGCCGTGGTGGGTACCGGCTGCACCAGGTGGCGCAGTTCCTGGAGGCCTTGCGCGAGGCGGGCGGGCCGGCCGCGTTGAGCACGTTCGTGGCGTCCTGGCAGGACCGCCTGACCAGGCGCAGCCGCAACCTGCTGGCCGGTGCGGCGCAGTTGGACGCCTACTTGACCTTGTTGGACCAGGCAGGATGAGGTGCTCGGCCCAGGGCGTTAGGCTGGGTTTGTGACGATCATTACGCCGCTTGGGTTACGCGGAGGGGAACCGATCGTGACATTTTGCGTCTGAGCGTGGAAGACGCCTGGTTGTTGTCGGAGGGTGGCCGTGGCGGGCCGCTGTGGGGGAGTGGCACGGTGACGGGGACGAACGATCTGGTGGTCCAGCCGGACGCGGCGGCGGGTGGGGTGTTCAACGCCGGTACCGGTGACAACGGGTGGGCCACGGGCATTTCCATCGCGGAGTCGGCGATGGACACGTTCAACGGGATCAAGGACGGCAACTGGATCGAGGCCGGTCTGGGGATGGTCGGCCTGGCCGCGGATGCCGCGGCGATGGCGATCGACCCGTTCGGGACGTTGATGTCGTCGGCGGCGTCGTTCTTGATGGAGCACGTCCAGCCGTTGAAGGACATGCTGGACTGGCTGGCGGGGAATCCGCCCGTGATCGAGTCGTACGCGGCGACCTGGGGGAAGGTTTCCGAGGAACTGGGGTCGATCGCCGAGGACTACAAGGCGGCGGTGGCCAAGGGTACGGCGGGTTGGGGTGGTGCGGCGGCTTCGCGGTACCTGACCAACGCTTCGGCGCACGGTGACGCCCTGACCGGTGCGGCGTCGGCGGCGGGGACGGTCGGCACGGTTGTCGGGATGATGGGCATGGTGGTCGGGTTCGTGCGCGAGATGGTGCGCGACCTGATCGCGGATCTGGTGGGGAAGCTCATCGCCTGGGTGTTGGAGGCGGTGTTCTCGCTGGGTTTCGGGACGCCGGTGATCGTCGCGCAGGCGGTGACGGCGATTTCGAAGTGGGCCGCGAAGATCGCGAAGATCATCCAGGATTTGTTGGACACCATCAAGAAGGTCTCGCCGATGCTGAAGCGTCTGGTCGAGGTGTTCGAGAAGGTGATGAAGGTCCTGGGCAAGATCGCCGGCAAGGCGACCGGGTTGGACGTGCTGGACCCGAAGAACATCAAGAAGGGCGGCTTCCTCCAGACGGGGAAGTCCAATGTGGACACCCCGAACGGCTCCACCGGCAACGGCTCTGGCTCTGGTGACGGCAACGGCTCCGGCGACGGTGACGGCAACGGTTCGGGCGACGGCAACTCCGATACCCCCGGCTCGAACTCTCCCGGCTCGGACTCCCCGGGTTCGAACACTCCGGGCTCGAACTCTCCCGGCTCGTCCAGGCCGAACGACACCACCGGCACGTCCAGCGCCTCCGCACCCACGGTGGATCGCCCGCGTTCCGGCGACCCGGCGGACCTACCTCCCAGCTCTCCGCGTCCGGGCCGCAACCCGGACTCCAACCCGGACAGCGGGACTCCGATGCCCGGCCAGGGCAACCCGCGCCCCGGCGGCCCTGTAGGCGAGAACCGCGGTGGTCCCGGCGGCAACACTCCCGTCGGTGAGCACCGCGGCGGCCCGGCCGGCAACTCTCCGGTCGGTGAGCACCGCGGTGGCCCGGGTGGCAACTCTCCGATCGGTGAGCACCGTGGTGGCCCCGGCGGCAACTCTCCGATTGGTGAACACCGTGGTGGCCCCGGCGGCCAGCCTGCGCCTGGTGGGCACAGCGGTGGTCCGGGTGGGCAGTCTGCGCCTGGTGGGTACAGCGGCGGGGGCACCCCTGGTGGCGGCGGCCCGGGCGGCGGTGGCAACTCGCCGAGCGGTCCTGCGCCGACCCGCTACGACCAGACTTCGGCCGCGTCGGCCACTCCTCAGGCACCCGCACGTCCCGACCAGCCGTACTCGCCCGCCAACCCTGGTCCGCACACTCCCAACCCGACTGGTGGGGCACCGACCGGCGCTCCGGCCGGCGGTATGCCCGGCGGCGGCACTCCCGGTGGCTCGCCCAGTGGTGGCGCACCCGGCGGCGGCGCCGGCCCGCGCCCTGGTGGCGGCGGGTGGACGGGCACTCCCGGCAGTCGCGGCGACCTGGGCTCCAGCGTCCCCCACGCCCGGACCCCAGAACCTCCCCGCCCCTCGGCCACGCCCAACCACACCACCCCCAGCCATGCCGGCCCAAGCCACCCTCACCCCGCCCCGAGCCACGCCGGCCCCACCCACACGAGCCCCAGCCACGCAGGCCCAGCACACGCAGGCCCAGCACACGCAGGCCCAGCACACGCAGGCCCAACACCCCACGGCCCGAACCACCCCGGCCCGGCGAACCACACCCCCGGCCGCCCGAACCCCGGCCCCGCAGGCCCAACCCACCACGGCCCCACGCCAGGCCCGAGCCACAACGCCCCCAACAACACCCCCGGCGCGCCCCACCACGGCCCCAACACCCCCGGCGCACCCCACAACCGCCCCGGCCCGGTCCACAACGGGCCACCCCACGCCGGCCCCAACACCCCAGGCCGCCCGGACGCCCCGCACACCCCGGGCCGCCCTGACGCGCCCAACTCGCCGAGCCGCCCAGACGCGCCGCACGCACCGAACCGTCCCAACGCGCCCCACGACGCCAGGCCGTGGACGCCCCCGCACCGGGACACCGACCCGTCGCCCACCCACGCCGACCCACACAAGCCCAATCCGGACAGCAACACCCCGGACAGCAACACCCCGGACCGCGGCAACCCCGACCGCGGCAACCCCGACCGCGGCAACCCGGACAATCCCGACAACCCGAACACCCCGGACGGCAGCCCCAACCAGCACGACCCCGACCGTCCCGACATCGACGAGGCGCACGCCCGGCACGGCGAGACCACCCCGTCCGGCATCTCCCACCACCGCGGCGACCCGGACATGGGCGACCTGCCCCACCGCGTCCCCCACGACCCCCGCTA
>NZ_JAPSLK010000049.1 GCF_031180885.1 Saccharothrix sp.
CGCCAGGACGACCAGCAGCGCGGCCGCGCCGGACCGGAGCCTCCCGCCCACGCCGGCCGGCCCCGCCCCGTCACGCGCCGGTCGCTCGATGCGCCCACCGTACCCCCACCTCGCCGACCGCGGCGCGCGGTAACCGGTGCCCGGTCGGCGAGCCGTGTACCGTTGGGGGCAACCGCGGAAGCCGCTGCCAGACCGGTCGGCACGCCGCTTCCCCGCCTTTTCCGGCCGTCCGGCCCGCCCGAGGTCCGGACGTGCTTCGCGCCGACCCCGGTCCGACCGAGCACCGCTCGCCACCGGGTCGCTCTCCCAGTCAGGTAGTGCCTTTCATGAGTTCATCCACACTCGCCGCACCGAAACCGTTGTTGGCCGAACCCCGTACCCGCACCGAGATGTTCGTCATCCGGGCGTTTCTGGTGATCCCGTTCGCCGCGCTCATCGCCGCCGTCCCGCTGACCTGGGGATGGGGGCTGAGCTGGGTGGACCTCACGCTCGCGGCGGTGTTCTACACCGTGTCCACCCTGGGGGTGACGATCGGCTACCACCGGTACTTCACCCACGGCGCGTTCAAGGCCAAGCGCGCGCTGCGGGTGGCCCTGGCCGTCGCCGGCGGCCTGGCGGCGCAGGGCCCGGTGATCGGCTGGGTGGCCGACCACCGCCGCCACCACGCCTTCTCCGACCGCGAGGGCGACCCCCACTCGCCGTGGCTGTTCGGCACCTCACCGATCGCGCTGGCACGCGGGTTCTGGCACGCGCACATGGGGTGGCTGTTCGGCCGCGACACCACCAACGTCGACCGGTTCGCGCCCGACCTGCTGGCCGACAAGGACATCCGCCTGGTCGACCGCCTGTTCCCGTTGTGGGTCGCGCTGAGCGTGGCCCTCCCGACCGTGCTGGGCGGTGTCATCACGCAGTCGTGGTGGGGCGCGCTCACAGCCTTCCTCTGGGCCGGCCTGGCCCGCATCTCCTTCCAACACCACGTCACCTGGTCGGTCAACTCGATCTGCCACATGATCGGCGACCGCCCGTTCACCGCCCGCGACCGCTCCGCCAACTTCTGGCCGCTGGCGATCCTGTCCATGGGCGAGTCCTGGCACAACTCCCACCACGCCGACCCCACCTGCGCCCGCCACGGCGTCGACCGCGCCCAACTCGACGTGTCCGCCCGCGTCATCTGGGCGTTCGAAAAACTCGGCTGGGCCTGGCAGATCCGCTGGCCCCGCCCCCACCGCCTGGCCGCGCTGCGCGTGGACACCCGATGAGAACCGACCGGTTGGTGCTGCGCGCCTGGCGCACCGACGATGCCGAGGCGGCGCTGGGCATCTACGGCCACGCCGACGTCGCGAGGTGGCTGAGCCCCGCCATGGACCGCGTCCCGGACCTGCCCGCCATGCGCCTGCTGCTCCAGCAGTGGATCGCCGAGGACGCCCGCTTCGCCGAGCCCGGCGGTCGCTGGGCGGTGGAGCGCGCCGCCGACCACGAGGTGATCGGCGGCGCCGTCCTGCTGCCCCTGCCACCGGGCAACGAGGACTGGGAGATCGGCTGGCAACTGCACCCGGACGAGTGGGGACAGGACTACGCGGGCGAGTGCACGTTCGCACTCGCCTCCTGGGCGTTCGCCCACGGTCTGGACGAGGTCTTCACCGTCGTGCGCCCCGACAACACCCGCACCGCCGCCGCGGTGCGCCGCAACGGCATGCACTGGGTGGGCGAGACCCGCAAGTACTTCGACCTGGACCTCCAGGTGTTCCGCCTGCGCGCGGCCGACCTCGACCGCACCGCCCACGAAGGCCACCGCCCACCGAACTACACCTGACCATCCCGCCGGCCCGCGGGCCGGCGCCGCGGTGTCGGGAGCGGCTCCTGGAACAGCGGCTGGTCGTCGCCGCGCGGCGAGGTGGTCCGCGCCGGTCGATGGACGTCGGGGTGGCTGAACAAGCTGTCGCGGGCGTGCTTCACCGGATGGTTTCCGGCAGGTGGTCCAACACGTGCACAACGCGCACCGCGACCTGCCGCGCCGCCTTGCCGTCCAGGTCGGACAGTTCCTGAAGCGTCCTCCGCACGAGGTCGACCCGTGCTTGGTAACGTGAAAGATATTGCACTGTCAGGGTTTCCGTCCTTCTCCGCGTCCTCGCGGCTCAACGCGAACGATGTCGGAGCCGTCTCACGACGCGGGGTGTTCGGGCGACCGCACGGTGGTCTGGCCCGATGAGCACGACGCTCCATCCCGGATCCCCGGTTGACGCCGTTCCGACGCCTTTCGCCCATCGCCGGCATGGCGGTCGTCAGGGGAGGTCACGCCCGGTTTCCCGTTCGCGCGGGCGGGTAGCCCACCCTCGGCAGTGCTCTTCTTGACGGGAGTCGGGATGACGCGAGCGCGGATGACCGCACCTTCCCCGGTGCGCGTGGCGACCCTCGCCGTGAGCGCGGTGTTCCTGGTGGTCGGCGCAGCGGGTTTCGTCCCGTGGGTGGTGACCGACTACGGCGAGCTGCGGTTCGCCGGCATGCACTCGCACGCCCTCCTCCTGGGCGTGTTCGAGGTGTCGATCCTGCACAACCTCGTCCACCTCGCTTTCGGTGTCACCGGTGTGCTCCTGGGCAGGACGGTGCGCAGCGCGACCCTGTTCCTGGTCACCGGCGGCGTGATCTACCTGCTGCTGTGGGTGTACGGGTTGTGGATCGACGAGGACAGCGTCGCGAACGCCCTGCCCGTCAACGAGGCCGACAACTGGCTGCACCTCGTGTTCGGCGTCGGCATGATCGCGCTCGGGTTGAGGCTGGGCAAACCGGCCAAGCCCGCGCGATCTCGTGCCTGACGCCCGCCCACGCCCGACCGGACGATCTCACACCCTCCGCCCTGCCCGTACCCCGAAGACGCTCGGCCGGTGAGGACAACCACCCTGAACGCCACCGCCACGCCCCACGCGGGCGCGTTTCCGCGCACGCTGACCACCGTGTCTCCTCTGCGCGGCACCATCCGGGTTTGACAGGCTCGGTGGACGGGCACTTCCAGGTAGGTCGACCGGCCGTTGGGCAGGTCGGCGACAACAGCTCGGCCACGGTGGCACGTCCGCAGCCGACCAGGGCGTCGCGACCGGCGGAGGGCCTTGGGGACAATCCCGCTCGGGTGTCGGGTTCAGGAGGCGGACATGCTGGTACTCGTGATCATCCTGCTGGTGCTGTGGCTCATCCTCTCGATCGTCGGCTTCGCTCTCGAAGGACTGATGTGGCTGGGGATCATCGGCGTCATCCTCTTCGTGGGAACGGCCGCGGTGGGAGCGATTCGACGCCGGGCCATCCGACGCTAGCCGGCGGCTCGCCCCGCGCCAACCGTCTCCCGATCACCCGCACCGGTCGGAGCAGCCCGGCCGGCCGCCCCCTCGGCACGCGCACCCGTCGCTGGCGACCGACCGGCAGACCGGTGCTCGTCGGCCGGCGGGACCGGCGGAGCCGGCCGCGGGACCTCGGGGTGGCTGAACAACCCGTCCACGGTCACCGGATGCTCTCCGGCAGGTGGTCCAACACGTGCACCACGCGCACCGCGACGTCCTGCGCGGTCTTGGCGTCCAGATCGGACAACTCCTGCAACGTGGTCCGCACGAGATCGACTCGTGCTTCGTACCGTGAAACATACTGCGGTGACATGGGTTTCCGTCCTTCTCCACGCCCTCGGGGCTCAACGCGAACGATGTCGGAGCCGTCTCGCGACGCGGGATGTTCGGGGCGAACTCGACCGAGTCGACCCGATAACGACAAGGCTACACCCCTTCGGACCACTCAACGGCGCTGGGCGCGTCGGTCATGGGCAACCGCGCAGGGCGCGGTCGGCCTCGTGGAGGCACGTTGCCGGGTTGGGGAGGCCGATGCCGCCGCTCTGACCAGGTCGTGGGCCGGTGACCGGCGACCAAGTCGAGCACCTTGCGGCGAAACCCGGTTGGGTACCGCTTGGGCATCGTGGGCTGTCCTCCGGGCTACTGAGATGAGTGATCACCCAGTAACCAGGCTCCGCCGTCGGGAGGGCGTTGCCTTGGCTGGTCCTCGGGCTGGGAGGTCGCGACATCCGAGTCCGCGAAGGGTGAGCCCTCCCGTCGTCGGGAGCGTCACGGCGCAGTGCCGGTGGGCCGGGGCGCGGAGACTCCGGCCCACCGGGGCACCCTACGGGGCTGGATAGTGCGCGATGTACACCGGCACACCGCCCTTGGTCATGTCGGCCGCGTCGCCAACGCCGTTGACGACGTGGTCGATCGTGCCTGCGTTGAGGTTGACGGTCATGATGTGGTGCAGCTTGACGCCGGGGGTCTGGGGAACCTCGAAGCCGTTCTCGGTGTGGATCTGCGGATTGTTCTGGTTGAAGACGTAGACCCCGCCGCCGTGGAGGCTGTGGCTCTTCACGTGGTCGCCGACCTTGTAGCCGGCCCAGCCCTCCACGTCGCCGTTCATCCAGTCGGCCTGGGTCGGCGGGTCGTACGGCAGCTCGTTCTGGTACAGGATCGTGGTGCCGTGGTCGCCGTTCCAGACGGTGTTGTACTGCTGGAAGTGCTCGACGAACAGGCCGGTCGCGGTCACGTGGTCGCCGTTGACGACGACGCCGTTGCGGCCGATGTTGGTGTTCCAGCGCTCGGTGTTGGTGAAGCCCTCGACACCGTGGTCGGCGCGCCACACCCACGTGTGGTCGATGAGCACGTTGTCGCTGTTGACCTCAAGCGCGATGTCGGTGCTGCCGGCGTGCGGTCCGCCCACGCGGAAGTACACATCGGACAGGGTCGTCGGGTTGTCCGCCGAGCTCCGGCGCGGCCCGTGCTTCCCGCCCACTCTCAGCAGGACCGGCGACTTCTCGGGGCCCGCGTCGATGGTCACGCCGGCGACGACGACGCCGGGGACGTCGGCGACGGTGAGCGGGGTCGAGCCGTGGACGGCGGTGAGCGTGGCGTGCCCGAGGCCGAGGACGACCGTGTCCGGGCGCTTGATCTCGATGCTCCGCGCGATGTCGTACACGCCGGGTGTGAGCAGCAGGTGCTTGCCGCGCGCGAGCTGCTTGTTGATGACCTGCGCCGAATCCGAGGGCTTCGCGACGAAGAAGTCGGTGATCGGCAGCGTGCGGCCGGGTGTCATGCCGTTGGCCCATGAGATGCCGCGGGTGTCCTTGCGGGCGGCGGGTACGCGGATCTTGTACCTGCCCTGCGCGTCGGCGTACAGGTAGGGCTTCTCCCGGCTGACGGGAGTGGCGTCGAGGGTCGTGTAGGGCGGACTCGGGAACCCGGCGTCGTCCGGTGCGCCGACGACGCCCGAGAAGACCTGGTTCCACACGCCGTTCGACCAGCCGGCGACCTCGCTGTCGCGGGTCAGCCACTGCTGCTGCGATCCGTTCGTGACGGACGGCAGCCTGGAGTCGGCGATGAAGCCCCCGCTGGCGTACTGCGGGCCGGCGGTGCAGTAGTCCATCAGCGACAGGTTGCCGCCGCTGATGTCGAGGCGGCGCAGGGACACCGCCTGGGAGACGGCCCAGAAGTTCGCCGACGACCTGCAGCCGTCCTGGCCGGTTGCGGTGACGTTGATCGACAGGTTGGACAGGGTGCGCCAGAAGTTGACCAGGGCGAGGCAGTTGGCGGTGCCGCCGGCGGCCAGGCAGCGGTTGTAGACCTCGACCTTGCCGTTGATGACGACGTCGGTGGGCGAGGCGCCCAGGCCGGCGATCTCGGTGTAGTAGCCGACCTTGATCTGGAGCGGCTGCTCCGCGGTGCCGTACGTGCCGGGCTTGAACAGGTAGGCGTGGCGCGCGGTGCCCATCTCGTCGTCGACCCGCGCGGCGTGCGCCGCGTCGAGGGTCGCCTGGATCGCGCCGACCGGCATGCCCGGGTCGAAGACGGTGACGTTCGGCCCGAGATCGGGGATCCCGGGGGCCGGCGATGCGGCGGTGGTGGCGGGCGTTCCCGCCGTCATGACGGCGGTCGCCAGCACGAGACCGAACGTGAACGCCCGGCGGACGCGGGCACGCCTGATGAGACTCCCGTCGCCGGGAGGCTGGTTCTTCATGTGGTTGTCCCTTTCCGCCGCGTGCGCAGCGCTGCATGGGCAGGAGACATCGGGGTGGATGAGGTCTTTGGACGCGCGGCCGGCAACCCGTCGGACGGTGAGAGCGCTCTCGGGTGCCGATGTTTCTAGCGCGTCAACCGCCGGATCACAAGTGCCCGATCCAAGGCGGTGGCGGGCCGGTCCGCGCGGACGTGCGTCCACAAAGGACCGTCTGTTCGGGCCGGAGGGCGTTGGCCCCGTCACGTACCGGTAACGACTGTTGACCTGATCGACACATGGGCATATTGTCTCCGTCAATCGATTAACGTCAATCGTTTAACGGGGAGTCATGGCAGCCACTCTGAAGGACGTCGCTCGTCGCGCCGAGGTGTCGGTCGCGGCTGCGTCGCTGGTGTTGTCCGGCAAGGGCGCGGGCCGGATCGCCGAGGCGACGGCCGAGCGCGTCCGGACGGCGGCGGCGGAGTTGGGCTACCGCGGTAACCGCGCCGCCCGCAGCCTGCGTACGCAGTCGGCTCCGCTGCTGGGGCTGTTGAGCCTGGGCGTGGCCACTCAGCCCTACGCCGGAACGATGCTCGAAGCCGCCCAGTTCGCCGCGCGGGAGCACGACTACGACTTGCTGTTCATCGAGGTCGGCACCCCGGAAGCGATCGCCGAGAACCTGCGCCTGCTGGAGGAGCACCAGGTCGCGGGCATCCTGGTGGCTTCCTACTTCCACCGCGAGTTGGCCCTGCCCTCGCAGCTGCCCGCGCCCACCGTTCTCGTCGACGCGGTGTGCCCGGACCGCGACATCGACTGGGTGGTGCCCGACGAGTACGGCGGCGAGAGCGAGGTCCTGGAGGAGCTCGCCGGTGCGGGCCACCACCACGTCGGGTGGATCTGCGAGAGCCGGCGGTACCCCGCGACCACGTTGCGAACCAAGGCGTTCGAGGACGCCGCCGCGCGCCACGGTTGGGACGACGACCCGCACCGCGTCGTCCTGACCGAGGGCACCAACGCCGCGGACGGCTACGCGGCCATGCTGCGGCTGCTCGAGCAATTCCCGAAGGTGACGGCGGTCGCCACCATGACCGACCGCATGGCCATGGGGGTCTACATGGCCTGTTTCGAGCGGGGCATCCGCGTGCCCCGGGACATGTCGATCGTCGGATTCGACGACCAGGTCCTGGTGTCGGAGGCGCTCCGTCCCGGACTGACCACCGTGGCGCTGCCGCATCGCCAGATGGGCACGTGGGCGGTGGGCCGGCTCATCGAGCGCATCGAGTCGGCGGAGGACCTGGCGGTCAGCCAGGTTCGCATCAACGGCGGCCTCGTCGTCAGGGGCTCGGTCGCCGCTCCGCGCGCCGGTCGGGTCAGGACCAGCGCGCGGAGGTGAGCAATACCCATGCAACGGCGCAGCCGTTGCCTCGCTTGGAGGGCATCATGTCGATACTAGCCCGGAACCTTCGCGTGGCCGCCTTGGGCGTCGCCGGTGCGCTGGTGCTGGCCGCGTGCGGCGGTGGGACGAGCGCGGGGCCGAACGGCTCCGCCGCGGACACGCCCGGTGGCAAGACCAAGGTCACCATGTGGACGCACAACGCCGGCAACGAGGTCGAGCTCAAGCTTGTGCAGCAGGTCACCGACGACTACAACGCATCGCAGGACAAGTACGAGATCACCGTCCAGGCGTTCCCCCAGGCCTCCTACAACGACGCCGTCGTGTCGGCCGCGGCGTCCAAGAGCCTGCCGTGTCTGCTCGACGTCGACGCCCCGATCACGCCGAGCTGGGCGTACGCCGAATACCTCCAGCCGCTGACCGTGGCCGCCGAGCTGACCGACCCGCTGCTGCCGGGGGTCAAGGGGATCTACGAGGACAAGCTGTACTCGGTCGGCTTCTACGACGCCGCTCTCGGCATCCTGGCGCGCAAGTCGGTCCTGGAGGACAACGGCATCCGGATCCCCTCCGTCGACCAGCCGTGGACCTCGGAGGAGTTCGACGCGGCCCTCGCCAGGATCAAGGCTTCCGGCAAGTACGACTACCCCCTTTCCCTGGCCACCGGCTGGCTCGGCGAGTGGTACCCCTACGCCTACTCTCCGCTCCTGCAGTCCTTCGGCGGCGACCTCGTCGACCGCTCCGATTTCTCCACCGCCGAGGGCGTTTTGAACGGCCCGCGGGCGGTCAAGTGGGGCGAGTGGTTCCAGGGCCTGTTCAAGAACGAGTTGGCCAACCCCAAGGAGTCCGTCGACGGCACGGACTTCGTGCAGGGCAAGGCCGCGATGCAGTGGGCGGGCTCGTGGAGCGTCGGGGACGCGATCAAGAAGTACGGCGACGACACCCTCGTCCTGCCGCCGCCCAACCTGGGCAAGCAGCCCTACATCGGCGCGGGCTCCTGGCAGTGGGGGATGTCCGCGACCTGCCGGACCCCCGAGGCGGTCAACGGCTGGATCAGCTTCGCGTTGCAGGACAAGTACCTGTCGGCGTTCAGCGAGCAGCTCGGCAACCTGCCCGCCTCCGCCGGCGCGCAGGCGCTGGGCACGAAGTTCAAGGAAGGCACCAAGGAGAGCGCCTACCTCCAGTTCGCCCGCAAGTACGCGCTGATCCGCCCGCCGACACCCGCCTACCCGTTCATCGCCAAGACCTTCGAGAAGGCCGCGCAGGACATCATCGCCGGCGCCAACGTGCAGGACACGCTGAACACCGCCGTCGACGCCATCGACAAGAACCTGGCCGAGAACAACAACTACCGGTGATCGGCCCGGGTCCGGGGTGTGCCGCCATCCACCCCGGACCCGCCCCACCTGTGAGGTCCACGTGTCCCTGACGCATGCCCGCCGCGAACCGAAGCGATCCGTCACCTACATGCGGGGTCGGCCCAGCCGATGGCCGGGCCGACCAGCCGACCGCCGCAAGACCGAGGCGAGGGTGGGACGGCTGTTCACCGCCCCGGCGATGTTCCTGCTGCTGATCTTCCTCATCATCCCGATAGCCCTGGCCCTCAGCCTCGGCTTCACCGACGCCAAGCTGTCCTCGCCGCAACCCACCCGCTGGGTCGGCCTGTCCAACTTCGAAGAGCTCCTGAGCATCAAGCAGCTCACCCTCGACGAGGCCCGCGTCCGCGAGCTCGCCGGAGCCGACGGCACCGTCCGCACCGCCCTGCGCAACCTGACCAAGAACGGCAGCGGAACCCCCTACGAGGGGATGTCGGTGCTGTCGGACTCCGTCGCCGCCGACGGCAAGAGCGGCAGCTTCTGGCTCGCCGGCGACCCGCTGTTCTGGAAGTCGCTGCGCAACACCGCCGTGTTCGCCCTCGTCGTCGTCCCCCTCCAGGGAGGGCTGGGCCTGTTGCTGGCGCTGCTGGTCAACAGGAAATTCCGGGGACGGGTGTTCTTCCGCACGGTGTTCTTCCTGCCCGTCGTGATGTCGATGGTCGTGGTGTCGATCCTGTGGGCCTTCCTCTACGACAAGGACGGACTGATCAACAACGCGATCAAGGCGGTCCACCCGTCCTGGGATCCGGTCGCCTTCCTCGCCGAACCGTCCACGGCGCTCCCCGCCATCATCGTCATGTCGATCTGGCAGGCCGTCGGCTTCCACATGATCATCTGGTTGGCGGGGCTGCAGACCATCCCGGCCGAGCTGTACGAGGCCGCCAAGATGGACGGCGCGGGCCCCTGGCGCACCTTCACCTCCGTCACCTGGCCGGGTCTGCGGCACACCTTCGTGTTCGTCCTGGTCACCATCACCATCGCCGCTCTCGGGTTGTTCACCCAGATCAACGTCATGACCAAGGGCGGGCCGTTGGACTCCACCTCCACGCTCGTCTACCAGGCCTTCGCCGAGGGCTACGGCAAGCAGCGCATCGGGTACGCCTCGGCCATCTCCTTCGTGTTCTTCGTGCTCGTGCTGTGCGTCGCGCTCATCCAGCGCCGGCTGACCAGGGAGAAGGACGCATGACCACCATCAAGGCCCGCCGGACCCTCGCGCGCACCGTCTTCTACGCCGCTTGCGCGCTGTTCGCGCTCGCCTTCCTGCTGCCCATGATCTTCATGATCGTGTCCAGCTTCAAAGGCAAGGCGCAGATCTTCGAAGACGTCGAGTCCGTCCGGGCGTTCCTGCCGGTGGGCGACGTCGGCACCGACAACTACCAAGGACTGTTCAGCCGGGTCCCGCTCGTCCGCTTCTACGCCAACTCCCTGCTCGTCTCGTTCCTCGTCGTCGGGCTCGGGCTGGTGATCAACAGCCTGGCCGCCTTCGGCATCGCCCGGATGCGCTGGCGCGGGCAGGGCGTCGTCATGGGGGTGCTCATCGCGACCCTCATCGTGCCGTTCGAGACGGTCGCGCTCCCGCTGCTGTACTGGGTGAACAACCTGCCCTACCCCTCCTTCGCCGGCGGGACGCCCGAGCTCACCACCGGCTGGATCAACACCTACGCCGTGCAGATCGTGCCGTTCATCGCCAACGCGTTCTCCATCTTCCTTTTCGTGCAGTTCTTCAAGACCATCCCCCGCGACATCGACGAGGCCGCCTTCATCGACGGCGCGAGCTTCTTCACCGTCTACCGGCGCATCGTCGTCCCGCTGAGCGGCCCGGCCTTCGCCACCAGCGCCATCCTCACCTTCCTGCCCATCTGGAACTCCTACCTGTGGCCCACGATGGTGGTACAGGACGAGAGCCTGCGGCCGCTCCCCGTCGGCCTGGACTACTTCTTCCAGTCCAACACCGTCGAGGGCGTGCCATGGGGCCAGATCATGGGCTACACCACCCTGGTCACCCTGCCGATCATGGTGCTCTTCGTCATCTTCCAACGCAGTTTCGTGGCCAGCGTGGCCAGCAGTGGAATCAAGGGGTAATCAATGTTGCGACTGGCGGACAGCTGGATCTGGGACTCGTGGTACGCCTACGACGGCGCGCTGCACCACGTGTTCTACCTCCGGGCATCCCGCGGCCTCGGCGACCCCGACCGCCGCCACCGCCACCCGAGCGTCGGCCACGCCGTCTCCGCCGACCTGCGGGACTGGACGGTCCTGCCCGACGCCCTGACGGTCTCCGACTCCCCGGCGTTCGACGACTGGACCACCTGGACCGGCAGCGTCGTACGCGACGACGCCGGGCTGTGGTGGATGTTCTACACCGGCACCAGCCGGCAGGACGGCGGCGGCGTCCAGCGCGTCGGCGTCGCCACCTCGGCGGACCTGCTGATCTGGCACAAGCACGCGCCGCAGACCGTCCAGGAGGCCGACTCCCGCTGGTATGAGAAGCACGGCCGGTCCGCCTGGCCCGAAGAAGCCTGGCGGGACCCGTTCGTCTTCCGGGGCGAGGACGGCCAATGGCACATGTACGTCACCGCCCGCGCCGGCCACGGCGATTGGCGAAGCCGTGGTGTCGTCGGGCACTGCACCTCCACGGACCTGGAGCAGTGGCACATCCGGCCGCCGCTGACCGAGCCCGGCGCCGGGTTCGGCCACCTCGAGGTCATCCAGGCCGAGGTCGTCGACGGCACGCCCACCCTGATCTTCTCGTGTGCGCACGCCCACCTCGACGACGACGCCCTCCGTCGTTACGGCACCGGCGGGATTTTCAGCGTCACCGGCCCCAGCCTGCACGGTCCCTTCGACATCTCCACCGCCCGGCTGTTCCCCGACACCTCGCTCTACGCCGGTCGCCTCGTCCAGCACGAAGGCCGCTGGCACCTGATGGCGTTCCGCGACCTCGTCGACGGCCACTTCGTCGGCGAACTCGCCGACCCGGTCCCCGTCACCAGTACGCCGGATTCGGGCATGGTGGCCGCCGACGAGCGCAGCGCGGCCCACCGATAGGTCCTTGCCCCAGGTACGGCGAAGGAGGACGGGTGGCGCCGCTCCCGCACGTCGTCGGGGGGCGTTCGATCGAAGTCCAGCAGCCGCAACGGCCGCCCGCACGAGCACGCCGGGCGGCCCTGCCGGCCGAGTGCGAGAAAGGCACGCGGGACGTCGAGGGCTTGCGCCTCCCGGCAGGGCGAAGAGGAAGACGGTTGGGGAGGTGGGGTTGGGGTGTGTGGAGCTTGTTGTGGGGGACGGGGTAGAGCGTGCCTGTGGGGTTTCAGAAGTCCGCCGGAGCGCGTGCGCACGCCGTTCACGCTGGAGATCAGGAGGGCACCGGCGGCTGACGCACCGCGGCACCGGGCGTGCCGACATCCTTGCACCACAGGGGAATTCCACGTCGACAGGCATGCCGAAGCCGTGACGTCGGCATTCGTTGACACCGCGTCCACGGCGTCGGCATGATGGCGGCCAGTCACGACGGCGGTGTGCGCAGCTTGGGCTGTCGAGATCGACCCGCGCGTCGCTTCCTGGGGTGGAAGGCTGCACAGTGATCGATGACAGACCGGTGGACTCTGCGCTCTACTCGACGCATCGCGACTTCTTCGACGCCACCCGGCCCGAGACGCCGTGTCTGCTCCTCGACCTCGACATCGTCGCCACCCGGTACCGGGAACTGCGCGCCGGTCTGCCGGATGCCGCCGTCTACTACGCCGTGAAGGCCAACGCCGACCCGGACCTGTTGCGGCACTTGGTGGAGCTCGGCTGCGGCTTCGACGTCGCCAGCGTCGGGGAGGTCGACGCGTGCCTGGCCGCGGGCGCCGACCCCGCGTCGATCTCGTTCGGCAACACGGTGAAGAAGGAGTCGGCGATCCGCTACGCGCACGAGCGCGGCGTCCGGCTCTACTCGGTCGACTCGGCCGCGGAGCTGGAGAAGGTCGCGCGGGCCGCGCCCGGCGCGGAGGTCTGCTGCCGCTTCATCGTCCACACGACCGGCGCGCAGTGGCCGATCAGCCGGAAGTTCGGCTGCACCGAGGAGGACGCGGTCGCGCTGCTGCGCGACGCGGTGTCCCTCGGACTCCGGCCGCGCGGCACGACGTTTCACGTCGGGTCGCAGCAGCGCGAGCCGGACAGCTGGGCGAACGGTGTCGCGACCGCCGGGCGCGTCGCGGCCAAGCTGGCCGCCGAGGGGATCGAACTGGACCTGCTCAACCTCGGCGGCGGGCTGCCGGTCCGCTACGAGGCGACCGTACCCCCGCTGAAGACCTACCTCACCGCGATCGAGCGGGCCGTCGCGGAGTCCTTCGCGACCCGACCCGCGCTGATCGTCGAGCCGGGCCGGTACCTGCCCGGCGACGCCGGGATGATCCGGTCCGAGGTCGTGCTGGTGACCGAGCGGGAGCACGGCCTGCGCTGGGTCTACCTCGACGTCGGCCGGTACAACGGCCTGATCGAGACCGACGACGAGGCCATCACGTTCCCCGTCGTGGCGGTCCGCGCCGACGGCCGGTTCGCCGACGAGGCGGCGCCCGTCGTGCTCGCGGGGCCGACGTGCGACAGCACCGACGTCCTGTACGAGCGCACACCGGTGTCGCTGCCCGTCGACCTGCGACCGGGCGACCACGTCGACATCCTCGCGACCGGCGCCTACACGACGCCGTACGCGTCCGTCGGGTTCAACGGCTTCCCGCCGTTGCCCAGCCGCTGCTTCAGGTCCACCGACCACTAAAAACCGGTGCGCCACAACGGAACTCCGCAGGAGAGGAGCCGCTGATGTCCGACGAGTACGCCTGGGCGTTCGACGGGAAGCGTTACCGGATGTACCGCTTCCCGAAGGAAGTCGAGCGGGGCATCAAGGAGCTCAACCGCAGCGACAACTGGCACGCCGCGCTGGCCTGGCTGGAAGACCTCGTCTGGATGGCCTTCTGCGCCTGGCTGTGCCTCGGCGTGTCCTACTGGTTCTACCCGTTGGCGGTGCTGGTGATCGGCGCACGCCAGCGCGGGCTGTCGACCATCCTGCACGACTGCGCGCACGGCATCGGCGCGTCGAACCGCAAGCTGCAGATGTTCATCGGCACCGTGCTCACCGCGTACCCGATCTTCCAGCAGCACTACGCGTACAAGATCTCCCACGTCTTCACGCACCACCCGAAGCTGGGCAACCCCGAGGGCGACCCGGACCTGAGGTTCTTCATCGAGCAGCGGGCCTACGAGATGTCCTCACCGCGCGCGTACGTGCTGCGCACGGTCATCATGCCGTTGTTCGGCACGCAGACGTGGGCCTACCTGAAGTACCTGGTGCGCAACCGCTACCGGCTGCTCAAGCAGGGCCGCGTGCGGTCCGCGGACGCGCCGCAAACCCCGATCGGCAAGCGCAAGCGGGTGCTCGACCGCGTCGGCTTCTGGGTGTTCTGGACGACCGTCGTCGCGGTGTGCGCGTCGCAGGGCTGGACGCTCGAACTGCTGCTGTTCTGGGTGGTGCCCTACTTGACCAGCTTCCAGATCCTGGGCTGGTACATCGAACTGTCCGAGCACACGCCCCTGGTGCGCGACTCCAACGTGGACCTCTACATGACGCGCAACCGCAAGAGCCGCGGGTGGGAGAAGTTCCTCACCGGCATCCACAACGACAACTACCACCTGGAGCACCACCTCGACCCGCGCACACCGTTCTGGAACCTCGGCAAGGCGCGGCTGGTGCGGCTGGCCGACCCGAACTACGCGGCGGTCGACCGGCAGTTGGGCGGCCTGTTCACCAAGGGACCCGAAGGGCAGCAGAGCGCGATCAGCGCCATCGTGGAGTCGATGACCTACAAGCCGGAGCAGCCGCATGTCGCCGCCTGAGCGGGCGAGGTCGGCCGGGAAGGCCTACCGGCGGGTCGAGTCGGGCGTCGTGCACGGCGGCGCCGAGCTGCGGTTGGGCATCACCGACCCGGTGGTGACGCCCATCTTCCAGACCGCGGCGTACGAACTGCCCGACGCGGCCACGGCCGCGGACATCTTCGACCTGCGCGTCGACGGCCACGCCTACACGCGGTTGAACAACCCCACGTGCGACGTGCTCGAAGCCAGGATCGCCGCGGTGGACGACGCGCCGGCCGCCCTGGCCGTCTCCTCGGGGCAGGCGGCGATCACCCTGGCGCTGCTCAACATGTGCCAGGCGGGTGACAACATCGTCAGCTCCAACGAGTTGTACGGCGGCACGTGGAACCTGCTGGCCAACACCTTCGCCCGGTTCGGCATCGAGACCCGGTTCGTCAGCCCGGACAAGCCGCGGAACTTCGCCGACGCCACCGACTCGCGCACCCGGTGCTACTTCGGCGAGACCCTGCCCAACCCGAAGCTGCGGCTGTTCCCGATCGAGGAGGTGGCCGGGATCGGCGAGGAGCTCGGCGTGCCACTGGTGCTGGACAACACCATGTTGCCGCTGGTGTGCCGCCCGCTGGAGTTCGGCGCGCACATCCTGGTCTACTCGGCGACGAAGTACATCGGCGGCCACGGCAGCGCGCTGGGCGGCCTGATAGTCGACTCCAACCGGTTCGACTGGGCGCGGCACGCCGAGCGGCACCCGCTGCTCACCGAGCCGGACCCGGCGCACGGCAACGTGGTGTGGACCGAGGCGGGCGCCAACCTGGACAGCTCGCTCGGGCGGAGCCCGTTCCTGCTCAAGGCCCGCGAGACGCTGCTGCGGGACCTCGGGCCGTGCCTGAGCCCGTTCAACGCGTTCCTGCTGATCCAGGGCATCGAGACGCTCCCGCTGCGGATGCGGGCGCACGGCGGGAACGCCGAAGCGGTGGCGCGGTACCTGGCCGACCAACCGTCGGTGGTCTCGGTCCGGCACCCCGCCCTGGGCGACGCCGGGGAAGTGGCGCGGCTGCGGCGGTACACCGGCGGCAACGGCGGTCCGCTGGTGCAGTTCGAGCTGGCGGGCGGGCTGACCGCGGGCACGCGGTTCATCGAGGCGCTGCGGATGATCTCGCACGTGACCAACATCGGCGACGTGCGTTCGATGGCCACCCACCCCGCGTCCACCACGCACGCCCAGCTGCCCGAGGAGGACCAGCTGGCCGCGGGCGTGTCGCCCGGGTCGATCCGGCTGTCCATCGGCCTTGAGCACGTGGACGACCTCATCGCCGACCTGGCGGGCGCGCTGGCGGTGGCAGGGTGACCGGCAAGCCGCTGGTCGCCCTCGCCGCGGCGGCGGAGCAGGTCGACGGCGTGCCGCACGTGGCGGTGCGCGAGGTGTACGTGCGGGCGATAGAGCAGGTGGCGGGCTGCGACGTCGTGGTGATCGGCGGGCCCGCCCCCGGTCTGGCGCACGTGGTGGACCGGTTCGACGGCGTGGTGTTCGGCGGACACCAGAGCAACGTGCTGCCGCGGTGGTACGGCGGCGAACCTGGTCAGGGGCCCGCCGACCGCGATCGGGACGAGCTGGCGCTGAGCGTCATCCCCGCCGCGCTGCGCGCGGACGTCCCGGTGCTGGGCATCTGCCGGGGCCTGCAGGAGCTCAACGTCGCGCTGGGCGGCACCCTGCGCGACGTCACCGGGCACACCGAGGACCTCTCGCTGCCCCGGGACGAGCAGTACCTGCCCGCGCACCCGGTGCGCCTGACCAAGGGCGGTGTCCTGCGCGGGCTGCTCGGCGAGTCGAGCGTCGAGGTCAACTCCTTGCACCACCAGGCGATCGACCGACTCGCGCCCGGCCTGCGGGTCGAGGCGGTGGCGCCGGACGGCGTGGTGGAGGCGGCCTCTGCCGAGGGTTCGACGTTCTGCCTGGCCGTGCAGTGGCATCCCGAGTGGTACGCGGCGACGGATGTGGTGTCGGTGGCGTTGTTCACCGGGTTCGGCGCCGCCGCCGCGGCCCGCGCGGCGCGGCGGGCGGTGGTCTGACGGACCGTTCGCCGCACGCCGGTGGCCATCATGTCCGCGGCGCACCGCCGTCGACCCCGGCCACGCACAGCAGTCGCGGCGAGAACAGCTCGTAGGGCCGCCCGTCGTAGCCGCCCAGCGTGCGCACCGGGTTCAGCCCGCCTGCCCGCAGCACGGCGAGCAGCTCGTGCAGGCTGTACATCCGGTAGTCCACCACCACGTGCTCCCGCTGCGCGGCGACCGACCGGCACGTCCAGCGCAGTCGGCTCGTGCGCGGGTCGAACACGTTCTGGTGCAGGACGACCTCGCCGTCGATCTCCTCGTAGTCCCGGATGACGAACCCGTCGCCCGACGCGAACTCCGACGGGAAGAAGTTCCGGACGAACCAGTCCCGGTTGACGACGTCGACGAGCAGCCGCCCGCCGGGCCGCAGCACGCGCGCGATGGCGGCTGCCGCGCGGACGTTGTCCTCGTCGCGGTCGAAGTAGCCGAAGCTGGTGTACATGTTCACGGCCGCGTCGAACGACTGGCCCGGCAGAGCGGTGAGGTCGCGCATGTCGGCCCGCACCACGTCCACCGCCACGCCGTGCTCCACCGCGCGCCGCCGGGTGGCGTCCAGGTAGTCCTCGCTCAGGTCCACGCACGTGACCCGGTGCCCGCGCGCCGCGAGCGACACGGCGTGCCGCCCGGTGCCGCACGGGACGTCGAGGACGCGGGAGCCCTCCGCCAGGCCCAGCTCCCGCTCGATCAGCGCCACCTGATCGGCCGTGGCCTCCGCCGCCTGCTCGTGCAGGCGGCGCAGGCCGTGCTCGCTGCCGAACGCCGTCGCCCACCAGCTCGCCACGGCGCGTCAGCCCGCCTCGTCCGCGCTGCGCACGACCGACTGCCGGGCCAGCACCTCCGCGACTGCGCGCAGGTACGACGGGACGTGGAGCAGGAACGCGTCGTGGCCGCCGTCGGTCGTGTGGTCCTGGTGGTGCTCGGCGGGCAGACCGCGGGCGGCGAGGTTCGCCTGGATGTAGCGCGCGTGGTCCGGCCCGTAGAGGCGGTCGGAGTCGAAGCTGAACAGGTGCACCCCCGGTCTGCGCAGGAACGGCGCGCACGGGCGGTCGTCGGCGAACGCGTCGAAGCTGTCCATCGCGTTCATCAGGTACAGGTAGCTGTTCGCGTCGAACCGGTTGACCAGGCTCTCGGCCTGGTGCTCCAGGTAGCCCTCGACGGCGAACGGACCGGTGGTCACCGATGGGCTCGTGCCGTTGGTGGCGCGTCGCTCGCGGCCGAACTTGCGCGCGAGCAGGTCTTCGGACACGTAGGTGAGGTGGCCGACCATGCGCGCCGTGCCGAGACCGGCCGCCGGTCCGCCGCCCGGTGGGTACCGGCCACCGCGGAACTCCGGGTCGGACCGGATCGCGGTCCTGGCGACGGCGTTCCAGGCGAGGTTCTCCGCGGTGTGCCGGGCGGTGCCGGCGACGATCAGGAAGTCCTCGGCGTCGTCCGGCGCGCGCAACAGCCATTCGAGGGCCTGCATGCCGCCCAGCGAACCGCCGATCACGGCACGCAGCCGTTCGATGCCCAACTCGGCCACGAGCGCTCGGTGCACGGTGACCATGTCGGTGATGCCGATCATCGGGAAGTCCGGTCCCCACGGCGTGCCGTCCGGGCCCGGTGAGGTGGGGCCGGTGGTGCCGGAGCAGCCGGCGAGCACGTTGGCGCACACCACGAAGTACCGGTCGGGGTCGACCGGGCAGCCGGGTCCGACCATGTGCCGCCACCACCCGGGCCGGTCGTCCGGGTGGTGGGCGGCCGGGTGCGAGTCGCCGGTCAGCGCGTGGCAGATGAAGATCGCGTTCGACCGGTCGTCGTTCAGCTCGCCGTAGGTCTCGTACGCCACCGTGACCGGTGCGAGCGTCCGACCGGATGCGAGCTCCAGCGGGTGGGCGTCGTCGAACAACACCACCGTCCGCACAGTGCCGTCCGGGCCAGTGCCGTCCGGGCCAGTGCCGTCAGGGACAGTGCCGTCCGCGACGCGCGGGCTCGGCACGGCGCGGGACCTCCGCGCGCCCGCGACCAAGGCGACGAGCAACGCTCCGCTGAGCGCGCCGATGACCAGGAACGACACCCGGCCGGTCAGCTCGTACAGCGCCACGCCCACTAGCGGACCGAGGATGTTGCCGATGTCGGAGACCAGGCCGAACAGCCCGAACGCCTTGCCCTGCCGGGTCATGGCCGACCGCAACTCGACGACGCCCCGGCGCGCGGTCAGGTACAGCGCGGCCTGGCCGACCATCAGCACGACGAAGCACACCGCCACCGGCCACACCTCGGCGCTCGCGTACAGCCCGGCCGTGCCGATGGCCGCGAACGCCAAGCCGATCATGGCCAGTGGCACCAGCCCGAGCTTGCCCGTGTAGCGGCCGAGCAGCCAGCTGACGACCCCGAACGCGGCCAGCCCGGTGGCGAAGACCAGCGAGATGGCACCCCGCGCCGACTCCTGGCCGTCGGCGCTGAGGTAGAGCGGCAGCACGGGTTCCAGCGCCGAGTAGGTGAGGTTGGTGAACAGGTCGAGCGCACCGAGCGCCAACACCCAGGTCCACCACCGGCCGGTCGCCGTGCCGGTCGCGGTGTCCTCCGACTGCTCCTCCTCGACCGGCGGCGGCACGTCGCGCGGCACGGCCCACCGCAGCCCGAACGCGGTCACCGCGGTCACCGCCGCACCGAAGAGGAACAACGCGTCCAGGCCGAACGGCGCCGCGATCCCGGCCGCCAGCGGGCCGAGCAGGAAGCCCGCCACCGCGAACGTCCCGAAGTTCCCCGTCATCCGGCTGGTCGGCAGGTCGTAGCGGCGGCACAGCGCGGTCATGCCCGCGTACAGGGCCGGGGTCACCAGACCTTCACCGATGCCCCAGAGGGCGCGCCCGGCCAGCAGCAGTGCCGGGTCGCGGGCAACCGCCGTGACGACGATGCCCGCCGCGGCGATGAGCAGCGCCACGCACCCGACGTCGCCCGGCCGCCACCGGTCCACCCACATCCCGCCGAACGGCTGGGCCGCCGCTTTCGCGCCCGCGAAGACCGCGAAGGTCAACGCGACGACGGTCGGGTTGGCCCCCGCCCGTTCCTCCAGGTCCGGCACGAACGGGATGAGCAGCGTGTAGGAGGCGTTGACGCTCAGCAGCGCGCCGAACAGCAGTGCGGCGCGGCTTCCGCCGGGGCTCATCCCCGGCCCTCGATGTAGGCCGCCAGCACGCGGTGCATGTCGGCCAGGGCCGTGGCCAGCGCACCGTCCGGCGCCGGCGGTCGGTCCGGCGAGTACACCAGCGCCCACAGGTCGGTCCCGGTCAACCCGTGCCGCTCCTTGAACCGGTAGTTGTCCCGACCCCACTCGATCCGCCGGAACCCGTTGGCGTAACCCCATTCGAGGCAGCGGTACATCAGCGCCACGTACGTGCTCAGCTCGGTGAGGCCCGAGTAGTCGACGCCGCCGCACAGGAACGTCACCTCGGCGTCGTGCCGGAAACCGAAGAACACCCCGGCGATCCGGTCGGCCACCCGCGCGACGGCCACCAGGGCGCCCGGCGTCCGCAGCAGCGCGTGGAGGGTGTCCTCGTCGTACAAGGCGGGCCAGCCGTGCTCGTCGGTGGTGCCGACGACCAGCGGCAGGGCCGACGGCACCAACCCGTGCGCCTCCGGCCCCTCGACCATGTCGATCCGCAGCCCGCGCTCGTCCGCGCGCCTGAGCCGTCGCCGCACGTCCTGGCGGAGCTTCTTGGGCAGCCCGCGGAGGTGGTCGTCGAAGTCGCCGGACAGCTCGCAGCTGTACGTGCGGTCGAGCAGGACCCGCCCGGCCGGTGGTCCGACCGCGTCCTCCCACGTGGCCGCGGCGTCGTCGGTGAGGTTCGGCGCGATCAGCAGGTCCGCGTCGCCCGCGTCGATCCACTCCATCGCGGTGGCGTGTGCGCCGCGGGCCAGCGCTTGCGGGAAGGCGCCGCGCTTGGTGTACATCGAGTAGGTGGAGCCCGCGAAGACGTGGCGGCTCCCGAGCTGGGTCTGTGCGGACTGGGTGACGTACCCGTGCCAGAAGGGCGAACTGGTCAGCGCGTAGAGCGGGAGCACCTGTCCTTCGGCGTGCACGTAACCGTGGCGCACCCGGCGCTCGATGCCTGTCGTCTCCCACATGCCCAGCCATCCGGCCGAGTCGTAGAGGCACCCGGACACGACCCTCTCGGGTAACTCGCCGAGCAGCGACCAGCCTTCGGCGGTCCTCGTGGCCGTCATGTCCGGACCCTCCGCCCGGCCCGCGACAAGCCCACGTCGCTCCGCCATAACGTCAACACACGCAATGTTCCCCCATGCGCCACGTTGTTCGTCCCGTGCACCACGTGCTGAACCGGTCGCGCGGTCGTTCGGTGGACGTGGGCGAGCCGGCTCGCAACCGTCGCAGACTACAGGCGGCGCAACCGGAATGCCCTATGCACGCAACGGAATGGTGCGGTGTGGCACTCCTGGGTCCCGGCCGTCCCACGGGTCGTCGCGGTGGCTCGCGCAGCCGGGAATCGGCTGGATGGCCGCTGCAGTCGCCATGCACGCTGTGCCACGATGATGTCACCGATTGTGTCGGTCGGCGTGATGGGAGCGGTGGGTGCTGGCCGTCCAGGTGCTCGGCCCGATCATGGCCTGGCGCAACGACACCGCGCTCGCCCTCGGTCCCCCCGGCCGCAAGGCCGTGTTCGCGTTGCTGGCCCTCGCGCACGGCAAGCCGGTGACCCGAGCCGAACTGGTCGACGCGCTGTGGGGAGACCGCCCGCCGGCCAGCGCCGCCAACATCATCCACACCCACGTCAAGCACCTGCGGCAACTGCTCGAACCGGCGCGCGGCGCCCGCTCGCCGAGCACGACCATCCCCACCGTGGGCGACGGGTACGCGCTCGACGTGCCCCCGGACGCGGTGGACGCGTTCCGGTTCCGTTCGCTGGTCGCGCGGGCCACCTCACTGGCCCCCGACGAGCTTCGGGAGGCCGCCGACCTCCTGTCCCAGGCCCTGGCGTTGTGGCACGGGCGTCCGCTGGCCGACGTGCCGCTGCTGGCCGCCCATCCCGGCGTCGCCACGTTGGCGGGCGAGCACCGGGCGGCGCTGGCCCGCTACGCCGAACTGATGACCGCCGTCGGCGCGGCGCGCGACGTGCTGCCCGCGCTGGTCGAGCACGTCGCGGCGCACGGGCTCGACGAGGCGGTGCACGCGTTGCTCATCCGCGCGTACACCGCGGCCGGTCAGCGGGACCGGGCGTTCGACACCTACCACGGGATGCGGCGGCGTCTCATGGACGAGCTCGGCGTCGGCCCCGGACCCGATCTCACCGCCGCGTACCTCGATGCGCTCGAAGAGACACCCGTCGCCGGCGCTGCCGCACCGGGGGAGGCACCGCTCGCGTCGTCCGGGGTGAACCAGTTGCCCGGCGACGTGTTCGGCTTCACCGGCAGGCAGGCGGAACTCGCCGAACTCGGTCGGGTGCTGACGTCCGAGCGGACCGGGGTGCCCATCGTCGTCGTGTGCGGCACCGCGGGCGTGGGCAAGACCGCGCTCGCGCTGCACTGGGCCCACCGGGTCCGATCCGACTTCCCCGACGGGCAGTTGTACGTCGACCTGCACGGCTACGACTCGCGTTCGCCGATGGCGGCGGAAGACGCCCTGGGCCGCCTGCTCGACGGCCTCGGCGTCACCGGCACGGACGTGCCGGTCGACCCCGATCAACGCGCCGCGCGGTACCGCGCCGAGCTCGCCGACCGGCGGGTGCTGGTCGTGCTGGACAACGCGTCGGCGGTCGACCAGGTGCGGTCGCTGCTGCCCGGCGCGTCGAGCTGCCTGGTCCTGGTGACCAGCCGCAGCAGCCTGGCCGGTCTGGTCGCGCTGCACGGCGCCCACCGGCTCGACGTGGACCAGTTGCCGGAGCCGGACTCGCTGGCCCTGCTGCACACGCTGATCGGCGAGCGGGTGCGCCGGGAACCCGAAGCCGCGGCGGAGTTGGTCGCGCGCTGCGGCCGGTTGCCGCTCGCGCTGCGGATCGTCGCCGAGTTGGCCGCGTCCCGGCCGGCCTCCACGCTGGCCGAGCTGGCCGGCGAGCTGGCCGACCGGCGACACCGGCTGCGCGTGCTCGACACGGGTGACGACGCCCGTGCCGCCGTGCGGACCGTGTTCTCCTGGTCGTACGAGCAGCTGCCGCCCGAGGTCGCCCGGGCGTTCCGGCGGCTGGGCCTGCACCCCGGCCCGGACGTGACGCCGTTCGCGCTCGCCGCCCTCACCGGCACCGACCCGGACCAGGCCCGCCTGTCCCTGGAGGTGTTGGCGCGCAACAGCCTCGTGCGGCGCGTGCCCGGCGGCCGGTTCGTCGTGCACGACCTCCTGCTCGCCTACGCCGAGGAGCTGGCGGGCGAGCACGACCCGGCGCCGGAGCGGTCCGCCGCCGTCGACCGGCTGCTCGCCGACCACCTGGCCACCGCCTCGGCGGCGATGGACCTGCTCTACCCGGTCGACCGCCCGCACCGACCCGACCTCACCGTGACGCCATCGCCCGCGTTCACCACCGCCGACGCCGCACGCGCCTGGCTGGACGCGGAGCGGTCGACGCTCGTCGCCCTGTGCCGTGCCGCCGAGCGCGACGACCGGCCGGGCTACGTGGTCGACCTGGCCGACACCCTGTACCGGTACTTGGAAAGCGGCCACTACGCGGACGCGTCGACCATCTACGGGTGCGCGTCGCGCGCCGCCCGGCGGGCCGGCGAGGACGCCTTGCTCGCCGTGGCGCTGACCAACCTGGGCGCGCTGCGCCGGATCCTCGGCGACTACGAGCGGGCGGCCGGGCACCTGCGGGAGGCGATCCGGCTGCATCGGCGGACCGGTGAGCGGCGTGGCCTGCCGCGCGCGTTGTCGAATCTCGGCGTCGTCCAGGAACGGCTCGGCGAGTACGAGGAGGCGGTGTCGCTCCAGCAGGAGGCGCTGGACGCGCACCGGCGTGCGGGCAACCGGCACGGGGAGGCGGCGGCGCTGCTCAACCTGGGCAACGCGTACAGCCGCCCCGGTCACCACCACCGCGCCGCCGAACACCTGGAGCGCGCGCTGGACCTGTTCCGCCGCCTCGACGACGCGGGTGGCCAGGCCAGCGCGCTGGCCAACCTCGGCGACGTGTGCGCGACCCTGCGGCGCTACCCGGACGCCGTCCGGCACCTGTCCCGGGCACGGGAAGTGTTCCAGCACATCGATCACCGCTACGGCGTGGCGGTGACGCTGAGCAACCTGGGCAACGTGCACGTCAGGCTCGGTGACTGGGCCCAGGCGCACCGCTGCTTCACCTCCGCCATCCAGACGTTCCGGGACATCGGCCACCGGTACGGGGAGGCGAGCGCCCTCAACGGCCTCGGTGAGGCCCTGCGGGCGGCCGGTCGGTCGGACGAGGCCCTCGCCGCGCACGCCGACGCGCTGCGGATCGCCACCGAGACCGGCGACCAGGACGAGCAGGACCGCGCCCGAACCGCCCTGGGCAGCGCCCGCAGGCAGGCGTGAGCACGCGATCGCGGAATCCTGCCAGGCACGGCGGGTCGGGGCGTGGCGGAGAGTCGTCGCGCGGTGCTCGTGCCAGACGCCGGGACCTGGCGGTGGTCGCGTCGTCCACTCGCCGTCCAGACCTGGTCCAGAGCCGTTGTCGAGACTTCCGTTGGTCGAGACGTGACGGCCGGGCCCGGATGTCCGCGGTTGCCGTCACCCGCCGTCCACCTCGGGGGGAGAGCCATGTCAGTTCGGCTGGGCCGTGTCGCACACGACTGGTGCGCGGTCGAGTCAGGCAGGATAACCGCGCTGCTCGAACGACGTGGACAGGATGCCGGGCCGGTGGTGTTCGGCGCCGGTTTCGGCCCGTCGGGCATCCCGCACATCGGCACGGTCAGCGAGGTCGTCCGCACGTCGTTCGTGCGGCAGTCGTTCGAGGAGACGACCGGTCGGGGCACGCGGTTCGTCGTGGTTGCCGACGACATGGACGCCCTGCGCAAAGTGCCGGACAACGTCCCTGCGCGAAGCACGTTGGCGGCCTACCTCGGCATGCCGTTGCACCGGGTGCCGGACCCGTGGGGCCAGGCGTCCAGCCTCGCCGAGGGCATGGTGGACCGGCTGCGCCGGGTGCTCGACCTGATGGAGGTCGACTGCGAGGTCGTCCGCAGCTCCGACCTCTACCGGGCGGGCCACCACGATTCGACCATCCGCGCCTTCCTCGCGGACTTCGCCGAGGTCAACGCCCTCGTCGGCCGTTCGGTGGGAGCTTTGAGGCGCAGGTCGTACAGCATTGTGATGCCGCTGTCGCCGACCACCGGCCGGGTGATCGAGCACACGCGGGTGCTCGCCGTCGATCCCGGGCGAGGCACCCTCACCTACGAGATTCCGAAGGACGTGGTCATCCAGCGCCCGGGGTTGGACTACGGCCTCGAACCGCACGAGTACTACGCGGGCGAGCCGATCGGCGAGCCCGTGACCGTGTCCGCGCTGGGCGGCGGGTGCAAGTTCCAGTGGAAGGCCGACTGGGCGCTGCGCCTGCTCAGCGGTGACATCGCCTACGAGATGCACGGACAGGACCTGACGGACTCGGCCCGGGTCGTCCGACAGGTGTTCGGACGGCTGCGCCGCGAACCCCCGGTGCTGTTCGAGTACGGGCTGTTCGTCGACGAACGGGGCCGGAAGATCTCGAAGAGCGCGGGCAACGGCTTCGCCCTCGACGACGCGGTCGACTGCCTCACCCGCGACGGTCTGCGGCTGCTGCTCTACCGCGGGCCCCGCCGACCACGCCGGTTCGACCTGGCGTCCGTGCCGCGCGTCGACGACGCGGTGCGCCACGAGGCGCGTCTCGCCCGCGAACCACGCCGTGGCGCGGGTGCCCGGTTGCGGCTGCGGCGGATCGGCGCGACGACACCGCCGAGCGGACCGCGGTTCGCCTCCCTGGTGCGGGTCCTGGCCGCGTGCGCACCGGTCGACCACGCCGGCGCGGTGGCGTTCGTCGAGCGGGTCTTCCCGCCGGACCGCCGTCCGGACCCGGAACTGGTGGCGCGGGCGTGGCGCTTCCACGTCCGCGCCCGACCCGCACCCGAGCCGGTCGTCCTCGACACGGCCGCGACCACCGTGCTGCGCCGACTGGCGGACGCGCTGGCGTCGGCGCCGCACGCCGATCCCGGCGCCCTGCTGCACAAGGCGCTCGAAGGCAATCCCCACGCGTACCGGGTGCTGTACCTGGCCCTGCTGGGCCGGCCACGGGGCCCGCGGCTGGCCACCTGGCTGCGGATCACCGGGGCGCGGCGCTCGCTCGCCCTGGTCCGGGACGCGCTGTCCCGCCCCGTTTCCCCGTCCGTCCATCCCGAAGGTGGTACGCCGTGACCCGCTCCGCAGTCCGCTCGGCCCTGGTCGACTTCCCCGCTGTGCAGGACCGAGCGCGTGCCTTCGCCGCGACCTTGCGTGAGCGCACCGCGGAGATCGTGCGCAGCCTGTCCGGCTACCAGTGCGCGAACGTGGCGATCGACGAGATCGAGCGGTCCGTCGACCTGCTGCACAACCTGCACCTCAACCGGGAGCACTTCCGCGAGAAAGTGGGCGCGGTGACCACGTTCCTGCCGTTGAACCAGCCCCTGTACGCCACGGTGTGCTTCGGCGTCGTGCCGTCGTTCATGGCCGAGGACACCGCGCTGCGTCCGCCAACGGCGATGCACCCGCACTACCGGGCGTTGGCCGACGTGCTCGACCTGCCGGCGCACTTCCCGGAACTCCACGTGTCCTACGACGACAAGGAGGAGTTCGTCGCGCAACGGGCGCACCGCACGGACGCGGTCGTGTTCACCGGCACGCCGGAGAACGCGGCGAAGGTCCGCCGGTCGTTCCCGCGGCGAACCCTGTTCATCCTCAACGGTTCCGGCCACAACCCGCTCGTGGTCACCGAGACCGCCGACGTCGAACTCGCCGTCGCCTCCGCGCTGCGGGTCGTGCTGTACAACCAGGGGCAGGACTGCGCCGGTCCGAACGCGATCCTGGTCCACCGACACCGCCTCGTGGAGTTCCGCGAGACCCTGTTGGCGCGGTTGCGGGACGTGGAGCCCCGCGTCGGCCCGTACGCCGACCCCGCCAACGTGGTGGGGCCGAACACCGACCCCGACCACGCGGTGAAGATGGTCCGCAGGTTCCGCGACGACCGCGGGTTCTGGGTCTACGGCGGCGAGGTCAACCCGGCCAGCGGGATGATCAGACCCACCGTGTTCGAGAAGGAGCTGGCGCTGGGCGGGAACTTCCGCGAGTTCTTCGCCCCGGTGTTCTTCCTCCAGCCCTACGACGACGACGCCGGGCTGCGCCGCTACTTCGAGGACCAGCGGTACGCCGCCAACGCCATGTACGTCTCGGTGTTCGGCGACAGCCCCTACGTGAAGTCCCTGCTCGACACGCCGTCACACGACGCGGACTCGATCCTGTGGGACACCGACCTGCATCTGACGGAGCGGGGGTACCTCCCGTACGGCGGACAAGGGCCGGCCGCGTCCTGCCTGTACGTGGACGGCGTCCGGGTGCCGGGCGCGACGCTGCCGCAGCGCGACATCCACCGGCACCTGGTCGCGCGGCGGGACAGTCCGTGCTGAGCGGACGCTGGGAGCCCGTCGCCGCGATCTGCACCGTCGCGGTGGTCGGTCTGGTCACCGGCCTGACCGTACCGCTCGTGTCGTTGCGGCTCAGCGGCGCAGGCGCGACGGCCGCCCTGATCGGGACGGCCGCCGCGCTGCCCGCGGTGGGCATGCTCGCCGCGGTGCTGTGTCTCGGCCCGCTGACGTGGCGGTGGCGGATCAAGCCCCTGCTGGTGGTCGGGATGACCGGTTCGGCGGTGAGCACGGGGCTGCTCGCGGTGACCGACGGCGTCCCGGTGTTGCTGGTGCTCCGGTTCGCCGTGGGGGTGTTCGCCGGGCTGCTGCTCGTGCTGGGTGAGACCTGGATCAACGCCATCACGGCAGAGGCCACGCGGGGGCGCTGGATCGCCGTCTACACCTCGGTGTTCACGCTGTGCCAGGTGTCCGGCCCGGGGTTGCTGGCGCTGTTCGGCTCGGCCACGGGGTGGTCGGTGCTGGTCGCCGTGCTGACCCACGTGCCCGGGATCGTCCTGCTGGCCGTCAGCTCGTGCGAGATCGACGGGTTCAAGGCCGGGAAGCCGGCCGCGTCCCTGAGGTTCGCGCGGTCGGCGCCGACCATCGCGCTCGCGGTGCTGATGTTCTCCTTCTTCGACGGCGCGGTGCTGGCGCTGCTGCCGCTGTACGGCATCGCACACGGGCACACCGAGGCGATCGCCGTGCTCATGGTCGCCGCGGTGTTCGCCGGTGACGCCCTGCTGCAGGTGCCGTTGGGCTGGTGGGCCGACCACGTCGACCGCCGCCGACTGCACCTCGGGTGCGCGGTGGTCGTGCTGGTGCTGGCCTTGGGCATGCCCGTGCTGCTGGACGTGTCGTTGCTGATGTGGCCCGCCTTGGTGGTGCTGGGCGGCGCGGCGGGCGGCGTCTACACGCTCGGGTTGGTGCGCATCGGCCAAGACTTCACCGACGACGAACTGGTCGACGCCAACGCCGGCGCCACCGTGCTGTGGGCACTGGGCAGCCTCATCGGCCCACTGATCGGCAGCGCCGCGCTGAACCTGCTGCCGCCGGACGGCCTGATGCTCGCCCTGGCCGCCGTCACCATCCTGTTCCTGACCGCCGCCATCGCGGACTTCCGCGTGCGGGCGCGGGCGCAGATGTCGCGCTGAGCGGTTTCGCCGGAATGCGGTGACCGTCCCGGCCGGGTCGCCGGGAAAGTCGACCCGCCGCGCGTCACCCCTGTCGTGCCGCTTACATGTCCCATGTGCCGCTCGAAAGTCATCGCTACCGACCCGCGGGGCATATCGACGCACCGACTCGCAGAATCCTTTGCCTGCGCCGGCCCCTCCGGCGGCCGACCCGCCCCGCAGCGCCCGAGCGTCGGCACCGGCAAACCACGTTCCACGTCGCCCTCCGCACCGCCCGCTCGCGAGACGCATCCCGCGCAGGAGGAGCCGACTACCCGCCGCCGAGCGAACACGGCCATGACCGCGGTCGACAAGTCGTGGGACGACGAGCCGGACGCCACCCACTGTCCTGCCCCCGCGCCGGCAGGCATCCTACGAGCAGCGATCACCAAGTAGGCTTGAAGTGGCACCAGGAAACACTCTGCCCCACGGGCATCCCAGCGCCTTGAGCGAATCGCCAGAATTTCGAGTAGGCAAGCCTTGATGACTGACCAAGCGTCACGCTCACCGTCCATTAGTGCTCATCACCACCCTTCATCTGCAGTTTATGTACGAGGTGGGCGTAGTCGAGCGGTGTGCGTGCCCGGCGATTTCACCGTTCAGCCCGACCTCCACCTACCCTCGCCATCCGGGCGTCGCCGAGACGCGTCAGAGGTCGAGCACCTCGTTGGACGCGTCGGCTGCCGTTGCTCAGCTCCGGTGGGTATTGGCAGCTCAAACACGGGAGCCGGACAAGGGGCGATGGCTGTGACCACAGCACGGCGTCTGGATGGCTACACGCTGGACGATTGGGAGAGCCTTGAGCCTGCCGAGGGACATCGGGTGGAACTGGTCGACGGGCGTTTCGTCGTGAACGCCGCGCCCTCGGTCCGGCGCCGGCGGGTGGCGGACCGGCTCTGCCGGCTGCTGGACGACGCGGTGGCACCGGAGGGCATGGAGGCCCTGACGGCGGTCGGTGTGCGCATCCGAGAGGGGTTGGCCTACATCCCTGACGTGGTGGTGGCGACCGAGCGGGTCGAAACCACCTCGGTGGATGTCGACACTGTCGCGCTCGTCGCCGAGGTCGTCAGCCCGTCGACCAAGAAGACCGACCGGCTCGAGAAGCCCGCGGCGTTCGCGGCGGCCGGGGTACCGGCGTGCGGGACGATCGTCGAGCAGTTCTTCGACGAGGAGTACTCGCGGCTGCGATCGGGGGAGGGACAAGCGGCCGGCGTCCGCCAAGTTGTCAGCGGCGTTGGCCGGTCCTGACCGTCGGATCGACGCCATCGTGCTCGGCGAGTTCGGGCGTGGGTTCGCGGGCCGTCAGATCTGGCAACTCGCGAAGGTGCTCAAGAAGCGTGGCGCGCAACTGTGGTTGCCGGAGACCGACGGGCCGGTCGAGGTCGACGACCCGGAGCACCGCAACCTGATGCGGATGTTGGCCGCGCAGTCCGAGCGCGAAGCCCTGCGCAGCCGGAACCGGTCGCTGGAGGCGATGCGGGCGCAGACGTGCGAACAGGGACGCTGCTGGGCGATGATGCCGGACGAGGTGTCGCCGCAGCCGTAGGAGGCGGTGTTGCGCAGATTCAGCCTTGCGTCGGTGATGGTCTTTCCCTCTAACGCCGAGGTGTCGAAGGCCAAGTAGGCGCGCTTCCTGGCATTCCACTCCTCGGCGATGTAAGCGCCGGCCCAGAGCTGATCGCCCGTCGGCTGGGTGTACCCCCTCATCGTCGATCCAGGTGTCCGCCGAAACGGCAACGGTGGCGGTGCGTCCGGTGGGTGGTGTCTGCGGCTCGGCGACCACGGTGACGTAGCGCCAGTGCGACCAGTCCGAACTGTCCGCGCCTGCAGTCTGCTGGTGGTGCTGGACAACGCTCGTGACACCGACCAGATCCTGCCGCTCCTGCCCGGTAGCAGCACGTGCACCGTGCTGTTGGTAACCCCGGATATCGGGACCTGTGGAGTCCGGGTGCTTGGTACGTGTTCCGGGTGTCTGAGGTCAGCCCGGGGCGGGTGGTTCTTTGATCGCGCGACGAGGCTTTGTGGTCGTGGTCCGGACCGGTGGTGTTGCAGTGCCGTGGCGCCACGTGGTGACGAGCAGGGCAAGTCGTTGTGGGCGGTCAGCGTCGGCGAGGATCCAGCAGATCGCGATGATCGGCACCACGATGGCGATGATCAGCAGGGCTGCGCCGACCCAGCCTGCCGTCAGCGCGGCGGCCACTGCGCCGCCGGTGCCGCCCGTCATGCCGATGGTTTTGACGGTCCTGGGTGATGGCCGTTTCATCGGTCCCCCGCTCGGCGTGCGTCGACTCTCAGTGTCACCGCGAGCCTGGGGGCAGCGATCAGGACGAGGGTGAGCAGTTCGATCCACCTCTGGATGCGAGGCGTTCGGTCGGCGCGCAGGTCCGACATCCATGCGGCCCACTCTTCGCGGTATTGGTCCCGTACGTGGGCAGGGAGTAACCAGCCGGCACCGGTGACAGCACGAGAGAACCGCAGGGAACGCCTTGCGTGGGAGGCTGCATTCCCCTGAGCTTTGACGACTTCGGCAGCGACGACTTGGGCAGCACGGGCGGCGAGGCGATTGACTCCGCCGCCACCGCTGCCGGCGACGACGGAACCGATTGGTCGCGTGTTGTTGTTCACGGTCCGTGTCTCCCGTCAGTGTCCGGGTTGGGGGCGCAGCGTCGGGAGACTGCCGGTCGCGGTGGCGTCGGCTCGCGCGACGGCCTGGTAGGCGAGGGTGGCTCCGTGTCCGGCGAAGCGGTAGTAGCGTCGCCGGGGGCGGCCCTTGTCCTCGTGGTCGGCGGGGTCTTCCCAGAAGCTCTCGATCAGGCCGGCCTGCTGGAGACGGTTGAGGATCGGGTGCAGGGTGCCGGTCTTGAGTCCGGTCTGCCGGGCGATGTCCAGTCCGTAGCGCGGCGTCGCCGGGTTCTCCAGCAGTACGCGAAGCACGGCGATCGTCTGCGGTGTCATCCGTGGCCCAGCCATGACTGGAAGTCTACCTAGCTAGTGTTCGTGATGGCTACCTAGGTAGACGAGCGCGTGACCAGGTCTTATGTCGCACCTCGTCATAAACTTGACCGTTGCTCGCACCAGACGCGATTGCGCGATCTTCGACGAAGCCGGTGGGATTCACGCGGCTGCGGAGATCGGCGGTCTCCGCAGCCGCAGGCAACTGAGCCGGATCGAGCCGAATGGCCCGTTCCTGCGGCCACCGCAGAGCCGGCGGCCACCGGCATGTGGTCTGCGAACGCGCACCGACCTGGCCACTCGTCGAGCCGGGCGACCCGACCGACGCCGTCGCCGTCGCCGTCGCCGAGCCACGGGGGACCGGCCCTGGAGGAACGCGGCGACGCCGAGATCCAGATCGCCGAGGCCGGCGGCGACGCCATCGCCGCCGAGTTCGAGCGCTACCTCCGCCGCAGGGGCCGCGGGCCAGGGCCCACCGGCATGTGAATTCCGCATTTTTGCCGAATTCGCGCGGCTGATTAGCCAATCGGGTGACACTCGGCGATGCGGCTTTTTCGATCATGCGCCATTGCTACCGTCGACCTCACCGTGATCGCGAACACCGGTGAGGCGAAGGGTGGGGCGCGTGGACGACGGCACTGGGCGGTCGACCGCCGACGAGGTCAAGCGGGTCTGGGGTGACCGGCTCCGGCCGGTGCCGCCGGACCTGGTCAGCACGCGGCTCTCGGCTGCGACCAGGGGGTTCCTCACCACCGTGGGACTGCCCGCCGGTAGAACGCGCGACATCGTGTTCGCCCACGACGAGCGTCTCCACACGCCCATTCGACAGGGCGGGCGCGAATACGTCGTCATCGGCGACAGCGACGAGCCCGGATGCCGCTTCGGCGTCGAGGTGGACACGGATCGCGTTTACTACCTCGACGACCTCCCGCAGTACAACCGCCTGATCAATTCCGACGTCGCGCTCTTCGTCCTGTTCGTCGGCCTGTTCCAGAAAGTCGTCGTCGAGCTGCCCGAGGGCGGGTCGCTCGACGACGCCATCGCGAGGGTCTGGGGCGAGCTGAAGGCCCGCGACCCCGAGGCGACCAACGACGGCGACCTGTGGGGGGTGCTCCTCGATGACATCGCGGCCGAATAGCACAGTTCCGAATAGCAAGATCGCGGGCCGGAAACTCCTGGCCCTGCTCGCGGCGCTGGTCGCGCTGCTGGCCATGGCGCCGGTCACCGGACCGGCGCACGCGCAGCCGCCTATCGGTTACGACCTCGTCCCCGCCGGACCGGGCGACCCGCTCCAGATCCCCGTCCTGATCTACCGGCACCGGCACACGATCCTGACGCCGAGCGGCGAGGACTCCGTCAGCTGGGCGCGCAACGTGGCCGGGTTCGAGTGGGCGGAGCAGCAGGTCACGTGGATCGCCGTGGCGGCCAACGTCAGCGGTCGGCCCAACAACAGCAGCATCGTGCACGTCGACCTGTTCCAACGGGACCAGACCGGCGCCCTGCGCCTGGTCGACACCGCCGGCAACCCCCTCCTCGAACCCGGCGGCACGCCGGTCGACTGGCGGGCGTCGCCGACGTCGACGCTCCGGTGGGACCTGTCCACCGAGCCGGACCCCGAGGTGCAGGCCGACTTCCGGGGCGGTCGGATGCACTCGGAGCGGGTGGCGTACTGGTTCCTCAAGAAGCACCGGCCCGCCGCCGTCGACCAGGTCGAGCGCGGCTTCTCCGAGAAGATCCCCTGCAACACCCTGCCCAGCAGGTGCCAGCAGAACCTGAAGAGCAAGTGGTTCTCCGGGCTGACGGTCATGAAGTTCCAGACCGACCTGGAGAGCGAGGCCAAGCTGAAGCGCCTGGGGACCGCGCAGGCGAAGGTCCAGCTCGGCAACGGCGAGCACTCGGACGCGGTCATCAAAAAGGCGTTCGAGCAGTGGCGGGACAAAGGCATGCCGGCCGGACCGGACGCCGGGGCGCGGTTGGGCGCCCGCCTGTTCAACGCGCCGGGCACACCCGCGCCGGAGGGCGTGGGCGCCGCCATCCTCAACGAGGGCGCCGACCCGGGCGGCATCGACTTCTCCACGCTGGAGCTGCGCTACCTGTCCGAGGACGACGACGGCCGGCTGAGCTACGCGTTCAACGCGATGCCCGGCGGGACCGGGCAGGCCGCCGACGGGCAGATCGCGGCGGCGCAGATGTCCGACTCGTTCTTCGTGTGGCTGGCCCTGCCGCCGTCGAGCTTCTGGGTCAACCTCAACCCCAACGAGCCCGATCGCATCATCGACCCGGAGCTGGGCAAGACCGACGCCGGGCGCATCCTGCTGGAGGCCGACCTGCGGATGAAGACGGTCATCGGCCGGCTGCTGCACCCTGACACGGACACCGGCAGGCGGTTCTGGGACCCGGAAGGCCTGCATCCGCCGGCCTGCCTGAACATGCGCCAGTGGATCGTGCCCAAGCCCGCGTCGGTCCGCGAGGAGGGCGGCGGCCTGCACATCGTCGAGGCGCCGCTGGAAGTGAAGATGGAGACTGACTACCTGCCGGGTCAGGGCGACACCTCCTGCGCGACGCCGGACAAGCGCATGGAGACGGTGTTCCGCGAGGTGATCCTGCCCGGAGTGGAGAAGGCCGTGAACGAGGGTCCCGAGTTCGCGGACCTGCGCCGGGTGTACCTGAGCCGCGTGGCGGCGGAGTGGTACCGGCACCGCGGTTCGGGCTCGCTGAAAGACCTGGTGGACAGCGGTGACGCGAGCCGGTGGCCCGCGCTCCAGCAGTGGACGCCGCGTGAGGTCTTCGACCGCTACGTGGAGTCGCTCAAGCGCAAGGAGTTCGACATCAAGCGGCCGGAGACCATCAACGGACAGCAGTACGAGATGACCTACTCCTACGGCGGCGTGGACATGGCCGAGGTGCCGCTCGACACGATCGACGAGTCGGCGTTCGAGCAGTCCCACGCCGACCTGCCGGACGTCGTCCGCGACTCCTTCCAGGGCGTGACGACGGACCAGCGTGGCCGGATGTGGCTCGGGTCCGCCAGCAAGCCCGCGGCACGGGCGATCGACTACGACGGCGGCAACGAGCCCGAGGACTACCCCGAGGGCGCTCTGCCGGGCGAGTCGTCCACCTCGACGGCGGGCCTTGTCACCATGGTGCTGTTGGCGCTCGGCCTGCTGGCCGTCGTGGGAGTGATCATCGTGCGGCACCTCAGGGCCACGCGGCGACCCCTGGTGTGATCGTCGCCCGTCCCACCCCTGGGAGACTCGTCCCCTCATGGGAGGAGCAGGGGTGGGGCGCCTGGCCGTCGCGGGGTTGTTCGCCGGGGGTTTCCTCGGGCCGTTCGGCGGGGCGGTGACGGCGTCCGTCCTGCCGGAGGTCGGAGGTGATTTCGGGCTGTCGGCCGGGGTTAGCGAGGTGCCTGAGCGCGGCGGTTCGACCCGCCGACACCCACAAGCTCGACTTCCGGGGCGCGCGGCTGCACGCGGCCCGGCTGTGGCGCGATGTGCGCCGTCGTCCACGCTCCGGCCCCGGCTCAGCCGGGTTCGCCCGACCGGGTGGTGTTCGGCTTGCACGGCTGTCCCACCGGGACGGGGCGCGGGACAGTCGTAGACATCGTGCGTCGCGACCGTCCCAGGCCGGGGCGCTCTACTCTGCCCCGCCCCCCCGCGTGATCATGGGACCACCGGTATAGCCGCTGTCCGACAAGGGCTCGCGCGGTCAACGGTTCCCGAGGCACGCTGTGCGCGTGATCACCCGCAGCCGCCCGGCGGCCTGCTGGTCGGCCTGGTTGGCCTGGTTGGCCGCAGTGAGCGCCGCCGACACCATCAGCGAGGCGCAGTTCACCGCCCACTTGCGCAGGTCTGTCGGTGTTGCCGGTGACCACGCCGGCTTCGCTGACGCCCAGGCAGTACCGGCTCGCGAACTCCAGCGCGTCCCCGAGTGCGCTTTGCGCGGCCTCGACGGACTGAGCCAGCGCGCTGTAGGGGGACATCAGTCCTTCCAGGACGGTCGCGGCGGCTTCGTCGTTGTCCGCGTGCCGGGTGAACGACAGGGTCGCGTCCGCGCACGGCCGTAGAGCCGCCCGACGATCTCCGTGCGCCGCGTCCGGTTGTCGATCTGTCGGGCGGCGGTCTTGCTGTGGTCGAACGACAGCCCCAGTTCACGGGCGATGCCGGTCACGGTCGACGACGAGCGGCCCGATCGCGCGGGCGATGTCGTTGCGGGTCTTGCCCTCGGCGTGCAGCTCCCGCACGCGGGCGCGGTCGGCGTCGGTGACCAGGTTGCGAGGCACGTCGACCACCTCGCCCCGTGCTGACGCGCGACAGCCCCGAGACCAGGGCGGCAGGGTGCGGGCGACTTCGGCAGCGGTGGCGAGCTGGGCGTGACGGCGTCGAGCAGCGCGGCCCGCAGGCTCTCGACGTCGTGCCGCGACTCGCACTCACGGCAGCCGACCGTCACCCGGTCAGGGCGTGCGTACAGGTCGGCACCGCAGTCCGGACACGGCCCGCAGTACAGCCGCGCCGGCGGGGGAAGGTCGACGGCCCGGCGGGCGCGCTCGACGGCGTCGGTGATCTCCTTGACCAGTCGACAACGCGTTGCGCAGGTCGTCGCGTGCCTCGGCCGCGCCGGCGTTGAACGGCAGGCCGATCTCGGCCGCACCCGAGCCGATTCGCTGCCCGCTCCGGGTGCGCCGGGGGACCGTGTCGTCGAGGTCGTCGACCAACTCGTCGACCGCGACCAGGTCGCCGAGCAGGCGGCCGGAGGCACAACCCGCAGACCTCACCGCCAGAGGTCGGGTTGCCTCGGCGTCGGCGGCGGTGGTGGCCGCGTACGGCACCGACCACGAGCCGGGTACCCGGCTCGGAAGATCGCGCGGACCGGCGCCGGCAACCGCAATCAATGTGACATCACCATTTTTGGGGTCATGTGCTGCGTGCTTTCCGTACCACCTGGCACAGTGGCGATCGTTCACGATCACGGAAGAGGTGAGGTGGCTGTACGACTGATGGGGAAATCGCGTCGGGATCGACCGTGCGAGAGCACCCCGGCCGGACCACTCTCCACTTTGCCGTTGATTCACACATCTATCGCGGACTCGATTACGGCTTCCATGGCGGGCCGCCCGGGGCTGGACCGTCTTTGAAGTCGGTGATCGCCGAGCGCGAAGCACGAGGGAGTAAGACGCGAATGCGCAATCTCAGAAAACTGTTCGTGGTGCTCGGGGCAGCGACCGCTGTCCTGACGGGCCCGCTCGTCGCACACGCCGACGTGAGCGGCGAAGTGGAGAGATCCCATGAGGCGCGTGACCACGAGTCGCAGCGACTGGTAGGCGACTTCAACGGAGACGGCCGGGCCGACGTCGCCGTGTGGCGGCCGAGCAACGGCACGTGGTACGTGCGCGGACAGTTCACCGTGCAGTGGGGCATCGCGGGCGACGTGCCGGTGGCCGCCGACTTCAACGGCGACGGCAGGACCGACATCGCTGTCTGGCGGCCGAGCAACGGCACGTGGTACGTGCGCGGGCAGTTCATCGTGCAGTGGGGTGTCGGCGGTGACGTGCCGGTGGCCGCCGACTACAACGGGGACGGCCGGGCCGACGTGGCCGTGTGGCGGCCGAGCAACGGTACGTGGTACGTGCGCGGGCAGTTCATCGTGCAGTGGGGTGTCGGCGGTGACGTGCCGGTACCCGCCGACTACAACGGCGACGGCCGGGCCGACATCGCCGTGTGGCGACCCAGCAACGGCACGTGGTACGGGCGCGGACAGTTCACCATCCAATGGGGCATCGGCGGCGACGTGCCGGTACCCGCCGACTACAACGGCGACGGCCGGGCCGACATCGCTGTCTGGCGGCCGAGCAACGGCACGTGGTACGTGCGCGGGCAGTTCATCGTGCAGTGGGGTGTCGGCGGTGACGTGCCGGTGGCCGCCGACTACAACGGCGACGGCCGGGCCGACGTGGCCGTGTGGCGGCCGAGCAACGGTACGTGGTACGTGCGCGGGCAGTTCATCATCCAATGGGGCATCGGCGGCGACATTCCCGTGTAACGGGGCACGACCGTCCGGCCACACTTGAATGAGGCGTTGCGCGGGATCACGATGGTCGTGGTCCCGCGCAACCGTTCGCACCGCGCGGGAATGTCCCCGGCGCCGTCGGACGACACGGTGCCACGGCGATCGGGCGACGGCGACCAGGAGTGTGGCCGGTGACGACCGGTGCCGCTTGGCCCGCGTCGGTCGTGAAGTCGACGTCCACCCAATAGTTTGTTGCGCCGTAATGGTTCGTCGGGAATCCGGCGCACACCGCGTACCGGGGCACGGGCTGCTCGGCGGCGACGTCACGAGCGGCGGGCAGAGCCTCGCGCCGGTACTCCGACGAGGCCGGCACCCACTTCTCAAGCTCGTTAACAGCCGTCTTGAGCCACATGGACTCTTCCCACGTCTGCCACGGCGAGTCATCGCCGGTGGCGCCACGGGCGACCGCCTCTTGCAGGGCAGGACGTTGACGACAGGCAGGTCAGTGCGATAGTCGGCCTCGCGTCGAGGCTGTTACTTCGCGGCCAGGCCGCGTAGCGCGAGATCTACCTGGTGCCCGATCGTGTTCGGTTCGGTGTCGGGGATCAGCTGTGCGATGCGGATGAGTCCGAGAAGTTGGTAGGCGATGTCGTGAGCGGTCACATCGGTGGCGAGGGTGTGATCGGTACGGGAGCGGTCGACGGCCTCCTGGCCGATCTTGGTGAGGTGCGAGAGGCATCGTGCGAGGTCTGCATCCGACGGTGATCCGGCGGCGAGCAGATCGACCATCGCCTTGTTGCCGGTGAGGTGGGTCATCGTCGCGGTGAAGAACCGGCGAAGACCGGCGATCGCGGACACTCCTCCGGGAAGGGCTGCCCCGGCGAGTTCGGCGAGGTCGGTCCCCGTCACGGCATGCACGAGGTGCTCGCGGGTGGGGAAGTGCCGGTAGAGGGTGCCGACGCCCACACCGGCCGCTGCGGCGATGGCGCGCATGTCCACGGCCATGCCGCTGTCCCGGAAGGCCTGTGCCGCAGCCGCCAGGATCCGCTCCCTGTTGGCGACGGCGTCTCGCCGCTGCTTCCGATCCTCTCCCATCCCCTCACTCTAGCGATTCGGAACATCGGTTCCGCTTGGTGTAACCTGTTCCGGAACATAGGTTCCGGAACAGGGGGGCGGGGTCGGTGAGGACGATCGTGATCACCGGAGGTACCGACGGCATGGGAGCGGCACTGGCGCGTCACTTCCTGGGAGCGGGTGACCGCGTCGTGGTGATCGGGCGAAGCCGCGCCAAGTTCGACGCGCTGCTCGCGACCGTGACGGGCGACGACCGGTCGGCGGCGTCGCGGGCGGAGTTCGTCGCGGCCGATCTGTCGTTGGTCGCCGACAGCCGCCGCGTGGTCGAGCACGTGCAGGCGAACCACGAACGAATCGACGCACTGGTTCTCGCGGCCTCGTTCATCCGGCAACGCCGACACACCACCGCCGAGGGACATGAGGCGTCCTGGGCGCTGTTCTTCATCTCCAAGTACCTGTTCGTCACGGGGCTCGCCGCGCTCCTGCGTGCGGCCGAGCGGCCGGTCGTCGTGAACACGGCCGTCCCCGGCGCGCGAGCCGACGCGATCGACTTCGACGACCTCGAGATGGGCGAGGGGTTCACCTTCGCCAGGTCCAACGCGCAGCAGCGTCGAGCCAACGAACTGCTCGGCATCCTCGCCACCAACGACAACCTGAACCTTGCCTACGTGACCTGGGGCCCGGCTCGGCTTGTCCGTTCCAGTTTCGCCGGCGAAGTCGGGAAGGGCATGAAAGTCGCTGCCGCAGTTCTCGGAACGCTGTGGGGCCAACGTCCGGATGCTGCGGTCCGCCCGATCATCGACATCATCGACGCCCCGGCCCCGGGAAGGGCCGCCTATCGCGGCGTCAAGAAGCGCACGCTCACCGTCGGCGACCACGACGACGAGGACGCCGCGCGTCTGGCAGCGGCGGTCGGGCACGAACTCTCATGACACACCCCAACGCTCCGCTGTCCTACGAAGGACGCCTCCGGTTGGTGGAACGCTGCCGATCCAGGCCGATCGCTCACGTCGCCGCAGTGACCAGACACGCGCTGTCGACCGTGCCAAGGCCGCAGGAGCGAAAGCCGGGTCTACGTCTACCCGCACTCCATCGGGACGGGTTCTCGCGGCCGGCCTACACCGAGCCGCTGCCCGACGAGAACGGCGCCACCGCAGCCGGGTTCCTCGCCCGGTCAAAGGTGTGGTTCGCCGCCCACGGCATCACCCATACCCACCGCATCGTCACCGACAACGGCGCTTGCTACCGATCGAACGACTTCGCCCGGATCGTAGGCAACGAAACCCGGCACCAGAAGACCAAGCCCCACACGCCCCGCCACAACGCGAAAGTCGAGCGCTACCAGCGCATCCTCGCCGAAGAACTCCTCTACACCCGCGAATGCCGATCCGAGGAAGAACGCTCAGCCGCGATCGCCGTCTGGAACATCCACTACATCTACCACCGGCCCCACAGCGCATCCGGCGGACCGCCGGCATCGCGGCTCAGGAGCGGCGTCACCAACGTCCAACCCTCCTACAACCAGGTCTTAACCGGGACGTCCTCAAGGCGGTACGGTGATCGGGTGGCGGCCTAACCCGCTCCGCAACACTGCCGGATCAGCTCCGGTGTGAGCGGACCTCCCTGAGGGTGCGTGACGATCAGTCGGAGCCCTTCACTCTTCGCCGTTTCCTGGAGTTCCTCGGGAAAGCACTCCGAACGCCACGGTGGGTAGCGGATGCCGTGCACGGCTGCGGGATTGCGCTGGAGGTGGTCCGCGATGCTCGGATAGCAGACCCGCAGGATGCTCCACAGCGCCAGCGTGTCGGCGTCGACGGTGATCGCTTCCAGCGTTCGAACGGCGCGGAGCATGCTGTAGGTGTTGAGAAACAGCTTGGTACTGCGAGGGTTCGGTGTGAGCAACGGCGCGAACTTCAGCAGTTGGTGTTCGGTGGCCTGCCTGGTCTTTACCTCGTCGACCGCCAACGCGGCGTGGGCTGCCACCGCTTCCCGGACGCTGGGATCCTCGATGTCGGCCAACGTCTCGAGAATCTGGGCCTCGCTTCCCTTCGCGTCGTCCAGCTTGGCTTTCGCGGCAGCGACCGCGTCCGAGGCCGCCGGTTCGGCCAAATCCAGCAGCCGTCCGAGGAAACCGTGCTGAGCACTGGTGCTCAACGCGGGCATCGGGACGCTGAGTTGGAAAAGCTTGTCCAGGAACTGGTACCCGATCGAGTTGTGCGCCTTGTCGCCGTCGGCAAACGCACCGTACGCGCAGGCGAAGCTCTTGCGCAGCCACACACCGTCCGCCGAGACGACGAAGTAGGCCTGTTTTTGCCGGGTGTCCCTGACGAGGGTCTGCACGGTCTCGAGCAGTTCGACCACGTAGTCGTCCTTGCACCTGTCCAGGTCGTCGATGAAGAACACGACCGGTCTCCTCGACTGGCCCAGCAGCCAGCCGAAGTGCCTGGTGACGCGGTGCAGCGGGTTCGAGTCCGACTGCTCGAAGAGGCGCGCGCCCCTGGCCGAGTTCCACAGCAGCACGCGGCTCGCCACTTTCGCGCCTGTCCAGACCACCAGGACAGCGGTGGTGACCGGACCGATCACCCTCAACACGTCGATCTTCGGTGTCGAACCGAACAGAAGCTGGACGATGGCGCCAATGCCCACTGCGCCGACGAGCAGCAGGACCAGCGCCAAGATGAAGGGCGCCCCCGACTGCCGGGCACGTTCGCAGGTCTCCTTGAGACGCAACCAGTGTCGGGCCCACCAGCTTCGGTCGTCGACGATCGCCTGACGGGTGGTGGTGAGCAGCGCCCACCACGGAGGGGAAAGGCGAGACTGCTGCCAGGCGTCGAACCGCACCACCAAAAAGTCGTTCTTCAGGCACTTGTCCAGCAGGTTCAGCAGGCTGCTCTTGCCTGATCCCCACACTCCATCGAGATGCACGAGCAATGAGGTGTCTTCATGCCGCTGCCGTGTCTCGCCGATCCGATCGGCGAGCACCTTGGCCAACGCGTCTCGCTTGAGGAGATCCACCTGGGCTGGAGCATCGGTCGACCAGGCCACGTCGGTGCCGACGGCAGGCGTGGAGTCGGCGCGGACGAGGTACGGGCCGATGTCAGCGGCGGCACGTTCACTGACGTCGTCCAGCGCGATCACGGCGTAGGCGCCGACCGTGCTGAGCAGGCTGCCCAGTTGTACGAGGTGTGACCCGGCTATGGGCTCCCAAGCGGTGACTTGGTCGAACAGGTAACCCTGATCCGGTTCGAACTCGGCGGTGATGAGGAGCTCATGGAGACCGTAGGCATCGTGCAGATCGAGCCGGTGCACCCCCTCCGTGAACTGAGACAGTGCATGGAGGGCGGTGGATCGACGACCTGTTCCGGGTCGCCCGACGAGCACCACGATGCGGTGTCGTGCCAGCGCATCCGTCAGCCTGGCCATCACCTCGTCGAAACCAGCTGCCGACCGTCCCGCGACGACAAGTTCCTCTGCGGAGACACGGACACCTCGGGCTTGGGGCAAGTCCAGCACCGAAACGACTTCGGACCGCGAGACCGGGAGGCTGGATTCGGGCAGCCACAGCCACGCGGGTTCCAGGAAGCTGTCGTCCGACGCGTCGATTCGGCGGTAGGGCCTGGAGGCAGTACCGGGATTCTGGCGAATCACCTCGGAGTAGAAGTGGTCTGAGGCGATCATGGCCACGGCGCCGTCAGTCCGCCACAACGCCAGCCCCGCCTCCTGGACGTCCAGGAGGCGGGAGGCCAGGTCGACCGGTTGGCCGGCCCAGCCGGACCCGTTCTTCCGGATCTCGCCCGCGTGCACGGCGACCCGCAACTTGATCCTCTCCCCGCCCGACCTGGTCGCGTCGTACCTCAGGACCTCCACGACCAGCTGGTCGGGCAGCTTGTCCGCGAGCGTGCTCTTGGGGACGGTGGGCGGCAGCACCAGGATCAACGCGCCGTCACCTCGGTCTTCGATCTCACCGTCGCCGAGATCGACGCCAATCCTGCTGAACGCCCGCTGCAACAGGTAGTGGAGACTGTCGTGCAGATCGGGTAACCGGCGAAGTTGCTCGCGTGGAACTTCGGGATCCACGGCATCCACGGCCATGATGGTTCGATGCTCCGTCGGCGCAACTGGCACGAGCCCTCCCACGACATCAGCCCGGCACGGTCGGCCTGGCGGCGCTGTGTCGATTATCGGAGTACCGGTGGCCGAATGTCCCCGCCACACGACGTTCGCAAGGCCACCGAACGGTGATCCCGCGAACGTCCGATCACCTCTGCCCATGTCTTGAGATCAGTACCAGGCCCACCCCTTGCCGTCCGGCCGGTGCCACAGACCGTCGCCGTTGGTGTAGCTGCCGTCCGTCGCCTCCTCGCGGTTGGGGTTCGAGCCGCCGGAGTGGACCCCGCCGTTACCGCCGTTGCGCTTGCCTCGTCCGCCGGGCTTGTCGCCGCGGGTGCCGAGGCCGACCCGGCTCGTGGGTCTTGCGCCACTGGCACAGGAATTGTCTTCCAACGCACTCCCATGCCGCTGATCGAGCACGAGGACGAACGTCCGCTTCTGCCGACGAGCGGATGCTCAGGAGCTGCTGCCCGCCTGCCTGGTGACGATCGAGCGCGAGCAGTGTCGGGTCGATCTCGCGACGTCGAGGTTCGACCTGATCACTTTGGTCGTCGGATGGTCAGGACCCAGCACCCGCTCGCCGCCGCCCGGCGGCGTGCCGGCGCCCGCACCACGGTGGAGTCCACGCTGACGGTTCACCCCACCGCGCCCACGTCGTCGCGGACCTGCGGCGACCGGGGTTGCCCAGCTGTATTGACCGCGAGCGTTGTCGACAGTGGGCGCGGTGGTTCTGTCTTTTGCTTCGGGCTGTGACCCGGCTCTTGTGTGGTCAGCCGACGGTGACAGCCTCAGCGGGGTCTGTCTCGTCCGCGATCACGGAGGGGGTGTTCTTGGGGCCGAGGAGGGCGATGTAGGCGAGTAGGGCGCCCATGATGGCGGCGCCTGCCCACATCGCCTGCTGCCAGCCGTCGACGAAGGATTGGTGGGCTGCGCGGAGCAGGTCCTGTGCGTGCGGGCCGGTGCTGCCCGCCGCCTCGACGGCGTTGGCGACACCTTGCCTGGCGGTGTCCGCGGCGCCTTGGGGGATGCCGTGCAGCTTGTCCTCGATGGAGTTGCGGTAGCCGGCGGACACGAGTGCGCCGAGCAGGGCGACGCCGAGTGCGGTGCCGAATTCGCGGGTGACGTCGTTGAGGGCGGAAGCGACACCCTGCTTCTCGCGCGGCAGGGAGGCGGTGATGGCCTCCGTGGACGGGGTCATCGACAAACCCATGCCGACGCCCATGGCGAGCAGGCCGGGCAGGACGGAGAGGTAGCCGCCGCCGGCGGAGACGAACAGTGCCATGAGCGCCATGCCGACGCCGGCCAGTGCGATGCCCACGACCATGGTCGAGCGTGCGCCGATGCCTGCGGCCAGCTTGAGGGCCAGGCCGGAGGCCGTCATCATCGCGAGGGCCATGGGCATCATCGCGACCGTGGACAGCAGGCCCGACCAGCCGAGTACGGCCTGGAAGAACGGGAAGAGGACCACGCCGATGCCCGCTTGGACACCGAAGACCACCAGCAGAGCGAGCGAGCCGCCCGACAGTCCGCGCTCCCGGAACAGGCTCACGTCCAGCAGCGAGGCGTCGCGGCGGTGCAGCTCCCAGGCCACGAAGCCGAGGGCGGCGACGAGGCCGACGGTCAGGCTGATCAGTGTCGCGGGCGCGGTCCAGCCGCGTTCGGGGCCTTCCTGCAAGACGAAGATGAGGCCGGTCACGGCGATCACGGAGACAAGGGCGCCGAGGCCGGTAGCCACCAGGACCCGGCGCGCGGTCGCGCTTCGGCCGTCGGCCAGGGTGATGGTGAACCGCAGATCCCCGTCCGTCGACGGGGCGGCGGTCTCGGCCGCGGCCACCCCGCCGAAGATGACGCGCCCTTCGTTATGGCGCACGTGCTCCCGGCCCACCGCAGGATCTCTGGGGGCGGTGTGCCGTCCAAAACGATGAAGTCGTGCATGGCCTCCGCCGGCGCGTTGCGCGGGGAACCGCTGTCGATTACGACGACCGAGCGGGGGGAGCGGGCGAGCATCAGCGCACCATTCAGCCCCGCGGCGCTCCCACCGATCACCACCACGTCGATTCCCACCGGGCAGTGCGTCACTCGGGTACGGAGATGTCGTCACAGCCATGGCCTCCTGCCTTTCTCGTGCACTGGTCCCAGACGTTGCGGACCATGTGCACACGACGCTAAGCCCGGCTTGCCGCTAAGGCATACGATGTTGCCTATGACGCAAGAAGATGGGGACCTGGACAGCGCCACGTAGTGGCCATAGCCACCTCCGAAGCTTTGACCTTGGACTGAAAACCCTTGTGAGGTCACGGATCCGATGGTCATGACGGTGACGAAGGCCGCCACGCCGGTATCCACTCACCAACGCGCGACGGCGAGCGCGGACCCGAGCCACCGGCCCCGTCGCGGACGAGGACCACCGGTGAACCCCAGCCCACCGACTACTGGCTGTCCACCCTGCGCACCGACATCCGGCTACGCGACCTGGTCGAGATCGCCAAGATCCGCTGGCGCATCGAACACGACTACCGCGAACTCACAGACGGCCTCAACCTGGACCACTTCGAAGGCCGCTCCTGGACCGGCTGGCACCGCCACGTCACCCTCGCCTCCGTCGCCCAGGCCATCTGCACCAAGCTGCGCCGCATTCCAAAAGTCCCTGCGCGGGACTGACCCTCTACGCCGTCCTGCGCGAACTCCGACACCTACTCGCGGCCTGGACCGGCCGCTGCCACACCTGCCGACAACCAGTCCAGGCCACGACCCAACCCACCGAAACCCCAGGTCAACAGCACCTGACAAAGCCCTACTAGAACGTCGCCGGAAGTGACGCCCCCTCCGGCGGGCAACGGGATCACCGGTATGCGCGAGCGCGCCGCCGCACTGGGCGGCTGGGCGACTGCCGGATCGTCACCCGACGGCGGGCGGCGGGTCCACGCCCGCCTGCCCTTCGGTGCGGCCGCCGACCACCCGACTGCGAGCGACTTGGAGCCCATCCCGTGATCCGAGTGGTGCTCGCCGACGACCAGGCCTTGGTTCGCGCGAGCTTCCGGGCGCTGCTGGACGCCGAGCCGGACATCGAGGTCGTCGGTGAGGCGGGCGACGGCGCGCACGCGGTCCGGTTGGCGAGGCAGATTCGCCCGGACGTGATCCTGGTGGACATCCGGATGCCCGGTGTGGACGGTCTGGCCGCCACCCGGCAGATCGCCGGCGACCCGACGCCGTCCGGGGTTCGGATCGTCGTGCTCACCACGTTCGAGCTGGACGAGTACGTCGGCGAGGCCCTGCGCGGCGGTGCTGCCGGTTTCCTGGTGAAGAACACCCGTGCCCGCCGAACTCGTCCGCGCTGTCCGGGTGGTGGCAGCCGGTGAGGGCCTGCTCTCACCGAGCGTCACGCGCGGGGTGATCGAGCAGTTCGCGGCCCGGACCGCCGTCCCCGCGGTCCCGCGGCTGCCGGCCGAACTCGTCAACCGGGAACGGGACGTGGTCGCGCCGGCCGCCACGGGCCTGTCCGACGACGAGATCGCCGCACGCTTGGTGGTGAGCCCCGCCACGGCCAAGACCCACGTATCACGCGCGATGGTCGAACTCGGCGCCAGGGACCGCGCCCAGGTGGTGGTGTTCGCCTACGAGGCCGGCCTGGTCCGCCCGGGCTGGCTACCTTGACGGTTCACGCCGCCGCCCAACCCATCGCGGACGTCCCGAACTGCGTGCGCCGGCGCAGCGAGCCGCCGATCAACGCCGCGCCGGACGTCGTCGCCCGCACCGCCATGAACTCGCGCGTCCCACCGGCGAGACGGCACCGACGTCAGACCGCGGTCGGAGGCTCCTGATTGTCGCCCGCCGCGCCGAACGTCTGTCGCGGCGCGGCGGGCGACGTGATCGGGGCGGGGATCAGGCGCGGGGATCCAGTACGTCGATGACGCGGGAGTCGTCGCGGGAGCCGTGGCCGGCGCGCTTGCCCAGCAGGTAGAGCTGTTCGGCCGCACCCGCGACGGGGGTGGCGACCCCGGCTTCGCGGGCCACGTCGGTGACGATGCCCATGTCCTTGACGAAGATGTCGAGCCTGCTGCGCACCGGTGGTTCGTCGGCCAGCATCCGGGGTCCGCGGTCGGCCAGCATGAACGACGCGGCGGCGCCCTTGCCCAGCACGTCCAACGCCGCTTGCGGATCCACTCCCAGCGCCTTGGCGAGGGTGAGGGCTTCCGCGGCTGCCGCGATGTGCACGCCGCACAGCAACTGGTTCACGACCTTCATGGCCTGTCCGTCGCCGGGGCGCGGTCCGACGTGGGCCACCGACGACGCGAGGCGGTCGAGCACGGGGCGGCAGCGGTCCAGGACCGCGGTCTCCGCGCCCACCATGACGACCAGGTCGCCCTTGCCGGCACGGACCGGCCCGCCGCTGACGGGGGCGTCCAGCACGGCGACGTCCAGCGCGGCGAGGCGCGAAGCGGTGTCCCGCACGACGGCGGGTCCGACGGTGCTGGTGAGGATCACCACCGCGCCTGGCGACAGCACCGGCGCGACGCCGTCCGGGCCGAACAACGACGCCTGGAGCTGGGCGGCGTCGCGGACGGCGAGCACGACCGCGTCGGCGCCCTTCGCGGCGTCCGCGGGCGAGGCGCCGACCGCCGCACCGGCTTCGCGCAGTTCCACCACGCGGTCGGCGGCGACATCGAACACCGTGACGTCGTGGAACGGCAGCAGTCGTCGGCACATGGGGGCGCCCATCGCGCCGAGCCCGAGGAACGCGACGGAACGGACGGGGGAGAGGGTAGGGGTGGTCATCGGTGCCTCACTTCAGCGACGAGGACGGGGCGGGACTGGTGGGGGCGAGTTCGAGCGCGGTGCGGTGCGCCACCCGTTCGACGGCACGACGGCCGGCGGCCAGGACGCCCGCGAGGTCGTGGCCGTCATCGGGCAACGCCTCTTCGACCGCCGCGAGGAACGCCTGCCGAAGTTCGGTGTTGACGTTGACCTTCGCCACGCCGCGGTCGAGTGCCGCCTCTCGGTCGGCCGGCGGGAGCCCGCTCGCGCCGTGCAGCACCAGCGGAACCGGGCAGGACGCGTGGATCTCCGCCAAGCGGTCGAAGTCCAGCCGGACCGGAGTCGACGTGAACCCGTGGACGTTCCCGACCGCGACCGCGAGCGCGTCCACCCCGGTCTCCTCGACGAACCGGGCGGCCTCGCGCGGGTCGGTGAACGCGCCCGAGCGAGCATCGGTCGATCGGTCCTCATCGCCCGCCAGCGCGCCGAGCTCGCCCTCCACCCACGCGCCGGCCGCGTGCGCGAGCTCGGCGGCCTCGCGGGTCAGCTCGACGTTCTCCCGGAACGGCAGGTGGGAGCCGTCCACCATCACAGACGTGTAGCCGAGGTCCAGGCACGCCCGGATCTCCTCCAGGTCCCGGCTGTGGTCGAGGTGGACGCCGATCCGCGCCGACGAATCCGCTGCGGCGGCCAGGGCGAGGTGCGCCAACGCCCACCCGCCGTGCCGGAACCCGCTCGCCCCCGCCTGGAGGATCACCGGTGCGCCTGTGGCCTCGGCGGCGGCACGGATAGCCTGGACCGTTTCCAGGTTGTACGCCGTGAACCCGGCGACCGCCGTCCGCCCGCGAGCGGCCTCGGTCAACACTCCTGCTCCGCGCAGCAGCATCAGCGGTCTTCCCGCAGCGTGCGCACCACACGGGCGAGGGAGTCGTCGTCGCCGACGTTGCCCGCGAACACGACGTACGGGATGCCGGTGGCGACGCCGCCGACCGGTGACCACAACGACACGATGCCCGGCAGGAGCGTGCCGCGAACCCACGCCCGCCGCATTCCGAGCCCGTCCGTCGCCACGTCGCTGGAGGTGATGCCGCCCTTGGCGACCACGAACCGCGGCGTGCGCCGACCGGCAACGGCGGCCACCACGTCGACGAGCGCCTTGGACACGTGCCGCGCGATGGCGAGGCTCTCCGCCGGGTCGGCGCCGGTCACCAGCCGACGGGACGTGCGCACGACGGCGTCGGCGCGGTCCAAACAGGCCACGGCCTCTTCCGCGACGGTGGCCACGTGGGCGTCACGACGTTCGGGCGCGAGCAGTTCCGCCACGTCGAGCTCGATCTCCCGGATGCCGCCCTCCGACCGCAGGCGGTCGAGCTGGCGGGTGGTCAGCGAGACGTGGGAGCCGATGACCACCAAGCCGTGACGGCTCGCACCCGGACGGTCGACGGCGACCTGGGTGAGCGGTGGCCGCGCGGTCTGACCCGTCATGGCGCGGACGAACGAGGGGCCGGTCCGGTACAGCAGCACCTTCCCCGACCGCTCGGCCGCGAGCGCGCCGAGGGCGACCACGCGCAGGTCGTCGTCGCAGACCGCGTTGACCACCGCGGGCCTGCCACCGTCGAGCGCGGACAGCAGGTCCGCCACGCGCCCCGGTCCGCCGACGCGGATGTCGGTCAGGCCGATGCTGACCACCTCGTCCGCCCGCCACCGGCCGTTCGACCGTTCCTCGACGAACTCCCGCAGGTCGGAGCTGCGGTAGCCGAACGTGGCGTCCTTGGCGAACTCGCCGGCGGCGACCGGGAGCATCCCGTCGGCGGTGCGCATCCAGTGGACGTCGTCCACGGTGATCCGCCCGGCGTCCACGTACGCCGGGCACAGCACGAGGCCGTCCGGTGCGTGGCAGCCGTGGTCCACCAGCGACCGGGCCAGCACGTCGGTCTCCAGCGGGAAGTGACCGCGCAACGTGGAGTCACCGCGGCTGAGCAGCGCGAACGGCCGCCCTTCGGCGCGTGCGACGGCGACCAGCGCGTCCACGACCTCGCGGTTGCGGGCCGCGGCGCTCTCCGGGGCGAGGCTGCGGGTGTTGGTCAGCACGTAGAACGCCGGGGTGTTCTGGCGCAACGCCCATCGCAGGTCGTCGGCCGACCAGCTGGTGAGCACCGGCAGGTCGCTGATGGTCTGCGTACCGGTGGGATCGTCGTCGAGCACGACGAGCGCGCGCTGCGACGCACCCGCCAGCCGGGCCACCTCGGCGGGTTCGACGGCGCGAACCGGGGGAAGTGGCCAGAGCAGACCGCTTTCTGGGACCGCGTGCGTCGGCGCGGTGGACGTGGGCATCATCGTGATCCGCCTTCGGAGGTGATCTGACGTCTGACCAATGTAGCCCTCTGGTCACCCCTGCGAAACCCTCGCGACGTCGGAAACATGCCGGAAACCGGGTCTGGACAGGGTGTTAACCCGGTGGCATAGTACCGCCCAATCAAATCAGACGTCTGATGACCAATCCCGCCGCTCCACCAGGAGACGACCCATGTCAGACCTCACCGCGCAGGACACCGAGTTCGGGCGGAGGGTGGTCGCCAAAACCGCCCGGCGCCTCATCCCCCTGATGGCACTGCTGTACTTCATCAACTACGTCGACCGCGTCAACGTCGGCTTCGCCGCGCTCACGATGAACGCGGACCTCGGTCTCACCGCCACCGTCTTCGGCCTCGGTGCGGGCCTGTTCTTCCTGGGGTACTTCGTGTTCGAGGTGCCGAGCAACCTCGCGTTGCACCGCTTCGGCGCGCGGCTGTGGATCACCCGGATCGTCGTGTCCTGGGGCCTGGTGGCGGCGGCGATGGGCTTCGTGCAGGGGCCGACCAGCTTCTTCGTGGTGCGCGTGATCCTGGGCATCGCGGAGGCGGGTTTCTTCCCGGGCATGATCCTGTACTTGACCTACTGGTTCCCGCGTCGCGACCGCGCTCGCATGACGTCGCTGTTCTACGCGGCCCTGCCGCTGTCGACGGTGCTCGGAGCCCCGCTGTCGACGCTGCTCATCCGGTACGGCGACGGCGTGTTCGGGCTCGCCGGCTGGCGGTTCATGTACATCGTCGAAGGTCTGGCCGCGGTCGCGCTCGGCTTCCTGGCGTACAAGTTCCTCACCGACCGGCCCGAGAAGGCGCGCTGGCTGAGTGAGGAGGAGCGGGCGTGGCTGACCCGGACCATCGCGGCCGAGGACGACGCGGCAGCCAGTGGCCACAAGGTCGGTGCCCTGCGCGCACTGATACACCCGAGGGTCCTGCTGCTCTCGCTGATCTACTTCGGCATCGTGTTCGGTCTCTACGTGGTCGGCTTCTTCCTGCCGCAGATCGTCCAGGGCTTCCAGACGGCCGCCGGGACGAAGTTCGGCCTGGTCGAGGTCGGTCTGATCACCGCGGTGCCCTATGCCGTGGCGACGGTGGCGATGCTGCTGTGGAGCAGGCACTCCGACCGCACCGGTGAACGGATCTGGCACGTCGCGCTGCCGGCGTTCGTCGGCGCGACCGCCGTGGCCGTGTCCCTGCACCTCGGATCGCCGCTGACGACGATGATTGCGATCACCGTGACGGCCGTCGGCATCTTCTGCGCTGTTCCGGTGCTGTGGCAGCTGCCCTCGACGTTCCTGGTCGGCACGGCCGCGGCGGCGGGCATCGGGTTCATCAACTCGATCGGCAACCTGTCCGGCTTCGCCGGTCCCTACCTGGTCGGCTGGCTGAAAGACACCACCGGCTCGTTCCAGGCCGGGATGCTGGTGGTTGCCGGCTTCATGGCGCTGTCCGGTGTGCTCGTGCTGTCCCTGCGCGGGCGTGCCCCGGCCATCCCGGCGCGGCCCGCGCTGGTCACGGACTGAGGCAGCCGGGCTCGCCCGCCGCGGAGCGCGTGGCATACGATCTCCGCAAGGACATCTGATGTCCGCCACCGGAGGTTCCATGCCACGCGCCCCGCTCGCCGACGACCTGGCCGACCAGCTCCTCGACCAGATCGTCGACGGCCGCTACCCACCGGGTTCCGCACTGCCGAGCGAGACCGAACTCGCCGAGAGCGCGAACGTGAGCAGGCTGACCGTGCGCGAGGCGATCAAGGCCTTGCGCGCCCGCAACGTGGTCCGGGTGGAACGTGGCCGCGGCACCTACGTGAACCCGCCGGACCGCTGGATGGCGCTGGACGCGGTGCTGCGCGCGGCCCGCTCGCTGCCAGGGGCCACCGCCGAGGGCATCCCGTACCGGCTGCTCGAAGCGAGGCGGATCATCGAGGTCAGCGTCGCGGAACTGGCGGCGGCCCGGCGCACCGACCACGACCTCGCCGAGATGCAGAAAGCCATCCAGGACATGGTGGACACGGCGCGCGCCGGTGACGTGGACGGTTTCGTGACCGCCGACATAGCGTTCCACCAGGCGGTGCTCGACGCCGCGGCGAACCCGTTCATCTCGGTGCTGTTCGATCCGCTGGGCCAACTCCTGGTGCAGGCCCGCAAGCAGACCTCGTCGCACGCCGAGATCCGTGAGCACGCCATCGAACACCACCGCAACGTGCTCCAGGCGATCCGCGCCCAGGACCCCGAGCAGGCCCGCTGGGCGATGCACGGCCACCTGCGCCAGACGGAGAACGACCTCGGGACGTACGTCTTCGACCGCAACCCCGACCGGACCTAGCCGCACGCCGAGCCGACCCGCACCGCCGCGCGGCACTCACCGAGGACTCGCCTTTCGCCATACCCGCGTTCCCGGCGTGCTGTCACCCCGGCTCACCGGGCTGATGCTGCCCTCCCTGCTGGCCGGCGGCGCCACCGTCTACCTGGCGTGCCCGCGGCAGCTGTCCCCGATTCCCCAGTCCGTGCTCGACGCGAGACGGGAGAACACGACCGCGGCCGCGCAGGCCGACGACTTCCTCGACCTTGACGACGAGACCGAACGACTTCCTTCGTTTCAGGACCGATACGGCCGCACGGCTCAACCCTTCGATCGGACCTTCACACGCGACGACCTGCTGTCGTGACGCGTCACGCGCAGCGCGGACGTCTGGCGTTCGTCGTCCGGTCGTGCAACGGCCCTGCTGTGTGCGTGAGTCGCAGGCCCGCGCGGTCCGTCTGGAGAGCGATGATCTCCGCGGCGATGGACACCGCGGTCTCTTCCGGGGTGCGTGCTCCCAGGTCGAGCCCGATCGGGGAGGAGAGGGTGGCCAGCTCGTCCTCGGTGAGTCCAGCGGCGCGCAGCCGGGTCAGCCGGTCGTTGTGGGTGCGGCGCGAACCCATCGCGCCCACGTAGCCGAGATCGGCCCGCAGGGCGATTTCCAGTACGGGAACGTCGAACTTCGCGTCGTGGGTCAGGACGGCCACGACGGTGCGGGCGTCCACCCTGCCCGCTGCGAGCTCGGCGGCCAGGTAGCGGTGCGGCCAGTCGACGACGACTTCGTCGGCCTCCGGGAACCGGGCGGTGGTGGCGAACAACGGCCGAGCGTCGCACACCGTCACGCGGTAGCCGAGGAACGCGCCGAGCCGTGCGGTCGCGCGGGCGAAGTCGATCGCGCCGAACACCAGCATCCGCGGGGGCGGCTGGAAGGTGTGGACGAACTCCCTCGCCGCGGTGGCGGCCTGGAATTCCGTTGTGTCGGGCCAGATCACGCGATGAGTTCCCACCTGCGCGGCGTCGGGGTGCTCGATGACGGTGGCCAGGGCGACGGACCGGTTGTCGTGCACGGCCTCGACCAGGGCTCCGAACTCGGGCACGCTGATACGTGAGATCCGGCTGACGAAGACTTCGATGGTCCCGCCGCAGGTCAGGCCCACGGCGAAGGCGTCGGAGTCGGCGATGCCGAAACGTTGCCGCACAGGCACTCCCTCGACCAGCACGTGCTGGGCCAGTTCGTACACGGCCGCCTCGACGCAACCGCCCGAGATGCTGCCGGAGACTGTTCCGTCCGCGGCGACGATCATCGTGGTGCCCGGTGGGCGGGGAGCCGAGTACGAGGTGGCGATCACGGTCGCGACACCGACCTCCTCGCCTCGGCTCCACCGTTCGTACAGGTCGTCGAGAACGTCACGCATAGCTGCTCAACTCGCGGGCGACCACGCGGTTGCGGAGCTCGCCGAGGCCGCTCACCTCGGTGACCACCTCGTCGCCCGGCTGGAGGAACACCTGGGGCTCACGGGCGTTGCCGATGCCGCTCGGGGTACCGGTGAGGATCACGTCGCCGGCCCGCAGGGTCATGCCCCAGCTCAGTTCGGCGATGATCCGCTCGAACCGGAACGCGACCTGGGCGGTCGACGCCTCCTGGAGTTGCTCGCCGTTCACCAGGCACCGCACGGTGAGTGCGTACGGGTCGTCGATCTCGTCCGTGGTGGTGATCCACGGGCCGAGGGGCATGGTCGCGTCGATGCTCTTGCCCTTGAGCCACTGGCCGCCGTGCCTGCGTTGGAGGTCGCGCTGGGACACGTCGTTGGCGACGCAGAAGCCGAACACGTGCTCCCAGGCCCGTTCCTCGGGGATGGACCGGCCGTCCTTGCCGATGACGAGCGCGACCTCGGCCTCGTAGTCCCACTTCGCGGAGATGGCCGGATCGAAGGCGATGGGGTCGTGCGGGCCGATGACGGTGTCGGGGCCCTTGGTGAAGAACGTGGGGTGCCGGGGCCGGTCCGCCGGGTCCTGGCCTTCGCGCTTGCCGCTGGACTCCTCGAAGTGGTCCCAGTAGTTCCAGCCGGTGCACAGGATGTCGCGGCGGAACCCGCGCAACGGCGCCACGAGCTGCACAGAGCTCAGCGGGACGACGTCGCCGAGGTCGTGCCGGATCGCGGCGAGTGCTTCGGGACCGCCGCGGACGACGTCGTCCAGCGTCGGGGCCGATGCAGGAAGGACCGCGACACCGTGGTCGTACACCGCTGCGAGGTGCTCCTTGCCGTCCACCAGGACGGTGGCGAGCCTCACCGCTGCACGTCCTCGGGCAGCACGGCGATGGCGTTGATCTCGATCAGGTAGTCCTTGTTCACGAACTTGGAGACCTCGACCATGGTGGAGGCCGGTGCCACGCCGGTGAAGTACTGTCTGCGCACCGCGTGGATCGCGTCGAAGTCCTCCATGTTGCGCACGTACACGTCGACGCGTGTGATGTCGTCGAGCGTGCCGCCCGCAGCCTTCACCGCTGCCTCGAGGTTCCGGCACACCTGGTGGGTCTGCGCGGTGATGTCACCGACACCGGTGACGCCGCCGGCGGCGTTGCGGGCGGTCATGCCGGAGATGAACAGCAGACGGCCCTGCGCCGGAGCGACGGTGGCCTGCGCGAAGTGTCCGTTCGGGACGGCGAGGTCGGGTGAGATGACTTCCTGCTTGGGCATGGAGGGCTCCTTCAGCGGGCGTCCGCCGGGTCGCTGTACCAGTCGGGCTGGGTGGGGTAGTGCGGTCCGTCGTAGATCTCGAGCAGCACGGAGTCCTCTTCGGCGACGGTCGGGCCGTGCGCGGCTCCCTTGGGGTTCCAGTAGAAGGCGCCCTCGGTGAGCGTGATGCCGGTCGGCACGTAGGTGTAGCGGCCGCTCAGGCAGTACATGAACTGGTTCGAGGCGTGGGCGTGCCGGGACGGGATGCCCGATCCCCGCTGGAAGCGCACGAGTGCGATGGACGCGCCGGTTTCGTCGTCACGCCACAACATCTTGTGCGACAGACCGGCGAGAGTCTTGTCGACCCACCCGAGGTCGCCGGTCTGCAGCAGGATTTCCCGGAAGCGGCTGAGCGCGCCTTCTTCCTGCGGCACGCGGGCGCGGTCGGCGGCTTCTCCGGAGTACGCCGCGGGCGCCGAGAGGTGCGTCGTCATCGGTTCTCTCCCAGGTATTTCAGTTCGATCAGGCGACTGCGGTAGCGGGTGCTTCCCGTGTTGACGAGCTGCTCGACGTCACCGGGCTCGCCGTAGTGCACGGAGCCGGCCTCGTCGCCGTCGAGCGTGATGACCACGTGCGGGTTGCGGCGCTGGTGGCGGGGGAACGACGCGCCGGGGTCGAGCACGATCTCCCACGCGCGCACCAGGTCCGTCTCGAACACGACGTGGTGGCCGGCCGGGTCCCCGCCCGCGGGGGCGGGTTTCGGGACGAGCGCGGGTACCACGTCGCCGACCGCATGCTCGCCGATGTCGAGCAGCTCGACGAGGCGGTTGCGGTACTGCGTCGGACCGACGTTGGTGAGCATGTGCACCGGTGAGGTCGGCCGGAAGATCACGCCACCGACGTACTCGTTCACGTATCGAGGTGGTGCGCCGTCGAGCCAGTCCATCCGGCCGGGGGAGGCCTCGAGGTTCACCACGAGGTACGGGTTGTGGTGCAGGTGCCACGGCTGGGACTCCCCGGGTGCGAGCGCCACCTCCCACACCCGTACCCGGTCGTTGGCCAGCAGCTCGGTCTGGCCGATGTCGGCGAGCACGACCGGTGTCCCGTCCGGGGCGTGCACGGTGGTTCCCGCTGTCACGTCAGCACTCCTTCCACCGGCGCCCGGCCGGTGATCCGCGTGTACGCCTCGCCGACCGGGTCGTGACCGGCGTCGGCGGGGTCGAAGGGCACGATCGCCGCGACGTGTCCGTCCGGGCGGACCAGCACGGCGGTGTTCGGTACGACACCGAGCCGTCGGGTCGCCGGCTCGCCGGGATCGAACAACGCCCGGTCACGCAGACCGGAATCCATAGGGGCGTCCCAGCGGCTGACCAGGTGGCGCCGCAGCGCGGGGGAGCCCGCGGGCAGCCGCGGGGTGCGGCGTGCGTCGGCGAAGTACAGCGCCACGAACGCGTCGGCGCACAGGTCGTGGACGTGCACGGCGCCGTCCGGGCCGAAGAGCCGCACGTCCGGCAGCCGGTCGCCGGCCCGAACCTGGCCGGGTGAGTCACCGGTGGCGATCATCGACCAGTCGTCCGTGCCGTCGACGTCGAGCCGGACACCCAGCAACGAGCGGGTCATCGCGACGCCCCAGCCGCCACCGGCCATCGCGGACACGCCGTCGTGCCTGCGGTCCATGTAGGCGCGGGCGGCCTCGGCCATCTCGCCGGAACCCCGGATCGCGACCGGGGACTGCTCCCGCTCGTATCCGTCCAAAATGGACTCGTCGGCCCAGCCTCTCAGCACCCACGCCAGGCGCCACGGCAGGTTCGACGCGTCGAGCACGCCGGTGTTGAGTCCCAGCGCCCACATCGGGGTGATTAGGTGAGCGGCGTCGCCCAGCAGGAACACCCGGCCGTCGCGCCAGCGATCAGCCACGCGGTGGTGCACCGGGTAGATGTTGGTGCCCAGGACGCGCAGACCGTCGACGTCGCCGATGAACCGCTTCGCCTTCGCCACGAGCTCGGCGCGGTCCGGTTCCGGTTTGCCGGGTTCGAGCGGGTAGAGGAACCGCCAGCAGTGCGGCTGCCGCACCAGGATCATCCATTCGGCGGGGTCGCCGAAGTAGGCCAGGTACGGGTAGTCGCGCGGGTTGGCGACGTCGAGATCCACTTCGAGGTCGACCAACATGTACCGCTGGTCGAGCGTGTGCCCCTCGACCGTGATGCCGAGCATTTCGCGTGTCCGGGACCGGCCGCCGTCGCAGGCCAGCAGGTACTGCGCGGCGAACCGCCGTTCCCCGTCCGGTGTGTCGAGGCGGAGCTCGACGTGGTCGGCGTGCTGCTCGAAACCTGTCATCCGGTGTTGCATGTGGACGATGCCGGGCGCCAGCTCCTCCAACCTGCGTCGCAGCACGGGCTCCAGGTGGTGCTGCGGGATGTTGACCACGAAGGGAAAGCGGGTGTCCCCGGCCAGCAAGCCGGTGCGCACGCTCTCCCGCGCTTGACCGGTCGCGCGATCGAGGTCGCCGATCTCGTCGATGCGCAGCGATTCACGCAGCACCGCGTCGACGGCGTCGTACCGGTGGAGCACCTCCAGCGTGCGGGTGAGCACGGTGCCGGCTTTGGTGTCCAGCGAGAGCGTTTCGTCGTCTTCGAACACCACGACCGGGATTCCGTGGTGCACCAGGCCGAGTGCGGTGATGAGGCCGACGGGACCACCGCCGACCACGGCGACGGGCAGGCTCATGCCACCTCCTGGGCGAACGACCGTTCCCTGGTCAGCACCGAGCCGGTCATCGTGGCCGCGTCGGACAGCAGGAAGAGCAGGCAGTCCACGACGTCTTGTGGCGAGCCGATCCCGGTGGTCGCGGCCCAGTGCTCGCGTTCGCCGCCGGTGGGGTTCGCCGCGCGGAACTGCGGCGTGTCGATCACGCCGGGGAAGACGACGTTGACCCGCACCCGGTAGTCGGCCACCTCGGCGGCCAGCGACTTCGCGAACGGGATCAGCGCACCCTTGCTCGCCGCGTAGGCCGATGCCTGGGCCCGGCCCGCGTGGGCGAGGCCGGAGGAGAACACGACGATGCTGCCGGACCGCTGGGCGATCATGCCGGGCAACACGGCCTGGGCGCACCACACGACGCCGTCCAGGTTCACCGCGAGCACCCGTCGCCAGACGTCGGGATCCATGCCGACGACGTCGCTGCGCGGCTGCACCGCGGCGCCGGCCACCAACGCGTCGATCCGGCCGTGCCTGCGCAGGACCTCGTCGACGGCGAACACGACCGCCTCGCGATCGGACACGTCGACGCGGTGCTGCTCGACACCGGCGATGCCGTCGAGTTCCTCGGCGTGGGCGACGTCGAAGACCACCGCGGTTCCGCCGCGTTCGGCGAACGCGCGGGCGGTGGCCGCGCCGATGCCGTTCGCGCCACCGGTCACGACCAGGACCTCGCCCTGGGCGTCGAATGTGGATTTCATCGGTTCTCCTCGAGTTCGAGTCAGCCGAGCAGGCGCTGCGCCACCAGATGTCCTGAGGCGCCACCGAGACCGGGGCCGGGGTGTGTCGACGCGCCGATGTGCCAGAGGCCGGGCACCGTGCCCCTGGGACCTGGCCGCCAGAGGAAGCTCTGGTCGAGTTCGCCGGCGCCGCCGTACGGGTCGCCGTGCACCGCGTTGACGTTGTGCGCGGCCAGATCGACCGGCGTGACCACGTCGACCGCGCGGATCGTCGCAGCGAGGCCGGGAGCGTGCGCGGCGACCCTGTCGAGCACCCGCGTCGCGTAGGCATCGGCCAGTTCGCGGGTCCATCCGTTGCTCGTGTCGAGCTCACCGGCGGCGTCACCGGCTGGGGCGAACGGCACCTCCTGCAGCTGCAGCCACAGCGCGGCGGCACCTCGGGGGACGCGCGATGGGTCGAGCACGTGTTGCTGTCCCACGACAACGGTCGGCTTGGCGGGCAATAGTCCCGCTTCGGCCTGTGCGCAGGCGATGCCGGTGCTCCCCGATCCGTCCGACAGGTGGATGAGCGGGATTCGGCCCAGGAGGGCGTCACTCCACGCGGGTGGCTCGGACAGCGCGACGTGGATCTGCATCGCCGCGCGGCCGTAGCGGAACCGTTCGGCCCGCTCGGCGAAGCGGGCTTCGACGGCGTCGCGGGGCAGCAGGTCCCGGACGAGCGCGGTCGGCGTGCACGACGCCAGCACCGCTCGCCTGGCCTTGATCCGCCGTCCCGCCGCGACCACGCCGACGGCCCGCCCTCCTTCGACGACGACGCGTTCGACGTGGGTACCGGTGTGCACCTGTACACCCAGCTCGGCGAACAGCTTGCCGAACGCCTCGATCAGCCCAGTTGAGCCACCCGCGACGACGGGCAGCCCGAAGCCGTGCATGGTCGCCGCCAGGACCGGGATCATCAACCCGCCGGCGGCGTGGTCGGGGGAGAGGCCCGCGTGCAGCAGCCACGGCGACCACAGGTGGTCGACCTCGTCGCCGTGGAACTCCCGGCGGCAGTAGGCGCGTCCGCTCGTGACGGTGTCGCGCAGCAGACCGATGCCGGCGGCACGAGCGAGTTTCAGTCCTTTGAGGATGGTGGACGGTGACCTGAGCTCCGAGCCGAGCAGTGCGCCGAACGGCTCGGCGATCTTGAGGAAACCGTTGACCGCGGCCAGATACGCCTCGCCGTCCCGGCTGTCGGCGAACAGCCCGGCGGTGCGTTCGGGGTCGCGGTAGGCCAGGGTCGTCCGTCCGTCGTCGGCGACGCTTGCGGTCACGAGGTAGTCGGTGTTGCGGTATTCCAGGCCGTGCCGGTGCAGGTCCTCACCGAGCGCGGCGTAGGCGGGGCCCGAGACGAACAACGGATGCCAGGACGAGTACGTGTCGTGCAGGTAGCCGGGCAGCGTGCGTTCCTCGGTGGCGATGAACCCGCCGAGCAAGTCGTTGCGCTCCAGCAGGGCGACCGACCAGCCGGCCTTGGCCAGCTCGGCGGCGGCGACGAGACCGTTGATGCCGGAACCGATGACGACGACGTCGACCTGGTCGCTCATCGTCCACCGCCCGCCCTCACGAGCTCGACACCGAGCTCACGCGCGGTTTCCGCGAGGGCGGCGCGCACCGCGGGCTCCAGCCGGACACCTTCGGCACGGGCATTCTCGTGGCGCAGCGCCTCCAGTTCCCCTGGCAGGTACACGCGCTCCACACCCGGCGCCGTTGCTGAGCTGGTGATCGCTTCGGCGAGGTCGCGCATGCGGTCCGCGAACCCGGCGCCGAAGGAGGCCGGGTCGAGTGCGAGGAAGAAGTGGGCGCAGTCGTTGGGCACCGTGGTGTCGGCGTACAGCCCGGCCACGGAGGCGCCGAACGCTCCGCCGGACAGCACCCCGGTGAGCACGTCGACCAGCACGGCGAGCCCGTATCCCTTGGGGCCACCCGAAGGGAGCAGCATTCCGGCGAGTGCGGCGGCGGGATCCGTGGTGGGAACGCCGTGACCGTCGGTGGCCCAGGTCGCCGGGATGGCCCTGTCCTCTGCGGCCGCGATGCGGATCTTGCCGAGCGCTGCCTCCGACAGCGCCATGTCGAGCACGATCGGGGCGCGGCCCGCGACAGGCGCCGCCAGCGCCAGCGGGTTGTTGCCGACGACCGGAGCCGCCCCACCCGGAGCGGGCATCAGCGGCCGGGTGTTGGCGGCGGCGAGCCCGATGAAACCCTGCTCGGCGGCGGCGAGCACGTAGCGGAAGGCGCCACCGAAGTGGAACGCGTGCCGGACGGTGACGGCGCCGATGCCGAACTGCCGCGCCTTGGTCACAGCCAGCCGCATCGCCTGGTCGCCGGTCAGCTGGCCGAGCGCGTTGCCGCCGTCCAGCGTCGCCACCGCACCCAGGTCGACCACGGTAGCGGCGATCTCCGCGGTGCTGACCGAGCCGCGGCGGATGCGGTCCACGTACATCGGGACGAGCATCGTGCCATGGGACGGAATTCCGCGGCAGTCAGCGTCCACAAGGGACTCGGCGACGACCTGTGCGGCCCGGTCGGCGAGTCCCGCCGCGGCGAAGATCCGGCGGATCGTCGCGGTGAGCTCGGCGATCGGAACCGTGTCCTGCTCGTCCACCTGGCACCTCGCTGCGTCGTCGGTCGGCGATGTCGGGCAACCGTAGGAGTGGGCGCGGTGAGCGGCTATCCGTTCCGCGCGGGCACTGTCCACTCGTCAGGCGGCGAGCCGCAGTGGGGTCCGGTCCCGCCGGGCGGCGTTGATGCTCGC
>NZ_JAPSLK010000050.1:0-41324 GCF_031180885.1 Saccharothrix sp.
GCCTGCCGGCGCTGCCTGCCGGCGCTGCCTGCCGGCGCTGCCTGCCGGCGCTGCCTGCCGGCGCTGCCTGCCGGCGCTGCCTGCCGGCGCTGCCTGCCGGCGCTGCCTGCCGGCGCTGCCTGCCGGCGCTGCCTGCCGGCCTCTGCGTCCGCGCTTCCTCCTCGCCAACCGGCCCTGTCCCGCCGACCCGCCCTACCCCTCCCGACCTGACCTGACCTGGCCCCACCGACCCCAGGTCCTCCCACCCCGGTCCCCAAGCCGGCCGAAATTGTCGGTACCCCGTGAGATGATCGACTCGGGGGCCGGAGGCCACGCCACGCGCAGCCCGCACACGTCGACCCCACGCGTAACCAGCACCACATCAACCACCCCACCACTCCCACTACTGCGGGTCGCCGAAGATTCGTCCGACCGGAGTCGGAGAATGCAGGGGTGGCGGCACCAGGCGAGCAGCGGACGGACGGGCGAAACCAACTCGCCAGCCCGTTCGAAGTCGCCGAAGCCCTCGGCCTCCCCAAGCCCACCCCCGAGCAAGCCGCCGTCATCGCCGCCCCCACCGCCCCCGCCCTGGTCGTCGCGGGCGCCGGCGCCGGCAAGACCGAGACCATGGCCGCCCGCGTCGTCTACCTGGTCGCCAACGGCTTCGTCACCCCCGACCGCGTCCTCGGCCTCACCTTCACCCGCAAAGCCGCCCGCCAGCTCTCCGACCGCGTCCGCGCCCGCCTCCGCCGCCTCGGCGGCTCACCCCTCCTCGACCGCCTCGACCCCAGCGGCGAACGACGAGCCGCCGTGCTCACCGCCGAACCGGTCATCCTCACCTACCACGCCTACGCCGGCCGCCTCGTCAGCGAGCACGGCCTGCGCCTCCCCGTCGAACCCGGCGTCCGCCTCCTCACCGAGACCGCCTCCTGGCAACTCGCCCACCGGGTCGTCTCCACGTGGGCCGAGGACATCGACACCGACAAGATCCCGCCCACCATCACCGGCTACCTCCTCGCCCTCGCCGGCGAACTCGGCGAACACCTCGTCGACCCCCAAGCCCTCCGCAGGCACGCCGAACGATTCACCGCCACCATCGAGAACGCCCCCAAAACCGCCCGCCAACGCGACGGCCTCCCCGAAAAGCTCAAGGACGTCGTCAACGCCCAACGCCTCCGCGTCAACCTCCTCCCGCTCCTCGACGCCTACCAGGCCCGCAAGCGCAAGGAAGCGGCGATGGACTTCGCCGACCAGATGTCGCTCGCCGCCCGCCTCGCCGACCAGTACCCCGAGGTCGCGCAAGGCGAGCGCGAGCGTTACGGCGCGGTCCTGCTCGACGAGTACCAGGACACCGGCCACGCCCAACGCGTCCTCCTGCGCGCCCTCTTCGGCCGGGGCGAACCCATGGCCGTCACCTCCGTCGGCGACCCGGCGCAGGCGATCTACGGCTGGCGCGGCGCGTCGGCGGCCAACCTGCCCCGGTTCGTCCAGGACTTCCCGCCCGCCCGCAAGTACGGCCTGCTCACCAGCTTCCGCAACCCGCCCGAAGTCCTCGCCCTGGCCAACGCCGTCTCCGCACCCCTCCGCGCCTCCGGCCTCGACGTCGACGAACTGCGCGCCCGCCCCGGCGCAGGCCCCGGTGACGTCCGGATCGGCCTGTTCGACACGGTCCGCGCCGAGCTGGACTGGATGGCCGACACCGTCGCCGCCCAGTGGGAAGCCCACCTCGACGAGAGCGACGAACCGCCCACCGCCGCCGTCCTCGTCCGCCGCCGCGCCGACATGGCCCCCATCGCCGCCGCCCTGCGCGAACGCGGTCTCCCCGTCGAAGTCGTCGGTCTCGGCGGACTCCTCGACGAACCGGAGGTCCGCGACCTGGTCAGCGCCCTGCGCGTCCTGGTCGACCCGCTCGCCGGCACCGCCGCCGCCCGCCTGCTCACCGGGTCGCGCTGGCGGGTCGCCGCCAAGGACCTCGCCGCGCTCTGGTCCCGGGCCCGCGAACTCGCCGGATCACCCACCCGCCAGTCCGTGGTCGACGACCCCCTGGCCGTCCTCGCCGACGCACTCCCGGGCGAGCACGCCGAACAAGCCGGCCTCGCCGATGCACTGGACGACCCCGGCGACCCCACCACGTACTCAGCCGAGGGTTACCGCCGCATCCGCCGGCTCGGCGCGGAACTGTCGGCGCTGCGCCGCCGCCTCGACCAGCCGCTGCCAGAACTCGTCGCCGACGTCGAACGCACCCTCCTGCTCGACATCGAGGCGATGGCCCGACCCGGCGGCGTCGGCCGCGCGCACCTGGACGCGTTCGCGGACGTGGTCGCGGACTTCGCCGCGGCCAGCCCGTCCGCCACCCTGCCCGCCCTGCTGGACTACCTCTACACCGCCGAGCACGCCGAGGACGGCCTGGAACCCGGCGAGGTCGAGGTCGCGGAGAACCGCGTGCAGGTGCTGACCATGCACTCCGCGAAGGGCCTGGAGTGGCACATCGTCGCCCTGCCGCACGTGGTCAAGGACGTCTTCCCGGGCCGCAAGAAGACCTCGTGCTGGCTGAAGGCGGTCGCCGAACTGCCCGCCGAGCTGCGCGGCGACGCCCAAGACCTGCCGACGCTGCGCATCCCGCCGGGCGCGAACCGCAAGGAGGTCGAGGAGGCACTCGACCGGCACGCCGACGACTTCGAGGACCGCCGCCTGGTCGAGGAACGCCGACTGCTCTACGTGGCGCTGACCCGCGCCGAGCAGAGCCTGCTCGTGTCCGGCCACTGGTGGGCCGAGACGGGTGACAAGCCGAAGGGTCCGTCCGCGTTCCTGGTCGAGCTGCGCGAGGCCGTGCTGTCCGCCGACCACCCGCCCGCCGACATCGCCCACTGGTCCCCGCCGCCCGCCGAGGACGAGCCGAACCCGCTCGCTTCCGAGGTCAAGAGCACCCGGTGGCCCGCCGACCCCCTCGGCAAGCGCCGCGAAGCCGTGGCCGAAGGCGCGCGGCTCGTCCTCGAAGCCCTCGACCGGCACCTCGCCGAGCAGGCCCCGGAACAGATCGAACTCCCGCTGGTCCTGACACCTGAAGAAGCCCTGCCACCGGAACCCGACGACTACGACCTCCCACCCGAACCGGACGACCACGACGAACCGCCCGAGCCCGAAGACCTCGAAGAACCCGCGCTGCCCGAGGAGCACGCCGACCCCGAACCCGAGGAGCAAGACGACCCCGATCCCGAAGGCTGGGCGCGGGACGTCGACGTGCTGCTCGCCGAACGGGCCGCCGCCGCGGACCGGCGCGAACGGGTCGTGCTGCCCGACCACCTGTCGGTCAGCCAACTCGTCGAACTGGCCGCCGACCCGGACCTGCTGGCCCGCCGCCTGCGCCGCCCCCTGCCGTTCCCGCCCAACCCGATGGCCCGCCGCGGCACCGCCTTCCACACCTGGCTGGAACAGCGGTTCGGTGCCAGCCGCCTGCTCGACCTGGACGAACTGCCCGGGGCGGCCGACGAGGGCGCCGCGCCCGACACCGAGTTGAAGCGCCTCCAGGAGGCGTTCCTGGCCAGCGCGTGGGCCGACCGCACCCCGTACGACGTCGAGGTGCCGTTCGAGACCGAGATCGACGGACTGTCCGTGCGCGGCCGGATGGACGCGGTGTTCGCCGACCCCGACGGCGGCTGGACCGTGGTCGACTGGAAGACCGGTGCGGTGCCCGACGAGGAACGCCTGCCCGCGCTGTCCGTTCAGCTCGCGGCGTACCGGCTGGCGTGGGCGGCGTTGAAGAAGACACCGGTGGAGAAGGTGCGGGCCGCGTTCCACTACGTGCGGCACGACCACACCCTGCGCCCCGCGGACCTGCTGGACGCCGACGGCCTGCGGAACCTGATCCGGGAAGTCCCGGTCTAGCTGTGCACCCGGGCGTGCGCGGGGACTTCCTTCAACACCCGGTCGTACAGGACCTCCAGCAGCCACCGCCCGAACAACGACGGCCCGAACTCGGTCGACCGGTCCTCCGGCGGCACCAGCAGTTCCGCCGCGCCCGCCTCGTCCACCGCCACGACCCCGATGCCGTAGTAGTCCAGCTCCATCAACGGCCACGACCGCGAGCCCTGCGGCGCGGGCAGCACCACCGAACACGGCGCGAGGGTCATCAGCGTCCCGCACGACTGGAGCGCGCGGTCCACCGTCGACTCACCCACCAGGACGCCGACCAGCTCCACCGCGGGCACGGGCAGGCGGTCGTGCGCCGCCGGCTCGAACCAGGACCGGAACCACGACGGGTCCGCCTGGGGCGGCCAGCCGTTCGCGCTGCGCCACTCGTGCACGTCGGCACGGACCCGCACGACCGCCGACACCTGGTGTCCCAGCACGGCGACGTCGGGTACGACGATGCCGCGCCAACCGAGTGCCGACGCGGCAGGGTGGAGGAGCGGTTGCACTCGGGCATCCTAGGGCTGGTTGCGGTTTCAATGACAGTCCTCGGGCGCTCAGGGTGTCGAACCCGACGCCGAGAGTGATCAGGGCGCGCTACGGCGAACCTTCAGCGCCCACAGGACCAGCGGCACCTGGAGCGGCAGCCGCCCGTACGCGATCGCGCGCGCCTTGGGCGACTTCGTCCGGTAGTCGTAAGCCATCTTCACGTTCGCCGGGAACACCGCGGCGAAGAACCCCGCCGCGAGCAACCCGCCCAGCCGCCGCGTGCGCGGCACCGCGACCGCCGCCGCCAGCGCGACCTCCGCGACACCCGAGGCGTAAGTCCAGGTCCGGGGCTTGCCGGGGAGTGAACGCGGGACGATCGCGTCATACGGCTTCGGCTTGGCGAAGTGCGTGACACCCGCGGCGCCGAGGAGCGCGGCCAGCGCGAGCGCCGACCGCGAGCGGGAACGAGTGGGTTCCATGCCGACCACCCTGTCATGCCTCCCGCCCGCCGGCCCGCCCAGGGTTATCCTCCCGCACCGTGAGCGGTGATCCCGAAAATCCGGAACATCCCGAGCGCGCGGCGGTGGCCGCGCTGGCCGACGACTTCCTCGCGGACCTGCGCGAGTGGGTCGCGATCCCGTCGATCGGCGCGGACCCGGCGCACCACGGCGACGTGGGCAGATCCGCCCACTGGCTCGCCGACACCCTGCGCCGCGACGGCTGGCCGGACGTGCGGGTGTGGGACACCGGCCCGGCCCTCCCCGCCGTCTACGCGTGCTGGCCCGCGGCCGATCCTGACGCGCCGACGATCCTGGTCTACGGGCACCACGACGTGCAGCCGGTCGACCCGGTCGAGCAGTGGGAGCACCCGCCGTTCGAGGCGACCGTCGTCGGCGAGGAGCTCTTCGGCCGGGGCGCCAGCGACGACAAGGGCCAGGTCGCCATGCACCTGCTCGGCGTGAAGGCGCACCTCGCGGCCCTCGGCGCGGACCGCCCGGCGGTGACGCTGAAGCTGTTCGTGGAGGGCGAGGAGGAGTCCGGCTCGCCGAACCTGCTGCGGCTGCTCGACGACCACCGCGCCGAACTGGACTGCGACCTGGTGGTCTTCAGCGACACCCCGATCTACGCGCGTGACGCGCCCACCATCTGCACCGGCCAGCGCGGCGTGTACGGGGCCGAGATCGTCATCACCGGCGGCACGTCCGACGTGCACTCCGGCCGCGCCGGCGGCAGCGTGCCGAACCCGGCGACCGCCGCAGCCCGGCTCGTCGCCGCCCTGCACGACGACAAGGGCCGGGTCGCGCTGCGGGACTTCTACGCCGACGTCGTCGAACCCACCGACGCCGAACGCGCCGACTACGCCGCCCTGCCGTTCGACGAGGACGTGTGGCTGGCGAACTCCGGCGGCGCGCGGGCGCTGTCCGGCGAACAGGGCTGGTCCACCCTCGAACGGGTGTGGGTGCGGCCGACCGCCGAGGTCAACGGCATCCACAGCGGGTACGGCGGCCCCGGGCTGAAGACGATCGTGCCCGCGGAGGCGCGCATCAAGCTGTCCTTCCGGCTCGTCCCCGACCAGGACCCGGAGCGGGTCGCGGCGGCGCTGCGCGAGTTCGTCGCCGAACACACCCCCGCCGGCCTGCACGCCCAGGTCGTGCCCGCCGGCGACGGCGCACCGCCCTACGCCGTCGACGTCACCCACCCGGCGGTCGGCGCCCTGCGCGAAGCGGTCGAGGCCGCGTTCGACCAGCCCGTCCGGTACAGCCGCACCGGCGGCAGCGGCCCCGCGGCACTGCTGCACCAGCGCATCGGCGTGCCGGTCGTGTACCTCGGGGCGACCTTGCCGGATGATCGGATCCACGCGCCCAACGAGCGCGTCGTCGTGCCCCAACTGCTGCGCGGCGCGGAGGCCGCGGCCCGCCTGTGGCGGCTGCTCCCGGAGAGGCTGTCATGATCCGCCGGTTCCACGCGGGCCAACCGCTGGCTGAACGGCCCGGCCACTCGCTCGTCGGCGTGATCAAGATGCCCGACGTCGTGCAGAGCCCGACCCGGGCGATCATGAAACGCGTGATCGGGGCGATGGCCGCCCTGCTCGCCGCCGTGCTCATCGTCTACCTGGACCGCGACGGCTACCGCGACGTCAACGAGGACGGGCTGTCCTTCCTCGACGCCTTCTACTACGCCACCGTGTCGCTCTCGACCACCGGCTACGGCGACATCACGCCCGCCAGCTCGTCCGCGCGCCTGGTGAACGTCCTGGTCATCACCCCGCTGCGGGTGCTGTTCCTGATCGTCCTGGTCGGCACGACCCTCGAAGTGCTCACGGAACGCTCGCGGCAGGCGTTGCGCATCCAGAAGTGGAGGACCAAGGTGCGGGACCACGTGGTCGTCGTCGGCTACGGGACGAAGGGCCGCTCCGCGGTCAGCGCCCTGCTCGGCGACGGCATCGAGCCCGGTTCGATCGTCGTCGTCGACACCACCCAGGAGGCCCTGGACGCGGCGTCGGCCATCGGCCTGGTGACCGTGCACGGCACCGGTACCAGCAACGACGTGCTGCGCGTGGCGGGCGTCCCCCGCGCACGGGCGGTCGTCGTGGCCGCAAACCGCGACGACACTGCCGTCCTGGTCACCCTCACCGCGCGCGAACTCGCGCCCAAGGCGCAGATCGTGGCGTCGGTCCGGGAACGCGAGAACGAACACCTGCTGCGCCAGTCCGGCGCCGACTCGGTAGTCGTGTCGAGCGAGACGGCCGGCCGCCTCCTCGGCATGGCGACCGCGACCCCGTCGGTGGTGGACATGGTCGAGGACCTGCTGACCCCCGACGCCGGCCTGTCGATCGCCGAGCGGGACGTGGAACCGTCGGAGATCGGCGGCTCCCCGCGCCACCTGCCGGACATAGTGCTGGGCGTCGTCCGCGCCGGCACCCTCTACCGCGTGGACGCCCCGGAAGCCGACGCCGTGGAAGCCGGCGACCGCCTCCTGTACGTCAAGAAGGTGACCCCACCGAAGGAAGCCTGACCCGCACCACCGCACCACCGGGTCCCCGGCCGATGTCGTCCGCCCCCATCCGATCAACCGCCGCCCCACCTCCGCTCCCCGAATTGTCGGTACCCAGTGGGACGATCGACTCGGGGGCCGGAGGCCACGGCGGCGGCGGCTCGCCGGGCACGTGCAACCACCCCGACCAGCAAGAACCACCCACCTCCACGGCCACAGCCAACCGGAACGCCGGCCGCGCGATACCCGCGTAGTCGTGCCGCACCACCGACCGGTGGACGTCATCGGACACCACCAGCACCAGCGGCGCGGCCGTGTCCCGCAACGCCTGCTTCACCGGCGGCGCGTCGAGCAGCCGGAACGCCACGTCGAGCGTCTCGCCGAACGTGCCGTGCCGGTCGTGCACGATCTCGCCCGCGTGCAGCACCGCCCGCAACCGCAACGGCTCGTCCGGCCGCTCGCGGTTGTGCGCGTCGAGCAGCAGCCGCACGGTCGGCATGACCGACGCCAGCAGCAGGGTCTTCGGCGCGTGGTCGGTCGGGCGGATCAGCGCCAGCACGCCGTCACCCCGGTGGACCACCGCGTCGCAGTCCTGCGCACCGATGCCGCAGGCTTCCAACGCGGCCGTGACGACCTCGAACATGAGTTCCCGTAAAAACGCTTTCCCGCGATTGTTCCGCCCGGTGGATCCTTCGACGTCGAAGGCCAGCACCGTGCGGTACACCGGGTGCGCCAGCGCCAAATTGGTCACGGCGGAAACGGTCCACCTCCCGCCGTCCCGGGAACAAGTGCCCGTTTTCCCGGAGATCCGGGAAAACCGCTCCCGGGAGCGGTTCAGCTTTCCGACCCGAATCCCGCGTCCCGGGCGATCTGCACCGCCTCCGCTCGGTCCCGCGCCCCGAGTTTGACCCGGATGTCGCTGACCCGGTTGTCCACCGTCTTCGGCTGGAGCCCCAGTTCCCGCGCCATCTGCCGGTTGGTCAGGCCGTCCGCGAGCAACGTCGCCAGCTCCTGCTCGCGGTTGGTCAGCCGGTACTTGCGCGCCCCGTTGGGCGCCTGGGCCACCCGCCGCGCGAGCGTCTCCAGCATGGACGCCTCGATCACGGCCTTGCCCGCGACCGCGAGCCGCACGTGCTGCACCAGGTCCGACGATTCATCACTTTTCCGCAGGTAGCTGCGGGCTCCGGCGCGCAGCGCGGCCAGCACCGGCTCGTCGTCCTCGTCCATCGTGAGCACCACGACCACGGCGTCCGGCCACTGGTCGCGGATCTCCCGGATCACGTCGGCGCCGCACGAGGTCACCGCGTCACCCTCCCGGCGCGGCATCCGCAGGTCCATCACGATCGCCGCCGGTTTGTGCTCCAACGCCTTTCGCACCGCGTCCGCACCGTTCCGGCATTCGTCGACCACGCTGAATCCGGACATGTCGAGCAGTGCGCGCAAGCCCATTAGTGACGTCGGGTGGTCATCGACGATCAAAACCGGAAGCGCCTCTTCGGCCACGATGCACTCCTCGCCCGCCGATCACGTGTCGCCTGGCGCCAGCGTACTCCCGGCCCGTTCCGCACCGGTCCGGCGGCCCGCCGAGGACGCATTCGCGATCAATGCGTTTCGACCGGGAGCCGGGCCACGATTCGGGTGCCCGGCGAGGCCGGTTCGACGGTGAATGTGCCGCCGATTTCCGTGCAGCGCTCACGCATCGTGGCCAAACCGCCGGACAGCGCCTGGTCGGGCCGGATGCCCCGCCCGTCGTCGGTCACCACCAGTTCCAGCTCCGGTGTCCGGGAGATCCGGATCCGGCACACCGAGGCGTGCGCGTGCCGGGCGATGTTGTTCAGCGCCTCGCTGACGATCCAGTACACGGTCAGCTCCACCCGGTCCGGCAACCCGTCGACGCCCGGGTCGGCGACCACCTCGACGTCGAACTCGCGGGTGAACCGGTCGGCCTGTCGCCGCACCGCCTCGACGAGCCCGTGGTCCAGGTCGCGCGGCCGGGCGCTGCGCACCACCGCCCGCACCTCGGACTGGAGCGCGTCCAGCCGGTCGAGCACCTGCGTGAGCCTGCCGCCCAGTGGCGAACCGCCGTCGACCTCCTGGAGGGCGGCCTTGACCAGCAGCCGGACGCCGAACACGCTCGGGCCGATCGCGTCGTGGAGGTCCCGGATGATCCGCTTCAGGTCCTCCTTGCGCTCCTGCTCGAAGTGCTCGTCCGCTTGTTTGAGCTGCCGGGCCAGGCGGGCGGACTCGGCGGCCGGCGCGGCCTGGCGGGCGACGTCGGCGAGCAGCTTGGCGTCGAGCCGGCTCAACCGCTCCTCCGGCGACCGGGCCTCGGCGACCAGCTCCCCGACACGCCGCCCGCTCACCACCATCGGCAACCGCACCCCGGGCCGCCCGCGCGACCGCCCGTACCGGGCGACGACCTCGAAGTCGTCCTCGGTCTCCAGGTGGATGGCGAGGTAGGGCAGTTTCAACGCCTCAGCCACCGACCGAGCCACGGTCGGGAACACCGCGTCCGGGTGCAGCGGGTGCTCTAACCGCCGGCCCAACTCGGACAGCACCCGGTACGGGTCGGCGCGGTTGCCGTACAGCAGCCGGTTCAGCCCGCGCAGCAGCGCCCGGTGCAGCGGCGCGACCGCGAGGACCACGGCGACCGTGCCCACGACGTGCGCCGTGCCCGGCATGACCACCGCGGCGGCGGCCAGCACGGTCAGGACGTACCCGCCGATCAGCGACGACGCCAGCAGGCCGTAGAGGAAGGTCCGGTGGATGACCAGGTCGATGTCGTACAGGCCGTAGCGCAAAATCGCGACCAGCGCGGCGGCCGGGAACGCCGCCGCCATCGCGAGCCACGCGCCGTCCAGCGACGCCACGACCTCCAGCACGAACGCCACGATCGCGACGACCGCGCCGATGATCGCGGCGCCCAACAGCCGCCGTTCCACGCCTTGGGCTCTCAGCGCCCGCAGGACGAGCGACACCAGCCCGCCCACCAGTCCCACGACGAATCCCACGAACCCGACGACCGCCACGACCAACGGCACCCCGCGCCGAGCAGTCCCGTGCACCGCGTCATGCCAGAACGTCGCCGGAGCCGACCACGACGCCCACCCGAACCCGACCGCCGGCAACACCACCCCGGCGAGCGCGCACACGAGCGCCGGCCACCACCACCGCGACAGCGGGCGCCCGTCGGGGAAGAGCAGGAGAACGACGGGCAGCAGCGAATACCCCGGCCACCACAACCAGGTCCCGACCCAAGCGGCCCACCAGACCTCCGGCCACGCCTCCGCCCCTACCGCGCCCGCCGACGACACGCCGGTGGCCAGCATCGTCCACCCGACCGCGTTGGCCCGGGCGTGCGCGACGACCCGAACCCCGACCAACGTGAACACGACCGCGACGAACCAGTTCCGCGGGTGCGACGCGACGCCGTCCGCCACGACGACCCGGACGACGGCGCTCAGCACGAGCGCCGCCGCCACCGCCGCGAGCAGCCGGGACACCGCGATCGCCGGATCAGGCCACGACTTCCGCGCCGCCGCCGCACCACCGGAATACACTGCCGCCCCCTAGGGAAGTAACCGGAGTTTTCTCATTCCCCGTGGATCCAGTGCCAGAAGTTGTGACAGGGAGACCCTTCATCGGCGACACCCGGACCACCGCCGCCGTGGCCACGAACCCGCAATTCGGCGTTCATCTCGTCCAACGCCGGCAATCCGGACGCGCCGTCGCCGTACCGGTCCTGGAACCACTGGATGCCGAGCCAGACCCGGTCGAGGTCGACCGGCGAGCCGACGTGCGGCCCGTGGAAGTACGGGTTGTGCGCCCCCGCGCTGGCGGCGTACACCTCGAACGTCGGGTACCAAAGCCGCAGGTCACCGAGTCGCGGGTGCCAGTGCTCGTGGGGGAGGGGCGACGGCGGGGGCGGCGGCAGGTTCGGCAGACCGGCGTCGCGCGGGCGGGGCTTCTGCTGTCCTCGGTCTTCGGTGGGAGCGGACATCATCACATCCTCTGGTGAAGTTCGGGGTGTCCGATCGGGAGGCAGCATTCCGGTTCGGACTTCCCGAAAACCAGAGGCCACCGTTCCCGAAAACTCGGGAACAAGACACCCATTCCAGCGATCAAGAGCAGCGCCCGCCCGCACATTTGCGGACAAACGCACTCACACCACAAGAATCACCAGAGGATCAAGGCCGAACAAGGTCATATGACCCAAACCAAGCCACAACCCCAACCTCAATCCGCAAGCGGCAGCCGCAACAAAAACACCGCCCCCGGAGCCCTTCCCCCTACAACCTCCCCCAACCCCACCCCGCCCGCACCCAGCCCACCACCAGCACCGCCGGCGCTCACGTTGGCAGCACTCGCGTCCGCAGCACTCGTGTCCGCAGTGCCTGTGTCCGCAGTGCCTGTGTCCGCAGTGCCTGTGTCCGCAGTGCCTGTGTCCGCAGTGCCTGTGTCCGCAGTGCCTGTGTCCGCAGCATCAGCGCCAGTCGCCCCACCAGAAGCCGCCACCTCGCCAGCGCCCCCCGATGTGCCCGCCGCCTCACCAGAATTCGTCGCAGTGTCCGTCATCTCGCCCGAACCGGCCTCCGCGCCGGCCGCCTTGGCCGCTGTCGGGTCGGCTGGCGTCGGGTTGGCCGGTGGCGTGCGGTGTGAAGTCGCGTCGTTCGGGTGCGTCGTGTCGGAGGCAGAGTGCGGTGGGTCGGCTGCGGTCGTGGCCGTGGTCGTCGTCTGCGGTCGGGCCGCAGGCCCGGTCTGGGGCCCGGTCTTGGGCCCGGTCTGGGGCATTGCCTGGGACACGGTCGCCGGGTGGATGGCGCCGGTGAGTGGGTCTGCGAGGTAGTGCGGGGTCGGGTGGGGTGGGATCGGGGTTGTCGGGGCGATGCAGGACAGTTCGCCGCCGTGAGCCCGCACCACACCTCGGGCGATGGGCAGCCCCAGGCCCGAGCCGCCGGAGCGGCGGTCCCGTGCCTCGTCCAGGCGGACCAGGCGGTCGAAGATGCGTTCCCGGTCCTCCGGCGGGACGCCCGGCCCGTCGTCGGTGACCGTCAGCAGCGCGTAGCTGCCCGCGGTCGAGACGTGCAGGCGCACCGTGCCCGACGGGCCCGTTGCCTGACGGGCGTTGTCGGCCAGGTTCGCCAACACCTGCGCCAACCGCTGCGGGTCGCCCCACACGTGTGCCGACGTGCCGGACGCCGCGATGTCGAAGTCCGGCGCGAGCAGCCGGGTGCGACCCACCTCGGCCTCCGCCAGGGCGAGCAGGTCCACGCGCTCCCGGTGCAGTTCCAGGCCGGCCTCGATCCGGGCGAGTGCCAGCAGGTCGTCCACGAGCCGCCCGGCTCGGCGGGACTCCCGCACCAGCAACAGGTTCAACCGCTCCCGGTCCTCGGCGCTGCCGGTCTGCATCAACGCCTCCGACACGGCCTGCACGCCCGCGATCGGCGTCCGCAGCTCGTGCGCGGCGTCCGCGACGAATCTCTTGGTCCGCTCCTCCGATCCCTCCAACGAGTCCAGCATGTCGTCGAACGCCGCCGCCGTCCGGCCGAGTTCGTTGTCCCTCCGCGACGGGTTGAGCCGATGCCCTCGGTCGCCGCGTGCGATCGACCGCGCCAACGTCGTCATCGCGTCCAACGGGGCCAACGCCCGCCGGACCACCCACACCAACGCCACCGCCGTCACCCCGAGCGCGCCGAACCCGACGAGCAGCAGCAACCGCCGCAGCCGGGACTGCGCGTCGGTGATCACCGACGACTCGGCCCACAAGGTCAGCTTCGACCCGTCCGGCAGTTCCCGGCTGACCTTGTGCGCCGCGTCCTCGGCGGGGTGGTGGCCGAACGCCGTGCCGTCCGGCATCACCACGTACGCCTGCACGCCCCGGCCCTCCAGCCGGTTCACCAACTCCTGCCCGCGCATCCGCGGCTGCTTCGCGAACAGGTTCTGCGCGATGCGGTACTTCTCGGACAGTGCCGTCTCGACGTCCCGCCGGGACTGCGCGGCGAACATGGCGTCCACCACCAGCACCAGGCCGGCCAGCACGAGGCCGAGGACGATGATCGCCGAGATGGTGACCCGGCGGCGCAACGACACCGTCCGCAGGCTCACGTCTCGTCCGCCCTCAGCACGTACCCGAGTCCCCGCACGGTGTGCAGCAACCGCGGGCCGTGCTCCTCGAGCTTGCGGCGCAGGGCGCTCACGTGGACCTCGACCAGGTTCGGGTCGTAGTCCTCGTAGCCCCACACCGCCGTCAGGATCTGCGTCTTGCCCACCACCCGGCCCCGCTGGGCGGCCAGGTAGCGCAGCAGCCGCAGTTCCGTCGCGGTCAGCTCCACCGGAGCGTCACCGCGCAGCACCACCGCCGAGTCCGCGTCCACCAGGAGGTCGCCGATCTGCACGGTGGACGGCGTCCGGCCCAGCCTCCGGAGCACCGCGCTGACCCGCGCGACCAGCTCCGCGAGCACGAACGGCTTCACCACGTAGTCGTCCGCACCGCGGTCCAGCCCGCGCAGCCGGTCCGCCACACCGTCGCGGGCCGTCAGCATGACCACGCCCGCCCCGCTGGTGCGCCGGATGACCTCCAGCAGCATGAACCCGTCCCGGCCCGGCAGCATCACGTCGAGCACCACCAGGTCCGGGCGGAACCTCGCCAGCTCGCCCTCCAGGTCCCGGCCGTCCGGACGGACCTGGACCTGGTACCCGGCCTCGCGCAGGGCCGAACTCACCGCGGCGCCGATGGCCTCGGCGTCTTCGATCACCAGCACCCTGGCAGCAGTCGACACCTCCTCATTCTGCGTGGTCGACATCGGGGAACGCGTGGTGGACGTCGGGCACCGCCCACCTCTTCAGCCTTCGCTCAGCTCCGGGCGCCTCACGGCCCGCGCGCCGGCCGGAAACGATGTCTGCTCGCGGTGGCGGTCGGGCGGGGAACTGGATCTGGTCGGTTCGTCATGGATCCAGTCTCGAACTGGTGTTCGAATGCGTCAAGATCACGATCGGGTGATCGTCAACGGCTCGGGACGCCTGGACGCCACACGACAACCGGCCACCCCGTCTGCGACCATCCACGCTGTGGCGGTTCGGCTGAGTCCAGTGCGCTGGGCGCTGGTCCTGCTGGTCCTGGGACTGGCGGGCATTGCGGCAGCGGTCGCGTTCTGGTGGCCGGCCGGCTCCACCGCGCCCGCGCACCGGACGTCCGCGACGGTCGTCACCCCGGCCCGCTGCGGCGGCGGCGACGCCTACGACCGCGTCGAACTCAAGGTCGGCGACAAGCCCCGCACCGCCCGGCTCGACGGCTGCGGCCACCAGGAGAACGAGGTCGTCGAGGTCGTGGTCCCGGCCGACACCAGTGGCGACTTCACCGTCCAGGCCGCGACCAGCACCCCGACCGGCATGCCGCTGGAGACCCGCCTGGCCGTCCTGCTCACCTGCCTCAGCGGCATGGCCGGCGGCCTCTACGCCCACCTCATCGGCGGACGCAACAGACCTCAGCCCACAGCCTCCGCGGAAGCCGTATAGGTGTTGCACGACGTAGTAGTAGCCGAGTCGAACCCGTAAGACGCCCACATGCCCTGGTTCTGAGGGCTACCGTGCGCGTTCTTCTCCGCAGGCTCCTCCACGGCGTACTGGAAGTCGTCCGCGGCCTCCCGCGCCAGCTCCTCGCCGATCGACCCGGACGCCGCCGACAGGAACATCCCCGCGAAGCAGTTGGCCTGCAACTCGATCCGGCGGGACATCTCCAGCCCGGCCGGCGAGTCCTCGCCCGCGTCGGAGATCTTGCTGTCCGCCGCCCGCAGCATCCCCGTCAACGCTTGAACGTGGTGCCCGTACTCATGCGCCAACGTCGCCAGGTGCATCCCCGGGCGCTCACCACCGCCGTTGTTTCGTAGCCGGCTCGTCGGCATGTAAATGGTCTTGTTACGACCGCAGTAATAGGCGACGGCCTCGCTCTCAGCGGGCGCGACACCGCACGGACCCTCCTTGAGGTCCGGCGATGCGTCCAGCCCAGGCGGTTCGAACGGCAGGTTCGCCTGCGCCAACGCGGGCTTCCACGCCTGGTCCAAACACGCCACCCCGGCCGTGTAGTACGCCGACAGCTCCGCATCAGACGCCCCGAACTCCGGCAATGCGCACCCCGGCGTCGTCAACTTCACGGGCGTCGTCAGCAACGGGTGGTCACCAAGCCGGTGGACCGCGCGCGGACGTGGCGCCTCGGTCGTCGTAGGGGTCGACGGAGGCGTATAAGGACCCGCGATCGCCCTACCGGGGATCTTGCGCCCGTTGTCCCACTGGGTCACCAGACCGAGACCGAGGACCGACGACACGATCAGCGCGAACACGCCGACGAGCACCATCGGGTTGTTCTTGGGCTGCTCAGGCGTGTGCACGGTCCTCCAGTCGGGTCAGCTGACGTCCTCCGCGCTCGCGAGCCAAGTGTTGCACGCGCTGGTCTCGTTGTTCTTGAAGCCGTGGTTGACCCAGGCGGCGTTCCGCTCCGGCGCGCCGTGGTCGCGGTGCGGGTAGATCGGGTAGTCGCCCCGGTTGCCCGCGTCGGTCAGCGCCACGGAGATCACGTCAGCGGGCACCGCGCCGTGCGAGAGCGGGGCCAGCGTCATGCCGCCGAAGCAGGTCGCCTGGAGTTCCTTGCGCCGGTTGAGGTCGAGGCCGGCCGGGGTGTCCCAGCCACCCTTCTCGTACTGCGCCTGGCCGGACGCCCGGAGGATGCCCGACAGCCACTGGACGTGGTGGCCGTACTCGTGCGCCAGTTGCCCGAGGTACTTGCCCGGGTGGTTGGGGTTCGCCGCGCCCTGCTCGTTGGCGTAGTGGATCGGCGTCCAATAGATGGTGCCTTCGCAGTACATGGCGGTCCGGTCGGGCCCCATGCCGCCGCACGGGTTGGTGATCTGCGAGGTCACCATGACCAGTTCCACCGGCTGGTACGGCAGGTTCGCCTTCTGGAACGACGGCTTCCACATGGCCTCGATGCACGGCAGCGCCGACCGCAGGAAGTTGTCCTGACCCTCGGGCGAGTAGTTCATGGCGGGCAGCGGGCAGCCGTCGATGTTGAACGCGCCCAGACCGGCGCCGTGGATCGGGTTGTCGCCGAGCGCGATCACGGCCTTGGGGCCGGCCTTGCTGGTGCTGGTTGCCGTAGTGCGCGTTGTAGTGGTCGTCGTGGTGGTCGTTTCCGTCGTAGTGGTCGTCGTCGGATACGAGTAGGTGTAGCTCGAGTAGCCCGAATAGGCGGAGTCGTTCAGGCGTTTCGGCTTGCTGGCCGTGGCCACGATTCCGATCGCCGCGATACCCAGGACGACGACTCCGATGACAACGCCCGCCACAAGCGGCCCGTTGCTCTTCTTGCGCGGCAGCGGTGGATAAGGCTGACCGGGCGGTCCCCAACCGGGCTGCGGACCCCAGTTCGCGGGCGGCGGCTGCGGCGCGGCCATCGGAGGAGGCTGCGGCGCGCCCATCGGTGGCATCCCCGGCGGCGGCGTGGGCGGGTACTGCTGCCGCGACCCGGGGAACTGCTGACCGGGGAACTGCGGCTGCTGGGCGGGCGGCCACGGTTGCTGCTGCTGCGCGGGCGGCGGCTGCTGGATCGGCCACGGACGGGTGGGCTGGGGGTTCAGCGGAGCGGGCACGGGTGGCGGCCCAACCGGTCGTGGTGGCGGCCAGCCACCCGGCGGTGGTGGTTGCGTCATCGCTGGTGGTCCCCCAAATCGCGGATGCCCGAATCAGCACAGAAGCATAGGGCGGCTCCGCTATTCTCCGCGGCCGTGTTGAAAAACTGGGGAGCGGCGATCTTGTGCGCCGCCGCGCTGTGCTCGTTCGCCGGCACCGCGTCGGCGCAGCCGAGCAGTCCCGCGGGGCTGCCCGGCACGGTCGGCGCCGACGTGCGCCTCAAGCTGGAGCGCGACGGCAAGCTGACCGTGACCGAGGTCGTCAGCGTCCCCGAGGGCAAGAGCGCGAAACGCGTCGTGCCGCTGCGCATCGCCGTCGGCGACAACCGCGATCGCGTGTTCGATGTGACCGACGCCTCTGTAGAGGGCAACGGGACGGCGACGGTCGCGGAAGACGAACTGACGATCGCGCTGCAATCCGGCACGTCCACCGTCAAGTACTCGGTCGTGGGAACCGTCGCGAAGATCGGTGACACGCTGGAACTGCGCTGGCAGCCCGCGAGCGGCTGGGACACCGTCCTGGACTCGGTGAAGGTCTCCGTCATCACGCCGGACGCCCCCAAATCGGTGAACTGCCTGGCCGGAGCGCCGGGCACGTCCAAGCCGTGCACCACTGCCGACCTCGGCGACGGCCGGGGCGTCCGGGCCACCGAGATCGGTCTTTCCGCAGGTGAGCGTATCGATGTGGCGGTGGGGTTGCAGGACGGCGCCGCGCCCGCCAACGCCCGCGTGGAGGAGACGTCCGGCCTGGCCGCGGCGTTCGCGCTGACCCCGGCGACCGGGATCGGCCTGGGCGGGCTGGTCGTGCTGCTGCTCGGTGGCCTGGCCCTGCTCTGGTACCTCCGCGGCCGTGACGCGCGTGCGCTCGCCAGCGATGTCGGGCCGGTGAACGTGCTGGTCACCGACCCTTCGGGGCGGATGGCGTTCGCGTCGCCGGACGGTGTGCTGCCCGGGCAGGTCGGGACCGTTGTGGACGAGCACGTGGACGTCGTGGACGTGACCGCGACGGTCGTGGACCTCGCTGTGCGCAACTACGTGTGGATCGAGGAGGTCGGCGAGCGCGACTGGCGGTTCGTGCGCCGCAACCCGGCTGACTCCTCGCTGTCCGGCTATGAGCGCGCTGTGTACGAGGCCGTCCTTCCGGACGGTGTGGACTCCGTGTTGCTCTCTGAGCTACGGGGCAGGCGGATCGACCTTACGCGCGTGCGCGACGAGCTTTATGCGGACGTGGTGGCGCGCAACTGGTTCGTGCGGCGGCCGGACGCCGAGCGCAGCCTGTGGTGGTGGGCAGGGCTCGCGGTGGTGGCGCTCGGCGTCGTGGGGACGGTGGGGTTGGCGCTGGTCTCCGGGCCCGCGCTGTTCGGTCTAGTGGTCGCTGTCGCGGGCGTGGGCCTTGCGCTGGGTGCGCGGTGGATGCCGGCGCGGACCAAGCGCGGTGCGGCGTTGCTGGAGCACGTGCGCGGGTTGCGCGGGTTCCTGCGCACGGCGTCGCCGGGGGACATCCCCGAGCAGGACCGGGAGATGGTGTTCTCGCGGTCGCTGCCGTACGCGGTGGTGCTGGGCGAGACCGAGCGCTGGCTGGGGACGTTCGCGAGCGGTCGGTCGGGGCTGTACTGGTTCGGGCAGTCCGACCAGTCGACGGACCTCGGGCGGTTCGCGCAGCGGTTCCCGCACTTCCTCGGCGCGGTGGACGGGTTGCTGGCGCAGGCCGGTCACCTGCGCTCGCTCCGATGATCACCCGATCGTGATCTTGCGCTGAGTCGAACTCCTGTTCGACACTTGTCTCGTCCGGCCACCCGACTCGACAGGCATCGGGTGCGGTGGGCGGAGCGGTGTGGCGGGTGTCGGCGCAGTTCGCGCTGGGCTGACGCCGGCTCGCGGTCCGGGCGGCCTACCTGCGGCCCTCGCGGGGGTGGAAACCCGTAGGCTGCGTCCATGGCGCTACCCGAACTGCACAGGTTCACGCTTCCCAACGGCCTGCGGGTGGTGCTCGCCCCAGACCCGAGCGCTCCGGTCGTCGGGGTGAGCGTGCACTACGACGTGGGATTCCGTTCGGAGCCGGAAGGTCGGACAGGTTTCGCGCACCTGTTCGAGCACTTGATGTTCCAGGGCAGCGAGAGCTTGGAGAAGCTCGCGCACTTCCGGCACGTGCAGTCCTCGGGCGGCACGTTCAACGGGTCCACGCACCCCGACTACACCGACTACTACCAGGTGCTGCCGTCCGCCGCGCTGGAGCGGGCGCTGTTCCTGGAGGCGGACCGCATGCGGGCGCCGAAGCTCACCGAGGAGAACCTGCGCAACCAGATCGACGTGGTGAAGGAGGAAATCCGGCTCAACGTGCTCAACCGACCGTACGGCGGGTTCCCCTGGATCCTGCTGCCGCCGGTCCTGTTCCAGACGTTCCCCAACGCGCACAACGGCTACGGCGATTTCACGGACCTTGAAAACGCAACAGTGGATGATTGCGCCGCATTCTTCGACACCTATTACGCGCCGGGCAACGCGGTCCTGACCGTGGCGGGCGACTTCGCACCCGAGACGGCCCGCGCGCTGGTGGAGAAGCACTTCGGCGACGTGCCCGCACGGCCCGTGCCCGTGCGGCCGTCGTTCGCGGAGGCGCCGCCGAAGGGCGAGGTGCGGGCGGAGCACACGGACCAGCACGCCCCGATGCCGGCCATCGCGCTGGGCTACCGCATCCCGGACCCGGTGGCCGACGTCGAGGGGTACCTGACCTACCTGGTGCTCGCCGGCGTGCTGACCGACGGCGACGGCTCGCGGCTCCAGCAGCGGCTGGTGCACCGGGACGCGATCGTGGTCGACGTCGGCGCCGGCTGCGGGCTGTTCGGCCCGTTGGAGGCGCGCGACCCGGACACGTTCAGCATCACCGCGATCCACGCGCCGGACGTCGCGTCCGAACGGGTGATCACGGCGGTGGACGAGGAGCTGCTGCGGTTGGCGGAGGAAGGACCTTCGGCGCAGGAACTGGCGAAGGTCACCGCGCGGTGGGTGTCCACCATGCACCGCGAGCACGACCGGCTGACCAGCCGCACCCTCGGGCTCGGCTCGGCGGAGCTGCTGTTCGGGCGGGCGGAGCTGCTGTACGAGCTGCCGGAGAAGCTGGCCGCCGTCACCACCGAGGACGTCGCCGCGGCGGCCAAGGCGCTGCGGGCGGACTCGCGGGCGGTCCTGCTGCTCAAGCCGGCGGGTGACGTGGAGAACGACGAGAACAACGGAGGTACCGAGTGAGCGCCCCGACGACGCACCGCAGCGCCGAGGAGATCGGCCGCACGGAGCGGGGGCCGCGTCCGCTGCCCGAGCTGGGCGAGCAGCGGGCCGCCGCGGACCTGTCCTCGGTGGACGTCGAGCTGTCCAACGGGCTGCGGGTCATCGCGGTGCGCCGGTCGTCGGTGCCGCTGGTCGAGGTGCGGCTGCGGATCCCGTTCGCGGACCCGGCGGACTCCAGCGCCGGCTCCACCCACGCCGCGCGGGCCGAGGTGCTGGCGAACACGATCCTGACCGGGACCGCCTCGCGGAGCCGGGTGGACGTGGACACCGAGCTGGCGCTGGTCGGTGGCGAGCTGGACGCGGTGGTCGACCCGGAGCGGCTGGCGTTCTCGGGCAACTCGCTGGTGTCGGGGCTGGACACGGTCCTCGACGTGCTGCGGGACGTGCTCACCGGCGCGACCTACCCGGCCGAGGAGGTCGAGCGGGAGCGGGCCCGGCTGGTGGAGCGCATCCGGCTCGCGCGGTCGCAGCCGAACGTGATCGCGCGGGAGGCGCTGCAGCGGCACCTGTACGGCGACCACCCGTTCGCCAAGGAGATGCCCGAGGCGGAAGAGGTGGCCGAGGTCGGGCGGGAGGACGTGCTCGCGCTGCACGCGCAGGCCGTGCTGCCGCGCGGGTCGGTGCTGGTGCTGGTCGGCGACGTCGAGCCGGACGCCGCCGTGCGCGCGGTCGAGGCGGCGCTGGGCTCGTGGGTCGGCGAGGGCAGCGCGGTGTCGCTGCGCCCCCTGCCGCCGGTCCAGGGCGGTGACGTGCTGTTCGTGCCGCGCGCGGGCGCGGTTCAGTCGCAGATCCGGCTCGCCGGGCGCGGCCTGGTGCGCACCGACCCGCGGTACCCGGCGCTCCAGATCGCCAACCTCGTGTACGGCGGGTTCTTCTCGTCGCGGCTGGTGGAGAACATCCGCGAGGACAAGGGCTACACCTACAGCGCCCGCTCGCACCCGGAGTTCACGCCGGGTGGGGCGACGCTGCTGGTGGACGCCGACACGGCGAGCGAGGTCACCGCGGCGGCGCTGCTGGAGACCCGGTACGAGCTGGGCCGGCTCGCGCTGGTCCCGCCGACCGAGTCCGAAGTGGACACCGCGCGGCGGTACGCCATCGGGTCGCTGCTGACCGCGACGTCGTCGCAGGGCGGGCTGGCGTCGTTCCTGGTGAACCTCGCCGGGCTCGGTCTGGGCATCGAGTGGTTCACCGGGCACCCGGACCGGCTCGCGGAGGTCACCGTGGAGCAGGTGGCCGAGGTGGCGCTGGAGTTCTTCGCACCCACCGCGTTCACCGGGGTCCTGGTGGGCGACGCCGAGCTGCTCGCGCCGCAGTTGCGGTCGTTGGGTGGTGTCACCCTGCCGTGAGCTTCGAGCTGGTGGAGCTGCCCGCCCTGTCGCGGTTCACCGTCGACCGGCGGGAACCGCTGCGCGGCGACACCGAGCGCATCGCACAGCTGTGGCCCAAGGCCCGGGTCATCACCGTGGACACGCACGGTCGGGCCCTGGTCGCGGACCAGGGCACGCGGCTGGTCGACCGGCCCGCCACCGACCTCGGTGACGGGCCGCCCGACACCGCCGTCCTGCTCGGCGAGCAGGACGGCGTCGCGTGGTGGGCGGTGCCGACGGCGGACGAGACCGACGTGGCCGCGCCCGCCGGCCGGGCGTGGTTCGCGCCCGAGCTGACCGACGAGCCGCAGTGGCTGGACCTGCGGGCGATCGGTGCCTTGCTGGACGACACCGGCGCCGGTCTGTTCACGTCCGCGGTGGCCCTGTTCCACTGGCACCGGTCGGCGGCCTTCTGCACGAAGTGCGGCGGGTCGACCGAGTCGGTGAAGTCGGGCTGGGCGCGGGTGTGCTCGCGGTGCGGCCGCGAGGAGTACCCGCGCACCGACGCGGCGGTGATCTGCCTGGTGCACGACGGCGCCGACCAGGTGTTGCTCGCGCGTGGCGAGGGCTGGCCCGCGGGCCGGTACTCCGTCTTGGCCGGGTTCGTCGAGGCCGGCGAGTCGCTGGAGGCGTGCGTGGCCCGGGAGGTCGCCGAGGAGGTCGGGGTCGAGGTGTCCGGCATCCGGTACCTCGGCAGCCAGCCGTGGCCGTTCCCGCGGTCGCTGATGGTCGGGTTCGAGGCGGTCGGCGACCCGAACGAGCCGCTGCGGCCGGCGGACGGTGAGATCGCGCAGGCGAAGTGGGTCACCCGGGCGCAGGTGCGCCAGGCGTTGGCGGAGCCGGGCAGTGTGCCGGACCTGCTGCTGGCACCGGGCGCGTCGATCGCGTACCGGATGATCCAGTCGTGGCTGGCGGCGGACCCGTCCTAGCGGGAGGTGCTCGTCTCCCGCACCTGTCGACCGGGGCGGAACGCCGGCGCCTGCGTTCCGCGTCGGTCGGTGGTCCGGTGCGCTGACGGGGCGGAGGGCCGGGTCGCCGCGTCCCGCCGGAAGTGAGGGCGTTCCCAGCCATGCCTTGCGCGGCAGCTTGTGCTGCGGGTCAGAGCACGTCGGCCCACGGGACGGTGCGCACGATGTCGGCGTACCGGTGCCAGGTGATCTCGGGCAGGTCGGCGTGCAGCGCGGGCACGTCGATGTCCGTGCCCACTTCGGTGAAGTAGCGGAACATCGCGGCGAGGTCGGCCGAGTGCCGTGCCACCACCTCCATCGGTGTGCGGTGGTGGCGGATCGGCCGGCCGATCGCCTCGGTCAGGGCCGCCGCCATGCCGGCGGGGCTGAGGGCTTCGCCGGCGAGGTCGATGCGGCGGCCGGTGAAGCGGTCCGGCTGTTCCAGCGCGGGGACCGCGACGGCCGCGATGTCGGCGACGGCCACCAGGTGCAGCGGCTTGTCCGACGGCAGCGGCAGGCCGAGGATGCCGCGGCGCAGGCCGCTGAGCGTCCATTCGCCGAACTTGTCGTCGATGAACGCGGAGGGGCCGAGGACGGTCCACGGGACGTGCCCGCGGGCGAGGTGCTCCTCGATGCGCTGCTTGCTGTCGAAGTGCGGGATGCCGGTGTCGCGGTCGGCGTTCGAGGCCGACGTGAACACGATGTGGTCGACCTCGTGGGCGGCGTCGACCAGGGCGATGCCCTGCCGGATCTCGGTGTCGATGTCGGTGCCGAACGGGGTGGTGACGGCGAAGACCGAGCCGACGCCGTGGAGGGCGTGCTTGAGCGACGACGGGTCGTCGAAGTCGCCGTGGGCGATCTCCGCACCGGCGGCCCGGAGTCGTTGTGCGGCAGGGCTTTCCGGCTTGCGCGTGAGGGCGCGGACGGGGTGCCCGCGGTCGAGCAGGAGCCGGGCGACGGCACCGCCCTGGGCGCCGGTGGCGCCGGTGACCAATGTCGTTTCCACACTCAAAGGTTGACTCTGAAAATGTACCTGCGTCAAGTGACTTGCTAGCATGGTCGGCGTGGAGCGGCTCGAGCCGAGCGAGGCGCTGCTGGCGTGGCTGTACGTCCAGCAGGGCGTGGACGCCGTGCGCGTCGCGATGGGTGAGCGGGTGGAGGCGGCGGCCGGGTGCTCGCTGCTGGAACACGAGGCGCTGTACCGGATCGACATGAACGGGCGGCTGCCGATGTCCGAGCTGTCCGACCTGCTCGCGGTCAGCCCGAGCGGGGTGACGCGGCTGGTGGAGCGGCTCGTCCGGCGCGGGTGGGTGGAGCGGTCGCAACTGCCCGAGAACCGGCGGGTGGTCTACGCGGCGTTGACCGACGAGGGTCGGGAGGTGCTCAAGGCGACCACCGCGCCCGCCTACCGGGCCGCCGTGGCGGAGGAGTTCGCGGGGGCGCTCACCGAACGCGATCTCGCCGACCTGCGGCGCGTGGGCCGCAAGCTGTTGGAGGCGCACGGCAAGTGGGACGCCCAGCGGTTCGCTCCCTGACCGCCGACCCGCCGGCTCCCCGACCGCCGACCCGCCGGCTCCCCGACCGCCGACCCGCCGGCTCCCCGACCGCCGACCCGCCGGCTCCCTGACCGCTGACTCGTCGGGGAGGGCAGCCTGTGGCGAGCGGGACTCGCCGTGGGCGGGATCGTTGCGGGCCGTCCCGGGTGATCGCCATGACGTACCGTCGACACTCGGCTTGGATGAGGGGGGTGACGGTGCACCGCAAGCTGACCGTGCGCGACCTGCGCGCCGGGAACCGGGCGCGGGTGTTGCGCGCGCTGTACTTCGACCAGCCGCGCAGCAGGCAGGAACTCGCGGGGATCACCGGGTTGAGCCAGGCGTCGGTCAGCAACGTCGTCGGTGAGTTGATCAACGACGGCGTGGTGGTGGAGGCCGGTCAGGTCGACTCGGACGGTGGGCGGCCCCGGGTGCTGCTGCGGGTCAACCCGTCGTTCGCGGCCGTGGTCGGGGTGGACGTCGGGGAGACGCACGTGCTGGTCGAGGTGTTCGACCTGACCTTGCGGCGGCTGGCGATGGCGACCTTCCCGATGGATCCCGGCGCGTACCCGGCGGACGAGGTCGCGCGTCAGGTGCTGGTGGGGTTGGCGACCTGCCTCGCCGAGGCCGGGGTGGACGACGTGCTCGGGGTCGGGGTCGGGCTGCCCGGGCTGGTGGAGGACGGGGTCGTCTACACGCAGACGGTCGGGTGGCACGGGGTGCCGTTCGAGCGGATGCTGCGCGCGGGCACCGACCTGCCGCTGTACCTCGACAACGGCGCCAACACGCTCGGGCAGGCGGAGTCCTGGTTCGGTGCCGGGCGGGGGACGGACGACGTGGTCGTCGCGTTGATCGGGTCCGGGGTCGGCGCGAGCGTCATCGCGGGCGGGGTGCCGTACCGCGGGGTGTCCGGTGGTGCGGGGGAGTGGGGGCACACGACCGTCGCGCTGGACGGGCGGGCTTGCCGGTGTGGCGGGGCCGGGTGCCTGGAGGCCTACATCGGGGCGGCGGGTGTGGTGGAGCGGTACCGGGCGCTGGAGGGCGGTGTGCCGGTCGAGCAGGAGGAGGCGTTGCGGGCGCTGGTCGGCAGCGACACGCCCGCGGCGCGCGAGGTGCTGGCGGAGACCGCGCGGTTCGCCGGGTTGGGGATAGGGAATTTGATCAACCTGTTCAACCCGTCGCGGGTGGTGCTCGGCGGGTGGGCCGGGCTGCTGCTCGGGGAGCGGTTGCTGGACACGATCCGCGCCGAGGCCGCCACGCACGCGCTGCGGCGGTCGTTCGAGCAGGTGTCGATCACGCTGTGCGAGCTGGGCCCCGAGTCGGTGGCTCTCGGGGCCGCCACGCTGCCGGTCGCCGACCTGCTGGCGTCGGGCGGGGCGAAGCGGTTCGCCGGCCGCCTCGGTCAGCGCTGACCCGGGCCGACGCGCGCAGGGGACGGCCACACCCGGCGCGGGAGAGTGGGCGGCTCCGGCCGGCGTGGAGCGGAAAGCCGCTCTGGCTCTGCGCCAACTGGAGCGGCTCTGGCCCGTGTGGAGCGAGGAGCGGCTCCAGCCAGTGCGGACCGGGAGCGGCTTGAGTCCGAGCTGGGCGGGGAGTTGCCCCGGTCGGGTTCGGCGGTCTCAGGTCAGGGGTCGACTCGGTCCAGGGCGGCGCCGTCCCAGGTGGTTTGGGTGCAGGCCACGCCGCGGCCGTTCTTGGGGCGCAGGACGTCGTAGATGTGCATGCGCGGGATCTTGTCCGACACGCCCCAGCCGCTGGGCCACGTGATGACCCAGTCCATGTCCAGGTCCACCAGCAGGCCCAACATGCGCGCGATGGTCGGGTCGTCCAAGCGCTCGAACGCCTCGTCCAGCAGCACCAGCCGCAGCGGTGCGAAGTCGCCGGTCACCGCGTCGTAGAACGACGCCGCCGCCGCGAACAGGGTCACGTACGAGATCAGGCGCGTCTCACCCGACGACAGCTGCCGCAGCCGCCGCTCGCGGGGGTTGCCGTCGGGGCCGGTGTCGGCGACGGTCACCGTGAACTGGTGCCAGGTCCGGTAGTCCAGCGCGCGCGACAGGATCTCCGCGTAGCTGCCGGAGTGCGAGTCCCGTTCGGCCTCGATCCGCTCGGTGAACACCCGCCGCAGCACGGCGTCCTGCTCGGGGTCGCGGTCCGCGTAGGGCAGGCGGACGAGGGCCAGCGCGTCCCGGGTCTCCTCCTCCAGGGCCGCGGACGGCTTCCACGCCAGCTTCACGTGCACGCCCTGCGACGACCGCGCCCGCCCCAGCACCTCGTTCATCCGCCGGCACAGGTCCTCGGCCACCGCGATCTGGCCGCGCAGCCACTCGGCGAGGTCGCGGATGAGGTAGTCGGCGAAGATGTTCTGGTACCGCTCGTCGAGGAATCCTCTTTGCTCGGCCAGCTTCGCGGTCACCTGCCGGGCCGCCACCGCGACCGGGCGGGCGCCCTCCTCGCCGGTCACGGTCACCGTCAGCAGGCCCTCGTGCTGCTCGGCCGCGATGTCGTGGCTGCCCGCCAGCGCCGTCTGCAACGCCTGGAGCTTGGTGATCACCGTCGCCTCGCCGGCGCCGCGCCGGTCGGACATGGTCAGCGCCGCACGCACCGACTCGACGTCCTCCGGCACGTCCGGCAGGGCCGCCACCAGCACACCGGGCGCGGCGATGGTGGCCTTGAACTGCTCCACCGCGCGCGCCCGCGCGTCCTGCGCCGCCGCCAGCTGCTCGGCGGCGGTGTCGAGCTGGGCGGACAGCTTCGCCGCCTGCTCGCGGGCCGACGCCACCCGTTCCCGGACGCCCTTCAGCTCGTCCCGCATCTCCCGCCGGGAACGCTCCAAAGTGGACAGCTGGGTGGCGGTCTCCTTGGCCTCGCCGCCGATCGCATCGGTCAGCTCCGCCAACGCGCCCGCCTGGGTCGCGTAGTCGACGCACCGCGCCTCGGCGTCGGACTCGGCGGCCACCCGGTCCTCGACCGCCGAGTGGTACCGGTGGCCGGCGTCGGTGAGGTCGGTGAGGGTCGCGCGGCACTGGCGGCGCAGCACGTCGCCGAGGCGGTCGGCGGTGCGCTGGGCTTCGGCGGCGGCGGTCTGGGCCTGGCGCAGGCCCTCGGTGGTGGCGGGGAGGCCCGCGTCACCGGCTTGCCGGACGACCTCGGCGTGCGCCGCTTCGCCGCGGACCTGCGCGGACTCCAGTTCGGCGCGCAGTTCCGCGGCGCGCTTGGCGGCGCGGTCGGCGGACTCCTGCGCGGCCTGGAGGCGGCCGTGCTTGGCGACCAGGGTGCGGTCGGTGGGGAGGCGTTCCAAGTGCGCTTCCCACTGCTCGACGAGGTTGCGCGCGGCGGCCAGGTCGGCTTCGGCGGTGCCCAGGTCGGAGCGGAGGGCGGCGAGTTCGTCCTCCAGTTCGGCGATGCGACGGCGGCGGGCGGCTTCGCGGGCGCCGGCGCCGATGAACTCGGCCGCGTCCTTGTGCCACGAGCCGGTCAGCACACCCGCGCTCCACCGGCCGCCGGCCGTCACGGCGAGGGCACTGGAGGGGCTGCCGTCGGCGGACGACAGGGACACCGACGCCAGCAGGGACGCCACGACGTCGGCGGACACCGGCGAGCTGGGCTCCACGGCGGGCACGAGCACCGACGCGAGCGACGGCCCGGACACCGGCTCGTGCGGCACCGCGACCAGATCACCGCCCACCGGCGTCGGGACAGCGGCGTTATTCCCTGCGACGGCACCGGAGGCGGTGACCCAGGCGTTGAGCAGGCCCGACGCCTCCAGTGCCGCCTCCAGGCCGGCGCGGTCCGCCTCGGGTACCTCGGGGGCGAAGTCGACCAGTCGGTAGAACGGCGAGCCGGTCGACGGGTCGCGTTCGGCGACCGCGAACCGGTCGCGTTCCGGCACCCGGGCCGTGCCGGAGCGCAAGCCGGCCAGTTCGGCGTCCAGGGCGTCGATGGTGGCGTGCAGTTCGGCGCGTCGGGCGGTGCCGGCGTGGGCGGTGTCGCGGGCCGCCGCGACCAGCGGGCCTACCCACTCGCGGGCGGCGGACGTGACCTTGCGGGCGGCAGAGGGGTCGACCGTGGTCGGCAGGGGTAGGTCTTCGGTGGGGCGGGCCGGGCCGGAGTCCTGCCAGGCGCGCACGTCCTCCAGCCAGGTCAGGGCGACTTCGGCGAGTTCCCGGGCCTCCTGGTTGCGCAGCGCCGCGGCCTCGGTCGCCGCCTGCTGGGCGTCCCGGGCGGTCTGGCGGAGGGTGTCCACCTTGCGCTGCCCTGCCTCCAGCTCCTCGGCCTGCTGGTGCAGGGCCAGGGCCAGGGCGCCGCGTTGGCGGGCCAGGGAGGCGATCTCGTCGGTGCGATCGGCGGCGGACAGGTCCAGATCCACCAGGGGCGGTGGCACGCGGCGTTCGATGGGCAGGGGCTCGGCTTCCGGGTCCGGCTTGGCGCGCACGGACTCCGTGCGCACCTCGGCCTCCAGCACCGGCACCCGGGGCACGTCCGGCACCAGCGCCGGGTCCAGGCCGGCCACGCGCAGGTGGTGGCGCAGGGGTTCGACCAGCTCGTCGGCCGCCGACAGGTCGTCGGCCAGGCGGCGCAGCAGGCGGAGGACGCCGTCGACCGCGCCGTCCTCCTGCGAGCGCTGCTTGTTCGCCATGTCCAGGGCGGCGATCGCCGAGGACCGCTTCTCCGCCACCAGCTTCTCGCGCGTCTGCAGGTCCTGGAGGTCGCGGAACGCGGGCAACTCCTTCAGCGCCCCGATGGTCTCCTCGGCCTGCTGCTCACCGGACTCCAGCGCCTCCAGCGACGCCTCGGCGGCGGCCCGTTCGGCCAGGGTCTCGGTCAGCGACGCCGACAACTTCGCCGACGCCCGCTCCAGCTTGCGCACCGACTCCTCGGCCGCCCCCAACCGCTCCGCCGACGCCCGCAAGCCGCCGAACGCGTAGTCGGAGTAGGTCTTGAGGAACGTCCCGAGCGCCGCGTCCGCCGACGACAGCCGCACGATGTTCTCCCGGATCGACTCCAGGTCGTCGAACGACGTCGCCAGCTGCTCCACCATCGCCTGGTCCAGCGGCGGCAGGGCGTCGGACAGGATCTGCTCCAACTGCCCCTCCAAGACCTTCAACCCGACGTCCGGGTTGCGCAGGGTCCGCTGGAGGTGCAGCAGGTCGCCGTACCGGGCGGCGGGCACGCCGTACACCGTCTCGGCGATCTTCGCCCGGAACGCGGCCTCCTCCAGCACGCAGTCCGCGCCGATCAGGTCCCGCAGCTGCGCCGGTCCCAGCGGCGTCCGCTCCGCGCCCACCAGGGTCAGGTCGTGCCCGACCCGGCGCGAGGTCACGAACCGCCACGAGTCCGTGATCGCCTGGGACGTCTTGGACGCCTTCACGCCCAACCCGCAGGTCAGGTACTCGTCGTCACCGCGCACCAGCTCGACCCACGCGTACCCGATCCGGTTGGGACCGCCGTCGTAGTCGTCGAGCATGAGCCGGCGCAGCGACACCGTGTCGAAGCCCTTGGAGCCGACCTGCCGCAGGTCGCCGTCCAGGCACAGCGGCAGCAGCAGCTCCAGCGTGCGCGACTTGCCGGACCCGTTGGTGCCCTGGAAGATCGCGCGGCCACCGGAGAAGTCGAACGTCTGCTCGGTGTACTGCCAGATGTTGACGATGCCGCCGCGGTGCAGCCGCCACCTGTTCACACGCTCTCCTCATCGAACAACGACCAGCTCGGCACCTCCGGAGCCACCGGCTGCTCCACTTCACGTTCCGGGTCACCGTCGGGCTGCGGCAGCCACCGGTGGGCGGCGGCGTTGAGCAGCCAACCGTCCTCTGTGGATACTGCCAGGCCCATGCGGCGCAGCAGTTCCAGCACCTCGTCCGCCAACCGCTCCAGGTCGTCGGTGAACTGCTTCGACCACGCCGCCGGGTAGTCCTCGACCAACTCGCCGCACACTTCCAGCAGCCGCTCCCGCACCACGGGGTGCCGACCGTCCGAGCGGGGTTCGTCCTCCAACAAAGCTGGCAGGGCCAGCAAAGCCAAGCGGGCCACCGTGGACGTGCCGGGGAAGTACAGGTCGGTCAGGTAGTCCTCGGGGTCGGCCGCCAGCACGCCCTCGGACCGGCTCTCGGTGTACAGCCCGAACGAGGTCTCCAGCAGCACGGACTCCTTGCGCTGGTTGCGCCGCAACCACTCCGCCTGCTCCGGCGGCAGGTCCGCGTACAGCACCACGGGGTTCTCCACGAGCTTGCGCCGCACCGCGTGCTCCACCCCGCGCGGACCGGGCCGGGCCGCCAGCTCCACCAGCCGCTCCGGCGACGACGCCTCGCCCACCGGACCGGTCAGCAACTGGCCCAGCAGGTCCGTGTCCACGGTGATCAGCGCCTCGGTCTGCATGTCGACCGTGCCCTCGGTCTCGTGCAGGACGCCCAACGACACCAGGTGCCGCAGCGCCGCCGTGAGCGCCCGCCGGTCCACGACGTCGTCGACGACCTCCAGACCCGCCTCCACCGCCGCCGCCCGCACGTCCGCGACCAGCCGGGACAACAGGGTCTGCCGACCGATGCCGATCAGCACCGCCATGGTCAGCGCCACGTACGCGTACCCGCGCGGGGACAACCCCAGCACGCCGCGCGAGTCGTCCTCGCCCGGACCGGCCTTGTACAGCCGGGCGAACCGCCGTTCCACGACCAGCCGGTAGCCCAGCAGCCGGGCGAACAGGTCCTGGAGCACGAACCGGTGCCGGTACACCAGGGCCACCAGCTCGCCGTCCGGCCCGTCGGCGCGCAGCAGGGGCCGCCGCAGCAGGGTCCGGGCGCAGCGGACCACGTTGGCGGCGTCGATGTCGGAGAGGTCGTCGAGCATCAGTCGAGCACCAGACTCGAGTCGTGGAGGGTCAGGGTGCCGCCGTGCGAGCGGACCACCGCCGACTGGCCGGGCGCGTGGGCCACCGTCACCCGCAGGCCGCGCACCGGGTCCGTGGCCGATCCGGAGTCGGCGGCGGTGTCCCGCTGGGCCATGGCCAGGGTCAGCAGCTCGCACAGCACGCCCAGCGCCTCGCCGGACAGGGTCGTGGTGGCCAGTCGGGGCGCGGCGGCGGACAGCTCGGCCACCGACGCCGCGCGCCGCTCGTCGGCTTCCCGCGCCTCGGCCAGCAGTGACTGCTCGGTCATCGGGTCGTCGAGGATGCGCGAGGTCTTGCCACGGCCCGCCCGGTCGGCTCGGCTGCGCACGCTCACCGTCACGTCCACCACCGGGCCGTCGCGCCATGGGGTGCGCTCGTTGTCGCTGTCGTGCTCGGGCGCGGGGGACAGGTGCCGCGCGGAGTGCAGGCCGAACGCCGCCGCGTACAGGGTGTGCGCCTGGGACCGGGTGCCGGCGTCGAACCAGGCCGCGAGCTTGAGCAGGTCCGCGCGCCGGGACGGCAGCAGCCCGCCGCCGGACGTGGCCCGCTTCACGCTGGCCAGCAGCGACCCGATGGCCCGCGCGGTCGCCTCCCGCAGCGCGGTGACCTGGCTGGGGCGGCCGGGCCGGTCCACGAACCAGTCGGTCAGCTCCTGCCAGTCCGCGTCGGTGCGGCCGCGCGCCCGTTCCACCCGGTCGCCCAGGTCGGCGCGGCCCAGCAGGCGCAGCAGCTCGCCGCGGGCGCCGTTCAACCGGGACAGGGCGTCGGCGATGGCGGGCGTGTGCCGCAGCACGTCCTCCACGACCATCTGGATGTACTCGACGAGCAGGTTGCGGAAGCCGGAGATCTCCTCGGGCGCCAGGTGGTGCCGGGTCACGACCTGGCCCAGGTAGGCGTAGAAGTCGCGGACCGTGGCGGCCAGCTCGGCGTGCTGGAGGAACAGCGTGGTCACCTGCTCGGCCAGCACCTCGCGCGGCCGGCGGCCCTCGCTCATCAGCGCCTCGGACAGCGTGTGCCCCAACGCGCCCAGGCCGCGCTCGACGGCGGGCAGCAGCTCCCGGGACACCTCCCGCGCGCCCTCGGGCACGCGCAGCAGCTCGTCCACGTCCCGCTGCACCCGCACGGCGAGCTTGGACACCTGGTAGCGCACGCTGCCGTGCTGGAACTCGGCGATGCTGGACGCCACCACCTCGCGCCGGCCCTGCACCAGGTTGCCCCACTCGACGAGCTGCTTGAGCCGGTTGATCACGTTCTCGATGCGCGACTCGCCCGGCTCGACCCGGCCCTCCCGCTCGGCCCCGGCCAGCGCGCCCGCGACCTCGCCCGCGGACAGGTCGGCCAGCAGCGTGGACGTGAACAGCCGCATGATCGCCAGGTAGGTGCGCTGGTGATCACGGGCGTCCAGGTACGCGTAGAGCTTCAGGCGGGCCGGTTCCACGGGAGGCACCCTAATGCGGGGCACCGACCCCGCGCGGGATACCGTGCCCCCGTGAGTGTGGGACGCGCGGTCGGGTTGGTGCTGGGGGTGGCCGCCGACGCGGTGTTCGGGGACCCCCGCAGATATCACCCGGTAGCTGGATTCGGCCGGGTCGCCGCGGCGCTCGAGCGCAAGGTCTACCGGGACCACAAGGCCGCCGGCGCGGCCTACACCGCCGCGCTCGTCGGCGGCACGGTGCTGGTCGGCGTCGCCGTGGAACGCCTCGGCAAACGGCATCCCGTCTTCCAAGCCGTGACCACAGCGGCCGCCACGTGGGCCGTGCTCGGTGGGTCGTCACTGGCCGACGAGGGCACCGCGATGGGCCGCGAGCTGGACGGCGGCGACTTGGACGCGGCCCGCCGCCGGCTGCCCAACCTGTGCGGCCGGGAAGCGCACCGCCTGGACACCCTCGGCCTGGCCAAGGCGACCGTCGAATCCGTGGCGGAGAACACGTCCGACGCGGTCGTCGCCCCGCTGTTCTGGGGCGCGGTCGCCGGCGTGCCGGGCCTGCTCGGCTACCGCGCGGCGAACACCCTGGACGCGATGGTCGGCCACCGCAACGACCGCTACACCCGGTTCGGCTGGGCCGCGGCCCGCCTGGACGACCTGGCCAACCTGGTGCCCTCGCGGCTCGCGGCCCTGCTCACCACGGCCGGCGCGCCGGTGGTCGGCGGGTCGGGCGGGGAGGCGTGGCGGACCTGGCGGCGGGACGCGTCGGCCCACCCCAGCCCCAACGCGGGTCAGGTGGAGGCGGCGTTCGCGGGCGCGCTGGAGATCCGGCTGGGTGGCCGCACGGTCTACTCGCACGGCGCGGAGGACCGCCCGGTGCTCGGCCACGGCCGCAACCCGGACGCGGGCCACGTGACCCGGGCGGTGGAGCTGTCCCGGGTGGTCGGGGCGGGCGCCGCCGCGGTCACCTCGGCGCTGGCGCTCCTGCTTCGTCCTCGGCGAGCATCTCGGCGACGGACTTCCGCTTCGCCTTCGGCTCGCTGAGCGCGCCGCCCGGCCGGGCCTCGCGGACGGTGAAGTACAGCCAGCCGGCCAGGGCCATCGCGCCGAACGCGATCCACTGCAGGGCGTAGGAGAAGAACGGTCCCGCGTCCAGCTTGGGCAGCGGCAGCGCCTCTTCCAGGCCGGGCTGGCCCTCGGTGAGCTGGAAGTAGCCGGGGCGGATGTCCAGCCCCGTCGCGCGGCCCACGACGGCCGAGTTGATCGCGTAGACCTCGCGGTGGCCGTCGCGCTCGATGGCGTCCCGGTTGTCGTTCTCCCCGGCCCGCACCCAGGCGACCAGCGTCACGGTGTCCGTCGGCACGGGCTTGAGGTCCGGCACCTTGAGCCCGTTCACCGGCCGCACGTACCCGCGGTCGACCAGCACGATCTCGCCGCTGTCCAGCTTGAACGGGGTCAGCACCTCGGAGGCCGCCTCGCCCTGCACGGTCCGCAGGCGCGCGATGGCCTGACCCTCGGGTAGGTAGCGGCCGGTCATGGTGACCCGCCGCCACTCGTTGGCCGCGTTCGGCTCGCCCAGCACCGACGCGATCGGCACCGGCTCGTCGCGGATCGACGAGGTCACGGCGTTGTTCTGGGCTTCGCGCTCGGCGTCGCGGCTGAACTGCCACGGCGCGAGCAGCGCGAAGCACGCGCCCGCGAACACCCAGACCGCCAGCGTCAACGCGAGCCAGCCGGGCCGCAACAGGAAGCTCAACCGCACTGTTCCACGGTAAGCCCTAGGCCGTTGTGACCTGCACCCGGTCGAACCGGGCGGCGAAACCGGGCCCCGTGGGCGCAGCCACCATCACCCCGGCCAGCACCGGGACCTCGGGCGGGAAGTACGCCAGGCGCAGCATCGTGGTCGGCTCGTCGTCGCCCAGGCCGTACCGGACGGTCACCGCGTCGCCCTCGCGCGCGGCGGAGATCGTGACCCGGGTGATCGGCCCGGCGGGGACGACCGACCAGTCCGAGAAGTCGCGGGTGACGACGGTGCTGATCTGGAACTCGTCGTCCACCAGCTCGACGCCCGCCTTGATCCAGTTCCGCTCGTCGACCCGCAGCGCGATGCCGGCCTGGTCGTACTGGGCGGCGTAGTCGGCGGTGAAGGCGGCCAGCAGGCAGAAGTCGCCGGTCAGCGGGACGCCGAGCACGTGGCCGGTGTCCCGGTCGTACCCGTAGTGGGTGGTGCGCCAGAAGTCCGTGTCCGGTTCGGCGGTGATGGTCAGGCCGCCCTCGTCGGACCAGGAGGCGGGCTCGTTGAGCCACTGCCAGTCGTCGCGGTCGAACGCCGAGATCCCCATGCGGCCATCATGACAGCGCGCGGGCGGTCGCCAGGGTCCGTTGCACGTAGCTGCCGCCGAAGACCACCACGTGGACCAGCAGCGGGAACAACTGGTGCAGTGGTACCCGGTCGCGCCACCCGTCCGCCGGCGGCGCGACCTCGTGGTAGGCGGCCAGGACGCGGTCGAGGTGGGTGCAGCCGAACAGGTCGAGCATGGCCAGGTCGCTCTCCCGGTGCCCGCCGTGGGCGGCCGGGTCGATCAGCCAGGCCCGCCCGTCGGCGGCCCAGTGGACGTTGCCGTTCCACAGGTCGCCGTGCAGCCGCGCGGGCGGCTCGTCGGGCGCTTCGACGCGGACGGCTTCGATCGTCCGGGCCTGGGCCGTGGTCAGCTCGCCCTGGTCGACGGCTTTGCGCACGTAGAAGTCGATGCGATCGGCCCTGAACCAGTCCGCCCACGTGTCGTGGGGTCGGTTGAGCATGGGCGCGAGGCCGATGGAGGCGTGCTCGGGACCGTCCGGCGGGGGCGCTCCGAACGCGGGTGCTCCGGTGGCGTGCAGGGCGGCGAGCCGGCGCCCGAACTCCTCGGCGGCTTCGGGTGAGGCCGTGCCGCGCTCGACCTGGTCCATGACCAGCCAGTGGCCGGCGAACCCGCGCACGCCCGGCACCGGCGGGCCTTCCGGTTCGGCCAGCCACTCCAGGGACTTGGCCTCGGCGAGCACGGCGTTCGGGTCGTCGTGCCGCTTGGCCACCACCAGGTCGCCGTCTTCGAGATCGACTTCGAACACCGAGTTGCCCAGGTGCCGCACGTCCAGCGCGGGCACCCCGGTCAGCTCGGCGGCGGCCTCGCCGGGAGTCACAGGTTCTCCCGCACCCACGCCAGCAGGCCCGGCATCGCCGCTTCGACCTGCGCGATCACGAGGTCGAACCCGGCGCGGTCGCCGTAGTACGGGTCCGGGACGTCCGGCCCGTCGGCGTCCGGGTCGAACGAGCGCAGCAGCCGGACCCGGTCGTGGTCGGGCACCATCCGCCGCAGCGCGCGGGCGTGACCGGAGTCCAGCGCCACCAGCAGGTCGGCGTCGAGGTGGTTCTCGTCGACCTGCGCGGCCGTGTGCTCGGTCGGATAACCGTTGTCCGCCAACGACTTCGCCGCCCGCGGGTCGGCCGCGTCGCCGACGTGCCAGCCGCCGGTGCCCGCGCTGGTGACCTCCACTTGATCACCCAACCCGGCCCGCCGCAGGTGCTCGCGGAATATGATCGCGGCCACGGGAGAGCGGCAGATGTTGCCGGTGCAGACAAAGGTCACCGAAAGCGTCACGGCAGAGGAGTCTGCCAGGTTGGGCGCTCCGGGTGAGGGTTCTGGACGCGACGGTCCAGCGCGCCCGACCATCGGACCCACCGGCTCGTTGGGGGACTTCGGATGTCAGGCGTTGTCGGCGTGGTGCTGCTGTTGTGCGCGGGAGCCGCGGTGTTGGTCGCGGTCTCGTGGTGGCAGCGGTCGTGGCCGGAGACGCCCGTGTTCGCCCGGCCCCGCCCGTCCGGCGCGGTGGAGCGCGGGTTGCGGCCCGACGCCAACGCGGGCTTCTTCACCGATCGCGGGTTCCTGTTCCGCAAACGGCATTTCTTCGTCGCCACCGGGTGCCCGCCGACGCGAATCGCGGACTTCTCGTCACTGGATGTGCGCAGGCGTGCGCAGCCGGTGCGCATAGCCCGGGTCGGACTGCGTTCCTGGTGGTGGTTCGAGGACGCTTTCTACCGCGAATCCGCCGGTTACTCGGAGCGTGACGTGGTGGCGCTCGTGCGTGAGCAGGAGCAGCGTGAGCAGGCCAGACGCGATCGGGAGAAGCTGATCTCCGAGATCGACGCAAACCTCCGCAAACGCGATCAGGGGTAACGTCCGCGCCTATTCGTGCGAAGTATTGCGTGTAGCGGTAAATCCTCGTGGAGAGGACATGAGCGACCCAATGAGGGACTTCGCGGCCCATGACGCACGTCCGCCGATGCGGTGGCATTGGGTGCTGTGCGTCGTACTGGTGTTGATCGCGGTCGCCGCGTCGATCATGTAGGTCGATCGTCTCAGCCGCCTCTCAGCAGGCCCGCGCGACGATCGACCCGTGAGCACCACGACCATGCCGACCATCCCGGCGCTCGCCGACGCGCTGCCTGTGGTCGAGGACGAGATCCGGCGGCTGGCGACCTCGTCGACGCTGCCGATCGTCAACACGTTCTCCGGCCGCATCACGGCCGCCGGCGGCAAGCGCCTGCGCTCCGTGCTGATCCTGTCGGGCGCCCTGGCGATGTCCGGCGAGATCGGGCCGAAGGCGGTCACCTCGGCGGCGTGCGTCGAGTTGCTGCACGCCGGTTCCCTGGTGCACGACGACCTGATGGACAACGCCGTCGAGCGGCGCGGCGTCCGCACGGTCAACGCCGAGTGGGGCACCGGCCCCGCCGTCCTGGTGGGTGACTTCATGCTGGCCCGCGCGAGCCAGACCGCCCTGGAGCAGATCTCGCCGTTCGCGGCGGGCAAGCTCGCGGCGGCCGTCGCCGACCTCGTCGAGGGCCAGGTCCTGGAGGTGCTCGACCTGTTCGACCCGCACCGGACGCCGGAGAACGCGTTGCGCTCCATCGCGCTCAAGACCGGCGCGCTGTTCCGGGTCGGCTGCGTGCTGGCCGCGCACGTGGCGGACGCGGACGAGGAAACCGCCGTGCGGATGTCGGAGTACGGGGCGCACTTCGGACTGCTGTTCCAGATCCTGGACGACCTGCTCGACCTGGCGTCCACCACCGAACGCCTGGGCAAGCCCGCCGGCAACGACATCCGCCAGGGCGTTTACACGTTCCCGTTGCTGCGGGCGGTCACCGATGCGCAACGGGAGTTGTTGGCCGCGCGCGGCCGCGAATTGACCGATGCGGAGCTGACCGGGCTGCTGCGTGACCTGCGCACGTCCAGCCTGGTGCCGGACACGCTGGCGTACTGCACGAGCCTCGCGGCGCAGACCGTGCACGCGCTGCCGGACCTGCCGGAGTCGGACGCGCTGGGGATCCTGCGCGAGCTCCCCGGCGCCTACCTCGATTGGGCTTCCTCCCGGATCGCGTGATCCGGGGCTCGCCGGTCGGCGGTGGTGGATCGCCTAGACTTCCGGCGATGACCAGCCAGGATTCCGGCCGGGCGCTGCTGCGCCACCACGGGGACGTCGACGCGGCTCCCGGCCTTGTCGACTTCGCGGTGAACGTGCGGATGCCCGCCCCTCCGGCGTGGCTTAGGCACCGGCTCGCGGCGGTGCTCGACGGGCTCGGTTCCTACCCGAGCGCGGCGGCGGACCGGGCCGCGCGGGAGGCCGTCGCCGCTCGGCACGGTCGCCGGCCGGACGAGGTGCTGATCCTGGCCGGCGCGGCGGAGGGGTTCGCCCTGCTGCCGTCGCTGCACCCGTCGTTGGCGGCGGTCGTGCACCCGTCGTTCACCGAGCCCGAGGTGGCGCTGCGGGACGCGGGTGTGCCGGTGCACCGGGTGCACCTGTCAGCGTCCGACGGCTACCGGTTGCGGCCCGCTTTGGTCCCCGACGACGCGGACCTGGTGGTCGTGGGCAACCCGACCAACCCGACGTCCGTGCTGCACCCGGCCGAGGTGGTGGCGTCGCTGAGCCGGCCCGGGCGGATCGTGGTGGTGGACGAGGCGTTCGCCGACACGGTTCCCGGTGAGCCGGAGTCGTTGGCCGGGCGCGGGGACCTGCCCGGTCTGCTGGTGCTGCGCAGCCTGACCAAGACGTGGGGCCTGGCGGGCCTGCGCGCCGGGTACGTGCTGGGCGCGCCGGAACTGCTGGCGAAACTGGCGTTGCACCGTCCACAGTGGCCGGTGAGCAGCTTCGTGCTGGAGGCGGTGACGGCGTGCTGCGAGCCGTCCGCGGTGGCCGAGGCGCAAGCCCTGGCCGTGGAGTGCCAGGAGCACACCCGGCATGCCGTGGCGGCGCTGGGTGACCTGGTCGTCGTCCCGCCGGACGCGCCGTTCGTGCTGTTGCGCGTGCCCGACGGGGAGCGGGTGCGGGCGTCGTTGCGGGACAAGGGGATCGCGGTGCGGCGCGGGGACACCTTCCCCGGGCTGACCCGTGACCACCTGCGGGTCGCCGTGCGCGCGCCCGAGGAGTTCGCGTTGCTGGTGGACGCCCTGCGAGTCGTGCTGGAGGAACGGTGACCACGCTCGGCGACGTCCTCGCCACCCTGGAGCGCGCCTACCCGCCGGCGACCGCCGAGTCGTGGGACGCGGTGGGCCTGGTGTGCGGTGACCGCGCGGAACCGGTGTCCCGCGTGCTGTTCTGCGTCGACGCCGACCGGTCCACTGTGGACGAGGCGGTCGAGGTCGGCGCGCAACTGCTGGTGGCGCACCACCCGCTGCTGCTGCGCGGCGTGACCGGCGTCCCGGCCGACGACCCGAAGGGCGCGCTCGTGCACCGGCTCATCCGGTCCGGCGTCGCCCTCTACACCGCGCACACCAACGCCGACGCGGCCAATCCCGGCGTGTCCGACGCGCTCGCGGAGGCGATCGGCCTGACCGTCACCGGCCCGTTGACCCCCAACCCCGGCCGCGAGCTGGACGTGCTGGCCACGTACGTCCCGGTGGCCGACGCCGCGAAGGTGCTCGAAGCCCTGCACGCGGCCGGCGCGGGCACGATCGGCGACTACCGCGACACCGCGTGGAGCGTGGACGGCACCGGCCAGTTCCGCCCGGTCGACGGGGCGAACCCGGCGATCGGCAGCGTCGGCGAGTTGGAGCGGGTGGCCGAGACCCGGATCGAGATCGTGCTGGACCGCCGGCTGCGCGCCGACGTGATGCGCGCCTTGCGGGCCGCGCACCCGTATGAAGAGGTCGCGTTCAACCTGAACGAGATCCCGGCGCTGCCGTCGGACACCGGCATCGGCCGCATCGGCGTGCTGCCGGAGCCCGAGCCGCTGCGGGTGTTCGCCCAGCGCGTCGCCGACGCCCTGCCCCGGACCGAGTGGGGTGTGCGGGCGGCCGGCGACCCGGACCGGCCGATCCGGACCGTGGCCGTGTGCGGCGGCGCGGGCGACAGCTACCTGTCCGCCGCGACCCGCGCGGGCGTGGACGCCTACGTCACCTCCGACCTGCGCCATCACCCGGCGGGTGAGCACCTGGCCAAGGGCGGCCCCGCGCTGGTGGACGTGGCGCACTGGGCCGGGGAGTGGCCGTGGTGCGGGCAGGCGGCCGACGTGGTCCGGGCCGCGTTCGGCGGTACGGTCGATGTCCTCGTCTCCACCCGCCGGACCGACCCGTGGACCGTCGGCGTGACGAGCCGAACTGGAGGGCGCTGAAAGTGAAAGCCGAACCCGCCGTGCAGCGCAGGCTGCTCGACCTGGCGCAGGTCGACGCCGAGCTGTCGCGCGTGGCCCACCGCCGCCGGACGCTGCCGGAGATCAACGAGATCGCCGAGGCCGAGAAGCAGGTGCGGGCCAAGCAGGACGCCCTGACGACGATCGAGACGACGCTGGGCGACCTGGACCGCGACGTCAAGCGGCAGGAGACCGAGATCGACCAGGTCCGCGCCCGCGAGGACCGCGACCGCAAGCTGCTCACCTCCGGCACGGTCGCCGCCAAGCAGCTCACCGACCTGGAGCACGAGCTGGCCACCCTGGAGCGCCGCCAGGCGGCCCTCGAAGATGACCTGCTGGAGCTGATGGAGCGCCGGGAGGCCGTCGAGGCGGACGTGGCGCACGCGCGCGTCGAGCTGGACAAGGCGCAGGAGGCGCTGACCGACGCGGCGCGGCGGCGGGACAGCGCGCTGGCCGACCTGGAGTCCACCGAGGCCAAGCGCACCGCCGAGCGCGCGATCGTGGTGAAGCAGTTCCCGGAGCCGCTGCTGGCTCTCTACGAACGGGTCCGGGCGCACAAGGGCATCGGCGCGGCGCTGCTGCAGTCGCGGCGGTGCGGCGCGTGCCGCATCGAACTGGACCGCAGCGCGTTCAACAACGTCAAGGAGTCCGCGCCGGACGAGGTCGTGCAGTGCGAGGAGTGCGGCGCGATCATGGTGCGGACCGGGGAATCGGGCCTGTGAAGGTCGTCGTCGAGGCGGACGGCGGTTCGCGCGGCAACCCGGGCCCGGCGGGCTACGGGGCGGTCGTGCGGACGCCGTCGGGTGACGTGCTGGCCGAGCGGTCGGCCGGCATCGGCATCGCCACCAACAACGTCGCCGAGTACCGGGGCCTGATCGCGGGCCTGCGCGCGGCGGCGGAGGTGGGCGCCTCGGCGGTGGTCGCGCGGATGGACTCGAAACTGGTCGTCGAACAGATGTCCGGCCGCTGGCAGGTGAAGCACCCGGCGATGAAGCCGCTGGTCGCGGAGGCGCGCGAGGCGGCGCGGGCGTTCGAGTCGGTGACCTACGAGTGGGTCCCGCGCAACGACAACAAGCACGCCGACCGCCTGGCGAACGAGGCAATGGACACCCAGGCCGGCCTCACGACGGGCGGCGGGTCCGGCTCCGCAGCGGGTGGCGGGTCCGGACC
>NZ_JAPSLK010000050.1:41424-60443 GCF_031180885.1 Saccharothrix sp.
CCACGGGGTACCGACAATCCGGCTGAAGCGCCCCCGGGGGTAATTCTCCCACGGAGGACCGACAATCCCGCCGGAGCGCCCCCGGGGTCCATTGTCCCAGCGGGCACCGACAGCGCCGAGGGCATGCTCGACCTGGAGTTGTCGAGCGCGGAGAAAGGGGTCGGGTCGGCCGAGACCGCGCCGCCCTCGTCGTGGACCGGCGCGATCGGCGAGCCCACCCGGCTCTACCTGCTGCGCCACGGCCAGACCGAGCTGTCCGTCGCCCGCCGCTACTCCGGGCGCGGCAACCCGCCGCTCACCGACGTCGGCCGCCGGCAGGCCGAAGCCGCCGCGCGCCGGCTGGCCAAGGTCGACCGGCTGACCGCCGTCGTCTCCTCGCCGCTGGACCGCGCGCACCAGACCGCGCAGGCCGTGGCGCAGGCGGTCGGGCTGGACGCCACCACGCACGACGGCCTCATCGAGACCGACTTCGGCCGCTGGGAAGGCCTCACCTTCGCCGAGGCAGCCGCGCGCGACCCGCAGGTCCACCGGCTGTGGCTGGGCGACCCGGGTGTCCCGGCGCCCGGCGGCGAGAGCTTCGACCAGGTCCACGAACGCGTCCGCCGCGCCCTGCACGACCTGCTCGACCGCCACCCCGGCGGCAACGTCGTCGTGGTCAGCCACGTCACGCCGATCAAGCAGCTGCTGCGCATCGCGCTGGACTCCGGTCCGTCGCTGCTGTTCCGGCTGCACCTGGACCTGGCGTCGCTGTCGGTCGTCGAGTTCTACCCCGACGGGCACTGCTCGGTCCGCCTGGTCAACGACACCTCGCACCTGGGCTAGACGGCCGGCCGGAGCTGGGCGCGCGTGCGGCGGAACCGGGCGTCCGCCACGGCCAGCGTGAACCGGTCCACGGCGGCGCGGATGTCGTCCGCCGGGCCCGGCGCGATCACGTCGCCCGCGATGTCCGGGTCCAGCACAAACTCGCCGCGCAGCACGGTGTCCGCGCCCTTGCCCGCGAGCAGCGGGTTGAGGGCGTAGTCCATCGCGACCAGGAACCCCTGGCTGCCGCCGGTGGCCAGGGGCAGGATCACCCGGCCGCGCAACGCCTTCTTCGGCAACAGGTCGAGCAGCGCCTTCACCAGCCCGCTGTAGGCCGCCCGGTACACCGGGCTCGCCACGACGATGCCGTCCGCCCGCAGCACCGCGCCGACCGCCTCGCCGATGTCGGGGTCCTGGAGGTCCTCGGTGAGCAGCGACAGCGTCGGCAACTGCCGGACGTGCAGCACTTGGACGTCGTAGCCGGCCTCGCGCAACAGGTCGTCGACGTATCGCACGACAATGCCGGTCCGGGACGCGGGAGAAGGGCTGCCGGAAATGATCAAAATGGACGACATGGCTCGCTGACACCTTCCGGAGAAAGGTTCGGATTACGAGATGAAATGTGTCAGCGACTACAGAGGGCGGCCGCCGCGAGACCGAAGTCGATGTGCCTGCGGCGGGTGAGTCCCTGATTCTTGCCATGATTCGAGTAGAGCAGCGCGTTCCACATCACGACAAGGTTTCGACCGGCGGGTTCCACTGCCTGGGACGTCGTCGAGTACCATGGGGACCGGATGAGTCGGCAGGGCGGCCGCGTCGACAGATTTCACGTCTGTCGCCGAGGAAAGTCCGGACTCCGCAGGGCAGGGTGGTTGTTAACGGCAACCAGGGGCGACCCTCGGGACAGTGCCACAGAGAACAGACCGCCCCGGCGACGAGCCGGGGTAAGGGTGAAACGGTGGTGTAAGAGACCACCAGCGCCCCGGGTGACCGGGGCGGCTAGGTAAACCCCACCCGGAGCAAGGCCAAGAGGGTGCCCCAGGGCACCTGCGCAGGCGATCGAGGGCGGCCCGTCCGATGCCTGCGGGTAGGCCGCACGAGCCTGTCGGCGACGGCAGGCCGAGATGGATGGCCGCCGAACGGGACCGCCGCGAGGCGCCCGGGAACAGAATCCGGCTTACATGCCGACTCATCCGACCCACCCCGTCCCACCCAACACATCCGACCCACCGCGTCCGACCCACCGCGTCCGACCCACCGCGTCCGACCCACCGCGTCCGACCCACCGCGTCCGACCCGCTGCGGAATCCCGCACGCGCAACGCGTTGCGCCATTCGGCTCCGACGCAGGTCCGAAACGCGTTCAGGGCGCACTGGTCCGCCTATCAATCCCTTGCGCATCAACGGCGTTACACATTTGGGGCCGTTCGAGTGGTCGTGGGTATCACCGCGTCCGCGCCCGAGTCCTCCTGGCGAACCGCGGGGCCCTCCCTGCGCCCGCGGTCACCGAAGAGGAGGGAAACCATGTCCACCACCAAGCGGGCCGCCACGTGGCTCGCCCTGACCGGTCTGGTCGGCGCGGCGTCGGTCACCAGCACCGTGACCGCCACGGCGGCGGTCACGGAGCTGCCGGTGTACCAGGTCGTCGGCTCCGGGCTCAGCGAAGAACAGGCCGCGGCCCTGCAAAGAGCGTTCGGGCTGAAGGACGTGCAGCGCGACGACACCGGTGCGGTCGCGTTCGCCGACGAGGCCACCTACCTGAAGGTGCCGGGCCTGGACCAGGGCGCGGGCCGCCCGGACGAGGACGGCCTGGAAACCCGCCAGACCGCGCTGGACCTCGAAGGTCTCAAGCGGGTGCGCACGATCCCCGTCGAGGACGCGACCAAGCGCGCCGTCGAAACCCTGCGCGGCGCGGGCCTGTTGCCGACCAACGCCTTCGCCGCTGCCAAGCACACGACGTTCGAGGTGCTCGACGTCAACGGGCGGCCCCTGTACTCAACGGCCATCGACACCGCGGTGTCGTTCACGTTCAACCTCGACGGCATCCCGCTGGAGGGCGCCGGCGCGAAGCTGCGCGTCGCGTTCGACGGCCAGGGCGCGGTCGCGGGTCTCACCCACAGCACGCGGGAGTTGGTCAAGGCGGGCACCATCCCGGTGCTGGACCTGGCGGCGGGCCGGGAGCGGTGCGCCAAGCAGTTCGGCGGCGCGGCGAAGGTCACCGACGTCTCGTACGTCTACGACGCGCCCGCGTTGTCCGAGCGCATCGAGAAGCTGGAGCCCAGCCTCCGCTGCGCCGGCACCACCCCCGACGGCTCAGCCGCCCAGTCCATCACCGTTCCCGCGGCGGTCGACGGAAGCCTGCCGGAGCCTGGACCCCAGCAGCCGCCGCGCACCGAGGGCGCCATCGCGCCGCAGTGGACGTGGCGGATCGACGTCGGCAGCGAGGGGACGGGCGCGTGCTCGGGCCTGCCGTGGACGCACCTGAACGTGGGGGCGTTCAACGGGCAGTTCACCAGCCGGGGGATTCCGGTGCAGTTCAGCTGGCTCAACGGCAACGCGTGGGAACGGGACTTCAAGGACCCGGTGTTCCCCGGCGGGTGGGACCACATGTACGCGGACGACGTGGACATGACCTACTGGCAGGGCCACGGTTCGCCGACCGGTTTCTCGTTCTCGGGGTGCAGTGCGAACACCGACAGCTTCCTGTCCAACAACGACGCGCGGTGGGGCAACCGGGACGTCGAGTGGATGAGCCTGTTCACGTGCTCGATCCTGCAGCACACGTCGGGCGGCCTGAACTGGGCGCAGCGGTGGGGGAAGTCGTTCCGGGGGCTGCACCAGATCAACAGCTTCGACACGGTGTCGATGCACAGCGCGGTGCACGGTGGGAGGTTCGGCAACTACATGCTGCGGACGCCGTTCCTGTGGTGGAACCAGCCGATGAAGGTCCGTGACGCGTGGGCGCAGGCGTCGATCGACACCCAGCCGGCGTGGGTGGTGTGGGCGACGATGGGGCCGATCGGCAACGCGTGGATCGCCAACTTCAACGACTACTTCTGGACGAAGGGCCCGGTCGGCCCGGACACGCTGCCGACCGTCGGCTTCTGGCGCCTGTCCGGCACGAGCTGACGGATCGCCACTGAGGCGCCGGTGTCCTTCCGCCAATCTGGGGGCGGAAGGACACCGGCTTCGATCGGGAACTCCCAGTGCTCTCCGCACGTTGTCGGTCGGGTCGGACCGCCTCCCTGACATCCACCCGATCGGGCGACATGTCAGTTTCGGCACCAACTCCCGACTCGCGCGTCCCGTAAAACAAGGAGCGCGGGACCACGGCAGGCACCGCCCACCCTCCGGCCCCACCAGGCGCCCCCCGCCCACGTTCCGGCGCCACCAGCCGCCCTGGCCCACCCTCCGGACCAAGCCAACCCCCAAAGCCCCCACCCCGCCCGGCCGTCACCACCACCCGGCCCGCCCACTGCCAACCCTCCACCGTCGCTGAGCCCGCCCCATCGCCGCGCCGCCAGCCGCCCATCGCCAGCCACCGCACCGCCCCGGCCGCCGGTCGCCTCCCCGGGGCGCCCGCCGAATCCACGCTGCTGAGCTGGCGCCGGCTGCCCAACCCTCGACGTGCGAGTCATCGCTGGTTGCTGCCGAAGCCGATTTCCGAGCCCGCGCCGCGTCTCGTGCCGCAGCCGCCCGCTTGCGCCGCCCGCCAAGACCGCGATGCCGCACCACCACCCGCGAGATCCCGCCCGCACGGCGCGCGATTTCGAGCGCCCGAACTACCACCGGCGAGATCCCCGCACGGCGCGCGATACCACCGGTGAGAACCCCACAGCGGCGCGAGGATTTGAGCGCGCGTTGGCCTCCTCCGCGTGCCATGCCGCTGGTCCGGAATCGGCTGCGGAAAATCGTTGGGGCGCAAGGGAATTCCGGTCGCATGGACGTTGCTGTCGGGCGGAGCGGTCAGGGATGGGGCAGCGGGGGAAGTGGGAGGCGTAGGGCGGCGGCGTGGTGCTGGGAAGGGGCGTGGTGCTGGGAAGGGTGGTGGGGTGGGATGAGGTGAGTGGGTGGGAGTGGTGGGTTAGGTGGGGAAGCGCCAGCGGGTTTGGGAGTAGGGGGACTTCGCGAAGCCGAAGGCGGTCGTCGGTTCCACGCGGAAGACCAAGGCCACGCCGTGGAGGTTGGCGAAGCCGCCTTCCGCGACCTCGAAGTGCCAGTCTGGGCCGTACTTCGCCTCCCACTCCGCGGCCAGGGTGTGCAGGGTCGCCGGGTCCTCCACGCGCACGGCGACGCCCTCGACCACGACGTCCAGCCCGCCGTGCAGGGCGTTGTTGCCGGTGGTCATGACGACCTGGGGATTGGCGGCCAGGTTGCGGGCCTTGCGTTCGTCCCAACCAGTGCAGAAGTGCAAGGCACCCGTGTGCCAGACCGCGATCAGCGGGGTCACGTGGGGCCGTCCGTCGGGGCGGACGGTGGTCAGCCAGTACAGCTCCGCCGATGACAGGAGTTGCTCGGCGACCGGCCACGGGGTGGCGGGAGCCTCCGGGTCGCCGAACCGGGGGTCTACGTCGGTTTGTGGCATGGCGACCACAGTGGCAGAAGTCAGCAGAGATGAGCAGAAGTCAGCAGAGATGAGCAGAAGTCAGCGGCGGGAAGGGCGGCCTGGGGGCATGCGGTGGACCGGGCGGAACGGGTCGCCGGCGTTGAAGCGGCGTTCCAGGTCCGCCACGTACGCCTCGACGGCCGGGTTCACGATGTCCGCCAGGCTGCGCACCCCGGCCGCGGGCTCGTAAGCCGCCAGGTAGGTGGCCGCCGCCCGCGCCCGCTCCAGCACGTCCTGGTCGAAGTTGACCGTCCGCTGAACCCGCCGCCCCGGGCGGCCGTCCGTCCCGGTAGCCTGATCCGTGCCCGGGACGTCCGCGGAGACCGTGATCTCCTTCACTCCGGAGGCCGGTTCGGGTGCGGCTTCAGGCGGCTGGACCATGCTGCGAGCCTCCTCGGCGTCGTCACTCCGGGGTGCGGCCCGTTCGGTCCGCGTCCCGGCCGGACGGGTCATCGCTGCGGTGGGGTGGACAGGGGGACCAGGGTCGTGCACACAGTGCGTGACCAGGGAGTTCGCAGTCGGGTGAACTATCTCAGCAACCGGGAGAATCCAATGCCGCCGGTTCTCCACCGGCTCCCCTCGAACGATGATGTCTGTGGTCAGATTAGACGTAATCGACTTCCAGGGGAACGGTTATTGATCTACCCACCGCTAGCCGATCGATACAGCTTGTGACGAAGACGTGTTCTACTCGATAGCGCACGAACCGGACGGGCACCCCTCGGCCCGCCCGGCGAAGTCCTGCGTACTCAGGAGTACGAGATGACCGCCCAGACCCTGGTAACACTCGCGCAGCAGCAGCCGGTCGCACCCGGCACAGGTGGGCTGCGCCAGTGGATCCTCGACAACCTGGTTCCGCTCCTCTTGCTGACCGTGGCCCTGCTCCTGCTGTGGCTGGGCGGCGGCAAGGGCGACAACGCCGGGGTCATGCGCCGTCTCGGCGGTGTCATCATCGCGTTGGCGATCATGGGACTGGCGGTGACCACCAACGCCGGTTCGGAGATCGGCAAGTGGATCGCCGGCCTGTTCACTGGCGGGTGACCCTTGCGGGTACGCACTGACGACGAGGTATACCGGGTCGACGCCGTCTGGCTCGGGCCGCCCAAGGCCACCTTCCCCTGGCGCGCGCGCTACGTGGCGTGGGGCGTCGGGATCGTGGTCTTCCTGCTGGTCACCGCCGTGCAGCGGCAGATCGGCTTCGGTTTCGACTTCATCAACACCGGCTGGGGCTTCGTGATCACGATCGCGCTGACCCGGTTCATCACCGCCCGGATCAGCCACGAACGCCCGCTGTCGTCGGTCATGACGATGTGGGTGCGTGAGCTGACCGCGCCGCGGGAGAAGACCGCCGGCCGGGGCGGCGCGGCCAGCGCCGCCCGCATCCGGGTCAACCCGCAGCGCCCCCGGAGGCGTCCCAAGAACAAGGGGGCGAAGCGCACGGCGACCGCCACCCCGACCCCGCACCGCAGGCAGTCAGACCGCCGTAAGAAGGAGGTTCGCGGTGTTCGGACGCCGGCGTGACCGCAACCGACGCTCCGCCGCGCACGTCGCCCAGCACGCGGCGGCGGCCCGGGACGACCGCAGGGTCTACAGCAAGCGCGGTCGCCGCCTGCCCGGAGAGCAGGCCGTGCCGAGCTACACCCCGTCGATCGCCGCGCGCAGCATCGACGGCCACCTGCTGCGCACCGGGCAGGAGGTCTACGCCTGGTACAAGCTCGCGCCGCAGCGCTGGTCGTTCCGCTCGGACTCGCAGCGCCAGGACCTGATCGCCGCCATCGCGGGCCAGTACGCCGAACTCCAGGGCCGCTGGATGCACCTGCGGGTGACCACCCGGCCGTACCCGATCCGCATGTGGGCCGAGGCGCACGTGCACAACGCGGTGCGCCGGCTGCCGGACACCCCGGGCACGCTGTCCTTCGACGACTACATGGTCGGCGAGCAGCAGCAGCTCATGGGCCGCTCGATGGCGGAGAAAGAGGTCTACCTGGGCGTCCAGGTGCAGACCCGCAACATGATGGACCGCGCCGTCGAACGCGCCGCGCCCGTGCTGCGCAAGGTTTTCCCGGACGCCGTGGACGCCGAGCTGGTCGCCATCGAGTCCGAGATCGACCACCTCGACCAGGTGATCGGGTCCGCGGGTCTCGAAGGACGGCCGGTGACGGCCGAGGAGATGTCCTGGCTGATGCACCGGTCGTGCTCGCTGGGCCTGCCCGCGCCGCGCAACCTGCCCGCGGTGCCGGGCGCGCCTTGGGAGCCGGAGGACCTGGCCTCGTTCACCGACGCGGCGGACTTCCACCAGGAGCCGTACGCGCCGACGGTGACCGTCCGGGGCCGCACCGGCTCGAACGCGGGCATCAAGCGGCACGTCGCCGTGCTCACCGTCGGTCTGATGCACGGCTTGCAGATCCCCGAGGTCGACGACCCGTGGGTGCAGCGGTCGGACCGGCTGCCGGCGGCGGTCGAGTGGTCGGCGCGGATCTACGTGCGGCGGCCGGAGGAGGTGTCCGGCGAGCTGCAGCGGCAGATGTCCAAGGTCCGCTCGCAGGTCCGGCACTACACCGACGAGCACGAGCTGGAGCCGCCGCAGTCGTTGGCGCGGCAGGCGTCGCGGGTGCTGGAGATCGACGACGAGATGACGTCGGGCTTCACCGCCCTGGGCACGCGCGTGCGGTCTTGGTGGCGCTTGGCGGTTTCCGGACCGACCGAGCGGGAAGCTCTCCGGCTGGCCCAGGCGTTGCTGGACCTCTACAAGCCGAAGGTCGCGATCGAGCACCCCGAGGCGCAGTACGCGATCGCGCGGGAGTTCATCCCGGGCGAGCCGCTGTCGTCGTCGGCGTACCTGCGGCGCGGGTCGGTGCTGTGGGCGGCGTCGGCCGTGCCGACCGCGACCGCCGAAGTCGGTGACCGGCGCGGCATCCTGCTCGGCGAGACGGTGACCGCGACCCGCCGTCCGGTGGCGTGGGACCCGTGGATGGCGCAGGAGTTGCGCGACGCTTCGGGCTTGACCGCGATGGTCGCGGGTCTGGGCGCGGGCAAGTCGTTCCTGGGCGGCGGCATCGTCTACAAGACGCTGCGGTCCGGGGCGCACTGGACGCTGCTCGACCCGTCCGGCCCGCTGGCCGCCCTGTGCGACCTGCCCGAGCTGCGGCCGTACGCGCGGCCGATCAACCTGCTCAACGCCCAGCCCGGCATCCTCAACCCGTACCGCGTGGTGGCGGAGCCGCAGCTGGAGCACTTCATGGACGAGGAGGACCCGGAACGGGCGTGGCGGCGCGAACGCGCGCTGGCCGCGGCGACCCGGCGTCGTCTGGTCCTGGACGTGCTGACCGGCCTGCTGCCGTTCGAGGTGGCGCGGCTGCCGCAGACCCGGATCGTGCTGCTGCGCGCGGTCCGCACGGTCGGCGGCCGGCCCGACGCGCACCCCGGCATGGTGTTCGAGGCACTGCGGCGGGACGCGTCCGAGCACCACGAGCACGCGGTGGTCGTGGCCGACTTCCTGGACGAGATGCGGGAGCGCATGTCGCTGCTCATCCCGGAGCAGGACGCCGACCCGTACAACGAGCAGCGCGACGACCGGTTGACCGTGCTGACCATGGCGGGTCTGAACCTGCCGAAGGACGGCGTGGGCCGCGAGCACTGGACCGACGCGGAGGCGTTGGGCGTCGAGATGCTCAACCTGGCCGCGTGGCTGACCCAGCGGTCGATCTACGAACGCCCCAAGGACCTCCGCAAGGGCGTGTGGATCGACGAGGCGTTCTTCCTGTCCGAGGTCCCGACGGGCCGCGTGCTGATGAACCGCTTCGCCCGCGACTCCCGCAAGTGGAACGTGCGCGTGCTGCTGTCGTCCCAGATCCCGGCGGACTTCCTGAAGATCCAGGGCTTCGTGGCCCTGCTCGACTCGGTCTTCGTGGGCCGCCTGGACGACGACCAGGCCCAGGCGGACGCGTTGCGCCTGCTGAAGGTCCCGGTCGGCGCCGGCTACGAGCAGGTGGTCGCGTCCCTGGGCCGCCGCCCCGGCGGCGCCCGCACCGCCACCGAACGCGACCGCGCCCCCCGCCAGTTCATCTTCGGCGACGGCGCGGGCGGCGTGGAACGCATCCGCATCGACTTCTCCGGCCCACACCTGGAACACCTCCGCAACGCCCTGGACACCACCCCGGACGCGCTGCGCGACGGCCCGGACCAGGCGGAGCTCGAACTGTCGTCGCCACCGCAGGACCCGTTCGCCTACGAGGAGAGCCTGACCGACGACTACGACGACGAACTCGCCGCCGACCTCGAAGTGGGCTTGGTCGACGACCTGGTCGACTCGACACACGGTGAGGGAGGAACCCGACGCCAGGGCCGGGAAGGTGCGGCATGAGCACCCTCCTCCTGGTGGCGGCCATCGCCGCCGCGCTCTACGCGCGGCGGCGGTTCAGACGCGCCCGTGCCGCGACCCCCGCGGCACCGGCCCGCACCCGCCCCCGCCGCACCCGCTGGACCTCCGTGGCAGCGGTGGCGGCGATCCTCAGCCTCCAGGTCGTCTTCGGCGCACCGGCCGCCCAGGCCGCGGACTGCGGCGAGGCGCCCAACCCGGAACGGCCCGGCTCCGGCATGGTCGGCGCGCTTGACCCGCCCGACGGCCAAGGCCTCAAGGACACCCCGTACCTCACGTACGGCTACGCGGGCATGGTGTGGCACGCGTACCAGGAGAGCTGCCTCAAACTGCCAGACACGGCAGCGGTGATCGACACCTGGATGGGCAACGAACTCTTCAACGTTTCCAAGAACATCGTCGGCATCACCAACGCCCTGCACTACACGGTCATGGGCAACGGTCTGCTCAAGCCGCTCGACGACGCCGTGAAGAACGGCGTGCAGCGCGTGTACGACAACGTCTACTTGCGCTGGTTCGGCCTGGTCGCGTTGATCCTGTCTATCCTCATGTTCCGCCAGATCTGGCAGGGCGACCTGGCGTCGATCAGCAAGCGAAGTCTCTGGGCCCTCGCGGCGATGTGGCTGGCCACGTCGGCGTTGGCCCTGCCCCAGTTCTACAAGATGCTGGACGACACGCTGGTCACCAAGACCGCGGAGATCCAGGCCGGGTTCGTCGAAGCGCCCGAGGAGCAGGGCACGCTGCACGTCCTGCCTTCGCGGCTGCACGACTCGGTGGTCTACCAGAGCTGGTTGCGCGGCGAGTTCGGCTCGCCGGACGCACCGCAGGCCAAGGAGTACGGGCCGCGCCTGCTCAACGCGCAGGCCTGGACGGTCGTCGAGCTGGACCAGCAGAAGGACGGCGACCAGGCCGCGCTCAACGCGAAGAAGACCGAGTACAAGAACATCGCCAACCAGCTCGGACCGGTGAAGGGCTACTTCACCGGCGCGGACGGCGGCCGGACCGGTGCCGGGTTCCTCTCGCTGCTGCAAGCGGTCGCGTTCTCGCTGTTCCAGCTGTTCGCCAAGGCGGCCGTGCTGCTCGCCCAGCTCCTGCTGCGTCTGCTGACTCTCGCCGGGCCGCTGATCGGTCTGGTCGCGCTGATCCACCACGACCTGCTGCGCAAGGTGGGTCGGGCGGCGGCGGTGACGGTGTTCAACGTGCTAGTGCTCGCGGTCCTGGCGGGTGTGCACGCCCTGCTGTTGCAAGCGATCTTCAACGCGACCGGGCTGTCGCTGCTGACCCGGACGCTTCTGGGGCTGATGCTGACCCTGGTCTGCTTCATGGTGGGCAAGCCGATGCGCCGCATGTGGCAGATGGTCGAGGTGTCGGTCGGCCCCGCCGGGAACATCCTGCCGATGAGCGGCGGGATCATGTCCCGCTTGCGGCGGAAGAAGGACACGGGGCCGTCGCCGCAGGAGGAGTTTTGGGACACCGTGCGGGACAGCGATCCCGATGGGGACGTGCCGCAAAGGGCGCGGGGGCGGGTTCGGCCTGAAGCCGCTAACCCCGTTGTGGCCACTGCGCATCGGCTCGACCGGAGCGGGGTTGCGGGCGAGTTGGCGCCCGGCGTGACCGGTGGTGGGCAAGGAGCGCTGCCGGGGAACGGGGTTGGTGGGCCGGCGGCCTTGCCTTCCGGGCGATCGCGGGTGGTGGATGTGGTGCCGGTGGCGGATCGGAACTGGGATCGGGTGGACGACTCCGTGCTGGTGCCCTCGCGGGTCCAGCAGCAGGGGTTCACGCGGCTCTCGGACAGCACGGTCGTGCCGGGGCCGCGGCGGGCGGAGACGGAGGTCGTGGCGGGGCGGCAGGTCCACGTGATCTACCGGCCGTCGCGCGGGCTTGAGGTCAGGGACAGCTGATGCCGATCAGGACCAACCGGGGGCGCGCGGCGGTCTACCGCCGGCTGTGGGGGTGGCCGCTCAAGTCGCCCACCCACCTGGTCGCGACCGTCATCGGGGTGGTCGCGGTCATCGCGACGGTGAGCATCGTGGTGGACAAAGCGTTGGGGGACAAGAAGAACGGCGCGGGCGGCGTGGTCGTGACGACGACGTCCGGCGCACCGAGGGAAAGCGGCAACCAGATCGGGGTGCTGCCGTCGGCGGGCACCACGTCACCGCTGCCGACGAAAGCCCCCAGCCCGACCAACTCCGCGCCGCCCGCACCGGTCAGCGCGGAGGCCCAGCTGGTCGCGGAGAGCTGGATCGACGCCTGGCTGAACCACCCGCCCGGCATCACCAACGCCAAGTGGTTGCAGGGCATGGAGCGGTGGACGTCCAAGGAGTTGCTGCCCACGCTGCAGTCCGTCGACCCGCAGAACGTGCCGAAGGAACTCAAGAGCGAGGTCAAGGCGAAGAACTCGACCACCGATTCGGTCGATTTCGAAGCCGACCTGGAAACCGGCAAGCTCGTGGTGACCGTGGTGAAGCTGCCCGAGGGCTGGCGCGTGCACAAGTACAGCAGGGTGGGTTGAGATGCTGAAGTTCGCGCTGGTGGTCGTGGCGGTCGTCGCCGTGGTCGCGGTGGCCGTGACGAACGGCGTCTCGACCGTGGTCAACGGCACCCAACCCGCCGACGGCAGCCCCCAGTACCGGACCGTCGGCTGCAACGCGTCCATCGGCCCGTGGGAGGGCGGCGGTGCGGACAAGGGCAAGAACGACGCGAGCCGCCTCAACGAAGAGCAGCGCAAGACCGTCGAGATGATCATCAAGATCGGTCGCGAGCGCAACCTCCCGCCCCTGGCGTGGCAGATCGCGATCCAGGCGGGCATGACCGAGTCCGGGCTGCGCAGCCTGAACTACGGCGACCGCGACTCCCTGGGCATCTTCCAGATGCGCCCGTCGATGGGTTGGGGCTCGCCCGCCCAGGTGATGGACCCCGACTACGCGATCCGCAAGTTCTACGACGTGCTGGAGAAGGTCCCGGACTGGGAGAACCGCCGCCCCGGCGACTCGGCCCAGGCCGTGGAGCGCTCCGCCTTCCCCGACCGCTACCACAACTGGGAGGCCATGGCCGCCTTCCTGATCGGCGAGGCGGGCGTCTCCGACCCGGCCGGTTGCGGCGAGGCCGTGGGCAACTACCTGCTCGCCTCCTCGGCCGCCGGCACCGCGATCGAGTTCACCAAGCAGCAGCTCGGCGAGCCGTACCTGTGGGGCGGCAACGGCCCGGACCAGTGGGACTGCTCGGGCATCCTGGTCAAGGCCTTCGCGGCGGCGGGCGTGAAGATCCCGCGGGTGGCCAACGACCAGTACATGTCCGGCGGCGCGCACCTGCCGGTCCGCGAGGCCAAGGCCGGCGACCTCATCTTCTGGGCGACCAACCCGGCCAACCCGGTCACCGTGCACCACGTGGCCATGTACCTGGGCAACGACGAGTACATCCACGCCCCGCAGACCGGGGACGTGGTGAAGATCAGCAAGCTCAACTGGGACTACTACGAGCTGATGCCACTGGCCGTCCGGCCGGGTGTGTGATCGCGTGAGGGAGGCACCACCTTGTTCACCCCCGACCCCATCCAACGCCACGCCGGCCCGCCCGCGTCCAGCACACCCCTGCGCGACTACCTGAACTCCCAGCCGCCCGGGGTGGACGCGGGCTACGCGGTCCTGCCGCGCAGCCTGGTGGAGGCCATGCCGCTGCCGTGGCAGCAGCAGATGACCCACCTGCTGGCCGAGTTCCACCGCTCGGTGGCGCACCTGGGCTGGCCGGTCTACCGGGTGGTCCCGTCCCGAAGGGAACGCCTGGTCGACCTGGACGAGGACCAGCTGGCCGAGGTGGGCGCGATCATGGAGATCGACCTCGACGGCGACGTGGTCTACCGCGACCGCACCGGCAAGCGCATCGAGGACCCGGAGCACCAGCACGTCCTGGTCTCGGTGCTGGACCCGATCCCGGCGAACTTCGCGAACGCCACCCAGAACACCCCGCCGCGCGGCTTCCCGGCCCCGCAGTTCCCCCAACACCCGCACTCCGGCCCGCTGCCCGTGCAGCAGTCACCCCACCAGCGCTGACCTCCAGCACATGACATGCGCCGCCACGCATGTCAGCCTTGACCCATGGGTGATCCGAATGCCTGGTACTACTGCCTGACCCACCAGACGGCCGAGAAGGGCGTCGGCTGCCGCGGCGGCGACCGCATGGGCCCCTACCCGGACGAGGCGACCGCCGCGCGCGCCCTGGAACTCGCCCGGCAGCGCACCGAGGCCGAGGACGAGAAGGACCGCAAGTGGAAGAACGGCTGACGACGCCGCCCGGCGGAACCGACTGAGGCCGCGCCCGCGGGTTAAGGTGCACTCGTGGCCTCGATGGTGATCCGCACCGGCAGGGCGGACCTGGACTTCAGCGGTATCCGGGCCGAGTTCGGCCTGCCCACCGAGTTCCCCGCGCCCGCGCTCGCGGAGGCCGAGCAGGCGCTGTCCCGCGAGCCCGGGGCACGGGAGGACGCCACCGCCCTGCCCTTCGTCACGATCGACCCGCCGGGCGCGAAGGACCTCGACCAGGCGGTCTGCCTGGAACGGGTCGGCGCCGGCTTCCGGGTGCACTACGCGATCGCCGACCTGGGCCTGTTCGTCGTGCCCGGCGGCGCGCTGGACGCCGAGGTCCGCCGCCGGGGCCAGACCCTGTACCTTCCGGACGGCAACGTGCCGCTGCACCCGACCGTGCTGTCGGAGGGCGCGGCGAGCCTCCTGCCCGGGCAGACCCGCCCGGCCGTGCTGTGGACGTTCGAGTGCGACGCCACCGGCGAACCTACGGACGTCCAGGTCCGCCGGGCGGTGATCCGGTCGACCGCCCAGTTCGACTACGAGTCCGTGCAAGCGTCCTTCGACGCCGGCACCCCGCACCCGTCGATCGAGGCCCTGGCCGACTTCGGCCGGCTGCGCCGGGAACGGGCCGCCGAGCGGGGCGCGGTGGAACTCCAGCTCCCGGAGCAGGAGATCGTGCCCAACGGCGACGGCGACTGGAAGCTGGTCGTCCGCCCGCGCGTGGACGTCGACTCCTGGAACGCCGAGATCTCCCTGCTCACCGGCATGTCGGCGGCCAAGATCATGCTGGCCGCCAAGATCGGTGTCCTGCGCACACTCCCGGACGCCGACGACGGCGCGGTGGACGCGCTCAAGCGGTCCGCGCACGCGCTCAAGGTGCCGTGGCCGCCCGGCATGACCCCGGCCAAGCTGCTGGCCGGCCTCGACCCGAGCCGCCCGGAGTCCCTGGCCCTGTTCGTCGACGCCACCAGGCTCCTGCGCGGCGCCGGGTACACCGCGTTCGACGGCGTGATCCCGGCGGTCACCACCCACGCGGGCGTAGCCGCCCCGTACACGCACGTCACCGCCCCGCTGCGCCGCCTGGTCGACCGGTTCGCGACCGAGGTGTGCCTGGCGGTGACCGCCGGCGAGGACGTCCCGGAGTGGCTGCGCAAGGCCCTCCCGCTGCTCCCGGGTCTGATGGGCGCGAGCGACACGCTGGCGAGCAAGGTCGACCGCGCGTGCCTGGACCAGGTCGAGGCGTGGGTGCTGGCCGACCGGGTGGGCCAGGAGTTCGACGCCGTGGTCCTGCGGGCCGAGGGCAACGGCGCGGACGTGTTCGTCGCGCACCCGCCGGTCATGGGGCGGTGCGCCGGTGAGGACCTGCCGGAAGGCGAGCGGATCCGGGTCCGGCTGGTCGAGGCGGACCCCGAGCACCGCAAGGTCGGGTTCACCCGGGTGGGTCCCTGATGCTCCCCGTCGACGACCTGGGCGAACCGGTACCGCTGCCGGGACCGCCGCGCCGGGTGGTCAGCCTCGTCCCGTCGCTGACCGAGGCGGTCGACCCGCACGTCCTGATCGGCGCCACCGACTACTGCACCCACCCGGAGGACCTGGAGGTCGACCGGGTCGGCGGCTCGAAGTACCCCAAGGTCGACCAGGTCCTCGCCCTGCGCCCGGACCTCGTGCTGGCCAACAGCGAGGAGAACCGCCGGGAGGACGTGGAACGCCTGCGCGCCAACGGCGTCCCGGTCTGGGTGATGGCCGCGCCCGCGTCCGTCCCGGCCGCGCTCGGCTCGCTGCGCCGGCTGTTCGGCACCGCCTGGGACACCGAACCGGACTGGCTGGTCAAGGCCGAGCGGCTGTGGCGGCACGTCGAACCGCCCCGCGCGCGGGCGATCATCCCGGTGTGGCGCAAGCCGTGGGTCGTGGTCGGCCGGGACACGTTCGCCGGGGACGTCCTGCGCCGGGTGGGCGTGGTCAACGTCTACGCCGACCACGCCGAGCGCTACCCGCGCCCCACCCTCGACGAACTCCAGGCTCAGGAGGCGGACCTGGTGGTGCTGCCGGACGAGCCCTACCTGTTCACCCCGGACGACGGCCCGCAGTTCTTCCCGCGCCGGCGCCCGGTGCACGTGTCGGGCCGCTTCCTGACCTGGTACGGCCCGGCCCTGGTGGATGCCCGCGCGGCCCTGGAGCGGGCGTTCAGCGGAACCGGTCGGTAGCCGCCACCAGCGCCCGCAGGATGCCGGGCTCGTCGTAGGCGTGCCCGGCGTCGGGCACGACCACCAGCTCCGACCCCGGCCACGCCCGGTGCAGCTCCCACGCGGTCACCGCGGGCGTGGCCACGTCGTAGCGCCCCTGCACGATCACGCCGGGGATGCCGGCCAGCTTCCCCGCGTCCCGCAGCAGCTGCCCCTCCTCCAGCCACCCGCGGTGGAGGAAGTAGTGGTTCTCGATCCGCGCGAACGCCAGCGCGTACCGGGGCTGGGCGAACGCCGCCACCAGCTCGGGCCGTTCCACCAGGGTGACCGTCGAGGCCTCCCACACGCTCCACGCGACCGCCGCCGCCTCGGCCACCGCCGGGTCCGGGTCGTGCAGCAGCCGGGCGTACCCGCCGATCACGTCCCCGTCCGGCACCAGCGCGACCACCCGCGACCACAGCTCGGGGAACAGGAACCCGGCCCCGCCGCGGTAGTACCAGTCCAGTTCGAGCTGCCGCAGCGTGAAGACGCCGCGCAGCACCAGCTCGGTCACCTGGTCCGGGTGGGTCTGGGCGTACGCCAGCGCCAGGGTGCTGCCCCACGACCCGCCGAACACCTGCCACCGGTCGATCCCGAGGTGCTCGCGCACGGCTTCGAGGTCCGCCACCAGGTGCCACGTCGTGTTGGTCGACATGTCGACACCGGGGGTGCTCGCGTGCGGCACCGACCGCCCGCACCCGCGCTGGTCGATCAGCACGATCCGGTAGGCCGCGGGGTCGAACAGCCTCCGGTGCGCCGGCGCCGAGCCCCCGCCCGGCCCGCCGTGCAGGAACACCACGGGCTTGCCGTAGGGGTTGCCGCAGACCTCCCAGTAGACGCGGTTCCCGTCGCCGACGTCGAGCAGGCCCTGGTCGTAGGGCTCGATCTCGGGGTACATGCCCCCTACTCTGCCCGACGCCGACCGACGGTCACCGCCACGCCACACTCAGTGGAAGGTGTGCTCCGGCCCGGGGAACCGGTGCGTGCGCACCTCGGAGGCGAACTCGCGCACCGCGCCGAGCATGACGTCGGCGAGGTTGGCGTACCGCTTCACGAACCGGGGCGCCTTGCCGCGCCGCAGGCCCAGCATGTCCTGCCACACCAGCACCTGCGCGTCGGTGTCCGGCCCGGCGCCGATGCCCACGGTCGGGATCACCAGGTCGTGCGTGATCTGCTTGGCGACCTCGGCGGTCACCATCTCCAGCACGACCGCGAACGCCCCGGCCTCCTGCACCGCGTGCGCGTCGGCCACGACGTCGTCGAACTTGTCGTTGCGGCCCTGCACCCGGTACCCGCCGAGCTGGTGCTCGCTCTGCGGGGTGAACCCGATGTGCGCCATCACCGGGATGCCGGCCCGGACGATGGCCTTGATGTGCGGCGCGAAGTGCCGGCCGCCCTCCAGCTTGACCGCGTGCGCGCGGCCTTCCTTCATGAACCGGACCGCCGTCGCCACGGCCTGCTCGACCGACACCTGGTAGGACCCGAACGGCAGGTCCGCCACGACCAGCGCCCGCTTCACCGACCGGGTGACCCCGCGGACCAGCGGGACCAGCTCGTCGACGGTGACCGGCAGGGAGGTGTCGTACCCGTAGACGTTGTTCGACGCGGAGTCGCCGACAAGCAGCACGGGGATGCCGGCCTCGTCGAAGAGTTCGGCGGTGTACATGTCGTAGGCGGTGAGCATGGGCCACGGCTCGCCGCGTTCCTTCAGCTCACGCAGGTGGTGGATGCGCACCTTCTTGGTGCTCGCCGGCGCGTTGGACGCTCCGGTGCCGTAGGGGGCAGATACCTCTGCAGAGGTCATCGTCGACCGTCCTCCCTCGAAGCCCGCCTCGTCGCGGGTCTCCGGGCCTTGTTGCACGGTTACCGGACCAGCGTGACACCACGAGCCGACCTTGTGCGCACTGTGCGAGTGACCTCACACCCCGCAGCCCCGCACCACCCCTTCCGCCCCCCGGCGGGCTCTCCCCGCTGCGCTGCCCGCGTTCTTCGGCGCGCGCAGCGCGGCACCGGGCCTCGTGAGGTCACAACTCAACCTGGGCTTCTTGCTTGTGTCATCTCCGTATGGCCTGCCCGAAGGGCTACCACAGATTTCCCGGGTGCAGCCAAAAAGTTTTGCGAGGAACGAGCAAAAGTTTTTCGCGGCACCCGGGAAATCTGTGGTTGGCTCCGCCAGGCCATGCGGAGGTGGCCCAAGCAAGAAGCCCTCGCAGTTGCTTTTGTGTCATCTTTGGTGGCCTGCCCGCCGGCGAGGCGCTTTTGATCTTTAAAATTGCGCTTACGCGCTCAAATCCACGCTGCGCGGGGCTCGACGCAACGCGCTCCGCGCTGCTGGAGGATGAACGCGCTGCGCGCTCTTGAACCGCGCTGCGCGCTCTTGAACCGCGCTGCGCGCTCTTGAACCGCGCTGCGCGCTCTTGAACCGCGCTGCGCGCTCTTGAACCGCGCTGCGCGCTCTTGAACCGCGCTGCGCGCTCTCAAGCTCCAACGCGCTGACGCGCTCCCAAGATCAAGGGCGGCCTGGAGGCCGCCAATGGGGGAGGGAAGGGCGTCGGTTCCCCCACCGCATGGCCTGGCGGAGCCAACCACAGATTTCCCGGGTGCCGCCGAAATTTTTTGCTCGTTCCTCACAAAAAATTTCGGCCGCACCCGGGAAATCTGTGGTAGCCCTTCGGGCAGGCCATACGGTGGGGGAACCGAAGCCCCGCCGTG
>NZ_JAPSLK010000106.1 GCF_031180885.1 Saccharothrix sp.
AGAAGCCGGTGCCGACCAGCACCCCGTCCGCGACGCCGACGAAGCCGTCCACGACCACCCCGGCCCCGTCCGCCCCGGGCAAGGCGCCGCGTCCGACTCCCGTCGAAGGCCACCTGCCGGTGACGGGCTGATCGCGCGGTGACGCATGGCGGGAGGACGGCCCCGACCCGTTCTCCCGCCATCGTGTTGAATTGCGCCGCTTCCGCGTCGCGCCAAGCTGAAGCGGACCCGCCATCACAGAACCGCATCCTCCTGTGCTGCTCGGCTCCTGTACCAGTCCGTCACTTCTTTGAACGAGAATCAGCCAGATTGGCACGTCGCGTGCGTACGGTGTCGGACACACGAAGCGCTGCGTCTTCAGGCGCTTCGTGCTCCCAGACGCGGATGACTGTCCATCCTTCTTCGCGAAGCTTGCGGTCGGTATCCGCGTCACGGCTCTTGTTGCCGGCGATCTTGGCGTGCCAGAAGTCCGAATTCGCGCCTGTCGCTGGACGGTAGTGCTCATCGCAACCGTGCCAGAAGCAGCCGTCGACGAACACGGCGACCTTTACTTTGGGAAACACGATGTCGACGGTGCGACGTACGGACTTCAGTGGTCTTGCGTTGACTCGAAACCGGAGGCCCATCCCATGGATGGCTGATCGCAAGGCCAGTTCCGGCCGGGTGTCCCTGTGCCGGTTCGCTCGCATGATTGCCCTGACGGAAGGGTTACTCGCCCATGACTCGCTCATGCGCCGGGTCCTCCGAAGTCGAGCCTCTTCCAATGGCGGACAGCATCCCCGTGTTGTGGACCACTTCCCAAGCCTGCTCCAGGTTGGATCGTCGATCCATTCGGTCGACCTCGCAAACGTAACGCTCAGACGTCTTGCCGCTGACTGACCAACGCAGGTAGGCATACACGCGTCTGCCCTGGCGGAGGCCACGAAGCGCGACCGAAGCGCGGGCCACACGGCCGTCGCTGAAAGCGATCAACCGCGCGAGTTCGTCGCCGGCGGCGACATCCTGTTCGGCTGCTCGTTGTGCCTTAGTCAGCCCCGACGGCGCCTTCCACGCCAACGGCGGCAAGGGCGCCTTCTTCCACAGCGGGTGAGTGTTCACGAGTTGCCGATGCATCCATCCGTGACTTCAACGCTGTCGCTACCGATCCGGCCATGACTTCGCCGAGCCTGACTGGAACGGCGTTGCCTAGTTGGCGCATCTGCTCACCTCGTGGACCTTCGAGGTGCCAGTCGTCAGGGAAGGTCATGACTCGCGAGACCTCGCGGACGGTCATGTACCGGATAGATCCGTCCTGGCGCCGCAGCACGGTCTCACCACCGGGTACGCCATGTACCCCTGCCTTCACCGTCTTGGCGGGACGGTCCAACTCATTCGGTGTGTGACCCGGATATTCCCGTGCCCCGGGCCAGCCGTAGTGGTGCAGGTGATCCGGATGGTCGACCTTGTCTCCGATCGGCTCGGGCAGCTTCGGCTCGTTCCGCTCCGTCGAACCCGAGAGAGCATCGCGCAGAGTCCGCCATCGCGACGTACCGGCCGGGACCACATGGTTCGCCGGGATCACCGGCTGCTTGCGGTACTTCTTCGGCACGCGGTGCTCGTCCCAGTAGCTGCCGTCTGCTTGGGCGGCCAGGAGCGCGGCTTCTGAGTGCGTCGCGGCCGGGAAGTTCCAGTCCGCCAACCCGAGGTCCTGGCGGAAAGCGACGACGAAGACGCGCCACCGGTTCTGGGGTACGCCGTAGTCGGCGGCGTTCACGAGCATGTACTTGACGTCGTAACGCTCCGTAGGATCGGAGGAACTCCTCTGGATCACCTTGCGCAGGCGCTTGTCGTGATCACGCCAGTCCTCACCATCGACGCGTTCCTCGAAGGGCGCGCTCAGTTCGTTGATGATGTAGTCGTAGTACGGTTTGAACGACGGCCTGAGCAGACCCTTGACGTTTTCCGCGACGACAGCCTTTGGGCGGGTCTCGCGGACTACCCGAAACAACTCCGGCCACAGGTTCCTGGGATCGTCGTAGCCTTTGTGTGCACCACCGAGGGACCACGGCTGGCACGGGACACCACCGGCGACCACATCCACCTGGCCCAACCATCGGGTGAAGTCGACTTGGCGGACGTCTCCTTCGATCAAAGGCCACCGAGAGTCGATGTGTTCCGCCTGCGGGACGGTCGGGTCGAACGGGTCGGCGACGTTCTTGCGAAGCGTGGCGCAAGCGCGCTTGTCGAGTTCTACCGCCACGAGGTGCCGGAAGCCGCTGTTGCACATCGCCTTCGCAAGACCGCCGCCGCCGGTGAAGAGTTCGATGCTGGTGCCGACCTCGCGGGACGGAGTCACGGGAAGCTCGAGCTGGGCGGCACCGTTGATCACGGGCGGACTATACCGCGGTCTGTCGTCGAACGCGTGTGCGACTCGCCGGGTTCGTGGCACTGCTCACTCGGCGTCGTCGAAGTCCAGGGCCGACTGCATACCGTCCAAGTCCTCGAGAGCGCGAGCCATGTCGAGTTCGACGGGAGTCTCAGCGGAGAGCCGGGCCAAGTGATCACGGATGTTCTCGCGTGACGTCTCGGGGCTGACCTTGTTCGGCTTGGGCATCCTCTCCGGCTGCGACCACCAGCGCCCCGGGTGGACCTCATCCCACGCGGGTCGTTGACCCTGGCCACGCCGGTTCTCGCCGGGGTCGTGGTTGCCGAAGCCATCCAGCTTCAGGTTCCACACGGGCTGGTATTTCCGGATCATGATCTCTTCCGCTAGGCCGACGAAGAACGGCACCACCACCAGGTAGCGGGCCCTGAAGTCGGAGACGTCGAGGTTCTCGGCCTGCTCGAGCGACTCCTTGTGTTCCTGCAACCTGGTCCAGAGGGCGTATGAATCCTTGGTGGGGTCCACGAGGCCCTTGCGCCCGCCTTGCGGGACCGCCTTTCCCACGTAAATCGGCGTGGAGCACTCTTGATTGCTGATCGGCGCGTACAGCGGTTCGTCGCCGGTGTAGTAGAGGGCGTAGATGCCGGCACCGACGGTCTCGGGCACTTCTGTGATGTTCACAGGGTCGGTATCGAGCAGGGCGCGCTCGACGCTGTGAGCGAGATTCTCAAGGGAGAGGGGATCGTAGGGAATCGGCCGTGCGACCTTCCCGTCGCCGTTCGTTCGGCGCGGTCGACGCGCCTGCCTGCGGCGGATGTTCGCATCGGAATCGCTCAACATGACGAAACCTCGCTCAAGTGCGGTATCGGTGCGACTCGACCCCAGATCGTATTGGCCAGGCGCTAGTCCTTGGATCGCTTTGATGAACCAACTCTGAACTCAGCGCCTGCGGGACTTGGCGAGGGCGCGGGCGCGGGCCACGAGGTCGTCGACCAGGTCCGCGTCGGCGGACGGGGGAGTGCCGTCGGAGCAGCACGGCGGCTTGGTGCGGCGCTCATTGAGGCGGGGGCGGACGCCGGCGAGTTCGTAGAGGGCGTCGTAGAGGTTGCGGCCCGGGTCGTCGTCGTGCGCGCCGACGAGCAGGACCCACGCGGTGTCGGGTTCGGGGAAGGCGACGACCACGCGGTCGGTGCCGCGCAGGTGCTTCACGCACAGGCGGGGGAGGGGTTCGGGACCGGTCACCCGGTAGCCGAGGGCGGCGCAGCCGCGGTGGGACAGTTCGTCCAGGAAGCGGTCGTAGGCCTGGCGGGCGGGACCGCGCAGGGCCGCGGCCTGGAGGCTCGCGACCGGCGTCTCAACTACCTTGATCAAGTTTGCGGACTACGCGTCCTTCACCCCGGTGCATCTGCGCCAGGCTCGTGGCCAGGTCGTCGCGGTCGAGCAGGGCCTGGTCGCTCAACCTGCGGTGCACCTCGTCCAGCAGACCGCGGGTGCGGCCCGCCTGGCGCAGCTCGGAGACGACGTGCAGCACCTCGTGCAGGCGGACGGCGTCGAGCAGCATCCGGGGTTCCTGGCTGTGGATCGCCAGCACACCTTCGCGGGCCCACGCCTTCACCGTCTTCTCGGTGAGGTCGAGCAGCTCACCGGCTACGACTGGTCGGACCGGGGGAGCGGTCTTGAGGGCGCGGGCGACCACGCCGTCGAGCTTGTGGCGGCGTTCGTCGTCTTCCGCCAGCGTCGAGGCGACCTCTTCGATCTCTTCGATCTGGTCGAACAGATCCCGGATCTGCGCAGCCTCCGTTGCGACCGACATGGCGACCTCCTCAGCTCACTACTGAGTATCGCCCGTTTTTTCGGTAGTCGCAACCGCTGCCTGCGAGGCCGCGTCGGCTTGTCGCGGTGCCTTTCCCGACGATCACGGTTTTCGATCGTCGGGAAACGCACCGCGATGAGCCGACTTCCGGGCGGCCTCGCCGCCGCGACGGAGTCGCGGCAGTTCAGCTGGAGAAGAAGAGACCCGAGAGGCCGTGGTGCTTGCGGTGGCCGTAGCCGTGGCCGTAGTGCGGGGCCGCGCCCCAGCCCGGCTGGACCGGCTGGACGTAGTGGACCTGCGCCGGGGCCGGCGCGGCGGGCGGCGGGGGCGGCGGGGCCTGCATCTGGGCCTCGAGGCGGGTGATGGCCTCCAGCTCGCCGTAGTCCAGGAAGACTCCGCGGCAGCCGTCGCACTGCTCGATGTGTACGCCCATGCGGTCGAAAGTCCGCATGTTCGCATGGCACTTGGGGCACTGCATCGTGTGAGCCTCCTGCTCTCGGTGCGTTGTGCGCGATATTAGCCGCGCGGCATGGGTTCGTGCCTGGACGTGATCCGCTCGCAGGCGTCCAGCAGCGCCGATTGCGCCGGCTCCAACGCCGTTCCGTCACGCTCTGCCGCCGCGAGCGCACGCGCCGCCATCTGCACGACCAGCGCCCGCGCCGGTCCTTCCAACGCCGCCCACGGGTCGTCGCGGTCGATCCCCGTCCCGCCCGCGTCGAGGTAGGCGTCCAGCAGCCGCGACCACGCGCGTGGTTCGAGCACCCCGGCCGCGAACAGCGCCGCCGGCCGGGCGAGGTCCCACGCCGGGTCGCCCGCGCCCAGGTCGTCCACGTCGATCAACCGCCACCCGCCGCGCGCCACGAGCTGGCCGAGGTGCCAGTCGCCGTGGATGAGGGTCGTCCCGGGCCGCATCGGCTCGACGGTCTCGAACGCCCGCCGCACCACCTCGGCCCCGGCCACGTCCGGCACCCGCGCCACCGCCCGCTCCAGCCGGTCCCACGCCCCGGCCACCGGCAGCGCGGGGAAGTCCGCGGCGGTGAAGGTGTGCAGGTGGGCGAGCATCCGGCCGGCGTCCTCCATCGGCAGGGTGTCGGGCGCGCCGGGCTCCACCGGCACGCCCAACGGCCACCCGGTGACCAGCCGGTCGCGCACCGGAACGGGCCCCAGCAGGGGTGGCAGGAAAAGTTCACCCAAACGTGGGTCGCCGGCCAACTCGCACCGCGCGGCGAGCAGCGCGGCGTCCGCGCCGGCCTCGTGCGCCTTCAACACCACGTCCCCGACCCGCACGACCACGACGTCCCCGCGCACGGCGAGCACGACGGGCTCCCCGCCCACCAGGGCGGCCATGTCGGAGACGAGATCGGTGTGCACGGGCACAGTGTCGTTCACCCGGACAGGCACACCGTGCGCGGCGGCCGTTTGTACTGGTGCCGGACGCCGCTGGGGCACGCCTGTTCGCCCGCGTCGTGCACGGCCAACACCTCGATCCTGTCGGCGCTCTCGCAAAACCCGAGCGCATACGCCTGGACGGGGCTCTTGTAGCGCACGGTGCGAAGGCAATCGCCGGCCTTGACGCGCAACGCGAGGCAATTCCCTAGGGGGTAGTCACGTAGTCGCCTTGGGGACAGCCCTCTCCGCCGTGCTCCTCAACCGCCATGGCGCCACCTCGGCGGCCGGTACTCGGGCGGCAGGTCGACGGGTGGTGCGGCGGGGTGGTCGTCGCTGGTCACCGGGGCTCCTCGGGTCGGCCTGGCAGCGATTGTGGCGGGGCTCGCGTGACGTGGCCGTGTGCGCTCGCCGCCCCGGGCGCGCGCACCTACACTGAAGTCGCCCGTCGGACAAGTCCCCCTGGCGAGGACCCGTCCGGCAAGGCTCCCGAACGGTCTCGGCCAAGCGCGGAAAACCGCAGGTCGCCAAGGCTCAACGAGCACGTCGAGCACCACACCCCACCCGTTTTGACCAGTGGGAAGCGGGCGGGGTATCTTTGGTACTCGTGCCCGACCCATGTCGGGCCGCTCCGCGTGCCTACGCGCCAGTCGTGCTGGAAAGCCGGCCGCGGTGACCTCCACGCGCAGGGGCGTCCTGGGATGTCGCCTGCGGACCTTGGGTCAACGGTGTTCCACCCTCGGGCCTCGGCCGAGAGGGGCGCGACACGCCCGACCTCGGGTGCAGAGAGGGACCAAGTAAACAGCGCTCGCCGCCCGCGCGACGAGCACGCGAACGGAAGAAGCAGCCGGCGTATGCCAACGATCCAGCAGCTGGTCCGGAAGGGCCGGCAGGACAAGGTCGCCAAGCAGAAGACCGCGGCGCTCAAGGGCAGCCCGCAGCGGCGCGGTGTGTGCACCCGCGTCTACACCACGACGCCCAAGAAGCCGAACTCGGCGCTGCGCAAGGTCGCCCGTGTGAAGCTGACCAGCGGCATCGAGGTCACGGCGTACATCCCGGGTGAGGGCCACAACCTCCAGGAGCACTCGATGGTGCTCGTGCGCGGCGGTCGTGTGAAGGACCTCCCGGGTGTCCGCTACAAGATCATCCGCGGCTCCCTGGACACGCAGGGCGTGAAGAACCGCAAGCAGGCTCGCAGCCGGTACGGCGCGAAGAAGGAGAAGAGCTGATGCCCCGCAAGGGACCGGCCCCGAAGCGGCCGCTGATCTCCGACCCGGTCTACAGCTCTCCGCTGGTGACCCAGCTCATCAACAAGGTGCTGGTCGACGGCAAGCGCTCCGTGGCCGAGCGGATCGTGTACGGCGCCCTCGAGGGCGCCCGCGAGAAGACCGGCACCGACCCGGTCGTCACGCTCAAGCGCGCGCTGGACAACGTCAAGCCCGCCCTGGAGGTCAAGAGCCGCCGCGTCGGTGGCGCCACCTACCAGGTGCCGGTCGAGGTCAAGCCCGGTCGGGCGACCACGCTGGCGCTGCGCTGGCTGATCAGCTTCTCCCGGCAGCGCCGCGAGAAGACCATGGTCGAGCGCCTGATGAACGAGCTGCTCGACGCGAGCAACGGCCTGGGCGCGAGCGTCAAGCGCCGCGAGGACACCCACAAGATGGCCGAGTCGAACAAGGCCTTCGCCCACTACCGCTGGTGACTCACCGCCCGGCCGGCACCCGAGAACCGGCCGGGCGCACCCAGCCCTAGTGAGCCTGCGAGCTCAAGACAGGGGAAGACACCCGTGGCACAGGACGTGCTCACCGACCTGGCCAAGGTCCGCAACATCGGGATCATGGCCCACATCGACGCGGGCAAGACCACGACGACCGAGCGGATCCTCTTCTACACCGGGATCAGCTACAAGATCGGCGAGGTCCACGACGGCGCGGCCGTGATGGACTGGATGGAGCAGGAGCAGGAGCGCGGCATCACGATCACGTCCGCCGCGACGACGTGCTTCTGGAAGAACCACCAGATCAACCTGATCGACACGCCCGGCCACGTCGACTTCACCGTCGAGGTGGAGCGCAACCTGCGCGTCCTCGACGGCGCCGTCGCCGTCTTCGACGGCAAGGAGGGCGTCGAGCCCCAGTCCGAGCAGGTCTGGCGTCAGGCGACCAAGTACGACGTCCCGCGCATCTGCTTCGTCAACAAGATGGACAAGCTCGGTGCGGACTTCTACTTCACCGTGCGCACCATCTCCGAGCGCCTGGGCGCGAAGCCGCTCCCGATCCAGATCCCGATCGGCGCGGAGAGCGACTTCATCGGTGTCGTCGACCTGGTGGAGATGCGCGCGCTGACCTGGCGCGGCGAGGTCCAGAAGGGCGAGGACTACACCGTCGAGGAGATCCCCGCGGACCTCCTGGACAAGGCGCAGGAGTACCGCGAGGCGCTGGTCGAGGCCGTGGCCGAGACCGACGACGCCCTCATGGAGCTGTACCTGGGCGGTGAGGAGCTGTCCGTCGAGCAGATCAAGGCGGGCATCCGCAAGATCGTCGCCGAGGGCACGGCCTACCCGGTGCTGTGCGGTTCCGCGTTCAAGAACAAGGGCGTGCAGCCCATGCTCGACGCGGTGATCGACTACCTGCCGTCGCCGCTGGACCTCCCGCCGGTCGAGGGCACGCTGCAGGACGGCGAGACGCCGGCGTTCCGCAAGGCCGCCAGCGACGAGCCGTTCTCCGCCCTGGCGTTCAAGATCGCCGTCCACCCGTTCTTCGGCAAGCTGACCTACATCCGGGTCTACTCGGGCAAGGTCGCCTCCGGCACCCAGGTCATCAACTCGACCAAGGACCGCAAGGAGCGCATCGGGAAGATCTTCCAGATGCACGCCAACAAGGAGAACCCGGTCGACGAGGCCATCGCGGGCCACATCTACGCCGTGATCGGTCTGAAGGACACGACCACCGGTGAGACGCTCTGCGACCCGCAGCACCCCATCGTGCTGGAGTCGATGACCTTCCCCGAGCCGGTCATCCAGGTGGCGATCGAGCCCAAGACGAAGGCCGACCAGGAGAAGCTGGGCACCGCGATCCAGAAGCTGGCCGAGGAGGACCCGACCTTCCGGGTCAACCTGGACCAGGAGACCGGCCAGACCATCATCGCCGGCATGGGCGAGCTCCACCTGGACATCCTGGTGGACCGCATGCGCCGCGAGTTCAAGGTCGAGGCCAACATCGGCAAGCCGCAGGTGGCGTACCGGGAGACCATCCGCCGCAAGGTGGAGAAGTACTCCTACACCCACAAGAAGCAGACCGGTGGTTCCGGCCAGTTCGCCAAGGTGCTCATCGACATCGAGCCCCTGGAGAAGACCGAGGACGGCGCGCTCTACGAGTTCGTCAACGCGGTCACCGGCGGTCGCATCCCGCGGGAGTACATCCCGTCGGTGGACGCCGGTGCCCAGGACGCCATGCAGTACGGCGTGCTGGCGGGCTACCCGCTGGTCGGCATCAAGGTGACCCTGGTCGACGGCGCCTACCACGAGGTCGACTCGTCGGAGATGGCGTTCAAGATCGCGGGTTCCATGGCGCTCAAGGAAGCCGCCCGCCAGGCGAGCCCGGCGCTGCTCGAGCCGCTGATGGCCGTCGAGGTCACCACGCCCGAGGAGTACATGGGCGACGTGATCGGCGACTTGAACTCCCGCCGTGGCCAGATCCAGGCCATGGAGGAGCGCAGCGGCACCCGTGTCGTGAAGGCACTGGTCCCGCTGTCGGAGATGTTCGGGTATGTCGGCGACCTGCGGTCCAAGACCCAGGGTCGCGCGAACTACTCGATGACCTTTGACTCCTACGCCGAGGTTCCCGCGAACGTGGCCAAGGAGATCATCGCGAAGGCGACGGGCGAGTAACCCCAACCGGAGCACCGCAGCACCACGCGGGCTCTCCGGGGTCTCTCGTCCCTGGGGTCCGCACAACCCTTGACGTGACGCCCGGCGGGTGGCAACCCACCCGCCGGGCACAGCAACAGAAGTCCAGGAGGACAATCCAGTGGCGAAGGCGAAGTTCGAGCGGACGAAGCCGCACGTCAACATCGGCACCATCGGTCACATCGACCACGGCAAGACGACGCTGA
>NZ_JAPSLK010000051.1 GCF_031180885.1 Saccharothrix sp.
GCGGCGGCGCGGGCAGGCGCGGCGGCGCGGGCAGGCGCGGCGGCGCGGGCAGGCGCGGCGGAGCGGGCAGGCGCGGCGGAGCGGGAAGTGGGGCGTGGGGGCGGGGCGGCCGGCGCGAGGCGAGTGCGGCCGGTTCCTTGGGGTGCGCGGGGCTCCTTCTGAAGGTTGTGGGCTTAGGCTTCGGGGGTGCGGGTGTCCCGGCGGTCCTTGTTGCTCGCCGCGTTGACGGCGGGGGTGCCGGCGTGCGCGGCGGGTGGGCCGCCCGCGCCGGCCGAACTCGTGTTGGCGACCGGGCCGGACGGGGCGGTGTTCCGCGAGGTCGGCGGGGCGTTGGCGCAGGCCTTGGCGGACGAGTTGCCGGACACCCGGGTCGTGGCGCGGCCGACCGGGGCGTCGGTGGAGAACGTCCGGCTGCTCGGCAACGGCGAAGTCCACCTCGGACTGTCCTCTTTGGACCCCCTGATGGGCGGCGCCCTGCTCAGTGCCGAGGATCCCAACGGGATCAGCGCGGTCGGGCGGCTGTACGACAGCTTCCTCCAGATCGTCGTGCCCGCGGACGCGCCGGTCTACCGGGTGGCGGACCTGGTCGGGAAGCGGGTGTCGTTCGGGCCCCGCGAGTCCGGCACGGAGTTCACCGCGACCCGGCTGTTCCAACTGCTCGGGGTGAGCGTCGAGGCGTTGCGGATGGCGCACGCCGAGGCCGCGCGGCAGTTGGCGGCGAGGACCATCGACGCGTTGCTGGCGCTGACCGGCATCCCGACGCCCGCGATCACCGGGCTGCTCGGGTCGTTCCCGGTCCGGCTGCTGGACCTGCCCGGGGAAGCCACCGAGCTGGCCAAGGCGTACCCGGGTCCGTACGTGCCGGTGACGATCCCGGCGACCACGTACGGGGCTCTCGGGCCGTGCCAGACGTTCGCCGTGCCCAACCTGCTGCTCGCGCGGACCGCGCTGGACCAGGCCGTGGTGGAGGTGGTCACGCGGACGGTCTACACGCAGTCCGAGCGGATCGCCGCCGGGCACCCCGAGGCGTCGCGGATCAACGTGCGGACCGGGATCGCGACCGGGCAGGTGCCCCTGCACAAGGGTGCCGAGCGCTGGTTCCGGTCGGTCAAGCGCTGACCTGCGCCTTCAGGGTCACGACAGCGTCGAGGCCGTGCGGGGTGACCGGGTGCAGTTCGAGACGTCCGCCGGCACCCGCGATGAGTTCGGCGCAGATCGCCAGGCCCAGGCCGGTGCCCGCGGTGTTCTGGTGCCGGGGCGCGCGCCAGAACCGCTCGAACGCGAGCACCCGGTCCTCGTCGGACAGGCCTTCGCCGTCGTCGGTGACGTGCAGCTCGACCCGGTCGCCGGTCCGGTGGCCCCAGATGCGGATCGTGGTCGCGCCGGACAGCCGGATGGCGTTGCCGACCAGTTCGTCCAGCACGCTGCCCAGGCCGCCGGGCGGTTCGAGGACGTGCAGGCCGGGCGGGACGTCCACGTGCAGCTCGATGTCCCCGGCCAGGGCGCGCCAGCCCGGGGTGTGGGTGGCGAGGAGGGTGTCCACCTCGACCGGTTCGGCGGCGGACGCGCTGTCCAGGCGGGTCGCGGCGAGCAGGGTGTCGAGGACGCGGCCCATCTCCTCCGCCTCGTCGACGGCGATGCGCTGCGCCTCCCGGCCGGCGTCGTCGGTGACGTGGTGGGCGAGGTTGTCCACGGCCAGGCGCAGGCTCGCCAGGGGGTTGCGGAGCTGGTGGGAGGCGTCGGACACGAACGCGCGCTGCCGGCGCAGGGCGCGGCTCACGACGTCGACCATCGCGTTGAAGGAGGCGGCGAGGCGGCGGAGTTCAGGGGGTCCGTTGACCTCGTCGGCACGGGCGTCGAGTTCCCCGCCCGCGACGGCGGCCGTGGCCTCGTCCAGGGTCCGGACCGGCCGGAGCACCCACCGCGACATCGGCCACGCGACGGCGATGACCGCGAGCATCGGGACCAGGCCGATGAGCGTCAGCAGGCCCCACTGGCGCAGGATCGCCGCGCGGAGGCTGCCCGTGGGCGAGATCGTGACGACGGCGGCCACGACCTCGCTGTCCCGGCCGACGGGTTCGACGACGACCAGGTTCTTGTCGTCCCACGGCCAGATGGTCTGGTCGGTGTCGCCCCGGTAGCCGCTGAACGCCGCTTTGAGGCCGGTGTCGACGTCCGGGTCGGTGAGGGGGAACGGCTGGCGGGAGCTTTCGACGATGGTGCGGTCGGTGCTGACCAGGGCGGCGGCGATGCCGTAGAGCTGGTCGTAGCGGATCATCTCCTCGCGCAGGGCGGTGCGGCGGTTGGAGGCGAGGGCGTTCTCGGCGAGGGAGGCGAAGCGGCTGGCGTCGCCGAGGCGGTCGAGGTAGGTCTCCTGGCCTTCGCTCTGGACGACCGCGAAGGCGAGCGGCACGCCGAGGGCGGCGACGAGCGCCACCAGCAGGGGCACGATCAGGGAGAGCAGTCGACGCAGCATCACACCTCGTCCGGGGTTTCCGCCGCCATCCTGCCCCACACCGATCGACACTTCAGCCCGGACCGGCCCGGCTCGCTCCACGGCAGGCGGCTGTTCCCGGTGGGTGGCGGATGTGTGCGGCGGTTCCGGGTCTCCTGGTGGGCGCGGCTTAGGTGTCGGCGGCCACCCGGTAGCCGACGCCGCGGATCGTTTCGATCTTCAGGGCGTCGCCGAGTTTGCCGCGCAGGGCGGCGATGTGGGTGTCCAGCGTCCGTGACGGCGCCTCCCAGTGCGCCTGCCACACCTGGTCCACGATCAGGTCCCGGCTGACCACCGCGCCCGCCCGCCGCACCAGCAGCGCCAGCAGGTCGAACTCCTTGCGGGTCAGCGTGATCGGGACGCCGTCGATCGTCGCCTCGCGCGTGGCCGGGTCCAGCACGACCGGGCCCAGCGCGAGCCGGTCGCTGTGGTCCTCGGCCGCGCGGGCCGCGCGGGTGCGGCGCAGGACGGCTTCGATGCGCGCCAGCAGCTCGGCCGTGCCGAACGGCTTGACCACGTAGTCGTCCGCACCCGCGCGCAACCCCAGCACGCGTTCACGCTCCTCGCCGCGCGCGGTCACCGTGATGACCGCCGTGCCCGGCCGGTGGCGCAGCTCGCGCAGCACCTCCAGTCCGTCGCGGTCGGGCAGGCCCAGGTCGAGCAGCACCACGTCCGCGGGCGGCGCGGCCAGCGCGGCGGCGGCCGTGGCCGCCCGGTGGACCTCGTAGCCCGCGTGCTTCAAGGCGGTCAGCAGGCCCCGAGCCACCCGGTCGTCATCTTCGACGACGAGGATGCGCATCGGCCCTACCGCCTCACTCCGCCGGCTTCTCGCCCGGCTTGGTGTCCGGGACCTTGGCCCCCGCGTCCGGCACCTTGGCGTCCGCGTCCGGCACCTTGGCCCCGGTGTCCGGCACCTTGGCGTCCGCGTCAGCCTGGTCAGTGTCAGTGTCAGTGTCAGTGTCGGGCTTGTCGGGGTGCGGCTTGGTCTCGCCGTCCGTGTCCGCGTCGTGCGGCTTGGTGTTGCCGTCGGTGCCCGCATCGTGGGGCTTGGTGTCGCCGTCGGTGGTGGTGGCGTACGGGGATTCCGGTGTCTCCGCTTCAGCGGGCTCGTTGCGGACGATGACCTCGCGGTCACCTCGCTTCGCCGCGAGCACGAAGTAGACCACCGCGCCGATGAACACCACGACCGACGTGATGACGTTGATCCGCAGCCCGAACACCTGCGTGGCCGGGTCGACCCGCATGATCTCGATCCAGAACCGGCCCGCGGTGTAGCCCGCCACGTACAGCGCGAACACCCGGCCGTGGCCGAGCCGGAACTTCCGGTCCGCCCACACGATCAGCAGCGCGACACCGAGGTTCCACAGCAGCTCGTACAGGAACGTCGGGTGCACGATCTCCAGCGGCGTGTGGTCCAGCGCCACGCCGCCCAGCTCGTCCTCGAACCCGGTCGCCGGGTCGACCCGCTCGTAGATCTCCAGACCCCACGGCAGCGTGGTGGGACCGCCGTACAGCTCCTGGTTGAAGTAGTTGCCGAGCCGGCCGATGGCCTGCGCGGTCACGATGCCCGGCGCCAGCGCGTCGGCCATCGCGGGCAGCGGGATGCCCCGGCGGCGGCACGCGATCCACGCGCCGACACCGCCCAGCGCGATGGCGCCCCAGATGCCCAGGCCGCCGTTCCAGATCGCGAAGGCCTCCCACGGGTTCTTGCCCTCGCCGAAGTACTTCTGCCAGTCCGTCGCGACGTGGTAGAGCCGGCCACCGACCAGCCCGAACGGCACGGCGAACACGGCGATGTCGGTGACCTCGCCCTTCAGCCCGCCGCGGGCCACCCACCGGCGCTCACCCCACCAGATGGCCACGATGATGCCGAGGATGATGCACAGCGCGTACGCCCTGATGGGGATGGGCCCGAGCTGCCACACGCCCCGGTCCGGGCTGGGGATCGTCGCGAGGAAAGTCGTCACCACGGCCACCACCGTAGTGGGTGGGCCGGTCCGTCCTACGGGGACAGCTCGATTGTTACCGGGAAGGGTCGTTCGAGCCGCGTCCCCGCTGGTGCCGGTGCGATGTCGAGCCGTGTCGCGGAGGCACGCCCCACGGCCGGCTCCACGCGGCGCAGGTGTGCCGCCGAAGGTCGACGGGACGCGGTCGACAGCTCCCGGTCCCGGGTGGTCGAGCACCGGGTGCGGGCGGTCGGGGCGGGTTCGGGTCGGAAGTCCGGTCGGCTGGTTCATGGGAGCCGGCATGCGGACGGGCACCGACGATTCCGGGGGCTTGGCGGCCCCCGGAATCGTCAGTTCACTCGAACGTGCGTTCTAGGCCGGAGCGGGAACCTGGCGGACGCCTTCCGCCAATTCAGCCGTCAGCTCCGCCACCCGGTTCTCCGCCACCGCCGACACGAAAGCCGAGCCCACGATGACGCCGTCCGCGAAGGAAGCCAGCTCCGCCGCCTGAGCACCCGACCGCACGCCCAGACCCACCGCCACCGGCATCGACGTGTGCTCCCGCACCCGCTTGACCAGCGCCGGAGCCGCCGACGACACGACGTCGCGCGCCCCCGTCACGCCCATCACCGAAGTCGCGTACAAGAACCCGCTCGACGACCGCGCCGTCAGGTCGATCCGCTCCTCCGTGGACGACGGCGCGACCAGGAAGATCCGGTCCAGGCCGTGCGCCTCCGAAGCCGCCATCCACTCCGATGCCTCGTCGGGCACCAGGTCCGGCGTGATCAGGCCCAACCCACCGGCCGCCGCCAGGTCGCGGGCGAAAGCATCCACCCCGTACCGCAGCACCGGGTTCCAGTACGTCATCACGACCGCACGCCCACCAGCCGCAGCCACCGACTCGACCACGCCGAACAGGTCCCGCACCCGGAACCCGCCCCGCAGGGCCTCCTCCGACGCCCGCTGGATCGTCGGGCCGTCCATCACCGGGTCGGAGTACGGCAGGCCGACCTCGACGATGTCGCAGCCCGCCGAGACCATCGTCCGCAGCACGTCCTTCGACCCCTCCACCGACGGGAAACCCGCCGGCAGGTAGCCGATCAGCGCCGCCCGCCGCTCCGCGCGGCACGTCGCGAAAACCGAAGAAAGACCGCTCACGACGACGCCCCCAGTCCGAACCACTTGATCGCGGTGTCCATGTCCTTGTCGCCGCGACCGGACAGGTTCACCACGATCAGACCGTCCGGACCGAGTTCGCGGCCCAGCACCAGGGCGCCGGCCAGCGCGTGCGACGACTCGATGGCCGGGATGATGCCCTCCGTGCGCGACAGCAGCGCGAACGCCTCCATCGCCTCGGCGTCGGTCACCGGCCGGTACTCCGCCCGCCCGATGTCCTTCAAGTGCGCGTGCTCCGGGCCGACGCCCGGGTAGTCCAGACCGGCCGAGATGGAGTGCGCCTCGGTGATCTGGCCGTCCTCGTCCTGCATCACGTACGACATCGCGCCGTGCAGCGAACCCGGCGTCCCCACGGTCAGCGTGGCGCCGTGGCGGTCCGTGTCGATGCCGTCGCCACCGGGCTCCAAGCCGACCAGGCGCACCGACGGGTCGTCGATGAACCCGTGGAAGATGCCGATCGCGTTGGACCCGCCGCCCACGCACGCCGCCACCACGTCGGGCAGCCGACCGGCCTGCTCCAGCACCTGCGCCCGCGCCTCGATGCCGATGACCCGGTGGAAGTCGCGCACCAGCACCGGGAACGGGTGCGGCCCGGCCGCGGTGCCCAGCAGGTAGTGCGTGTCGTCGACGTTGGCCACCCAGTCGCGCAGCGCCTCGTTGATCGCGTCCTTGAGAGTGCGCGAACCCGTCTTCACGGGGATGACCTCGGCACCCAGCAGCCGCATGCGCGCCACGTTCAGCGCCTGCCGCTCGGTGTCGACCTCACCCATGTAGATGACGCAGTCCAACCCCATCAGGGCACACGCGGTCGCCGTGGCCACGCCGTGCTGCCCGGCGCCGGTCTCGGCGATCACGCGCTTCTTGCCCATGCGCTTGGTCAGCAGCGCCTGGCCGAGCACGTTGTTGATCTTGTGGGAACCGGTGTGGTTCAGGTCCTCCCGCTTGAGGAAGACCCGCGCCCCACCGGCGTGCTCGGCGAACTTCTTCGCCTCGGTGAGCAGGGACGGCCGCCCGGCGTAGTCGCGCAGCAGCCGGGCGAACTCGTCCAGGAAGTCCGGGTCGACCCGGGCCTTCTCGTAGAAGGCGGCCAGCTCGTCCACGGCCGCGATGAGCGCCTCGGGCATGTACCGGCCACCCCATCGTCCCCAGTGGCCGTGCTCGTCGGGGTCGTGGGGGGTGGGGGCCAATTGCCCAGGCGACATGCGCTCTCCTCCGATTTACCTGCTCGGCCGGGGACACGCGGGGTGCGACCCCGCCGTCACCAGCTTGTTCACGGCGACCTTGGGGTCGCCGCTGGTCACCAGCGACTCGCCGACGAGCACCGCGTCCGCGCCGGCGCCCGCGTACGCCATCAGATCACCCGGACCAGTGACACCCGACTCGGCGATCTTGATCGTCTCGAACGGCAGTCCGGGCGCGATCCGCCCGAACACGTCCTTGTCCACTTCCAGCGTGTGCAGGTTGCGCGCGTTGACGCCGATCACGCTCGCGCCCGCCTCCAGCGCCCGGTCGGCCTCCTCGGCCGTGTGCACCTCGACCAGCGCCGTCATGCCCAGCGACTCGACCCGGTCCAGCAGCGACACCAGGGCGTTCTGCTCCAGCGCGGCCACGATCAGCAGCACCAGGTCCGCGCCGTGCAGGCGCGCCTCGTGCACCTGGTACGGGCTGACGATGAAGTCCTTGCGCAGCAACGGCACGTTCACCGCGGCCCGGACCGCGTCGAAGTCCGCCAGCGACCCGCCGAACCGCCGCTGCTCGGTCAGCACGCTGATCGCCCGCGCGCCACCCGCCTCGTACTGCGCCGCCAGCTCCGCGGGCTCCGGGATCTCCGCCAGCGCGCCCTTGGACGGGCTGCGCCGCTTGACCTCGGCGATCACGCCCACGCCGGGCGACCGCAGGATCGACATCACGTCCAGTGGCGCGGGCACCTTGGCCGCGCGCTCCCTCAGCACGTCGAAGGGCAGTTCCGCCTCGCGCGCGGCGAGGTCTTCGCGAACGCCTTCGATGATCGACTCGAGAACGGTCATCCGAGCACCTCGCTCGTGTCCGTCGTCGATGTGCCGCCCACGGCGACAGCCATCCGATTGCCGCCTCCAAAGGCGGTCAGCCCGTCCTTCGCGCTCGCCAGCTCCCGCACGTCATGCTCCCCTTCCCGCCAGAAGGATGCTAACCCCGGCACGAACCGCTTCCCGCCACCGGGGTGGCCGGGTTCCCGCTGCTGAGGCGGGGCTGTCACGGGCCGACGTGCGCGGACGTGCGCAGCTTCGGCGTCAGTCCCGCTCCGTGGGATCGTCGCCGCGTTCCAGGGCGTTCCACATCTCACGTTCGGGATCGGCGCTCTTCTTGGCCGCGCCGGGGGTCTGGTACCCGCCGCCCAGGCGCGGCATGGCGCCGCCGCGCAGCAGCAACACGACCCCGGCGCCCACCACGCACGCCGTGCCCGCCAACGCCACCAGCAGCGCCACCACGGGCGGTCCGGCGGCCACCGAGGTGAACCCCACCGCGGCGGCCGCCAGCACGAGCACCGCGCCCACCAACCTGCGGACCCAACCGCCCAGCGCCACCACCGCGGCGATCGCCGCCGCGCTCAGCAACGCGGTCGGCAGGAGCGCGGGCGACACCTCGGCCCCGGTCGCTTCGGCCTTCACCCCGGTGGCGCCCCAGGTCATGCTCGACGCGCCCCACAGCGCGACCGCGCCCAGCACCAGCAGGGCGACCACGATCCACAGTGGACGCCGCCCGGCCCGCACCGGCTCAGACACGTGCCGTGTCCACCGCCGGGGCCACCGACTGCGACATGGTCCCGGCCGTGGCGATCGCCGACAGCACCGCGCCCGCCTTGTTCAGGCACTCGTTGTCCTCGGCCACCGGGTCGGAGTCGGCCACGATGCCGCCGCCCGCCTGCACGTACGCCACGCCGTCGCGCACCAGCGCGGTCCGGATGGCGATGGCGGTGTCCGCGTCGCCCGCGAAGTCCAGGTAGCCCACGACTCCGCCGTACAGGCCGCGCCGCGTGGGCTCCAGCTCCTCGATCAGCTCCATCGCGCGCGGCTTCGGCGCGCCGGACAGGGTCCCGGCCGGGAAGCACGCGGCCACCGCGTCGAACGCCGTCTTGCCCTCGGCCAGTTCGCCGCTGACCGTGGACACGATGTGCATGACGTGGCTGTACCGCTCGACCTTGAAGAAGTCGACCACGGTCACCGAGCCCGGCTTGCACACCCGGCCCAGGTCGTTGCGGCCCAGGTCGACCAGCATCAGGTGCTCGGCGCGCTCCTTCTGGTCGGCCAGCAGGTCCTTCTCCAGCAGGGCGTCCTCCTCGGCGTCCACGCCCCGCCAGCGGGTGCCCGCGATGGGGTGCGTGGTGGCCTTGCCGTCCCGCACGGTGACCAGGGACTCGGGGCTGCACCCGACGATGTCGAAGTCGTCCAGCCGCAGCAGGTACATGTAGGGGCTGGGGTTGGACGTGCGCAGGACGCGGTAGATGTCCAGCGGGTCGGCGGTGGTGCGCATCTCGAACCGCTGCGACAGCACGACCTGGAACGCCTCGCCCGCGCGGATGGCCTCCTTGGCCTTCTCCACGACCGCGTAGTGCTCCTGCTGCGTGCGGCGGCGCACGAACTCCGGCTTGGGGCGGGAGAACACGGCCACGGTGGGCGGTGCGGCGGCTTGCAGGTCCAGCGTCATGCGGTCCAGGCGGGCCACGGCGTCGTCGTAGGCCGCGTCGACCCGTTCGGGGCTGTCGTCCCAGTTGATCGCGTTGGCGATGAGCGTGACCGTGCCCTCGTGGTGGTCCAGGGCGGCCAGGTCGGTGGCGAGCATCATGACCAGCTCGGGCACCTTGAGGTCGTCCTCGGCCAGCGACGGCAGCCGCTCCAGGCGGCGGACGGCGTCGTAGCCGATGTAGCCGACCATGCCGCCGGTCAGCGGGGGCAGGCCGGGCAGGGGGTCGGTGCGCAGCACCTCGATGGTCTCGCGCAGGGCCAGCAGCGGGTCGCCGCCCTCGGGCAGGCCCACCGGGTGCTGGCCGGTCCAGTAAGCCTCGCCGCCGGTGGCGGTCAGCGCGCCCGCGCAGCGCGCGCCGACGAACGACCAGCGCGACCACGAGCGGCCGTTCTCGGCGGATTCGAACAGGAACGTGCCGGGCCGGTCCGCCGCGAGCTTGCGGTACAGGCCGACGGGGGTCTCCGCGTCCGCGAGCAGCCGGCGCACGACGGGGATGACCCGCCGCTGCGCGGCGAGTTCGCGGAACTCCTCGCGCGTCGGGCTGACCTCGCCCAGCCCCGCGCCGGCACCGATGACGCTCACCATGGGCGTCATTCTGCCGTGTGCATCCGTACGCGTTGTCGGCGGCACGAATTCATCGCACGTTGAAAAACTTGCGCGCGCCACTCATGATGGACAGGTGAACGAAGGCACGCAACAGGCCGAGCCGAAGCGCCGGGGCCGGCGCGCCGGCGGCGAGGACACCAAGGCCGCCCTGCTCGCCGCCGCCCGCGAGGTCTTCATGCAGCGCGGCTACGAGGGTGCGACGGTGCGGTCCATCGCGGCGCGCGCGGGCGTGGACGCGGCGATGGTCAACCACTGGTTCGGCGGCAAGGAGGGCCTGTTCGCCAAGGCCGTCCTGCAGGTCCCGATCGACCCGAACACGCTGGTCGTGCACCTGCTGGAGGGCGGCCCGCGGGACGAGATCGGCGAACGGATCGTGCGCACGTTCCTGGGCGTGTGGGACCCGATCGGCGGCGGTCAGTTCGCCGCCCTGATGCGCAGCGTCACCGCCCACGACCAAGTCGCGGACGTGCTGCGGGACTTCTTCGTGCACACCCTGCTCAAGAAGGTCGTCGCGGGCATCGGCACCGAGGACCGTCCCGAACTGCGCGCCACGCTCGCCGCCAGCCAGATCTTCGGCATGGGCATGGTGCGGTACGTGGTGCGGTTCGAGCCGCTGGCCTCGGCCGACGTGGAGACCATGGTCAAGGCGGTCGCGCCGAACCTCCAGCGCTACCTGACCGGCGACATCAGCTGACCTGTTCGGGAGCCAACAGCACGGTCGAGTCGAAGCACGTCTTGTCGCCGGTGTGGCACGCCGCGCCGACCTGGTCCACGACCAGCAGCACGGTGTCCCCGTCGCAGTCCAGCCGGACCTCGTGCACGTACTGGGTGTGGCCGGACGTCTCGCCCTTCACCCACAACTGCTGGCGGCTGCGCGAGTAGTAGGTGGCGCGGCGGGTGGTGAGGGTGCGGTGCAGGGCCTCGTCGTCCATCCACGCGACCATGAGCACCTCGCCGGTGCCCTTGCGCTGCGCTACCGCGCACACAAGACCGTCCGCGGTGCGCTTGAGGCGTGCGGCGATCGTCGGGTCGAGCGCGCTGGTCATCGGGCTGCTCCGAAGTGCTCACGGGCGGGCTTCATGTTCAGCAGCACCACGCCGAAGATGTGGCCCGCGGACAGCACGCCGGACAGCACGCGCACCCACAGCGGGCCTTCGTTGAGGGTGGCCAGCAGGTGCACCAGGCCGACCAGGCCGTAGATGAACGCGGCGGTCAGCCGCGCGGGCCGGAACCGGGCGATCAGGCCCGCCACCGCGATCAGCTCCAGCACCAGGACGATCAGCGGGAACTTGATCCACGCGGCATCACCGCTGGCCTGCCACCGGATCAGGCCTTCCAGCACGAACAGCGCGCCACCGGCCGCGCCGACGACCATCGCGAGGAAGACCTCGATGGGACCGTTGCGCACGTCAGCGCACCTCCACACCGGCGTCGCGCAGGGACTTCTTGACCTCGCCGATGCGCAGCGTCCCGAAGTGGAACACGCTCGCCGCCAGCACCGCGTCCGCACCGGCCTCGATGGCGGGCGGGAAGTGGTCGACGGTGCCCGCGCCGCCGCTGGCGATCAGCGGGACGTCCACGACCTTGCGCACCAGCTCGATCAGCTCCAGGTCGAAGCCCGCCTTGGTGCCGTCGGCGTCCATCGAGTTGAGCAGGATCTCGCCGACGCCCAGCTCCTGGCCCCGGGCCGCCCACTCGACCGCGTCGATGCCGGTGCCCTTGCGCCCGCCGTGCGTGGTGACCTCGAACCCGGACGGGGTGGGCTTCTCGCCTTCGGGGACGCGCCGGGCGTCCACGGACAGCACGATGCACTGCGCCCCGAACCGCTCGGACAGCTCCTTGAGCAGCTCCGGCCGGGCGATGGCGGCGGTGTTGACGCCGACCTTGTCCGCGCCCGCGCGCAGCAGCTTGTCGACGTCCTCGGTGGTGCGCACGCCGCCGCCCACGGTGAGCGGGATGAAGACCTGCTCAGCCGTGCGGCGGACCACGTCGAAGGTGGTCTCGCGGTCGGAGGAGGAGGCGGTGACGTCGAGGAAGGTCAGCTCGTCGGCGCCCTCTGCGTCGTAGGCGCGGGCCAGCTCCACGGGGTCGCCCGCGTCGACGAGGTTGGTGAAGTTGACGCCCTTCACCACCCGTCCCCGGTCGACGTCCAGGCAGGGGATCACGCGCACCGCGACTGACATGGGACAAAGCCTACGGGCAGGTCACCGGGCGTTCGCGGGCGGTGTCGGTCACATCTCGCGCGCCCGACGCGACGGGACTGGCCAAGATGTGGTTGACTGTTGTCGGTCGTAGGTTTTGTGTCCGTGTCATCCACGCTCGCGAAACGTTGTTCGAGCGTGTGGTTTTCCCCGGATCTTCCCGGGATCTCCTCATCTTGAAGCGGCCTCGGTGGCGCAAGGGCGTCACCGGCACCTTGTACGAGGAGAGAAAAAGCATGGCCAACGGCACCGTGAAGTGGTTCAACTCCGAAAAGGGCTTCGGCTTCATCGCCCCCGAGGACGGCGGCGCTGACGTGTTCGTCCACTACTCGGAGATCCAGGGCGGCGGCTACCGCAGCCTGGAGGAGAACCAGCGCGTGTCCTTCGACGTGGGCCAGGGCGCCAAGGGCCCGCAGGCGACCAACGTCGTGGCGCTCTGACCGAGCCACTGACTCGAACGGCCCCGTTCCCCTCCCGGGAGCGGGGCCGTTGTCGTCTAGTTTGGCGCTCATGAGCCTCGGCGACGAGAAGTACCTGCTGCTGACGACGTTCCGCAAGGACGGCACGCCCGTCCCCACGCCGCTGTGGGCGGTGCGCGACGAGGACGTCATCCTCGTGTGGACGCCCGTCGACTCGGGCAAGGTCAAGCGGATCCGGCGCAGCGGGGACGTCGAGATCGCGCCGTGCGACTTCCGGGGCAACCCCACCGGCGACCCGGTCAAGGCGCGGGCCCGGCTGCTCGACGAGTCGGGCAGCGACCGGGCGCGGCAGCTGATCGGGCGCAAGTACGGGGTGCTGGGGAAGGTGACCGTGTTCGGCAGCAAGCTGCGGCGCGGCAAGAACGGGACCGTCGGCATCGAGATCGTGCCGTCAACCTGAGGTTGACCTCTTTCGGTGCGTCAACTTAGAGTTGACGGGTGGTCACCGCACCCGTCCAGCTGACGGACCTCATCGTCACCGTCGCGCAGGAGCACGCCGACGTCCTCGGCCGGCTGGCCGCCGCCGTCGAGCTGAGCGCTCAACTCGACGAGCTGGGCGATCACCTGATCGGGCACTTCGTGGACGAGGCGCGGCGGGCGGGCGCGAGCTGGACCGAGATCGGCGAGAGCATCGGCGTCACCAAGCAGGCCGCGCAGAAGCGCTTCGTGCCGCGCGAGTCCCCGGACCTCAAGCCGAACTTCGACCGCTACACCGACCGGGCCCGGCGGGTGGTCGTGCTGGCCCGCCACCACGCCCGGTTCAGCGAGCGCATCGGCACCGAGCACCTGCTGCTGGGGTTGATGGACGAGTCCGGCGGCCTGGGCGCGAAGACCATCGCCAAGCTGGAGGCCGCCGAGGGCACCACCCGCCTGGCCACGCTCAACGCCCTGGACCACACCAGCCGGGAGCGCCCCGACCCGCAGCCGTTCAGCGCGGACTGCAAGAAGGCGCTGGAGCTGTCGGTCCGGGAGGCGCTGCGCCTGGGTCACACGTTCGTGGGAACCGAGCACGTCCTGCTCGGCCTGCTGTCCGAAGAGGACTGCACCGCGGCCAAGGTGATGGCCACGACGGGCATCACCAAGGCCGCAGCGGAGGCTTACGTGGTCGCGGAGTTCGAACGGGCGGTCAACGCACCGCGTTGAGGGCCTCCGGCAGCGTGAACGCGCCCGCGTACAGGGCCTTGCCCACGATCGCGCCCTCGACGCCGTCCCGGGACAGGGCGGCCAGCGCCACCAGGTCGTCCACACTGGACACACCGCCGGACGCGATCACCGGCGCGTCGGTCCGCGCGCACACCTCGCGCAGCAGCTCGACGTTCGGGCCGGTGAGCGTGCCGTCCTTGCTGACGTCGGTGACGACGTAGCGGGCGCAGCCGTCCCGGTCGAGCCGGTCCAGCACCTCCCACAGGTCGCCGCCGTCCTTGGTCCAGCCGCGCGCGGCGACCCGGTGGCCCTCGGCGGTGATCCGGACGTCCAGGCCGACCGCGATCTTGTCGCCGTGCTCGGCGATGGCCTTCGCGCACCACACCGGGTCCTCCAGCGCGGCGGTGCCCAGGTTGACCCGCGCGCACCCGGTGGACAGCGCGGCGGCCAGGGACGCGTCGTCCCGGATGCCGCCGGACAGCTCGACCTTGACGTCCAGCTCGCCCACGACCCGGGCCAGCAGCTCGCGGTTGCTGCCCCGCCCGAACGCGGCGTCGAGGTCGACTAGGTGGACCCACTCGGCCCCGTCGCGCTGCCAGGCGAGCGCGGCGTCGAGGGGTGAGCCGTAGTGGGTCTCGGTGCCGGCTTCGCCCTGCACGAGTCGGACAGCCTGGCCGTCGGCCACGTCGACGGCCGGAAGCAGCGTGAAAGTCACGCGAACAGCCTAGTTGCCGCTGGTCCGACGGCCACTCCCGGTCTCACCCACCGGACGCTCAGAAGCTCTTGAGCCAGTTCTCGAGCAGGTGCGCGCCCGCGTCGCCGGACTTCTCGGGGTGGAACTGGGTGGCCCACAGCGGGCCGTTCTCCACCGCCGCGACGAAGTCGTCGCCGCCGTGGGTGGCCCACGTCACCAGCGGCGGGCGGATGACGTCCGAGGCCTCCAGCTCCCACTTGCGGACGGCGTAGGAGTGGACGAAGTAGAAGCGGGTGTCCGGGTCGAGGCCGGCGAAGAGCTTGGTGCCCTCCGGCGCCTTGACGGTGTTCCAGCCCATGTGCGGCACGATCGGCGCTTCGAGCCGCTCGACCGTGCCCGGCCACTCGCCGCAGCCCTCGGTGAGGACGCCGTGCTCGATGCCGCGTTCGAACAGGATCTGCATGCCGACGCAGATGCCCAGCACAGGGCGTCCTCCGGCAAGCCGCTCGCCGATGATCCGGCCGCCCTTGACGGCGTTCAGGCCCGCCATGCACGCGGCGTACGCGCCCACGCCGGGGACCAGGAGGCCGTCCGCGTCGAGCGCCGCGCGATGGTCGGACGTGACCTCGACGGTCGCGCCCACGCGCTGGAGGGCGCGTTCGGCGGAGCGGAGGTTGCCTGATCCGTAGTCCAGTACGACGACTCGTGCCACGTCCACCAGGCTATGCCAACGGGGAGCCGCCCTGCGTCACCGGTACCACGGGGAGGACCGTGTTGATGGGCAGGCCGGCGCGGTCGGGGAGGGCGGTGACCCAGGTGTCGGCCCTTCCTTCGTCGACCAGGGCCTTGACCTCGGCGACGTCTTTGGGCAGCTCCAGCGTCCCGGCTTCGGCCTTCAGCCGCCACCAGGTGACCACCCCGACCAGCCTGCGCGCCCCGCCGCTGTACCCGGCGTTCTCCCCGTTCGACCAGAGGACGGCGTCCCCGGACCACCGCACCAGCAGGGCGTCGCTGTTTATCGTGCGGACCTGCGAAGCGAGCTTGGCCGCGTCCGAGAACCCGATCTGCCGGCGCGGGAGCAGCACCGTCCCGGACGGGATCGGCACGAGGGCGGCCGGACCCGCGACGGCGCGGTGCAGGGCGAGCTGCAACTCGGCGGTCGGTGTGGGTGTCCAGATCAGGGTTCTCGGCACGCTCACGGACGCAGATCATGCCGCAGTCCGCCCTGAACCCGTCAGCCGACACACGTTCAGCCCCCGCCACCGCACCCTCAGGAGACCCGTTCACCCGCCCCGCAACCACCGCCTTACCCAGCCGCAGCGTCTCAGCCGGCGCCACACCCCGGCCGCAGCGTCTCAGCCGGCGCCACACCCCGGCCGCAGCGTCTCAGCCAGCGCCACACCCCGGCCGCCGCCGCGCTTTGCTGCCGCACCCCAGCCGCCGCCAGACCTGGCTGAGGCCGTTGTCCCGGCGAGCACCGACAAAGCCGCTCAAGCCGCCACCGGATGGGTGAACAACCGCCGCGCGGCCGCGGCGATGCCCAGCACGTCCAAGTCGTGCGCGGCGTCGTGGTCGTCCGCCGTGCCGTACGCCCGCAACTCGGCGTCGCGCCGCACCCCCAACGACCGCAGCCGGTGCGGAACATCGGACAGCGCCTCCGACGCCAAGTGCGCCGACGTCCCCTCCAAGTACGGCTCCACCAGCAGCACGTCCGCCCGCGAAGCCGCCACCGCAGCCCGCAACCCAGCCCCGTCGAACGGCCGGATCGTGGTGGCGTACAGCACCGTCACGTCCAGGTCCGCGGTCGCGGCCAACACCGGGTCCAGCATCGGTCCCACGGCCACCACGACCCCGCCCGACCCCCGCCGAACCGCGGTGAACCCCTCGACCACCGGGAACGCGTTCTCGTTCTGCCGCAACGACAAGCGCAGGTACCGCCGGTCGTCCGCGGCCAGCGCCGCGCGCACCATCGGCTCGACCTCGTCGGGGTGGCCGGGCACCTGCACCCGCCACCCGGGCATGCTGTCGAACAGCGCGACGTCCCCCGGCGACTGGTGCGTCCGCCCCCACACCGGGTCGTCGTACGACCCGCCGATGCTGACGAACACGCCCCCGACGTCCTGGTGCCCGAAGTCCAGCTTGATCTGCTCGTACGGCCGCTCCACCAGGAACGGCGCGTAGGAGTGCACGACCGGCCGCATCCCGGTCAGCGCCAGGCCGCTCCCCACGCCCACCATCAGCTGCTCGCGGATACCGACGTTGACCACCCGCGGCGACGGGCGGAAGGCGTCGCGGGATATCTCCGCGATCACCACGGCCACCCGCGGGTCGTCCGCCATGACCTCCTGCACCGTGCTCGCGAACACCTCGCGCATCGTCTTCACGACGCCACCACCCGGGCCACCACGACCATCGGACGACCCGGGTGGGCCGCGGTGAAGGCCTCGTACAAAGATCCCTGATCACGTCCGTCCACTGTGGACGCCTCCCATCCCTCGACGGCGAACCGCGCCGCCACCCCGCCCGGCCACCCGTGCGTGCCGGATTCGTTGTCCACCACCACGACGGTCAGGTTGTCCAGCCCCAGCCGGCCGGCCAGCGCGATCGCCTCGTGGTTGCTGCCCTCGTCCAGTTCCGCGTCCCCGACCAGCACGAACACCCGCGACGACCGGCCCTGCAGGCGCAGCCCGACCGCCTGGCCGACCGCGATCGGCAGCCCGTGCCCGAGCGACCCGCTGCTGATCTCCACGCCCGGCACCAGCACCCGGTCCGGGTGCTGCCCCAGCGGCGAGTCCCACGACGTCCATTCGTCCAAAATGGACGGTTCGATGAACCCCTTGGCGGCCAACACGGCGTAGTACGCCATCGGCCCGTGCCCCTTCGACAGCAGGAACCGGTCGCGGTCCGGGTCGTCCACCCGGTCCGGCGACACGTCCAACACCCGGTCGTAGAGCACCCACAGCACGTGCAGCGTGGACGCGGCGGCCCACTCGTGCTTCTCGTCCCCGGTCATCCGTTCGAACAACGCGGGAATGTCCGCGAAGCCCGTCTTCTCCCCTACTCGCATGGCAACCAGCCAACAACTTCGACTTAGGTCGAGGTCAAGCACTAGGCTGGGCCGCGTGAGCAAGTTGCCGGAGATGTTGACCATCGGCCAGGTGGCCGAGCGCAGCGGAGTGCCGCACACCGCGCTGCGGTTCTACGAGGAGCGCGGCCTGATCCACTCCGAGCGCACGGCGGGCAACCAGCGCCGCTACGCGCGTTCGGTGCTGCGCCGGCTGGCGTTCATCCGCACCGCCCAACGGGTCGGCCTGAGCCTGGAGGACGTGCACGACGCGCTGGCCACGCTGCCGGACAACCGGACGCCCACCAAGTCCGACTGGAGCAGGCTGTCGACGAACTGGCAGGCCGAGCTGGACGCCCGGATCGACGCGCTGATCCGGCTGCGCGACCGGCTGACCTCGTGCATCGGCTGCGGGTGCCTGTCGCTGCGCAGTTGCACCCTGCACAACTTCGACGACGAGCAGGCGTCCGACGGCCCCGGCGCGCCCAAGCTCAAGCCCGCCAGCGAGGGCGGCACGTGAAACCGCTGGCCCGATCGGGCACGGGCGTGCTGCACTGTGGTCGATGGAAGAGAAAGACGTGGTCCGCTTGTCGAAGCGGATGTCCAAACACCTCCGCCACCAGCCCGAACGGCTCGGGCTGACGCTGGACGCGGCCGGCTGGGTCGACCTGGACGAGTTCGTCCGCAAGCTGGGGACCACCCACGAGGCGGTGCGCGAGGTGGTGGCGCGCAACGACAAGCAGCGGTTCACCATCGCGGACGGGCGCATCCGGGCCAACCAGGGGCACACCGTGGCCGTGGACCTGGACCTGCCCCCGGCCGAGCCGCCCGCCGTGCTCTACCACGGGACGGTGGCCCGGTACCTGCCCGACATCCGGCGGGACGGGCTGCTGCCCATGTCCCGGCACGACGTGCACCTGTCCGCGACCGTCGACACGGCGGTGCGGGTGGGTGCGCGGCGCGGGAAGCCGGTGGTGCTGGAGGTGGACGCGGCGGCCATGCACGCGGCCGGGCACGAGTTCCGGGTCAGCGCGAACGGGGTGTGGCTGACGGCTACCGTTCCGCCGGGCTACCTGCGAGAACGCGTCGGCTGAGGTACTCGAGGTTGGCCGCGACCTGCTCGGGCGTGAGGCCGCGGACCTGCCGCTGGTACCGGTAGACCTCGGGGGCGAGCGGGGCCATCAGGGTGTCCGCCAGTTCCTTGGGGGCTTGCGCCTGCTCCAGCAGGACCTCGACGTGCCGCCGCCAGAACGCGTAGACGCCGGTCCGGTAGCGGGCCTGGCCGGTCTCGGCGCCGAGCACGAGGTGCAGGTGCCGTTCGAGCAGCCCGACCAGCGCCCGGTAGAACGCCGCCAACCGCTCGTGCGGCGGCGCGCCCATGCCCAACGGCGGCGGACCGCTCAGGATGCCGGCCTGGATCTCGGACTCGTGCTCGTCCAGCAGGGCCTGGGCGATGGAGGTGGTGTCCGGGTAGCGCCGGTAGAGCGTGGCCCGCCCGACCCCGGCGGCCCGCGCGATCTCCTCCATGGTCACCCCGTCCGCGCCGCCCGCTTCGGCGAACACCTTCTCGGCGGCGGCGAGCACCCGCGCCCGGTTGCGCGCGGCGTCCGCGCGCTCGCGGGGGCGTTCAACGCTCACGCGGGGAGGGGCGACCTCGCTGGACATGGGAACACCATAACCCGGACCACTAAATGGGCGATATGTCCACTTTTGCGCTCTGAACAGCCTTGACGGGGGTCTTGTAGCGCTGGTGGGCGCTGGTAGGCGCGGCCTCCGGCCCCCGCTTCAATCATCCCACAACCCCCCGACACTTCCAGCCCCACCGCTCCCGCAACCCACTCCCCACCAGCCCTGACACACCCGCCCCCGCCCGACGCCAGCCACGCAGCGGCACACGAGCCAGCCAGCGGCAGCGGCGACGGCTGAGCGGCACCCACACCATCCCAGCGCCACCCGCGCCAACCTGATGGCACCCGCGCCACCCCAGCGGCACCCGCGCCGTCCCGGCGGCATCCATGCCAATCCGGCGGCAGCCGCCAAGCGACGCCAACCCGGCGGCGGCAGGGCGGCTAAGCGACGCCAACCCGGTTGCAGGGCGGCGGCGGATCGGCGCGCCCGCGGCTTGCGTGGCGGCGGCAACGGCGGCTCGGCAAGGCAGCGGTGGCAGAAGCGCCGGCGGCTGAACGGCAGCGGCAGTGTGTGGCAACGGCAGCGGCGGCGGCTGAGCGGCAGTGTGGCGACGGCGGCCAGAGCGGCGACAGTGCGGCAGCGGCAGAGACTGAGCGGCGGCGGCAGTGCGGCGGCGGCTGAGCGGCGGCGGCGCAGGGCGGCGGCGGGTCAGCGCGGCAATGGCTGGGCGGCGGTGGCTGAGGTTTAGGGGTGGTGCGGTGGCGGGGGGTGGGGCAGGGGGGCGTGGTTTGTGGGTGAGAGGTAGGGCGGCGGGCGGTTGGTGGGTGCTGGGTGCTGGTGTGGCCTCCGGCCCCCGGTTCCATTGTCTCACCGGGGACCGACAGGCTCAGGCTACGGCCGCCCGAAGATCACACCAGCCAGGCGATCGCGCCGCCCACCGCCAGCACCGCCAGCACGCCCAGCACCACGGCGAACCCCTTCGCCGTCTTCCACGTGCTGTACACCCCGCCGATCAGGAAACCCGCCAGCGCGAGCAGCCCGATGCCCACGTACTCCTTCGGCATCAGAGAACGCCCCGCATCAGAGAACTCCCGACATCAGAGAAAGCCCCACATCAGTGAAAGCCCGGCTCAGAGAACGCCCTTGGTGGACGGCACCCCGCCCACCCGCGGATCCGGCTCCACCGCCGCCCGCAGAGCCCGCGCGATCGCCTTGAACTGGGCCTCGGCGATGTGGTGCGGGTCGCGGCCGTACTCGACCCGCACGTGCAACGCGATGCCGGCGTGGAAAGCCAAAGAGTCGAACACGTGGCGGTTCAACACGAAGGGGTAGTTGCCACCGATCGTGAACGTGTTGAACTCCGCGGGCTCACCCACGTGCACGCAGTACGGCCGTCCGGACACGTCCACCGCCGCGTGCGCCAACGTCTCGTCCATCGGGATCCACGCGTCGCCGAACCGCCGGATGCCCGCCTTGTCCCCCAACGCCTCGCGCAGCGCCTGCCCCAGCACGATCGCCACGTCCTCGACCGTGTGGTGAGCGTCGATGTCCACGTCACCCGTGGCCCGCACCACCAGATCCAGCGACCCGTGCACGCCCAGCGCCGTCAACATGTGGTCGTAGAAGGGAACACCCGTGTTGATCTCGACCTGGCCGGTGCCGTCGAGGTCGACCTCGACGTACACCGACGACTCCTTGGTGGTCCGCTCCACCTTGCCGACCCGGCTCACCGGCCAACCTCCTTGCTCGCCGCGAGGAACGCGTCGTTCTCCTCCGGAGTCCCGACCGTCACCCGCAGATGACCCGCGATACCGACGTCCCTGATCAGCACACCGCGCTCCAGGTATGCCCGCCACTTGGCGTGCGCGTCCTCGAACCACCCGAACAGCACGAAGTTCGCGTCGCTGGGCACGACCTCGAAACCCAGGCCCGCCAACGCCTCCACCACCCGGTCGCGTTCGGCGGCCAGCTTGGCCACCGAGCCCAGGGTCTCCGCGGCGTGCCGCAGCGACGCCCGCGCGGCCGCCTGGGTCAGGGCCGACAGGTGGTACGGCAGGCGCACCAGTTGCAAAGCATCGACCACGGCCGGTGCGGCGGCCAGGTAGCCGAGCCTGCCGCCCGCGAACGCGAAAGCCTTGCTCATGGTTCGGCTGACGATGAGCTTGCCCGGGTAGTCCGCCAGCAGGCGCACGGCGGACGGGCGCGACGAGAACTCCGCGTACGCCTCGTCCACCACGACCATCCCGGGCGCGGCCTCGACCAGGCCGCGCAGGTCCTCGGTGGGCACGCTCTGGCCGGTCGGGTTGTTCGGGCTGGTCACGAACACCACGTCGGGCCGGCGGTCGGCGACGATCTCCGCCGCCTTGTCGGTGTCCAGCGAGAAGTCCGCGCGCCGGGGCGTCGGCGCCCACTCGGTGCGGGTGCCGGCGGCGATGATCGGGTGCATCGAGTACGACGGCTCGAAGCCCAGCGCCGTCCGACCCGGGCCGCCGAACGCCTGGAGGATCTGTTGCAGGATCTCGTTGGAACCGTTGGCGGCCCACAGGTTCGCGCCGGTCAGCGGCACGCCCGTGGACTCGGTCAGGTACGCCGCCAGGTCCTCGCGCAGCGCCACGGCGTCGCGGTCGGGGTAGCGGTGCAGGTCGGCCGCCACCTCCGCGACCTCGGCGACGACGTCGGCGACCAGCTCGTCCGACGGCGGGTACGGGTTTTCGTTGGTGTTGAGCCGAACGGGGACGTCCAACTGCGGCGCGCCGTAGGGCGTGCGGCCGCGCAGGTCCTCGCGCAGGGGCAGGTCGGCCAGTTCCACCCGGTCTCCGACGGGCCTCATCCGCGGAACCTCGCCGTCACGGCCTGGCCGTGCGCGGGCAGGTCCTCGGCGTTGGCCAGCGCGACGACCTTGTCCGCGACCTCGCGCAGCGCGTCCTCGCTGTAGTCCACGACGTGGATGCCGCGCAGGAACGTCTGCACCGACAGGCCCGACGAGTGCCGCGCGCAGCCCCCGGTGGGCAGCACGTGGTTGGAACCCGCGCAGTAGTCGCCCAGCGACACCGGGGAGTGCGCGCCCACGAAGACGGCGCCGGCCGCGCGGACCCGGGCGGCGACCTCGCGCGCCCGGTCGGTCTGGATCTCCAGGTGCTCGGCGGCGTAGGCGTTCACCACGGTCAACCCATCGTCCACAGTGGACACCAGAACCGTGCCGGACTGCTTGCCGCGCAACGCGGTCCGGATGCGCTCGGCGTGCTTGGTCGCGCCGACCTGGCGCTCCAGCTCGGCGTCCACGGCGTCGGCCAGCGCCTCCGACGTGGTCACCAGGACGCTCGCCGCGAGCGTGTCGTGCTCGGCCTGGCTGATCAGGTCGGCGGCCACGTGCACCGGGTCGGCCGTCTCGTCGGCCAGGATCGCGATCTCAGTGGGACCGGCTTCGGAGTCGATGCCGATCAGGCCGCGCAGCAGGCGCTTCGCGGCGGTGAGGTAGATGTTGCCCGGACCGGTCACCAGGTCGACCGGCGCGAGGTCGCCACCGTCGGTGTCCACGCCGCCGTACGCCAGCAGCGCCACCGCCTGCGCGCCGCCGACCGCCCACACCTCGGTGACGCCCAGCAGGGCGGCGGCGGCCAGGATCGTCGGGTGCGGCAGGCCGCCGAACTCCGCCTGCGGCGGCGAGCACACCACCAGCGACTCGACGCCCGCGGTCTGCGCCGGGACGACGTTCATGACCACACTGGACGGGTAGACCGCCAGACCGCCGGGCACGTACAGGCCGACGCGGGCGACCGGCACCCAGCGCTCGGTCACCGTCCCGCCGGGCACCACCTGGGTCGTGGTGTCGGTGCGCCGCTGGTCGGCGTGCACCTTGCGGGCGCGCGCGGCGGACTCCTCCAGCGCCTCGCGCACCGCCGGGTCCAGTTCGGCCAGCGCGCGGTCCAGTTCGGCCGCCGGCACCCGCACGAACTCCGGCCGAACCTTGTCGAACCGCTCGGTGACCTCCAGCACGGCCTCGACGCCGCGTTCCCGCACCGAGTCCACGATGGGCCGCACATGGTGCAGAACCGCGTCCACGTCCACCTCGGCGCGCGGCAGCGCGGCGCGCAGTTCGGCAGGCGACGGGACCCGACCACGCAGGTCTATGCGGTTCAGCATGCTCCTAGGGTAAGCGGTCGCCAATTCCGTCAACTGTCAGCCCGCCCCTGGAGTGGGGAACCGACAAACGGCGGCTATGCCGATCTGTGACACCCACGCCACGCTGCGTAGGCACCACTCCGTCGCAAACCCTGCTGATGATGGAGGAGCAATGTCACCCAAGCGGCGCGGCCTGATGGCCGCCGCGCTCGGTGCGTGCGTGGCCCTGGTACTCCCCTTGCACACCGGGTCGGCGCAGTCGAGCACCACGAGCACCCCCGAGCGGGCCCTCTTCGAGGTCACCGCGAGCACACCCGAGGCCCGGACCAGGGTCGCCCGGACCGGGGTGGACGTCCTCGGCCAGGACGGCGACAAGCTCACCGTCGTCGCCGAGCCCCGCCAGCAGTGGGCGCTGCGCGCCACCGGGCTGCGGGTCAAGGACCTGGGCGACTACGACGCCCAGCTCCAGTCCCTGGGCAAGGTCGACTTCACCGACCCGCAGGTGGGCACCCAGGACTTCCCGTCCGGCTACACCGGCTACCACAACTTCCAGGAGATGGTCACCGAGCTGAACCAGACGGTCACCGACCACCCGAACCTGGTGCGGCTGTCCTCGGTCGGCAAGTCCTACCAGAACCGCGACCTGTGGATGCTCAAGATCAGCGACAACCCGGCCGTGGACGAGGCCGAGCCCGAGGTGCTGTTCACCTGCAACATGCACGCCCGGGAGCACCTGACCGTCGAGATGTGCCTGCGGATCATCCAGCAGTACACCGACGGCTACGCCACCAACCCGACGATCAAGAACCTCGTGGACTCGCGCGAGATCTGGATCATCCCGATGGTGAACCCGGACGGCGTCGAGTACGACATCGCCACCGGCACGTTCCGGTCGTGGCGCAAGAACCGCCAGCCGAACTCCACCGCGGTGGGCACCGACCCGAACCGCAACTTCGGCTACCAGTGGGGCTGCTGCGGCGGGTCCAGCACCAGCGGGTCCAGCGAGACCTATCGCGGCCCGTCGGCGTTCTCGGCCCCCGAGGTCGCCCGCATCCGCGACTTCGTCAACACCCGCGTGGTCGGCGGCGTGCAGCAGATCAAGACGCACATCGACTGGCACACCTACTCCGAGCTGATCCTGTGGCCGTACGGCTACACCTACAACGACACCGCTCCCGGCCTGGACTCCACCCAGGCCAGCGCGTTCTCGACGCTGGGCCGGCGGATGGCGTCGCTGAACGGGTACACGCCCCAGCAGTCCAGCGACCTCTACATCACCGACGGCACCATCGGCGACTGGATGTGGGGCGTGCACAAGATCTGGAGCTACACGTTCGAGATGTACCCCAGGTCCAGCAGCCCCGGCTTCTACCCGCGTGACACGGTGATCGCCACGCAGACCTCGCGCAACGACAGCGCTGTGGAGCTGTTCCTGTCCTACTCGGACTGCGTGCCCCGCATCATCGGCCGCACCTGCTAGTTCCCGCTGTTGGACGATCGCGATGGTTCGGGGCTCGGAAATAAGCGAGCGTCCAACACCGTCGAACGGGGTGGGCCCGGAAAACCCCGTGCCCGCGCCCACCCCGTTCCGCCACCCTCACGAGGTGACCCCGCACTTCGTGGTGGCCCCGCTGACCACCGAGCACGCGCTGTCCATCACCACGTGGCGCTACGCCGGCAAGTGGTCGGTCTACGACTCCAGGCCCGAGGAAGGTCCCTACGAGGCGGAAGAGGGCTACGCGGCCGTGCTCGACGGAGACACCCTGGCCGGGTTCCTCTGCGTCGGTGCGGAAGCCCGGGTCCCCGGCCTGACCGAAGAACCCGGCGTGGTGGACCTCGGCGTGGGCATGAACCCGGCCCTGGTCGGACAGGGCCACGGCCGACGGTTCGGCACAGCCGTCCTGGACCACCTGCGCGCCACAGGGACCGACCGGGTCCGGATCGTGGTCCAGTCGTGGAACACGCGCAGCCTCCGCTTGGCCGCCCGCATCGGCTTCACCGAAACCGGCCGGCACCACGCCGACGTGGAGTACGTGGTCCTGCACGCCGACCTGAGGTCAGGTGAGGGCGGCGACGGCCTCCACCGCGCGGTCGAGCTGGTCCGGGGAGACGAAGTAGTGCGGTGACATCCGGACCAGGCCCTCGATCCGCCGGCGGGTCATGTCGATCCGGGTGGAACTCAGGTGGCTGCTCGTCGCCACCACGTCGTGCCGGGCCAGGTGGTCCCGCACCGCCACCGCGTCGTGGCCCTCGACGGTGAACGTGACGATGCCGGACAGCTCAGCGCCGATGTCGCGCACCTCCACGCCCGGCAGCGCCCGCAGGCCCGTGCGCAGGTGTTCGGCCCGTGCGCGGACCTCGGCGGTGATCTGGTCGATGCCCAGGTCCAGGGCGTAGCGGGCGGCGGCGATAAGGCCCAGGCGGTCCGCGACGCTGGTCTCCCAGAGTTCGTAGACGCGCGCGTCGGACCGCAGCTCCACCTCGTCCGGGCCGACCCACTCGGCGCTGTGCAGGTCCACCAGACGCGGCCGAAGACGGTCGGCCGCCGTTCGCCGCACCACCAGGACACCCGTCCCCCGTGGGCCGCGCAGCCACTTGCGGCCGGTCGCGGAGATGATGTCGACGTCCAGGTCGTCGGCGCGGACCGGGAGCTGGCCCATCGACTGGCAGGCGTCCAGCAGCACCAGGGCCCCCGCCTCGTGCGCGGCGGACGCGACCTCGCGCACCGGGTTCACCAGGCCGCCGTTGGTGGGCGCGTGCACGAGCGACACCAGCTTGACCCGCTCGTCCAGCAGGTCCTTCAAGGCCTCGACGTCGACCTGGCCCACGGCGTCTGACGGGATCGTCAGCACCTCGGCGCCGACCTCCTGCGCCCGGTGCAGGATCGGGATGGCGTTGCCCGCGTACTCGACCTCGGTCACCAGGACCCGGTCGCCCTTGCCGAGCGGGACGGCGTCGAAGGCGGCCAGCCAGGACCGGGTGGCGCTGTCGGTGAAGGCGACCTCGTCCGGGTGCGCACCCAGCAGCTCGGCGAAGACCCCGTAGCCCGCTTCCAGGTCGTCGGCACGCTCACGGGCGGCGACATACCCGCCGATCTCGGCCTCACGCCGCAGGTGGCCGATCACCTCGTCGAGCACCGGGCGCGGCGGCAGGGACGACCCCGCCGAGTCGAGGAAGACCCGCTCGGCCGCGCCCGGCGTGTCCGCGCGCACTGCGGTCAGGTCGATCACGTCCGCCTCCCCCGAAGTCATGTCATCCCACGTCTACACGATCCGCAGGACGGCGACTAGCTCTTGCTTTACGCCGCGCAGCGACCGCTTTTGCGCCCTGCGCTCCCTTTTGGGCTATCAGCCACAGGAAGGGCCTGCCGCGCGGCGAGCGCCGCTTGTAGCTTTTGATCTTGCGAGCGCGCCGGCGCGTACGTCCTGAGAGCGCGAAGCGCGTCCAAGAGCGCGAAGCGGGTCCCTCCAGCAGCGCGAAGCGCGGCCTAGCGAGGTGTCCACCGCTCCAAGTTCCACCACGGTCCCCAAGACAGGGCACCGTGCGTGTACGGGTCGACGACCTCCTGGTAACCGGTCCAGTTCTCGCGCACCACGTACATGTGCTGCACCGCCGCCACCACGACCATCGCGGGCGCGGCCAGGTAGGCCCGCTGCAACTGCCGGTAGGCCGCCGCGCGCTGGGCCGGGTCCAGCAGCGTCCGCCCGGTGTCGAGCAACGCGTCCACCTGCGGGTTCGCGTAGCCCCAAGGGTTGCCGGTGTGCAGGGCCGGGTAGACGGTCAGGTCCGGGTCGAACGGGCTGCCGCCGCCGTAGACCAGGGCGTCGGCGCCCAGGCGCGGGGTGATGGCTTCCCAGCTCAGGCCGGCCAGCTGCACGTCCACGCCGACCGCCTTGGCCTCGGCCGCGAACGCCGTGGCCAGGTCCGCCCGGACCACGTCCCCGATCGGGAACATCAGCGTGAACCGGGCCGGGACGCCGTCGCGCGCCCGCACGCCGTCCGCGCCGCGCACCCAGCCGGCCTGGTCGAGCAGCAGTTCGGCCTGGGCCTTGTCGTAGGCGAACACCGCGGTCGGGTCGTGGAACTCGGGCAGCGTGTCCGGGATGGGCGTGCTGGCCGGGGAACCCTTGCCACCCAACAGGTTGTCCACGATGCCCTTGCGGTTCACCGCGTGGTTCAACGCCATCCGCAGCGCCGGGTCGCCGGTCACCGGGCCCGCGGGCAGGGTGATGCCGCGCAAGTCCGTGGACCGGTGGGTGACCACGCGCATCCCGCCGGTGTTGGTGAAGCCGGACGCCAGCCGGGGCGGCAGTTCCGCCCCGTCGAACTCGCCCGCCTGGAGGCGCTGGGCGCGGGTGTTGTCGTCGGGCACGAACACCACGGTCAGCTTGCGGATCTTGGGCTCGCCGCTGAAGTGGGCAGCGTTGGACTCCAGCACCATCCGGTCGCCCTTGCGCCAGTCGGCGAGCTTGTACGGGCCGGTCCCGATGGGTTTGACGTCCTTCAGAGCGACCCCGTCGAGGGCCTCGCTGGGCAGCACGCCCAGCACCAACTGGTGCGGGAACGCCGCCCACGGCTTGGCCAGCGCGAACCGCACGGTGTGCACGTCGAGCTGCTCGACCCCGGTGAGCACCGGGAACGCGCCGCGCTCGGTCGCGCCGCGCGCCGGGTCGAGCAACGCGCGGTAGGTCGCGACGACGTCCTCCGGGCCGAACGTGGTGCCGTCGGTGAACTTGACGTCGTCGCGCAGCCGGACGGTCCAGGTCAGGCCGTCGGCGGAGGGCTGCGGCAGGTCGGCGGCCAGGTTGGGGCGCAGGGTGCGGTCGGCGCGGTGCTCGACCAGGCCGTCGTAGAGCTTGGAGACGCCGTCGCGGCCGTAGCCCAGCAACGGGTTGAGGGTGGTCGGCTCGGTGCTGTCGGCCAGGACGATCGAGCTGCCGTCCGCGGTGCCCTCGGCGCTCGGTGTCGTGTTCCCCGTGCACGCGGAGGCGGCGAGGGCAGCGACTAGTACGAGCGGGGGCAACAGGGAGCGCACGAGACCCGACACTACCTAGAGTGGGCACCATGCGTGTCGCGCTCTGCCAGATCAACTCCTCCACCGACCCGGTGGCGAACCTCGACCTGGTGCGGACCGGTGTGGCGCAGGCCGCCGGCGCGCGGGTCGCGGTGTTCCCCGAGGCCACCATGTGCCGGTTCGGCGTGCCGCTCGGGCCGGTCGCGGAGCCGCTGGACGGGCCGTGGGCCACCGCCGTGCGGGAGATCGCGGACGCGGCCGGCGTGGTCGTGGTGGCCGGGATGTTCACGCCCGCGCCGGACGGCCGGGTGGCCAACACGCTGCTGGTCACGGGCGGCGGGCTGCACGTGGGCTACGACAAGATCCACCTGTACGACGCGTTCGGGTTCGAGGAGTCCCGCACGGTCGCGCCGGGGACCAAGCCGGTCGTGTTCGAGGTCGACGGGCTCACGCTGGGCCTCGCCACCTGCTACGACGTGCGGTTCCCGGAGCTGTTCCGGGCGCTGGCCGACCAGGGCGCGGCGGCGGTGCTGCTGTGCGCGTCGTGGGGCGCGGGGCCGGGCAAGCGGGAGCAGTGGGAGCTGCTGGTGCGGGCGCGGGCGCTGGACTGCACGTCGTGGGTGCTGGCGTGCGGGCAGGCCGATCCCGGGGTGGACCTGGGCGGCGCGCCGACCGGTGTGGGGTTCAGCACGGTGGCGTCGCCGCTGGGCGCGGTGGTCGGGCAGTTGGGCGGCGCGCCGGAAGTGCTGGTCGTCGACATCGACGCGGCGGCGGTCGAGGAGGCCCGACGCACGCTCCCGGTGTTGGCCAACCGGCGGCTCTGACCGCGCTCCGAGGGACGCGAATCCCTTTCGAAGGATGTTGCTCCACGTCCGGGTGAGGGGCCGTGGGTCGGCTCAGATCATGGGTAACCCCGCTTTCGCAGCACAGGACCATGCGAAGGGTGAACCCATGATCAACCAGGCGGAAGTGGACCGGCTGTACGACTGCGACGTCCTCGACGCCCACGGTGAGCGGATCGGGTCGGTCAAGCAGGTGTGGCTGGACGACCGGGACGGCCGCCCCATGTGGGCGTCCGTGCACACCGGCCTGTTCGGCATGAAAGAGTCCTTCGTCCCGATCCAGGACGCGACGGTCAGCAAGGGCCACATCGTGGTCCCGGTGGAGAAGCAGCAGGTCAAGGACGCGCCGCGGATCGACACCGAGGACCAGCACATGTCCGACCAGCAGCAGGACGAGCTGTACCGGTACTACGGGATGATCCCCGGGGTGCGGTCGGGCGAGCACGACAAGCTGCGCGGCGAGCAGCAGGCGCGCGGCCGGGAGACGATGGCGGGCAAGCTCACCGACGACCGCGCCGCGAAGGACCGGGGCGACTCGGTGACCCGCTACGAGGAGCAGTTGGACGTCGGCACCCGGGACGTCGAGGCAGGTCGCGTGCGGCTGGTCAAGCACACCGTGACCGAGCACCGGGGCGTCACCGTGCCGGTGACCCACGAAGAGGTGCACGTGGTGCGCGAGCCCGCCGACGGCACCGAGCGCGGCCGCCCGTTCCAGGACGAGGAGGCCGAGGTGTCGGTGCGCCGGCAGGAGCCGGTGGTGGACAAGCACGCCGAGGCGGTCGAGCGGGTGCGGCTGGAGAAGGAGGCCGTGACCGAGCAGCAGCGGATCGGCGGCGACGTGCGCAAGGAGCAGGTGGACGTCGAACACCCGGAGGGCCGCGTCCCCCGCGACCCCAAGACCCCGCGCAACCCCCGGGACCCGCGCAGCAACCGCTGACCGGGCCCCAGCGGCGATCCCGCACCGAGCGCGCGGAAGTGGCCGGCCGTCCGGCCGGATTTGTCGGTACCCCGTGGGACGATGGAACCGGGGGTCGGAGGCCACGCCGCCGCGCCGGATCGCCGGCCGAGGTCGGCTCGGCGGTGTCCACGCCACCGCGCGAGCCGGCGGGTGGCGGCCCCGACACACCGGGCCGGGCCGCCACCCGCCATCAGCTTCCAGACCCGCTCAACGCAGACCCGCTCAACGCAGGCCGGCCCAGCGCGGGCCGGCGCAACTCAGGCCGGCTCAGCGCAGGTCCATGCCCAGGTCGAGGGCCGGGGCCGAGTGGGTCAGGCCGCCCACCGCCAGGTAGTCCACGCCGGTCTCGGCGTAAGCCCGGGCCACGTCCAGGGTCAGCCCGCCGGAGGCCTCCAGTGCGACGCCCCCTGCCCGACGCACCGCCTCCACGCACTCGGCGACGCTGAAGTTGTCCAGCAGCACCAGTTCCGCGCCCTCGGCGATGGCCTCGTCCAACTGCGCCAACGAGTCCACCTCGACCTCGCACGCCAGGTGCGGCGCATGCGCCCGGACGGCGGCCATCGCCGCGCGCATCGAACCCGCGGCTTGGACGTGGTTGTCCTTGATCAGCACCGCGTCCCCGAGGCCCATCCGGTGGTTGACGCCGCCTCCACAACGCACGGCGTACTTCTCCAGCAGCCGCAAGCCCGGGAGGGTCTTGCGGGAGTCCCGGATCTTCGCCTTGGTGCCCTCGACCTCGTCCACCCACGCGGCGGTGAGCGTGGCGATGCCGGACAGGTGGCACAGCAGGTTCAACGCGGTGCGCTCGGCGGTCAGCAGCCCGCGCACAGGCCCCCGCACGACCAGCGCGGGCTCGCCGGGCACCGCCTTGTCGCCGTCCTGCGCGCGGTCCAGCACCTCGACGTCCAGGACCTCCTCGAACACCGCGACCGCCACCGGGATGCCCGCGAGCACACCGGCCTTGCGCGGGGTCAGTTCGGCGACGGCCACGGCGTCGGCGGGCACGGTGGCCTCCGTCGTCGCGTCCGGGCCGTAGCGCAGGTCTTCGGCCAGCGCCGTCGTGATGACGCGGCGCACGTCGTCCATGTCGAGTGTCATGCCACCGTCCTCGCGGTCGTGACGGGGTCGGCCAGCACCGGCTGGCCGGACGGGGTGAGCCGGACGACCTGGCTGCGCAGCCAGTTCACGTCGTCCCGCTGCGGGAAGTCGGTGCGGACGTGGCAGCCGCGGGACTCGGTGCGCTCGGCCGCCGCGGCGATGAGCGCCCGCGCGGCCACGGTGAGCGCCGCGTCCTCCACCAGTTCCCGGGTGTCCAGCCGTCGGTCCACAGTGGACAGGTCGAGCACCGAGCCGACGACGGCCAGGCCCTCGGCGTCCCGCCCGATCGCCGCGTACCGGCTCATGACGCGCTGCAACGCGTCCCGGTCCGCGACCGGCGCCACCGGTAGTTCGGCGGTGCCTGTGCACTTCGCCTGCAGGCCCAATGCCAGGTCGCTCGCCACCGCCTCGGCGGCGCGGGTGCCGACCACCAGACCTTCGAGCAAGCTGTTGGACGCCAACCGGTTCGCGCCGTGCAACCCCGTCCGCGCCACCTCGCCCGCCGCGTACAGGCCGGTCACCCCGGTCCGTCCGTCCACATCGGACACCACGCCGCCGCACGCGAAGTGCGCCGCCGGGGCGACCGGGATGGGGGCGGTGGCCGGGTCGATCCCCGCCGCGACGCACGCCGCGTGCACCGTCGGGAACCGCCGGGCGAAGTCGGAGATGCTGGTGGCGTCAAGGAAGACGTGGTCGTCGATGCCGCCGGGGCCGCCCGCCATGTGCCGGGTGATGGCCGCCGCCACGACGTCGCGCGGCGCCAGGTCCTCCAGCGGGTGGACGCCGCGCATCACGCGCGCGCCGGTCGCGTCGACCAGCACCGCGCCCTCGCCGCGCACCGCCTCGGTGACCAGCGGGCACCGGCCGCGCGCGCCGCGCCCGGTGTAGAGGACGGTCGGGTGGAACTGCACGAACTCGACGTCCGCCGCCACCGCGCCGGCCCGCAGGGCGAGCGCGAGCCCGTCGCCGGTGGCCACCTCCGGGTTGGAGGTCGCCTGGTAGAGCTGCCCGAGGCCGCCGCTGGCCAGCAGCACGGCGGGTGCGGTCAGCACACCCGGCACACCGCCGCCGTCCAGCACCAGCAGGCCGCACACCTGGCCCAGCGGGGTGCGCACCGCGTCCACCGCGATGTGGTTCTCCAGCACGGGGACCCGACCGTCGCGGGCCGCCGCGAGCAACGCCCGCTCGACCTCGGCACCGGTCGCGTCGCCGCCGGCGTGCACCACGCGGAACGCGCTGTGCCCGCCTTCACGGGTCCGCGCGAGCCGACCGTCCACACCGGAGTCGAACACCGCGCCGCGTTCACGAAGCCGCGCCACGGCCGCCGGTCCACCCGCGATGATCGCCCGCACGGCGTCCTCGTCGCACAACCCCGCGCCGGCCACCAGGGTGTCGCGGACGTGCGCCTCGACGGTGTCGCCCTCGTCGTGCTCACCGGGCAGCACGACGGCCACGCCGCCCTGCGCCCACCGGGTGTTGCCGTCACCCTGCTCGGCCTTGGTGACCACGAGGACTCGAAGTCCCAGCTCACGCGCGCGCAACGCGGCCGTCAGCCCCGCGACGCCCGTGCCGACCACCACGAGGTCGGCCCGCGCCTCCCACACCGGGGTGGTCACTCGCCGCCGCCGGGCTGCCCGATCTCGATCATCCGCTGCACGGCGCCCTGCGCGCGCTCGGCGGTGTCGAGGTCGACGAACACCTCGTCCTTGCCCTCGCGCAGGCAGCGCAGGAGGGCCGCCGGGGTGATCATCTTCATGTACCGGCACGAGGCCCGGTCGTTCACCGCGCGGAAGTCGATCTCCGGCGCGGCGCGGCGCAGCTGGTGCAGCATGCCGACCTCGGTCGCCACCAGCACCGACTTCGCGCTCGTGCGGCGGGCGGCGGTGATCATGTCGCCGGTCGAGAGGATCTTGACCTTCTCCGCCGGGACGGTGCCCTCGCCCGCCAGGTACAGCGCCGAGGTGGCGCAGCCGCACTCCGGGTGGATGAACAGGTCCGCGTCCGGGTTCGCCGCCGCGCGCTCGGCCAGCTCGGGGCCGTTGATGCCCGCGTGGACGTGGCACTCGCCCGCCCAGATGTGCAGGTTGTCCCGGCCGGTCTCGCGCTTGACGTGCGCGCCGAGGAACTGGTCGGGCAGGAACAGGACCTCGCGGTCGGCCGGGATGGACCGCACGACGTCCACCGCGTTCGAGGACGTGCAGCAGATGTCGGTCTCCGCCTTCACCTCGGCGGTCGTGTTCACGTAGGACACCACGACCGCGCCCGGGTGCTCGGCCTTCCAGGCGCGCAGCTGCTCGCCGGTGATCGAGTCGGCCAGCGAGCAGCCGGCGCGCTCGTCCGGGATGAGGACGGTCTTGTGCGGGGCCAGGATCTTCGCGGTCTCGGCCATGAAGTGCACGCCGCAGAACACGATGGTCGACGCGTCGCTCGCGGCCGCGATGCGGCTGAGCGCCAGCGAGTCGCCGGTGTGGTGGGCGATGTCCTGGATCTCGGGGAGCTGGTAGTTGTGCGCGAGGATCACGGCGTCCTGCTTGCGCGCCAGTTCCAGCACCTCGTCCCGCCACGCGGCGTCCGGCGCGATGCCGTCGTACGCACCGTCGGCGGTTCGCTCCACGTAGGCGGTAGCGACCATCGTGATCCTCCTTGTGCCAGGTTTTCGCCTTCCGGGCGAAAACGTGGCCGATAGTATCAGCCAAGTGGGTCTCGCGGGACATGAGGTACTGGCCGCAGTGCTCCAGGTGAGAGACGGATCACTCCAGGTCATGCTGTGGGAGCGCGCGCGGGAACCGCACGCTCACCGCTGGTCACTGCCCGGTGGCGGGCTCGGCGCCGACGAGGACGTGGAGGCGTCGATCCGCCGCCAGCTCGCGGAGAAGGTGGACGTGAGACAGCTCTCCCACGTGGAGCAGCTCGCCGTTTTCAGCGCGCCGACGCGGGTGCCCGGGCCGCGCGTGGTGGCCACGGCGTTCCTGGGCCTGGTGCCGTCCGACACGGACCCGGTGGTGCCTTCGGACACCGCGTGGCACCCCGTGGACGCCCTGCCCGCGACGGCGTTCGACCACGAGGCGATCATCCTGCGGGCGCGGCACCGGCTGGCGTCCAAACTGTCCTACACGAACCTGGGCTTCGCCCTCGCGCCGCCGTCGTTCACCATCTCGGCGCTGCGGTCGCTGTACTCGGCGGCGCTGGGGTACAAGGTGTCGGCGACCAACCTGCAACGCGTGCTGTCCCGGCGCGGACTGCTGGAGCCGACGGGCGGGGTCGCGCCGGTAGGTCCGTCGGGTGGGCGGCCGGCGGCGCTGTTCCGGTTCGTGTCGCGGGAGATGCGGGTCACCGATCCGTTCGCCGTGCTGCGGCCACCGGCCGGCCGTAGTTTGGGCATGTGACGACGACGCTCCCGCTGTTCCCCCTGGGCACCGTGCTGCTGCCGGGAACGTCGCTGCCGCTGCACGTGTTCGAGCCCAGGTACCGGCAGTTGACCGTGGACCTGGTGACGGGGCAGTTGCCGAACCAGAGCTTCGGCGTGGTCGCGATCCGCCAGGGCTGGGAGGTCGGTCCGGGAAACGCGACCGCGCTGCACACGGTGGGGTGCGAGGCGCTGCTGCACGACGCGAAGCCGTTGCCGGACGGGCGTTTCGACCTGTCGTGCCGGGGCGGGCGGCGGTTCCGGCTGGTGTCGGTGGACACGGAGAGCGCGCCGTACCTGATGGGGACGGTGGAGTGGGTGGCGGACGTGGCGTCGCCGCCGGAGGTGGCGGAGATGCTGCCGTTGCTGGAGGAGCGGGCGCGGGCGGCGTTCAGCCGGTACCGGCGGGCGGCGTTCGAGGACGACCCGGTGGTGGCGGCGGAGGGTGAGGCGCTGGCGTACTCGCTGGCGAACGACTGCCTGTTGACGTTGGAGGACCGGCAGCGGTTGTTGGAGGAGCGGTCGGAGGCGCGGCGGCTGCGGATGGTGCGGCGGGCGATGCACCGGGAGGCCGGCATCATCGCCGCTCTCCACGCGGTCCCAGCCCCTCTGGCCGAACTGGGCCACCTCCCCCACCGCAACTGACCCACCGCAGCCGGCCCGCCGCGCGACCGGACTCCGCCACGCTGACGCCACGCCCGCGCCGCGCTAGCCCGCGCCGCGCTGCCCGCGCCAAAGCCAAGCCCCGCCGCGCCAGGCCAAGCCACGCAGGCCCCGCGCCGCTGTGCCCTACTCACCCAGGCCGAGCCCTGCCCTGGGTTGCGGCCGAGTGTTCGCGTGTTGATTAATCCTATTGCCCCCTAGTGGGATTGTTCAACAATCCTCTAGCGTGTGGGCCAGCGCACACCCCGGAGCACACCCGAGCCTGCGAGGTGAGAGTCGACATGACCAGCCACACCGCCCCAACGGACCCAGCCGGCACCAACAGCAGCGCCACCGACAGCGGGACCAGCGACAACAGCGCCACCGACACCGGTGCCTTCGCCTGGTTCCGGACCCTCGGCACCAAGGGCAAGCGGGCCTTCGTCGGCGCCGCCGGGGGCTGGGGCCTGGACTCCTACGACTTCCAGGTCCTCCCCCTCAGCCTCGTCGCCATCACCGCCTACTTCGGCATCTCCACCGGCCAGGCCGGCCTCCTGACCACCGTCACCCTCCTGGTCAGCGCCCTCGGCGGCGTCATCGCGGGCATCATGGCCGACCGCATCGGCCGCGTCCGCACCCTGATGATCACCGTCATCACCTACGCGGTCTTCACCGTCCTCTGCGGCTTCGCCACCAGCTACGAAACCCTCCTGGTCTTCCGCGCCCTCCAAGGACTCGGCTTCGGCGGCGAGTGGGCGGCGGGCGCGATCCTCGTCGCCGAGTACTGCAAACCCCGCTACCGCGGCCGGGCCGTCGCGTTCGTGCAGAGCAGCTGGGCGGTCGGCTGGGGGCTCGCCGTCGTCGTCTACACGCTCGTCTTCAACCTGTTCCCCCAGGACATCGCCTGGCGCGTCCTGTTCTGGACCGGCGCCCTCCCCGCCGTCCTGATCATCTACCTCCGCCGCAACGTCGAAGACGCCCCGCAGGTCACCGAACGCCGCCAGACCACCAAGGACAAGGGCTCCTTCACCGCCATCTTCAAGCCCGGCACCCTCAAGACCACCTTCTTCGCCGCCCTCCTCGCCACCGGCGTCCAAGGCGGCTACTACACCCTCGCCACCTGGCTGCCCACCTACCTCAAGAAGGAACGCGACCTCACCGTCATCGGCACCGGCGGCTACCTGGCGTTCCTGATCACCGGCGCGTTCATCGGCTACGTCACCGGCGGCTACCTGACCGACCGGCTGGGCCGCAAGAAGACCTTCGCGCTGTTCGCCTTCCTGTCCGCCGTCCTGATCGTCCTCTACACCCAGATCCCCGAAGGCGCGAACACCGTCATCCTGTTCCTCGGCTTCCCGCTCGGGTTCTGCATGTCCGCGATCTTCAGCGGCTTCGGCTCGTTCCTCGCCGAGCTGTACCCGACCGCCCTGCGCGGCACCGGCCAGGGCTTCACCTACAACTTCGGCCGCGCGGTCGGCGCGTTGTTCCCCGCGCTGGTCGGGTTCATGGCGAGCACCATGGGTGTCGGCGGCGCGATGGTGTTCGGGGCGGTCGCGTACGGCATCGCCGTGCTGGCCCTGCTCGGCCTGCCGGAAACCCTCGGAAAGGAACTCGCATGACACCCGAGGAGGTCCGCCGCACGGCCCACGGCCCCACCGCCGGACTCGCCCCGGGCTACGCGCAGGCCAACCTGATCGCCGTCCCCCGGGACTGGGCCTACGACGTGCTCCTGTTCGCCCAGCGCAACCCGAAACCCTGCCCGGTCCTGGACGTCACCGATCCCGGCGTCCGGACCACGGTCCTCGCCGAGCACGCCGACCTGGCCCGGGACATCCCCCGCTACCGGATCTGGGAGCACGGCGAGCTGAAAGTCGAACCCACGGACGCCACCGACCACTGGCGCGACGACCTGGTGGCGTTCCTGATCGGCTGCAGCTTCACCTTCGAGTCAGCCCTGCGCCGGGCCGGCGTCCCCCTCCGGTACGTCGACCAGGGCCGCAACGTCCCGATGTACGTCACGGACCGCGAATGCCGCCCGGCCGGGCGGATCCACGGCCCCCTGGTCGTCAGCATGCGCTACGTCCCCGTCGACCAGGTCCACACCGCCCACGCCACGACCGCCCGGATGCCCGCCGTGCACGGAGCCCCCGTGCACGCGGGCAACCCCCGCGACCTGGGGATCAAGGACCTCGACCACCCCGACTTCGGCGACCCCACCACGCCGGAACCGGGCGATGTGCCGGTGTTCTGGGCATGTGGCGTGACACCTCAAGCGGCCGTGATGGCGTCCAAGCCGCCGTTCGCGATCACGCACGCGCCCGGCCACATGTTCGTCACGGACGTCCGGGACGACCACTACACGATCTAACCGAGACGGCGACCCAAGTCGTCCAAGCCGTTCCACGCGGCCAGACAGCCATAAGCCAGCGCCGTCCCCAACGGCCACGCCAGCACGCCCCACCAGGTCTCCAACACCGGCGCGAGGGCGATCATGTCCCCCACCTTCGGCGGGTTCTCGATCGCGTAACGGCTCGCCGCCGACCCGACCCCGGTCCGCTGCCCCAGGTACGCCGCCAACGCGCCGCCACCCGTGGCCGCCAGCATCACCACGGGGCCCCGGCGCTCCCGGAGCAGCCACACCGCGATCCCGGTCAGCAGCCCCGCCCCCAGGCCGATCAGCACGAACAGCATCAAGCCGTCCAGCCGGTGGTAGCTCTCCCCGGTCACCGGCACCAGGGCGCCGTCCTGTGCCACGACCACGTTCTGCGGCGGCGCGATCCGCGCCCACAGCCAGCCGGCGGGCAGGCCCAGCAGGGCGATCGTGGACAGCACGGCGAAGCCGGGCAGCAGGTCGCGCTTCACCACGACCCGGGGACGTGGGGGCAGGTAGCGGTAGACGAAGACGGGCGGCACGCGCACGGGGGCGGCGCGTTCGTCCACCGGTTGTTCCGCCACCACGCACGCCTCCCCTGCCCCGATGAACCGACGCAGGGGAGGTTACCGCGCGTGCGTACAACCCTCGTGATGGCCGGGTCAAGCCGAGGAGCTGATCTCCCCGTGCCGGCTGCAGGTGGCGGTCCACCCCGACGGCGTCACCTGCACGACCATGCGCCGGGCGCACGCCGAGCAGAACCGGGGCGGGTCGATCACGCGCAGGCGCTTCGTGCACGCGGCGTGGTCGACCTCCTCGAGGCCCTTGCCGCAGTACCCGCAATACACGGCCGTCATCACAGCGTCTTGCTCAGTTCCTTGATCGGCATGGACAGCTCTTCCAGCATGTCCAGGTCCTCCTGCGCCGGGCGGCCCAGGTTGGTCAGGTAGTTGCCCACGATGATCGCGTTGACGCCGCCGAGCATGCCCTGCTTGGCGCCCAGGTCGCCGAAGGTCAGCTCACGGCCGCCCGCGAAGCGCAGGATCGTGCGCGGCAGGGCCAGCCGGAACGCGCCGACGGTCTTGAGCGCCTCGGTGCCCTCGACCACCGGGTAGTTCTCGTAGGGCGTGCCCGGGTTGGGGATGAGGAAGTTCAGCGGCACCTCGTCCGGCTCCAGCGCGGCGAGCTGCACGGCGAACTCCGCGCGCTGCTCCAGCGTCTCGCCCATGCCGATGATGCCGCCGCAGCACACCTCCATGCCCGCCTCGCGCACCATCTTCAGCGTGTCCCACCGCTCCTCCCAGGAGTGGGTGGTGACGACGTTCGGGAAGTGCGAGCGGGCGGTTTCGAGGTTGTGGTTGTAGCGGTGGACACCCATCTCGACCAACTCGTCCACCTGCTCCTGGGTCAGCATCCCCAGCGAGCACGCGATCTGGATGTCGTTGCCGTCCTCGCGGATGGCCTTGATGCCGTCGCGGACCTGCGAGAGCAGCCGCTTGTCCGGGCCGCGCACGGCGGCCACGATGCAGAACTCGGTCGCGCCGGTGTCGCGGGTCTGGCGGGCCGCGCGCACCAGGCCGGGGATGTCCAGCCACGCCGAGCGCACCGGGGACGGGAACTGCCCGGACTGCGAGCAGAAGTGGCAGTCCTCGGGGCAGCCGCCCGTCTTGAGCGACACGATGCCCTCGACCTCGACCTCCGGTCCGCACCAGCGCATCCGGACCTGGTGGGCCAGCTCCAGCAGCTCGGGGATGCGGTCGTCGTCGAGGGAGAGCACGGCGAGCACCTGCTCCTCGGACAGGCCGACACCGCGCTCCAGCACCTGCTCACGGGCAACGCCGAGGACATCGACCTGTTCGGGGGCTGCGGTCACGGTGGTTCTCCCAGGGGTCGTCCGGCGGTGGTCCGGCGGTCAGTCTGCCGCACACCCGCGCCCCCTACCCAGCGACGTACGTCACTGACACGGTCAACAAACGTGTGGCGCGGCGAACTTCTCCGGGTCGAACGTGCCGCCGAACCACGGCGACAGCCCCTCGCGCGCGACGGCCAGGAACTCGTCGCGCCCCAGCCCGGCCGCGCCATCGGGCAGCACGCCCAGCAGCGGCGCGCCGGCCGCCTCGGGCAGGTCGACCAGGTTGCACCGGGCCGCCAGGTCCGGCGCCGCGGGCCACCGCCCGACCACCACGCCCACCGACTCCAGGCCGCGGCGCAGCAGGGCCTCGGCGGTCAACGCGGTCGCGTTCAGGGTGCCCAGGCCGGCCTGCGCGACGACGAGCACGGGTGCGTTGAGCGCCCAGGCGGCGTCGGCGATGGTCGTGCCCTCGTCGTCGAACCGCACCAGCAGCCCGCCCGCGCCCTCGACCAGGACCAGGTCGTGCGACTCGTCCAGCTCGACGGCCGCCGCGGCGACCTCGCTCGGGTGCACGCCGGGCAACCCGGCCCGCCGCGCGGCCGTCGCCGGCGCCAGGGGCTCGGGGTATCGCCGCAGCTCACGGGTGGTGACGGGGCCCGCCAGGCGGACCACCTCGGCCAGGTCACCGGGCTCACCGTCGGCGACCCCGGTCTGCGCGGGCTTAAGCACGGCGACCCGGCGCCCGTCGGCGACCGCGAGGGCGGCCAGGGCGGCGACGGTCACCGTCTTGCCGACCTCGGTGCCGGTACCGGTGATCACGAGGACGCTCACGGGTGCTCACCCTACGACTGCACGCACCGTGACGACCGGCAGCGTTCTACGCTCACCCTCATGGCTGAGATCGTTCTCTATGGTGCGGACTGGTGCGGCGACTGCCGCCGGGCGAAGGCGTGGCTGCGGGAGCACGAAGTGCCCTTCACCGACGTCGACGTCGAGCACGACGACGCCGCCCGGGACAAGGCGATCGAGATCGCGGGCGGGCGCAAGAACATCCCGGTGGTCGTGCTGCCCGACGGCACGGTCCTGGTCGAGCCCACGAACACCCAGTTGGCCGAAGCCATCCGGGTCTGATGGCGAAGAACAGGTCCAACCGGAGCCGCAAGGCCACCGCCAAGCCCGACGCGAAGTCCACCGACTCGAAGACCGCCGACGCGACGCCCAAGCCCAAGAACTGGTTCCAGCGCTTGAGCAAGGCGCAGCAGACCGGGGTGATCGTCGGCGGCACGTTCGCGGCCGTCGGCGGTCACTTCCTGATGTGGGGCGCGGTGATCCCGGCCGTGGGCAGGGTCGTCGGCCGGGTCCCCGTCGTGTCCACGGTGGCGGGCTGGCTGTTCGCGGGCGGGGCGTTCGCGGCGATCGGCGTGCTGCTGATCAACCACGACAACGCGCGGCCCGCCACCCAGAAGCGCCTGAAGCGGGTCGCCGGGGTGTGGGGCGCGGTGGCGTTGCTGTGCATCCCCAGCGGGTTCGCCAACGACGTCGTGCTGCCCACCGACTACTGGGCCGGTGTCTACGCGGGCGCGTACGGCGTGGTGGTGATCCCGGCGGTGTTCGTCGTCGGGGTCCTGCTGCTGGCGCTGGGCGCGAAGCTGTTCAAGCGCGAGAAGGGGCCGACCGAGACCGGTTTCGGGTGGGTCCTGGTCGGCTACAGCTTCCTGCTCCTCGTGTGGGGCTCAACCCTGCTGCGCATGTGACGCTCGGCCGCGTCGGCCTGTCGCGCCGCCTTTTCGGTCGGTCGAAAAGCGCGAACGGCCGAAAAGGCGGCACGATGGGCCGACCTCCAGGCGGCCGAGCCGACCTGCCGGAGGCAGGTCAATTCGACGCAGCCTCGGCGGCTGCCACCACGGCCGCCGAGATCGTCGCCACGTCATCGGGAGTGCTGATGAACGGCGGCATGGTGTAGATCAAGTCCCGGAACGGCCGCAGCCAGACACCGTGATCAACTGCCGCCGCCGTTGCCGCCGCCATGTCCACCGGGTGATCAAGCTGCACAACGCCGATCGCGCCCAGCACCCGCACCTCACCGGGCGCATTCGCCAGTCCGGTCTTCAGACCCGCCTCGATACTCGCCACCTCGGCCCGCCAGTCACGGGACAGCAGCAAGTCGATCGACGCCGAAGCGACCGCCGACGCCAGTGGGTTGCCCATGAACGTCGGCCCGTGGGCCAGCACCGGCACCTCGCCGCGCGAGATCCCGTCCGCCACCCGAGCCGTGCACAAAGTGGCCGCCATGGACAGGTAACCACCGGTCAGGGCCTTGCCGACGCACATCACGTCCGGGCTGATCCCCGCGTGGTCGGCGGCGAACAGCTCGCCGGTCCGGCCGAACCCGGTGGCGATCTCGTCGAAGACCAGCAGCACGTCGTGCGCCAGGGTCAGCTCGCGCAGCACGTGCAGGTAGCGCGGGTCGTGGAAGCGCATGCCGCCCGCGCCCTGCACCACCGGTTCGACGATCACGGCGGCCAGTTCGCCGGCGTGCTCCTCGATCAGCCGCGCCAACTCCTCGACGTACGCGGTCTCCAGGTCGCGCGGCGGCGGGCCGGCGAAGACCTGGTCGGGCAGCACGCCCCGCCACAGCGCGTGCATACCGCCCTCGGGGTCGCACACGGACATCGGCTGGAACGTGTCCCCGTGGTAGCCGCCGCGCCAGGTCAGCAGCCGCCGCTTCTCCGGACGCCCCCGCGACCGCCAGTACTGCAGGCACATCTTGACCGCGACCTCGACCGACACCGAGCCCGAGTCGCACAGGAACACGTGCTCCAGCGGCTCGGGCGTGATGTCGACCAGCTTCTTCACCAGCGCGACGGCGGGTTCGTGGGTCAGCCCGCCGAACATCACGTGGCTCATCCGGCCGAGCTGGTCGCGGACGGCGGCGTCGAGCACCGGGTGCCGGTAGCCGTGGATCGCCGCCCACCACGACGACATGCCGTCGACCAGCTCGCGGCCGTCGTCCAGCCGGAGCCGGACACCCTCCGCCGAGTCGACGACCAGCGGCTGGTGGGTGCCCGGCATCGGGGCGTACGGGTGCCAGACGTGCGCCTGGTCCAACTTCAGCAGCTCAGTGCGCTCCACGGTCCGAGAGGCTAACCGGCAGCGAGTACAGGCCCCGCATCAGCGTGCTCTCGCGCCACCGCAGGGTGTCCGGCTCGGCGGCCAGGCCGATGTCGAACCGGTCCAGCAGCGAGCCCACGGCGATCTCGCCCTCCAGCCGGGCCAGCGGCGCGCCCAGGCAGTAGTGCACGCCGTGCCCGAACGCGAGGTGCCCGCCCGCCGGCCGGGTGATGTCGAAGGTGTCCGCGTCGGGGAACCGCGACCCGTCCCGGTTGGCCGCGACCAGCGACACCAGCACGAAGTGGCCCTCCGGGATGAGCACGTCGCCGACCTGCACGTCCTCCGTGGTGAAGCGGAAGGTCGCCTGGTTGACCGGCCCCTCGTAGCGCAGGAACTCCTCGATCGCGCCGGGCAGCAGGGACCGGTCGGCCCGCAGCTTCTCCAGCTGGTCGGGGTGGCGCAGCAGGTTGAACACGCCGTTGGCGATCAGGTTGACGGTCGTCTCGTGGCCCGCGACCAGCAGCAGGAACGCCATGGAGATCAGCTCGACCTCGTCCAGCCGGTCGTCGTCCTCGGTGGCGTGCACCAGGGCGGAGAAGAAGTCGTCGCCCGGGTCGGCCCGCTTGTCGGCGACCAGGCCCGCGAGGAAGCCCGCCATCGCGGCGCCGGCCTCGTGCATCAGTTCCGGCTGGTTGCCCGCGACGAGGATGTTCGACCAGCGGCGGAAGTCGTCCCGCTGGTCCATCGGGACGTTGAGCAGCTCGCAGATCACCGTGATGGGCAACGGGAACGCGAGCGCCTCGACCAGGTCCACCTCGCCCTGGCCGGCGGCGTCGAGGAGTTCGTCGGTGATCTCCTGGATGCGCGGGCGCAGCGCCTCGACCCGCTTGGGCGTGAACGCCTTGGTGACCAGCTTGCGCAGCCGGGTGTGGTTGGGCGGGTCGGTGTTGAGCATGTGCCGGACCAGGGACTGGTCGAACATCACCGGGTCGCCCTCGCCCGTCCAGTGCCGCGCGGCCAGCTCGTTGGTCCGGGCGTGGTCCTTGGCGAAGCGCGGGTCGGCCAGCACGAAGCGGGCCTCCTCGTAACGGGTGACCAGCCAGACCCGGAGGCCGCGCGGCAACACGATCCGCGTCGCGGCGGACTCCTCGCGAAGGCGCGCGTGCACGCTGTGCGGGTCCTCGAAGTACTCCTCGCCGATGATCAGCGGACCCGTCGCAGTCTCCCCCATGGTGCAACCCTTCCGTTGAGTTAACTCTGTTTACTCAACGCGCGTGGAGTTCGGGGAGTGCCCACTTCGTCGCAATGTCACTCGAACGGCCTAGCGGCTCGGCTGATCAAGTTCGGCGAGGCTCGTGCCGGGCACGCCGGGTCGCCGAGTTCCTGGCCCAGTGTGAGTGCGTGTTGGAGGTGCGCGATGGCCTCGGTGCGGCGCGCCGGCCGGAAGCAGGCGGTGCTGATGAGGCGGTGCGTGCACGCCCGGGCGTCGCCGTCACCGAGCCGCTCGGCGACAGCCAGGGCAGTCTCGTGCGTCCCGGTGCGCAGGTGGAAGTCCAGCACCCGGTGGAGCGCCGCCCGCCCGCGCAAAGCTCATGAGCGCGGGCGTCAGCCCAGGCAGCCGGGTCCCAGCAGCGCCTTCAAGTCGCCCATCAACGACGGCGTCGGGCTGACCCGCAGCGCGTCGTCCAGCTTCAGCACCGTGTTCCGGCTCGCGTTGATGATCAGGTTCAAGTGCACCTCCGTCGTCCCCGGATGCGCCCTCAACACTTCCTTCAACGACGTCACCAGCTTCGGATCGCACCGCGACGCCTGGACCTTCAGCCGCAACGCCTGCGCGCCCAGCTCGGACAGGTCCGGCACCACCAGGTCGTTGGCGATCAGCGAGATCCGGTCCTCCCGCTTCGCCACCCGGGCCTTGACCAGCACGATCGCGTCCTCCGCGACCGACATGCCGTGCACCATGTAGCTCTTCGGGAAGAACAGCACCTCGATGCCACCGGCGAGGTCCTCCAACTGCGCCGACGCCCACGGCTCGCCGTTCTTGTTCACCCGCCGCGTCACCGACGCCAGGATGCCGCCCAGCGTGACCTGGGTGCCGTCCGGCACGTCGCCTTCCAGGATCCGGGCGATCGAAGCGTCCGAATAGGACTCCAGCACCTGCTCGACCCCGTTGAGCGGGTGGCCGGACACGTACAGGCCCAGCATCTCGCGCTCCAGCGTGAGCTGGTGCTTGGGCTCCCACTGCTCGTCGGGGATCTTCACGTCGAAGGCGCTGCCCACGCCGTCGTCGCCGCCGCCGTCGCCGAACAGGTCGAACTGGCCCCGGGCCTCTTCCTTCTTGGTGACCATGATCGCGTCGACCGCTTCGACGTGGATCATGTGCAGGCCCTTGCGCGGGTGGCCCAGCGAGTCGAACGCGCCGGCCTTGATCAGGGATTCCACGACCTTCTTGTTGCAGACCGTGGCGTCGACCTTGCGCAGGAAGTCGGAGAAGTCGGCGAACTTCCCCTTCTCCTTGCGCGCCTTGATGATCGCCTCGACGACGTTCGCGCCGACGTTGCGGATCGCGCCCAGGCCGAAGCGGATGTCGTCGCCGACCGCGACGAACTCGCGCTCCGACTCGTTGACGTCCGGCGGCAGCACGGTGATGCCCATGCGCCGGCACTCGGCGAGGTAGATCGCCGACTTGTCCTTGTTGTCCGAGTTCGTAGTGAGCAGGGCGGCCATGTACTCGCCGGGGAAGTTCGCCTTCAGGTAGGCGGTCCAGTACGCGATCAGGCCGTAGGCGGCGGAGTGCGCCTTGTTGAACGCGTAGTCGGCGAACGGGACCAGGATGTCCCACAGCGTCTTGATGGCCTCGGGCGTGTAGCCGTTGTCCAGCATGCCCTTCTCGAAGCCCTCGAACTCCTTGTCGAGGATCTCCTTCTTCTTCTTGCCCATCGCGCGGCGGAGCAGGTCCGCTTGGGCCAGCGAGTAGCCCGCGACCTTCCGCGCGATCGCCATGACCTGCTCCTGGTAGACGATCAGGCCGTAGGTCGTGTCCAGGATCTCGGCCAGCGGCTCTTCGAGTTCCTTGTGGATGGGCACGATCTCCTGCTGCTTGTTCTTGCGCAGCGCGTAGTTCGTGTGCGAGTTCGCGCCCATCGGACCCGGCCGGTACAGGGCGATGACGGCGGAGACGTCCTCGAAGTTGTCCGGCCGCATCAAGCGCAGCAGGTCGCGCAGGGCGCCACCGTCGAGCTGGAACACGCCCAGGGTGTCGCCGCGGCCCAGCAGCTCGTAGGTCCTCTTGTCGTCCAGCGGGACCTTGGTGATGTCGACGTCGCCCTTGCCGTTGAGCTTGATGTTCTTCAGGGCGTCGTCGATGGTGGTGAGGTTGCTCAGGCCCAGGAAGTCCATCTTGAGCAGGCCGAGCGTCTCGCACGTCGGGTAGTCGAACTGGGTGATGATCGACCCGTCCTGCGGGCGCATCCACACCGGGATGTGGTCCATCAGCGGTTCCGCGGACATGATCACGGCGCAGGCGTGCACGCCGGCGTTGCGGATCAGACCCTCCAGGCCGCGGCCGGTGTCGATGATCTCCTTGACCTGCGGGTCGGTCTCGTACAGCGCGCGGACCTCGGCGGCCTCGGAGTACCGCTTGTGCGACGGGTCGAACACGCCGGACAGCGGGATGTCCTTGCCCATCACCGCGGGCGGCATGGCCTTGGAGATGCGGTCGGCCACCGCGTAGCCGGGCTGGCCGTACAGGACGCGGGCGGAGTCCTTGATGGCCGCCTTCGCCTTGATGGTGCCGAACGTGATCACCTGGGCGACCTTGTCCTGGCCCCACTTCTCGGTGACGTACCGGATCACGTCACCGCGCCGGCGCTCGTCGAAGTCGATGTCGATGTCGGGCGGCGACACGCGGTCGGGGTTGAGGAACCGCTCGAAGATCAGGCCGTGCGCCAGCGGGTCCAGGTCGGTGATGCCCATCGCGTACGCGATCAGCGCGCCCGCGGCGGAACCACGACCCGGGCCGACCCGGATGCCGTTCTCCTTGGCCCAGTTGATGAAGTCCGCCACGACCAGGAAGTACGAGGGGAACCCCATCTGCAGGATGACGCCGATCTCGAACTCCACCTGCTTGCGGTGGACCTCGTCCACGCCGTCCGGGAACCGGCGGCGCATCCCCTCCCAGACCTGCTCGCGGAAGTAGTCGGCCTCCGTCATGCCCTCGGGGACCGGGTAGCGCGGCATGAGGTTCTGGAACGCGAACATGCCGGTGGTGTCGACCTTCTCGGCCACCAGCAGGGTGTTGCGGCACCCCTCCTGCCAGGCGTCGGAGGAGTCGATCGCGCGCATCTCCGCGGGCGACTTCAGGTAGTAGCCCGAGCCGTCGAACTTGAACCGGGTCGGGTCCTGGAGGGTCTTGCCGGTCTGCACGCACAGCAGCGCGTCGTGCGCCTCGCGGTCCTCGGCGAAGGTGTAGTGGCTGTCGTTGGTCACCACGAACGGGATGGAAAGCTTCTTGGCGATCTCCAGCAGGCCGCCGCGGACCCGGCTCTCGATCTCGATGCCGTGGTCCATGAGTTCGACGAAGAAGTTGTCCGCGCCGTAGATGTCGCGCCACTTGGCGGCGGCCTCCAGCGCCTCCTTCTCGTGGCCGAGCCGCAGCCGGGTCTGCACCTCGCCGGACGGGCAGCCGGTGGTGGCCATCAGGCCCGCGGAGTGCTCGGCGACCAGCTCGGCGTCCATGCGCGGCCACTTGCCCAGCTGGCCCTCGGTGGAGGCGCGGCTGGACAGCTTCATCAGGTTGTGCAGGCCCTCGTTGTTCCGGGCCCAGATCGTCTGGTGCGTGTACGCGCCGCTGGCGGAGACGTCGTCGGCCTTCTGGCCGGGGTCGCCCCACAGCACGCGCTTCTTGTTGAACCGGGAGTCGGGCGCCATGTAGGCCTCGATCCCGACCACGGGCTTGATGCCGGCCGCCGTCGCCTGCTTGTAGAAGTCGTAGGCGCCGTACATGTTGCCGTGGTCGGTGATGGCGGCGGCGGTCATGCCGAGGCGCTCGCACTCGGCGAACATGTCCTTCAGCTTCGCCGCGCCGTCGAGCATCGAGTACTCGGTGTGCACGTGGAGGTGCACAAACGAGTCCGCCACCATGCCTCCTCGAAGATCGGGACTGCCCGGTGGGAAGGCACGGGCAAGACTGCCTCGACCCTACATCCCGACGCCTGCCCGAGCCCCTCCGCCGGCCCCGATTTTCGCGCACCGGACCGACGACCGCCCGCACCCCCGCCGCGCGAGTCGCGAACCGGTCCCGATGGGTCGATCCGGTGACCGGCGGCGGGGCGATGGCGCGGAGATCTTGCCGGCCGGGTAGCGTTCCCCGTGTGGTAGCGCCGGATCCCGTCGACGCCCGTCTCCTGGCCATGCTCGCCGAGATGGGGCGCGCCGCCGTGCACGAGATCGCGGCCCGGCTGGGGATGGACCCCCGGGAAGCCGCGACCCGCCTGATCACGCTCTCCGGCAGCGGCCTGCCGCTGCTGGTGGGCGTCGAGTGCGACCCCAACGGCATCCGCAAGGCCCTCGCCAACAGCGTGGCCTGGGGCAACTACAACGGCCCCGCCGGCGCCGCCCGCGGCACCCCCAGCGGCCCGTACCCGCCCCCGCCCCAGCCCGGCACCGTCTCGGGCCCCTACCGCCAGGGCCCGCCGAGCGGCCCGTTCCCGGCCCAGTCCGGCCCGACGCCCGTGCACTCGGGACCGACACCCGTGCAGTCGGGTCCTCTGCCCGTCCAGGAGCCCCAGAGCACGTGGGGCGTCCCCGGCACGTCGAACTGGGCCCGCGGCGAACAGGCCCCCGCCCCCAGGTCCCGCACCGGCAAGATCGGCAGCACCCTGGAGACCGAGGGCCTGGAGGGCGCCCGGTTCACCATCCAACTGGTCGAGGTCGTCGACCCGGCCGACTTCCTGTTCACCGCCGCCGGCTACAAGCTGGCCGACGGCGAACGCTCGGTCGTGGTGCACACCGAGCTGAACAACATCGGCACCGTGCCCTTCAACGCGCTGCCGGACATGTACCTGGTCCTCATGACCAACACGGGCGAAACGGTCACCAAGGCGCCCGTCTCCCTGTCGTCGAGGCCACCGCACAAGATCGGCGTCCAACCAGGCGAAACCGCCGGCGGCCACACGGTGTACATCCTCCCGGAGAACACCCGGGTGACCTCCATCCGCTGGAGCGCACGCCCCGAAACCGACCTCAACACACTCGTGTGGGTCGTCGAGGACTAGCTCGCGTTCCAAAGGTCACTCGCGCCGCGCAGCGGCTGCTTTTTCGGCGGGCTATCAGCCACAGGAAGGGCCTCGGGGGCCTGCCGCGCGGCGAGCGCCGCTTGTAGCTTTTGATCTTGAGAGCGCGCCAGCGCGTCCTTCTTACAAGCGCGGAGCGCGTTCAAGAGAGCGAAGCGCGTTCCTCCCAAGCAGCGCGAAGCGCGTCGCGTCAGCCCCCCGAAGCGAAGCGCGGGCCTAAACGGACACAACAGGCTCCCGAGGCACGCCGGCGTCCCCCCTGGTCAACACCAGCCCCACCACCAGCGCCGACACGCTGGCCCCCGCGATCACCACGATCATCGGCACCACGCTCGCCGACCCACCCGCCCCCACCAGCGGCGCCATCGACCCGGCCACCACGAACCGCGTCACCCCCAGCACCGCCGACGCGCTCCCCGCCGACTCCGCGTACCGCGCCATCGCCAGCGTCGCCGCGTTCGGCGTCAGCACGCCCACGCTGGTCGTCACCAGGAACATCGGCACCAGGAACGCCACCAGCCCACCGCCGAACACCCCGGTCGCCACCAGCCCCAAGCCGCCGACCGCACCCATGCCCAGCCCCAGCCACAGCAGCGCCTTGGGCACGACCCGACCGGTGAGCGCCGTGTTCAGCAGCCCGGCGATGAAGATCGCCACGCTGTTCGCCCCGAACACCACGCTGAACTGCTGCGGCGACAGCCCGAACACGCCCTGGAGCGCGAACGACGCCCCCGCCACGTACCCGAACAGCGCCCCCAAGGACAGCGCCGACGACAACGCGTACCCCAGGAACGCCCGGTCGGTCAGCAGGGCGCCGAAGACCCGGGCCGTCGCCCACCAGGCGGTCGGTCGACGCCGGTCCGGCGGCAGGGTCTCCGGCAGCGCGATCGCCAGCACCGCGAACAGCACCACCGCGATCAGCGCCAGCGCCACGAACGTCCCGCGCCACGTCGTGAACCGCAGCAACTGCCCGCCCAGCACCGGGGCGAGCACCGGCCCCAGGCCGTTGGTCAGCAGCAGCAGCGACATGAACCGGGCCATCGCCAAGCCCTCGAACCGGTCCCGCGCGATCGCCAGCGCCACCACGAAACCCGACGCCACGCTGAACCCCTGCACCAGCCGCAACGCCGCCAGCGCACCCGCCGACGGCGCGACCGCGCACACCAGCGACACCACCGCGTACAGGGCGACGCCGAACAGCAGCGGCCGGCGGCGGCCCAACGAGTCGGACAGCGTGCCGATCACCAACTGGCCGATCGACATCCCCACGATGAACGTGGTCAGCGACAACTGGACCTGCGACGGCCCCGCCCCGAACTCCTCGGCCACCGCCGGGAACGCGGGCAGGTAGGTGTCGATGGACAACGGGCCCAGCAGGCACAACGCGCCCAGCAGCACGAGCAGTCTCGTCCTCATGGATCCCCCCGGTTCCAGTCGGAGCTACGCGGAAGTGGAGGGTCCCCGCGGCGCCGAGATCCGGTGGGTCACCCGTTCCGGCGAAGCAACCTGCCGAAGAACGACCGTTTCGGGGGTTCCTCCGGCTGCTCGCCCGCCTGCCGGAAACCCCCCTGCCCCGACTCCCGAACAGGATCGACCGGCGCCGGTTCGGCGCCGAACCCCGCCGGGGGCAGGTCGCCGCCGATCACCGCCGGCGCGACCGTGAACCCGTCCGGGTCCTCCGGGCGCGCGAACCCCTGCGGCGGTGTGAGATCCGCATCGCCGTACTGCGTGGACACCACACGTACCTCCCCCTGATCACCGTGCCGTTGATCCGAACGTTACGCGAACGCGACCTTCGGGGGGAGGCGGTGATCGGGGGAGGTCAGCCCTCCGCGCGCAGCAAGTCCAGCGCCCCGGCCAGGTCCGCCGGGTACTCGCTGGTGAACTCGACCCACTGGCCGTCCGCCGGGTGGTGGAACCCAAGCGTCCGGGCGTGCAGCCACTGCCGGGTCACGCCCAGCCGCTTGGCCAGCACCGGGTCCGCGCCGTAGGTCAGGTCGCCGACGCACGGGTGGCGCAGCGCCGAGAAGTGCACGCGGATCTGGTGGGTGCGCCCGGTCTCCAGGTGCACGTCCAGCAGCGACGCCGCCCGGAACGCCTCGGCCACCTCGTAGTGGGTGATGCTGGGCTTGCCGTTGGCCATCACGGCGAACTTGTAGTCGTGCTTGGGGTGCCGGTCGATCGGCGCGTCGATGGTGCCCCGGATCGGGTCCGGGTGGCCCTGCACCAGCGCGTGGTACAGCTTCTCGACGGTCCGCTCCTTGAACGCCTGCTTGAGCACCGAGTACGCGTGCTCGCTCTTGGCGACGACCATCACGCCGGTGGTGCCGACGTCGAGCCGGTGCACCACGCCCTGCCGCTCGGCCGCGCCGGACGTGGCGATGCGCACACCCGCCGCCGCCAACCCGCCGACCACGGTGGGCCCGGTCCAGCCGGGGCTGGGGTGCACGGCCACGCCGACCGGCTTGTCGACCACGATCACGTCGTCGTCCTCGTGCAGGACGATCAGGCCCTCCACCGGCACGGCCTGCACCTGCACCGGCCGCTCCGGCTCGGGCAGGGTGACCTCCAGCCACGCGCCCGCGACCAGCCGGTCGGACTTGCCCGCCGGACGCCCGTCCAGCACGACGTCCCCGGACTCGGTGAGCGCCGCGACGGCGGTCCGGGACAGGCCCAGCAGCTTGGCCAGGCCCGCGTCGACGCGCATCCCGTCCAGGCCGTCGGGCACCGGCAGCGTGCGGTAGCCGCTCATGCCTTCTTCTCCACGCGGGTCCCGTCGTAGTCGCGCTGAAGGATCGCCATCAGCACGATCACGGCGCCACCCGCGCAGATGGCGGAGTCGGCGACGTTGAACACCGGGAAGAACGCCCCGTAGGGCTCGACCACGGAGATGAAGTCCACGACGTGCCCGCGCAGCGGCCCCGGCCCCCGGAAGATCCGGTCGGCGAGGTTGCCCACCGCGCCGCCCAGCACCAGGCCCAGGCCGATGGCCCAGCCGACGGACCGCAGCTTGCGCGCGATCCACAGGATGAACCCGACCACGCCGCACGCGATCAGCGCGAGGATCACGGTGTAGCCCTCGGCCATGCCGAACGCGGCGCCGGAGTTGCGCAGGAACGACAGGTAGACCAGGCCGCCGAGCAGCTCGACCGGGGCCTGCCCTTCGAGCTGCCGCACGGCGATGACCTTCGTCACCAGGTCCAGCGCGAAGACGACCGGGGCGATGGCGGCCAGCAGCCACACCCGCTTCTTGGGCAGCGGCTTGTCTGCCTCAGCCACCTCCGAAGGCTCGGCGGGCTCGGCGTTGGACTCGGTGCTCACCGGGCCATTGTCCAGCATGGCCTCAGCGCAGGAACGGCGGGAGCGGGCGCTGGTCGTCCACCGGGGTCCAGCGGCCGTCCACGACCTCGTACTCCCAGCGCGGCCCCTCGGTCACCAGCGACCGCAGCGCCGCCACCAGCCGGTCCACGTGCTCGACCGTGGTGCCCAGGCCCAGCGAGGCCCGCAGCGCCCGCTGCCCGTCGGTCAACCGGTGCACGGCGACGTGTGCGCAGAACGCCCCGTCCCGCACGCCGATCCCGTGCTCGGCGGACAGCGCGGCGGCCAGGAAACCGGCGTCCTGCCCGCGCACCACGAAGCTCACCACGTCGACCCGGTCGTGCCCGGCCCCGAACAGCGCCAGCTCGCACGCCCCGGGCACGGTCTTGAGGCCCGCCCGCAGCCGGCCCAGCAGCTCCCGCTCGTGCGCCACGGTCTGCTCCCAGTGCCGGCCCAGCACGTCGCAGGCCACCGCGAGGGCGTGCACGCCGACCACGTTGGGCGACCCGGCCTCGTGCCGCTCGGGCACCGCCGACCAGGCCACGCCCAGCCGGTCGCCGTGGTCGCTGACCCGGGCCGTCGCACCGCCGCCGACCAGGTACGGCTCGGCCGCCTGCAACCAGTCCGCGCGCCCGACCAGCACGCCCGCGCCGAAGGGCGCGTAGATCTTGTGCCCGGACAGCACGGCGTAGTCCACGTCGAGCGCCTTGAGGTCCACCGGCCGGTGCGGGGCGAGCTGGGCGGCGTCCAGGGCGATGCGGGCGCCGTGCCGCCGGGCGACCGCCGCCAGCTCGGCCACCGGCCAGACCTCGCCGGTCACGTTGGACGCGCCGGTCACCACGACCAGCCGCGGCCCGACCGGGGCCGCCCGCAACGCCCGGTCCAGCTCCAGCACCGCCTCACCCGCGCTCGAAGGCGTCCGCAGCCGCCGCACGTGCGGGCCGCGCCACGGCAGCAGGGCCGCGTGGTGCTCGGTGTCGAACAGGACCACGGCGGTCTTCCGCGGCAGGCTGCGGGCCAGCAGGTTCAGCGCGTCGGTGGTGTTGCGGGTGAACACGACGGTGTCGCCGGTGCGGGCCCCGAGGAACCGGCGCACCGAGTCCCGGGCCTGCTCGTAGACCCGCGTGGACACCTGGGAGGCGAAGCCCGCGCCCCGGTGCACGCTCGCGTACCAGGGCAGCAGCTCGTCCACCGCGTCGCGGACCTGCTCCAGACAGGGCGCGCTGGCCGCGTGGTCGAGGTTGGCGTACTCGACGCGCTCACCGGTCACCAGCGGCACGCGCAGGGAAGCGCCGACGACGCGGGGCAGAGCGGCGATGGATCCGGGGACTGCGACAGTCACGACACCCTCCGGCGGGGTCCAGGCGGACTCCGCTGACGAGAGTGGAGGCCCGCGCTTGCCCGACGCCCTCCGCGCCAGGCCAGGTCCTCATCGGGGGCACCCCACCGCGGTAGGAGGGTTGCCGGCCAGCTAGCCCGAGCTTCGCGCTGGCACTCATGACCTTGGGCCCGACGTTAACCCACCGCCGACCACGAGTCGAGAGGCGTTCACATCATGGGAGACCGGTGTCGCCCTTCCACCGCGCGTACCGGCCCGCCCGGTCGACAGCGCGGATGCGCTGCTCAGTGGCGGTGCGGGCGCTCTCGGTGCAGACCACGAGGAGCTGGTCGTACTCCTGGAGCCGGGTCGTGGGCTGCGGCGTGAACCCTTCGTCACCGCGCACCACCAGGCTCACCGCCGCGCCCGGCGGCAGCCGCAGCTCGCTCAGGTAGACGCCGTGCAGCTTGGAGCCGCGCTGGATGCGCACCTGGAGCAGCTCCGCGCCCAGCTCGTCCAGCGCGGACGAGTCGACCTGGACCTCCCGGGCCTCCCCGGACTTCTCCAGCTTCAGCCAGCGGGCGAGCCACGGCAGGGTGCTGCCCTGCACCACGGTCAGCACCACGACCAGCACGAACACCGCGTCCACCAGGTCCTGCGCGCCGGGCACGTTCTGGATCAACGGGATCAGCGCGAACACGATCGGCACCGCGCCGCGCAGCCCCGACCACGAGATGAACACCTGCTCGCGCCACGGCACCCGGAACGGCAGGGCCGCGCACAGCACCGACAGCGGCCGGGCCAGCAGCACCACCACCCCGCCCGCCACCAGCGCGGGGACCAGCGCCTCCAGCAGCCGGCCGGGCGAGGCGTACAGGCCGAGCAGGACGAACAGCCCGATCTGGGCGACCCAGCCCAGGCCCTCGGCGAACGACAGGGTGTCCGCGCGGTGCGGCAGGCGGGCGTTGCCCAGCACCAGCGCGGCGGTGTACACGGCGAGGAACCCGGACGCGTGCGCGAGGTCGCCCGCCGTGTAGGCGAGCAGGCACACCGCGACCGTGGCCAGCGGGTACAGGCCGGTCGCGGGCAGCGCCGCGCGACGCAGGCCCTCCGCGCCCAGCCCGCCCAGCACGACGCCGATCGCCGCACCCGCCGCCAGCTCGTAGAGCATGAGCAGCGGGGCGGTCCACGTGATCGGGTCCGGTGAGGCGAGCAGGACGACCGCGATGTAGACGGGGGCGTCGTTGATGCCCGACTCCAGCTCCAACGCGCCGGTCAGCCGCTTGCCCACGCCGACCCCGCGCAGCACGCTGAACACCGCCGCCGCGTCGGTCGACGACAGCACCGCGCCCCACAGCAGGGCGGTGCGCCAGTCCAGGCCGAGCAGTTCGTGCAGCGCCAGGCCGGTGATCCCGATGCTGACCCCGACGGACACTGTGGACAGTGCGATCCCCAGGCCCAGCGCGGGTTTCACCGCGGTCCACCGGGTGGTCAGGCCGCCTTCGGTGAGGATCAGCACGAGCGCGGCCGTGCCCAGCGAACGGGTGAGGTCGGCGTCCTCGAACTGGATGCCGAGCACCGCCTCGCCCAGCAGCACGCCGATGCCGAGGTAGAGCAGGAGCGAGGGCAGACCGAGCCGGATCGACACCCGCACCGCGATGACGGAGAGCAGCAGGACCGCGGCGCCGATGCCGAGGAAGGCCGTCACACCACCCACTCGACCTCCATGTTGTTCACCCGGTGGGGGCATTCTCCCCCGGCGACACCGATCTGGACTAATCGGGCGGGCGCACAGCGTCACCAGCCGAACGCAGGTATCGCGACGCATGCGGGTGCGTGCATGTTGATGAGCGGGTCCGCCGCCCCGGTGCACACCCCCATCCCTGCGGGAGAAACCGTGAAAGCACTCCTCACCGCGCTGGTCACCGCCGGCGCGCTGGTCGGATCCGGTGTCGCGGACGCCCAGCCCGTCCGCCTCGCCGCGGCCCCGGACATCCCGGTGTCCGCCGTGCGGGCCGACCTCGACCAACTGCAGTCCATCGCCTCGGCCAACGGCGGCAACCGGGCGCACGGCCGTCCCGGCTACCTGGCGTCCGTCAACTGGGTGAAGTCCAAGTTGGACGCGGCCGGCTTCACCACCCGGGTCCAGTCGTTCAGCCGCAACGGCGCGACCGGCTACAACCTGATCGCCGACTGGCCCGGCGGCGACCCCAACGACGTGCTCATGGTCGGCGGGCACCTCGACAGCGTGTCGGCCGGTCCGGGGATCAACGACAACGGCACCGGCTCGGCGTCGATCCTGGAGGTCGCGCTGGCGGTGCGCAGCAGCGGGTTCCAGCCGCGCCGGCACCTGCGGTTCGCCTGGTGGGGCGCCGAGGAGCTGGGCCTGGTCGGGTCGACGCACTACGTGAACTCACTGTCCACAACGGACCGTGCGCGGATCAAGACGTACCTGAACTTCGACATGACGGGGTCGCCGAACCCGGGGTACTTCGTCTACAGCGCGTCCGGGCAGCCGTCCGGGTCGCTGCGGGTGCAGCAGGTGTTGCAGCAGTACTTCAGCTCGATCGGGGTGCAGTCGGAGCTGACGTCGGTGGGCGGCCGGTCCGACCACGCGGCGTTCGCGCGGGCGGGCATCCCGGTGGGCGGCACGTTCACCGGCGCCGAGGGGATCAAGACGTCGGCGCAGGCGCAGAAGTGGGGCGGCCAGGCAGGCGTCGCGTACGACCGCTGCTACCACCGGTCGTGCGACACGACGTCCAACGTCAACGCCACCGCGCTGGACCGCAACGCCGACGCGATCGCCTCGGCGCTCTGGACCCTAGCCACCTGACCCTGCGTTGCTTTCGGCGTTTTCGGCACGGCCGCGGCCTCCGGCCCCCGGTTCCATCGTCGCACGGGGGACCGACAGGGCCAGGCGTCAGAGGTCGAGGAGGCGTTCGAGGACATCCCGGGCGTCGGCCGGGGCGGGGTCGAGTTCGACGACCTTGTCCCGGCCACGCTCACCCTGCACGAGCCGGACGTCCTGGCGGCGCACCCCGAACGCGGCGGCCACGGCGCGCCGGACCGCCTCGTTCGCCTTGCCCTCGACGGCCGGCGCGGCGACGGCGACCACCAGTGCCCGCTCGCCCCACCGACCACCCACGGCGTCGCGCTTCGCGCCCGGCTTGACCCGGATCCCGAACCGAAACGCCTCAGCCACGCCCGACCACCACCGCGATGGTGTCCTCCAGCAGGGCCCGACCGCCGGTGACCACCTGCGGCGTGGCGATCAGCAGCTGGGCCTGGCCCAGGTAGACCGAGTACGCGAGGACGGCCCGGTGGTGCGCGGTGTCGGCGGCAAAGCCCAAGGCGGCGAAGAGTTCTTCCAGGTAGGCGATCCGGCGCTCGGTGACCCGGGCCAGCACCGGCGCCACCGCCGGGTCGTCCTTGGCGGCGAGCATGGCCAGTTCGATCGCGCTGGACTCCGGGTCCTCCAGCACGTACCGGAACAGGGTCCGCAGCTTGTCCAGCGGGGTCTCCCGGGCCTCGACCAGGTCGATCACGGCCTCGGTGTGCTCGCGCTCCCACCGCTCCAGGGTGGCCTTGAGCAGCGCCTCCCGGTTCGGGAAGTGCCAGTACGCGCTGCCCTTCGTAGCCCCGATCCGCGCCGCCAGCGGTTCCACGGCCACCGCCGACACGCCGCCCTCCGCCAGCGCTTTGAGGGCCACCTCGGTCCAGTCGTCCTTGGTCCGGCGCTTCTTCACACCGCCATACGCTACCGTACGGTCCTGTTCCATACGGGACCGTACGGAGGTCGTGATGATCGAGAACGTGCACGTTCGGATGCTCCCGCCGCGCGGGGACTGGGTGGAGCGGGCGGTGGCGGCGTGGCCGTCGAAGCACTGGCCACCGCTGGTGCTGGACCGCCCGCTGGGCGTCGGCGCGGACGGCGGCCACGGCTTCGTCCGCTACCGGTGCACCGCCTACGAGCCGGGACAGCGGGTCGAGTTCACCTTCACCCGGTTCATCACCGGCACCCACGCCTTCGAGGTCGTCCCGGGCGGGGTGCGGCACGTGATCACCGGTCACCCGACCGGGTGGATGCGACTGGGTTGGCCCCTCGCCGTCCGCTGGCTGCACGACGCTCTCATCGAAGACCTGCTGGACAACCTCAGCGCCGAGGCCGAAGGCGGCTCAACCCAACCCCGCGAGGCCGCGTCGGGGCAATTCAACACAGCCGGCGTCGCGTTCCACCGGTCGCGCTGGTCGTGGTGGGTCCGGGTGCTGCGGGCGGTGGCGCGCCGGTTCGGCTGAACCCGGGGCATCCACAACCCGCCCCGGCGTCCGTCATGTGGTTACCGGGCGCTGACCAGAGGGAGGGTTCGTGACACCGGGGGACTCCGATGACCACGCCGCTTCCTTCAGCGACTTCTACCACCGCGAGCGCACCAGGTTGTTCCGGTTCGCCGCGGTCATGTCCCCGCACCTGGACCACGAGTCCGCGGTGCAGGAGGCGTTCGTCAGCGCCTGGCGCAACTGGCCCGCCATCAACCCGCGCGCGCGGCGGGCGTGGCTGGCCAAGACCACCCGCAACCTGCTGGTCGACCAGTCGCGACGGCTGGAGAGACCCGGCGAGGTGACCGACGAGGTGATCGCGCGGTCGCACCTGCTGGTCCAACGGCACCGGGAAGCCGAGACGTGGCACGAACTCAACTCCACCCTCGCCGCCATCGCCCGCCTCCCCGACCAGCTCCGCACCGCGCTGGTCCTGCGCTTCTGGGACTTCTCCGACGACGAGATCGCCGACGTGCTGGGATGCCGGCGGGACTCGGTGCGCCGGTACGTGTCGGAAGCGCGCGCCCGGGTCAGCGCCGAGGTCGGCAACGTCGAACGCCGGGCGCGAGCCCCGAGACGCGGAAAGGGAACCGAATGACCCAGGACACCCCCGACCGCCACCCCGACCTGGACCCCCACCTGTCCGACCTGCGCGCGGAGCTGTCCGAGGCCATCCCCGACGACCCCGCCGAGGACGACCTGGGCGTGGCGGCGATCATGGCCCAGGCGACCACGAGCCGGTCAGCCCCGGAACGCCACGCCGCCCTCCTCACCGCGGCCCGGGACGGCGACCGGGCGGCCCTGGACGCCCTGATCACCGAACTGACCCCGCTGGTCTGGCACGTGGCACGCGGCAACGGCCTCGACCAGCCAACGGCGGAGGACGTGGTCCAAACGGTCTGGCTGAGCCTCCTCCGCCACCTGGACCGGATCGCCCAACCCCGGGCGCTGGCGGGCTGGCTGATCGTCACCACCAGGCGAGAAGCCCAACGCGCCTGGCGCGAGCTCAACGGCCGCCCGGCCCTGTCCTCGGACTCCGCGATGGACGTCGCCGACACCAGGTGGCTCCCCGAGACAGAGGCGCTGAGGGACGACCGCGACCGCCGCCTGTGGCGTGCTTTCTCCACCCTGCCCAGGCGCTGCCAGGAAATCCTGCGGCTCACCGTGCTGGCGGGCCGCGCCGAGTACCGGGCCGTGGCGGAGGCGCTGTCCATGCCCAGGGGCAGCATCGGCCCGACCCGGGGCCGCTGCCTGGCGACCCTGCGCACCGTGCTGGACCGGGAGGGAGGTGTCTGACCATGGACGACGAGACGACCTGGCTGGAAGAACTGGTGGACCGGATCGACCCGCCCCCGCCCCACCTGGTGGAGTCGGTCCACCTCCTGATCACCATCTCCCGAGCCCTGACCTGATCCGGCCGGGTCACCAGGGTCAGGGCAGGACGACCGTGAGCACGTAGCGGGCCGGGTCGGGGCCCAGGCTGCGCCACCGCGAGCTGCCCCAGAGCCGGAAGCGCAGGCAGTCGCCGACCCGGGCTTGGTGCACCGCGCCGTCGACGGTGACCTCCACCGCGCCTTCCAGGACCCAGGCGTGGTGCTCCAGGCCCGGCATGGGCGAGCCCTCGTAGGCGATGTCCGCGCCGGGGCGCAGGGTGACCTCGAGGACCTCGCCGCGCAGCCCGGCCGACGGCGGCGACACGGACCGGCGGGTGATCCCGGCGTCGTCGTCCCGCCACACGGCCTGCCGGTCGGCGGGCACCAGCGGCGACGGCGCGGGTTCCACCTCGGCCAGCAGCCGGGACATCGTCAGCTGGTAGGTCGCGCACAGCTTGCTCAGCACCGCCGTGGTGGGGCTGATCTCCGCGCGTTCCAGCCGGGACAGCGTCGACCGGCTGACCCCCGCGCGTTGGGCGAGGTCCTCCAGCGACCAGGCCCGTTCCGCGCGCAGCTCGGCCAGCCGGGCGGCCAGGCGCAAGTCCAGCGGGTTGTCCGCGCCACCTTCTACTTGTCCCATATCGGAGATACTATCCCGAATATGGGAAACCAGGTCACGCTCACGATCGAACCCGACGACCTCACCCGCCAGCCGGTCCGGGACCTGATCGCCGAGCACCTCGCCGACATGTACGCGACCTCGCCCGCCGAGAGCGTGCACGCACTCGACCACGCCGGACTGCGCGAGGACGGGGTGTCGTTCTGGACGTCGTGGAGC
>NZ_JAPSLK010000107.1 GCF_031180885.1 Saccharothrix sp.
GGTGCACGTCATCGCCGACCGACACCCGGTGCACCGGAGCAAGGCCGTCCGCGCCTGGCTACAGGACAACACCGAGCGGGTCGAGTTGCACCTGATGCCCGGCTACAGCCCCGAGTTGAACCCCGACGAGGTGCTCAACGCCGACCTCAAACGCAACGTCAATGCCTCTCGCGCCCGCAACGTCGACCGGCTCGCGCACGCGAAGTTCGATGCGAAGACGTCGAAGGAGGTCGGGCGCGCGGAGAAGTCCGTCGACTACGTCAACCCGGACGGCACTCACACAACGGTGTTGTCCAAGGTGCCGGTCAGCGTGCGGGATGACAAGGGTGCCTGGCAGGCGGTGGATTCGCGGCTGACCGAGGACCGCGGCTCGAAGCGCGCCAAGGCCGGCCTGCACCAGTTGAAGCCGGAGTTCGCCGCTTCCGCCGAGGATCGCCGCCTGGTCACGTTGGAGCCGATCAACCTGGGCGGGCCGGGCCAGCGGATTTCGGTCGCGCTTGAGGGTGCCCGGCGTGTTGCCCGGCAGACGAAGGACTCAAAAGCGTCCTATGTGGACGTTCTTCCGGACACCGACCTGGAGTACGAGGTCGAGCCGGGCAGCGTAAAGGAGTCGATCGTCGTCAAGAAGCCCTCGGCGACGAGCAGCTGGGCGTTCCGGATGGACCTCGGCGCGCTTACCCCGTCCCTGCAGGACGACGGCGTGCTGATCAAGGACACCAAGGGCTCGGTCGTCGCGTCGTTGCCGCCGATCGTGACCTGGGACTCCTCCGGCAGCGCAGAGGACAACAAGGCTCCCGCGCAAACCGGCGGCACCTACGGGCTCAAGTAGGACGGCAACACCTGGCTGTTGACCGTGTCGGTTGACCCGGCGTGGCTCAATGACAAGGCTCGGGTGTACCCGATCGTCGTGGACCCGACCTACACCTACGGGTTCAACAACGACGACGAGTCGAGGGCCTACAAGTCCGACGGCTACCAGTGCACCAACTGCGGCATCGCGGTCGGCAACTCGAAGTCCGGGCCCAACGGTGGAGACTCGATCTGGCGTACGGCGTTCCGGCACGACTTCACGCCGTTGTTCGGCAAGAACATCATCGGCGCCCGCTACGACTTCTGGCGCAACGCGCAGACCGGGTCGATGCTGTCGTGGCAGCCACGCGTCTGCGCTGGACATCAACGGGATCGGGCAGCACCTGGCGTCCGGGCCGATCGGTGACCGGGGCTCGATCCAGTCCAAGGCGCTGACAGATTTCATCGCGGGCAAGGTCAACGCACGGGACAACAGCACCTGGTTCATGCTCACCGGTTCGGAGGGCAGCGACTGGTCGTACAAGAACATGCAGGTCAACCTGATCGTCGACCACGGCACCGCGCCGCCTGCGACGTCGCTGGTGAGCCCGGCCGACGGCAGCGTGCTGACCACCCTGACGCCGACGTTGTCGGTCAGCCCGGTGAGCAACCCCTCCGGTGACGGCACCCTGTACTGCTTCAAGGTCGCGACCGGGGCGGACGCCCAGTCCGGCATCGTCGTGGACTCAGGCTGCCTCACCAGCCCGACGTGGACGGTTCCGGCCGGTGTGCTCACCGACGGCAGCAGCTACACCTGGACGGTACTGACCGCGCTCGCCGGCGGGGTCACGACCACCCGGCCGGGCTGGACCGGGCGTTTCAAGGTCGACCAGCGCATCGGCGACAGCGGCCCCGCGCCCAAGGATCCGCTCGGCCCGGTGACGGTGAACCTCGCCAACGGCAACGTCCACACCGAGGACGCCGGTCCGACGTTCAACACCGTCGGCGGCTCGTCCGGGTTGACGTTCAGCTACAACTCCCAGGCCAGCGAACCGTACGGGCTGCGTGCCTCCTACTTCAACGACTCCACCCGTTCCGGGACGCCGGACGCCAACCCGGTGCTGGTGCGCAACGAGCCTCAGGTCAACTCCGACTGGGGCACGGAGTCGGTGTTCGCGCCGGCGTTGGCGCAGGACTGGTTCGTGGGCCGCTGGGAGGGTTTCTTCCAGGTTCCGGTCACCGGCACGTACCACTTCGGTGGTGTGCACGCGAACGGCGCGAAGATCTGGGTTAACAACGCGCTGGTGTATGACAACAAGAACACCTCTGACGTCAACTTCGCGCTGACGAGCCAGAACGGCCCGGTCACCGAGATCGCTCTCACCGCGGGGCAGCGGGTGCCGATCAAGGCCGAGCTGTACCACTCCAGCGGTCCCGGCCGGATGAAGCTGTTCGTGCAGACCAACGAGGCATCCAACAAGGCGGTGCCGCCGCAGATCATCCCGGCGTCGTGGCTCTACACCCAGGACCTGCCCGTGCTGCCGAAGGGCTGGCAGCTCAACGCCAACCTGACCGGGGACGGTTCGACCTACACCAAGGCGCAGGTACAGGACCAGACCATCGTGCTTACCGATGGCACCGGCACCAAGCACACCTGGACCAAGACCGGCACCGGCAGCTACACGCCGCCAGCGGGTGAAGACGGTGTGCTCGGCCTCGACACCGGCGGCAGGATCACGCTGCAGGAGGCCGGGAACGTCTACACCTTCAACGCCGACGGCACTCTGGCCTCGGAATCGTCTGTCGTGGACAGCCGCAAGCCCGCGGCGAACGTGACGAGCTGGAACGGGACCCCGGCCCGACTCGCGCAGATCACCGACCCCGTCTCGCAGCGTTCGCACAGGCTGTTCTACAACCGGCCCGGTGACGACTGCTACGGCCGGACGATGCCGTCAGGCTGGGACCCGCTGCCGCCGTCGCAGATGCTGTGCCGCATCCAGTACTGGGACGGCACGCAGACCGTGCTGTGGTACCGCAGCGGCGTGATCTCCCGCGTTGAGAACCCCGGCGGCGACTTCACCGAGTACGGCTTCTACGCCGACGGCACGCTGCAGGCGATCCGCACCCCCCTGGGCCTGGACTGGGCGGCACAGGACCCGGCCACTCGCAACATCTGGGAAACCTACACGCTCGTCAACTACGGCACGGTCGGCGCCCGCAGGGGCGCGACCAGCGTACGGGCCCCAGCACCCAACGGACAGGCCGGTGCCCAGCGCCCGGCGCACTCGTACCGTTACGACCTGCCCAACCGCCAGACCTTCGTGGACATCGCAGGACTGACCCCGGCGTCCGGCTACGTCACGAAGGTGACCTACGACGACGCCGACCGACACCTGAGCTCCACCGACGCCACCGGCAAGACGACATCGACCACGTGGAACAGCAAGGACCAGCAGCTCACCACCACCGATCCCGCCGGGCGGGTGTCGTCGACGGTCTACGACCACAACGACCGGCCCACCGACCAGTGGGGACCGGCGCCGGCGAGCTGCTTCACCGGCCAGCAGCCCACCGCGGCCTGCGCCGCCACCATGCCGCACACCCGCACCAACTACGACGAAGGCATGCAGGGCCTGGCCGTCGCGTGGTGGAACAACACCTCCATGACCGGCACCGTGAAGACCCACGTAACCGGCGGTCTCGGTACCGGAGGTGCGGTCGACGCACACTTCGACGGCACCACGCCACCGGTGGCGGGGCTGAATGGCACCGGCTACTCGGCACGCCTCACCGGTGAAATCACCTTCCCGGACGCGGGCCAGTACACCCTCAAGGTCGTCGGCGACGACGGCGTGCGGCTGTGGATCGACGACCGGCTCATCGCCGACGGTTGGAAGGACCAGGGGCCGACCCCCTACACCGGCACCTACACGCCGCCGTCCGCCGGCGCGATCAAGCGCATCCGCATCGACTACAACAACACCGGTGGTCCCGGCGATGTGCACCTGCACTGGACCCGGCCAGGTGGCAGCGAACAGATCGTGCCCGGCACCTACTTGCGTCCGCGCTACGGCCTGACCACCTCCACGGTGAAGGACGAGTCGAACGGGGTACAGAACTCCATCAGCTCGACCAGCTACACCGACAACAGCCTTGATGCTGGATACGGCCTGGCCACAAGTACGTCGACCGCGGGCGTCGCGACGCGTTTCTCGTACGAACCGGCTGGCTCGGGCTATCTCCGCAAGACCGGCAAGACTCTGCCCACCGGTGTGCAGACCACCAACGTGTACTACGGCGACACCGAAACACGGGACAACCCGTGTACCACCGAAGTCGAGGCGATCAACCAGGGCGGCCTCGTCAAACTCACCCGCCTGCCCGCCCCGGCATCCGGCACGGCACGCGAGGACGAGCACATCTACGACGCCTCCGGGCGCATCGTCGCCAAGGGCACCAGCGGCGCCTGGACCTGCACGACCTACGACGGCCGCGACCGAGTGATCTCGGTGAAGCACCCGTCGACGCCGTCCGCGCCCGAGCGCACCGTCACGACGAACTACGCCGTGAACGGCGACCCGCTGGTCACCTCGGTGTCCGACCACAACGGCACCGTCACCACGCGGACAGACCTGCTCGGTCGCGTGGTCGAATACACCGACGCTCACGGCGTACGTACCGAAACGACGTACGACCTGGCGGGACGCGTCAAATCCGAGACGGTGAACCCGCCAAACGCAGCCGACACGGCTCAGGCCACCACCTACACCTACGACGACGCGGGCCGAATGCTCACGATGTCGATGGACACCACGGTGCTCGCGACTGTCACCTACGACGCTGCGGGTGAACTGGCATCCGTGGCCTATGTCAACGGCACATCCCTGAACTCGGTCGGGAAGGATTCCGCGGGCCGGATCCTGTCGCAGAGCTGGAAGACCAGCGACAACGTCCAGATCAGCTCGACCGTCGACCGCACCCGAGCGGGCACGATCACCGACGAGTCACTGGGCGGAATCGATGCCCGGCCGGGAGCTCCGAACTACGTCTACGACGCAGACGGCAGACTGACCGAGGCGTGGGTGGCAGGGCACCACTACACCTACGACTTCGCCTCCACCGCGACTACGGCGTGCCCGGCGGGCACGCAGGCGAACGCGGGCCTGAACACCAACCGGGTACGGCTGCTGGACGAGACCTCGTCCGGCATCGCAGAGACCGACTACTGCTACGACGCCGCCGACCGACTCCTGGCCACCACGGGTACGACCGCGGTGACCAACGTGCAGTACGACAGCAACGGCAACACCACGCAGTACACCACCGGCGGGGCGACGACGTACCTGTCGTGGGACGGTGCGGACCGCAACATCGCTGTCCGTACTACGGGAACCGCGCCGGCTGATGCGTCCTATGTTCGCGACGCCACCGACCGGATCATCCGCAGGACCGCCGCCCAGGGCGACACCGCGACCGACGTGCGCTACGGCCACATCGGCAGCGGCGACACCGCCGACCTGGCCCTCGGTGCGGACAACAGGATCGTGTCACGCAGCATCAGCCTGCCCGGTGGGGCGCTGTACACGTGGAAGCCACAGGCCACTGACCACACGCTCGACCACCCCACCGTCCGCGGCGACCTGGGGCTGACCACCGGCGCCGACGGCAAACAGGTCGGTGCCCTGCGGACGTTCACGCCACACGGGGAGCCGCTGCGGGCCGACGGCACGGTCGATCCCGACAACGTCCCCGACAACCTGCCAGGCCAGATGGACCACGGCTGGCTCGGACAGCATCAGCGCCCCTACGAGCACGCCGGAGCGCTTGCCCTCGTCCAGATGGGAGCGCGGCCCTACGATCCGCTGCTCGGCCGTTTCCTGTCCGTCGACCCGGTCGAAGGCGGCAGCGCCAACGACTACGACTACGCTGACGCTGACCCGATCAACCAGACGGACCTCGACGGACGATGCCCGTCGTGCGCCGCTGGAGCGGCAATCGGAACGCCGTTCGGGCCGGTGGGAATGTTCGCCGGCGCGCTGATCGGTCTCACGGTGATGATTGTCGCCACTCACGTGGCAACCCAGGCAGCCACCGCACCCAAACCTCACAAGAACTCAAACCGCTACAAAGGGGCCTATTATGGCTACAGAATTGAGGACTCGAAGGGAAGAATCTACAAGTATGGGATCACAGCCAGGAAGCCTTATAATGCCCGCCCGCGCCAACAACTCACGAAGTGCAAGGCCATGATGGGGTCGGACTGTACTGTTCGACACATGGCCGGACCGTTCGGCGGAAGGATTCCGGCGAGAAACTGGGAGCATGCCAGGGTCATGCAGTACAAGCGCATCTACGGCCACTGCCCGCCGGGGCAGCGGAAAAGCTGCCGGTAAGGAGGCGAAGTGGTCCTGGTGCAGTGGCCAAGCTCCTACAATCCATCTCTGATACCGTGGTGGGTCGGACCATCCCGCTCCAGAAAGCCCGGAGGTCTATACTGGCAGCCCCTCATGGAGCAGATCGCCAATAAGGTGAACGCCAGCGTCGACGAAGCCGCCTGGCTCGCTGGAACAAAAGCGGACAGCGTTCTGGTCGCGGTCGTGACCCCCTCCTTTTCGGACTTCAAAGGCAAGGTGGTCGTGCTGGACGGGACGGCCATGGTGGAACTGGTCGTCCCAGATGAGATCATCAGTTCACGCGACCTCACCGAAGTTGGCGAGTACCTCGAGTCAAAGACCTTCGAGGCGCTCGACAAAGTGGCCAAGAGATTGAAGACCGGACCCCCGGTACGGCGGATCATCGAGGAGCCCATCGAGAGCGAACGGGTCGTCGAGGCCGATCAGGTTTCCCTGATCGGTACGGAATACCTGCGTGACGGACTTTTGGCACTGGTGCCACCACATGTGGCGGCACGTAATTTCGTGGACACCATCGCGCAAATCTCGAAAGAGCTCGGCGAACATCGACTGCACGGTTGGCGGTTGTTTCAGGACGACACAGCCGAACCGGGACCAGGCGACGGTTCCGAATTGTTCGTCGAGTTGGATTTCAGAGGGATTGATGTCCCGGCTCGACTGAGCGTCATACAGCGCAACAAGGAAAATACTCTCGTAGTGATCGCAAGAAGTCTTGAGCGAGTCGGCCCTTGGCTGAAGAAGGTCGAACCACTCATGCAAGGGGTGGCTCTGAGTCCGATCCTGGCAGGGCGCGACGGGTCACTCGAGTGGATTTCCTTCCGTTTTGCCGAGACGCGGGGCCGGGGCGATTGAGTTTGATCGTCTGATGCGGGGTGGACAAGCCGGCCTTGTGGCCCCGCATCGCCGGTAGCGAGGCGTTCGCCAGCGGTCGGAGGCCGCGGTGGATGCCTCGCTACCGTTCTGTACTTGATGAAGTCGATGTGGTGCGCGGATCACGCCACCTCATGCATGTGGAGAGCGGTCGTTCGCGTCGGCTGACGACGTGGCCCAGGAGGTGTGCCTGGCCGTGCTGAGTGCGCTGCCCTCCTATGCCGATCCTATGTCGACCGGGGTCGGCCGTTCCTGGCGTTCGTGGTCAGGATCGTGCTGGATTTCAGGTAGCGCTGGTTGATCACCTGGAACAGTGCGGAGGCGCCGTCACCGGGCAGTGGGAGATAGCCCAGCTCGTCGATGATGAGGAGTTTCGGTCCGGCGAAGAACCGCATGCAGGTGGCCCAGCGGCCCTCGACCGCGGCCTTGTGGCAGCGGGCGGCGAGGTCGGCGGCGGTGGTGAAGTAGACCCGGTTGCCGGCCTCGGCGGCGCTGCGGGCGAGTGCGGTGGCGAGCATGGTCTTGCCGACTCCGGGCGGGCCGACGAGCAACACGTTGGAGGCGTCGTCGAGGAACCGCATGGTGGCCAGGTCGCGGATGAGTTTCTCGTCGACGCCGGGTTGGGCGGCGAAGTCGAAGTCCGCGAGCGTCCAGGGATCCGGGAGGCAAGCGAACCGCAGCCGGCCGGCCAGGCGGCGTTGCTCGGTGGCGGTGACCTCGATCTCCAGCAGCCGCTCGAGCGCGGCGGTGAGTGAGAGGTTCTCGGCGCGGGCGGCGTCGAGGATCCTCGGCAGTGCCTCGGCGGCGTTGTCGAGTTTGAGGTAGGAGAAGTGTGCGCGGAGTTGTTGGTAGCGGCGGGCCTCACTCATCTGTGGCCCTGTTCGGTTGGCAGACAAAGGTTTCAGTCCTCCTCGGACTCTGGTTTCGATTCATAGGTGGGTGCCGTGTCCAGCCTGGCCGCGGTGGCGGCGTAGGCGGGCAGGTCGATCACGACGTGGGCCGCGGGCCCCGTCGCCGGCAGGCCGCGCAGCCGGGCTGCCTCGGCCAGCGCCGCCGCTGAAGGCGGACGGCGAGTCTTGTGGGCGCAGGGCTTGCTGGTGGAGAACGCGCCCAGCGCGGCCCGCTCGAGCGCGACCACGTGCCCGTCGTCGCGGATCACCCGTCCAGCGCCATCGGGTGCCCGGCGGTGGGCCGCGACCACCGCGCCGCGAGCGGTGACGATGCGCAACTCGTCCGCGCCCAGCCGGTGCCGGACTTGAACCTGGGAGCCGCCCAAGCCGGGCGGGACGGAGTACTGGTTGCCGCGGAAGGAGATCAGCGCTTGCGCGGTGACGACACGAGTGACGTCGAGCTCGGCCGGGAACGCGATCAGCGGAGCGGGATGAAGATGCTCGGCCGCAGCGAGCATTTCGACGGTGGTGCGCTGGCCGTCGCGGACCCGGCGTCGTCCGTCCATTGCCGTGGCGAGCTGGTCCAGTCCGGCCTGCGCCTCGGCGATGGTGGCGTCGTCGCTCAGGGTGCGCCACCAGCGCTGCGCGGCGGAGTGGTTGGCCTTCTCCACCACGCCTTTGCGGTTGCCGCGCCGAGGCGGACACGTGACGGACCGGACTCCGTAGTGCTTCGCGGCTTGGGCGAACGCCGGCGTGATCCGACCCGACGACGGGAAACAGACCGTAGCCATCCGGTCGAACCGCCAGACCTCGGTGACCCCGCCAAGCCGGCGCACGACCGCGTCCATGGCCTCGATCAGGTGCGGGAAGTCCTCGGCATCGGCCAGGACACCGCGCCAGCGGCCGGAATGCGCCAGCGCGCCGACCAGCAGATGCGCGTGGCCACCGACACCCCACGCGGCTGGCGGGTCGGGTAGTTCGAGCCAATCCCACTGGGTTTCCTCGCCTGGTGGGTGCGCGATGATCGCGACGTCGCGGCCGCGAGAGACCTGGCAGGGCTCGCAATGCGGGCGCAGCTTGTGCGCGCGGATCGCCGCGGTCAGCGACGGATACGAGCCGGTAAACCCGAGCTCGGCCAGCTCGTCGAACAGCGTCGACGCCCACAGGTGCGGGTCGTCGGCCAACCTGACCCGGCAGTACTCGAGGAACGGGTCGATCAGTGTCGGTTGCGTGCGCTGCCGCCGCCCCGGCTCACGCTCGCCGGACAGATACGCGCGCACCGTCTTGCGGTCCACGCCCAGGTGCCGGGCGATCGCCGAGATCGACCAGCCTTGCTGACGCAACGCATGCGCCTGCACGTCTTCCTCCCAAGACAGCATCCGCCCCTCCCGCAACGGTCCACGGTGACCAACACCGCGAACCCTCACCCGGAGGGGCATTGACCAGCGCAAACGACACGCTGGAACGGACAACTATCTGGGAAGTTGATCTAGTGTCCTGCGCCTGAAGTTCGTTGAGTAAGTGTAGATTTGTCCGATGGCTCGGACGGGTCGGCCGGTGGCCGCTGTGGTGTTGACCGACGAGGAACGCAAGACGCTGACACGTTGGGCACGGC
>NZ_JAPSLK010000052.1 GCF_031180885.1 Saccharothrix sp.
GGTGGGGCGGCTGTGGGTGGGGCGGCTGTGGGTGGGGCGGCTGTGGGTGGGGCGGCTGTGGGTGGGGCGGCTGTGGGTGGGGCGGCTGTGGGTGGGGCGGCTGTGGGTGGGGCGGTTGCCCGCGGGTGGGGCTGTGGTTGCGGACGCTCGGTTTGGCTGCGGCTCGGCGGGTGTTGGGCGGGGGTTGCGAGCGCCAGGTTCGGCTGCTGCTCGCCCGGGCGTACGGCTGGGATTGTCGGTGGGGCGTGAGATCATGGAAGCGGGGGCCGGAGGCCGCCGCCCCCGCTGTTAGCTGGTGCAGTTCTCAGTCGACTTGGCGCGACTCCCGGCCTACTTGGTGCAGTTCTCGGCCTGGTCGGCGGCCTCGCGGAAGTCGTCCGGAAGGGACACCAGCCCGACCTGTTCCACGCCGTCGTTCATCATCGTCACGGCCTCGGTCAGGTGCTGGTTGACCGCGCCGAAGATGTCCAAGGTCAACTCGGGCGCCTCGTCCACCGTGGACTTGGCGAGCACGAACTTGTCCCGCGCCTTCGACAGCGGTTCGAGGATGACCTCCACCGCCGTGTCGGCAGCGGCCACCGGGGCGGGTGTCAGCTCATCGAGGTCGTGGACCGCCACGTTCAGCACGTCGACCACGCGGCCGAGCGAGGTGCTGAGGGACTTCTTCGCCTCCGCCGGGTCGGTCGGCGGCGTCCCGAGGGTGAAGCCGCCGGAGGCACCGAGGTAGTTCGCGACGCCGCAGAAGTTGTTCATCCACCGCACGACCTCGGCGTCGGCCTGCGCGGTGGTCACCTGGCCCGCCACCGGCTTGCCGGCGACCGGCGTCGCACACGCGGCCGTCGTCGCGAGAACCAAGGCGGACCACACAAGACGCTTCACCGCCATGTTGTACCTCAACCATCACCTGATAGTGGTCAGCAACATGACAACCGGGCGAAAACTCCGCCACGATGGGCAACCTCATGCCCGCCACAGTGGAACTCGCGGACGGCGTCGCGGTCGTCCGGCTCGACCAGGACCCGCCCGCCCGGCTGCGCGCTTTGCTGCCGACGTTGACCGGCGTCCGCGGGCTCGTGCTGCACGCGGGGTCGCGCAAGGCGTCGCCGGCGTCGGTGCGGGGTGTGATCGGGGTGTCGGCGGCGGCGCGGCGGGAGCACGTTCGGGAGTTGCGTGCTTTGCGCACGGCGTTGGCGGAGTTGCCGGTGCCGGTGGTGGCGGCGATCGGGCGGAGCGTGTCGGGTGATCTGGCTGCGTTGGCGGACGCGTGCGACCGGCGGGTGTTGGCCGATGACGGTGATCTGGTCCGGGTGACCGGCACGGGTGTGGTGGTGGCGCGGCGGGTCGACGCGGCCGAGGCGTTGCGCACGGGGCTGGTGGACCGGGTGGTCGCGCCTGGTCACGTGCTGTCCGCCGCCGTCGAACTTGCAAAGCAGTGCAAGTCCACGCAAGATTCGCGCAAGTCCTGCCGTATAGTTGCTCCATGACGCAACGGCGGTTGGCTGAAGTGGCCGCGAAGGTCGGCGTGAGCGAGGCGACGGTGAGCCGCGTGCTCAACGGGAAGCCCGGCGTGTCCGACGCGACCAGGTCCGCGGTGCTCACCGCGCTGGACGTGCTCGGGTACGAGCGGCCGACGCAGTTGCGCGGCGAACGCGCTCGGCTGGTCGGCCTGGTGCTGCCGGAGTTGCAGAACCCGATCTTCCCCGCGTTCGCCGATGTCGTCGGCAACGCCTTGGCGCAGCGCGGGTTCACGCCGGTGCTGTGCACGCGGACGGCCGGGGGCGTGTCGGAGGCGGACTACCTGGAGTTGCTGTTCGAGCAGCACGTGTCCGGGGTGGTGTTCGCGGGTGGGCAGTACGCGCAGGCGGATGCGTCGCACGAGCACTACCACCAGATGATCCGGCGCAAGCTGCCCGCGGTGTTGGTGAACGCGGCCGTCGATGACCTCGGGTTTCCACGCGTTTCGTGTGATGACGCGGTGGCGGTGGAGCAGGCGTTCGGGCACCTGGTGGCGTTGGGGCACCAGCGGATCGGGGCGGTGTTGGGGCCGACCGACCACATGCCGTCGCGGCGCAAGCTGGCGGCGTTGATGTTGTGCGCGGAGGCGGCTCGGCTGGAGTTGGTGGAGGAGCACGCCATGTTCTCGCTGGAGGGCGGGCAGGCGGCGGCGACCCGGCTGCTGCAGCGGGGAGTGACGGCGATCGTGTGCGCGAGCGACCCGTTGGCGCTGGGGGCGATCCGGGCGGTGCGGCGGCAAGGCTTGCGCGTGCCGCACGACGTGTCGGTGGTCGGGTATGACGATTCCGCGTTCATGACTTGCACGGAGCCGCCGCTGACGACCGTGCGGCAGCCGATCGAGGCGATGGGGCGGGCGGCGGTGGAGCTGTTGGCGAACCAGATCGCGGGGACGTCGGTGGCGACGGAGGAATTGCTGTTCGAGCCGGAGCTGGTGGTCCGGTCGTCGACGGCGCCCGCACCTCGCTGACCTGGCCACTGTCGGCGAGTCGCTGAGCCGACTCCTTTCCCGCGTCGCTGACCCGACCGCTTCCGGCGCGCTTCGCCGGCTGGCTCGGCCGTGCCTGGTGTGCGCTTCGCCGGCTCGCTTGGCGGCGCCTCGTGCGCCTCGCCGGGGCCGGCTTGGCTGCGCCTGGTGCACGTCGCCGGAGCTGGCTTGGCCGCGACTGGTGCGCCGCTGTCCCGACCGCGTCGGGCGCGTCTCGCAAATTTGACTGCGCCTGGTGCGCCGCCGACCCGACCCGCATCGCGCCTCGCCGGCTTGACTGCGTCCGGTGCGCCGCCGACCCGACCGCTTTCGGTGCGCCTCGCTGGCTAGCTTGATCGCGCCCAGCACATCCGACACGCCGCTGACGTGCGGGTTTGTGGTGCGTTCCGACGCTGCGGGCGGCCGCTGGCCCCCGTCTCGATTGTCTCATGGGGGACCGACAAATCGCGGCGGGCGGGATTCGTCGGCGCGTGGGCATGGGCTCGTCGGGACGTGGGCATGGGCTCGTCGGGACGTGGGCATGGGCTCGTCGGGACGTGGGCGTGGGTTCGTCGGGACGTGGGCGTGGAGTCGGCATGGGGCGTCGGCGTGGAGTGGGCGTTGGGCGTCGGCGTGGAGTCGGTTAGGGGGCGGGGTGGGTGCGTCGTGGGCGGGGCGATGGTGGCGTGGGCGGGGCGATGGTGGCGTGGGCGGGGCGATGGTGGCGCCGGCGTGGGGCCGGTGCATGGCCGTGCATGGTCGTGGAGGCGTGTGTGGGGTGGTGTGTGTGGGGGGTGCAAGAGGGTGTTTGGAGCTGTCAGGAGGTGGCGGGTCCGTTTGCGGCATGGTGTCGGCAAGTTGCGAGAAATCGTAGACATCTTGCGGTGAGATGTGGACTGGACCTACCGTGTGCGCCACACCACACGAGGAGGGTCCGACCCCATGACCTCATTCCGGCTCCGCAGAGTGGCGGGGTTGCTGCTGGTCGGCAGCCTCGCGCTCACCGCCTGCTCGTCCGCCGCCGACACCGGGAGCGCGGGCAAGGTCGTCCTGTCGGTCAACGGCCAGCCGCCGCGGACCCAGGCGTTCGAGCGCAAGGTCTTCGACGAGGACGTGGCCGAGTTCGAGGCCGCGAACCCCGACATCGACATCCAGCCGCACGAAGGCTTCATGGACCCGAAGACGTTCTCCGCCAAGCTCGCCGGCGGCCAGCTGGAAGACGTCTTCTACGCCTACTTCACCGACCCCGCCCAGCTCATCGCCCGCCGGCAGGCCGCTGACATCACCGAGTACGTGAAAGATCTCCCGCACTACACGGAGATCCGACAGGAACTTCGGGACGTGTTCGCCAAGGACGGCAAGGTGTACGGCGTCCCGACGGCCAACTACTCGATGGGGCTGCTCTACAACCGGCAACTGTTCCAACAAGCCGGGTTGGACCCCGACAGCCCGCCCAAAACCTGGGACGAGGTCAAGGAAGCCGCAAAGAAGATCACCGCCCTCGGCGGCAACAAGGTCGGCTTCGCCGAGTACAGCAAGAACAACCAGGGCGGCTGGCACTTCACCGCGTGGATGTACTCCGTCGGCGGCAAGATCGCCCGCCAGGACGGCGACAAGTGGGTCGCGGACTTCAACGACGACAAAGGCCGCCAAGTCCTCCAGCACCTCAAGGACATGCGCTGGCGCGACGGCACCATGGGCGAGAAGCAGCTCCTGGTCATCGAGGACGTCCAGCAGATGATGGGCGCGGGCCAACTCGGCATGTACCTGGCCGCCCCCGACAACGTCCCCACGATCGTCAACCAGTTCAAGGGCGACTACGCCAACTACGGCCTCACCGGCATCCCGGACGGCAAGGGCACCCTGATCGGCGGCGAAGGGTACATGCTCAACCCCAAGGCCACGCCCGAGAAGATCAAAGCCGGCCTGAAGTGGATCGGGTGGAAGTACCTCAACCCCGACCGGTTCGACAAGAACCTCAAGCGGTACAAGGAACAGGGGCAGCCGATCGGGCTTCCGGTCCCGCCCGTCGCCGACATCTGGACGGGGGACGTCAAGGCCAAGCAGAACGAGCTGAAGGTCGCCAACGCCACCGTGCCGGTGCAGAACTTCAAGTCCTATGTGGACGCCACGCCCACCGGGCTGATCGAACCGCCCAACGCCCAGCAGGTCTACGCGATCCTCGACAACGTGGTGCAGGCCGTCCTCACCGACCGCGACGCCGACCCGGCGACGCTCCTCGCGGACGCGGAAGCCAAGGTGAACCCGGTCCTGGCGCAGGTCAAGTGATGCGCCGCCGCGTCGCGGAGAACCTGACCGCGTACGGGTTCCTGTCCGCCGCCCTGCTGTGCTTCGCGGTGTTCTCCTGGTACCCCATCGCCCGCGGGGTCGTGCTGGGCTTCCAGCAGGTGGACTTCGTCGCCGCACCGGCCTGGGTCGGCTGGGAGAACTTCGAGCGCCTGTTCGCCGACCCGTTGTTCGCCGTGGCGTGGCGCAACACCCTGCTGTTCACCGTCCTGGCACTGGTCTTCGGCTTCGCGGTGCCGTTCCTGCTGGCGGTGGTGCTCAACGAGTTGCGGCACTTCAAGGCGTACTTCCGGCTGGTCGTCTACCTGCCGGTGATGCTGCCCCCGGTGGTCGCGGCGCTGGTCTGGAAGTGGCTGTACGACCCGGGTCCGGGCCTGCTCAACACCGCGTTGCGCGGGCTCGGCCTGCCTGGCCTGGGCTGGCTGGACGACACGTCCACCTCCATGCTGTCCCTGGTCCTGGTCGCCACGTGGGCCAACCTCGGCACGGCGACGCTGGTCTACCTCGCCGCACTGCAATCCATCCCGGGCGAGCTGTACGAGGCGGCGGAACTGGACGGCGCGGGCGTGCTGCGCAGGCTGTGGCACGTCACCGTCCCCCAAACCCGGTTCGTGCTGCTGGTGCTGCTGCTGCTGCAGATCGTGGCCACCATGCAGGTCTTCACCGAACCGTACGTGATGACCGGCGGCGGGCCGCAGGACTCCACGGTCACCGTGCTGCTCCTGCTCTACCGGTACGCCTTCTACTACAACGACTTCGGCACCGCCAGCGCGCTGAGCCTGTTGCTGCTGCTGGTCCTCGGCGCGTTCACCGCGCTCTACCTGCGCGTCACGAGGAGGGTCGACGCGTGAGAACCCTTGTCGCACCAGGACGTTCGCGCACCGGCTACGCCATCGCATTGACGATCACGACGATCGTCGTCACGGCCGTGTTCGTGCTGCCGCTGGTGTGGGTCGTGGTCTCGGCGATGAAACCGGCCGTGGAACTCGCCCGCGTCCCACCCACCGTGCTGCCGCTGACGTGGCAACCGGAAACCTACGTCGAGGCCTGGCGGCTGATGGACCTGGGCCGCTACTTCCTCAACACGATCGTCGTCGCGGTCGGCACGTGGGCGGTCCAACTCGCGGTCGACGTGCCCGCGGCCTACGCGTTGTCCCGGCTGAAACCGGTTCTGGGCAAGGGGATCCTCGGCATGATGCTGCTGACCCTGATGATGCCGGCGGCCGTCCTGCTGGTCCCGACCTACCTGACCATCGCCGACCTCGGCCTGCTCGACAACCCGGTGGCGCTGTGGCTGCTGGGCGCGGCCAACGCGTTCACCGTGTTCCTGCTCAAGCGGTTCTTCGACCAGCTCCCGGTGGAAGTGCTGGAAGCGGCCAAGATCGACGGCGCCGGGCAGCTGACCCTGTTGTGGCGCATCGTGTTGCCGCTGTCCCGGCCGATCCTGGCCGTGGTGTCCATCTTCGCCGTGGTGGCCGCGTGGAAGGACTTCATCTGGCCACTGCTGGTGTTCTCCGACCCCGCGCGGCAGACGCTGAGCGTGGCGTTGCAGCGCTTCGCCCCCGACACACCGGTCAACCTCATGCTCGCCGGCCTCGTGCTGGCCGGCGCGCCGGTGGTCGGGCTGTTCCTGGTGTTCCAACGCCACGTCCTGGCGGGTCTGACCGCCGGTGGCGTCAAAGGCTGACCCCTACGTCAGGGAAGGATCCCACATGAACTGGTGGCGCAGCGCGGCCATCTACCAGGTGTACCCGCGCAGCTTCGCCGACGGCAACGGCGACGGCGTCGGCGACCTCGCGGGCCTGCGGCAGCGGCTGCCCTACCTCGCCGACCTCGGGGTGGACGCGCTGTGGCTCAGCCCCTGGTACCCGTCCCCGCTGGCGGACGGCGGCTACGACGTCGCCGACTACCGGGACATCGCGGCGGTGTTCGGCACGCTGGTGGAGGCGGAGAAGCTGATCGGCGAGGCGCACGCCCTCGGTCTGAAGATCATCATCGACATCGTGCCGAACCACTGTTCGGACAGGCATCCCTGGTTCCAGGAGGCGCTGAACGGCGTCGGCCGGGACCGGTTCTGGTTCCACGAGGGCGACGAGCCGCCCAACGACTGGCAGTCCCGCTTCGGCGGCCCCGCGTGGAGCCGCACCCCGGACGGCGCCTGGTACCTGCACCTGTACAGCCCCCACCAGCCCGACCTGAACTGGGACAACCCGGAGGTCCGGGCGGAGTTCGCGGACGTGCTGCGGTTCTGGCTGGACCGGGGCGTGGACGGCTTCCGCATCGACGTGGCGGACGGCCTGGTCAAGGACTTCACCCGGCCGGACGCGGAAAGCCCGTACTCCGACCAGGACGGCGTGCACGAGATCTACCGGTCGTGGCGCGCGGTGCTCGACGAGTACCCCGACGAGCGGGTGTTCGTCGGCGAGATGTGGCTGCCCGACCCCGAGCGCTTCGCCCGGTACCTGCGCCCGGACGAGCTGCACTCGGCGTTCAACTTCGACTTCCTGTGCTGCCCCTGGGACGCCGCCGAGCTGCGCCGGGTCGTGGACGCCACCCTGTCCGCCCACGCCCCGGTCGGCGCGCCGCCGACCTGGGTGTTGTCCAACCACGACGTGACCCGGCACGTGACCCGGTTCGGGCGTGGGGACACGTCGTTCGACTTCGGCCGGCGCCAGCACCTGACCCCGACAGACCTGGAATTGGGCACGAAGCGGGCGCGCGCGGCGGCCCTGCTGACCACGGCACTACCCGGTTGCGTGTACATCTACCAAGGCGAGGAACTGGGCCTCGACGAAGTCGACGACCTGCCCGATGAGCTGCGGGAAGACCCGGTGTGGGTGCGGTCGGGGCACACCGACCGGGGGCGGGACGGGTGCCGCGTGCCGATCCCGTGGGGTGACGACGGTCCGTCGTGGCTACCCCGGCCGGCGCACTGGGTGGGGTTGTCGGTGGCCGCGCAGGGCGGAGACCCGGATTCGATGTTGTCGCTGTACAAGGCCGTGTTGCGGCTGCGCCGGGCGGAGGATGCCCTGGGTGACGGCGGCCTGGGGTGGCTGGACCTCGGGCCGGACGTGTTGGCGTTCCGGCGGGACCCCGGGTTCGCGTGCGTGCTGAACCTGTCGGCGGAGCCAGTGGAACTGCCCGCTCACGAGGAGGTGTTGCTGTCCAGCGGACCGTTGGTGGACGGTGCTTTGCCGCCGGACACCGCCGTGTGGCTCCGCGTGGCCTAGTCGGTCCGGGGGTGGGTTGGACCGAAGGCCCGTTCGACCAGGTTGCACTCCAGCTTGCTCATCAGGCGCAGGAGTTCGGCGCGTTCGGCGTCGTCGCAGCCCTTGGTGGTGGCCTCTTCCAATTCACCCCACAGCCGCTCGACCTCGCGGTGCAGCGCCTGGCTGGCGACCGTGGGTTCGATGATCGACGCCCGCCGGTCCGACGGGTCCGGGACCCGGCGGACGAAGCCCGCCTTCTCCAGGCGCTGGACGGTCCGGGTCATGGTCGCCGAGTCCGAGTCGAGCACGCCCACCAGTTCGGCCTGCCGCGCCGGGCCGCAGTCCCACAGGTGCATCATCACCAGCTCCTGGCCCGGGTGCAGGCCCGCTTTGCGCAGGATTTGACCCGCGACCATCCGGTGCAGGCGGGCCAGGCGGAAGATCGCGTGGCTGACCGGGCCGGTGCGGGCGGTGGCCGGAACCGGCAGGCTGGTCGGGTTCGCTGTCTGGTCAGCCATGGTGCCCATGGTAGTGCCCTACCAGCGTGATCGTGGTCACTCGCGGAACATCCGGGGGCAGGTACCTGTTCGGACAGGTAACCAACTCCTGGAGGTTGTGATGACCAGTCCGTTCGAGGCCCTGGACCTCGCCGGCACCCGCCTGGCCAACCGGATCGTGATGTCGCCGATGACGCGCAGCCGCGCCTACGGCACCGTCCCGACGCCCGCGATGGCCGAGTACTACGCGCAGCGCGCCTCCGCCGGGCTGATCATCACCGAGGGCATCCAGCCGTCCCCGGTCGGCCAGGGGTACGTCGACACGCCCGGCCTGCACAGCGAGGAGCAGGTGGCCGGGTGGCAGAGGGTCACCGACGCCGTCCACGCGGCGGGTGGCGTGATCTTCGCCCAGCTCATGCACACCGGCCGCATCGGCCACCCGGACCTGCTGCCCGGCGACCTGCACCCGGTCGGTGCCTCGCCCGTGCGCGCGGCCGGGAGCACGTTCACCGGCACCGCGATGCTGGAGAACGTGGTGCCGCGCGAGCTGTCGCCGGCCGAGATCGAGGCCACGATCGCCGACTTCGCCCAGGCCGCCACCAACGCGGTGCGGGCCGGCTTCGACGGCATCGAGCTGCACGGTGCCAACGGGTACCTGATCCACCAGTTCCTCGCGCCGAACACCAACCAGCGGACCGACGAGTGGGGCGGGTCGGTGGAGAACCGGCTGCGCTTCCCGGTCGCCGTGGTGCGGGCGGTCGCGGAGGCCATCGGGGCGGAGCGGGTTGGGCTGCGGGTGTCGCCCGGCAACCGGTACAACGACATCAAGGAGACCGACCACCACGAGGTGTACCCGGCGCTGGTGGACGCCCTCGACCCGCTGGGCCTGGGCTACCTGCACATCTCCGAGTGGGACCGCGACCTGACCCTGGCCCTGCGCAAGCGCTTCAGCTCGACCCTGATCTTGAACCCGCGCAACCACGAGGGCGTGACGGAACCGTCCGACCTGGAGCTGATCGCCGACGGCACGGCGGACGCGATCGCGTTCGGCGCGATGTTCCTGGCCAACCCGGACCTGCCCGCCCGGATCGCGGCGAACGGGCCGTACAACACGCCGGACCACACGACGTTCTTCGGCGGTGACGAGCGGGGTTACACCGACTACCCGCCCCTGGCAGCCTGACGACCCACGAGACCGGCGCTTCCCCACGGGGGAGCGCCGGTCTCGTGTTATCTGGAAGCCCAATCGGGCAATCGGGCACTCGAAAACGGGCACGGATCCGGTCGCCGGTGTGGGTTCGGGCGGGCGGAGCGGGCAGGAACCGGGCATCGTTCGTGGCTGTGTGGCGCTGGCCACACAGTTGCGACGGTGTTACACCTTTTGGGCACGCCCGAACGGGCAGCCGGGGTCCGAGTGGGCAGAGGAGGTGCGTGGTGCGGGCCGACGAACGCAAGCGGCGCATCCTCGCCCGGGCTCGGGCCGAGGGGCGGGTGGACGTCGCCGAGATCGCGGCGGAGCTGGCCGTGGCCCAGGAGACCGTGCGGCGGGACCTGCGGCTGCTCGACGAGCATGGGCTGGTGCGCCGCACCCACGGCGGCGCGTTCCCGGTGGAGAGCGCGGGCTTCGAGACCGGGCTCAAGTTCCGGTCCGCCTCGATGGTGCCCGAGAAGCGCCGGATCGCGCGGGCCGCCGCCGACCGGCTCGGGGACGCGGAGACGGTGTTCGTCGACGAGGGGTACACCCCGCAGCTCGTCGCCGAGGCGCTGCCCACCGGCAGGCCGCTGACCGTCATCACCGCGTCGCTGCCCACCGCCGCCGTGCTGTCGGAGGTGCCGTCGGTGACGGTGCTGCTGCTCGGCGGGCGCGTCCGGGGGAGGACGCTGGCCACCGTCGACCACTGGGCCACGCGGATGCTGTCCGAGATGGTGATCGACCTCGCCTACATCGGCGCGAACGGCATCTCCCGCGAGCACGGGCTGACCACGCCCGATCCCGCGGTCGGCGCGGTCAAGGCGCAGGCGCTGGCCGCCGCGCGCCGCAAGGTGTTCGTCGGTGTGCACACGAAGTTCGGGGTGGCGAGCTTCCACCGGTTCGCCGCCGTGCGGGACCTGGAGGCGGTCGTCACCGACTCCGGCCTGCCCTCGGGGGAGGCCCACCGCTATTCGCTGCTCGGGCCCAAAGTCGTCCGGGCGTAGGCACACAACACCCCGTCCCCACCGCCGAGGCCCCTTCAGGGAGGGGCCTGGTCGGCGCACGCGGCGAGAAAGGCAAGACGATGAAGTCACTGCGATACGGCGGCCTGACCGCCGCGGTACTCCTCACGGCGACCGCGTGTGCGGGCGCGGGCGGCGGGGGTGGCGGCAGCGACAACTCCATCAACGTGCTCATGGTGAACAACCCCCAGATGCAGGACCTGGAGGAGTTGACCGCCGACCACTTCACCAAGGACACCGGCATCAAGGTCAACTTCACGGTGCTGCCGGAGAACGACGTCCGCGACAAGATCAGCCAGGACTTCTCCAGCCAGGCCGGCCAGTACGACGTGGCCACCATCAGCAACTACGAGACGCCGATCTACGCCAAGAACGGCTGGCTGACGCCGTTGGACGACTACTTCGCCAAGGACTCCGGGTTCGACCAGGACGACATCCTCAAGCCGATCCGCGACTCGCTGACGGCCGCGGACGGCAAGGTGTACGCCGAGCCGTTCTACGGCGAGTCGTCGTTCTTGATGTACCGCAAGGACGTTCTGGACGCCAAGAACCTCAAGATGCCGGACAAGCCGACGTGGCAGCAGGTCGCGGACATCGCGTCCCAAGTGGACGGTTCGTCGCCCGGGATGAAGGGCATCTGCCTGCGCGGCCAACCGGGCTGGGGCCAGTTGATGGCGCCGTTGACCACGGTGGTCAACACGTTCGGCGGCACGTGGTTCACCAAGGACTGGCAGGCGCAGGTCAACTCGCCGGAGTTCAAGGAAGCCACCAGGTTCTACGTCGACCTGGTCCGGTCGCACGGTGAGGCGGGCGCGGCGCAGGCCGGGTTCGCCGAGTGCCTGAACGACATGACCCAGGGCAAGGTCGCGATGTGGTACGACGCCACGGTCGCGGCGGGGTTGCTGGAAGCCGACGACTCTCCGGTCAAGGGCAAGCTCGGGTTCGCGCAGGCCCCGGTGGTCAAGACGGAGTCCTCGGCGTGGCTGTACACGTGGGCGTTCGGCGTCCAGAAGGCCAGCAAGAAGGCCGACAACGCCTGGAAGTTCATCTCCTGGGCCTCCGGCAAGGGTTACGAGGAACTGGTGGGAAAGACACTGGGCTGGTCGCGCGTGCCGGACGGCAAGCGGTCCTCGACCTACCAGCGGCCGGAGTACCTGGCGGCGTCGGGGTCGTTCGCCAAGCAGGCGGAGGCGGCGATCGCGGGCGCGAAGCCGACCGACCCGGGTGTCCAGCCGCGGCCGGTGGCGGGCATCCAGTTCGTCGGCATCCCCGAGTTCACCGACCTGGGCACCCGGGTGTCGCAGAAGATCAGCGCCGCGATCGCCGGGGCGACCAGCGTGGACGCCGCGCTGGAGGAGAGCCAGGCGCTGGCCGAGACCGTGGCGAAGAAGTACCGGGGGCAGTGATGGTGAACCCCACCCCGATCGGGTCGCGGAGCACGTGGTGACCGCGGTGAAAGAGCCCGTGGTGGAGACGACGGGGCCCGTGCCGCCGGTGCGGTCGGGCCGCGTCGGGGCGGCGGCGCGCTGGGGCCGGCGCGCCCCGCTCCTCCCGGCTCTGCTGTTCACCATCGTCGTGACCCAGTTGCCGTTCGCGGCCACGCTGGTCATCTCGCTGATGCGGTGGAACTCGCTGGACCCGACCAACCGCGGGTTCGCCGGGCTCGACAACTACGTCGCGGTGTTCACCGACCCGGACCTGCGCAGCGCCATCTGGACCACGGTCGTGCTGACCGCGTCGGTGGTGCTGGTGAGCCTGCTGCTCGGGCTGGTGCTGGCCTTGTTGCTGGACCGGAAGTTCTTCGGGCGCGGGGTGGTGCGCACCATGCTCATCGCGCCGTTCCTGGTGGTGCCGGTCGCGGCGGCCCTGCTGTGGAAGCACGCCCTCTACAACCCCGACTACGGCCTGTTCAACGGGGTCCTGTCGTGGCTGTTCGGTGCGGACGCGCCGCAGCCGGAGTGGATCAGCGGGATGCCGCTGATCGCCGTGGAGGCCGCGCTGGTGTGGCAGTGGACGCCGTTCATGATGCTGATCCTGTTGGCGGGCCTGCAAAGCCGCCCGGCCGACGCGGTCGAGGCCGCGCGGATCGACGGGGCCACGCCGTGGCAGGTGTTCCGCTACCTGACCCTGCCGCACCTGCGCCAGTACCTGGAGTTGGGCGCGCTGCTCGGGTCGATCTACATCGTGCAGAACTTCGACGCCGTCTTCACGATCACCTCGGGTGGGCTGGGGACGGCGAACCTGCCGTACACGATCTACCAGACCTTCTACCAGGCCCACGACTACGGGCAGGCGTCCGCGGCGGGGGTGGTCGTGGTGGTCGGGTCGATCGTCATCGCCACGTTCGCGCTGCGGGTCGTGTCGTCGTTGCTGCGAGAGGAGGTGCGGGGGTGAAGCGGATCTGGGGCGTGCTCGCCTGGTTCTCCGCGCTGGTGTTCTTCGCGCCGGTCGCGTGGATGGTGCTGACCTCGCTGCACAGCGAGCCCGACGCGGCCACCAACCCGCCGTCGGTCGCCGCGCCGCTGACGTTGGACGGGTACCGGGAGTTCTTCGGCTCCGGCCCGTGGCCTTCGTTGATCAACTCGCTGAGCGCGTCGGTCGGCTCGACGGTCCTGGTGCTGTTGTTGGCGATCCCGGCCGCGTACGCGTTGTCGATCAAGAAGGTCGACAAGTGGTCGGACGTGCTGTTCTTCTTCCTGTCCACCAAGATGCTGCCGGTCGTCGCCGGGCTGCTGCCGATCTACCTGGTGGCCCAGTACACCGGGCTGCTGGACAACATCTCGTTCCTGGTCGTGCTCTACACGTCGATGAACCTGCCGATCGCGGTGTGGCTGATGCGGTCGTTCCTGGCCGAGGTGCCGGTGGAGATCCTCGAAGCCGCCGCGTTGGACGGGGCCGGGCTGGTGACCACGTTGCGGCGGGTGGTCGCGCCGGTCGCCATGCCCGGGATCGCCGCCACCTCGCTGATCTGCTTCATCTTCAGCTGGAACGAGCTGCTGTTCGCCCGGGTGCTGACCGGGGTCGTGGCGGGCACCGCACCGGTCTACCTGACCGGGTTCGTCACCAGCCAGGGGTTGTTCCTGGCCAAGGTGTGCGCGGCGGCGGTGGTCGTGTCGCTGCCGGTGCTTCTCGCCGGGTTCGCCGCCCAGGACAAGCTGGTCCAGGGCCTGTCGTTGGGAGCCGTGAAGTGAAAGCAGCCGTGATCAGCGCCGTCGGCGTGGTGGAGGTCGCCGAGGTGCCGGACCCGGCTCCCGGGCCGCGCGAGGTGGTCGTCGACGTCGCCGCGTGCGGGTTGTGCGGCACGGACCTGCACATCCTGCAAGGCGAGTTCGCGCCGACGTTGCCGGTGGTCCCGGGGCACGAGTTCGCCGGCGTGGTGTGCGAGGTCGGGTCGGCGGTGACCGAGCTGCGGGTGGGGGACCGGGTCGCGGTCGACCCGTCGCTGTACTGCCACGAGTGCCGTTATTGCCGGGCGGGGCGGAACAACCTGTGCGCCCGGTGGGCGGCGATCGGTGTCACCACGGGCGGGGGTGCGGCGGAGTACGCGGTGGCGCCGGTGGCGAACTGCGTGAAGCTGCCGGACCACGTGCGCGTCGAGGACGCGGCGTTGATCGAGCCGTTGTCGTGCGCGGTGCGGGGGTACGACGTGCTGCGGGCGCAGATGGCTTCGCGGGTGCTGATCTACGGGTCGGGCACCATGGGGTTGATGATGTTGGAGCTGGCGAAGCTGACCGGGGCGGCGTCGGTCGAGGTGGTGGACCTGAACCCGGAACGGTTGGCCACGGCGGAGTTGTTGGGCTGCACGGGTGTTGCCTCGTCCGCGGCGGAGTTCGACCGTGAGGGCTGGGACGTGGTGATCGACGCGACCGGCAACGCGGCGGCGATCCAGGACGGGCTGGAGCGGGTGGGGAAGGGCGGGACGTTCCTCCAGTTCGGCGTGTCGGACTACGCGACCCGGGTGACCATCGACCCGTACCGGATCTACAACCAGGAGATCACCATCACCGGGTCGATGGCCGTGCTGCACTCGTTCGAACGCGCGGCGGACCTGTTCGCGACCGGGGTGCTGGACCCGGAGATCTTCATCAGCCACCGCGAACCACTGGCCGACTACGGCGCCGCCCTGGCCCGGTTCCAGGCGGGCCAGGGGCGGAAGATCCAGGTGCTGCCTTAGCGGTTCGCCTTGCGGCGCAACAGGATGAGGACTGTGGTGCCGCCGGTGAGCAGGACCAGGCCCAGGACCAGGGGTGCGGTGACGTTTGCGCCGGTGTCGGGGAGGTCGGTGGACGCGTGGATCACTGCCGGTTTCGGGCGGGTGGTGGGCCAGTCCAGCGTGAGGGCGGTGGTGGTGGTCGTCGTCGTGGTGGTGGTCGTTGTTGTAGTTGTAGTGGTGGTGGTTGTGGTTGTCGTTGGGGGGTTTGTTGTTTTGGGAGGTCGGGGTGGAGGGGTTGTGGTGGGGGGAGGAGGGGGTGGTGGAGGTGGTGGGGCGCAGAGGGGGGTGGTCAGGGTTTTGGTGAAGGACCAGCCTCTGGTCCAGTAGCGGTCGTCCCAGGCTTCTACGGTGACGGTGAAGGTGTGGGGTTCGGTGCCTGGTCGCTGGTAGGTGCGGCGGAAGTAGGTGCCGAAGGTGCGGCTGTCCAAGGTTGTTGTGTTGTCGGTGACGTGCAGGCGGTTGGGTCTCTCGTTGTTGTAGTAGCGGAGATCCACGGTGAGGACCGCCTGACCGTCGGCGCATGTGGCTTTGAGGGTCGGGATGTGCGCATAGGCGGGGGTGGGGGCGAGGACCGCGGTGAGCACGGCCGCGGTGACGCAGAGCGGGGCCCGGAGGGTCCGAGCGAGCATGGTCACTCCTGTTGGTACGGCGGGAAGCGCATACCCCTATACGGGCCGATGACACCTCCTGTTCACGGACTGCGTTGCTCAATTCGGGTGACTTGCGGGCTTGTCAACCGCTGACCGATCGTGGTTTCAGCAGGTGGTCACTCTTGTTCGCGAGCCGGCGAAGTGGCTTTGCTCGTCGCCGATCAAGTGGTTCCGGTCCTGGTCGGAACCGCTCCGCCTCCGCCGCACCCCTCCCTGAAGGACCCTCCATGAGCGTGTCCGCACAACCACGCCTGCGTGAACCCGACGACGACCTGTCGACCCTGAAAGTCGTGCCGACCCGCCACCCCTGGCGGTGGGTCGGCGTGGTGGTCGTCTTCGTGCTGCTGGCGCAGTTCGTCCACGGCCTGGCCACCAACCCCGGGTGGGACTGGCCGACGTTCGCCCAGTACTTCACCGCCCGGTCGATCCTGCGAGCGGTGCTGGTGACGCTGGAGCTGACCCTGTGCGGCACCGCGATCGGGTTCGCGCTGGGCGTCGTGCCGGCGCTGATGCGGTTGTCCCGCAGCAGGTTCCTGTCCGGGGTGTCGTGGGCCTACGTCTGGGCGTTCCGGTCGATCCCGTTGATCGTGCAGTTGTTGTTCTGGTTCAACATCTCCTACCTGTACGCGGAGCTGCACTTCGGGATCCCGTTCGGACCGGCGTTCTTCGGGGTCGACACCAAGGACCTGATCAGCCCGATGGGCGCGGCGGTGCTGGGGCTGGGGCTGCACCAGGCGGCTTACGCGGCGGAGATCGTTCGGTCCGGGATCATCTCGGTCGACGACGGACAGTTGGATGCGGCGGCGGCGCTGGGGATACCCAAGTCCCGGCAGTTCCGGCGGATCGTGCTGCCGCAGGCCATGCGGTCGATCCTGCCGAACGCGGCCAACGAGGTCATCAGCCTGTTCAAGGGCACGTCGATCGTGTCGGTGGTGGCGATCGGGGAGCTGTTCTACGACGAAGAAGGGGAGCGGCTTGGGCGAGCCGGTGGCCGAGGCGCTGAACCACCTGATCGCCAGTGGGAAGTACGGCGAGGTGCTGGAGCGGTGGGGGTTGACGAACGAGGCCGTGCCGGTGTCGGAGATCAACCCGCCGGGGTTGCCGAAGAGCTGAGCACCGGCTGAACCGGCCTGTGCACGGTCGGCGGGACCGCGACCAGCGGTCGAACGCTTTTTGCCGCGCAGCGGCTGCTTTTCGCCGCGCTCCGCGCGGCGGGCTGCTCCCAGCCACTGCGGGGCTTCGGTTCCCCCACCGTATGGCCTGCCCGAAGGGCTACCACAGATTCCCCGGGTGCAGCCAAAAAGTTTTGCGAGGAACGAGCAAAAGTTTTCAGCGGCACCCGGGGAATCTGTGGTTGGCTTTGCCAGGCCATGCGGTGGGGGAACCGACGCCCTTCCCTCCCCCATCGGTGGTCTGCCCGCCGGCGAGGCGCTTCTGATCTTGAGAGCGCGCAGCGCGTTCGAGCTTGAGGGCGCGTCAGCGCTGTTCAAGAGCGCGAAGCGCGTTCATCCTCCAGCAGCGCGGAGCGCGTTGCGTCTACACGCGCGAAGCGTGGATTTGAGAGCGTAAGCGCGGCTCTAAAGATTAAAGAGCCTCGCCGGCGGGCGAGCCGCCAAGGATGACACAACTACAACTGCGGGGGCTTCTTGCTTGTGCCATCCCCGCATGACCCGGCAAAGCCGACCACAGATTTCACGGGTGCCGCTAAAATTTTTTGCTCGTTCCTCACAAAAAATTTCGGCTGCACCCGGGAAATCTGTGGTAGCCCTTCGGGCGGGCCATACGGGGATGACACAAGCAAGAAGCCCAAGTTGAGGTGTGCCCCCCCGGCGGACTGCCCGCACGGCAACTGCCCGCAAGGCATGGCGGGCTGCCCGCGGGGCATGGCGGGCTGGTCGCGGGGCATGGCGGGCTGCCCGCGGGGCATGGCGGGCTGGTCGCGGGGCATGGCGGGCTGCCCGCGGGGCATGGCGGGTTGGTCGCGTGGCATGGCGGGCTGGTCGCGTGGCACGGAGGGCTGGTCGCGTGGCGGTGGGTGTCCATCGCTCCAGGTTTCACCTGGGACCCCGGGACAGGGTGCCCTGCGTGTGCGGCCGAGGGCCGGACAAGCGGGAGGCTTGTCCGGCCCTCGGGTTCCGTCCGTCGGCTTGCCCGGCCGCCGTGGTGTGCTCGCCTCGGGACGGGGTGGCTCGCGGTGGTGGGAGTGCGGTCCGGCACCGCGAGGCCGGTCAGGTCTTCGCGTACACGTCGAGGGTGTCGGTGGCCGTGTAGCCGCCCGCGCGGTGCAGGGAAGGTTCTCGCGCTTGTTCACATTAAGAGCTGATGATCGGATGGCGTCATAGCGGTTGGGCATAGATGCCGTCGATGGGCCACGGGCGGGCGTCCGCCATGAGGCCGATCATCCCCGACACCAGGCGCAACTGGTCCACGCCCCGGATGTCGGCCTCGACCAGGCGCGGCGAGCACACGACGATCGCCGCCGCCTGGGCACGGGAGAGCGCGACGTTGATCCGGTTGCGGGAGAGCAGGAAGTCCAAGCCGCGGGGCAGGTCGACTGCGGCGGAGGAGGTCATGGTGGTGATGACGACCGGGGCCTCTTGGCCTTGGAACTTGTCCACGGTGCCTACGCGGACCTCGGGGTAGCCGTGCTTTTCCAACTCTCGTCGGACCATGCGGACCTGCATGTTGTACGGGGCCACGACGAGGATGTCGGAATCGTCTAGAGGGCGGGAGTTCTGTCCCTCTGTCCACATGCGACCCATCAGGGACTGGACAATGTGGACGACCGCTTTCGCCTCTTCGATCGAGCTGGTGGTGTTGTGGCGGTGGTCCACCTCGTGGAGGTAGACGCCCGAGACCAGGTCGGCGATCGCGCGGTCGGCGGCGGTGGGGTGGGAGTGGAGGAGGCCGGCGTAGGACAGGTTGGACACGGGGGTGCAGACGTCCGGGTGCATCCGCCGTGTTTGGTCGAGGAAGTAGCCCAGGGTGGGCGGGATGACGTCGGCGTCGCCGATCAGGTGGCCCAGGGCCGATGCGTCGGCACCGGCTGGGTGGGTGCCCTGCACGACCTGGGGGAGTTGCTGCGGGTCGCCCAACAGGACCAGGTTGCGGGCGCACGTCGAGACCGCCAGGGCGTCGGCCAGGGCGAACTGGCCCGCCTCGTCCACGATCAGGACGTCGAACGGCTGCTCGCGCAGGGTGGCGTTGGCGAACGTCCACGCCGTGCCGCCGACCAGGTGACCCCCGCCCTGGTCGGTGCGCCACCGGACCAGCGACGGGTTGTCCTTCGGCTGCTCCCACAGGCAGTCCTTGGCCGGAGTGCCCTTGGGGCGTTTGGCCGTCGGGATCGGGACACCCAGCTCACGCCCGGCGGACAGGGCGGCGCCGAGGACGTTCTCCACCGCCTTGTGGCTGTTCGACGTCACGCCGACGGAACGGCCGGAGCGGATGAGGTGTGCGATCAGGCGGCCGGCGAGGTAGGTCTTGCCGGCGCCGGGCGGTCCCTGCACGGCCAGGGTCGAGCCGTCCAGGGCGTCGACGGCCGCGATCACGTCGGTGATCACGTCCTCGGTGTGCGGCAAGGTGCCCGCGTTGCGCAGGCGGGGCGGCGTGCGGCGGACGAGGTCGACGCCCGGGTGCGGCGGCAGGGTCGGGAGGTGGTCCACGACCGCGCGGGCCAGGTCGTAGACGGCCTCGTCCTTGGGGGACGGGCGGACCGGGCTGCCGGGGAGCACGGCGATCGGGCGGTCGGTGTCGGTCTCGTCCGGGGCGGTGCTCTCCAGGAGCACGATGTCCTCGGCGGATTCGGCCAGCACCACGGCGTCCCGGGTGCGGTTCGGGGTGCCCGGGTAGAGCAGGCGGACCTGGTCGCCCTTGGCGAACGGGTGCGGGCGGTCCGGGTCGCAGCGGAGGGTCAGTTCGCGTTTGGCCTTGCGCACCCGGCCGGAGGGCATCTGCCAGTCCTCCGCCCGGACCGAAACCGGGACGGTGCAGGCGTTGTCGGACTCCAACTCCGGCAGCGGGGCGGCGACCTGGCGGAAGAAGTCCCACCACGCCGGGTTGGTCTCGCGGCGGTGGTAGCCGACGGCGGCGGCGAGCAGGGCGCGGGCGCGTTCGTCGTCGGTGGCGTCGGCGGGGTTGTCCGGCAGGCCCTCCAGGAGGGGGTCGACGACGGCGGCCAGGCGGGCGGCGCGTTCGGCTCGGCGCTGCGCGGCCATTTCGTCCTCGATCTCGTCCACAAAGGACTGTTCGGGCACGTGCGGCTCGATGCCGGCCTCGGCGCGGATCTCCAGGAGGAAGTTGTAGAGGCGGCGGGTGGAGACGCAGTCGTAGGCGTTGTAGTCGGCGATGCCGTTGAGGACTTCCTCGGCCTGGGCGATGTCGTCGCGCTCGTTGAGGGTCAGGTACTCCTCGTAGGCCTCGATGCTGGACACGGCGGTGGTGACGTCGCCGTCGCGGACGGTGTCCATGTAGAGGGGTTCGAGGTACTTGATCGAGTACGAGCGTTGGGAGACGCGCAGGGCCTTGCGCACCACGGCGTAGAGGTCGACCAGGGCGCGTGAGCGCAGGAGGTGGTCCACGGCTTCCTCACGTGTGCCGTGGAGGGCGGCGAGGCGTTTGAGGGCGCTGGTCTCGTAGGGGGCGTAGTGGTAGATGTGCGCGTCCGGGTGCTGCGCGAGGCGAGCGGTGGCGAAGTCGACGAAACGTTCGAACGCGGCCTTCTCCTGCGGTCGGGTGTGCGCCCAGAAGGGGGTGAACTCCTCCTCCGGGGTGACCACGCCGAACAGGTACTCCAGGCCCTCGCCGTTGAGCGCGAACGGGTCGCCCTCCATGTCGAAGAACAGGTCGCCGGGGCTCGGCGGCGGGAGCTCGGCCAGCGCCTCCGGGGCGACGACCTCGTAGGCGACCTTGCCGACCGGGTCGTCGGCGGTGCGCGAGTCGTCCTGGATGACCTGGAGGGCGGCCTGGGCGCGCAGGCCGGTGAAGGTGGCGGTGGACATGGTGGCCGGGCGGTCCTCGCGGGTGGCGTTGGCGAGGGCGTCGATCGTGCCGAGGCCGGCGGCCTGGAGCTTGCGGCGCTGGTCGGTGCGGATGCCGGCGACCAGGGACAGGTCGCGGTCGCGTTCCCGGCCGGTGGCGCAGTGGCGGGCGAAGCGGCAGGTGGCGCAGGCCGGGCGTTCGTCGTCCCAGAGGCGGTCGGGGAGGGTGGTGGTTTCTTCGAGGCGCTCGGTGAGGCGGGCTTTGAGGCTGTGGACGAGGGGGAGGAAGTCGGCGACGCGGTAGGTGCGGGTGGTGCCGTCGCCGAGGACGAGGTGCATGCGGGGGCCGGCGTGGTGCTTGAGGGCGTCGGCGTAGGCGGTGAGCTGGACGATGTTCGCCGGGGAGGGGTGGCGGGCGAGCTTGGCGTCGTGGGGCTCGTAGCCGTGGTCGGTGCGGACCAGGAAGTCGGCGCGGCCGTGGAAGCCGTCGGCGTAGAAAACAGCCTGGTAGACGACTTGGGCTTGGGCGTCGAGGGCTTCTTGGGTGGCCTGGGCGGCGGCTTGGAGGGCTTCGTGGGTCGGCGCGGGTTGGGGGATCTCCACCACGTCGTGCGCGGCTTTGAGGCGGGTGAGGACGGCGAGTTCGTGGGCGAGGCCGTGCTTGGCGGCGAGGAGGTCGCGCTGCGGGTCGGGAGCGGGGGCGCCGGGGACGTCGCGGGCGAGGGCCAGGGTGAGGCGGCTGCGGTGCTCGCACTCCAGCAGGTCCACCAGGTCGGCCGGGGAGTGCACCAGTCGGCCGTCGGCGTTGAGCATGGCGGGCAGTATCGCCGGGGTGGGGGGTTCGGGCGGGGACCGTGCTCGGCGAGTCGCGCAGGTGTGGCCTCCGGCCCCCGTCTCGATCGTCTCACGACCCACCGACAATTCCGTGGGCTGCGGGCGGCGCCTGCACGGCGCGGGCGGCGATCTCGCGGGTCGGCGGCGGTCTGGTGGTGCGGGCGGCGGTGGCGGCTCGTGGGTGGGCGGCGGTCTGGTGTGCGGGCGGCGGTCTTGTGGTGGGGGCGGCGGTCGTCTGGGTGGGTGTCGTGGGTGGGTCAGCTTGGTTGGCGGGTGGTCCAGCGGGTGTGGTGGGCGGTGGCTTGGGCGGCTGCTCTGGCTTTGGCTTCCGGGTGGACGGGTTCGGCGCACCAGGCGCGGAGGACGGCTGCCATCTCGGTGACGAAGCGGGTTCCTGTCTTGGTCAGCTTGCCGCTGGTCAGGAGGGTTTCGGTGGCGGTCAGGGCGGCTTGGCGCCAGCGGGCGTACTCGGTTTGGGCGGCCAAACCCGGGCGGGTGCGCCAGAACCGTGCCACGCCCAAGTGCGCGTAAGTGCCGTGCAGGAGGCCGGCCAAAGGTCTGGGGTCCTCGCGCCACGGGGCGTAGAAGATCTCTCGGCGGTCGGGGACCAGCAGGGGGAACAGGTCCATCAGGGCCACCAGCTTCGTGTGCTGCGCCTCGTGGACGAGGGTCACCGCCAGCGCCTCCGGGTCCGGTGACGGGGACAGGAAGAAGCAGCCGAACGCATCCGCGACCGTCGCGCTGGTGGTCCCGGTCGCGGACGGGGGCATCGGCGTGACCACGGTCAGGAGTTCGGCCACCTCGGCGGCCAACGAAGGGTGGTCGGTGGACAGGATGCGCCAGGCCGCCGACAGTGAGCGGCGCCACTCGTCGATGTCGACAGCAGGGGCGATCGGGAGTTCCGGAGGGACGCCGCCCCCGGCCCAGGTGTCGATCTGGACGGTGCGCGGGCCGAGGGTGATCTCGGGCAAGGGGGTGTGGGTCAGGGTGATCGGGTCGGCCACGCCCAACGTGGGTAGGGCGAAGACGTCCACCGGGGGGAAATCCAGAGTCACCGGGAGGCCGGCGCGCAGGGCCGCTGCGGCGGCCGTGAAGGACAGCTCGGCCGGGCGGGCCGGGGCACCGGAGCGGACGGCCAGGGCGGTGCGGATGGCCCACGCGCCGACGGACGGGTGGTCCAAGACAGTGGCCACCTCGGTGGGGGCGGCACGGTCGGCGTCTACCAGCAGGCGGTAGGCGGGGCGCGCCTCGGGAGCGGTGGCGATGAGCCTGATCAGCAACGACGTCCGGCTGCGGCGGGCCAGGCGCAGGTCGCGGACCACCGCCGGGCCGCCCTCGCCGCGGGCCAGTGCGGTGAAGGCGGCGGCGGACAGCCGCCACGGCGGCACCGTCACGCCAGCGCCGCCAGGTCGGTCGCCGCCCGGTCCCGGACGTGGGTGATCAGGCAGAACAGGTCCGGGCAGTACACCGACGGGTGGTCGAACCCCGACCCGGCGCGGAACCGGTGGGCGCGCAGACCGCCGCCGCAGGCCGCCACGATCGAACACGCGCGGCACGTGGCGGACAGGCCCGCCCGGCCGGACGCCGACGCCACCACCTCGGGCAGCGCGAGCGCGCGGTCGAAGTCGTCGCGGGACACGTGCAGGCCCGTGCTCGCGGCAGCGGGCTCGGACGACGCCAGGATGTCCGACGCCGAGATCGCGCCATCGGTCTCCACCACCACCTGCGCGGTCGGCGTCAACCCCACGCCCTCCAACCGGGACCGCCCGCCCAGCACGACGTTCAGCAGTTCCTCGAACAGCCGCACCCGGGTCACCGGTTCGTCGTACCACCGGTCGAACAACGGGATCAGCCATTCCGCGTAAGGCGTCACCGGCGACCCGGCGACCCGCCGCGGCGGCGGAACCGTCCAGTTCCCGTGCGGCAGCAGAAAATCCACGACCGGCGGGGAAAAATCGAGCAGCGACCGGTAGACCTCGTGCGGGTCGTTGTTCACGTCGACCACACACAGCACCCCCCGGTACACCGCGCGGAACTCGTCGGCCAGCAACCGCAAAGCGTCCCGCGCCGCCGCCCAACTCCCCGTTCCGCCCGGCCGCACGCGGTGCCGGTCGTGCGCTTCCCGACCGCCGTCCACGCTCACCCCGACACCCACGTCGAGTTCCGCGAACAGCCGCAGGAAGTCCCGGTCCAGCAGGGTCCCGTTGGTCTGCACGGAGAACCGCACCGGCACCGGCACCACCGCGCGGAAGCGCTCCACCAACCCGACCAACGCCGCACGCCCCGCCAACAGCGGTTCTCCGCCGTGCAGCACGACTTCCACCTCGGACAACCCGTGCGCCCGCACGTGCCGCGCCACCCGTTCGGCCGTGTGCGCCACCACTTCCGCCGACATCGCGCGCGGTCGGGAACGCCAGCCCTGGTCGGCGAGTTCGTAGACGTAGCAGTAGTCGCACGCGAGGTTGCAGCGGCTGTGCACCTTCACGACGAACTGGCGGAACGGCCGCGTTTCCATGCGCCCCCCCGATCCATCGGCGCCCGAACAACCAACCAAACACATCGCGCCGGGGCCCACTTCCGCCGATCGGAGGATTCCCCGCATTCTTCGTTGTCGCGCACTACGATGGGATCAAGGGACGCGCAGCAAACCCGCAACATTGCGGTGAGGGGGTGGGAGATGGCCGAGGAACCCGTCCTGGAGTCCGAACTCCTCGACGTCACCGGGATCGACCTCGCGCGCTTGGCGGAGTTGCCCGACGCCGCGTTGCGCGCCGCCCTGAACCGCATCCTCGCCGAGAACGCCGAGTTGCCCGACCGGTTCGCCGCGTTCGAGAGTTCCCTGTAGCCAACGCTTTCCCGTCCCGCCGATCTGGAGCAGTCGATGAGCAGCCCTGCCGGCCACGGCCACACCGGTGTGACGGCGTTCCTGTCCGCGACCGGCGGCACCGGGCGCACCAGCGCCGTGGCGAACCTGGCCTGGGTGCTGTCCGGTGCGGGACAACGGGTCCTGGTCGTGGACTGGGGTTCCGAGGTGCCGCACGTGCGCGAGTACCTGGAACCGTTCCTGGTGTCCCGCAGGGCTTTGCCGGACGCGCTGGGCCGCGCGCTGCTGGCCGCCTACCACGCCGACCCGGCGCGCGAGGAGGACCCGCCGCCGGTGGTGGAGCGGTTCGCGCTGCCCGCCCCCGACGACCGTGGCCACATCGACGTCGTGGCGCCCTTCGGCGGTGAACCCGGTCGCGGCGGCCACGGCGACGCGGGCGCGATCGCGGAGTTACGCGCGCGCCTCGCCGAGTCCGACTACGACCAGGTCCTGATCGACGCGCCGACCGGTGTCGCGGACGAGTCGCTGACCCTCGTCGCCACGCTGTGCGAACTGGCCGTCGTGTGCTTCCGGCCCCGCCCCCGGGCCATCGCGGACGCCGCCGACCTCGCCACGAAGGTCCGCAAGCGCGCGCCGATCCGCATCGACGTGGTCCCGGTGGCCACCCTGTTCGACGACTCCGAGCAGTCCCGCGCCCAGCGCATCCGCTCGCAGATCCACGCCGCCTTCGCCGAACTGCTGGCCGGGCAGGCGAAACGCGTCCCGGACGGCGGCACGGTGGAGATCCCGTACCGGCCCTTCGACGCCTTCGACCCGCTGCTGGCCATCCTGGCCGAGGAACCGGGCGGCGGCGGGGCGCTGGAAGCCCAGTACGGCCGCCTGGCCACCGCCGTCAGCGGCGGCGCGGTCACCGCGGCCCGGCCGGTCTCCCCGGTGTTGCGCGCCCGCTACCGCCGCGTGTTCGGCCTGACCTCGACCGCCGAACCGGACCGGGTCGCGATCGCCTACGCCCCGCGCGACCGGGCGTGGGCGGACTGGGTGCGCGGCCAGCTCGAACGCGCCGGCGCGCAGGTCCGCCCCTACTCCGAGGCTCGGGAGTGGTGGGACGACGACGTCCCGCCCGGCGTGGTCGTGCTCGTCTCGCCGCACCTGGACGACGTCGAACTGCCCGACCGGCCGGTGACCCTGCTGCGCCTCCTGCTCGCCGAGGACGACGACAGCGAAGGCCTGTCCGTGCACCGGCACCCGCCGGAGACGTTGTCCGCCAAGCTGCTCGGGCACTTCGGCCTCATCGACCGCCCCGGAACCGCGCACGACGCCGCCATGCGCGTGCCCGGCGCGGACCCCGCGGTGTTCCACCTGCCGCCCCGGCACCGCGCGTTCGTCGGCCGGGACGAGGACATCGAGGCGTTGCGCGACGAGTTCGCCGACGCGGGCGCCGAACGCGCGGTCGTCACGCTCAACGGCGTGCCCGGCGTCGGCAAGAGCGAACTCGCGCTGGAGTACGCCTACCGCTTCTCCGCCGACTACGACGCCGTGTGGTGGCTCTCCGCGCAGGACCGGCAGTCCGTGCAGGTGGGCCTGGCCGACCTGGCCGCGGCGCTGCGGCTGCCCGGCTCCACCGACTTCGGCTCGCTGACCGCGCTGGACCGGCTGGCCACCGACCCGTCCTACGCCCGGTTCCTGCTGGTCTACGACAACGCAGACGACCTCGACGCGATCGCGGACCTGCTGCCGCCCGGCGCCACCGGCCACGTGCTGATCACCTCGGGCATGGCCGCCGCGCCGGCCATCGAGCTGGTCCGGATGACCCGCGAGGACGCCGTCGAGCTGCTGCTGTGCCGGGTGCCGGGCCTGGTGGTGGAGGACGCCGAGCGGGTCGCCGCCCACCTGGACCGGCTGCCGCTCGCGCTGGACCTGGCCGCCGCGTGGCTGGCCGAGACGACCGGGGTCGAGCGCGGCGCGGGCTCGTCGGACGCGGACGCGGCGGCGTGGGCGACCCGGACGTTCTTCGAGCGGCTCGCCCAGTCCGACCGCGACGGCGTCGGCCGGGTGGTCGACGTGGTCACCGGGTCGTTGCGGGAGACCGGGATCGGCCGGGTCGCGGTGCTGGTGGCACGGCTGTGCTCGTTCCTGTCGCCGCAGGGCGTGGCGCTCGGTCTGGTGCGCTCGCCCGCGTTCCTGGACCGCGTGGTCGCCGCCGGCGGCCTCGACGCCGCACCGTTGGAGCTGGACGCCGGCGAGATCGACCGGGTCCTGTGGACCGGGGCGCGGCACGGCCTGTACCGCGTCGACTGGGGCGACCAGTACACGCTGCGGCTGCACCGGGTGGTGCAGCGGGCTTTGCGCGACGGGATGCCGCCCGCCGAACGCGAAGCCCGGCAGGCGGACGTGCTCGCCGCCCTGGCCGCGTTCGCGCCCACCGAGGTGGAGGAGAAGTCGCCCAGCCGCGCGGACCGGTTCCAGGAGTTGCAGCAGCACGTGTTCCCGTCCGGCGCGGTGCACAGCAACGACCCGAAGGTGCGCCGCTGGCTGGTCAACCAGGTGCGGTTCCTGTACACCGACGGCGGCGCGGGCGTGCGGAAGGCCGCGCTGGAACCCGGCCGGGCGCTGCTGGAGTCGTGGACCCGCAGGTTCGGCGCGGACGACCCGCTGCGCAACCGCCTGGCCGCCCAACTGGCCAACGTGCACCGGGTGCTCGGCGAACCCGCCGAGGCGCTGCGCCTGGACGACCTCGCCCTGGCCCAGCAGCGCCGCGCCCTGGACCTGCTGCACCAGCAACCGCTGATCACCGCCCGCGGCCGGGGCGGCGACCTGCGCGGCCTGGGCCTGTTCGCCGAGGCGCTGGCCGAGGACCAGGCCACCTGGGAGGGCCTGCGGACGGTCGTCGGCGAGGACCACCCGGACACCCGCCGCGCCGCGCACAACCTGGCGCTGTCGATGTTCCTGTCCGGGGACGTGGTGGGCGCGCTGGCGCTGGAGGAGGACAACTTCCGCCGCCGGCGGCGGCTGTTCGGCGAACGCGACGAGTTCACCTGGAGCACGCTCGCCCAGATCGGGCTCTACCAAAGGGAACTGGGCCGCTACCCGGAGGCGCTGGAAGCGCTGCTGAAAGCGTCCCAGAAGCTGCAGAGCCTGCGGCCGGAGCTGAACCTGGTGCAGGTGCGGGTGCACTGGCAGTACGCCGTGGCGCTGCGGCTGGCCGGCCGGACGCGGGCGGCCAAGGAGCGCACCGGCAAGGCGTTGCGGGACTTCCGTGAACTGGTCGGGTCGGACCACCCGTTCACCCTGGGCTGCCGGCTCAGCTTCGCCAACGACCACCGCCGCGTCGGCGGCGACCCGGACCTCGCGGTGGAGTTGGCCCGCACCGCGCTGGACGGGTTCGCGGCGCTGGAAGGCGTCCGCGAGCAGCACCCGTTCCACGCGCTGTGCCGGCTGGGTTTGGGGCTCGCGCTGCGGGCGGCGGGCGACCACCCCGGCGCGGTGGCCAACGTCGAGGCGGCGGCGGCCGTGCTGCGCGCCCGGCTGGGCGACACCCACCCGTGGACGTTGGCCGCGGCCGTCGACGAGGCCCGTGTTCGGGCGTCGGCGGGGGACGCGGACGCGGCGGCCGAGCTGATCGCCGTCGCGCACGCCGACTGCGTCGAGTTCCTCGGCCCGGACCACCCGTACACCGCCGCCGCCGCGCACAACCTGAGCCTCGGCCCCGCCGCCGAGGACTGGCTGGAGTGCGATGTCGACATCCCGCACACCTGACCGCCCCGGAGGAAGCGTGGAGCTGTACGAGGAGGAGGCCGAGCACCTGGGCCCCGAGTTCGACACCACCCGGCACGCCTGCCGCACGGCCATCCTCAAGAGCCCCGCGCTGCACTACCTCGCGCACTACAGCAGCGGCGTGTTCGACTTCGGCGTGGACGCGCTGGGCGACCCGCCGCCCGCGCCCGGCGCCCTGCCCGGCGGCAGCCGGCGTGAGGAGCTGAAGCGCCTGGGCCGGCACCTGACCTTCCAGGTGTCCGCGCTGGGGCGGACGTTGCAGGAGGCGCGCACCGGCCGGTTGATCCGGCTCGTCCTGCACACCGAGGAGGGCGCGCTGTTCTGCGACTCCGTCGTGCCCACCGAACACGTCGTCGGTCTGGTGCTGGACCACGCCGGTGCCGGCCCGCTGTTCGGCCACCCGGCGGTGGACGAGGCGGACCGCGCGGTCGCCGAGCTGGCCACCTCGCTGCGCGCCGAACTGAGCCTGGGCTCCCTCAACCCCGGTGGCTGGGAGACGGCGGAGGATCCGGTTCCCCTGCCCGGCGCCGGCCCGCGTGACCCGTTCGTGTCGGCCGCCGGCGGCCGGTTGGCGGAGTGCACGGAGGCGGCTCGTGCCGAGGACCTGCACGTGGTGGCGCACGTGGCCCGCGGCGAGATCCTGACCATGGTCGACCACCTGGGCGACCCGTCCCTGGCCCCGTTCTTCAAGCAGATCACGGTCGAGGCCCGCCGCCGCTTCTACCTGGGGTTCCTCCGGGAACTGGGCGGGGTCGTCACCAAGCTCAACCGGGCCCTGCGGCCGGTCGTCGGCGGCCTGCTCGCGCGGGCCGTGCTGGACGTCGAGATGGGCGCGGTCTACTACTACCGGCTGGGTCCCGGCGAGTACCTGGCGGGCGTGACCATCGACCAGGCGCGGGTGAGCAACGCCGACGACCGGCTGTCCGCATTGGCCGCATCGCTCACTCCATTCGGGTCTTGAACAGGTTGTTTTCGTTGCCTACGGTGAAATGGTGACGCCCGCGCTGCGTTCGGCCGCGCTGTTAGCCGCCCTTGGCGTGGGGTGGTTCGTCGCGTGGCGCGGCGAACTCCGCGAAGTCGACGAATCCTCGGCATACGGGCTGTTCATCACGGCACTGCTGGGTTTCGGGCTGTACGCGAGCACCAGCGGCATCGTGATCGAGGAATTCCGCAAGCAGTTGCGCACCGTGGTTATCGCGGTCACGCTGGGTGTGCTCGCGAAAGTCGCGCTGATCTTCGGCGTGATGTTCCTGGTGTACCGGCAGCCCGAGCACTTGGTGTTCGCGGTCGCCGTTGCCCAGATCGATCCTTTGTCGGTCGCGGCCGTGCGCGCCAAGTCCCGGATGTCCGATTCGGCGAAGGCGCTGCTGGCGGCGTGGGCGTCGTTCGACGACCCGATCACCGTGCTGCTGACCGTCTACATCACGTCGTTCGCCCTGCGGGGCGGCGCGGTCGGCGGCTTCGGGGCGTTCACCGCGAACTTCGCCCTGAACCTCGCGCTGGCCGGCGGCGGCTTCCTGGTGTGGCGGCTGGTGCGGCGGCACGGGGTGGCGGTGACCGGGCGCTGGTCGCGGGTGGTGCTGCACGCCTTGTCGGCGATGGTGGTCGTGGCGATCGGGTACGTGGCGGTGACGTTCTCGCTGCTGCTGGCGCTGGCGTTGATCGGGTTGTTCTTCCGGCCGGACCTGGGGAAGTGGGTCGACGGGCTGGCGGAGGCGGGGATGTTCGCGGCGACCTTCGCGGTCGGGTTGGTGCTGGCGTTCGAGTTCTCGTGGGCGCTGGCCGGTGTCGGGGCGGTGCTGGGCGCGGCGGCGTTCTTCGCGCAGGGCGTGGTGGCGTGGGTGCTGACGTTGCCGAAGCGGTGGCGCGGCGACCGGATGCGGTTGTCCCTGGGGCAGCAGAACGGGTTGACGGCGATCATCCTGGCGTTGTTGCTGGAGCCGGGTTTCCCGGGCGCGATCGCGGTGGTGGCGCCCGCGGTCGTGGTGGTCAACCTGTTGCACGCCTTGACCAACGGCATTTACGACCGCGTCCAGCCGGCGGTGCCGAAGGCGGTTCCGGTCCCGCCTTTCCAGCCCAACCGGGTTCCGCAGTATTAGTGGTTTTCGTGCAGTCCCTTGACCACCGCGCGGCGGACGCGGGGGCTGAAATTCCGCAGGGCGTCGTGCAGCCGGGTTCGCCGGGTGGTCTGGTTGACGTCCGCGACCAATCCGCCGCCCCGGGCCGTCCACGGCGGGAGGACGAAAAGCGGGTCGAGGTCGAACAACGGCAGGAATTCCACGATGTCGTCGTAGATCCCGCACAGCTGTTCGAGGCGGTCTTCCGGGTCCGGCGTGTCCGCCTGCGTCCGGTACCACTCGGCCAATGCCGTGCGGAACGCGAGAACCGTTTTCTGGATCAGGATCGCCTTCGCCGCCGCGTCGGTGAACTCCGGCGTCCGCAGGCGCCGGTGCACGGCTTCCTGGGTCCGGGCGGGGGCGAAGTCGAACGCCTCGCTCAGCATCAGGTCGACCTGCACCAAACCTTCCAAGGCGTCCACGGCGTCGCGGAAGAGCCGTTCCACCTCGCCCGGCAGCCTGGTGTCCGGAGCGGTTCGGGCGGAGCTGCCGACCAGGAGGTTGAGCTGGCGACCGATCGCGCCGAACTGGCGGTCGGAGGACGTGCGCACGCCGTCCACGTGCTCGGCGAGCTGTTCGATGAAGCCGTAGATCCCGGCCTGCTGGCGGGAGAGCTGGTCCATGCGCTGGCGCAGCGCGGAAACCGGGTCCTGCTCCGGGGGGAAGCCGGTGGCGCCGACCAGGGCCTTGAAGTCCTCGGCGAACGAGCGCTCGGAGAACACCAACGGGTCGCGGCCCAGCGGTTCGCGCAGCTGGATGGCCACGCCGTCGGTGAGGACGCCGTTGACCAGCACGACGACCTGGGCGTCCGGTTGGGCTTCGCGGACCGCGGACACCCGGCGCATCACGCGCGTGACGTCGTCGTTGTCCAGCAGGGAACCCTCCAGCAGCACCGCGCAACCGGCGTCGCGGTCGGGGAAGGTCACCCAGAACTCGGCCTTGGACTCCTCGCCGGTGCCCAGCAGGTGGTTGTGCCAGTACTCCCAGCCGTTGGCGTCGAGCAGCCGTCGGACGGCGCCGTCGAGGTCGTCGGCGCTCAGGGATCCGAACAGTTCGCGGGCAGCCTGGCGGACCATGTCGTCGGTGGCGGTGACGTCGGGGTCGCCGGTCGCCCTCGCCTTGTCGTCCACCAGCCGGAACACCCGGTGGCACAGGCGGACCACGTTGCGGGTGTTGCCGCCGGCCACGTCACGCAGGTAGCGGACGGTTTCCGGGGTGAACGGGGTCAGGTTCGTCCGGCCGGTCTGGGCTTCCTGCGCGCGCACGATGAACTCGCGGACCTGGGCGTGGCTGAGCCCGGACATCGTGACGGTGTAAGGGATGCGCTGGCGCACCGCGGGCGGCAGGACGGCCTTGAACTCCGGCAGCCCGCACAGCACCAGGCACGCGCCCGCCTTGGCGAACACCTGCAACAGGGTCTGGAACGCGGCCATCGTCTGCGCCTGCGGCTGCTTGTCCGCCGAGAAGATCTTGTCCAGCTCGTCCAGCGCGAGCACGAACCGCCGCTGCCGGCCGCCGAACAGCAGGGCGAACACGCCCATCGCCTCCAGCGCCGCGACCTCGGTGTCGATCGGCGTGGTGATGCCGCGCTCCACCAGCACCTGGTCCGGCGCGCCACCGAGCAGCCACGACCACACCGCGTGCTCGAAACCGGGGCGCAGCAACAGGGTCAGCGCGGTGCCGAAGTCCTTGTTGTTGGTGACGTGGCGCAGCGTGTCCTGGACCTTGCGCAGCAGCGCGCTCTCCATCAGGCCCAGCCGCTCCACGACCTCCTGCGGCTCCAACTGGCGGCTGCCCAGCCAGTCCAGGGTGTCGGCGGTCAACCCGGTGCTCTGCAAGGAGTCCGCGACGATGTCCGCGTAGTAGTCGCTGACCTGCGCCCGCACGCCCTCGCGGCCCAGCCGCTGCATGAACCGGCGGTACAGCTCGATGAAGCTGTCCGCGGTCGCCTCCAGGTAGAGGGCGCGGGTCGGGTCGTCCAGGGCGCGGCGGGCGTGCCGGACCAGGCGCACGGCGAGGTGGGTCTTGCCGGTGCCGTAGTCGCCCAGCACGGCGAACACGGTGCCCGCGCCCGGTGGTCCGTCGAGGTAGGCGTCGAGGTGGGCGACGGCCTGCCGGGTCGCGTCGGTGGCGATGGTGACGTCGACCGAGTCGAAGTCCTCCTGGAAGTCGTCGATGATCAGGGCGACCGCCATCGGCGAGAAGGGGTTCTTCCGCGCGGGCGGGAGTTCGTCGCTGCCGCTCATGGCTGCATCCCCAGTCCGTTCAGGTACGCCCTGATGTCGTCCACCGTCACCAGATCGGTATCGGTGTAGCTTAGTCCGGAAGTGAGCTTCCGCTCGTACGTTCCGTGGAGGATCCGCTGGAGCATGGCGACGGATTGGCAGATCTTGCTCAGCAATTCGACCGCCTGATCACTCAGTTGCGGGTAGGTTCCGGCGTCGGTGTGACGCAGGAGCCGGTCCTTGGCGAACCGGAGCTGGTCGCCGGAGTCGAGCTTGCCGACCTGCAGGGTGACCGGCGGGACCCACGCCTCCAGCCGGCGCACCAGCTCGGCGATGTCGTCGGCGCGGAAGAACGCGGATTCGGCGAAGAACAGGACGCGAGGGCTGCTCAACTGCTTGGCGTACCGGACCACTTCGTCCAGCAGTTCGTTGGGCGAGGGCAAGAGGACGAGCAGGACCACGTCGTCGCGCAGCAGGTGGGCCAGGCGGGGGAAGACGCGCTGCGGGTTGTCCCGGTCGCCGCGGGTGGCCTCGACCTCTTCGGGGCGCAGTGCCCGGGTGTCGACGAGCCGGTCGAAGAGCTGGTCGCAGACCTGTTCGAGGCGCTGCTGGATGGACAGCTCCTCGTCCTCGGGCAGGCAGCCGGTGAGGTCGACGACCAGGCCTTTCCGGCCCCGTTTGGCCAGTTCCACGGCGGTCCAGTCGGCGCACCGGTTGACCAGCGCGGTCTTGCCGCACCCGGATTCGCCGGTCACCAGGACCAGGCGGCCGTCCTCCAGCACGCCGGACAGGTCGCCGATCTCCTGTTGGAACTGCTGGAACGCGGCTTCGGCGCCGTCGACGTCGACGTAGTAGTCGCGGTGTGCGGTGCGTTCCCAGGGTCGGAGGGGTCGCATCGGCGTGCGCTCCCAGCCGGGCAGGGGGAACGGGTTCATCGGCCGCGTCATCGCACGCCTCCGCCGGCACGCAACAGGACGGCGACACCCACCGCCCGCCCGCGACCCATGCCCACCCCCACGCCCCGGCGACCGCTCCAGCCTACCGACGGAGAGTGGCACACCGGGCCGGGTTGCGTGCGGTCCCTACCCGATTGGCCGATACCCGTTGCTACTTCTTCGAGTTCGGCGGTGGGTGGTCACCACGGAGCGGGTGCGTAGTCGGAGACGTGCCGTCGCACTTGCGCACGGACGGGTGACGGCGAGGTGGGGCTTCCGGCGCAGTCGGGCGCTGTCCAGCCCAGCCGGTGGCTTGCCGGCGGAGCGGGGCTTCCCGACGCAGCCGGAGGGCTTTTCCGGCGCAGCGGGGCTTCCCGGCGCAGCCGGAGGGCTTTTCCGGCGCAGCCGTGCTTTTCCGGCGAAGCCGGTCCGGCGGAGCCGTGCTTTTTCCGGCGGAGCCGGTCCGGCGGAGCCGGGGTTTTTCCGGCGGAGCCGGGGGCTTTGGGGCTTTTGCTGGGTGGCCTGGGAGGGGGTGGGCGGGTGGAGGCTCAAGTGACACAGCCCCTTTGCGCTGGTGACCCCGCAGCCCACATGGCCGTGTGCCGGTGAGCGTTCCACCCACCCACCCCACCCAGGCCGTCCCCGCAAAAGCCGCAAAGCCAACAACCCCGCGCTTCGCGCGAGCGCCTTCGGCGCAGAAGCCGCAAAGCCGCAAAGCCAACAACCCCGCGCTTCGCGCGTCGCGCTGACCGCGAGCGCCTTCGGCGCAAAGCCAACAACCCCGCGCTTCGCGCGCAGCGCCACCCGCAGTCACCACGGAGCGGGGGCGTAGTCCTTCAGGAAGCAGCCGTACAGGTCTTCGCCCTGCTCACCCCGCACGATCGGGTCGTACACCCGGGCCGCGCCGTCGACCAAGTCCAACGGCGCGTGGAATCCCTCCGCCGCCAGCCGCAACTTCGTCGGGTGCGGGCGCTCGTCGGTGATCCAGCCGGTGTCCACCGCAGTCATCAGGATGCCGTCAGTCTCCAGCATCTCCTGGGCGCTGGTCCGGGTCAGCATGTTCAGCGCGGCCTTCGCCATGTTGGTGTGCGGGTGGCCCGGACCCTTGTACGCGCGGGAGAACTGGCCTTCCATCGCCGACACGTTCACCACGTACTTGCGCCGGGCGGGTGAAGCGGCCATCGCGGCGCGCAGGCGCGAGATCAGGATGAACGGGGCCGTGCTGTTGCACAGCTGGACTTCCAGCAGCTCCACCGGGTCGACCTCCTCCACCCGCTGCACCCAGCTGTTGGAGTGGTGGACGTCCGGCACCAGGCCACCGGCGTCGATCGCCGTGGACCCCGCCGTCAACGCCAGCGCGGTCACCTCGGGCATGGTCTCGGCCAGCGAACCCGTCAACGCCACCGGGTGCGCGGACGACGTGTGCCCGAACGAGATCAGCTCCGGCAGCGGACCCGACGGCAGCGGCGCGGACTCGGCGGCCACCAACGGCGCGTACGCGTCCCGGGACCGACGCACGGTCTGCGCGGCGTTGTTGATCAGGATGTCCAGCGGGCCGTCGGCGGCGACGGTGTCGGCCAGCCGCACCACCTGGCTCGGGTCGCGCAGGTCGATGCCGACCACGCGCAGCCGGTGCAGCCAGTCCCCGCTGTCCTCCATCGAGGCGAACCGGCGGACGGCGTCGTGCGGGAACCGGGTGGTGATGGTGGTGTGCGCGCCGTCACGCAGCAGGCGCAAAGCGATGTACATGCCGATCTTCGCCCGACCGCCGGTGAGCAATGCGCGCTTCCCGGTCAGGTCGGCGCGGGCGTCGCGGCGGCCGCGGTTGAGCGCGGCGCACGGCGGGCACAGCTGGTGGTAGAACGCGTCGACCTCGGTGTACCGGTTCTTGCACGTGTAGCAGGACCGGGCGCGCTGGAGGGTGCCGACGACCGTGCCGGGCTCGGGTTCCTTGAGCAGGATGCCGCGGGTCTCGTCGTCGATGCGGGTGGGCGAGCCGGTGGCGGTGGCCTCGATCACGGCCCGGTCGGCCAGCGTGACGGCCGCGCGCTTGGCGGCTTTGCGGCGCTTCCGAAGGCTCTTCCAGATGCCCGCGGTCGCCCGCCTGATGACCACCGCGTCCGGGTGCTCGGTGTCCAGTTCATCCACCTGGGCGAGGACCCGCAGGGCGATTTCCATCTCGGCGGGGTCGATCTGCACGGGGAAAGGGTACCCGTGAAAAAGATTCGTTCCTCTGACGGGTGAAATCCACGTGAGGCGGCGCTAGGGTGCCCGGCATGTCCACAGCGGGTCCGCGGGTGCGCCGACTGGCCCACCCCGACGCCGACATCCGGGCGCGGGCACTCGGTCTGCCGCGCGGCCGACCGGTCGTGCTGCTGCTCGGTCCCTCCGGCGACCTCGACACCGACCTGGCCGCCGCGCTCCTGCCAGTGCTGCGGTCCGTGCTGGTCACGGCCGTGCAGCGGGACGCGGTCGTGATCACCGCGGGCGCCGACGCGGGTGTCCCGCACCTCACCGGCCTGGCCGCCGAGGCCCTGGACGGCCGTTGGCCCCGGTTGGTCGGTGTCGCGCCGTCCGGGCGGGTCGCGGCGGAGGACGCCGAGCCCGGGCCGGGTGAGGCGCGTCTCAACGCGAACCACGACGCGGTCGTGCTGGTGCCCGGCTCGCAGTGGGGCGAGGAGGTGCCCGCGCTGGTCCGGACGGTGGACGCGGTCGCGAGCCGGCGGCCCGCCCTGGCCGTGCTGGTCGGCGGCGACGACGCGGCGCGCGCGGCGCTGGTCGAGCACCTGGGCCGGGACCGGCCGCTGCTGGTGCTCGCCGGGACCGGCGGGCTGGCCGACGACATCGCGCGCGGCGCGCTGGGTGACGACGACCTGGCGGTGCTGACCCGCAGCGGACAGGTCGCGGTCGTCCACTTGGACGAGGGCCCGGACCGGATCGTGGCCGTGCTGCACCGCGTGCTGGGGTCCCGCGAGTTCTCGACGCCCGTGCAGCCGGTGCGCGTGTTCCCCCGGTTGCGGTTCCGCGAGCCCGCGCAGCGGCCCGTGGTGGACCCCGGGTACGTGCTGGACTACCCGTTGCTGGCGGACGCGATCCACGACGCCAACCAGGTCGTCGCGCCCGTGCTGCACGAGCAGGAGACCGCGGCGCTGCGCGAGCGGGAACGTGCCCGGCTGCTGGTGGTGCTGGCGCTGACGGCCGGGTTCGCGACCGTGTCGTTCGGGGCGTTGCAGGTCTGGCTGCGGGACGTGCCGTGGCCGGGTGTGCTGGTCGCGGTGGCGGGCGCGGGCGCCGCCGTGCTGACCGTGTTGGCCCGGGGCGGCGAGAACCCCGAGGCGCGCGCCCGGGCCGAGCAGTTGCGGGCGCTGTACTTCGACCACCTGGCCGCGCCACCGGCCGCCACCGACGCGGAACGCGACGAGCGCGCCCGCGAGCTGGCGACCGAGGTGGCCCGCCACCGCCACGAACCGGTGAGCAACGCATGACGACCGACGAAGACCCCAAGCCCGAGCCGGCCGCCGAGCCCACGACCGGCGCTGTCGACACGGCGACGCCCGAGGCACCCTCGGACGTCTCCGAACAGGTGACCGCGCCCAAGCCATCGCCCAAGCCCCGCCGCACGTCCGCGCCGGAGCCGTCGCCCGAGCCACGCCCCGCGCCGGCCCCCGCCCCCGCGTCCGGCCCTACGCCGGCCCCGACGCCAGCCCCTACGCCCGGCCCGACGCCGGCCCCCACGCCCGGCCCGACACCGGCGCCGCGCCCCGCGCCCCGGCCCAAGGAACCGCTCGTCCTGACCCCGGCCGTCCTGGCCGACCACCGCGAGCAGTTCCTGCGCGCCTACCTGCGCCACCGCGTCGGCGACCGCCTCGCCGCCTTCGAGCACGCCCGCACCCGCTACTCCCGCGCCCTCCGCTGGACCACCGCCGGCACCGTCCTGCTCTACACAGCCGCCGCAACCCTCGGCGCGGTCGCGGTGGCCGACCCGGGTCGGCGGGCGATGTGGGGCTTCCTGGCCACCGTCACCGCCGCACTGGCCACGGCGGTCACCGTCTACGAGGCCGCGTTCTCGTTCCGCGCCCAGGCCCGCCGGTCGGCCAGCGGGGTCGCGCTGCTGCACCTCCTCCAAGCCCACGGCGCACCCGAGGGCCAGGACGGCGTGGACGCGTTCCGCACCGAGGTGGAAAGCGTCCTCCGCCACGCAGACTGATCCCACGCAGACTGATCCCACGCAGACTGATCCCACCCCGATTGGTCCAGAGTGGACTGTCGACCATCGGTGAGGTCATCGGCGGCCCGGTGGTGTTCGCCTACCAGGGCGTGGCTTCCTGTTCCTGCGCCTAACTGGCCGCCGCGGCCAGTGCGGCCGGACGAGGCCCCCGCACCCGTTCCTGGTACGCCCGCAGCACCCGGCCGTGCAGCTCGTCCACGTACTCCGCCGCCGCACCGTCGCGTTGCCACACCAGCAGCACGCGGCGGTGCACCGGGCTGCCCACGACCGGCTTGAGCACCACCCCGGGCAATTCCCGCCCGGTGGGGAAGAAGAACGCGACGGTGTGTCCCGACCGCACGAGTTCCGCCGCGGACACCGGGTCGACGCCGAAGTGCACGCAACGCGGCGTGAACCCGGCCGCCTCGCAGGCCAGGTGCAGGTTCACCCGTCCGCCGCCGTAGTTCTCGTCCGGCACGGCCCAGTCCTCATCGGCCAGTTCGGACAGCCGAATCTCGCTGCGCCCGGACAACCGGTGCCCCGCCGCGATTCCCACCAACATGGGCTCGGTCACCAGCGAACGGCAGGCGACCTCTTCGGGAATCCGCAGTGGACTCTGGGGGAACTCCACCACCAGCGCCACGTCCAGCTTGCCCGACCGCACCAGGTCCAACACCGCGTCGCAGCTGCGTTCCACGTGGGTTGTCCTGGGCTGGCTGGGCAGCATGTCCCGCACCACGTCCACCAGCAACGGCGTCGGCGCGCCCGCCACACCGCCCAGCCGGATGCCGGCGCCGCCGTTCTGCGCGGCCAGCCGCCGTGCCGTCACCATCAGGTCGTCGAACCGTTCCACCAGGTCACGGGATCTCAGCACGACGTGCCGGCCGAGTTCGGTCAACTCCACGCCGTCGCTGCGCCGCAGGAAGAGCGGACCCCCGAAGCCGCGTTCGATGCGCCGCAGCTGCGCGGTCAGCCCGGCTTGCGCGATCTTCAGCGAGGAGGCGGCCCGGCTGATGCTGCCCGCCTCCGCCACGGTCAGCACAACGTGGAGGTGTCTCAGCTCCATGTGCACTGCCGCAGCCTAGGGCAACCGGATCACGTCCAGCACCGACCGTGCGAGTGTGACAGGTTGACGCAGCGTGGCCGCGTCGGCTTGTCGCGTCGCGTTTTCGCCGATCACGCTGTCCGATCGGCGGAAAACGCGACGCGACGAGCCGACTTCCCAGGCGGCCTCGCCCGCGACGCCGGAGGCGGCGCAATTCAACGCAGCGTGGAGGAATCGTCGCACAGCGTTGCTCCAACAGGTGCATAACTGACGAGTTATCGCCAGCTGCCAACTCCCCGCAACAGTCGGGGTTCGACCACTCTTCAGCGTGGCTATCGCCGATCCTGGGGAGGTGTGAGCGACATGAGGAAAGCGTTGCGGCTGCGACGCCTTTCCCGTCCGCGTGACGACAGGTACCTCTTCGTCCCGCTCGACCACAGCGTCTCGGATGGTCCGGTGGTGCCGCGCGACCGGTGGCCCGACCTGATCTCCTCGGTCGTCGTCGGCGGCGCCGACGCCATCATCGTCCACAAAGGACGGATAAGGACCATCGACCCGATGCTGCTCGGCGGCTGCGCGCTGATCGTCCACCTGAGCGCCGGCACCGCGCACATGGCCGACGCCAACGCGAAGGTGCTCGTCGGCGAGGTGGAGGAGGCGCTGCGGCTGGGGGCCGACGCGGTCAGCGTGCACGTGAACATCGGGTCGGACACCGAGCCGCGGCAGCTCGCCGACTTCGGCGTGGTCGCGAACGCCTGCGACACCTGGAACGTGCCGCTGGTGGCGATGGTGTACCCGCGGGGGCCGCGCATCGCCGACGCCAACGACCCCGCCCTGCTCGCGCACGTGGTCAACATCGCCGTCGACCTGGGCGCGGACATCGTGAAGACGAACCTCGCCCTGCCGGTGGAGCGGATGGCCGAGGTCGTGGAGAGCTGCCCCATCCCGGTGCTGGTGGCCGGCGGCCCGGCTGTGACCGGCCCGGTGGCCGGTGGCCCGGCTGTGACCGGCCCGGCGACGGGCGGCAGCCTCGTGGACTACGCGCGCGCGTCGATGGCGATGGGCTGCGCGGGACTGGCGGTGGGCCGGCGGGTGTTCACCTCGCCGCAGCCGATGTCCCTGGTCGCCGAACTCGCCTCCGTCATCCACGCCGAAGACCCCGCCGGCCTGGTGCCGGCCATGTCCGGCGCCGTGTCCTGATCGAGCCCGCAACCCTGGAGTCTGGCGTGAAGTTCGCCTGGATCGACCTCCGAACCGTCCCCGAGGCGCACCGCGAGTCCGTGGTCGACGCCACCCTGCACGCCCGCCTGGCCGGGATCGTCTCCGACGACCCCGCCCTGCTGGACACCCTGCCGCCCACGGTGACCCGCGTGCTGGTCTCGCCCGAGCCGGTGGACAGCCCCCACCTGGTCGCCGTCGTCGTGGACGACCGGGACCGGCTGGACCGGCTGACCGCGACCGCCGCGTTCGTGCAGGTCCGCGACGACCGGACGCTCAAGCTCGCCTGCGACGCGGCGGTGAAGCTGGAGCACACCCTGGTCGCGTTCACCGACCCGACGAAGATCCCGCTGGAGATCGTCATCGCCGCCGCCGACGGCGCGCCCGGCAAGCTGATCACCGAGGTCGCCGACCTGGAGGAGGCCGCGATCGTCCTGGACGTGCTGGAGCACGGCTCGGACGGCGTCCTGCTCGCGCCCCGCGACGCGGCCGACGTGTTCAACCTGGCCCGCCTGCTGGAGGCCAAGACCCCGCCGCTGACCCTGACCACGCTCACCGTCGACGGCATCGCGCACAACGGCCTCGGCGACCGGGTGTGCGTCGACACCTGCTCGCACTTCCGCGAGGACGAGGGCATCCTGGTCGGCTCGTACTCGTCGGGCTTCATCCTGTGCTGCAGCGAGACCCACCCGCTGCCGTACATGCCGACCCGGCCGTTCCGGGTCAACGCGGGTGCCCTGCACTCCTACGTCCTCGGCCCGGACAACCGCACCAACTACCTGTCCGAGCTGCGCTCCGGCAGCACCGTGCTGGCCGTGGACTCCGAGGGCCGCACCCGCAAGGTCACCGTGGGCCGGGCCAAGTTGGAGTCCCGCCCCATCCTGACCATCACCGCGCACTCGCCGGAGGGCGTCGAGGTCAGCCTCACCGTGCAGGACGACTGGCACGTCCGGGTCCTCGGCCCCGGCGGGAAGGTCCGCAACGTCACCGAGCTGCGGCGCGGCGACGAGCTGCTCGGCTACATCGCGACCGAGCAGCGGCACGTGGGCATCCCCATCGGCGAGTTCTGCAAGGAGACCTGACCCGATGCGCGAGTTCGTCACCGACCTGCTGCGCCGCCACGGCGACGACGTGCCGGCGTTCACCCATGACCACACCGTGACGCACGGGCGGCTGCGGGAGTCCGTGGCCGCCGAGGCGGGGCTGTTCGCCGCGTCGGGGGTGGGGGAGGGCAGCACGGTCGCGGTCCAGCTGCCGCCCAGCTTCACCCAACTGGAGGTGGTGCTGGCGCTGTGGAGCCTGGGCGCGCGGGTGATCTCGATCGACCACCGCCTCAAGCCCGCCGAGGTCGAGGGGCTGCGCGACCTGAGCCGGCCCCAGTTCGTCGTCCGGGCGACCGGGCGGGCCGCCGGGGCGTTCCGCGAGCGGTACGAGCTGGTCACCGAGCGCCGGGCGGACGGCCTGCCCGCGCTGACCCGGCACCGGCTGGTCCAGTTCAGCTCCGGGTCGACCGGCACGCCCAAGGTCATCGGCCGCGGCACGGAGTCGATCATCCGCGAGGTGATGCGGTTCGGCGCGGCGGAGGGCATGACGCAGCGCGGCGAGAAACTCCTGCTCCTCAACGCGACCGCGCACAGCTTCGGCCTGATGGGCGGGCTGCTGCACTCGCTGGCGGTGGGCGTGGAACTGGTGTTCGCCGCCCGCCCGACGGCCGACGACGTCCTGCGCGCGGCGGCCGTCCACGAGGTGGACTTCATCACCGGGTTGCCGTTCCACTTCGCCCTGCTGGCCGAGGCGGCCGACCGGCCGGCGCTGCGGACCGTGCGGGCGGCGTTCGCGGGCGGCGAGATGATGCCGGCGGAGGTCGCGGAGGCGTTCGGGCGGGCGTACGGGTTCCCGGTGGGGGAGTGCTTCGGCACCACCGAGACCGGTGCTTTGACCTTGGACGTCCTGGGTGCCACCCGGCCGTCGGTCGGCAAGCCGTTGACCGACACCACCCTCCGGGTGCGCGACGGCCTGGTGGAGGTCGCCCTGGACGAGTCGCCGTACCTGCGCGACGACGGCACCGGCCGGTACGTGGACGGTTGGCTGCGGACGGGGGACCGGGGCGAGTTCGACGAGCGGGGCGCGTTGCGGCTGCTGGGGCGGGCCGACTCGCTGGTGGTCGTGCAGGGTGCGAAGGTCGACCTGACCGAGGTCGAGGCGACTCTGCGTGCACACCCGTTGGTCGTGGAGGCGATCGCGGTGTACGACGGGATGGTCGAGGCGTACGTGGGTACGGAGAGCGACGAGCTGTCCGAGGATGACCTGGTCGTCTGGTGCCGAGACCGCCTGGCCGACTTCAAACTCCCGCACCGGACCCACGTCCTGCGCGCCCTGCCCCGAACCGCGGCCGGCAAGCTCGTCCGCAACCCGAAGGCCCTTGCCGCCGCGCGGTGACCCGGGACTCTGTGGCAGGGTGATCCGCGTGGAACAAGTCGTGCTTCTGGACGAGTCGGGTACGGGCATCGGAGTCGCCGACAAGGCCGACGTGCACCACGCGGACACACCTCTGCACTTGGCGTTCTCCAGCTACCTGTTCGACGACGAGGGCCGGCTGCTGCTGACCAGGCGGGCGCTGCACAAGAAGACGTGGCCGGGCGTGTGGACCAACTCGTGCTGCGGCCACCCTTCCCCCGGCGAGGACGCGGCTTCGGCGGTCTCCCGCCGGCTGTCGGAGGAACTGGGCGTCTCGGGCGTTGTCCTGGACTTGGTCCTGCCCACGTTCCGGTACCGGGCGGTGATGGAGAACGGGATCGTGGAGAACGAGATGTGCCCGGTGTTCCGCGGGCGGCTCAACGCGGACCCGGTGTTGAACGAGGACGAGGTGGACTCGTTCGAGTGGGTGCCGTGGGGCGACTTCTCGCACGCGGTGCTGGCCGGGGTGCGCCCGATCTCCCCGTGGTGCCTGCTCCAGGTCGAGGAACTGGTCAAACTGGGCGACGACCCGTGGAGCTGGCCCACCGCCCCTTTGACGGACCTCCCACCCGCCGCCCGCCCTTGACCTTCGAGCGCCAACGAGGTCGGCTTCCCCTCGGTCCAGAGTGGGAAGCCCTCTTCCTCGGAGCCGCCCATGCCCCGCAGGACCTGGAGCTGATGCTCGCCGCGCTTCACCTCGGCCGACTCGACATCGGCGCCGATGCTCCTGTTAGGGCACCCCGGCGCGGGCAAGTCCATGGTCACCAAGGTCCTCGCGGCCCAACTCGACGTCTGCGTGGCGCGTGCTCTTCGGCGGGTCGACGATCAGCCTCGAGTGTTCCGTCCCAGGTGGCGGCGCTCGCCTACGGCAAGCGCATCCTCGAACAACCGCACCACCAACGGCCCACAGCGACGGCGCGGACGGCCGACCGTGAGCAAAGCCATGACCACAGCCGTGACCAGACTCCTCGCCGCGATCGCGGCCGGGTCCGCGCCGGAACCCCCACCACCGGCGAAACCCTGTTGTCCTACAACAACCCGCCACTGCCTCCTCCTACCAGGACGACGGCGCGTGCCCGGCCAGCGGCGAGATCGACATCATGGAACACCTCGGCCGCGAACCGAACACCGCGTACCAGACCATCCACGGACCGGCGTACTCCGGCGGCGGCATCGGCGCGCCGCGGGACATCGGGCAGGACTACGCGAACGCCTTCCACCTGTTCCGGGTCGACCGGAACAGCCGCGGCATCACGTTCAGCATCGACGGGGTGACGGTGATCTCCATCGACAAGGCCAGCGCCGCACCCACCGCGCAACTCGGCCCCACGGACGCGGCCTACGTCCAACTCGCCATCCCGCAAGCCGAGTCCGCCCTGCCCCTGCTCGACCTGGTGACCGCCCGCGAGACCCCGCTCGCGCCCCTGGCCCGCGAGATCGCCGCGAACCACGGCACCGAACTCGATCGCCTGCACGCGATCCTCCGCGACCACGGCCTGCCCTACCTGGACGAACACCGCGGCCACGACATGCCCAGCATGGTGACCGCGCCCGAGGTCGCGGGGCTGGGTCCGCTCACCGGTCCGGAGTTCGACACGACCGCGAAAGCGCTGATCAAAGCCCATCTGGAGGAGTCGGCGGCGGTCGCCCGCGTGGAGCAGGCGTCCGGCAAAGACACCGCCCCGCTGGCCCTGGTGGCGGACCACGTGCGGGCCCGGGAGGCGCATCTCGCGAAGCTGTCGGGTTCCTGAACGGCGGAACACGGGGCGGTCACGGGCCGTTCTGCCCGGTGTGCTGACCGATGGACTCGCGCAAACCCGTTCCCCGGCCCGCTTCGTCGCGTTCGGCGGTGCGTTCGCCGTCGTGCTGACCGTGCTCATGGTCGGATCGCTGGACGTGCACCGGCTCGCCACCACGGCCGTCGGCCTGCGCCGGACGATCTCCGAGTACGCGCTCGGCCCGCACCGCTGGGTGTTCGACACGGCGGTGGTGCTGCTCGCGCTGGGGACGGTCGCGATCGTCGCCGTCCTCGTCCGGCGGGGGATCACCAAGTGGTCTTCAGGGGGCGCAATCGCTTTCCTGGCCTGGTCGGTCGGTCTGGCGCTGGTCGTGGTGTTCCCCAAGCACAACTGGGCGGAGGGGCCGAGCACGAGCGGGACGATCCACCGGATCGCCAGCCTCGTCGCGTTCATCAGCCTGCCGATCGCGGCGATGCTGCTGGCCCGCCCCTGGCTCAAGGACGCCGTGTGGGGCGGGCACGCGCGGTGGACGTTCCGGTTCGGGTTGCTCTCGGCGTTGGCGTTCACCCCGATCGTGTACGCGATCCTGGTCAACGCCCTGGTCGGCACGGCGTGGTGGCGCGTGCTGCCGCTGGGCTACGTCGAGCGGCTGCTGGTGTTCGTCGAGGTGGTGGCGGTGCTGGTGGTCGCGGTGTGGGCGATCGCGGCGGCTCAGCCCTCGTACAGGCCGTCGAGGACCGACCGGTAGCGGTTCTCGATCTCGCGGCGGCGCATCTTCATGCTCGCGGTCAGGGTGCCGTCCTCGACGGTGAAGTCCTTGTCCAGCACGGCGAACTTCTTGATCGTCTCGTGCCGGGCGAGCTTGGCGTTGGCTGCCTCCACCGCGCCGGCCACCTCGGCCTCGGCGTCGAGGCCCTGCGGGGTGGTGTCCGGGTCGAGGGTGACCAGCGCGACGCAGTAGTTGCGCTGGTCGCCGTGCACCAGGACGTGCCCGATGTAGGGGCTGGCGGCCTTGAGCTTGGCCTCGACGTTCTGCGGGGCCACGTACTTGCCCGCCGAGGTCTTGATCAGCTCCTTCTTGCGGTCGGTGATGCGCAGCCGGCCGCCTTCGTCGAGTTCGCCGATGTCACCGGTGCGCAGCCAGCCGTCGTCGAGCGTGGCCGCGGTCTCGTCGGGCAGGTTGTGGTAGCCGCGCATGATCCCGCGCCCGCCGATGAGCACTTCCCCGTCGTCGGCGATCCGGACTTCCGTGCCGGGCAACGGTTTCCCGACCGTGCCGAACACGTGCTCGCCCGGCCGGTTGATGAACGACGCCGCCGACGACTCGGTCAGCCCGTAGCCCTCCAGGATCGTGATCCCGGCGTTGCCGAAGAACCGCCCCACCTCGGCGGACAACGGCGCGGAGCCGGACACGAAGTACTTGATCCGCCCGCCGACCCGTTCCCGCAGCTTGCTGAACACCAGCTTGTCGGCGATCTTGCGGCGCAGCGTCCACTCGGGGTGCTCGGCGACCCGGAGCGCCCAGTTGAACAGCTTCTCCTTCACGCCGCCCTCGGCGCGCATCGCCGCGACCACCCGGCTGTGGATCTTCTCGAAGATGCGCGGCGCGCCGGCCACGATGGTGGGGCGCAGTTCCTTGAGGTTGTCCGCGATCCGGTCCGCCGACCCGTCCACGGCGGTGGCCAGGCCGGTCGCGATCATGGCGATCTGGAGCACCTTGCCGAACGCGTGGGACATCGGCAGCCACAGGAAGTGCAGGTCCTCGGGCTGGAGCACGCCCAGTTCCACCACGGCCTCGGCGGTGTAGAGCCAGTTGTCGTGGGTCAGCTCGACGCCCTTGGGGATGCCGGTCGTCCCGGACGTGTAGATCAGGGTCGCCAGGCGTTCGGGGGACAGCTCGTCCACCATCGCGTCGTAGTCGCCGAGTTCCGAGGTGGGCAGGTCGTCGGTGGTGATCACCCGGGCGCCACCGGCCTTGGCGACCAGGTCCGGGTCCGCGACCACCAGCACGCTGCCCGAGTCGCGGATGATGTGCGCGGCCTCCTCGGCGGTGCTGCTGGGGTAGATCGTCGTGGTGACACCGCCGGCGGCCAGCACGGCGAGGTCGGCGATGATCCACTCGACGCTGGTCTGCGCCATGATCGCGACCCTGGCCTCGTCCTTCACCCCGAGCTGGCGGAAGCCCAGCGCGTGCGCGCGGACCCGGTCGCCGACCTCTTTCCAGGTGAGCGAGGTCCACGTGCCGTCCACGCGGTGGCGCAACGCTTCCGCGTCCGGCGTCAGGGCCACGCGCTCACGCAGCAGATCGGGGATGGAACGGGCCATGGCGACCTCCCAGCGACTGGAGCGATGCTCTAGAACGCTACTCTAGACCGCGTGCGGTCGACTCGTCAGCAGGCGGTGGTGGACGCGGCGCTGGCGCTGGTGGACGAAGGCCTCCCGGTCACCATCAGCGCGCTGACCGCGCGGTCCGGGGTGTCCAACGGCAGCATCTACCACCACTTCGGCAGCCGGGACGGGCTGTTCGCCGTGCTGTACGAGGAGAGCTTCGCCCGCTGCGTCGCGGCCATGACCCCGGCGATCGAGTTGGGGGCCGCGGAGGAGGTGGTGCGCGGCATGGCCCTGCGCTACCTCGACTGGGTGGCCGCCAACCCGGGCCGGGCTCGTTTCCTCTACGCCGAGCCGCTCAGCGCCGACCCGGCGGTCAAACTCGCCACGTTCGCGCCCGTGGCCACGTGGTTCGCCGAACGCGTGGCGGACGGTTCGGTGCGGAGCTTTCCCTTGTGGGCCTTGGACCCCGTGATGATGGGTCCGGCGCACGAGTGCGCCCGGCGGTTCCTCATGGGTGCTTTCGACCTGGCCGAGGCGCGCGATGTGGTGGCGGATGCGGTGTGGGGGGCGGTCGCGCCTCTAGGGTGAGGACATGGCTTCCTGGGGCGACCTCGCCGCGTACATCCGCGACACCTACGACGTGATCTCGGAGGAGGAGGACGAGATCCGCATCCTGTTCAACTTCGAGCAGTTCGACGAGGACGACGAGCGGACGCAGGTGATCATCCTGGTCCGCGAGGTGCTGGACAAGCTGCACGAGTGGGTGCAGATCGCCTCGCCCATCGGCCTGGCGAGCGAGGTGGACCTGCACGCGCTGCTCACCGAGGTGGGCAACTCCAGCATCGCGTGCGGGGCGGCGATCATGGGCGATCACGTGGTGCTGCGGCACTCGTTGCCGCTGGTGGACCTGGACATCCACGAGTTCACCGACCCGCTGACGCTGCTCGCCGGCACCGCCGACCGGTTGGAGGAGCAGTTCTTCGGCGGCGACGACTACTGAGTGACTTCGGTCGCACCAGTCGGGCACTACGGATTCTCCAGCGAGCCGTGGAAACCCGCCTGCTAAGTTAGGGTGGCCTAACTAGCGGAGGTGGGTCATGCCTGGCTGCACCGAGTCGCTGACCGTCCAGGTCCGCGCCGGCCTGGGGGAGTGGCGCTTGCACGCGGCCGTCCGCGCCCTGGCCGCGCGCCACCCGGAACTGGCCGGCGCCACCTCCTCCGCCCGTCACGTGGGCCACCACGACCTGTCCCGCCAGACGTCCCTGGCCCTGGTCGCCGCCGAGTCCCGCGCCGCCGCGTTGCAGGTGGTGTGGCTGGACGGCGGCGCCGAGGGCCGTCTGGTGTTGGTGGCGCGCAAGGAAGTCCTCGCGGCGCTGCCGTGGCACGTCCTGCTGCCCGAGCTGGTCGCCGAGTGGAAGGCCGCCACCCTCCGCGACCTCCCGCGCGCCGCCTCCGTCGGCTGATCCACTCCTCTTCGTCGGCTGATCCCACCTCCCCTTCCGCCTCGTTCGTCCACGTGAATCGTTGACAGAGGTGTGCCTCGGGTGCTGTGATCCCCGCAACAGATAGGAAAGTTTCTTAACTGTACCGCCGCCGGTCCCCGTCCGCAGTTCACCCGATGTGGGAGGCACCCTGTGGCCATCCGATGGCTCAGCCCCTTGGTCGCGGCGACCCTGCTCGCCGTGCCGACGACCGGCCTGGCCGCCCCCGCGGCCCTGGCGACCACGACCCACCAGGCCGAGTCCGCGACGATCTCCAACGGCCTGGTCGAGTCCAACCACGCCGGCTACACCGGCTCCGGTTTCGTCAACTACGACAACGAGGTCGGCAGCTACGTCGAGTTCTCCGTCAACGCCGCGGCGGCCGGCCCGGCGACCCTGACCTTCCGGTACGCCAACGGCACGAGCACCAACCGTCCGATGAACATCCAGGTCAACGGCACCACGACCAGCCTCGCGTTCCCCGGCACCGGCGCGTGGAGCACGTGGCGCACCGCAACCACCACCGTCACCCTCGCGGCCGGCACGAACCGCGTCCGCGCCACCGCGACCACGTCCAACGGCGGCCCGAACGTCGACAAGCTCGACGTCGACACCGGCACCCCTGGCACCCCCGGCCGACCCGCCGACGTCAACGGCCAACTCCACGTGTGCGGCGTCAAGCTGTGCAACCAGTACGGCAAACCGATCCAGCTGCGGGGCATGAGCACCCACGGCATCCAGTGGTACTCGCAGTGCATCAAGACCGCGTCCCTCGACGCACTCGCCGGCGACTGGGGCGCGGACATCCTGCGCATCTCCATGTACGTGCAGGAAGGCGGCTACGAGACCGACCCGCGCAAGTTCACCGACATGGTCCACGGGTACATCGAGGAAGCCACCAAGCGCGGCCTGTACGCCCTGGTCGACTGGCACCAGCTCGACCCCGGTGACCCGAACGCGAACCTGTCCCTGGCCAAGACGTTCTTCACCGAGATCGCCCAGCGGCACCGGGACAAGACCAACATCATCTACGACATCGCCAACGAGCCCAACGGCGTGTCGTGGGCCGGGATCAAGTCCTACGCGGAGCAGATGATCCCGGTGATCCGCGCCCAGGACCCCGACGGCGTGGTGTTCGTCGGCACCCACGGTTGGGCCTCCCTGGGCATCTCCGACGGCCGCACCGAGGCCGACATCATCAACAACCCCATCAACGCCACGAACTTCATGTACACGTTCCACTTCTACGCGGCGTCGCACCAGGACGAGTACTTCGCGGCCCTCCAGCGGGCGGCGACCCGCATCCCGCTGTTCGTGACGGAGTTCGGCACCCAGACCTACACGGGCGACGGCGCCAACGACTTCACGTACTCCCAGAAGTACCTGGACTTCCTGGCCGCGAACAAGATCGGCTGGACCAACTGGAACTTCTCCGACGACTTCCGCTCGGGCGCGGTGTTCAAACAGGGCACCTGCGCGGGCAACTCCTTCACCGGCACCACCGTCCTGAAGCCGGCCGGCGTCTGGGTCCGCGACCGCATGCGCACCCCGGACGACTTCCCCACCAGCTGACCTCGGTACCCGCCTGCCCGGACACCGGTCCGGGCAGGCGGCCCGCACTTCTGCGGAATACCTCTCGAACGTGGCCCGTATAAAGCAGCAATGACCGATGTGCGCAACGAGGTCAGCGGGAACGTCTCGGGCCCCGTGGTGATGGCGGGCCACATCGACAACCTCCACCTGGGCGACATCGGCGACCAGAGCCCGCCGTTGACGTCGTGGGCCGATCGTCCCGAGCTGACCCCGGCCCTGCGGGACCTGCTGGAGGCGCAGCGGAGTGCGACGGAGTCGTTGCCGTACAAGCTGTTGGGCGTCAAGCAGCCCGAGCTGACCCAGGTGTACGTCCAACAGACCATGCGCCCGCAGACGATCGACCGTTCCCCGGAGTCCGAACGCAAGGCCGGTGCGGAGTCGACCGAACGCACACTGACCATCACCGGCGCCCTGGACCGCAACGGTCATCTGATGATCACCGGCGAGCCCGGCAGCGGCAAGTCGACGGTCGGCTACATGTACGTCCAACAAATCTCGGAGTTGTGGCTAGGCGCGGCAGACGCCCCACCCCCGCTAGCCGAGCCGGTGCTACCCCTACGAGTCCCCGCGCGCGCACTCGCCGAGAACAAAGCCTGGGCTGATCTGCTGGCGTCGGGTGCCGAAGACGCGCTGGGCCGACTCCTGTCCGAACGCCCAAAGCCAAGCCTGCTGGCGCGCCGCGCTTTGGGTGCCCGTTGGCTGGTCTTCATCGACGCCTCGACGAGATCATCGAACCGGACACCAGGGCGCAGGTCATCGACGCGATCGCCCACCAGGTCCGCAGAAGCGCCGACCACCGCTTGGTCATCACCACCCGGCCGTTGCCGGGCAATGAGCTGAAGCCGCTGGAGCAGGCGGGCGTGGACATCTACGCCATCCAACCGTTCGGGCGCGTGGAGTTGGAGGAGTTCGCGAGGGCGTGGTTCCGGGCGCAGAACCCGATCACCGCGATGACGTCAGCCGAGGCATTCGTCCGCCAGGTCCGCGATGGCAGGTTGCGTGAACTGGTCCGCAACCCCCTGCTGGCAACGATCGCCGCCATCGCCAAGACATTGGAACCGAACCGACCGCTGCCCAACAGCCGGATCGACCTGTACGGCAGGTTCATGGAATACCTGCTGGAAGACGGCGCCAGCAGACGCGACACCCTAGCCGAACTACGTCGGTCGGCAGGTGGTCGTCCGGAGCGCCAGGCTTTGGTCGAGTGGCTGCACCAACGCCGAACCGAGATCATCGAACAGTTGGCCGTTCACCGCTTGGAGTCGGAATCGTCCCTGTTCGAGGCGGCCAGCGCATGGGCAACAGAACACCACCCGTATCTCCCGGACGGCTGGCAAGATGACCTCCGCGCACTCCTGGCGGGTACGGGCGTCTTTGTACACACGGAAGACGACATCCGCTTCCGCCATCACTCTTTCGCCGAGTTCCTGGCGGCACGACGGCGAGCGGGCGAGATCCCGGCGGACTTCCCGGACCTGGACGAGTGGATCAAGCGCGGCGTGGCGGAGGGCAGTCGCGCGTTCGCCCTGTTCACCTTGGTCCTGTGGGGCAGGGACCGCCGCGACCTCGGCCGGGTCATGTCCGCACTGCTCGCCGGCACCAAACCGGAGGTACTCCTGGCCGGTCGTCTGCTCGCCGAGGGAGTAGAGGTCGACGACGCCCTGACCAGCGCTGTCGTGGACCGGCTGGTGGCTCTGATCCTGTCCAACGGCGTCCTGCCCGACAAGTGGGACGAGGTCGAAGAGGCAGGCAAAGTGCTGTTGTCCATGCCGCCGTACGTGCTCACACCGCCGATCTTGGCCCGGCTGCGCGGTCTGCGCGATCACCCGGATCCGGCCGAGCCGATCCGCGTCGAGTGCGCCGTCGTCGTGGGGGCGTTGGAGGACCCCGAAGTGGCTGCCCGGTGGTTGGAGGAGTTCGCCGTCGAGGTGAACCCTGCGATGCTCAACCGCAGCGTCGCGGCGCTGAAGGACCTCGTCCCGGACGGGGTCGAGCGCGCGGAGCGGCTGCTGACCAGGCTGGTCGCGGCCAACGGGCAGGGTTACGCGATCACCTTGGTCATCGTCTCGATCATGGTGGACGCTGGGTTCACAGATGCCGCGACCGCATTGCTCCGCGACCTGGTTCGGCGTCTTCGCGCAGATCCTGCCACGGTGGACGGTCGGCCACTTCCGGCCGGTCCGTGGGCGGGTCGAGTGGCCGACCTGCCGGGTGCGAGCGTGCCCACCTGGGGTGCGCTAGCCGAACTGGCCGGCCGGTGCGGATGTCGTGACGAGTCGTTGTGGGCGGCGGCGAAGGTGTTCTCGGCGGAGGGCACGACCGAGGTGGAGTTCGACCGTGCTGTTTCGGCCGTCTTGTCCGTGAGTGGCGAGGAGGGCGTCCCCACGATCATGGCGGCGGTCGCGACCAAGCCAGCCGGGTACGTCGTGCGAACAGCGGAAACCCTCCAGCAGTCGCTCCAACCGGAGGCTGCCGTCCAGTTGGCGCGAAATCTGCTGGAAGGCTCCTACGTCAATACGGCACAGTTCCGCAGGGTCACCAGCGTCATTGCCGACTGCAACGGTGGAACCGAGTTGCTGCGGCTGGCGGAGGCCGGGTTGAGCGTCGAGCACCGGGTGTCGCTCGCCAAGGCCTTGTCAGGTACGAAGCACGTGCAGGACGCGTTCCGGTTGGCACGGTCTGCAATGGTCGATCCGGCTGTCGACCGGTGGGACTTCAAGGACGCCATCCGGGTGATCTTCGACCCCGAGGACGCGTCGACCGCGGACGAGATCTACGCGGTAGCCCGCGCGCGCGAGCCTCAACACCAAGCCGCGGCGGCGGCGGTGTTGAGTGGGACGAACCACGAAGAACTCGCACAACAATTGATCAAGAACCTCCTCGACCACCTGACCGATCCCGACCTCCTGGCCGACCTTGCGGCCGGACTCATCAGGCAGAACTCCGGGCAAGCGGGTGAACTCGAGGCAGCCGTGCTCGGCGGGTTCGGGCACGGCCAAGACCATCGGCAAGTCAGGGTCGTCGAAGCGCTGATCGCGGTTCGGCGACTGGATGAAGCGACGAACGCCGCGCGACTGGCGACCTTGAACGGCCTGGAGGACCAGTTCTGGTTCTCTCATTTTGTAGGAGCATGGGTCAGGGCGGGTGGAGTCGTGCGAGCGGGCGAGATCGTGCGCGAGTTGCTGTCCCGAGACCTTGTGGCCGGCTATCGCATGGAGATGGCCGAGCAACTGGCCGGCGCGGGTCTGCTCGAATCTGCCGTGACCGTGTGGCTGGACGTGGTTCGCCACCATGGTGAGGAGGTGGCCGAAGGTCTGCGGGCCGCGTCCTACCTGGTCAAGTGTGGTCGTCGGGACGACGTTGTGGCAGTGCTCGACGAAGTCCCCGATCGGCCGGCGGCTAGGCGGTTGCGGGCGTGGGTGATGGCCTAGGGCGTCAAGACACCGGCCAGGTGTGGACTGGCTCGTTGCTGTGCATCAAGTCCCGGTACGTCCGCAGCATCCGACGCAGCGCCTCGGGTCGGTCCAGCGCCGAGTGGTCGTAGTGCCGGTGGAACGTCCGGGCCTGCCAAGTCGCCCCGTTCACCCCCGTCAAGCACCGCTGCTCGATGACACCCAACAACCGGTCCCGCTCAGCCTGCTCGACCTTCAGCTTCACCAGCCCTTCATGCGCCAACGGCAGCAGCCGCCGCAGCACCAGCTCCGCCACCGGCACCGTCCCCAACCCGGGCCAGTACACCTGCGCGTCGATCCCCATCTTCGCGCCCGAAACGAAGTTCTCCTCCGCCGCGCTGAAGGACATCTGGCTCCACAGTGGACGTTCCTCCTCCGCGAGCATCCGCACCAGCCCGTAGTAGAACGCCCCGTTCGCCAGGATGTCCACCACGGTCGGCCCCGCCGCCAGCACCCGGTTCTCCACCCGCAGGTGCGGCTGGTCGCGGACCACGTCGTAGACCGGGCGGTTCCAGCGGTAGATGGTGCCGTTGTGCAAGCGCAGCTCGGCCAAGGACGGCGTGTCCCCGCGCTCCAGCACCTGCAACGGGTCCTCCTCGTCGCAGATGGGCAGCAGCGCCGGGAAGTACCGGACGTTCTCCTCGAACAGGTCGAAGATCGACGTGATCCACCGCTCCCCGAACCACACCCGCGGCCGGACGCCCTGTTCCTTCAGCTCATCACTCCGCGTGTCGGTGGCCTGCTGGAACAGCGCGATCCGGGTCTCCCGCCACAGCTCCTTGCCCAGCAAGAACGGCGAGTTCGCGCCGACCGCCACCTGCACGCCGGCGATCGCCTGCGCCGCGTTCCAGTACGAGGCGAACGAGTCCGGCGACACCTGGAGGTGGAACTGCGTGGACGTGCACGCTCCTTCCGGCACGATCGAGTCGGCCGTCATCTGGAGCTTCTCGACCCCGCTGATCGCGATCTGGATGTCCTCGCCGCGCGCGGCCAGCACCTGCTCGTTGAGCAGCGCGTACCGCGGGTTGCCCGACAGCGCGTCCAGGGCCAGGTGCTTGGCCTGCAACGTCGGCAGGATGCCGATCATCACCATGTGCGCGTCGACGCCCCGCGCCTTGTGCTCGGCCTCGTTCAACGACCGCCGCACGGTCTCCTCGAACTCGGTGATCCCGCCCGCCGTCAGCTGCCGCGGCGCGACGTTGATCTCCAGGTTCCACTGGCCCAGCTCGGTCACGAAGTCCGGGTCGGCGATGGCCTCCAACGCCTCGGCGTTGCGCATCGCCGGGTCGCCCGCCTCGTCGACCAGGTTCAGCTCGATCTCCAGCCCCGTCATGGGCCGGTCGAACTCGAACCTGGACTCCCGGAGCATCCGGGCGAAGACGTCCAAGCACCTGCGCACCTTCGTGCGGTACCGCGTGCGGTCCTCGCGGGTGAACTCGTGCCTTGCCACCTCGTCGCCCATGATCCGCCTCCTAGGTCGTCAAGGCAGGTACCGCGATAGCGGTGACCACAAACCCCTCCCGCGCCATCCAGCGGCCCGTGAACCCGTCCAGGGCGACCCCGCCCACCACGGGCGGCTCGATGAGGATGCGGGCGGTGAACGTGCCGTCGTCGGGGTTGATGGTCACCTCCGCATCCTCGAACCCCAGCCACTTCCGCGCCAGCGGGAACCACGCCTTGTAGACCGATTCCTTCGCGCTGAACAGCAGCCGGTCCCAGCACACCTTGTCGCCCGCCCGGCCCAGCGCCGCCACCATGCGCAGCTCGGCGGGCAGCGCGATCGCCTCCAGGACCCCGTCCGGGTTCGGCTCGTTGGGCTCGGCGTCGATGCCGATGGTGCGGATCGCCGACGTCCGCGCGACCGCCGCCGCCCGGTAGCCCTTGCAGTGCGTGATGCTGCCCACGACCCCGTCCGGCCACACCGGCGCGCGCTTCTCCCCGGGCGGCAGCGGCACCGGCGGGAAGCCCAGCCGGCCCAGCGCGAGCCGCGCGCAGTGCCGCCCGGTGGTGAACTCCCGGCGCCGCTTGTCCACGGCCTTGGCGACGTGCTCCTGTTCCTCGGGGAACAGCGCCACGTCGAAGTCCTCGAACGTGTCCACCGACACCACCCCGGCGGGCATGAGGTCGTCGATCACCGCGCACCCCCTCGCGCACCCGGACGCGCGTCGTCCTCCCGCAGCACGTCCAGCAGCGGCGCCTTCGTCCAGCCGCGCGGCTGCCACTCGCGCGGGTAGCCCAGCGACACCTCGTCGAACCGGATGCCGTCCTTGCGGATGGTCCGCGGGATGTGCAGGTGCCCGTACACGGCGACCGCCGCCCGGAACCGCACGTGCCAGTCGGCGGTCCGCTCCGAGCCGCACCACAGGGCGAACTCGGGGTAGCGGAGGATGAACGTGGGGTCGCGGACCAGCGGCCAGTGGTTGATCAGCACCGTCTTCAGCGCCGGGTCGATCGCGCCCAGCCGCCGCTCGGACTCCTCGATGCGCGCCGCGCACCACGCCTCGCGGCTGGGGTACGGGTCGGGGTGCAGGAAGTACTCGTCCGTGCAGATGACGCCGGCCTCCTGCGCCACGGCCAGCGCGGACTCCTTGTCCGTCGTCCCCGGCGGCCGGAACGTGTAGTCGTACAGCGTGAACAGCGGCGCCACCGCCACCGGCCCGTCCGGGCCGCCCTCGAACACCGCGAACTCGTCCTCGGGCGTCCGCACGTCCAGGCTCCGGCACAGCTCCACGAGCTGCTTGTACCGCACCTCGCCGCGCGACTGGACCGGGTCGTCCTTGGTCGTCCACAGCTCGTGGTTGCCCGGCGACCACACGACCGTGTGAAATCGCGCCCGGAGCTGCCCGAGCGCCCACTCGACGTCGTCGAACCGCTCGGCGACGTCCCCGGCGACGATCAGCCAGTCGTCGGGCGAGTGCGGGCGGATCTCGGCCACGAAGTCGCGGTTCTGCTGGTAGGTCACGTGCAGGTCGCTGGTGGCTAGCAGGCGCGGCGTCACCCTTCCGAGGGTATCGGCCCGGCTCACCCCGTGAAGGGGACGCGACCGAACCGACCGCTCACCCGCTCGTCGCGCCTGGGGAGCCGCTGACCGACGCCCGGGGGTCCGCGCGACGCTGTCTGGCCCCGTTCGGCGGCTCGGTCCTTACCCGTTCGGGGCGGGCTTCATAGCGTGATGGGTATCACGACAGTCCTGCGGCGGAGGACCCGATGACCAACGACGTTCGACCCGCGTTCGGCCGCACGGTGGGCGCCGAGATCGCGCGCCAGGTCCAGCAGCACCCGTACCCGGCGGTGGCGCCCCGGCGCGACGAGGCCGCCCTGGCGACGCTCCTGCGCGCCCGCCAGCGCGGCGACCTGCAGCGCCAGGAGCCGTGGGTCCGCCGAGCGCCCGAGGCGCCGCCCAAGCCCGCGCACGCGGACGTGATCGAACAACTGGCGGCCCGCCTGGTGCCCGCGTCCCTGTGGGCGGCGGTCGAGCCCCTCATCCCACCCGCGAAGGTCCGCAGGCAGGGCGGCGGCCGGGGCCGCGTGTCCGACCGGGCGATCTTCACGGCCATCGTCTTCGTCCTGACCAGCGGTTGCGCGTGGCGCCACCTGCCCGCGACCTTCGGCGTCACGGTGCCCACCGTCCACCGCCGGTTCCAGGAGTGGACCGACGTGGGCCTGTGGCTGCGCCTGCGCCGGGTGGCCCTCGACGCGCCCGACGGCGACTGGCTGAGGCTGGTCCTCGACGCGGCCGAGCGGAGGGGCACGAAGGCCGCCGGCTGACCTTTTAACGGAACGACCCAGGGTGTCCGCACGTCCCTCTTAATGAACCGGGAGCTGAGCAACACCCGTTTTAGTGAGGTGGAGGTGCCCGACATGCCAGAACCGTCCAGACCAGACCTGTCCCGCCGCGAGGTGGCCCTGCTCAGGGCGACCGCGGAGCGCCGGGTGGAGCTGACGTGCAGCAGGGAACCAGACCTGCGCGTGGACAACCTGCCCTTCTGCGACCACCCGTCCGCTCGCGCCCTGGTCCACCGCGGCTTCATCGAGCCCACGGCGACAGGCCCCCTGGGCACCTGGGTCCCCGCCCGCCTGACCCCGGCCGGCGCCCACGTCCTGGGCCTGGTCGCGGCTTAGCGGCTAGAGGGTGAAGTGCCGTGGCCTGGCCTGCGGCTCCCACCCGTCCGCGAGCAGCAGGTCCAACGCGGTCTGGACGAGCCCGTGCTCACCCGTGCCTTCTCCAGCCACCGCGACCAGCGGATGTCCACGTTGAGCGCGAGAATGCGCTCGAAGTGGACGCTGAAGGTGACCGGCGGCCAGTAGGGGACGTCTCCGGCAGCAGGCCGCGCTCGCGCAGTACGGCGAACGAGGCCGGCATCCCCTCCACACCGGCCCTGCGCGGCAGCCCGCCCGGTCCACCAACGAGCCGGACCTGCCGCCTCAGTCGTCGAGCCGGATGTAGTCGCCCCACGACGGTACGAGCTTCGAGCCCTGCTTGCGCATCAGCCGGAGCCTGGACCGGTAATGCTTCACGCCCCGCGGGTCACCCCGGCGATCCGCAACGTCTCCCGCACGGCCGCCTGCACGGTGGTCACACCCTGCGCGGCGGCCCAGGCATCGATCTCTCGTCGGAGGCGCCGGCCACCGACTCCGCCTTCAAGCCCTCCGACACGACGCGCTCGAACGTCGCTCGGATCTGCTCCTGCGGCCTCATGGGTCAGAGGGTGAAGTGGCGGGCCCTGGATTCGGGGCGCCACTCGTCCGCCAGCAGGGCGTTGAGCGCGGACTGCACCAATTCGTGTTCGCCGGTGCCCTTCTCCAGCCACCTCGTCCAGTTGACCGAAAAGGTGAGCGCGAGAATGCTCTCGAATTGGATGCTGAAGGTCACCGGCGGGAGGTAGGGCGACGTCTCCGGCGGCGAGGCGAGCCACGTGGTGCCGTCGTCCGCCGTTGTCGTGGCCAGTTCCAGGGTGTCGTCCCAGAGCTTGACCGGAATGGAGTCGCGGCCGGCGATCTCACCCGTGTCCACCACCCTGGTCACGAGCCCGGTCGGCGCAATCCGCTCGAACATCACGAAGAACCCGGGCGGGCACGTCACCACGTTCAACGCCTGGCGGTACGTGGCCAGCAGCGCCTCGTCGCTCAACTCCGCCAGGCGCCTCGTGGTCGCCGGCGGACCACTGGGCGGGTAGATCGTCGACGCCGGCGTGTCCTGCCGCAACAGCTCCCAATACGGTTCCGACGGCTCGGGATCGTTGACGCTGATGAAGGTCCCGTCGATCGCGCAGCCGAACCACAGGTCGAAGCCCGAGGGGCGCACGACGCCGGCGAGGTGGTCGCGAACCCGCAACGCATCGGTGAAGAAGACTTCCGAACTCTCGGGATCCGACGCGAACGGCCTCGTGAAAGTCAGGCTTTCGCCCTGCGGCTCGTATGCGGTGAACTCGCTCACAGAACCCTGCTCCATCCGTTGCTGCCCCGCTCGAGCCGGCCGACGACCTTGCCATTGTCGTCCACGAAGGTGACGACGTCGAGATCGGGCAGGTGGCGGTGGAACTTGGACTCGTTCTTGTTGTAACTCGTGACCAGTTCGTCCAGGAAATTACCGGACTTCTTCACCTGGCCATTCGCGTCGACGATGTCGTAGTCGAGCCCGTTCGGGGCGATCCGTCGTTGGTTGGGACCCAACTGCACCGTCTCACCGGTGGAGCGCGGGGGCGGCATCACGACCGTGGTCTCCGCGGTCGGCACCCGGCCGGGCGTCGGGCCGGTGACCTTGTCCGCGCCATGTGTCGACGGCCCGTTCAAGCCGGTGTTCACGGTCGGGAAGGCCTTCATCCGCTCGACCTCGACGCGCCGTTCGAGCGAGGGCCCTTGCGGGGTCATGCGCTCGACGTAGATGTCGAACGACTTGACGCCCGGCGTGCCGGGGTTGAAGCGCACCTTGAGGTCCGGGTCGTGCGCGATCTCCTTGGACAGGCGGTCGAGTTCGGTGAGTTCGGCGGCCTTGTCCAGTACCTGGTCCGGGTCGCCGGCGCGGGCGCGTGGGGCGGTTTCGTCCATCCAGTCCTTCAGGCCGCCGACGTTGCCGCCGCTGACCTCGCGGTTGACCAGGTCCTGGAACTTCTGCGCCAGGTCCGGGCGGCCCGCGTTGTTCAGGGCGTTGGTGATGTCGTTGGCGTCCTGGTGGAAGTTCGGGTAGTTCGGCAGCGGCTGGAAGCCTGGCGCCTGCTGGTTGTTGGGTGGCGTGGGCGAGCTGCGGTCGACGGCGTCGTCGGCGTCGGTGTGGTTGGTGCGGTGGTGGTCGGGGGTGCCGGGGACGTAGCCGTCTTGGCCGGTTTTGGTTTTGGTGCCGTCGGGGCGGTGGGTTTCCCATTCGCCGTTGGGTGGGATT
>NZ_JAPSLK010000108.1 GCF_031180885.1 Saccharothrix sp.
GGTCGCACCGCGCTCGGTCAACCGCGACGCGGCCACCTCCGCGATGACCGCCTCGATGTCCGCCGCGTCCGACTCCACCGCACCCGTGCACGAACCGTCCCCGACGGTCCGGTACCGCACGGTCTTGGTCACCAACTGCTCACCGTCACGCGGGCCGCCCCACGGGCCTTCCGCCAACCACATGCCGTCGCGCAGGAAGACCTTGCGCTCGTGGGCGTAGTAGATCGACGGCAGCTCGACGTTCTCACGCTCGATGTAGCGCCAGACGTCCAGCTCGGTCCAGTTGGACAGCGGGAACACGCGCACGTGCTCCCCCGGCTTGTGGCGTCCGTTGTAGAGGTTCCACAGCTCCGGGCGTTGCCGGCGGGGTTCCCACTGGCCGAAGGCGTTGCGCAGGCTGAAAATGCGCTCCTTCGCGCGGGCGCGTTCCTCGTCACGGCGCCCGCCGCCGAACACGGCGTCGAACTTGTGGTTGGTGATCGCGTCCAGCAGGGGCACCGTCTGCAAGGGGTTGCGGGTGCCGTCGGGGCGCTCGGCGAGGCGGCCGTCGTCGATGTAGTCCTGTACGCGGGCCACTTCCAGGCGCAGGCCGTAGCGGTCGACCATGCGGTCGCGGAAGTCGATGACCTCGTCGAAGTTGTGCCCGGTGTCGACGTGCAGCAGCGGGAACGGCACCGGCGCGGGCCAGAACGCCTTCACGGCCAGGTGCAGGAGCAGGGTCGAGTCCTTGCCGCCGGAGAACAGGATCACCGGCCGGTCGAACTCGCCCGCGACCTCGCGGAAGATGTGGATCGCCTCGGATTCCAGGCGGTCGGCGGCTTTCATCGCGCGGCGCCGTCGCGCCGGGCGCCGTCGAGCAGGGCGACCATGCGTTCGACGCACGCTTCCACGGACAGCTCATCCGTGCGGAGGTGCAGCTCCGGCTGGATCGGCGTCTCGTATGGGTCGTCGAAACCGGTCAAACCGGTGATCTCGCCCTTTTTTGCACGCGCATACAAACCCTTCACGTCGCGCGTGGCGCAGACCTCCGGGGCGGCGTCGACAAAAACTTCGAGATACCGCAGGCCGTGCTCCTCGTGATCCTTTCGAACGGCCTCGCGGGCGGCCCGGTAAGGAGCGATCACGGGTGTGATCACAATGGCGCCGTGACCGGCCAGCAGCCGCGCCACGAGGCCCGTGCGGCGGACGTTCTCGGCCCGGTCGTCCTTGCTGAAGCCCAGCTCGGGGAACAGTTGGCGGCGCACGACGTCGCCGTCCAGCACCTCCACCGGGTGCGTCCCCGCCAACCGCGCGGCCAGCGCGCCGGCCAGCGTCGACTTACCGGAACTGGGCAGTCCGGTCAACCAGATCGTGGCGCCCACAAAGTCCCCCTTCGTATTCCCGAAGCACAGCCGGAAAACCCGCCGAGAACATCGGCCGCAAAGCGCAGGCAGTGGTCTCGGCAAACGGCGACCCGAGGCTAGAGCAGGCTGTCAAGGGGTGTCCACAGGCTGGGCGCGTCACTCTTTCGGCGGTAGAGGAGGCTCGGAGGCCGATGCTCTGATGAGCGCGGCGCCTGGGGGCCCCGAATCCATTCATAAACCGCTGCGAACAACGCAGTCGCGGCGGCGCGAAAGCACGCCCTTTTTTGCCCACATTGCCGCACTCGAAAATCTTGGGGGAACGCCACATGAGCCTGTTGCACGCCGACGCCACGCACGCGTCGTCGCCGCTGTTCTCCACCACGCTGTCCCTGCCGGACTGCGACGCCACCGGCTGGGTGGTGGTCGACAGCATGGTGGACGGCCTGGCCATGGGCGGCACGCGGATGACCCCGACCGTCGACGCCACCGAGCTGGCCGCCTTGGCTCGCGCGATGACGCACAAGTTGGCGTTGGTGGACCTGCCGATCGGCGGCGCGAAGGCGGGTATCCGCCCCAACGGCCCGGTGCGCGACCGCGAACGCCTGATGCGCACGTTCGGCCGCGTGACCCGTCCCCTGCTGCACGGCGGCGTGTACCTCGGCTGCGACCAGGGCACCACGCACCCCGACCGCGACATGTTCTTCGCCGCCGCCGGTTACGACATCGCCACCCGGCCCGGCGCGACCCGCCTGGACGTGGACTGGGCGGAGTTCTGGCGGACGATGGTCGACATCACCGGCTTCGGCGTGGCCACGGCGGCCCTGGGCGCGATCCGCGCGTCGGGTGTCAAGACGCCGCAACGCGTTGTGCTGCAAGGCTTTGGCACGGTCGGCCGCGGTGTGGCGCAGCACCTGGCGGCGCACGGGCACCAGATCGTGGCGGTCGCGGACATCCTGGGCACGGTGGAGGACCCGGCCGGGCTGCCGGTGGACAAGCTCATCGCGTGCACCAGCACCGACGGCACGATCGACCGGTCGGGCCTGCCGTCCTCGGTGCGCGTGCACGACGGCGACCGGGCGTGGCTGAAGGTCGACGCGGACGTGCTGGTGCTGGCGGCCGGGGCGGACGCGATCGACGAGTCGGTGGTGTCGTCGGTGCGGGCGAAGATCGTCGTCGAGGGCGGCAACATGAGCTGCACCAAGCCCGCGCGCCGGATGCTGGGCGAGGCGGGGTTGACCGTGCTGCCGGACGTGGTGGTGAACGTCGGTGGCGCGGCGGTCACCGGGTGCATCATCGCGGGCGTCGCGCCGAACGGGTTGAACGTGCCGCAGATGTCGGCGTGGCTGCGGGAGTGGATCGCGGGGAAGATCAACAAGAACTGCGAGCTGATCGCGGAGCTGAGCGCGTCGGGCAGCGCGGAGCCGGTGGCCGAACTGCTGGCCCAGCGGAACATCGCGTGGTGACCTGGGACCGCCCGGAGGTCCTGGTCGCGCACTCGAAGATGTGGCCGGAGCTGGTGCCCCGGATCGCCGCGGAGATCGAGGTGCGCCAGGCGGAGACGATCGCCGACCTCGACCCGGCTACGCGTGCCGGCGTCGAGGTCCTGGTCGGCTACCAGTTCCCGCCGGGCTGCTTGGAACTGCTGCCGAACCTGCGCTGGCTGCACCTGACCGGCACCGGCACCGACCACTTGGCGGCGGCGGGTTTGCGCCCGGGCACTCTGGTCACCAACGCGGCTCGCGTGCCCGTCGAGGCCGTCGCCGAGTACGCCGTGGCCGGACTCTTCATGCTGCTAAAAAATTTAGTTGAGTTAACTGAAAATTTCCCCGTCTTGCCGGCGGAAGGGACGACCACGGCAGGACAGGCGGGCGGCACCGCAGAACGCGCCGCTCACGCCGCAGAACCGGCGGGCACCACGAGGCCAGGGGGCACCACCGCACCAGCCGGCACCAGCACGCCAGCCGGCACCAGCACGCCAGCCGGCGCCACAGGGCCGGCAGGTAGCGCAGCGCCGGCGGGCGACGCGGCGCGGGCCGCGGTACGCCCTGCCTGGTACACCGGGCGGGCGGTGATGCTCGATGGGGCGACCGTGCTCGTGCTCGGTGGTGGGCGGATCGGGCGGGCCGTCGTGCGGCGGTTGTCCGCGCTTGGGGCGCGGTGCATCGCGGTGACGCGGACCGGTCGAACGCCTGTGCCGTTGGCGGTCAAGACGGTCGGTGTGGGCCAGGTGCTCGACGTCGCGGCTGAAGCGGACCACATCGTCGGGTGTCTGCCCGCTACTGAGCAGCCCGTCGTCGACAAGGCGGTGTTGGCGGCGCTGCCCCCGCACGCCGTGTTCGTCAACGTCGGGCGAGCGTCCACAGTGGATGAAGAAGCGCTCTACGAAGCGTTGCGGGCACAGAGCATCAGGGGTGCGTTTCTTGATGTCCATCGGATAGAGCCCTTGCCGGACGACGATCCGGCCTGGCGGGTGCCCAACCTCGTCATCTCACCGCACCGGGCCTTCGCCTTCCCCGGCGAACCCGCCGAAGTCGCCCGCACCTTCCTGGACAACCTCGCCGACCTGCGCGCCGGGCGAACGCCCCGCGACGCCGTCAACCTTGGAGAGGAACCGTGACCCTGCGCCCGGAGCCGATGTTCGACGTCGGCGAGGAGGAGTTCCGCACCGCCGTGCTCGCCGAAGGACGGTTGCGGGAAGAGGACGTCCCAGTGGTGCTGGGCTCGTTGGAGCGCAGCCGCCAGGTCATCACCGACGTGGCCAAGGCGCACAACGACCTCAAGCCCGCACCGATCGACGCACCCGTCGTCGTCATCGGCATGCTGCGCACCGGGACGACCCTCCTGCACAACCTCCTCTCCCTCCACCCCGCCCTCCACGGCCCGAGGCTGTGGGAACTGTCCGACCCGGTGGCGGCGGCGGGCGACCCGGAGACGTACCCGGCCGTGCGGGCAGCGGCGCAGGCGTACGTGGACGACTACAACCGCAAGGCCCCCGACCTGGCGAGCATCCACTACCTGCACGCCGACCGGCCGGACGAGTGCCTGCGGCTGGTGGTGAACACGTTCCACAGCATGGTGCTGGAGATGCGCTACCGCGTCCCGTCCTTCGGCGACTGGCTGCACCGGCAGGACCTCACCGTCCCCTACCAGTGGCACCGGCACCAGCTCGAAGTCCTGATGAGCCGCCGCACCGACCAAGACGGCAAGCCGCTCACCCCGGTCCTCAAGTGCCCGTTCCACACCTGGTACCTGCCCGAGCTCGTGGCCGCCTACCCGAACGCCCGGTTCGTGCACCTGCACCGCGACCCGGCCGAGGCGATCTCGTCCACCGCCAGCCTGTGCCGCGCGGTGCGCGGGGCGCGCAGTGACGACCTCGACCTGCCGGAGATCGGGGCGTTCTGGCGCAGCCGGATCGTGCCGCTGACCGAGAAGCTCGCCGACGCCCGGGACGACCTCGTCAACCACCAACCCGTCCTCGACCTGCGCTACCGCGAACTGGTCGCCGACACCAAGGGCACCCTCCAGAGGGTCACCGACTTCCTCGGCCTTCCGCACACCACCGAGTTCGTCGACGACGTCGAGAACTACCTCGCCGCCAACGGCCAGCGCAGCAAGGGCGTCCACCGCTACAGCACCGACGAGTTCGGCCTGGACGCGGACGACCTGCGCGCCGCCACCTCCGCCTACCGCACGCGCTTCGGCGTCTAGACAAGGGAGTCTGCGACATGTCGAGTGAGAACGAGACCCGGGCGCGCGCCCTGGTCGACGCGCACAACCAGACGGTGACCGGCGCGGCGGTGCCGGTCGGCATCCTCACGCCGTTGAGCCTGCCGGGCGACCCGACCGCCGGTGAGCTGGTGGTGCGGGGCGCGGTGCTGGGGGCGCGGTTCGTGGCCGAGCACCCCGGTGACTTCTCCATGCGCCAGATCCGGTTGTTCCTGGAGAACGACCAGCGCACCGCCGACGTCGAGCACATGTCCCGCTCGGCGGCGGGCGGGTTGGCCAAGCTGGTGATGCTGGACCAGGTCAGCGCGGTCGTGGGCCAGTGGCACCTGCGGACCAGTCCGGTGGTGGCGGACCTGGCGGAGAAGTGGGGTGTGCCGACGTTCATCGAGAACGGCCACAACACCATCACCGTCGGCCGCAAGAACCTGTTCCGCACCTACTTCTCCATCGCCGACCGCGCCCCGCTGATGGCGAGCTTCGCGGCCGAGCAGGGGTTCAAGCGGGTCGCGGTGGTCGCGGCGGACACCGTGTTCGGGCAGATGCTGGCCGACACGATCTGCGAGGCGCTGGCCGAGGCGATCCCGGACCTGGAGCTGTTCCGCGAGGACTTCGCCCAGGACGGCGTCCAGGACCTCAAGCAGCAACTCCAGCGGGCCACGGACTTCGGGCCGGACCTGCTGGTCAACGCGGGTGTGGTGCGCACCAACTACATGATCATCGAGGCGGGCGCGGAGACCGGGCTGCTGCCGAAGGTGCCGATGATGGTGTGCTTCCCGTTCCCCATGCGCTCGGCGGACTACTGGGGCTTCGCCGGGCAGGCGGGCACCGGCGTGGTGTGGCCCGCGACCCGGTTCAGCCCGGACTGGCCCGGCCTGACCTGGACCGGCCGCTGGTTCGTGGACACCTACTACAACGAGTTCGGCAGCTACCCGCCGGACAACGCGCTCAACGCGTTCACCGACGTCGTGGTGATCGGGCAGGCGGCGGCGCTGGCCGGCGCGCACGACCGCGACGCGCTGCGGCTGGCGCTGGAGACCGGCAGCTTCCGCACCTGGCGCGGACCCGTGCGGTTCACCCACGACCACCACCAGCCGCCGGAGATCGTGCTCATGCACTACCAGGAGGTCGGTGACGCGGCGGACAAGGCGGTCGTGGTGTGGCCGCAGGACCAGGCGACCGGCGAGTTCAAGCACCCCTCGGTGAAGCGCTGATGGTCGTGGACGTGCTGTGCCGGTGGCTCGTGGGCCTCGGCGCGGACGAGGTGTGCACCGTGCCCGGCGAGGCGTTCCTGCCGCTGCTGGCGCGCGCCCGCGCGCACGGTCTGCACACGGTGACCACGCGGCACGAGGGCGGGGCCGGGTTCATGGCGGTCGCGTCGGCGCGGCTGACCGGCAAGCCCGGCGTGGTGGCGGTGAACCGGTCGCCGGGGTCGACCAACGTGTCGATCGCGGTGGACGCGGCGGCGGCCGACCCGACGCCGCTGGTGGTGCTGGTGGGCGACATCCCCACCGGCGCGGACCGGCGCACCGCGTTCCAGGGCGCGGACCTGGCGGGCATGTTCGGCGCGCTGGCCACGACGTTCACCCTGACCGTGGACGGGTTGGGCGAGCAGTTGGCCAAGGCGGCGGAGGTGCTGGCCGGTCCGGTGCCGCAGCCGGTGGTGCTGCTGGTGCCCGAGGACCTGTGGACGGCGGGGTCGGAGGTCGAGGTGCCGCCGCCCCCGCCCGCGCTGGCCGAGCCGGACCTGGGTGAACTGCTGCCCGTGCTGACCGACGCGGCACGCCCGGTGCTGCTGGCGGGCCGGTTGCTGCGGTCCAGGCACACCGACGGGACCGCGAACGACCTGCTGTCGGTGCTGGCGCAGAAGGCCGGGCTGCCCGTGCTGGTCGGCAACAAGCAGCAGGACCTGCTGGACAACCTGCACCCCAACTACGCCGGTCACCTGCACCTGGGCACACCCCGCCAGGTGCGCGAGCGTTTGGCACAGGCCGATGTCGTGGTGCTGCTGGGCGAGTTCGCCGACGAGATCCACATGTCCGGCTGGACCGGACCGCGGGTGCACGTGGTGGACCGGCAGGCTCCCCGGGACGTCCTGGAGGCCCTGGCCGCCGCCGACTGGCCCGCGCCGGCGCCGGAGCGGTCGGCGTGGGTGCGCGGCTGGCACGAGCTGGCCGAGGACCTGGCCGCGCCGCACCCGAAGCCGTTCGAGGACGGCATCGACTTCACCCACGTGGCCGCCGCGCTGGACGCGGACCTCCCGGCCGACGCGGTGATCACGTTCGACGCGGGCAACTTCTCCAGCTGGATCCACCGCTACGTGCACGCCGGGCCCAAGCGGCTGATGCTCGCGCTGGGCAACGGGGCGATGGGGTTCGGCGTGCCGGCGGCGGTCGCGGCGGCGCACCGGTACCCGCAGCGGACCGTGGTGGCGGTGGTCGGCGACGGCGGCCTGCTGATGACCGGCGACGAGCTGGCCACCGGGCGGGCGCAGGGCCGGTGCCCGGTCGTCGTGGTCGCCGACAACGGCGGCTACGGCACCATCGACCAGCACGCCCGCCGACAGTTCCCCGGCACCTACTGCGGCACCAGCCTGCACACGCCCAACCTCGTCACGTGGGCCGAGGCGTTCGGGATGCCCGGCGAGACCGTGCGCAGCCCGCACGAGGTGCCCGGCGCGGTGCGGCGGGCGCTGGCGGCCGGACCCGGTGGCTACCTGCTGCACGTGCGCACCAGCCTGCGCGCGGGGCACGCGAACAAGGAGTAGAGCGCGATGGAACTACGGGTTCGGGTCGAGGACCTGGTGGCCCTGGTCGGCGCGGAGCACGTCCTCACCGAGGACGTGCCCGCCCGCTACACGCAGGACCTGTGGGGCAGCGACCGGGTCGGGCACGCGTCCGTCGTGGTCAAGCCCGGCACAGCTGCCGAGGTCGCCGCGGTGTTGAAGCACTGCAACGACCACGACCAGCCGGTGGTGGTGCAAGGCGGCATGACCGGGCTGGTCAGCGGCGCGGTGCCCGGGCCGGAAGAGGTCGTGCTGTCCACCGAGCGGCTGACCGCCGTCTCCCCCGTCGACCTCGCCGGGCGGACCGTCACGGCGGGCGCGGGCGCGACGCTGGCGGAGGTGCAGGACCTCGTGGCGCAGCACGGGTTGCTGCTGCCCATCGACCTGGCGTCCAAGGGCAGCGCGACCATCGGCGGGTGCGTGGCGACCAACGCGGGCGGCGTCAACGTGGTCGGCTTCGGCATGACCCGCCAGCACGTGCGGTCGCTGGAGGTCGCGCTGGTCGACGGGCAGGTGCTGACCCTGTCCACCCCGCTGGTCAAGGACAACGCGGGCATGGACCTCAAGCAGCTGTTCATCGGCAGCGAGGGCCTGCTGGGCGTGGTCACGTCGGCCACGCTGGGCCTGAAACCGGGTTCGTTGACCCGAACCGGCGCGTTCTGCGCGGTGGCCGACGTGGACGCGGCGCTGACCCTGCTGAACACGTTGCAGCGCAAGCTGCCCGGTGCGGTGACCGCGTTCGAGGTGATGTGGGAGGACGCCTACCGCACCATCGAACCGTCCGGGATCCGGCTGCCGCTGCCGTTCGGGCACCCGCTGTACGTGCTGGTGGAGTGCCGGGGCGCGGACCCCGAGGGCGACGCCGAGCGGCTGGCGTCGGCCGTGGAGGGCTGCGCCGAGGTGCTGCTGGACGCGGCCGTGGCGACCAACGCCCAGGAGTTGGCGGCGTTCTGGGCGGCGCGGGAGCGGATCCCGGCGGAGATCCTGCGGATGCAGCCGCTGTTCGGGTTCGACGTCAGCGTGCCGGCGGGGTCGTTGGAGAAGTGCCTGGACGACATGCGGACCGAGTTGCGGCGCTCGTGGCCCGCGGTGAAGCTGCTGGTGTTCGGCCACCTCGGTGACGACAACGTGCACATCGCGGTCATCACCGGTGAAACGACCCGGGAGCGGAAACCCGAAGTCGAACACATTGTGTATCGTCTCGTCACCGAAAGTGGTGGTTCGATTTCGGCTGAGCACGGCGTGGGGTTCGAGAAGCGCTCCTACCTGGGGTACACGAGGTCCGCGGAGGAGATCGCCCTCATGGGGCGGCTCAAGCAGCTCTTCGACCCCCGCGGGGTGCTCAACCGAGATCGCATGATCCCGTGGGGTGAACGAGGTACATGGCAGAACGAGGCGTCAGCCAGTCCGCAGGCTTAACCAGGCGGCAGGCGATCCCGCTGGCGATCGGGTCGGTGGCGGGGTCGGGGATCCTGTTCCTCCCGTCCGCCGTCTACGCCGAGGCGGGCGGGAACAGCCTGCTGGTGTGGCTGTTGTCGACGGTGGTGTG
>NZ_JAPSLK010000053.1 GCF_031180885.1 Saccharothrix sp.
GCGAACTCGCCGTCCTGGTCGCCGAACACCCGGTCCGGGAGCGGTTGCGCGGTCAGCTGATGCGGTGGCCGGTGTGGTGGACAGCGCCCCCGCGACGGCCACTCCGCCCAAGATGGTGAGAAGCTTGCGGATCACTGGTGGTTCCCCTCGTGTGGTCAGGCATTTTCCTTGCCTGACAACCACTCTCGCGATGCGTCCTAAGTAGTTTCTAACCGCGACCGGTCATCGCCTGAGCGCGTTCGCGGACAAGCTCGCCGAGCAGGCGCAGCGCCGGCGAGGTGGAGTCGCGGCGCCACACCAGGTCCAGGCCGACCGACGGCGGTTCCGCGAAGCGCAGCACGGTGGTGCCGGGCGGGCGGTGCGCGCCCAGGGTCTCGGTGACCACGGTGAACGTCTCGGCGGTCAACTCGTCGAACCGCCGCCAGCCCGGCATGCGCGAGTCCCGGACCACCGTGCCGGGGCGCAGCGCGGACAGGACCGTGGCGCGCCACGACGGCAGGTGCCGAGGTGACAGGAGGACGTGGCTCCCGACCAGGTCGGCAGGCGTCACTGTGTCCGAAGTGGACAGCCGGTGCCGGTCGGCGACCACGACGACCAGGTCTTCGCGGTGCACCGTCAAGCGGTCCAGGTCGGGGTCGTCGGGGATGCTGCGGGACAGGGCCGCGTCGAACCGTCCCGTGCGGAGCCCTTCGGCCAGTTCCGCCGACCACGCCTCGGTGGTCTCCACCCGCAACCCCGGGTAGCGCCGCGACACGGCGTCCACCAGGTTCGGCACGGTCTCGAAGGCCGCGCTGACCACGTGCCCCAGGCGGACCGTGCCGAACTCGCCCCGCCCCGCCGCGCGCGTGAGGTCGGCCAACCGGTCGGCCTCGCCCAGGATGCGCCGGGCCGACGCCACGAACACCCGCCCCGCGTCGGTCAACGCCGTGGGCCGCCGGGTGAACAGGTCGACACCGAGGGTCCGCTCCAGGTGCCCGATCTGCCGGCTCAACGCGGGCTGCGCGACGTGCAGGCGGTCGGCGGCGCGCTGGAAGCCGCCCTCGTCGGCGACGGTCACGACGTAGCGCATGAGCCGCAGGTCCATCGACATGCCCGCAGGATATGTCGCCAGGTCCACGCGGTATTGGAGGTGCCACGGCCGCACGGGTGAGACTTCCGCCCACAGTCCACCAGGGAGGATCCATGCGCAGACGCGCTGTGTTGGCGGCGGTCGCCGCACTCGGGGTTTCGGTGCTCGTGCCGGGCACGGCGGGGGCGACCGCGTTCCCCACCCGGTTCCCGCTGCCCGACGGGTTCATGCCGGAGGGCATCGCGATCGGCCCGTGGCCCACCGCGTACTTCGGCTCGCGCGCCGACGGCTCGATCTTCCAGGTCGACCTGGCCACCGGCCGGGGCCGGGTGCTCGCGGCCGGGCCGGGCACCCCGTCGCTGGGGCTCAAGGTGGACCCGCGCCGGGGCCGGCTGTTCGTCGCCGGCGGCACGGGCGGTGACCTCCGCGTCCTCGACGCCTTCTCCGGCCGCACGATCGCGACCTACCGGCTGTTCGACGGCGAGTCGTTCGTCAACGACCTGGTGATCACCCCGGACGCCGTGTGGGTCACCGACTCCGACGAGCCGACCCTGTACCGCCTGCCGCTCGGCCCGTGCGGCGAACTGCCCGAACCCGCGCAGGTCACCCGCGTGCCGCTGACCGGCGAGATGGAGGACGTCCCGGACGTCGCCAACGCCAACGGCATCGTCACGACCCCGGACGGCAGCGGTCTCGTCATCGGCCAGACCTCGACCGGCAAGCTGTTCCGCGTCGACCACCGGGGGGTCACGAAGGAGATCGACCTGGGCGGTGCCGTCCTGACCCGAAACGACGGCCTGCTCCGCGAGGGCCGCAACCTGTACGTGGTGCAGAACCGGGTCAACCTGTTCACCAAGCTGGAGCTGAGCGCCGACGCGGCGAGCGCCCGGGTGGTGGGCCAGATGACCGACCCGCGGTTCGACGTGCCCGCGACCGTCGCGGCCTGGGGCAACCGGTTCTACCTGGTCAACGGCCGGTTCAGCACCCCGCCGACACCGACCACCAGCTACGACGCCATCGCGATCGACAAGTTCTGACGCTGGGCGGGCGGGTCGGTCGGCGAGGTGGCGGTCACGCACGGCGGTGCCGCCACCTCGCCGACCGGCTCACGCCGACGAGCGCCGCACGATGAGCCTGTGCAGCACGATGAACGCCAGCAGCAGCGCCCCGATCACGATCTTCGTCCACCACGAGTTCAACGTGCCGTCGAAGCTGATGATCGTCTGGATCGTCCCCAGCACCAGCGCGCCCACCACCGACCCGAGCACGTAACCCGAGCCACCGGCCAGCAACGTCCCGCCGATGACGACCGCCGCGATGGCCTCCAGCTCCATGCCCACCGCGTGCAACCCGTACCCCGACGCGGTGTAGAACGAGAACACCAGGCCCGCCAGCGACGAGCAGAACCCGCTCACCACGTACACGCCGACCTTGGTGAACCCGACCTTCAACCCCATCAGCCGCGCCGAGGGCTCGCTGCCGCCCAACGCGTACACGGTCCGGCCGAACCGGGTCAGGTGCAGCACGTACATCGCCGCCAGCAGCACCGCCACCGCGATGAGCACGTTGTTCGTGATGGACACCCCGCCACCGAGCGCGATGCGGTCCATGCCCAGCGCCCGGTAGCCCTTGTCCTTGATGCTGATGGACTCGATGCTGATCACGAAGCACAGCCCGCGCGCCAGGAACATGCCGGCCAGCGTCACGATGAACGGCTGCACGTCGAACTTGTGGATCATCAGACCCATCAGCAGCCCGAGCACCGACCCGGTCAGCAGCACCACCACGATCACCAGCGGCACCGGCCAGCCGGCCTTCACCCCGGCGGCGGCGATCATCGTGGACAGCGCCAGCACCGACCCCACCGACAGGTCGATGCCGCCGGTCAGGATCACGAACGTCATGCCCACGGCGAGCACGATCAGGTGCGCGTTGTCGATGAACAGGTTCGCGAACACCTGACCGGACGCGAAGTTCTCGAACGACACCGACCCCGCGCCGAACGTCAGCACGAACAACGCGAACGTGGCCACCACGGGCAGGTGCCGCGAGGGCACCTTTGAGACAGACAGGGTAGCCATCAGCTCGCCACCTCCTGCGGCTTCAACACTTCCGCGACCGGCCTCTTGGGTCGCCGCCGGAACAACGCCTGCACCTTCGGCGACTGGAACAGGATCACCACGACGACCACGACCGCCTTGAACACCAACGTGATCTCCGGCGCGATGCCCGCCGTGTACACGGTCGTCGTCAGCGTCTGGATCACCAGCGCGCCCAGCAACGTCCCGGTGAGCGAGTACCGCCCGCCCGCCAGCGACGTGCCGCCGATGACCACGGCCAGGATCGCGTCCATCTCGATCCACAGACCGGCGTTGTTGGCGTCCGCCGCGCTCACGTTCGAGCTGATCATCAGCCCGGCCACGCCCGCGCACAGCGCCGCGAACACGTACACCGTCCAGATGATCGTCCGCGACTGCACGCCCGCGAGCCTGCTGGCCTCCGGGTTCACCCCGACCGCCTCGATCAGCAGCCCCAGCGCGGTCTTGCGGGTCGCGACCGCGACCAGCGCCAACACCGCCACGCTGATCAGGATCGCCAGCGGCAGCAGCACGAACCCCGCGCCCACCGACCGGTAGGTCTCGTTGTTCACGGTGATGATCTGGCCGTCGGTCACCAGCATCGCGATGCCGCGCCCGGCCGTCATCAGCACCAGCGTGGCCACGATCGGCTGAATCCTCAGCACCGCGACCAGGAACCCGTTCCACAACCCCAGGACCAGGCACAGCCCCAACGAGATCGCCATGCCCACCAACGCCGTCGACGCGCTGCCCGGGTCACTGGAAGTAGCGATGTACTCGCACGTCACCGCCGCCGCGATGGCCACCACCGCACCCACCGACAGGTCGATGCCCCGGGTCGCGATCACCAGCGTCATGCCCAGCGCGATCAACAGCGTCGGCGCGCCGTTCTTGAGGATGTCGATCACGCTGCCGTACAGGTGCCCGTCCTGCATCCGGATCGAGAAGAACGACGGCGTCACCACGACGTTGAGCACCAGCAGCGCCACGAGCGCGCCCAGGGCCCACCACAGCCGGTTCACGCGGCGGCCCTCCCGCCCGCGATGTGCGCCATGACCTCGTCCACGTCCGTGCCGCGCAGCTCGGCGACCTTGCGCCGGTCCCGCAGCACCACCACGCGGTCGGACACCCGCACGACCTCCTCCAACTCGGCGGAGATGAACACCACCGCCACCCCCTCGGCCGCCAGTTCCGCGACCAGCTTCTGGATCTGCGCCTTGGCGCCCACGTCGATGCCGCGCGTCGGCTCGTCCAGCACCAGCAGCTTCGGCTTGGTCACCAGCCACCGGGCGAGCAGCACCTTCTGCTGGTTGCCGCCGGAGAGGTTGCGGATCGGCGTGTCCGGGGTGGCGGGCCGGATGTCCAGCATCGCCACGTACTTCTCCACCAGCTCGTCCTTGGTGCGCTTGGACAGCGGCCGGGTCCAGCCCCGCGAGGCCTGCAACGCCAGCACCAGGTTGTCCCGCACGCTCAGGTCCGCCACCAGGCCCTCGGCCTTGCGGTCCTCCGAGCAGAACCCGATGCCCGCCGAGATCGCCTGCCGCGGCCCGCGCAGGTGCAGCGGCTTGCCGTCGAACTCCAACGTGCCCGAGTCGGCCTTGTCCGCGCCGAACAGCAGCCGCGCCAGCTCCGTGCGCCCCGACCCGAGCAGCCCGGCGAGCCCGACCACCTCGCCCGCCCGCACCTCCAGGTCGAACGGCTCCACCGCGCCCTTGCGGCCCAACCCGGTGGCGCGCAACAGCACCGCCCGCTCGTCCACCGGGTGCGTCTGCTGCTCCAACTCCTCCAGCACGCTCAGCTCGCGGCCCAGCATCGCGGACACCAGGTCCAGCCGGCTCAGCTCGGCCGTGCGGTACTCGCCGACCAGCCGGCCGTTGCGCAGCACCGTCATCCGGTCGGAGATCTCGTAGACCTGCTCCAGGAAGTGCGAGACGAACAGGATCGCCACGCCCTCGTCGCGCAGCACGCGCATGATCCGGAACAGCTCCGCCACCTCGCCCGCGTCCAGGCTGGACGTCGGCTCGTCCAGGATCAGCACCTGGCACTCCACCGCGACCGCCCGCGCGATCGCCACCAGCTGCTGCACGGCGATCGGGTGGTCGGCCAGCACCGAACCGGGGTCGATGGCCAACCCCATGCGCTCCAACAGCTCCGCGGCCCGGCGCCGGGTCGCGCGGCCGTCGATGCGGCCGAACCGGCGGGGTTCGCGGCCCAGCAGGATGTTCTCCGCGACGGTGAGGTTCCCGCAGAGGTTGACCTCCTGGTAGACGGTGCTGATCCCGGCGTCCTGCGCCTGCCCGGGTCCGTGGAAGGAGACCTCCTCACCGCGCAACCGGATCAGCCCGGTCGGCTTGTGCACGCCGGTGAGGGCCTTGATGAGGGTGGACTTGCCGGCGCCGTTCTCGCCCATCAGGGCGTGCACCTCGCCGGGGAACAGCCGGAAATCGACGCCTTGCAGCGCCTTGACGCCGGGGAACTCCACCGAGATGCCCCGCATGTCGACGACCGGTTCGGTCATGGATCTGCCTTCGTGGGTGCGTCGGAGCGGTCCCCGTCGCGCCCACCGCGACGGGGACCGCTCCGGGGTCAGTACTGCCGGGTCGGCAGCGCGGCCTTGGCCTGCTCCTGGGTGAACGTGGTCTCCTCGGTCACCACCCGCTTGGGCACCTGCTCGCCCGCCACGACCTTCTTCGCCAGCTCCATGAGCTGCTTGCCCAGCAGCGGGCTGCACTCGACGATGTAGTTGATCTCGCCGGCCGCCAGCGCGGTCATGCCGTCCTTCACCGCGTCCACGGTGATGATCCGGATGTCCTTGCCGGGCACCTTGCCCGCCGCCTTGATGGCCTCGATGGCGCCCAGGCCCATGTCGTCGTTGTGCGCGTACACCACGTCGATCTTCGGCACGGACTTCAGGAACGCCTCCATGACCTGCTTGCCGCCGGACCGGGTGAAGTCACCCGTCTGCGACGCGACGACCTTGATGTCGGGCTTCGACGCGATGGTCTCCGCGAAGCCCTTCTTGCGGTCGTTGGCGGGCGCGGAACCGGTCGTGCCCTGCAGCTCCACGACGTTCACCGGGCCGCCGGCGTTCTCCGCCAGCCACTTGCCGGCCTTGCGGCCCTCCTCCACGAAGTCCGACCCGAGGAAGGTCGCGTAGAGCGACTCGTCGTCGGAGTCGATCGCGCGGTCGGTGAGGATCACCGGGATGTTCGCGGCCTTGGCCTCCTCCAGCACCGCGTCCCAGCCGGTCTCCACGACCGGGCTGAACGCGATGACGTCCACCTTCTGCTGGATGAACGACCGGATCGCCTTGATCTGGTTCTCCTGCTTCTGCTGGCCGTCGGAGAACTTCAGGTCGATCCCGGCCGCCTTGGCCTCGTCCTGGATCGACTTGGTGTTCGCCGTGCGCCACCCGCTCTCCGCACCCACCTGGGCGAAGCCCATGGTGATGCCGTCCTTGCTCCCGCCGCTGTTCGTCGACGACGCCCCGCCGTCGCCGGAACCGCACGCGGTCAGCACGCTCAGCAGGACCACGCCTGCGGCTGCCGTGATCTTCTTCAGCACTGGCTTTTCCTCCGAGTTCCACCGCGGTGACCGTGGTCACTTGGTGGACAAGAGTGAGCGTTCACAACTGGTGAGTCAAGGTCTTGGTTACGACGATTTTGCATCGTTGACACTGTCCACTTGGGCGACCTATGTTAGCGCTCACTTTTGTGGCGCAGCGCAAAGCGCCGCCACGCCCCGACGACGACGAGGACGTCGGCATGATCCGATCCCTGGCCGCCGTGCTGACCCTGGCCGGCACCATCCTGACCGCCCCGCACGCCCAAGCCGCCGATGGGCTCGTGGTGCGCTACGCACTGGACGAGACCTCAGGCACCACCATCACCGATACCTCCGGCAACGGCCGCCACGCCGTGGCGAGCGGCGACACCACACCGCTGGGCGCCGAGGGCCGCGCGCTCGGCGGCGTGGACGGGCATGTGAAACTACCGGACCACCTGTTGCGCGGACTCGATTCAGTGACCGTCTCGATACAGGTCCGGATGGCCGCCGACCAGTCCACCCCGTACTTCGTGTGGGGCCTGGGCAACACCGGCCCGACCGGCGTCGGCGACGGCTACCTGTTCACCACCGGCAACGGCTACCGCACCGCCATCGCCACCGGCAACTGGGCCACCGAGCAGTCCGTTTCGGCCGGTCGCGACCTCGCCCGGGGTGTGTGGAAGACCCTGACCTACACCCTGTCCGGCAGCACCGCCGTGCTCTACGAGGACGGCGTCGAGGTCGCCCGCAAGACCGACGTGACCATCCGGCCTTCGGCCATCGGCGGCGGTTCCACCACGGCAAACTACCTCGGCCGCTCGGTCTACACCGCCGACCGCCGCCTGAAGGGCCAGATCCGCGACTTCCGCCTCTACGACCACGCCCTGAGCGCCGGGGAGGTCCGCGAGATCGGCCTGATCACCGACGCGGAACGCGCCCGCCGCGACGCCGCCCTGCTCGACCTGGGCGACACGTCCGCCCTGACCACGAACCTCACGTTGCCGTCCACCGGCCCGTACGGCTCGGCCATCACGTGGACCTCCAGCGATCCGTCCGTCATCACCGGCACGGGCGTCGTCACCCGACCCGCCGCGGGCAGCCCACCGGCCACGGTCGAGCTGACCGCGACGGCCACCAAGGGCGCTGAAACGTCTCAGCGCGTCTTCACCGCGACCGTCCGCCCCGAACTCACCGACGACGAGAAGGTGGCCGAAGCGGACGCCGCGCTCACCCTGCACGACACCGACGGCATCCGGGGCAACATCACCCTGCCCACCACCGGCCTGCACGGCACCACGATCACCTGGGACAGCAACAAGCCCGACGTGATCACCCCGACCGGTGAGGTCACCCGGCCCGCGCACGGCGAGAAGGCGGTCAAGGTCCAGCTCACCGCCACCATCCGGGCCGGCCGCGAGACCACCCGCAAGAAGTTCAAGACCACCGTCCTGCCGCTGCCGGAGAAGCAGCCCTACGAGGGCTACCTGTTCGGCTACTTCACCGGCGAGGGCACGGCCACCGGCGAGCAGATCTACTTCGCCGCCAGCCGGGGCAACGACCCGTTGCGCTTCGACGAACTCAACGCCGGCCGGCCCGTGCTGACCTCGAAGTATGGCGACAAGGGCGTGCGCGACCCGTTCATCGTCCGCTCGCCGGAGGGCGACCGGTTCTTCATGATCGCCACCGACCTGAAGATCCACGGCAACGGCAACTGGGACGCCGTCCAGCGCACCGGCAGCAAGTACGTCGAGGTGTGGGAGTCCACGGACCTGGTGCACTGGTCGGAGCAGCGGCACGTCCGCATCGCGCCGGACACCGCCGGCAACACCTGGGCGCCCGAGGCCTACTACGACCAGAGCATCGGCGCGTACGTGGTTTTCTGGGCCTCCAAGCTGTACGCGGCGGACGACCTGGGCCACACCGGCAACACCTACAACCGGATGCTCTACAGCACGACCCGCGACTTCCGGACGTTCAGCGAGCCGCAGGTGTGGGTCGACCCGGGGTACTCGGTGATCGACTCCACGGTCATCAAGGACGGCGACACCTACTACCGCTTCACCAAGGACGAGCGCAACAACACCTCGTCCACGCCGTGCAGCAAGTTCATCCTCGCCGAGAAGTCGACGGAACTGCGCAGCACCGACTACGACTTCGTCGCCGACTGCATCGGCAAGGCCACCGCCACCAGCCCCGGCATCCGGCAGGGCGAGGGGCCGACGGTGTTCAAGTCCAACACCGAGGACAAGTGGTACCTGTTCATCGACGAGTTCGGCGGGCGCGGTTACGTGCCGTTCGAGACCACCGACCTCGCCTCGGGCAAGTGGACCATGTCCAGCTCGTACGCGCTGCCCAGCCGGCCCCGGCACGGCACCGTCCTGCCCGTCACGCGCGCGGAACTCGACCGCGTCCGCGCGGCCTTCCCCTGACGAACCGCCAGTCGACAGGAGTCCAGCCAACCCATGAGCAAGCAACGCGTGCTCGCCGCCCTGGTGGCCGCGAGCCTGGCCGCCGCCGTGCCCGGCGCGCAGGCCGCCGCCGAGACCGACTACACGGTCACGGTCGACCCCACCGCCCGGGGCGTCGACATCGCCGACACGATGTACGGCGTCTTCTTCGAGGACATCAACCGCGCCGCCGACGGCGGCCTGTACGCCGAACTGGTGCAGAACCGGTCGTTCGAGTACGACCGCGTCGACAACGCCTCCTACAGCGGCCTCACCTCGTGGGCGCCGCTGGCCGGCGGCACGATCGAGGTGGTCGACGACGACCAGCGCCTGCACGAGCGCAACCGCCGTTACCTGAAGCTCGGCCTGCCAGCCGGCGTGATCAACTCCGGCTACAACTCGGGCGTCAACGTCGTCGAGGGCAAGCGCTACGACTTCTCGGTCTGGGCGCGCACCGACCAGCCCTCGACCGCGCTGACCGCGTCGCTCACCGACCCCGCCGGCGGTCCTTTGGCCGACGCGGTGACCGTCCAGGTTCAGGGCGACACCTGGACCAAGTACACCGGCAGCTTCCTGGCGCGGAAGTCCAGCACCGTCGGCCGGCTCGCGGTCCGCGGCGCGGGCACCGGCACGCTGCGGCTGGACATGGTGTCGCTGTTCCCGCGCGACACCTACAAGAACCGGCCCAACGGCCTGCGCGCCGACCTGGCCGAGAAGGTCGCCGCGCTCAAGCCCGGCTTCCTGCGCTTCCCGGGCGGCTGCCTGGTCAACGTCAACAGCCACTACGGCTACGAGGCCCCGAACTGGGAGCGCCGCCGGTCCTACCAGTGGAAGGACACCGTCGGCCCGGTCGAGCAGCGCCCGACCAACGCCAACTTCTGGGGCTACAACCAGTCCTACGGCCTGGGCTACTACGAGTACTTCCAGTTCGCCGAGGACATCGGCGCGATGCCGTTGCCCGTGGTGCCCGCCCTGGTCACCGGCTGCGGCCAGAACCGCGCCACCGACGACCCGGTCCTGTTGCAGCGGCACATCCAGGACACGCTCGACCTGATCGAGTTCGCCAACGGCCCGGCCACCTCGACGTGGGGCAAGCTGCGCGCCGACATGGGCCACCCGGAACCGTTCAAGCTCACCCACCTCGGCGTGGGCAACGAGGAGAACCTGCCCGACCAGTTCTTCGCGAACTTCGTGAAGTTCCGCGACGCCATCAAGGCGAAGTACCCCGACATCACGGTGATCAGCAACTCCGGCCCGGACGACACCGGCGGCACGTTCGACCGCCTGTGGCAGCTCAACAGGCAGGCCGGCGTCGACATGGTCGACGAGCACTACTACAACAGCCCGGACTGGTTCCTCCAGAACAACAACCGGTACGACAGCTACGACCGCAACGGCCCCAAGGTGTTCCTCGGCGAGTACGCCTCGCAGGGCAACAAGCTGTCCAACGCGCTGGCCGAGGCCGCGTACATGACCGGGTTGGAGCGCAACGCCGACGTGGTGAAGCTGGCGTCCTACGCGCCGCTGTTCGCCAACCAGGACTACGTGCAGTGGCAGCCGGACATGATCTGGCTCAACAACCACGCGTCATGGGGCTCGGCGAACTACGAGGTGCAGAAGCTGTTCATGACCAACGTGGGCGACCACGTGGTGCCGAGCACGCAGACCTCCACGCCGTCGGTCGCCGGGCCGATCACGGGCGCGATCGGTCTGTCCACGTGGGCCACCAGCGCGGCCTACGACGACGTCTCGGTCACCTCTTCGTCGGGCGTGCGGCTGTTCTCCGACGACTTCTCCGGCACGGACGCGCAGTGGACCCGGGCGGCCGGGCGCGGCACGTGGGCGGTCTCCGGCGGCCGGTTCGTGCAGTCGGACGCGGCGGCGCAGGACACCCTGGTCACCGCGGGCGACGTGAACTGGCGCGACTACGACCTGAACGTCAAGGCCACCAAGCTGTCCGGCGCGGAGGGCTTCCTGGTCGCGTTCGGCGTCAAGGACACCGGCAACTTCTACTGGTGGAACCTGGGCGGCTGGAACAACACCCAGTCGGCCGTGGAGAAGGCGGTCGGCGGCGGGAAGTCCACGCTGCTGGCCAACGGGACCCGGGTGGAGACGGGTCGCACGTACGACCTGAAGGTCTCGGTGCGCGGGCGGCACGTGGAGCTGTTCCTGGACGGGCAGAAGTGGGGCGAGTTCACCGACGACAAGGTGGCCGAGCCGTTCCGCCAGGTGGTCACGCGCGACCTGGCGACCGGCGAACTGGTGGTGAAGGTCGTCAACGCCCAGGCGTCGCCGGCCCGGGTCAAGCTCGACCTCGGCACCCGGGTGTCGGTGGCCAACACCGCCAAGGTGACCACGGTGCAGGGCGGTCCCGACGACATGAACACCGAGTTCTTCCAGCCGGTCCGCGCGAAGGAGACCACGTTGCGCGGGGTGAAGCCCTCGTTCACGCACACCTTCCCGGCCCACTCGGTGACGTTCATCCGCATCAAGGACAGGAGACTGTCGTGAGCCTCAGCCGTCGATCCCTGCTCCTGACCGGGGGAGTGGTGGCCGCCGCCGGCGCGCTGCCCGCCGGGCAGGCCCTCGCCCAGGACGTCGAAGCCGCCGCGCCGGTCCCGACTTCGCGCAACCCGTTGACTTCGCGCAACCCGTTGGTGGAGAAGCGGGCCGACCCGTTCATCACCCCGCCCACGGACGGCATGTACTACATGACCGGTTCGGTGCCCGAGTACGACCGGATCGTCGTGCGCGGAGCGTCCACGTTGGACGGTCTGGCCACCGCGCGCGAGCGCACGGTGTGGCGGCGGCCCGCGTCCGGCACCATGGGCGGCTACATCTGGGCGCCGGAACTGCACCGCATCGACGGCAAGTGGTACATCTACTTCGCCGCCGGCGACTCCGACCAGCCCTTCCGCATCCGCACCTACGTGCTGGAGTCGCCTTCGGCGGATCCGCGGGAGGCCACGTGGACGCTGCGCGGCCAGATGGTGACCGGCTGGGACTCGTTCACGCTCGACGCGACGACGTTCGTGCACCGGGACAAGCGGTACTTCCTGTGGGCGCAGAGCGAACCGGGCATCGCCACCAACAGCAACCTCTACATCGCCGAGATGGCCTCGCCGCTGGCCCTCAAGTCCGCGCCGGTGCGCATCGCCGTGCCGACGCTGAACTGGGAGGTGCAGGGGTTCAAGGTCAACGAGGGCCCGGCGGTGCTGATCCGCAACGGCCGGGTGTTCGTCACCTTCTCCGCCAGCGCGACCGACGCCCGGTACTGCATGGGCCTGCTGACCGCCGACGAGAACGCGGACCTGCTCGACGCGCGGTCGTGGACCAAGTCCCCGCAGCCGGTCTTCACCACCAACACGGCGACCTCGCAGTACGGGCCGGGACACAACTCGTTCACCCGGGTCGGTGATGTGGACGTGCTCGTCTACCACGCGCGGGACTACCGGGACATCACGGGCGACCCGTTGTTCGACCCCAACCGGCACACCCGCGTGCAGCGGCTGTACTGGAACGCCGACGGGACGCCGAGCTTCGGCGTGCCGGTGGGACGGGGAGAGGTGCCGGTGCGGCTGCACCCGCTGGACGCGCCGCACGCGGTGATCCGGCACTACGAGTACCGGTTGCGCGTGGACGGCGACGTCCGCGAGCTGGCCGACTCGCAGTTCCGGGTGGTCGACGGGTTCCTGGGCGCGGGCACGGTGGCGCTGCAATCGGTCAACTTCCCCGACCGGTACGCGCGGACCGATGGTGGCGACTTGCGCATCGACCCGTACGAGGACACCGACGCCTACGGGCGCGCGGCGAGCTTCGTGCTGGAGGAGGGGCGGTCGGGGCTGTCGTTGCGGCAGGGCGACCTGCACGTGACGCACGACACCGGGCGGCTGGTGATGGCCCGGCTCGGCACGTCCCGGGAAGCGCGGGAACGGGCTACTTTCCGAGTGGGTTGAGGACGCGCGACGCGCGGGGGCACGACCTGCCCCCGCGCGTGCCCGTCGTGGTGGACAATGTGTGGCGGGCACGCGCGTTGGTGGAAAATGGGTGTTATCGCTAACATCCGAAGTGGACGATCATGAGCCGGGATGAGGGTGCGGCAGTGGAGAACAAGACCTCGCGCGACCCCGCGATGACCGATGTGGCGAGACTCGCGGGCGTGTCGCACCAGACCGTCTCGCGGGTGCTCAACGACCACCCGAACGTCCGCGAGCAGACCCGGCTGCGGGTGCGCGCGGCGATCGCGGAACTGGGCTACCGGCCGAACAAGGCCGCGCGGGCGCTGGTGACCGGGCGCTCGCAGCTGATCGGCGTGGTGGCGCAGAACTCGACCCTGTACGGCCCGGCGTCGCTGCTGGCGGCGTTCGAGGAGGCGGCGGCGGGCGCGGGCTTCGCGGTCAGCGTCGGCCGGGTCAAGGAGCTGGACCACGCGTCGATCAACCGGGCCGTCGAGCGGCACCGGGACGAGCGGGTGGCCGGGATCGTGGTGATCGCGCCGACCGCGTCGGCCAACGACGCCCTGGCCGACATCCCCGCCGGCGTGCCCGTGGTGACCATCGACGGCGACCCGGCCCGCCCGACCCCGCTGGTGACGGTGGACCAGCAGGCCGGCGCGTACGCCGCCACCAAGCACCTGCTCGACGTCGGCCACCGGACGGTCTGGCACGTGTCCGGCCCGCCGAACTGGTTCGACAGCTCGGGTCGCGTCGAGGGCTGGCGCAAGGCCCTGGAGGACGCGGGCGCCGAGGTGCCGCCGCTGGTGCCGGCGGACTGGAGTGCCCGGGCCGGGTACCAGGCGGGGCAGATGCTGGCGCGGATGCCCGAGGTGACGGCGGTGTTCGCGGCCAACGACCACCTGGCGCTGGGCATCCTGCGGGCGATGCACGAGCGCGGGCGGCGGGTGCCGGAGGACGTCAGCGTGGTCGGGTTCGACGACGTCCCGGAGGCGGAGTTCTTCATCCCGCCGCTGACCACCGTGCGGCAGGACTTCGCCGCGGTGGCCCGCGAGGCGCTGGACCTCCTGCTGGCCCAGGTGGCGGCGGACGGCGGGGCCGGCGACACCCGGCGCACCATAGCTCCGGCCCTGATCAGCCGCGGCAGCGTCGCACCCCCGAGCTGACCCCGCGCCCCGGCGGACCCGCACCCAGCGACCCCGGCACCCTCAGCGACCCCGCGCCCCGCGCAGCGAGCCCCGCACTGGTTGGGGGCGCGGCGCAGCGGGCGGCGCGGTGTGGCGCGGGCGGCCTGACCGGCGTGGCGTGGGCGGCGCGTGGCGTGGGCGGGGCGGTGCGGCGTCGGGCGGTGCGGCGAGCCCTGCCCGAGCCCTCGGGCGGCGGCTGCCCTCGTCCCGCCTGCCCCTGATACCGCCTGCACCGGCCCGGGCTGTCGCCGCCGGCCCGGGACCGCTAGCCTCGCCCTACCGGCGCGTGCCCGCCAGCCCGCTCCCCACCGGTGTCGGCACCTCACTCCGCCCGCTCTCGCTGAGTGCGTTAACAACTTCGGTCGGTGCTGTTTCCAGCCCGAGACCGACTGCCTCTTGACGTCTCAATTGTTAGCGATAACACTCCTCACATCGCTTCTGATGAAGGGCCATCCCCGATGACCAACGACCCACTCGTGGTGGGCGTCGACTTCGGCACCCTGTCCGGCCGCGCCGTCGTGGTGCGGGTCCGGGACGGGGCCGAGCTCGGCAGCGCGGTGCACGACTACGCGCACGGCGTGCTCGACCGCGCCCTGCCCTCCGGCCGCGCGTTGCCGCCCGACTGGGCGCTCCAGGTCCCCTCCGACTACGTGGACGTCCTGCGCCACGCCGTCCCCGCCGCGCTGAAGGCAGCGGGCGCGGACCCGGCGGACGTGATCGGCATCGGCACCGACTTCACCGCGTGCACGATGGTCCCGACCACCTCGGACGGCACGCCGCTCAACGAGCTGCCGGAGTTCGCGGACCACCCGCACGCCTACGTCAAGCTGTGGAAGCACCACGCCGCCCAGCCGCAGGCCGACCGGATCAACCACCTCGCCGAGCTGCGCGGCGAGCCCTGGCTGCCCCGCTACGGCGGCCTGATCTCCTCGGAGTGGGAGTTCGCCAAGGGCCTCCAGGTGCTGGAGGAGGCGCCCGAGGTCTACGCGGCGATGGCGCACTGGGTGGAGGCCGCGGACTGGATCGTCTGGCAGCTCACCGGCACCTACGTGCGCAACGAGTGCACCGCCGGCTACAAGGGCATCCGCCAGGACGGCGCCTACCCGTCGCCGGAGTTCCTCAAGGCGCTGAACCCCGACTTCGAGCGGTTCGTGGCCGACAAGCTCGACCACCCGCTGGGCGCGCTCGGCGACCGGGCCGGCTCGCTGACCGCGCAGGCGGCGGAGTGGACCGGCCTGCGCGAGGGCATCGCGGTGGCCGTCGGCAACGTGGACGCCCACGTCACCGCGCCCGCGGCGAAGGCCGTCGAGCCGGGGGTGATGGTCGCGATCATGGGCACCTCGACCTGCCACGTGATGAACGGCGCCGAGCTGCGGGACGTCCCGGGCATGTGCGGTGTCGTGGACGGCGGCATCGTGCCGGGCCTGTGGGGTTACGAGGCCGGGCAGAGCGGTGTCGGCGACATCTTCGGCTGGTTCGTCGACCACGGCGTCCCGCCGGAATACCACGAGCGGGCCCGGGAGCGCGGCATCAGCGTGCACGAGCTGCTCACCGAGCTGGCGGCCGGGCAGGAGATCGGCGAGCACGGCCTGATCGCGCTGGACTGGCACAGCGGCAACCGGTCGGTGCTGGTGGACCACGAGCTGTCCGGCGTGGTCGTCGGCCAGACGCTGGCCACCCGCGCCGAGGACACCTACCGGGCGCTGCTGGAGGCCACCGCCTACGGCACCCGCATGATCATCGACGCGTTCACCGACGCGGGCGTGCCGGTGACCGAGCTGGTCATCGCGGGCGGCCTGGTCAAGAACGCCCTCCTGATGCAGATCTACGCCGACGTCACCAACCTGCCGCTCTCGGTCATCGACTCCGAGCAGGGTCCCGCCCTGGGCTCGGCGATGCACGCGGCCGTCGCGGCGGGCGCGTTCCCGGACATCGTCGACGCGGCGGCGGCCATGGGCAAGGTGCGCCGCGCGGTGCACGAGCCGATCCCGGCCAACGTCGAGGCCTACGAACGGCTGTTCGTCGAGTACCAGGAGCTGCACGACTACTTCGGGCGGGGCGTGAACGAGGTCATGCACCGGCTCAAGGTCATGCGCCGCGACGCCGTGGAGCGGAAGGCGGCAGAGGGGGAGGCGGCCCGATGAAGGTCCTCGACGCGCTGCGCCACGGCGTCGCCGAGCTGCACCGCGAGCTGACCCGGTACGAGCTGGTCATCTGGACGGCGGGCAACGTGTCCGCGCGGGTGCCCGGCGAGGACCTGATGGTGATCAAGCCGTCCGGCGTGTCCTACGACGAGCTGTCGCCGGAGACGATGGTGGTCACCGACCTGCACGGCAACCTCGTGCACGGCGACCTCGCGCCGTCCTCGGACACCGCCGCGCACGCCTACGTGTACCGGCACATGCCCGAGGTCGGGGGAGTGGTGCACACGCACTCGACCTACGCGACGGCGTGGGCCGCGCGCGGCGAGCCGATCCCGTGCGTGCTCACCATGATCGCGGACGAGTTCGGCGGGGACATCCCGGTGGGGCCGTTCGCGCTCATCGGCGACGACTCGATCGGGCGCGGGATCGTGGAGACGCTGCGGGAGAGCCGTTCCCCGGCCGTGCTGATGCGCAACCACGGCCCGTTCACGGTCGGCAAGGACGCCCGCGCGGCGGTGAAGGCGGCCGTGATGCTGGAGGACGTGGCGCGGACCGTGCACATCGCACAGCAGCTGGGCAAGCCCGACCCGATCGACCCCGCGCACGTCGACCGCCTTTACGCGCGCTACCAGAACGTCTACGGGCAGTGAGTCCCGGGATGATGAGCCCAGCACAAGGAGTGCCCATGTCGTCCGCCGCGAAGCCCCAGGTCTGGTTCCTCACCGGCAGCCAGCACCTCTACGGCCCGGAGACGCTCGACCAGGTCGCGGGGCAGTCGCAGCAGATCCAGCGGATGCTCGGCTCGTCCGGCCGCATCAGCGCGGAGCTGGTGTGGAAGCCCGTGCTCACCGACACGGCCGCCATCCGCAAGGTCATGCTGGAGGCCAACGCCGACCCGGCGTGCGTCGGCGTCATCGCGTGGATGCACACGTTCTCGCCGGCCAAGATGTGGATCACCGGCCTGGACGCGTTGCAGAAGCCGTTGCTGCACCTGCACACCCAGCACAACGAGTCCCTGCCGTGGTCGACCATCGACATGGACTTCATGAACCTCAACCAGGCCGCGCACGGCGACCGCGAGTTCGGCTACGTGCAGACCCGGATCGGGGTGGCGCGCAAGACCGTCGTGGGCCACGCCAGCGACCCGGTGCTGGCCGACCGCATCGACGGGTGGGCGCGCGCCGCCACCGGCTACACGCACCTGCGGTCGCTGCGGCTGGCCCGGTTCGGCGACAACATGCGCGACGTGGCCGTGACCGAGGGCGACAAGGTCGAGGCGGAGCTGCGGTTCGGCGTGTCGGTGAACACCTACGGCGTCAACGACCTGGTGGCGCTGGTCGACGAGGTGTCCGACGAGTCGATCGACCTGCTGGTGTCGGAGTACGCCGACACCTACCGGCTGGCCCCGGAGCTGGCGCGCGGCGGCGAGCGGCACGAGTCGCTGCGCTACGCGGCCCGCATCGAGGCCGGGTTGCGCAAGTTCCTGACCGAGGGCGGGTTCGGGGCGTTCACCACGAACTTCGAGGACCTCGGCGGGCTGCGGCAGCTGCCCGGTCTGGCCGTGCAGCGGCTGATGGGCGACGGCTACGGCTTCGGCGGCGAGGGCGACTGGAAGACCTCCGCGCTGCTGGCGACGGTGAAGGCGATGGGTGCGGGCACCGGGCGCGGCACGTCGTTCATGGAGGACTACACCTACCACTTCGGCCCGGGCGAGCCGAAGGTGCTGGGCGCGCACATGCTGGAGGTGTGCCCGAGCATCGCGGCCGACCGGCCGTCGTGCGAGATCCACCCGCTGGGCATCGGCGGCCGGGAGGACCCGGTCCGACTCGTGTTCGACGCCGCGCCCGGACCCGGCGTGGTGATCGGCCTGGCCGACCTCGGCGACCGGTTCCGGTTGGTGGCCAACGAGGTGGAGGTCGTCGCGCCGGACGAGCCGCTGCCCAACCTGCCCGTGGCGCGCGCGGTCTGGAAGCCCGCGCCGTCGCTGTCGACCTCCGCCGAGGCCTGGCTGACCGCCGGCGGACCGCACCACACGGTGCTCACCCAGGCCGTCGGCGCCGAGGCGCTGCGCGACCTGGCGACCATGACCGGCACCGAACTGGCCCTGGTCGACGCCGCCACCACCGCGGAGTCGTTCACCGACCGGCTGCGCTGGAACGCGGCCTACCACCGGCTCGCGCAGGGCCTGCGCTAGTCCCTTACAACCGCCGCAAGGAGCAACAATGAGGTTGACGAAGATCGCGGTCCTGGCCGCCGCAGCGGTGCTGGCCACCGCTTGCGGGTCGGCGGAGAAGACCGTCGACCAGCAGGGCCAGTCCGCCGAGGGCGCGCTCGTGGGCGTCACCATGCCCACGAAGTCCTCGGAGCGTTGGATCCACGACGGGGAGAACATCAAGAAGTCGTTGGAGGCCAAGGGCTACAAGGTCGACCTCCAGTACGCGGAGAACGACATCCCGACCCAGGTCAACCAGCTGGAGAACCAGATCACCAAGGGCGCGCGGCTGCTGGTGATCGCCTCGATCGACGGCACCGCGATCACCACCCAGCTGGAGCAGGCCAAGGCGGCGAACATCCCGGTCATCGCCTACGACCGGCTGATCCGCAACAGCCCGAACGTGGACTACTACGCGACCTTCGACAACTTCAAGGTCGGCGTGGAGCAGGCCAACTCGCTGCTGACCGGCCTGAAGCTGCGCAACCCCGACGGCAGCGCGGGCACCGCGACCGGCCCGTTCGACATCGAGCTGTTCGCGGGTTCGCCGGACGACAACAACGCCACGTTCTTCTTCAACGGCGCGATGTCGGTGCTCCAGCCGTACATCGACAAGGGCACGCTGAACGTCAAGAGCGGCCAGAAGGACTTCAAGACCGTCGCGATCCTGCGGTGGGACCCGGCCACGGCGCAGAAGCGCATGGAGGACATCCTCACCACCACCTACCGCGGTGGGAAGGTGCACGGCGTGCTGTCGCCCTACGACGGCCTGTCGATCGGCATCCTGTCGGCGCTGAAGTCCAACGGCTACGGCACCGCGGACCAGCCGTACCCGGTGGTGACCGGCCAGGACGCCGAGGTCGCGTCGGTGAAGTCCATCATCGCGGGTGAGCAGTACTCGACCATCTTCAAGGACACCCGTGAGCTGGCGAAGGTCACCGTGGACATGGCGGACGCCGTGCTCAAGGGGAACAAGCCGCAGGTCAACAACGAGAAGGACTACGACAACGGCAACAAGGTCGTGCCGTCCTACCTGCTGCAGCCGGTCTCGGTGGACAAGACCAACTACCAGAAGGTCCTGGTCGACTCGGGCTACTACACCGCCGACCAGTTGAAGTGATGGCTTTGTCCGACGACATCCTGGTGATGCGCGGCATCACCAAGAGGTTCGGTGCGGTCACCGCGCTGCACGACGTCACGTTCGCCGTGCGGCGCGGTGAGATCCACGCGGTCTGCGGCGAGAACGGCGCGGGCAAGTCCACGCTGATGAAGGTGCTGTCCGGCGTGCACCCGCACGGGTCCTACGAGGGCGGCATCTTCTTCGACGGCGAGGAGTGCCGGTTCTCGTCCGTGCGCGACAGCGAGCGGCGCGGCGTGGTGATCATCCACCAGGAACTGGCGCTGTGCGCCCAGTTGTCCATCGCGGAGAACCTGTTCCTGGGCAACGAGCAGGCCACCCGCGGGTTCATCGACTGGAACCGCACCAACCACGCGGCGGCCGAGCTGCTGGCGCGGGTGGGCCTGCGGGAGAACCCCACCACGCCCATCGCCGACCTCGGCGTGGGCAAGCAGCAGCTCGTGGAGATCGCCAAGGCGCTGTCCAAGGAGGTGTCGCTGCTCATCCTGGACGAGCCCACGGCCGCGTTGAACGACGACGACTCGGCGCACCTGCTGGACCTGCTGCGCGAGCTGCGCGACCAGGGGATCACGTGCGTGATCATCTCCCACAAGCTCAACGAGGTCATGGACATCGCCGACCGGATCACGGTCATCCGCGACGGCCGGACCGTGGGGACGATGGACGTCGCCGACGCCACCGAGGACCGGATCATCTCCGGCATGGTCGGTCGCGACCTGGAGCACCGCTTCCCGCCGCGCACGCCGCACATCGGGGACGAGGTGCTGCGGATCGAGGACTGGACGGTGCACAGCCCCGTGCAGCCGGACCGGGTCGTGGTCTCCGGCGCGTCGCTGACGTTGCGGCGCGGGGAGATCGTGGGCCTGGCCGGGTTGATGGGCGCGGGTCGGACCGAGTTGGCGATGAGCGTGTTCGGCCGGTCCTACGGGGTGCGGATCTCGGGGCGGATCGTCAAGGACGGTCGGGAGATCGTGCTGAAGACCGTGCGCGATGCGATTCGGCACGGGATCGCGTACGTCAGCGAGGACCGCAAGCGGTACGGGTTGAACCTGATCGAGGACATCAAGCGCAACATCTCGGCGGCGGCCCTGCCGCGGCTGGCCTCGCGGGGCTGGGTGCGGGAGGGCGAGGAGTTCGCGGTCGCCGAGAAGTACCGGCGGTCGCTGGGCATCAAGGCGCCGGACGTGCTGACCCCGACGTCCGCCCTGAGCGGCGGCAACCAGCAGAAGGTCGTGCTGGCCAAGTGGATGCAGACCGACCCGGACGTGCTGATCCTCGACGAGCCCACCCGCGGCGTCGACGTCGGCGCCAAGTACGAGATCTACACGATCGTCAACGAACTCGCCGAGCGCGGCAAGGCGGTCCTGGTGATCTCGTCCGAACTGCCCGAGCTGCTCGGCCTGTGCGACCGCGTGTACGCGCTGTCGGCGGGCCGCGTCACCGGTGAGGTGAGCCGGGAAGAGGCGACCCAGGAGCGCCTCATGCAGCACATGACCAAGGGAATGAACCGATGAGTGTCAAGACCGCCGCCCCGGCGCCGGCCCAGGCGCCGGCCGCACCGCGCCGGTTCCGCTTCAACCTCCGGCAGAGCGGCATCTACGTGGCGTTCGCGCTGATCGTGGTGCTGTTCACGGTGATCACCGACGGTGCCTTGTTGGAGCCGCAGAACATCTCCAACATCATCGTCCAGAACTCGTACATCCTGATCCTGGCCGTCGGCATGATCCTGGTGATCATCGCCGGGCACATCGACCTGTCGGCGGGGTCGGTGGTCGCGGTGACGGGTGCGCTGTGCGCGGTGCTGACCGTGCAGTCCGGGTTGCCGTGGTTCGTGGCGGTCCTGATCACGCTGGCCGCGGGCGCGTTGATCGGCGCTTGGCAGGGGTACTGGGTCGCGTACTTCGGGATACCCGCGTTCATCGTGACGCTGGCGGGGATGCTGGTGTTCCGGGCGCTGACGTTGAGCGTGCTGGGCAACCAGGGCATCGGGCCGTTCCCGCAGGAGATCCGGACGCTGTCGAACGGGTTCGTGTCGGGGTACTTCGGCAACGTCGGCCTGGGGCCGCTGGGTGGCGCGGACCTGTTGTCGCTGCTGGTCGGGCTGGGTGTGGTCGCGGGTGTGGTGGTGACCCAGTGGAAGGCGCGGGCGGGGCGGATCGGGTACGGGCAGGCCGTGGACCCGATGTGGGTGTTCGTGCTCAAGGTGGCCGGCGCCGGCCTGGTCGTGATGGCCGTCGTGGTGCAGCTGGCCCGGTTCCGCAACCTGCCTTGGGTGTTGGTGCTGCTGGCGGTGCTGGTGCTCGGGTACTCCCTGGTCGCGAACCGGACGGTGTTCGGCCGGCGGATCTACGCGGTGGGCGGCAACCTCCAAGCGGCGACCTTGTCGGGCGTGAACGTCAAGTCGGTCACGTTCTGGATCTTCGTCAACATGGGCGTGCTGGGCGCTCTGGCCGGTGTGGTCTTCGCGGGTCGGCTGAACCAGGCCGGTCCCACGGCGGGCTTCAACTTCGAGCTGGACGCGATCGCGGCGGCGTTCATCGGCGGCGCGGCGGTGCAGGGCGGCGTGGGCAAGGTCGTCGGTGCCATCACCGGTGGCTTGATCATGGCTGTGATCAACAACGGCATGTCGCTGATCGGCGCCCAGAGCGAGAAGGTCATGCTGGTCAAGGGCTTGGTGCTGCTCGCTGCCGTCGCTTATGACGTCTGGACCAAGCGCCGCAGCCGCTGATCACAAGGTCAGTCGCGCCAGACCCGGACGCGGCTGCCCTGGTTGAGGCCCCGGTAGTGGTCGGTGTGGAGCTTGGCGGCGAGTTCGCCCCGGCTGGTGACCCCGGTCTTGGCGAACACCGCCTTCACGTGATCGCGGACCGTGTGCTGGGAGAGGTGGAGGGCGCGGGCCGTCTGGGCACTGCTCAGGCCCCGCGCCACCAGGCCCGTGATCTCCTGCGCCCGTTCGGTCAGGCCGTAGGCCGCGGTCAGCAGGGCAGCGATGTCCGCGGGCTTCGCGGGCTCGACGACCACGGCGGTCTGGTCGGGTTCCCGGACTGGTCGCGCGGGCAGGAGGCGTGGCAGACCAGCCAGCGGCCGGTGCGGTCCTGCGCTCGGACCCGGGTGTGGTCGTCGGTCTGGGCCCGGGCCGCCGTGCTGTGGATCCACGCGGGCACGCGCAGGCCAAAGCGGCTGGTCGAGGACGGGCTCTCCGGCATCGCTGCCAGCAATTCCCGGGCCTCGTCGTTGATGGACAACAGCCCACCGGCGAGGTCGAACAGCAACAGCCCCGGCCCGCCCGCGATTGTCGTACCCCCGTGAGACGATGGAAGCGGGGGCCGGAGGCCGGCGAACGTCCGCAAATGCTTGCCCAATGGGGCGAGCGCGTCAGCGGCGGTGGCGATCTCACGTTTGGTGAACGGCCGCCGGCCGCGTTCGCGGAACAGGCTCACCTGGCCCCACCACTGGCCATCGGCCCGCAGAACCGCCCGCAGCTCGTCGTCCACCCCGCGTGGGCTTACGAAACGGCGGTACGTGGCGCTGTGCTCGGGCGTGTCCGGAGTGCCGTCTCTTAGTGCGGCCACGGGTACCGGGGCGCGGGCCAGGTCGCGGAAGAGGTTGACCTTCTCCTCCAGCGGACCGCGCGGACTACCCGGACGTGACCATGGGCGTGCAGACGTCGTCGTCAACGCGGTGAACCCGCAGTCCCGTGCGGTGCCGGCGGTCGCCGAGCCGCTGGTGGGGTCGTTGCTGGCCGGCGGATTGGCGGCGTTGCCCGACCGGGGCGGGCTGGAGGTGCGGTCGTCGAGCCTGCTCGGCCCGGGGTCGGTGACGGCGGACACGTCGTTCGTGGTGCCGAGCATCCCGACGCTGGCGGCGGGCGCGGTGGAGGTGGTGCGACGGCTGCCCGGCTAACGGTGGTAACACGATGGTGTTATCGCTGGTTGCGGTATCGCCGCTACCGTGCTTTCATTATCGGTGACAACACCGAGAGGGGAGCACGAGATGAACACGCGCGTCGCCATCGTCACCGGAGGGTCCCGCGGCATCGGGCGGGCGGCCGCCGAGCGCCTGGCCTCGGACGGCCTCGCCGTCGTCATCGCCTACGCGGGCAACGACGCGGAGGCGGCGGCCGCAGTCGAGGCGATCGAGGCCAAGGGCGGGGCCGCGCTCGCGGTCAAGGCCGACGTCGCCGATGAAAACGCGGTCGCCGACCTGTTCGACCGGGCGGAGGCGGAGTTCGGCGGGGTGGACGTCGTGGTGAACGCGGCCGGGATCATGGTCCTGGGCACGATCGCCGACTTCGACCTCGACGCGCTGGACCGGATGCACCGGGTCAACGTCCGCGGCACGTTCGTGGTCGCCCAGCAGGCCGCGCGGCGGGTCAGGCGGGGCGGCGCGATCGTGAACTTCTCGACATCGGTCACCAAGCTCGCGCTGCCGACGTACGCGCCCTACGCGGCGACCAAGGGCGCGGTGGACGCGGTGAGCCTGATCCTGGCCAAGGAGTTGCGCGGCCGGGACATCACGGTGAACGCCGTGGCGCCCGGCCCCACCGCCACCGCGCTGTTCCTCGACGGGAAGGACGTGGCGACAGTGGACCGGATGTCCAAGATGAACCCGATGGAGCGCCTGGGCACACCGGACGACATCGCGGAGGTCGTGTCCTTCCTCGCCGGCCCGGCCCGCTGGATCAACGGCCAGACCTTGTACGCCAACGGAGGTGCGGCATGAGGCACACGTGCGGCGCGCTGCCGGGCTTGACGCCGGTCCGGTTCGGACCCGAGCGCTCGCGCCCGGCTGGCTTCGGCACTGGGCGGTTGCGGCCGGCGAGCTTCGGGTCTGCGCGGTCCCGGCCGGTGGAGCCCCAACTCCGCCTGCCACAACGACATCCGCCCCAGCAGGTGCCGGCGACGCTCGGCACCTCCGAGTCAGCGGCGGTCGGCCTCCGCCCGGTCGAGGAGGCGCGCGCAGCGGATGAGGCCGATGTGGCTGTAGGCCTGGGGGTGGTTGCCCAGGGACCGCTCGGTCACCGGGTCGTACTCCTCGGCCAGCAGCCCGGTCGGCCCGGCGCAGTCCACCAGCTGCGCGAACAACTCCTCCGCCTGGTCCCGTTGTCCCGTCAGCAGGTACGCCTCCACCAGCCACGCGGCACACAGGTGGAAGCCGCCCTCGTCGCCGGGCAGCCCGTCGTCCCGCCGGTACCGGTACACCGTGACGCCCGACCGCAACCCGGCCTCGATGGCCTCGACGGTCGAGGTGAACCGCTCGTCGGTGACCAGACCGCTGAGTCCGACGTGCAGGGACGCGGCATCGAGGTCCGTGCCGTCGTAGGCGGTGGTGAAGGCGCGGACGTCCTCGTTCCAGCCGCGCTTGAGCACGTCCGCGGCGATGAGGTCGCGCAGGATCAGCCACTCCGGGTCCAGCGGGCGGCCGAAGCGTTCGGCGATGCGGATCGCGCGGTCGGTGGTGAGCCAGCACATCACGCGGGAGTAGACCCGGTGGCGGGGTGCGTGGCGCTCCTCCCAGATGCCGTGGTCGGCCTCCTGCCACCGCTGCGCCACCGCCGACACCATGGCGGTGACCAGGTCCCAGTCGCGGTCGTCGAGGCGTCCGCGCGCGGTCGCCAGGTCCAGCACCAGGTCCACCACCGGGCCGAACACGTCGAGCTGGACCTGCTGACCCGCGAGGTTGCCGACGCGGACCGGGCGGGAACCGGCGTAGCCGGGCAGGGTGTCGATCACGGCCTCCGGGCCGAGCTGGGCGCCGTGCACGGTGTAGAGGGGGTGGAGGCGTTCCGGGCCGGGGAGCGTGGCGAGGACGCCGTGCAACCAGTCCACGAAGGACTCCGCCTCCTCGGTGGAACCCAGCGCCACCAACGCCTGCACGGTCAACGCCCCGTCGCGCAGCCAGCAGTACCGGTAGTCCCAGTTGCGCACGCCGCCGATCTCCTCGGGCAGCGATGTCGTCGCGGCGGCCAGCACCGCGCCGGTCCCGCGGTGGCACAGGGCTCTCAGCGTCATGGCGGACCGGGCCACCAGGTCCCGTTCCGTCGCCGGGAGGTCGAGGGAGTTCAGCCAGTCGCTCCACTCCGGGACGTCGACCGACTTCGGCGCGAGGTCGTCGGTGCCACAACGGAGTTCGAGCACGGCGGGCGGGTGGACGGTGGCCCGCGCGGTGTCGCCGTCGATGTCCCAGTCCACGCCGGGGGAGCGCAGGACCATCGGTTCCGACGTGCCTTCGACGCGCAGGCCGTCGCGGGTCTTGGTGAGCGTCACCGGGACCTGGCCGAACTCCGGGCGGGGCGCGAACTCCACGTGTGCCTCGGCGGTGCCGGTGATGCGGCGGACCAGGTCCGTGCGGTGCGTTGGGGTGTCCTCGGCGAGGTGGTCGGTGACGGTCAGGCCCGCCCAGCGGGTTTCCACGGCCATCGTGCCGGGCAGGTAGCGCTGGCCCAGCGGGAGGCGGCCGTGCGCGGGGCGCACGCTGAAGTGCCCGGCCTCCGGACCGCCGAGGAGGTCGGCGAAGAGGGCGGGGGAGTCCGGTTCCGGCGCGCACATCCACGTGACCCGGGCGTCCGGCGTGACCAGGGCGAGCGCCCGCCGGTTCGACAACAGGCTGTGCCGCTCGATCGGCACCGGCCGCGCGCCGAACAACCAGTGCCGGCGCTCCTCCAACAGCAACGCCAACTGCGGAGCCGCGTCCCGGTCGGCGAGGTGCAGGACGCCGGACGCCTGCGCCCGCACCGGGTCCAGCGTCGGATGGGTGTACTCGCCGACCAACTCGACCTCGGCCGGCAAACGCGACAACACCGCCAGGTCCGCCAACGGCCGGTGCGACACGACCACGACCGCGGTCTCCGGCAACTCCGCCAACGCCCGCACCGCCGTCACCCCTTCCCGGCCGGGCCGGGCGGGGTCGTCCGGCGCGAGGGCGCGGTCGTAGTCGCAGACGACCACCAGGCGCTCGGCACGGGCCAGGTCGAGCAGACGGCGGCGCGACTCGGTCGAGAGCACTACGGACCTCCTCCGGCGGAACTTGCCGGAACCGTAGGCGGCTGCGCCGTCCGGGTCAGCGCACTGATCGCAAAGTTAGGAGTGCCCTAACCCAGTCTTAGGGTTCACCGGCTCTTGGGTTCGCCGACCACGGCCGCCGAACCGCCAACCAGGCGCACCGCGACGGCCTCGCCGAACTCCACCCCGGCCTGGCCTTGGCGCCGTGTGTGTCAGGCGGGTGGTCGCCGTCGGTGTTATGCCGACTTGGGAGTAGGTGGGCGGGAACGGGCGTGGTTACGGTCCGGGGAAGTCCGTTCCGAGACGAGGTGCCCACTGTGAAAACCCTGCTGGTGGTGACCGCACTCGCCCTGTCCCTGGCCCAGCCGACCGCGCACGCCGCCGTCCCCTACTGCTACGAGGAGCCGCACGACCCCCGCGCCGACATCAGCGATCTCAAAGCCGGGTTCACCTCGGCCAACTGGATGCGCACCCTCCAGACCATGTACCAGCGCCGGTGGCCGAGCGGTGAGGCGCTGGCCAAGGCGCAGGCGCGTGACCCGTACTGGAACCAGTTCGTGCGCAAGGACTCCTTCGAGGGGTTCGCCGAGTCGATGATGGTCGCCATCCACGAGGAAACCCACATGTGGGACCTCGACGGCAGCCGCACGCGCTGGGACGTCCACACCGCGGCGTGGATCGACGCCACCCGCCAGGCCACCACCGTGCCGCTGCACGGCGGCTTCCCGCGCAAGGAGATCCTGCCGCTGATCAAGGACCGGCTCAGCGACTCCATGGACGGCATCTACCTGCGCGACCGCCAGCAGGGCGAGTACAAGCTGCAAGGCGTCCTGGCCGAGTTGAACGCCGGCCTCACCGGGCTGCCGGCGGTCACGGTGGTGCAGGAGTACATCAAGGGGGTGGGCGCGAGCAACGCGCGGGACATCGCGGCGACCAACCTGCGCTACCTGCTGCTGTACCTGCGGGTCGCCCGCGACCGGCACCCCGACTACTGGGCGAAGATCAAGAACGAGCCCAAGCTGCGTGACCTGGTGCTGACCCAGTTCCTGCGCACGGCGTACTGGCTGGAGAAGTCCGCCCCGTACACCGGAAAGCTGGGCAGCGTGAACGCGGACAAGATCACCGCCGCCAACTACGCGCCGGAGAACATCGCGGTCCTGGAGGCCTTCACCGGCCGCAAGATCAGCACCACGCAGAAGAACTGCACCGCCTGACAACCGTGGTGTCGGGTCCGGCCACCCCGGACCCGACACCCGCATCAAGCGATCAGTCCGCACTCGCCCGGCCGAAGCATGTTCCGATCGGCGGCCCGAGACAGCCTGCTTTGGGTGGCCCAGGCTTGACGAGCCGGCTCACGTGGTGAACAGTTGTTCATGAACAGGTGTTCACAACCGAGGGGGCGGTGTGGAGCGGGTCGTGGTGTTCGGGGGGTACGGGGCTGTGGGACGGGAAGCCGTTGCGGTGCTGCGGGAGTGGTGCACGGTGGTGGTCGCCGGGCGGGACGTGGAGCGGGCGCGGTCGGTGTCCGGGGCGGTGCCGATGCGGGTGGATCTGCGGGATCAGGGTGCGGTCGAACGGGCCATCGAAGGCGCTGACGCGGTGTTGATGTGTGTCGACGTGGACAACGCGCGGGTGGCGAAGGCCTGTTTGGAGCGTGGTGTGCACTATGCGGACGTGTCGGCCTCGCTTGATCGGCTTGCGGCGATCGGCGAGTTGAGAGGGCCGGCGACCGGTTTGCTCAGTGTCGGACTTGCGCCTGGTGTCACGAACCTGTTGGCGCGTCAGGTGGTTGAGGCCGCGCAAGCGCGTGAGGTGGAGATCGGTGTCCTCTTGGGAACGGGGGAGCGGCACGGGCCGGCGGCGTTGGAGTGGACGTTGGACGGGCTGGGAGAACTCGGCGCTGCCTGGCGGATGCCGTTCCCCGGCGGGGATCGGACCGTGCACGGCTTTCCGTTCTCCGATCAGCACACCCTTCCCGGGACGCTGAACATCGACCGCGCTCGGACCGGGCTCGCGCTGGACTCCCGGCTGCTGACCGCCTTGCTGCCCGCCGCCGCGCGGGTGCGGCACCGGATCCGGCCGCTGACCAAGGTCCACGTCGGGTCCGATTGGTTCGCGGTCACCGTCCGGGCGGGTGGTCGAACGGCCTCGTTCAGCGGGCGGCGGCAGAGCCGGGCGACCGGGGTGGTGGCGGCGCTGCTGGTCAAGCGGCTACCGGAGCTGCCCGAAGGGGTGTGGCACGTCGAGCAGGTCGTGGAGCCGGGGCCGTTCCTCGCCGAGGTCGCGGCGCACGGCTTCACCTACGATGCGCCCCGATGAGCCCCAGACGAGCAGCCGGCCTGCCCGACGACGCGGTGAGCCTGCGCGACCACCTGATCACCGCCGCCGCCCGCCTGATCGCCGAACGCGGCACCGCCGGCCTCACCGTCCGTGACATCGCGCGGGAAGCGGGCGTGGCCTACGGCGGTCTCTACAACCACTTCCAGGACAAGGAAGAACTGCTCGCCCTGGCCCTGCACGCCCACGTGCAAGCCGTGGAGCAGGACCTTGGTGCCCCATCGACGCACGGCACGCTCGCCGAGAACCTTCAGGCGTTCGTGTGGCACGCCCTGGCCGTCCACACCGCGATCCTGCCCGCGTTCGCCGGTCTGGTCGGCAGCCCGGAGGTGCTCGCCCGGTTCGACGCGCTGCCGAACCCGCTGGCGGACGGCCGTGGCCTGCACACCGCCCTGGTCGACTACCTGGAAACCGAGCGGGAGCGGGGCGAGGTCAGGCCCGATGCGGACCTCGACGCCGTCGCGACCCTGGTCATCGGCGCGTGCCACGATCTCGTGCTGCCCCGCATGTACCGGGGGGTGCGGGAACCGGTCGAGGTGTCGGCGGACCGGGTGGCCGCGCTGGTGGCCACCGTCCTGCACGGCATCAGCGGTCCAGCGCGAGGCGGCTCCCCAAAGCGACGAACGCGATCCCGGTGACCCGGTCCACCCACCGCCGCCCGCGCCGGTACACCTCGACCACCCGCGGCAGGCCGAACAGCGTCGCCACCAGCGAGAACCAGCTCGCCGCCAGCAGCACCATGCCCGCCACCACCGCGACCCGGCCAAGCGCCCCGGTGTCGGCGGGCAGCAGCGCGCCGAAGAGGCTGCCGAAGAACACCGCCGCCTTGGGGTTGCCGATGTTGGTCAGGAATCCGATCCGCCACGCCTTCGCCGCGCTGATCGGCGTGGCGTCGACCTGCTCGACCACGGCCCGCTCGGTGCGCCGGCTCGCCCACAGCGCCCGCGCGCCGAGGTAGATCAGGTAGGCCGCGCCGGCCAACCGGACCACGTCGTAGAGCCAGCCGACCTGCGCGAGCAGCACGGACAGCCCGAGCATGCTCGCCACCGCCCAGACCGTGATGGCGGAGGCGACACCGAGCCCGGTGACCACGCCGTGCCGGCGCGATCGGGTGGTCGCCTGCTGCGCGACGACCAGCATGTCCGGGCCGGGGCTGACCACGGCGAGGACCCACACGGCGAACAAGGGGAGGTAGCTGAGCACGGCACGACCATACTTGTGGTCATGACGACGAGGCAGCCGCGTTTGGAGATCGAGTACTGCACGCAGTGCCGCTGGCTGCTGCGCGCGGGCTGGACCGCCCAGGAGCTGCTCACCACGTTCACCGCCGAGCTGGGCGAGGTCGCGCTGATCCCGGGCACCGGCGGCGTGTTCGACGTGCGGCTGGACGGCGAGACGGTGTGGTCCCGCAAGGAACAGGACGGCTTCCCGGACTTGGCCCTGCTCAAGCAGTTGGTTCGCGACCGAATCGCCCCAAACCGCTCCCTGGGCCACACCGACCGCCGCTGACCCCCCACCAGCACCTATTCCCGCCGCCCCGCTGGCCGAGCTGCGCTTATCGAGCTGCGCCGGCCGGGCTGTGTTGGTCGGGCTGTGCCGATCGAGTCGGGCTGGCCGCCGCCGACCCCGGCCGGATGTGCCGGTGAGCCGTGCCGACCGGCCGGCCGCGGTCGGTGAGCCGGGCTGACCGCCGTCCAGTGCGCGGACCGGCCGGCGGTGGTGGCCGCCGGCCGGGGGTTCACTCGCCTACCAGAGGGTCGCGCCGTAGGCAGCCTGGTAGTACGGCAGGCTGATTGCTGCCGGGTAGTACCAGGACACGTTCGGCAACCCGACCGCCGCCCCGCACCGGTACCGGCCGCCGACCAGGTACAGCTGGGCGCCGCTGGTGACGCCCTCCGCCGTTCGGGTGCCGGAGTTGCGGTAGTTCGAGCCGCCCGAGTCGCCCGGCTCCACGCACGCGTTGTGGCGGGTCAGGTCGTACACGGTCTGGCCGCCCGAGTACGTCACCGTCTGCCGCTTGGCCGTGATCACGCCGCACGTCAGCTTGGTGGTCACACCGGACTTGCAGATCGCGGTGCCGACCGGTGAGTCGCTGTACCCGCTGACCGTCACCACCCCGCCCTGCGACGGGTTCACGTCGACCCACGGTCCCTGGGTCCACGCGGCCGTGTTGGTCACGCGCACGATCGCGTCGTCCCACGTCGGGAAGAACGCGGCCTGCACGGTGCCGATCTGCGCCCCGGTGTAGCCGTACACGGCGGTGCCGGCCGGGCCGCAGTGGCCGGCGGTCAGGACGTAGCGCAGGCCGTTGTTGACGTTGCGCAGGTTGAACCCGGCCGAGCAGTACCCGCCGCCGAACGCGCCGTAGTACAGGATGTCGCCGCCGTCGAGGAACGCCGCGGTGGACGGCTCGACGTCGGTGTACTCCACGCGTACGGCGTCGCCGTACTTCCTCAGGCCCGCCACCGCCTTCTCCGACCCGCGAGCCAGCGCCGTCACCGACACGACGTTGGCGGTCGGGTCGACCGACCACGACACCAGGCCCTTGACCTCGTCGGACCGGCCGCGGTTCGGCTTGTCGCGGTTGGCGTTGTCGGACTGCTTGCCCGCCAAGGCGTCGAGGTCGCCCTTGATCTTCTCCAGGTCGGCCTCGCTGTGCCGGACCACGTGCGCCCGCGCGCCCGCCGCCCGCACCTCGCCGGCCCGCGCCGCGTCGGTGACGGCCACCGCGAGCCGACCGGACTCGGCGTCGAACCACGCACCGCCGAACGCGGCGCCCAGGCGTCCCTTGAGCACGTCGTCCAGCCGGTCGGCCTCGTCCTGCTGGACCGCGCGTCTGGCCGCCTGGTCGGCGGTGAGCCCCAGGTCGCGCTGCATCGCCGAGAGGACGTCCGCGGGCAGGTCGACGGACCGTTCCGGCGTGGCCGTGCCGACTGCCGTGCCGGTGAATCCGAGGGCGGCCACCGAAACTCCGGTGAGCACCGTGCGGAGTAGTTTGCGCATTGCTCCCACTTTCCGGGTGTGTGTGTTCCTCGTTTTTCGCGCAGGCGGATACCGTCAGTGCACTGGCGTGACCAGGGACGACGGTTCTGCGCACTGGGGAAATCGCGGATCGGTGAGGAATGTTTCGAACTTTTTCGGACAGCACCCGGATGTCGCAGGGCGCAACTCGTAAGGACGAACATCACGAATTGCATAAGTAGAAAATTGAATTTTGGCGGCGGATTCTAGCGGGGAAACCGGCGGCCAGGAGGGTGTATTCGCCGACCGGCTCGGGACGGGTCTAGGCGGTGATGATCTCGTGCGGGAGGTAGGGCTCTTGGGCGGCGATGCCCAGAGCGGAGATGGCTTGCACGACGGCCACGGCGGCGGTTGCGGTGGGCAGGTCGTCGAGTGAGAAGGACGTGATGCGGCGCAGGAGAGCGGCGCCGGGTGAAGGACAGGCGGTGATCGCCCGGTCGACCACGTCCGGTTTGTCGCCGAACGCGCGGACCGCCCGGCCCCACCACACCGCGGCCTCGGCGTGCAAGGCCGGTTCGTCGCGAGGGTCCTTGCTGCGCAGCGCGGGCAGGTCCGCCGCCACCTCGCCGGCCACCGCCGGGTCCAGGCTCGCCGCCGCCGCCAGCACCCGCAGCCGCAGGGTGTGCTCGGCCTGGCCGCCGTCGGGCAGGTCGGCCACGATGCACGCCAGTTCCGCCGGGAACGCCAGCAACTCCCGCGCCACCCGGGCCGCGTCGTCACCCGCGCCCGCCGCCGCGGTGACCAGGTCGAGGAACGCGGCGGTGTGCGCCTGGCGCTCGCGGTCGGCGATGTGGCGGGTCGGGAGGAGGTCCTCGATGGCCGCGTACAGGTCGTCCAGCGCGTCGTCCTCCTCGGCGTCGACGGCGCGCAGCGCGGTCAGCACGCTGCGGGCGGCGTCGGCGGCGTGCTCCGGCAGGGTGGCGCGCTCCACGGCCGCCGAGCCGAACGACGTCAGGGCGTGGAAACCCAAGTGCTGCAACGGTTCCGTGGAGATCCGCAGGTCGTTGCGGGCGGCGGTGATGCGGTCGGCGGCCAGCAGGTCCGGGTGCAGCAGCGCCAGGCGCATCAGCAGGTGGGCCTGGGTCGCCCCGTACAGCAGCGCCTCGGCCTCCTCGGCGGCCTCCGCGGTCTGCTCGGCGTCGCGGTCGGCGAAGTGGTCGACCACGGCGGCCACGTCGTCGCTGTCGAGGTCGGCCAGCCACACCCACGGCGACTCGGCGGCGGCCAGCCCGTCGCGGCCCATGGTCGCCAGGCACCGCACGCCCGCCCACAGCAGGGCGCGCAGCCGGGCGCGGCGGCGTTCTTCGGCGAGGTCGGGGTCGGCGTCCGGGTCGACGCGGTTCCACTGGAGGTCGTGCGCGGCGGCGAACTCCTCCAGCAGCAGGTGGCCGCGCATGCCGTCCTGGTCGACGTCGGTGGCCGGGGCGTCGTGGTCGGCGCGCACCGCGTCCAGCAGCGCCTGCGCCAGAGCGGGGTCACCGCCGCCGCGCCCGACCAGGGGGTGCCGCACCGCCTCCGCCCGGCACGCCGCCACCAGCAGACCGCCCAGCGCGGCCACGAGTTCCCGGCCCCAGGGGTGTTCCACCGACCCGGCCACCAGGTCCGCCGCGTCCACCCGCCACGGCCCGCGCCCCGCCGGGTCGTTCACGTCCGCCGCCGCGGCGGCCAGCAGGTACTGGGCGGCGGGCTCCTGGAGTTCGCGGGGCAGGTGCTCGGCGATCGGGAAGCGGGGGCGGTCGTCCTCCACCGACGGCAGCCACACGCCCGGCTCCAGCGGTGCGTCGAGCTTCGCGCCGCTGATCGACTCCAGCCGCCACCCGAACAACGCGGGCGTGCCGGACAGGTACCGGGCCAGGCCCAGGCCCACGGCCAGCGCCGCCGGCAGGTCCATCGCGTCCACGGCCAACCCCACCCGCGCGCCTTCCGGGTAGGTCAGCACCCGCACGTCCAGCAGTGCGACCGGTTCTTCCGCCACGGCGTCGGTGTCGTCCTCGTCGTCAAGGACGGGACCGTCCACCGCTCCGCCGGCCTCGATCAGCTCCAGGACGAGTTCGGGCCGCCGGGCGTGGGCGACGTCGTCGGACCCCGGTGGATCGGGGTCGGACAGCTCGATCCACACTGCGTACGGCACCTCGGCTCCTCGCGTCCCGTGCTCTTGCGGCGGTTGGAGGTTATCGGCGCGCCGCCCCGCCGGCCGGGACGGACGGGCCGTCAACAGTCCACACACTTCCCACGCGCGTATTGCCCGCCGATGGGCCGAAGTCGCCGGTGATCGTCCGGCAACCCGCCGGACTAATGACGTGCTGCCGCCGCAAAGGGCAGTGGTCTGGAACAATGGAGCGATGGAGAGTGCCCCGACCGTCGACGCCGCCTCGCCCGCAGCTCTGCTGCGCCTGCTGATGGACGGCCGGCCGCGCACGCGGGCGGACATCGTGGCCGAGACCGGCCTGGCCCGCTCGACCGTCCGCGCCCGGCTGGACCTGCTGATGGCGGCCGGGCTGGTCAGCGACATCGGCGACGACGTGTCCACCGGCGGCAGGCCGGCGAGCCGGTTCGCCTTCCACGCGGGCGCGCGCCTCGTGCTGGCCGCCGACGTCGGCGCCACCCACGCCACGGTCGCCGTCGCCGACCTGGGGTGCCGCCTGCTGGCCGTCGAGCAGATCGAGCTGGACATCGCCGACGGCCCGACGGTCATCCTGCCGCTGCTGGTGAAGGCCTGGCGGGAGCTGCTGCCGGCGGACGGCGCACCGGTCGCGGGCGTGGGCATCGGCCTCCCCGGCCCGGTCGAGCACTCCACCGGCCGGCCCAACAACCCGCCGATAATGCCCGGCTGGGACGGCTTCGACGTGCCGGGCCTGGTCACCGCCGAACTCGGCGTGCCGGTGCTGGTCGACAACGAGGTCAACCTGATGGCCCTGGGCGAGCACACCACGGCGTTCCCCGAGGCCGAGCACATCATCGTGGTCAAGGTCGCCACCGGCATCGGGTCGGGCCTGATCAGCAACGGCGTGCTGCACCGGGGCGCGGTCGGCGCGGCCGGCGACCTCGGGCACATCCAGGCGCCGCACGGCGGGGACGTGCTGTGCCGGTGCGGCAACACCGGCTGCCTGGAGGCCGTGGCCAGCGGCCCGGCGATGGCGGCGCGGCTGCGCGAGCAGGGCGTGGACGCGGCGACCACGGCGGACGTGGTGCGGCTGGTGCGCGCGGGCAGCCTGGAGGCCGGGCAGGTGGTGCGGCAGGCGGGCCGGGACATCGGCGAGGTGCTCGCGGCGTGCGTGAGCATGTTCAACCCGTCGCTGGTCGTGGTGGGCGGGCTGGTCGCCCAGGCGGGGGAGATGCTGCTGGCCGGCGTGCGCGAGTCGGTCTACCGTCGTTCCCTCCCGCTCGCCACGGAGAACCTGCGGATCGTGGCCTCGAAGGCCGGTCCGGAGGCCGGTGTCCTCGGCGCGGCGGCCATGGTGGCCAAGCACGCGCTGTCGCCTGAAGTGCTCGACGTGCAGCTGGCAAGCTGAGGTCGACCTGGCTTTTGGCGAGAAGTAGACATAAGTAGGTATTGGGAGCACTCCTTTTGTATTGACCAGGTCATATGACCTGGCTTACGTTCACCCACATGTGGGACATCGGCGTCAACACGTGGGTATGGACCTCCCCGCTGACCGACGAGGGCCTGGCGACGCTCGCCCCGAGAGTCCGGGAGCAGGGCTTCGACGTCATCGAGCTGCCCGTGGAGCAGCCGGGTGACTGGGATCCGCACCGCGCGGCCGACCTGCTCGCGGAGCTGGGTCTCAAAGCGTCCGTCTGCCTGGTGATGCCGCCCGGCCGCGAACTGGTCGACGCCGACACCGTCCCGGAGACCCAGGACTACCTGCGGCGCGTCGTGGACGTGGCCGCGATCGTCGGCAGTCCGGTCGCCGCGGGTCCCGCGTACAGCTCGGTCGGCCGGACCTGGCGCATCGACGACCGCGCCAAGCTCTACGCCCAGCTCCGCGAGAACCTCGCCCCGGTGGTCGAGTACGCCGCCGGCAAGGACGTGAAGATCGCCGTCGAGCCGCTGAACCGCTACGAGACCAGCCTGCTCAACACCGTCGACCAGGCCCTCGAAGCGCTGACCGGCCTGCCGGACGAGGGTTGCGGCCTGGCGCTGGACGTCTACCACCTCAACATCGAGGAGACCTCGCCGGTCACCGCGATCCTCGCCGCCGGCGCGCGCACCGCGCACGTCCAGGTGTGCGCCAACGACCGCGGCACGCCGGGCCGCGACCACCTCGACTGGCCCGGCATCCTCCAAGCCCTGGCCGAGACCGGCTACCGCGGTCCGCTGTGCATCGAGTCGTTCACGCCGGACAACGCCTCCATCGCCACCGCGGCCTCCATCTGGCGGCCGCTGGCCTCGTCGCCGGACGCCCTCGCCGCCGACGGTCTGGCCTTCCTGCGCGGCGCCACCGCCGCCTTCGCCCGATAACCCGCAACCGCAACCGCCGGCACGACCACCGCCCCGAAGGAGTGGCAATGCACCACACCCTCAGGCGACTACTAATAGTAGTTGCGTCTCTGCTCATAGTAACCGGAGTGACATCCGCGCCGGCCGCGTCCGCGCACTCGGAGGGCCTGCACGTCCTGCTGTTCAGCAAGACCGCCGCCGGGGCGTACCGCCACGACTCGATCCCGGCCGGCATCGCGATGTTCGAGCAGCTCGCGGCCGAACGGCAGTGGGAGATGACCAAGAGCGAGGACTCGACGGTCTTCAACGACGCCACGCTCGCCACGTACGACGTGATCGTGATGCTCCAGACCTCCGGCATGGTCTGGGATACCGACGCTCAGCGCGCCGCGATGCAGACGTACGTGCGCAACGGCGGTGGCGTGGTCGCGATCCACAATGCCACGGACATGAACATCGAGGCGCAGTTCCCGTGGTGGGACCAGTTCCTGGGCATGACCATGACCGCGCACTCGGCGATCGTGCAGGGCACGGCCAAGGTCGCGGACAAGAAGCACCCCTCCGGCGCGGGTCTGCCGGACCGCTGGGTGCGCACCGAGGAGTGGTACAACTTCAACCGCTCAGCGCGCGGTGACGTGCACGTGCTGGTGACCGCGGACGAGACCACCTACAACCCGGGCGGCTCGGCGATGGGCTTCGACCACCCGATCTCGTGGTGCCGCAACTACGAGGGCGGCCGGCTGTGGGCCACCGCCATGGGCCACCAGGCCGGCGCGTACTCCGAGCCGCTGTTCAAGTCGCACATCGCGGGCGGTGTCGAGACCGCCGGCGGCAAGGTCGCGGCGGACTGCGGCCCGACCGTGTGGAACAGCTTCGAGAAGGTCGCCCTCGACGAGACCACGATCGCGCCCGGCGCGGTGGACGTGGCCCCGGACGGTCGCGCGTTCTTCACCGAGTACGGCGGCAAGCTGAAGATCTACAAGCCGGACACCCGGACGACGGTCACCGCCGCCAGCCTGAACGTCTACGGCAGCGGCCAGAACTCCGAGGACGGACTGACCGGCATCGCCCTGGACCCCAACTTCGCCACCAACAAGTGGGTCTACCTGGCGTACTCGCCCGGCAACACCACCGAGCAGATCGGCCGGGTCTCGCGGTTCACCATGAACGGCGACACCCTGGACACCGCCAGTGAGAAGGTCCTGTTGACCTACCCGATGTGGCGGGAGAACGAGCCCGGCCACACCGGCGGCTACCTGGCGTTCGGTCCGGGCGGCAACCTCTACATCGGTGTCGGCGACGACACCAACCCGTTCGCCTCCGACGGCTACTCGCCGATCGACGAGCGTTCCGGTCGCAAGTGGTGGGACGCGCAGGGCACCGCCGCCAACACCAACGACCTGCGCGGCAAGATCCTGCGCATCCACCCCGAGGCGGACGGCACCTACACCATCCCCTCGGGCAACCTGTTCACGCCGGGCACGGCCAAGACCCGGCCCGAGATCTACGCCATGGGCTTCCGCAACCCGTTCCGCTTCAGCGTGCACCCGACCACGGGCGCGATCTACGTCGCCGACTACGGTCCCGACGCGGGCGCGGACAACGCCAACCGCGGACCGGGTGGCCTGGTGGAGTGGAACATCGTGAAGTCGCCGGGCAACTACGGCTGGCCCTACTGCATCGGCAACAACACCCCGTTCAACGACTACGACTTCGCCACCGGCACGTCGGGCGCGAAGTTCAACTGCGCCGCTCCCACCAACAACTCGCCCAACAACACCGGCCTCACCACGCTCCCGGCCGCACGCGCCGCGGACGTCTGGTACGGCAACAGCGCCACCGAGGGCAACAAGTTCCCGGAGTTGGGCACCGGCGGCGAGGCGCCGATGGCGTTCCCGATCTACCAGTACAACGCCAACAACCCGTCGCAGACCAAGTTCCCGGCCTACTACGACCAGGTCCCGTTCATGGGCGAGTGGGCCCGCAACCGGATGTGGGAGTTCCGCCCGGACGCCAACGGGAACCTGCTGAAGATCAACAACTTCCTGAACAACATGTCCTTCAGCTCGCCCATGGACATGAAGTTCGGCCCGGACGGCTCGATGTACCTGCTGACGTGGGGCACGGGCTGGGACGACAACGTCCACCTGCCCGGCGCGGGCCTGTGGCGCATCGACTACAACGCCGGTGAGCGCAGCCCGATCGCGCAGGCCTCGGCCACCCCGTCCTCGGGCGCGACCCCGTTGACGGTGGCGTTCTCCAGTGCGGGTTCCCGCGACCCGGAGGGCGGCGCGCTGACCTACCGCTGGACCTTCGGCGACGGCGGCACGTCCACCGCGGCCAACCCCTCGCACACCTACAGCACGCGCGGCACGTTCAACGTTCAGCTCACCGTGACCGACCCGACCGGCAAGACCGGCACGGCCAACCTCACGGTGACGTCGGGCAACACCGCGCCGACGGTGCGGTTCAACGGCCCGGCCGACGGCGGCATGTTCGACTGGGGACAGAACATCCCCTACTCGCTGACCGTCACCGACCCCGAGGACGGCACGATCGACTGCAACCGCGTGGTCACGCAAGGGAACATCGGCCACGACTCGCACAAGCACCCGTTGGGCAGCCCGATCAACGGCTGTTCGGGCAGCGTGGCCGCGGTGGCGGACACCGAGCACCAGAACGGCAACGCGCACATCATCATCTCCTCGGAGTACGCCGACAACGGGGCGACCGGGCTGCCGTCGCTCAAGGGCGGCGCGAACGTCGTGCTCCAGCCCAAGAAGAAGCAAGCGGAGTTCTTCAACGGCTCGTCCGGTGTGCGGGTGGTGTCGCAGTCCGGCGCCGAGTCGGGCGCGCGGATCGGCGACATCAGCAACAACGACTGGATCTCGTTCAAGCCGGTGAACTTCACCGGGATCGACCAGGTGTCGTTCAAGGTCTCGTCGCCCTCGGGCGGTGGCTCGATCGAGCTGCGGGCGGGTTCGCCCACCGGCACGCTGATCGCGTCGGCGCCGGTGACCTCCACGGGTGGCTGGGACAACTACGTCAGCCTGCCCGCGGTGAACGTGACCCGGCCGTCCGGGACGGTCGAGCTGTTCGTGGTGTTCAAGACGTCGTCGAACAACAACTTCGACCTCGACTCGATCAGCTACATCGGTGCGGGGATCGGCGGCGGCGGTTCGACGGCGAAGCAGATCGTCGGCGCGCAGAGCAACAAGTGCGTGGACGTGAACAACGCCGCCACCACGGACGGCACGAAGGTCCAGCTCTGGACGTGCAACGGCACCGCGGCCCAGCAGTGGACGCAGGTCGGGTCGACGTTCCAGTCGCTGGGCAAGTGCCTGGACGTGAACAACGCGAGCCAGACCGACGGCGCGTTGGTGCAGCTGTGGACGTGCAACGGGACGTCGGCGCAGAACTGGTCCGTCCAGTCCGACGGCACCATCCGCAACGGCACCAAGTGCCTGGACGCCTCCAGTGGCGGCACGGCCGACGGGACGCAGTTGATCATCTGGACGTGCCACGGCGGCACGAACCAGAGGTGGTCGCTGACGTAGCGGCCTGAAAACGGCCCCGGTGCCCAACGTCGAGCACCGGGGCCTTTCAGGCGTTCCGGCGGACGACCAGGTGGGCCAGCGCGGTCAGTTCGGCGGCGGCCCGGGGTGCGGGGTCGGTGGCGGCGAGGTGGTCCAGCGCTTCGGCCAGCAGGCGGTCCGCTTCCGACTCGCTCCAGTCCCGCCCGCCGGCGCGCTCCACGAGAGCCGCCAGGGTTGCGGGATCGGCATCGCCACTCCGGTACACGGCCGCCAGCTCGTCTCCCGCGGCCGTGTTGGAGTTCAGCGCGGCGACCACGGGGAGGGATTTCTTGCGGCGCACCAGATCCGCGTGAGCGGGCTTGCCGGTGGTCTTCGGGTCGCCCCAGATGCCCAGGAGGTCGTCGACGTGTTGGTAGGCCACGCCGAGGGCGTGGCCGTAGGCGTGGAGGTGGGCGATCGTGTCCGGTGTCGCGCCGGCGAAGGTCGCGCCCAGCGCGCAGGCGGCGGCCAGCAGGGGAGCGGTCTTGTGCTCGACCATGGCCACGCACTCGGCCAGGGTCACGTCGTCGCGGGTCTCGAAGGACAGGTCCGCCTGTTCGCCTTCCACCAACGACAGCACGGCCGCCGACAGGTCGTGCGCGGTGGCCGGGGACGCCGACGTCGCCAGGACGTCGGTGGCCAGGGCCAGCAGGGCGTCGCCGGTCAGGATGGCCGCCGCCGTGCCGAAGACCGCCCACGCCGTGGGGCGGTGCCGGCGGGTGGTGTCCTGGTCCAGGACGTCGTCGTGCAGCAACGAGAAGTTGTGCGCCAACTCCACCGCCACGGCGGCCGGGAGGGCGGATTCGGCTGGAGCGCCACAGGATTCGGCCGCCAACAAGGCCAGGGCCGGCCGGACGGACTTGCCCGAGGAGGCGCGGCAGGGGCGGCCGTTGTGGTCCCACCAACCCAGGTGGTAGCCGGCGATGTGCCGGACGGCCGCCGGAAGTCCTTGCACGGCCAGCAGGAGCGGAGGGCGGACCAGGTCGCGGCTCCACGCGAGCACGGCGGGCGCGGTGCGCGACCCGGTGACGGGTGTGGCCAACGTGACCTCCCGGAGCGTTCAGGCGAGTTGTCTGTCCACCACGACCGGGGACAGGGCGTGCTGCACCACCATCACCGCCGCGCCGAGCACGCCCGCGTCCTCGCCCGCCTGGGACGGCACGATGCGCAGGTTCCCGGTGGCCAGCGGCAGGGACCGGCGGTAGATCGACTCGCGGACGCCGGCCAGCAGCATCTCGCCCGCCGCCGCGAGGGCGCCGCCGATGACGATCAGCGACGGGTTGAACATGCTCACGCAGCCCGCCAGGACGTCCCCGATGTCGCGCCCGGCCTGCCGCACGGCGTGGCTGGCCTCCAGGTTCCCCGACCGCACCAGCGCCACCACGTCGGCGTTGCGGTGCGCCTCGATCCCCTTGGCGCGCAAGGCGGCCGCGATGGCCGGTCCGCCCGCGACGGCTTCCAGGCACCCGGTGTTGCCGCAGTGGCAAGGGGTGTCGCCGCCGTGCGGGGCGAGCACGTGGCCGAGGTCGCCCGCGGCGCCGACCGCGCCCCGGTGCAGCACGCCGTTGCTGATGAACCCGGACCCGATGCCGGTGGCGACCTTCACCACGATCATGTGGTCGGCGTCCGGGAAGGACCGGGCGTGCTCGCCCAGCGCCATCAGGTTGACCTCGTTGTCCACCAGCACGGGCACACCGAACTCCGCGAACACCCGTGCGGGCACGTCGAACCCGTCCCAGCCGGGCATGATCGGCGGGTGGTTGGGCCGCCCCGAGGAGTGCTCGACCGGGCCGGGCAGCCCGATCCCCACCCCGGCCAGCGGCACGGAGGGCACCTCCGCCAGCAGCTCCCGCCAGGTGTCGACCAGGCAGGTCATCACCGCCTCCGGCCCGTCGGCGATCGCGATGCGCAACGGCCGGCGCGCCAGTACCACGCCCTTGAGGTCGGTGACGGCGACGGTCGCGTGGGTCGCGCCCAGTTCGGCCGCCAGCACCGCGCGGGATCGCGCGTTGAACGCGAACCGCCCGGCGGGCCGCCCGCCGGTGGACACCCCGCCCGGCCGGTCGCTCACCAGACCGAGGTCCAGCAGGGCGTCCAGGCGGGCGCGGACGGTCGAGCGGGCCAGCCCGGTCTCGGCGGTCAGCTCGGCGCGGGTGCGGGGAGTTCCGTCGAGCAGGAGGCTCAGGAGTTGTCCCGGGGAGCCCGCCGCCGGCGTGAGGTGGTCGTACACCCGGCTAAGTGAACCACAACAACGGAAGTCTCCAAGGAAGTTGCCCTAAGCGACGTAACTTTGTCGGTTTGCGCAAGACTTTTGGTTGACACTCGCCAATAGTGGTTTTAGGGTTCGCCGCATGACTGTGACCCACGGAACACTGGCGACCGGCGACGGCCACGTCGGTGCCCGCACGCTGCGGACGGCCGTGGTCGGTGCCGGGTTCATGGGCCGGGTGCACGCCGAGGCGGCGCGCCGCGCGGGCGGCCGGGTGGTCGCCGCGACGGCGAGCAGCCCGGTCGGCGCGGACGCCGCCGCCGCGGCCGTGGGCGCCGACCGGGGCTACCCCGACCTGGCCGCGCTGCTGTCCGACGCGCAGGTCGACGTGCTGCACGTGTGCGCCCCCAACAGCGCCCACGCCGGCATCGCCGAGGCCGCGCTCGCCGCCGGTGTCCACGTGATCTGCGAGAAGCCGCTGGCCACCTCGGTCGCCGACGCCACCGCGCTGGTGGCGGCCTCGGCGAACCGGGTCGCCACCGTCCCGTTCGTCTACCGGTTCCACCCGATGGTCCGGGAGATGCGGGCTCGGCTCGCGGGCGGCGAGGCGGGCATCGTCTCCTCTGTCAGCGGCAGCTACCTCCAGGACTGGCTGGCCGGCGAGAGCGACCACGACTGGCGGGTGGACCCGGCGCTGGGCGGCCCGTCGCGGGCGTTCGCCGACATCGGCTCGCACTGGTGCGACCTGGTGGAGTTCGCGACCGGCGACCGGATCGCCCGGCTGTCCGCGCAGACCGTCGTGGTGCACGAGCGCAGCGGGGCGGCCACCGAAAACATCACTACCGAGGACATCGCCACCGTCCAGTTCACCACCGCGCGCGGCGTGGTCGGCATCCTGGTCGTCTCGCAGGTCGCGGCGGGCCGGAAGAACCGGCTGCACCTGGAGGTCTCCGGCACCGAGGCCAGCTTCGGCTTCGACCAGGAGGACCCGGAGCGGCTGTGGGTCGGCCGCCGCGCGGGCAGCACCGTGCTCATGCGCGACCCGGGCACGCTCTCGCCGGGCGCGGCCCGCTACGCCCGCCTGCCCGCCGGGCACGCGCAGGGCTACCAGGACTGCTTCGACGCCTTCGTCGCCGACACCTACAAGGCCGTGCTGGGCGAGGACCCCGCCGACGGCCTGCCCACCTTCGCCGACGGCCTGCGCGCGGTGCGCATCACCGACGCCGTCCTGCGGTCCGCCGCGGCCGGCGGGGCGTGGACGGAGGTGCCCGCGTGAGCGACATCCCGGTTCGGCTGGAGGGCATCACCAAGAGCTTCCTCGGCGTGCAGGTGCTGCGCGGCGTCGACCTCGAACTGCGCGCGGGCGAGGTCCACGCGCTGATGGGGGAGAACGGCGCGGGCAAGTCCACGCTGCTGAAGGTGCTGGCGGGCGTGCACAAGCCGGACACCGGCCGCGTCCTGCTCGACGGCGAGGAGGTCTCGTTCTCCGCGCCGCGCGACGCGCAGGCCGCCGGGATCGCGATCATCCACCAGGAGTTGAACCTCCTGCCGCACCGCACGGTCGCCGAGAACGTGTTCCTGGGCCGCGAGCCGGTCAAGCGGGGTCAGGTCGACCGGCGGGCCATGGAGGCCGAGACGCGGCGGCTGCTGGAGTGGCTGGGCGAGGACGGCATCGCGGCCGACGCCGAGGTGGTCCGCCTGTCGGTGGCGCAGCGACAGGTCGTCGAGATCGTGAAGGCGTTGTCCACCGACGCCAAGGTGCTCGCGATGGACGAGCCGACCGCCGCGTTGGCCGACCACGAGGTCGAACTGCTCTACGACCTGGTGAAGCGGCTCCGCGAGCGCGGGATGGCCATTCTTTATGTCTCGCACCGGATGCGTGAGGTGTTCGACCTCAGCCAGCGCATCACGGTGTTGAAGGACGGCGCGTTCGTGACGTGCGTCGAGACCGCCGAGATCACCTCCGACCAGCTCGTCCGGCACATGGTGGGGCGCTCGCTCGACGCCCTGTACCCGGACCGGAGTTCGGCGGCCGGTGAGGTGCGGCTCGCGCTGAAGAACGCCGGCAACGGGCGGGTGCGGGACGTCAGCCTGGAGGTCCGGGCCGGGGAGATCGTCGGGCTGGCCGGGTTGCAGGGCTCGGGCCGGTCGGCGATCGCGCGGGCGGTGTGGGGCGTGCAGCCCTTCACCAGCGGGGTTCTGGAGCTGGACGGCAAGCCGGTGCGCATCGGGAACCCGCGCACCGCCGTGCGCAAGGGCATCGGGTACGTCACCGAGGACCGCAAGGGTGAAGGGCTCGCCCTGAGCCAATCGGTGCGGGACAACGCTTTGCTGGTCCGGCGGGCGGCCCTGCGGGGCTCGGCGGCGCGCAAGCACACCGACCTGGCCGAACTGCTCAAGTCGGTCAACGTGGTGTCGCGCGGCCAGCACCAGGAGGTGCGCTACCTGTCCGGCGGCAACCAGCAGAAGGTCGTGCTGGGCAAGTGGCTCGCGGTCCGCCCCCGCGTCCTGGTGGTGGACGAGCCGACCCGGGGCATCGACGTCGGCGCCAAGCAGGCGGTGTACCGGCTGCTGCGCGACCTGGCCGCGGACGGCATGGCGATCCTGATGATCTCGTCGGAACTGCCCGAGCTGATCGGCATGAGCGACCGGATCGTCGTCATGCACGAGGGCGCGGTGGCGGGCGAGCTGCCCGCGGGGGCTTCGGAGGAAGCGGTCATGGGGCTGGCCACCGGCCACGGGATCGGAGAAGTGGCGTGAGCGTCGTGCAGGAGAAGGTCCCGGTGGCGCGCCGCGCGCAGCCGGCCGGCGGGCGCCGGTTCGCGTTCACCCCCACGGTGACCGTGTACCTGGCGCTGGCGGCCCTGCTGGTCGTCGGCAGCGTCCTGGTGGCGGTCGACGGCGGTGTGCTGCTCGACCAGGGCGGCATCCTCAACATCCTCACCCGCAGCACGGTCCTGGGCCTGGTCGCGGTCGGGCAGACCATGGTGATCGTCACCGGGTCGCTGGACCTGTCGGTGGCCTACCTGATCGGGCTGTGCTCGCTGGTCGCGGCCGAGACCATGGCCGGACAGGGGTCGATGGTCTTCCCCGGCGTCGCGCTGGCGCTCGCGGTGGCGGCGGCGGTCGGTCTGGTCAACGGGCTGGTCATCACCGTGTTGAAGGCCAACGCGTTCATCGCCACGCTCGGCGTCGCGCTGATCCTGCGCGGCTGGCTGGAGCACAACTACACCGGCCCGGCGGGCAGCGTGCCGCGGTCCTTCCAGCACCTGGGCTACGACCGGATCGGCCCGGTGCCGGTCGCGGCGCTGCTCATGCTGCTGATCGCGGCGGGCGCGTGGTGGTACATGCGCCGCACCCGGCCCGGCTACCACATGTACGCGGTGGGCGGTGACATCGAGGTGGCCCGGCTGTCCGGTGTCCGGACCTCGCGCACCATCGTCACCGCGCACGTCCTGTGCGCCTTGATGGCCGGTCTCGCGGGCGTGTTCCTGGCTTCCCGGCTGGGTTCGGGTGCCCCGTACGTCGGCACGGACGCGGGTTATGACCTGGAGTCCATCGCGGCCGTCGTGCTCGGCGGCGCGGCGCTGGCCGGTGGCCGGGGCGGGGTCGTGGGGACGCTCGGTGGAGTGCTCATCCTGGCCACGCTGGACACCATCTTCGACGACCTCGCGGTGGACCCGTTCTTCAAGGACGTGGTGCGCGGTGTCGTGCTCATCGTCGCGGTGGCGCTGTACGCGCGCCGCAAGCTGACCTCCGGGAGGGCGTCATGACGCGGTGGCGACCGAGGTTGGCCGACGGCACCGCACCCGTCCTGGTGGTGCTGGTGGTCCTGCTGGTGGCGCTGGCGTTCGCCGGCCCGGCCTACAGCGAGCCCGCCGGGTACCTGGCGCTGCTCAAGCGGGCCGCGCCGCTGGTGATCCTGGCCATCGGGCAGTACTTCGTGGTGGTGTCGGGCGGGTTCGACCTGTCGGTGGGGTCGCTGGTCACCGCCGAGGTGGTGATCGCGGCCCGGCTGATCTCCGGCGACGACGGCAACACGGCGTGGGTCATCGCGCTGCTGCTCGGGTTCGGCGTGCTGGTCGGGCTGGTGAACGGGCTGATCACCACGAAGCTGCTGGTGCCGTCGTTCATCGTGACGCTGGGCATGTTGCTGGTGCTCGACGGCGCGGTGTTCCTGTGGACCGGTGGCGCGCCGCGCGGCGCGTTGTCCCCGTCGTTCCGGGTGTTCGGGCGCGGCTCGGTGGACCTGCCGCTGCTGGGTGCGGTGCCGTGGTCGGTGCTGATCCTGCTCGCGGTGCTGGTGGCCGCGGTGCTGTTCATGCGCAGCGGCACCGGCCGGACCCTGCTCGCGGTGGGGGACAACGAGAACGCGGTGCGCCTGGCCGGTGGCCGGGTGGAACGGCTGCGGCTGCTCGCGTTCGTGCTCTCGGGTGTCCTCGCGGCGCTGGCCGCGATCCTGCTCGCCGGGTTCGCCGGCGTGTCCGCGCAGGTCGGGCAGGGCCTGGAGTTCCGGGCCATCACCGCCGTGGTCCTGGGCGGTGTGCTCCTCGGGGGAGGGCGCGGCTCGGTCGTGGCCGCGGCCGCCGGAGCGCTGTCGTTGGAAGCACTGTTCTCGCTGTTGAACCTGGTCGGCGTCTCCGGCGCGCTGGAGTCGGCCGTCCAGGGCGTGATCATCATCGCGGCGGTCGCCTACGCCGCCCACGGAGCCGGTCTGCGGCAGAGGTTCCGCCCTCGCAAGGCCGCACCGTCCCTCCCCTAGAACTCCGCCAATGAAGCCGAGGAGTAGCACGATGAACAGGAAGTTGGCCGTAGTGGCCTTCGCGGGCGCGCTCGCGTTGGCCGGGTGTTCGAGCGACCTGCCGGACTCCGGCAGCGCCGGCACGAGCACGACGTCCAAGCAGAACGCGGCGAAGTCGGAGTTCTTCGACCAGGCCGAGTACGAGCGGCAGTTGAAGTTCCGCTCCGCCAAGGCGGTGGACCTGGACGGCGACAACTCGCAGTTCAAGCCGTGGCAGCAGGCGCTGGACCCCAAGATGGTGGACACCGCCAAGTACGCCAAGCCCGGCGGCGGGTACCACCTGTGCTTCTCCAACGCCTCGGTGGACAACCCGTGGCGGCAGGTCGGCTGGAAGACCATGCAGGAGGAGGTGAAGCTGCACCCGGAGATCACGAAGTTCTCCACGCTGGACGCGGAGGCCAAGGACGACAAGCAGATCAGCGACATCCAGTCCTTCGCCTCGCAGGGCTGCTCGGCCCTGATCGTCTCGCCGAACACCACCGCGACGCTCACGCCGGCGGTGGAGGCGGCGTGCAAGACCGGTGTGCCGGTGATCGTGTTCGACCGCGGTGTGAAGACGAACTGCCCGGTCACGTTCATCCACCCGATCGGCGGGTTCGCGTTCGGCGCGGACGGCGCGGAGTTCCTGAAGGAGAAGGTGCCCTCCGGCGGCAAGGTGCTGGCGCTGCGCATCCTGCCCGGCGTGGACGTGCTGGAGCAGCGGTGGGCGGCGGCCAACGAGATCTTCGCGGGCAGCGGCCTGAAGGTCGTGGGCGTGGAGTTCACCGACGGTGACGCGGCCAAGACCAAGTCCATCGTCAACGACTACATCCAGCGCGAGGGCAAGATCGACGGCGTCTGGATGGACGCGGGCGCGACCGCCGTGGCCGCCGTCGAGGCCTTCCAGGACGCGGGCACGGCGCTGCCCGCGATCGTGGGCGAGGACCAGCAGGACTTCCTGCGCATGTGGGCCAAGGAGAAGCTGACCGCGGTGGCCCCGACCTACCCCACCTACCAGTGGCGCACCCCGGTCATCGCCGCGCTGCGCATCCTCCAGGGCAAACAGGTGCCGCAGGAGTGGGTGCTGCCGCAGCCGAAGGTCACGCAGGAGACCCTGCAGAACTACATCAAGGACGAGATGCCGCCGCTGCACTACGCGATGTGCGGCTGCGACCAGATGCCGGGCTACCCGCAGCCCTGGAAGTAGACCACCGCGGGCGGGCCGCGCGACCCCGGCCCGCCCGCGGTACCCCACACCCTGCCGAGAGGGACGACCAATGGCGGACGAACCCACCGGACTGTGGCTGATCGGCGCGCGCGGCTCCGTCGCGACCACCGCGGTCAGCGGACTGCTGGCCCTGCGCGCGGGGCTGGTGCCCGCGACCGGCTGCGTGACCGAACGGCCGGAGCTGGCGGGTCTGCCGCTGCCCGGCTGGGCGGACCTCGTGGTCGGCGGGCACGACGTGGCCCAGACCCCGCTGGACAAGCGGGCCGAACTGCTCGCGCAGGGCGGGGTGCTGCCGCACCACGTGCTCGGCGCGGTGCGGGAGGGCCTGCGCGAGGTCGACGCGGAGGTCCGCGACGGCTACCACCCGGCCACCCACGACGGTCCGCAGGCCGACGCCGCCCGGCGGCTGGCCTCGGACATCACCGCGTTCCGCGACCGGCACGGCCTGGCCCGGGTGGTCGTGGTGAACGTGTCCTCGACCGAACCGCCCGTGCCGCACGTGCCCGCCCACGACCACCTGGGCGCGTTGGAGAAAGCGCTGGCCGACCCGGCGAAACGGGTGCTGCCGCCGAGTTCCCTGGCCGCGTACGCGGCGCTGAACGCGGGCTGCCCGTTCGTCGACTTCACCCCGTCCACCGGGATCGCGTTGCCCGCGCTGGACGCGTTGGCCCGTCAGGAGGGCCTGCCCTACGCGGGGCGGGACGGCAAGACCGGTGAGACGCTGGTGCGGACGGTGCTCGCGCCGATGTTCACCGGGCGGGCGCTGCGCGTGCGGTCGTGGGCGGGCACGAACCTGCTCGGCGGCGGGGACGGCGCCACCCTGGAGGACCCGGCGCACGCGGACAGCAAGCTGCGGTCCAAGGCGCGCGGGCTGGAGGCCCTGCTGGGCGAGCCGGTGCCCGCGCCGCTGCACATCGACAACGTCCCCGACCTCGGCGAGGTCAAGACCGCGTGGGACCACGTGTCGTTCGAGGGGTTCCTGGGCGCGCGGATGAGCCTCCAGTTCACCTGGACCGGCCTGGACTCCTCGCTGGCCGCGCCGCTGGTGCTGGACCTGGCCCGGCTGACCGCCGCCGCGCACAAGGCGGGTGAGGTCGGGGTGTTGAGGGCGTTGGGGTTCTTCTTCAAGGACCCGCTGGGCAGCGACGAGCACCGGTTCGCCGCCCAGACCGAGGAGCTGTACCGGTGGGCGGCGGGGTTGGGCCGATGAGGGCGTACCTGGAGCTGGTGCGGGCGCCGGCGGCGTTGACCGTGCTGGGGGACACGCTGGTCGGCGCGCCGGAACCCTTGCGGGGCCGCCGGTTGCTGCTGCCGCTGGCGTCGGTCGCGCTGTACTGGGCGGGGATGGCGCTCAACGACTGGGCCGACCGCGACGTGGACGCGGTGGAACGGCCCGAGCGCCCGATCCCGTCCGGCCGGATCAGCCCGGAGGCCGCGCTGGCCACCGCGGCGGGTCTGACGGCGGTCGGTGTCGGGCTCGCGGCCGTGGCGGGGCGCAACGCCGTGCCGCTGGCCGCCGCCGTGTGGAGCTACGACACGGTCCTGAAGGACACCGCCGCCGGGCCGTTCGCGATGGCCGCGTGCCGGGGGTTGGACGTGTTGCTGGGCGGGCGGGCCGTGTTGCCCGCCGCGTTGATGGCCGCGCACACCCTCGGCGTCACCGTGCTCTCGCGCGGCGAAGTGCACGGCACCTCGCCCCGGATCGCCGGAGCCGTGCTGTCCGGGACGGTGGCGACGGCCTTGGCGGCTCTCGTCCGCAAGCCCGGCCTGATGGGGGCCGCGTCCGCGCTGGGGTATGCCGCGTCGGTTGGCAGCGCGCAGTGGGCGGCGGTCCGCGACCCGTCGGCGGGCTCGGCGCGGGCGGCCACCAAGGCCGGCATCCACGGCATGGTGCTGCTCCAGTCCGCCTTGTCCCGCAACGCTTCCTTCGTGCCGCTGGTGCTGCCGCTGGCGCGCCGGCTCAGCCGGAAGGTGGGTCCCACATGACGTTCCACCTGGGGTACGGCACCAACGGGTTCGCCAACCACCGCCTGGACGACGCCCTGGCGGTGATCGCGGACCTGGGCTACACCGCCGTGGCGCTCACCCTCGACCTCCACCACCTCGACCCGTTCGCCGACGACGTCGCCGCACAGACCAAGCGGGTCGCGGCGCGGCTTTCGGAGCTGGGGTTGCGGTCGGTGGTGGAGACCGGGGCGCGCTTCCTGCTCGACCCGTACCGCAAGCACCACCCGACCCTGGTCAGCGAGTCACAGGAGGTCCGGGTGGACTTCCTGGTGCGATCGCTGAAGATCGCCGCCGACCTGGGGTCGGACTGCGTGTCGTTCTGGTCGGGCATCGGGACCTCCTGGGACCGGTTGAAGGCCGGGGTCTCGGCGGTGCTGGACAGCGAGCCGCCGGTGCCGTTGGGGCTCGAACCGGAGCCCGGGATGCTCGTGGAGCGGCTGGAAGACGCCCTGCGGCTGCGGTCCGAACTGGGGGAGCCCGAGGCGTTGCGGATCACGTTGGACGTCGGGCACTGCGTGGCCGTCGAACCCGTGGACGCGGCGGCCTGCATCCGACGGGCCGGGGACCTGCTGGTCAACGTGCAGTTGGACGACATGCTGCCGGGCGTGCACGAGCACCTGGAGTTCGGTGAGGGGCACCTCGACCTGCCCGCCACGCTCAGCGCGCTCACCGACATCGGCTACACCGGGGTCGCCGCCGTCGAACTGCCCCGGCACAGCCACGCCGCGCCCGACGTGGCCCGGCGGTCGTTCACCGCGCTGCGGACCGCGTCCTGGGTGGCGGCGGCCGAACGGGAGGTGCGCGCCGACCCCGCGTCGCTGGAACGCCTGTTCGCGGGCGCGGGCCGGGTGGACCGGGCGCGCGAGGACGACCTGCGGGTGCGATTGCTGGAGGCATACCCCGGCGACTTGGCGGGAACCCTCACCACGCTGTACCGGCACGGCAGCTCGGCGGAGCGGCGGGCGGTGCTGCGCGCCCTCGGACCGGTCGGCGCGCGGGTGCCCGAGGTCGGGGTCGAGCTGGTCAAGGACGCCTTGCGGACCAACGAGACCGGGCTGGTCGCGGCGGCGCTCGGGCCGTTCGCGCGCGACCACCTCGATCAGCACTCGTGGCGGCACGGCGTGCTGAAGTGCCTGTTCATGGGTGTCCCGCTGGACGTGGTGGCGGGCTTGGCCGCGCGCACCGACGAAGAGCTGCTGCGGATGGTGGCCGCGTTCGCCGACGAACGCGAAGCCGCCGGCCGCGCGGTCCCCGACGACGCCCTCGCCCTGCTCCGAAAGGCCGTCTGATGCGCATCTTCGACCCGCACATCCACATGACCTCCCGCACCACCGACGACTACGAGGCGATGCACGCGGCCGGTGTGCGCGCGGTGGTGGAACCGGCGTTCTGGCTCGGGCAGCCGCGCACGTCGGTGGGGTCGTTCGTGGACTACTTCGACTCGCTGGTGGGCTGGGAGCGGTTCCGCGCCGCCCAGTACGGCATCGCCCACCACTGCACGATCGCGCTGAACCCCAAGGAGGCCAACGATCCCCGGTGCGTGGAGGTGCTGGACGTCCTGCCGCGCTACCTGGTCAAGGACGGCGTCGTCGCGGTGGGGGAGGTCGGTTACGACTCGATGACCCCCGAGGAGGACGACGTCTTCGCCCGCCAGCTCGAACTGGCGCTGCTGCACGAACTGCCCGTGCTCGTGCACACCCCGCACCGGGACAAGAAGGCCGGGACGCAACGGACGTTGGACGTGGTGCGCGAGTCCGGTGTCCCGGTCGGGATGGTCGTGGTGGACCACCTGAACGAGACCACGATCAAGGCGGTCGCGGACTCCGGGTGCTGGATGGGGTTCTCCATCTACCCGGACACCAAGATGGACGAGGACCGGATGGTGGCGTTGCTCAAGGAGTACGGCACCGACCGGGTCCTGGTGAACTCCGCCGCCGACTGGGGTCGTTCGGACCCGTTGAAAACGCACAAGACCGGGCTGGCGATGCTGGCGGCCGGGTTCGACGAGTCCGATGTGGACAAGGTGCTTTGGCGCAATCCGGTCGAGTTCTACGGGCAGAGCGGACGATTGCTGCTCGACGTCGAGGAGGTGGGTGCCGTGCACGCGGGCACCGGGAACTCGGTGCTGCGGGGTGAGCGGTGATCGCCTACTGCACCAACGTGCACCCGGCGCACGACCTGGCGGGCATCCTCGACCAGCTCGACCGGCACGCCGTTGGTGTGCGGGCGCGGTTAGGCGTGGACGTGCTGCCGCTCGGGCTGTGGTTGCCCGCGTCCGTGGCCCGGGGTCTGGCGGCGGACCCGGTGGCACGGCGGGGCTTCCGCGACGAGTTGACCGCCCGTGGGTTGTCGGTGAGCACGCTCAACGCCTTCCCGTACGGCGACTTCCACGACACCGTGGTCAAGCACGCGGTGTACCAGCCGAACTGGGTCGATCCGCGCCGGTTGGCCTACACCAAGGACTGCGCGACCGTCCTGGCCGACCTGATGCCGGCTTGCGCCTCCTACGGCAGCATTTCGACGTTGCCGCTGGCGTGGCGGGAGCCGTGGACCGAACAGGACGACGCCCACGCGGAGGCCGCGTTGTCCGAGCTGACCTCGTTCCTGCGGTCCTCGGACCGGCCCGTGCGGCTCGCGGTCGAGCCCGAGCCGGGGTGCGTGCTGGACACCGTGGCCGACGCGGTCGGGTGGCTGGCGGGCCGCGTGGACCCCGAGGTCATCGGGCTGTGCCTGGACACCTGCCACCTCGCGGTGTCGTTCGCCGACCCGGTGGAGACGGTCGAGCTGATCCGGCGGTCCGGGCTGCCCGTGGTGAAGGTGCAGGCGTCGGCGGCGCTGGAGGTGCGGGACCCGCGCGCGGCCCGGGCGGAGCTGGCGGCCTTCGCCGAACCGAGGTACCTGCACCAGGTCCGGGAGAACGCGCCGGACGGGGTGCTGGCGGCCGACGACCTGCCCGAGGCGTTCGAGGAACTGCCCGGCGAGCACCCGTGGCGCGTGCACTTCCACGTGCCGCTGCACGCCGAGCCCGGCGGTGCGCTGCGGTCCACGACGGACGTGCTGGTCGCGGCCGTGGTGGCGCTGGACGGGGACGTCCACGTCGAGGTGGAGACCTACACGTGGACGGTCCTGCCGGACGCGGGCGACCTGACCGAGGGCATCGCGGCCGAACTGGCGTGGGCTCATGAGCACCTGACGACGGGGGTGGCGGTGTGAAGCCGTTGGTGGTGATCGATGTCGTCGGCTTGACGCCGGCGCTGTTGCCGCACATGCCGAACCTTTCGGCGCTGTCCGGTCGGGCCTCGCTCGGGACCGTGCTCCCGGCGGTGACGTGCAGCGCGCAGGCGACCTTCCTGACCGGGTTGACGCCCGCGCAGCACGGGATCGTCGGCAACGGGTGGTACTTCCGCGACCTCGGCGAGGTCCACCTGTGGCGGCAGCACAACCGGCTGGTGCAGGGTGAGAAGGTGTGGGAGACCGCGCGGCGGTTCGCGCCTTCGTACAAGGCGGCGAACGTGTGCTGGTGGTACGCGATGGGCGCGTCCACCGACATCACCGTGACCCCGCGCCCGATCTACCACGCCGACGGCCGCAAGTCGCCCGACTGCTACGTCCGGCCGCCCGAGCTGCACGACCGGCTGACCGGGGCGCTGGGGGAGTTCCCGCTGTTCCAGTACTGGGGCCCGACGGCGGCGCTGAAGTCCAGCGAGTGGATCGTGGGTGCTTCGTTGCGGGTGTGGGCGCAGGAACGTCCGGACCTGCTGCTGGTCTACGTGCCGCACTTGGACTACGACCTCCAGCGGTTCGGGCCGTCGTCCCCCGAGGCGCGTCGGGCGGCGTCCGATGTGGACAGGGCGTTGAAGCCGCTGTTGGGGCTGGACGCCACGATCGTCGTGCTGTCGGAGTACGGGATCACCGAGGCGCGGCGGCCGGTGGACGTCAACCGGGCGTTGCGCCGGGCGGGGCTGCTGGAGGTCTACACCCAGGCGGGCATGGAGTACCTGGACCCGTGGACGTCCCGCGCGTTCGCCGTGGCCGACCACCAGGTCGCCCACGTCTACGTCCGGGACCCGGCCGACATCCCGCGTGCCCGTGCGGTGGTGGCGGAGCTTCCGGGCGTGGACGAGGTGCACGGGCGTGAGGCGCAGGCGTCGGTGGGGTTGGACCACGAGCGGTCCGGTGAGCTGGTCGCGGTGGCCGAGCCGGACGCCTGGTTCACCTACTACTACTGGCTCGACGACGCGCGGGCGCCGGACTTCGCGCGGGGTGTGGACATCCACCGCAAGCCCGGCTACGACCCGGCGGAGCTGTTCTTCGACCCGGCGGACCGGTTCGCCAAGGCCCGCGCGGGGTTGAACCTGGTGCGCAAGAAGGTGGGGCTGCGGTACGCGATGGACGTGGTGCCGCTGGACCCGTCGTGCGTCCGGGGCACGCACGGCCGCCTGCCCGACCGGGCCGAGGACGGGCCGGTGCTGCTGTGCTCGGAGCCGTTGGACCGCGACCGCGTGGAGGCGGTCGAGGTGCGTGACCTTCTGCTGGAACTGCAAGGGATGCCTGTGAAGGAGTCGCAGCGATGAGCCGGCCGATCACGTTGTTCACCGGGCAGTGGGCGGACCTGCCGTTCGACGAGGTGTGCGAGCTCGCCGCCGGGTGGGGGTACGACGGGGTGGAGATCGCGTGTTCCGGCGACCACTTCGAGGTCGACCGGGCGGTGGCCGACGACGGGTACGTCGAGGCGAAGCTCGCCCAGCTCGACCGCCACGGCCTGAAGGCGTTCGCCATCTCCAACCACCTGGTCGGGCAGGCGGTGTGCGACGACCCGATCGACTTCCGCCACCAGGCCATCCTGCCCGCGCGGATCTGGGGCGACGGCGAGCCCGAGGGGGTGCGGAAGCGGGCCGCCGAGGAGATGGCGGACACCGCGCGGGCGGCGGCCAAGCTCGGCGTGGACACGGTCGTCGGGTTCACCGGGTCGAAGATCTGGAAGTACGTGGCGATGTTCCCGCCGGTCCCGGAAGAGGTCATCGAGGAGGGGTACGCGGACTTCGCGCGGCGGTGGAACCCGATCCTGGACGTGTTCGACGAGGTCGGGGTGCGGTTCGCGCACGAGGTGCACCCGTCGGAGATCGCCTACGACTTCTGGACGACCCGGCGGGCGATGGACGCGGTGGGCAACCGGCCGGCGTTCGGACTGAACTGGGACCCGTCGCACTTCGTGTGGCAGGACCTGGACCCGGTCGGGTTCATCCTGGACTTCGCCGACCGGATCTACCACGTGGACTGCAAGGACACCAAGAAGCGCTTCGACGGCCGCAACGGGCGGCTGGGGTCGCACCTGCCGTGGGCGCACCCGCGCCGCGGGTGGGACTTCGTGTCGACGGGTCACGGCGACGTGCCGTGGGAGGAGTGCTTCCGGGCGCTGAACGCGATCGGCTACCGGGGCCCGATCTCGGTGGAGTGGGAGGACGCCGGCATGGACCGCTTGCGCGGCGCGGAGGAGGCGGTGCGGTTCATCCGGGGACTGCTGTTCGACCCGCCGGCAGCGGCCTTCGACGCCGCGTTCGCCCGCCGCGAGGACGGTTGATCCCGATGCCCGAGGTGGTGGAGGTGGGACCGGAACCCACCGCCGAGACCCTGCGGCTGATGGCCCTGCTGGCCACCGGCGCCACCGACCGCGCCATCGCCCGCGAACTGGGCGTGAGCACCCGCACCGTGCACCGCAAGATCGCCCGCTTGCAGACGTTGCTGGGGGTGCGGTCGCGCTTCCAACTCGGCGTGTGCGCCGCCGGCCACCGGTGGCTGTAGCCGTTCGGCGCAGGCGTACGCGTTTCGTCGAGTGACGTATCTCTCCGTTTGACCGGTATCGGCGGCAGGTAATGAAAGGATGCGCCATTCGGTTGAAAGGATCATGATGCACGAGCTGGACGCGCGACGCACCGTCGCCAACCCCCGCCGCACCCGGCTGGCCGCGGACTGGACCGCACAGCCCACGACGTCCCCCGCGGGCTCGACCTCGGAGTCCGCGCACGGCGACGACGCGCGCCGGAGTTCGGCGAGCGGCACGACGCCCGCCTGACGGGTTCCCGGGGCGGGCAGTCGCCGCGCCCCGGTCGACGTCGGAAGGTGCGCCGACGCACCAGGTCGACCACGGATCGCCGTGGTGGCGATCAGGGACCTGGCGTCGGCGCACCCTCACGCCTCGCGGGGACCCGCCCGCACCTTCTCTCATGCCCCGCTGCCGACCGCGCAGCCGCGCGCATCGAACGCGACTACCTCGAGCCTTCCTCCTCGACACCGCCGGTCCGGCCCGGTCCACTGTGGACCGCCGATGGCGGTGGCACTCGCGCGCGTCAAGTGTGATCCATCCGGCCGGGGTTCGGGCCGAACAGGGCAACCCAGGGTGGCCTAACTTAGGTTAGGGTGGCCTTGGTTTGCCCTGCCGTGGACCGGCGCCGAGACCGAGGAGTTTGGTGTGACCGAGTACGCCCTGGAAGAGATCGCGACGGGGTCGGCTGATCCGCTGGAGCTGGTGGGGCGGCTGGCGCGGGCCGGGTTCGACGACTACGTGGTGTACGAGCGCGGGGGAGCGTGGACGTTCGCGGGTGGCGCGTTGGCGACGGTGACGCTGGACGCCGGGCACGTGCGCGTCTCCCACGCCGGTGACCAGGTCGAACGCGCCTGGACGGGGTCGCCCGGGCAGGCGTTGGGGGACGCGCTCGCGGGGCTGCCGGTGCAGGGGTGGCGCGCCTACGGGCGGGTGGACTTCGCGTTCTCCGGGCTGGTCCCGGGGCTGGCGCTGCGCGGTGCGGACGCGCCGGTGGGGGAGATCGTGCGGCTGATCGTGCCGCGCACCGAGGTGACCCTGGGCGACGGCCGGGCGGTGGTCCGCGGGGTCGACGCGCGTGAGCTGGACCGGGTGCGCGAGGTGCTCGGCGGGGGGTTCGGCGCGGGTGTGCCGGCGGCCGAGCCGGTGGACATCCGGTCGGACGGCGCCAGCTACCGCGAGCGGGTGGCGCAGGCGGTGAAGGAGATCCGGCAGGGGCAGTACCAGAAGGTGATCCTGTCCCGGTCGGTGCGCATCCCGTTCCCGGTGGACATCGTGGCGACCTACGAGCTGGGCCGGCGCGGCAACACCCCGGCGCGGTCGTTCGTGCTGCGCCTGGACGGTCTGGAGGCGGCCGGGTTCAGCCCGGAGATCATCGTGTCGGTGGACGCCGAGGGCCGGGTCGTGACCCAGCCGCTGGCCGGCACCCGCGCGTTCGGCCGGGGCGCGGAGGTCGACGCGGCGGCGCGCACCGAGCTGGAGACCAACCCCAAGGAGGTCTTCGAGCACGCGGTGTCCGTGCGGACCGCGCAGGAGGAGCTGAGGCGGATCTGCGCGCCGGAGTCGGTGCGGGTCGGGGATTTCATGGGCATCAAGGAGCGGGGCAGCGTGCAGCACCTCGCGTCCCTGGTCAACGGCGACCTGGCCGCGGGCCGCACGGCGTGGGACGCGCTGGAGGCGGTGTTCCCGGCGGTGACCGCGTCCGGCATCCCGAAGCGCGAGTCCCTGGACGCGATCTCCCGCATGGACGAGGCCCGGGGCCTGTACTCGGGCGCGGTCGTCACCGTCGGCCACGACGGCTCGCTGGACGCGGCCTTGGTGCTGCGCGCGGTTTACCAGGACTCCGACCGGGCGTGGCTGCGCGCGGGCGCGGGCATCGTGGCGGACTCGACACCGGAGCGCGAGTTCGAGGAGACCTGCGAGAAGCTGTCCTCGGTGGCCCCGTTCGTCGTGAAGGCCTAGCCCTCCGTCCCACCCCACCATCGCGGCTTTTCGCCGCGCTCCGCGCGGCGGGCTGGCTATCAGCCACAGGCGGGGCTTCGGTTCCCCCACCGTATGGCCTGCCCGAAGGGCTACCACGCTGCGGGTCGGGTGGAGTCAAAAAGTTTTGCGAGGTACGAGCAAAAGTTTTTGCGGAACCCGGCCCGCAGCGTGGTTGGC
>NZ_JAPSLK010000054.1 GCF_031180885.1 Saccharothrix sp.
GCAACCCCACGTGGTCCGGGTGGGGGCACAACCAGGAGATCTGGCTGGTGCTGCGCACCTCGACGCGACAGGGACCGGCCGCGCAACGCGCCCTCGCCGCCTGGTTGGTCGATCTACCCGAGGTGGTCGCGATGCCCACGTGGATCGCGGACGCGGTCGTCCGCGTGGGCGGCCACGTGGCGCCCGACGAGGTCGACGACTCGCTCCCGGACTTGAGGATCTTCGGCAACCTGTGGCAGCCGATCCTCAGCGAGCTGCCGACCGGCCCGGTGGACGCTCTGCGTGTCAGCTCGCCGTTCTTCGACCCACCGGCCGCGGCCCTGCGAGCGCTGGTCAACCGGTTCTCCCCAGCCGTACTGGACGTTGCCCTGCAACCGAGTTTGTCGCAGTACGACGCGGCTGCCCTTGCACAGGTCGCGACGACCGTACCGACGGCGGGCTTCCGATTGCTCGACGAAAGCCGCACTTGTCACGGCAAGCTCGTGGAGTGGGTCGCCGATGGGGCCATCACGGCTTTGGTGGGCAGCGCGAACTGCACAGCGGCCGCGCTGCTGAGCACCACCGCGACGGGTGGCAACTGCGAACTGGTCGCTCTCGCACCCGTCTCAAGCAGTCTGCTGCCGGAAGGCACCGCGGCGACCACCATCCCGCCCAGCGAGGCCCAGGTGGTGGCAACACAACCTCGTCGCGCGGTCACGCTGGTGCTGCTGGGGGCGCGACGCCAAGAGCACGACCTGGTCGTGGAGCTGACCACCACCGCACGTGAGCCGGTCACCATCGAATCCTCCCCCGACGGCACCCCTGGGACCTGGAGGGCGTTCCACGTCTGGCGGCCCGACGGGGAGACTTCGGCGACCGTGCGGTTCCCGGCGCCGGAACAGCTCGGCGGCGCCGTGCGCGCCTGGGTGGAGGTCTCGGGTGAGCGCGTGGTGTCCTCCGCGGTGTACCTGACGGATCCCGTGCGGTGCCTGCCGCGCGCGGACGAGTCCGAACGCCCTCGTCTCGTCCGCGACTACGAACTGGACAGAACCATCACCGACCCGGTGCTGGCCGCCCGCTTCAACGCCGATCTCCTGCGCCTGCTCAGCCAGGTGTCGCAGCGGCCGGCGACCGGCGCCTCTCCGCTGCGGACGCAATCGTCACCAGTCGAAGTCACCTCCTCCGAGGACCGCTGGGGTGCCTGGCTGCACCAGGTGGAGGGAATGATCGGCCCTTCGCTGACGGGACTGGTCTTCCCCTCCCCTCTGCGGCTGCCCGAAGGCTCGGTCACCAGGTGGACGGTCGGAGCGGACCCGGACGACACCGAACTCGCCGACGGCGAGGACGAGGACGTCGTAGACGCCGAGATCGCACCCGACTCAGCGCACCGGACCATCCCGCCGTCCGAACACCGCAAGCTGCGGACCTGGGCGACGCGGTGGGTCAAAGCGGTGTCCCGTCCCGCCCGTCCACCGCTGGAACTGCGGATGACCGTCGTCCTCCTCTACCTGGATCTCCTCGCCGCGGGCGTGTGGGGAACCGAGGAAAGCTGGCGGGCAGAAGTCCGGGACCTCGTCCACGCACTGTTACCCGACGACGACGAGACCGATGCGCTTCCCGGACGCACCATCTCCTACCAATGCTCGTTGACGGCGGTGTGCCTCGCCCTGCTCTTCCAGGACGCTTCGCCGCACGGCGGACGTGAACGCGACATCATTGCCAAAGCCGCCTGGGAGGCCGCACGCGAGTTCGTGGCGTTCGCCGACCGCCGACTGGCGGTGGAATACCTCCACAGCGCCGCCCAGGCACACGCCAGGGTGGTGTCCGAATCGGAGGTGGACGAGATCATCCACCTCGCCGAGGCGGTCGTCGACGACCCACGAGCCGAACTCCGGGCAGCCTTCGCACAGGCCGGGCTGCGCGCACAGCTGATGGACGGTGTCTGGGTCGTGGACGGCGAATTCCGCAACCCGCGACGCACCGCCGCCCAAGCGGCGACCGTGGCAGGCAAACAGTCCGCCGTCCTTGCCCGCAACGCCGACAGGGCTGCCCTGGTACTCCGCGATGGCGCCACGATCTTCTTCGCCGAGTCCACCGCACCCAGGTGGCGTGTCTACCGACTCTCGCCACTGGGCACCCCGCTGTTGCTGCTCGGCAACCCGGAAGGGCTCCCACCCGCGGTGAGTCAGCACCCGCTGGACGCCGCTCCGCCTCAGGTGCGAAAGCTCGCTGATCGATTGCAGGTCGATCTGGCCCAACTGGTGGCCGCGGTCCGCACAGTGCCGTAGTCGCAGGCCCACTGCTCATCCTGCGGTCATAGCACCAGCGCTGAACATTGACGGCGACTACGGCGACCGAAAGTTTCCAGCGGATCATCCAGTGCCGGTTGCTGAGACCTGGAGCACCGCTGACACCATTTTGTGCGGAGCGAGCGCCTGCTCGAGATTTGCTCCACATCGGCAAGTCCAGTCCACAACAGACCCTCAAAAGCAAGATCGCCCGCCACCTGCATTACCGCAGGTCAGCGGGCGATTTGCGTACTATTTCAACTTGTGGAGCTGAGGGGACTCGAACCCCTGACCCTCACACTGCCAGCGCGGCCCACCAAGTGCCCTGACCAGCACAAGCAGAGAACGGCCACGTCAGCCGGTGCCGTTCACCGCCGTTCGAAGCCGTCGCACGTCGTTCAACTCTTCCGTCTGCTCCAGCTTTGCTCCACACACTGCGGTGTGAATGGCGGCCGTCAGCGCCGACGTCAACCGCCGAACACGCGGTCCCCACGCGCGGTGTGGAACTCGGTTCGCACACGCAGTGCCGCAGCCAACCGCTCGGCCAACCGCTCACCCCGTTCGTGCCACGCCGCCGTGGTCGCCTCGTCGGGGAAGCCCGAGCTCTCCGGGTCGCTGCGGTTGTAGACGGCCTGGAACTCGTCGTCCCAGGCATCGATAGCAGCCGCCAAGTCCTCAGGCGCCCCGTACTCGGACACCAGTCGCTCAGCCGAGCAGTTGTCGGGGATCACTTCACCGGGGACGCGGACCCAGAACGGGAATGCACCCCACTCGGGCGCCACACGGATCGAAACCAGCCTGCTCATTCTCCCCAACCTCGGTAGTCCGGGTCCGCATCCGCACGCGGATCACGTTGGGCGCCCTTGAAGGGCGTGTCCGCGCTGCGCATGTTGGCACCGACGATGAAGCCGTTGTCACCGATCTGGACCGTGACGTAGTGCGTCTGCCCACCGTACTGAACCTCGAAGATCGGCCGTCCAGGTGGCTTGCCCTGGTAGTAGCCGGTGTACTTGCCCTCGGTGGCGGCGCGGTGCACCACCTCGGCGATCTCGCCCTCCGGTATGCCGGCCGCCACGAACTCGTCTCGGTGCTTCATCACGTGCGCGAGGCCGGACTCCTTGTTGGTACGGGGGTTGGTGCCGCCCTCTTCAAGGAAGACGATCTTCCCGTTGGGGTCCCTACCGATCTCGACGACCTTCTCCGGCGAAATTTTGACGCCGTTGTCCCTGGCTTCGGCGACGAGGTCCTGCTTCTCCTGATCGCTGCGCCGCCGCTCCGCCTCACGCGGATCCTTGAGTTGCGGATCAGAATCTCTACGGCGCAGCTTGTCGGCCAGTTCTTTGAGCTTGCGCCAGACCATGCGCAGTCGGCCCTGGAAGGAGAGATCACCGACCATCTGGGCTATGACAAGCACGACCCGGCCGGTCGGGGAACCGGTAACTCGCGCAACGGCACCCGCTCGAAGACCGTGCTCACCGACATCGGGCCGGTGGAGATCGACGTGCCGCGCGACCGCAACGCCGAGTTCGAGCCGCGGATCGTGGCCAAGCGGCAGAAGCGGCTCACCGGCGTGGACGAGATGGTCGTCTCGCTGTCGGCGAAGGGCCTGACCACCGGGGAGATCTTCGCGCATCCGGCCGAGGTCTACGGCGCCGAGGTCTCCCGCCAGACCATCTCCACGATCACCGACAAGGTGGTCGAGGGCATGGTCGAATGGCAGAACCGGCCACGGCGGCGGTGGCGCAGTTCCAGGTCGGCCAGTTGCCCCTTGGCGGTGTTGGTGGCGAACGCGGTCAGGCGGAGCCCGTCGGCGTCGGTGAACCGCAGCTGGGCGCCGGGATGTGGCCGTTCCTTACGGACCAACACCCGCATCCCTTTCGGCCAGGACGACAGGTCGAGCACTCCGGTGGGCTCGGCGACCCACGCCCCGTCACGCGGGACGCCCTCGTCGTCGTAGGCCGGTGTCCACGCGGCGGCGGGGATCAGGGCCAGCTCCTGAACTGGTACGGACATGACCCTCAGCAAGTCGTATCGTCGCAGTTCAGAGCACCTTTCTCCGTGATCGACACCCGCCACGCCGAATTCGCACGAAAGCGGCGGGTTAGGGAACACGTGGTGGATGTCGACGGCGTTGTCGAAGTAGTTCTCGTCGGACATGTCGGACCCAGTGCCCCAGTCGACGGGCCCCGCCTTGAGCAGCAGCGCGTAGAGACCCTTGTAGGCGGCGGAGCCGCGGGTCCGCAGGGACCACAGTCGGCTGGAGAAGAACTGGGCTTCCTGGACGGTGCGGGGTTCCTCGCCGTGACCGGTCACCCATGCCACAACCTCGGGCACGTCGCGCGCAAAACGTGTCTCGGTCGTGCCGCCGTAGAGCTCGCCGAACACACCAGACCAGTACCAGCGCGAGATCTTCCGTCGCGCACCGACGGTCTCAGCTTTCGTGCCGAGCAGGCTGAAGATGGCGGACATGGGGATGAGCTGGCTGCCGTAGGGCAGGAACCGGGTGTCGAAGATGTGCTGGGAGTGCAGGAACTGGGCGGCTGACCTGAGGCCGTCCGTCACGGCGGGTGCCCACTTGCGGTACTCAGGGAGGATGAGGTTGAGCATGTCCGCCCGTCGGCAGCCGATGCGCGGGACGGTGGCTTCGTCCCTGCCGGTCTCGTGGCGGCTCGGTGGCGTTCGTACGTGGCCAGCAATGTGACCGCTTGCAGGAAGTCAGTGTTGGCGACCTCGGAGAGGATGCCGTACTTGCCGGCCCACTGCGCTCGACGGTCAGCCCAGTCCTGGCGGAGGTCGAAGACGTCCGCGGCGAAGGTGGCGGTCAGCAACTCGAAGACGGTCAGGGTGACGCCACCGGTGTTGACCTTCTCGAAGACCTGGCACACCGCCTGGCGGGGCGTGCTCTTGCCCAGCTCGATCACTGGCAGCTGGTATTGCTCGAACGCCTTGACCACGACCTCGTGGAACTTGCTCCACAGCTCCAGGTTCTCCGACTGGCGCTCGGGCGAGTGCTGGATGAACCGCATCATCCACTGAGCCTTTTTCATCCTGGGCTGGATGCGTTGGCAGGCAAGGCTTCTTGCGGAGTAACAGGTTGATGAGCACCGGCGTGTCCACGCCTGGATGTGGCGAAGCCCCTGGTAGCAGAGCTTTCGACCAAGATCGTTCTGCAGTTGCCAGGGGCTTCACGTGTTGTTCTACCGTGCCGCGCTGCCGTTGTCACATCAGACCCTGACCTTCGTGTCCGGGCTGGTCCGCGCTCACCGCAAGCAGCCGGGGTCGGTGTGGCGCAAGCTCGACCCAGGACAGCAGGCACTACTGGTACTTGTGTACCTGCGCAAAGGCGAGCCATTCGCCGACGTGGGCGCCGGATTCGCGGTCTCGACCACGACGTGCTGGCGCTACGTCAACGAAACCGTCGAGCTGCTGGCCCAGCGGTCCCCGAAGCTGCGAAACGCGCTGCGCAAGGCGAAACGCCAGGGCACCGCCTACGTGGTGATCGACGGCACGCTCATCCCGATCGACCGGATCGCCGCCGACCGCCCGTTCCACTCCGGCAAACACAGGATGCACGGGGTGAACCTGCAGGTGATCGCCTCCCCGGACGGCACGATCCTGGGTGTCCGGCGATCTGCCCGGCAGCACCCACGACACCGCCGCCGCCCGGATCTGGAACATCCTCGCCGCGCTGCGCCAGGGCCGGGCCGATCGCCCTGGGCGACAAGGGCTACCACGGCTACGACCAGACCAGCCGACACGTGATCACCCCGTACAAGGGCCGCAACAAACCCGAGTCGCAGAAGGACGCCAACCGCGCCCACGCCCGCCTGCGCGGACCCGGCGAACGCGCCAACGCCCAGCTCAAAACCTGGCGCATCCTGCGCAAGCTCCGCTGCTGCCCCCGCCGCGCCGGCCGACCGGCCAAAGCCATCCACGTCCTACAGAACTACGAGGTCACCACAGGATGAAAAAGGCTCCGTCATAACCGACTCGGAGAAGCCGCCGAACGCGCGTCGACCGCCGAGACCCACATCGCGCTGCTTCGCCCGGCAGCGGACGCGAGTCTCCGCGCGGTCGAGGACGAACTCGCCCAAGTCACGCAGCCTCCCAACGCCGAGCTGATATTCATCTCGAACTCATGCAGGTGGCCTGCGCTCATTTGCTACCGCAAGCCAGTAGCCGAATCCTTGCGGGGGACGGGGTCCGACGATCGTAGGGCTCGACGACCGCGTCGTGGCCAGCGGCGGACGGGGAGCCATTCACGACGGTGCGAACAGCTCGCGGATGTCGTCGGCGTCGAGGGCGGTGCCGAAGACGTCCCCGTCGTCCATGACGCTGGTGAACAGCTCGGCCTTCCTCGCCTTCAGCGCCATCACCTTCTCCTCGATGGTGTCGGTCGCGACGAGGCGGTACACGATGACGTTGCGGGTCTGGCCGATGCGGTGGGTCCGGTCCACGGCCTGCGCCTCGGTCGCCGGGTTCCACCACGGGTCGAGCAGGAAGCAGTAGTCCGCCTCGGTGAGGTTGAGCCCGAACCCGCCCGCCTTGAGGCTGATCAGGAAGACCGGCGCGGCCCCTTCCTTGAACCGCTTGAGCACGGCCGCGCGGGCGCGGGTCTTGCCGTCGAGGTAGCAGTACTCGATCCCGGCGGCGTCGAGCCGGGCGCGGACCTTGTCCAGGAAGCCGGTGAACTGGCTGAAGACGAGGGCCCGGTGCCCGCCGTCGACCACGTCGTGGAGCTGCCCGACCAGCGCGTCGATCTTGCCGCACGGCAGCTCGCCGTGCCGGTCGTCGACCAGCCCGGCGTGCAGGCTGAGCCTGCGCAGCAGGGTGATCGACTGCAGGATCGTGAACCTGTTCCGGTCCACGTCGTCGACCAGGCCGAGCACCTTCTGCCGCTCCCGCTGGAGGTGGGTCTGGTAGATCTTGCGGTGCTGCGGGTGCAGGTCCACTTCGAGCACCTGCTCCTGCTTGGCGGGCAGGTCGGCGACGACCTGTTCCTTGGTGCGGCGCTTGACCAGCGGCTTGATGCGCCGTCGCAGCCGTGCCAGCCGGTCGGCGTCCCCGCGCTTCTCGATGGGCAGGCCGTAGTACTCCCGGAACCGGGCCGGGTTCGGGAACAGCCCGGGCGCGGTGATCGACAGCAGCGACCACAGCTCCATGAGGTTGTTCTCCATCGGCGTGCCGGTGATCGCCAGCTTGAAGGGCGCCGGGAGCGCCCGCGCGCACTGGTGGAGCTTCGACTGGTGGTTCTTGGCGAACTGGGCCTCGTCCAGCACGAGTCCGGACCACGGCACGGCCGAGTAGGTGTCGAAGTCGATCCGGAACACCGCGTACGAGGTGACGACCACGTCCGCTCCGGCGATGAGCTCGTCCAGCGGCACGCCGCGCCGCCGGGCGGTGTCGGGCACGGCGACGACGTCCAGACCGGGTGCGAAGCGCGCCGCTTCGGCGGCCCAGTTGGACACGACGCTCGTGGGCGCGACGATGAGGAACGGCGGTCCGCCGGGCCGGGTCGCTTTCGCGTGGCAGATCAGCGCCAGCGACTGCACCGTCTTGCCGAGCCCCATGTCGTCGGCCAGGATGCCGCCGAGCCCGGCTTCCCAGAGGAAGGCGAGCCACCGGAAGCCGTCGACCTGGTAAGGGCGCAGTCGGGCGTCGAGGGTGGCGGGCACCCGGTAGGCGCGGACGGCCTCGCCGGACAGCAGGCCGTCGACCTGGCGCCGCCACGCCTCCGCTTGGCGTTCGACGACGCCGAGGCCGGCCAGTTCCTCCCACAGGCCGGCCTGGAAGCGGCTGATCCGCAGTTCGCCACCGGGGGCGTCCTGGAGGGTCCGGGCCTCGTCGATCAGCCCGGTGAGCGCGCGGAGTTCGGGCTTGTCGAGGGAGAAGTAGGCGCCGTCGGGAAGCAGCACGTGCGACTCGCCCCGGCTCAGCGCCGAGAAGACCTCGACGAACGGCACCGGCGCGCCCTCGACGCTGATCGTGACGCCGAGGTCGAACCAGTCGGTCTCCCCGGCCAGTGCCGTGGTCGACACGCCGATCGACACCGCGTCGCTCACCTCGCGGTAGTCGGCCGGCTCACCGGTGGTCTCGACCTCGACGCCGGGGTGCCCAGCGAGCAGCGGCAGCGTCCCGGTGACGAACCGCACGGTGTCCAGGCCGCTCAGGGCGACCCGGTCGGGGTGCGGGACGACGTGCTCGACCGAGGCCAGCACGGCGCGTTCCGCGTCGAGGTCGCGGTAGCCGTCGTCCGACCCGGCCGCGTCCAGCGGCACGCGCAGCCGGGAGTCCCCGATCTCGTAGGCCCATTCCCAGTCGACGCCCACGGCGTGCCCCGCGCCGAACTCGGTGTGCACGACGAGGGTGGGGCCGGAGATGTGCGGAGGTGTGAAGGTGCCGTCGGAGGAGGTCACGGGGGCCAGGTGCCGCAGGCGCGGGTAGATCTCGGCGCGGAACCGGTCGCGGCCGGTCTGGGGGACGGTGAGGTGCTTGTCGTCGATCACCAGTTCTTGCAGCCCTGGTGGGACCGGTGTGGCGAACCGGGCGAGCCGGAAGTGCCGGTAGCGGCTGTCGGCCCCGGCCGGTGCGCACGTCGGGTCCGCGTAGACCAGGCCGTGGCCGTCGGAGCCGATGAAGCCGATCGGTTCGATCCCGGACGTGGCGCCGTCCACCTCGATCACCGGGCGGACCCGGTCGGCTTTGCCGGCCTTGGTGACATCGAGGGCGATCCGCGCCACCGCGGGGGCGTCCACGTCGCCCCACGACTTGCGTCCGTGGACCAGCCGCAGGCCGGCTTCCCGCGCCTCGTCGAGCAGCGGCCAGAGCTTGGCGGAGTCGAACGAGGTCAGCTGGATGGTCCGGGCGTCGTAGTAGGAGTGGTAGCCGGGGCGGGTGCCGGCCAGGTACAGCCCGTACAGCTCCCGCAGCAGCCGCACGTGGGCGGCGCGGTAGTCCTTGACCTGGTAGGCGTCGAGCTGGTTCCAGCCCAGTCCGCTCGCGACCCACCCGGTCTTGCCCCGCCGCACGATCCGCGCGTTCAGGACGGGCTCTGCCCGGGTGTGCGGCTTGTGCGACGCGAGCGTCAGCTCGACGGCCAGCGGCGCGTCCCCGCCGGCGTGCTGGCCCGTCCCGAGCAGGTCCTGGAACGCCTCGTCCCAGGTCGTCTTCGGCTTCTTGCGGCCGGGTGGCCGCTGGGTGGCGGCGATGACCAGCGCCACCACGTGCTTGCAGTTGAACCCCACGGGGCAGGTGCACTCGCCATGGGCGAAGTCGACTACGCCGTCGTCGACTTCGTCGAAGTACGCGGACGCCTCGTAGACGTCGCCCCGGCCGCGCACCGTGCCGTGCAGCGCGGTGTCGATGTCGTTCCACGCCACGCCCAGGACGGCGCCCCGCAGCGCGTAGTCGGTTCCCCGGTCGTAGGTGGTCCGGCCGACGGCGTGCTCGACATCGGCCAAATCCACTTGGAGGTGGGTCACGCGCACGCGGTGAACCTAGCAACCGCTCCAGCGGTGCGTGGTCGGCAGTGCCGCAGCACCGCACTGCCGAAGGTGACGCGGACTGCCGTCGAGTACGTCGAGCAGCACGACGGTTCCTCGGTGAGCGGCAGGACGACCTGGCGTCAAGGCTCAAGGCCCCTTACACGAATCGGGTTAGCGAGCCGTCCGCAGTGCGCTCGGCCATGCCGTCACGGCATACCGTGGGAAACCGTCGATCGCATCGCCGCAGTGGCAGACGACTATGGCTCAGCATTCCCGAACCACCGGTTCCTCTGCCGCCCGCAAATCCGGAAGACATCTACCTGGTCTGCCGAATGGCGATCGTGCCGTGGCAAGGAGCCCTGTCACGGGCGTCGATCAGCGCACCTCCAACCAGTTGGACTCCTCGGTGGATCGCCGAAGCAGCCGTTTCCGCTGTCAAGGCCGTTGGGCAGCACGGACACGCCGCGCGGTGATGACGACCGTGACGAGACTGATCACCATGCCGATCACAGCGAACACCACGCCGGCCACAGCCGGCGTGACCGGCAGCTCCACGGTCACCTCACCGCTTCGACAAACGACGGCCGGTGTTGCGTCAAGACGCAGCTCGGCCACCGCCCTCGTCGACGCCAGTTGTCCCGCCGCATCGCTCTCGCACCACTGGTAGGTCGATGCGATCTGGGCGAAGCCGAGTGCCGCGATCCCGAGGCAGGTCGCGAAGACCAGTGCGCATGCCACCGCGAGGCCGCGGTCGTTCAGGAGTGGTCGTGTCATGTCAGCGCAGGAGACTACGGTGTCGAACATTGACGGCGGCTACAGCGATGGAAAAGTCGCGGGCGGATCCACCCAGCCAGGTTAGTGAGACCTGGAGCACACTGCTGACAACATTTCGTCCGGGGCGACCGCCTGCTCAGATCTGCTCCAGACCGGCCGCCGCAGTCCATAGTGGACACAAAAGCAAGATCGCCCGCCGACTGCATCCAAGCAGCTCAGCGGGCGATTCGTATGCTGTATTCGATTGTGGAGCTGAGGGGACTCGAACCCCTGACCCTCACACTGCCAGTGTGATGCGCTACCAGCTGCGCCACAGCCCCGTACCACTCACGTTCCCCGGCGGTTTGGGCCGCCGTTCTCGTGTGGCAATACCGTACAACATGCCACCGCGTGGATGGAAATCGGGGGTACCACCGGAGCGTTTTGGCTGCTAAACCGGGGTGCATGGGTGCCGTGGCGTTGGTGGAGCCGGACGCTGGGGGTGTGCGGCCGGAGGTTCGACGTGGGGTGCAGGAGCGGCGGTTGCGGGGGTTGGTGGGGCGGCTGCTGGGAGCTGGTGGGGTTCAGGGGGAGCGGTTGCGCGATGTTGGGGTGGGGGGTGTGGGGGATGTCTCGTTGGAGGAGCTTTGGCGGTTGCCGTTTGTGACCAAGCAGGATCTTTGGGACCACTATCCGGAGGGGTTGCGGACCGGTGAGCCCATCGTGTGCATCCACGGGTCGTCTGGGACGGGTGGGCGGCCGACCTTGGTGGCCGTATACGGCGCATGACGTGGATGTGAGGGCCTCGGTGATGGCTCGGGCGCTCGGGGGCGCGGGGGCGACTCGGGAGAGTTTGATTCACAACGCCTATGGCTACGGGCTGTTCACGGGTGGTCTTGGGGTGCATCACGGCGCGATGCGGCTTGGAGCCACTGTGTTGCCGCTGTCGGGAGGGATGACGGAGCGGCAGGTGCGGATGGTGGCGGATTTGCGGCCGGATGTGTTGTGTTGCACACCTTCTTACGCGATCCACCTTGGGAGGCCCTCCGCAAAAGTGGTGTGCAGTCGTCGTTCAAGGTGGGGGTGTTCGGGGCGGAGCCCTGGACGGAGGGGATGCGGCGCCAGATCGAGGAGTTGCTGGGATCAGGGCGCTGGACATCTACGGGTTGAGCGAGATCATCGGGCCGGGAGTGGCCTGTGAATCGCTTGACTGGCAAGGGATGTTGAACGTTGCCGAGGATCACTTCCTGGTGGAGGCGATCGACGAGGACGGGCGGCCGGTGCCGGACGGGACGCCGGGGGAACTGGTGTTCACCACGCTGACCAAGACCGGGATGCCGTTGCTGCGCTACCGAACCGGGGACATCGCCACGCTCGCCCCACCCGTCCCGGACAGCCCGCGCACCCTGCGTCGGATGAGCAAAGTGTTGGGGCGTCGGGACGACATGCTCGTCATCCGGGGGCGTCAACGTGTTCCCCACCGAGATCGAGGCGGTGTTGCTGGCGGACGAACGGGTCAGCCCGCACTACCTGATCGTTGAAGACCGCCCTGCCCGACCCGAACTTTGGGTTGTTGTAGAAGCAGAAGAGGGGGTGCGAGAGAGTCTGGCCAAGGCACTCAAGGAACATCTTGGGCTTACGTGCCAAGTGGTTGTGGTGCGCGAAGGCACGGTGCCGCGGACGGAAACCGGCAAGGCGCGGCGGCTGGTCCGCTGGACTGACGGCGAGCCGCCGGTCCCCGGCCTCACCCCACCAGCTTCTTGATCCAGTTCTCGTCGCCCACGTCGACGCCCTGGCCGTTGTGCGCCACGCTCGGCGTGCCCTTGAAGAACGGCTGCGCGCGCGCCGCGTCCAGCTCGGCCTGGGCGTCCTTCTCGAAGACACCCCCGTCGACGCACGGCTTGAACTTGTCCTCGGACAACCCCAGGGCGGTCCCGGCCTTGACCAGTTCCTCCTTGGTGTACCCGGGACCGCCCTCCTCGGGCTGCGCCGCGAACAGCGCCTCGTGCAGCTCCCAGAACTTGCCCTGGTCGGCCGCGCACAGCGCCGCGTTGGCCGAGTCCCGCGAGTAGCCCTCCGGCTCGGACAGGCGCACCAGGAACGGCAGCGCGTGGTAGCGCACGCGCAGGGTGCCCTTCTCGATCTCCTGCTTGATCTCGGCCCCGTAGATCTTCTTGAACTGCCCGCACGCCGGGCACAGGAAGTCCTCGTACAGGTCGATGGTGGCCTTCGCGGTGTCCTTGCCCACCACGACGACGCCGCCCTCGCGCACGATCGGCGCGTTGATCCCGGCCACGTCGGTGGGCAGCTTCAAGGAGTCCGACGAGGACCTGGAGGTCCAGATCACGCCGCCGACGACCACCAGCGCCAGCACCGCGACCACCACGATGCCGATGACGACCTTGTTCCGGTCGCCGCTCGACCCGCGTGCCGCGGCCACCGCCTTGGCCGCCCGCTGCTCCTGCTTCTTCTTCCGAGCGTTGCGCTCAGCGCCACCCACGTCAGTTCCTCCCGGTCGAACGCGCCACGCAGGCTACCGAGACATGCTGAGCGGAACCTGAGTGCTCACGCGTCCGGCTGACGCGGACGACCCGCGAGGCGCTCCCCGGTGGGCACCTCGGGACCCTCGTCGATGCACCCGCACTCGCTCGCCACGACCTCCGCGACGTGCTCGGACGGCTCGCGCGGGAGGGTCTCCGGCGAGAACAGCCAGAACACCAGCGCCACCAGCATGGTGGCCCCCGTCAGGGTGAACGCCGCGCTGTAGGACACGTGGTCGACCAGGAGCCCGGCCAGCAGCGGGCCGACGATGGCGCCGCAGTCGCCGACCATCTGGAACGCGGCCAGCACCGGTCCGCCCTTGGCCTTCGCGCCGATGACGTCCGCGACCACCGCGTTCTGCGGCGGGTTGAGCAGGCCCGCGCCGATGCCGGAGACGAGGGACGCGGCCATGAACATCGTCACGTCCGTGGTGAACCCGAGCCAGATCGTGCCGCCGGCGGACACCAGGAGCCCGGCGATGGCCACCGGCTTGCGGCCGATGCCGTCGGAGAGCTTGCCGGAGATCATCAGCACGGCCGCGTTGCCGGCGGCGAACACCGACAGCGAGATGCCCGCCACGGCCGGGCTCCCGTACAGCGCCTCCACCACGAACAGCGGCACCAGCGAGATCCGCACGCCGAACACCGCCCACGCGTTGGCGAACCCGGACGCGAGCGTCGCGCGGTAGGCGGACGAGCCGAGGGCCTGGCGGACGGTCATGGCGGCCTGCGGGGCGGAGTCCAGCGCGGCCAGCGTGGACCGGCGCAGGAACCACCACACCACCAGCGCGGCGACGATCAGCGCGACCGCGTAGACCACGAACGGCACCCGGATGGAGATCTCCGCCAGGCCCGCGCCGACGATCGGTCCGGCGATGTTGCCCAGCAGGAACCCGGTCGCCCACAGCCCGGACGCGCGACCGCGCAGCGGGGCCGGCGTGATGCGGATGAGCAGGCCCACGGCGGCCACCGTGAACATGGTCGAGCCGACGCCCGCGAACGACCGGAACACCAGCAGCTGCCAGTACGCGGTGGCGAACCCGCAGGCAGCCGTGCCGACGGCCACGATGAGGATGCCCCACACGTAGATCCGGGTCTCGCCGAACCGGGTCACCAGCCGCCCGCTCAACGGCGCGAAGAGCAGCCTGACCAGGGCGAACGCGCTGACGATCGCGGAGACCGCGGTGGTGCCGACGTCGAAGCCCTTGGCGTAGGCGGGCAGGACGGGCGCGACGATGCCGAAGCCGATCGCGATGATGAAGCTCGCCGCGACGAGCACCCACACCTCGCTCGGCAGCCGGGGCTTGGACTTGATCTCGATCCCCGGCACTGGGCACCCTCCCGATCTCCGTTAGCTGTGCTAAGGATATGCGAAGGGTCAAACAAATACTCAATCCAACAACTCGTCGACCCTGCGTGCATAAGCGGTTACGGGATAACCACTTCCGAACCCGCACGCCTCCGCGAACCGCTCCCCCGCACCGCCCTCCGCCACGTGCGCGGCGACCAGCAACGCCCCTAGATCGCGCAAAACCGCCACACAAGCGCTGACCAGCGCCGACCCGACCCCGCGCCGCCGCCGCGCGGGCCGCACCACGACGTGCTCCACCAGCCCCACCCCGCGGTCGGCGAACCCGCTCGCGAACCCGGCCAGCCGGTCGCCGTCGTCCACCGCGAGGAACACGCACCGCGGGTCGTCCTGCCGCTGGGCAAGGTGCCGGGCCAGCCGCACGGGTTCCGCGCCCAGGTCATCGGCGAGCAACGCGGCCATGCCGTCGAGGTCGGCGTCGACCGCCCGCCGCACGGGAGGCGCGAACTCCGCCGGCCCGCGGTGCACGACCGCCAGCGCCTCCTCGACCGCGTACCAGCCGGCGTCGTCCGCGATGCCCTCGATCTCGGCGACCGTGGTCGGCGACGCGTACACCACCGCCTCCGCCCGACCCACGTCCGCAAACGTTTGCTCCAAGCGCATCAACGTCCCGGCGACCTCGGCGGACGACCCGTCCAGCGCGCACGCGTGGTTGCCCAGCGGCAGCGGGTTGTCCGGGTTGACCACGACCTGCGCGCAGCCCACCCGACCGATCCGGCCGTACCGGACCGCGCCGGACGCCAGCCGCGCCGCCTCCACCAGACCGGCCAGCTCGCGGGCGCGGTACGGGTCGAGCAGTTCGGGGTCGTCGGGATCTCTCAGCGGGTCGACCACGGTCTCCAGCCTGGCACGCGCGGCTCAGTCCCGTATGTCACGGCCCTTCCACGTCGCGCCGCCGCGCAGCGACCGCCAGGCCGTGTCCAGCGCCAACACCCCGAACGCGATCGACGCCACCGGCGCGATCGCCGCCGCCGCCCGGGGCTGGTCGACCCGCCGGAAGTACGTCCAGTGCGCCAGCGCCTGCGCCAGCCACGCCACGGCGCCCGGCTTCGACCCGCGCAAGGTCGTCACGATCGGCACCGCCCCGTACGCGATGTGCGCCAGACCGATCGCGCCCAACGCCAGGAACGCGGTCGCCGGCCCCTGCTCGGACATGCCCGCGGCGAGGCTCTTGCGCATCGACCGGTAGGTGGTGCCGAACGTGGCCAGGCCGGACGTGTGCAGCGCGCCCGCGCCGTCCACGTACCGGGTCCGCCCGCCCGTGTCTCGCACGAGCGTGGCGAAGTCGATGTCGTCGCTGCGCGACCCGGCGATCGCCCGCCACCCGCCGGCCCGCTCGCACGCCTCGCGCCGGACCAGGATGCAGTGCCCGATGGCCAGCGCCTTGCCGCGGCTGCCGTCCACCGACGTGCCTTCGAACAGCACCGTGTTGACCGGTGGGAGCAGCAGCCACCAGCCCGCGTTCGAGGTCGTGGACCGGCCGGCGGTGGACACCAGGTCCACGTCGTGCTCCCGCGCCGCCGCGATCAGCCGGCCGACGAGGTCCGGCGTGGCCTCGGTGTCGGCGTCGACGAACAGCAGCCAGTCGGAGCGGACGTCGGCGGTGCCCACGTGCAGCGCGTGCACCTTGCCCGCCCACCCCGACGGCGGACCGTCGCTGCGCACCAGCTCGACGCGGGGGTCGTCCTCCGCGTGACGGGCCACGATGTCCGCGGTGCCGTCGGTCGAGGCGTCGTCCACGACCACGATCCGCAGGTCGCCGTAGTCCTGCTTGCGCAGGCCGGTGACGCACCGGTCGATGGTCGCCGCCTCGTCGCGCGCGGGCACGACCACGGTGACCGAACCGCCGTCGACGGCCTCGCGGGGCAACTCGCGCACCAGCCGCCACGTCCTGATCGTCCACGCCGCGCGGGCCAGGGTCACCGCCGCGCCGAGGACACCCCATTTCCCCATGGGTCCACATTGGCACACTGGCTCACCGTGGAGCTGCCGATCGCCGGGGTTTTGGACGAGCTGGTGCGCACCCTGGACGCGCACGGCACCACGGTGCTGGTCGCGCCACCGGGCACCGGCAAGACCACCCTGGTGCCATTGGCTCTCGGAGGACGGGTGGTCGTCGCCGAACCCCGCCGCATCGCCGCCCGCGCCGCCGCCGCGCGGATGGCGAGCCTGCTGGGCGAACCCGTCGGCCGGACCGTGGGGTACTCGGTGCGCGGCGATCGGAAGACGTCCCGGGACACCCGGATCGAGGTGGTGACCTCCGGGTTGCTGGTGCGGCGGTTGCAGCACGACCCGGAGCTGGCGGGCGTGGACACCGTGCTGCTGGACGAGTGCCACGAGCGGCACCTGGACGCGGACCTGCTGCTGGCGCTGCTGCTGGACGCGCGGGCCGGGCTGCGGCCGGACCTGAAGCTGCTCGCGACGTCGGCGACGGTGGCGGCGGACCGGTTGGCCGGGCTGCTCGGGGACGCGCCCGTGATCCGCGTGACGGCCGCGACGCACCCGGTGGAGACGGCGCACGTGCCGCCGCTGCGGGGTGAGCGGGTCGAGGCGTGCGTGGCGCGGGCGGTCCGCCGAGCACTGTCCGAAGTAGATGGTGATGTGCTGGCGTTCCTGCCCGGGGTGGCGGAGATCCGGCGCTGCACGGCGTTGTTGGACGGTGTGGACGTGGTGCCGCTGCACGGCCGGCTCGGGTCGGCCGTGCAGGACGCGGCGCTGCGGCGCGGTGACCGGCGGCGGGTGGTGCTGGCGACGGCGATCGCGGAGTCGAGCCTGACCGTGCCCGGCGTGCGGGCGGTGGTCGACTCGGGACTCTCCCGGGTTCCTCGGGTGGACCACCGGCGGGGCTTGTCGGGTCTGGCGACCGTGCGGGTGAGCGCCGCCGTGGCCGACCAGCGCGCGGGTCGGGCGGGTCGGGAAGCGCCGGGCCGGGTGTACCGGTGCTGGCCGGAGCACGAGCACAGCACGCTGCCCCGCTACCCGGAGCCGGAGATCCGCACCGCCGACCTGACCCGGTTGGCGCTGGAACTGGCGTGCTGGGGCGTGCCCACCGGCGAGGGCCTGGCCTGGTGGGACGCACCGCCGCCGGGCGCCTTGGACGCCGGCCGCGCGGTCCTGCGCGCGCTGGGAGCCCTCGACCACGACCGGATCACCGAGCGGGGTCGGCGGATGGCGGACCTGGGCCTGCACCCCCGCCTGGCCCGCGCCCTGCTCGACGGTGCGGCCCTGGTCGGCTCCCGCACCGCAGCCGAGGTGGTGGCCGTCCTCGACAACGACCGCACCGCCGCGGGCGTCGAACTGTCCACCCGCGACGCCGACCCGCGCGAAGCCCGCCGCCTGGCCGCCCAGGTCGACGGTGCGCAGCCCGACCACCGACCGGCACACGATCGGCAGGAGGCGATCGCCCTCGTGGTCGCGCTCGCGTACCCGGAGCGGTTGGCACGCAGGCGTTCTCCCGGTTCGCCGGTCTACCTGATGGCGGGCGGAACCGCGGCGGAGCTGCCCGAAGGCCCACTCAGCGGTGCCGAGTGGCTAGCGGTCGCGGTCGCGGACCGGGAACCGGGGCGCAGCCACGGCCGCATCCGGCTCGCCGCACGGGCCACCGAGGAACTGGCCCGCCGAGCCGCGCCGACCCTGCTGACCGAAGAGGACGACGTCCGCTGGGACGGTGACGTCGTCGCCAACCGCGTGCTCAAGTTGGGCGCGATCACGTTGTCCGGCAAGCCTTTGAACGACCCGGAAGCGACCCGGGCGGCACTCCTCGAAGGCTTGCGGACCGAGGGACTGGGCCTGCTGCGCTGGTCCGCCGACGCGACCCGGACCCGTGAGCGGATCGCCTTCCTGCACCGCGTCCTGGGTGACCCGTGGCCCGACCCGACCGACGAGGCCGTGCTCGCCGTGCTGGACCCGGGCACCGCCCGCCGCCGCGCGGACCTGGCGAAGGTCGACGCCGAGCACGCGGTGCGGGCGCTGCTGCCGTGGCCTGCGGCGGCGAGGTTCGACGAGTTGGCGCCGGACCGGCTGGAGGTCCCGTCCGGGTCCAAGATCCGCGTGGACTACTCGGGCCCGGAGCCGGTGCTGCCGGTGAAGGTGCAGGAGGTGTTCGGCTGGACCGACACCCCGCGCCTCGCGGACGGCCGGGCGCCGGTCGTGCTGCACCTGCTGTCCCCGGCGGGCCGCCCCACGGCGGTGACCGGCGACCTGGCGTCGTTCTGGCGCACCGGATACCCGCAGGTCCGCGCGGAACTGCGCGGCCGCTACCCCAAGCACCGCTGGCCGGAGGACCCCTTCACCGCCATCCCAGCCCGCCGCTGACCACTTGACGCCCACCGCTGACCGGTCGACGCCCGCCTGTCCACTTGACGCGATCCGTCAAGTAATTGACGACGTCCGTCAAGGAGGTGTGCCGTGCTCGCGGACCAGATCGCCACGGTCATCCGCACCCGTCTGCTCGACCCCGTCGAAATCCTCTTCGGCGACGCCGCCGACCTGCCCGACCGGGTCGACGCCCTGGCCCGGCGGATGGCCGAGATCATCGAAGGCGACGACCACCAGGCGGCGGTGCACGCGCCCGCCCGCCTGGTCGGCGCGCTCCACCCGAACGACGGCCCGTTCGACCCGCCCGCCGAGTGGTGGCGCACCCCGCTGGGCCGGGCCGTCGCCAAGCGGATCGGCCACCCGGCCGCGCGGCGGTCTCCTACTCCGTCGCGGGCGCGATGTCGGGCGTCACCAAGCAGCGCGTCCACGACCTCGTCCGGCGCGGGAAGTTGACGCGGGACGCCGACGGCGGCGTCACCACGGAATCGGTGAGAGCGAGGTTGAACGCATGAAGGTGCTGGCGTTGCACGGGGCCGGAGGGTCGCCGTCCGATGGGACCCGGTGGTCGAGGAACTGCGCGGGCTGCACGAAGTTGTCGCGACCGGTTTTGCGGCCGTCGCCGCGATGGTGACGAACACCCCCGTCAGCACCAGCACGCCCGCCACCTGGCCAAGGCGGTCGACCCGACCGGTCGTGCAGCGGTCGCGGAAGACCTGCCAGTAGTGGCGCTCGCCCAGCATCGAGTCGTGGCCCCGCGCGTCGAACCAGAGGGGGTTGCCGCAGTGGGTCATCTCATGGCTGCCCGGCCCGAGGAACGAGATCGGGAACAGCAGCAACGCCACGGCGACCGCGGTCCCGGCCAGTGCGACGTGAACCGGGCGCAGCCGGCCCCGAACGTTCTTCACCGCGGCGACGGTAGGCACGACCACATCGGACCTGGTGGAGGTCCGGTGGAGACTTGGTGCGGTCACACGAAAAACGGCGGACGCCCCGGGTGGGACGTCCGCCGTCGGTTCCAGTGGAGGTGCCGGGAATCGAACCCGGGTCCTCTGCCGTCTCAACAAGGCTTCTCCGTGCGCAGTCCGCTACGCCTCTGCTCGACCCCGACGATCACGCGGACAAGTCGTCGTGACGGGCCCAGTCACTGTTTGGTGTCCCTACCGCTCCCCGTGACCGGGAGTGGAGGTGAAGCCTCCTAGCTGATGCCGGCGACCGGAGCGGAGGCACCTCCGGGCCGACAGCGTCGCTCCTGGCCTCAGGCGGCGAGGGCGAACGCGCGCTGGTCGTTAGACTCGGCGCTTATTGGTTTGCGATGACGCTTGCGGTGGTCTCTCGCCTGCACCGGCACGCTTCCCTTGGATCAACGCACAAAGTCGAAACCGTTCACCCCCTGGTCGTAAGGTCGTCGCTCATCATAACGCCCGCGACCCACCGGTTCATTCCAATACCCCGGGTAGGGCTGTCCCCACCCCCCGAACGCCGGCCGACCCGATGGTCCGCGCCACACGCACGGGTGATGCTGGTCGGGCACATCAGGGGCGTGAAGGTGGGGACGAGGGACATGACGGAGCGGGCCAACCCCGACATCGCACGGATCAGCGGGTACTTCCTGCTGAACCTGGTCACGGGGCTCTTCTGGTTCTGCCTGCTGGTGCCGCTGCTCGCGGTGAGCGTCGGCACGCTGGTGGTGTGGGTCGGGTTCCCGCTGCTGGCGCTGACGCTGGTGCTGGCGCGGGCCGCGGCGACCGCCGAACGGGCCTGGCTGCGGGTCGTGCTGGGCGTCGACATCCCCCAGCCGTACCGCCCGCTGCCGGAGGGCAACGCCTACCAGCGGGCGAAGGGCATCATCACCGACCCGGCGACCTGGCGCGACTTCGCCTACTGGCTGGTCATGCTGCCGCTGGGGATCATCGAGTTCGCGCTGGTCGTGGCGCTGTGGCCGGCCGTGCTGAGCCTGGTGTTCTTCCCGGTCTACTTCAACTTCCTGCCCGCGACCTTCGAGGTCACCATCGGTGACTCGGTGTGGCTGCTCGACTCCGTGCCGGAGGCGGTCGTGGTCACCGCGATCGGCATCGGCCTGGCCATCATCGTGATGCCGCTGGTCAAGGGCCTGGGCCGGGCGCACGCGGCGATGGCGCAGGGCCTGCTCGGACCGTCGCGCACCCGCGTGCTGGAGGCCAAGGCGGACCACCTGTCGGCCAGCCGGGCCCGCGGTGTCGAGGCGGCCGAGGCCGAGCGCCGGCGCATCGAACGCGACCTGCACGACGGCGCGCAGCAGCGGCTGGTGGCGGTGGCCATGGGCCTGGGCCGGGCGCGCAACAAGATCGAGACCGACCCGCGGGCCGCGGCCGAGCTGATCGCCGAGGCGCACGCGGACGCCAAGCTCGCCATCTCCGAACTGCGCGACCTGGCCCGCGGCATCTACCCGTCGGTCCTGGGCGACCGGGGCCTGGACGCGGCCCTGTCGTCGCTGGCCGCCAAGTGCCCGATCCCGGTCGAGGTCTCCGTGGACGTCGACCCGCGCCCGCCGACGGCGGTGGAGAGCACGGCGTACTTCACCGTCGCCGAAGCCCTGACCAACATCGCCAAGCACTCCGGCGCCACGCAGGCCCGCGTGCGGGTCACCCGCACCGACAACTCCGTGGTGGTGGAGATCACCGACAACGGCCACGGCGGCGCGGAGGTCCGCCCCGGCGGTGGGCTCGCGGGCCTGGCGGACCGTGCTGCGACCATTGACGGCGTGATCGTGGTGGTCAGCCCCGTCGGGGGGCCGACCGTGATACGGACGGAGCTGCCGTGCGCGTGGTGATCGCCGAGGACTCGGTGCTGCTCAGGTCGGGCGTGGAGCGCCTGCTGGCGGACGAGGGCATCGAGACCGTGGCGGCGGTGGAGGACGGCGAGGCCCTGCTGGCCGCCGTCGAGCAGCACCGGCCGGACCTGGCGCTGGTCGACGTGCGGATGCCGCCGACGTTCACCGACGAGGGCCTGCGCGCCGCGATCGAGGCCCGCAGGCGGGTGCCGAACCTGCCGGTGCTCGTGCTGTCGCAGTACGTGGAGGAGCGCTACGCGGTCGAACTGCTGGCCGGGGGCGCGAGCGGCGTCGGGTACCTGCTCAAGGAGCGGGTGTCCGACGTCTCGGAGTTCGTGGCGGCGGTGCGCCGGGTCGCCGAGGGCGGCACCAGCATCGACCACGAGGTCATCACCCAGCTCATGGTCCGCAGCCGCCGCAAGCCGGTGGATTCCCTCACCCAGCGCGAACGCGAAGTACTGGGCTTGATGGCCCAGGGCCTGTCGAACACGGCCATCGCGAAGTCGCTGGTCGTGTCGGACGGCGCGGTGGAGAAGCACGTGGGCAACATCTTCGCCAAGCTCGGCCTGGAGCCCGGCACCTCGGAGCACCGGCGCGTGCGAGCGGTCCTGGCCTACCTGGACATCACCGGTTAGAGCCCCAGCAGGCGGGCCGGGTTGTCGTGCAGCACGGCCCGCAGGAAGGGCTCACCGAGCCGGTCGTCCGCCGCCGCCCACGACTCGATGGCCGCGAGCTGCACCCCGTACTCGTAGGGGATGTTCGGGAAGTCCGACCCCAGCACCACCCGGTCCGACACGTCCACCAGCCGCGACGCCCAGTCCCGGGGCAGCGCCGCCTGCGCCTCCGTGAACGGCACGCCCACCATCGTGGTGTCCAGGTGCACGCCCTCGTACCGCTGCACGAGGTCCAGCGCACCCAGGTAGTCCGGCATCCCGGCGTGCGCCAGCACGGCCACCAGCGCCGGGTGTCGCTTCAGGACCTCTTCGAACACGTCCAGCCCGGTGTGCGAGCCGGGGATCGGCCCGTGTCCACAGTGCACCACCACCGGAACCCCGGCCTCGGCCAGCAGCCCCCAAGCCTTGTCCAACAACTCGTCACGCGGGTCGTACGCGCCGACCTGCACGTGCGCCTTCACGATCCGCGCCCCGCGCGAGACGGCCTGCCCCAGGTACCGCTCCACCCCGGGCTCGGGGAACAGCGTCGCGGTGGGCACCGCCTCCGGCACCGAAGCGCCGAAGTCCAGCGCCCACTCCGTCAGCCACTCCGCCATGCCCGGCTTGTGCGCGTACACCAACGGCGCGAAACCGACCACGCCGAACGAACGCAGAGCGGCCAGGCGCTCCGGCTCGGGCCGCCGGTAGTGGATCGGCCACGCCACGCCGTAGTGCTCGGCCGCCGCGTCGAAGTACGCCCAGACCTTGTCGAGCACGCGCGCGGGCATGAAATGCACGTGCACGTCGACCAGATCCACGTCGGCGAGGCTCAATAGCGGCCCTTCAGGGCCCGGCCGTGCGCCTTCTGGATCTCGCGCTGCGCGTCGCGCTTGGCCACGTCCTGGCGCTTGTCGTAGGCCTTCTTGCCGCGCGCGAGCGCCAGTTCGACCTTGACGTAGCCGTCCTTGAAGTACATCTGCAGCGGGATGAGCGACAGGCCGCTCTCCTTGGTCTTGCCGATCAGCCGCTCGATCTCCTTGCGGTGCAGCAGGAGCTTGCGCTTGCGGCGGACCTCGTGGTTGGTCCAGGTGCCGGCGACGTACTCCGGGATGTGCAGCGCGTGCAGCCAGATCTCGCCGTCGTCGACCTGGGCGAAGGCGTCCACAAGGGACGCCCGGCCCATGCGCAGGCTCTTCACCTCGGTGCCGACGAGCACGACACCGGCTTCGTAGGTGTCGAGGATGGTGTAGTCGTGCCGAGCCTTGCGGTTCGACGCGATCACCTTCTGACCGCGTTCCTTGACCATGCCGGAAACTCTACGTGACCGCGCCAGGCATTAAATGCGCACGTACAACCGCAGGGTGACGTAGCCGGTCAGCGCCGAGATGAGGATCGCGACGCCGAGCAGGACCGGTGACACGATCACCACGTCGAGCAACCCCAGCGGCGGGAAGATCTGCGAGGTGAACAGGTCGCCGGACATCCTCGTCACCCCCACCACCAGGCCGGCGAGCAGGCCCAGGCCGACGATCGCGCCGATGATGCCCGCCACGACCGCCTCGATGAGGAACGGCAGCTGCGTGTACCACCGGGTCGCGCCGACCAGGCGCATGATGCCGACCTCCGTGCGTCTGGTGAACGCCGACACCTGGATCGTGTTGGAGATCAGCAACAGCGCCGCCAGGGCTTGGACCAGCGCGAAGCTGAGCACGAAGTTGCGGATGCCGTTGAACAGGTCGACCAGCCGGCCCAGGAACTCGCCCTGGTCGTTGACCGACTTCACGCCCGCCTTCCCGGTGAACGCCTGCACGATGACGTCCGCCCGTTCCGGGTCCTCCAGCTTGACCCGGAACGTGGCCGGGATCGCCTCCGGCCGGGCGAGCTTCACCAGCTCCGGCTGCGCCTCGAAGATCTGCTTGAACCGCTCGTAGCCCTTCTCGCGGTTCTCGTAGACGACCGTCTCCACCCCGGACGTGGTCTCCAACGCGCTGCGCAGGCCCGCGCACGGCTGTTGCGCGCAGTCCTTGTCGTTCGCGCTGATGTCGTTGGTGAGCAGCACCGAGACTTCGAGTTTGCTCTGGTAGTTGTCCTGGATCTTGTCGACCATGCGGACGATGAGCAGCCCGAGGCCGAGCATGGACAGCGAGATCGCGGTCGTCAGGATCATCGCGATGGTCATCGTGACGTTCCGGCGCAGACCGGTGACGACCTCGCTGAAAACGAAGCTGGTACGCATCGGGGGGTTACGATCCTCGGGGTCGGGGGGTAGGGGTTAGCGGCCCACGCCGTAAACACCCCGCGCGTCGTCGCGGATGATGCGGCCGTGGTCCAGCTCGACCACGCGGCGGCGCATGGAGTCGACGATGGAGTGGTCGTGGGTGGCCATCAGCACCGTCGTGCCGGTGCGGTTGATCCGCTCCAGCAGCAGCATGATGTCCTGGCTCGTGTCCGGGTCCAGGTTCCCGGTGGGCTCGTCGGCCAGCAGCACCAGCGGCCGGTTGACGAACGCCCGCGCGATCGCGACCCGCTGCTGCTCACCGCCGGACAGCTCGTGCGGCATCCGGTCGGCCTTGCCGTCCAGGCCGACCAGCTGGAGCACCTCGGGCACCACCTTGACGATGGTGTTGCGCGGCTTGCCGATGACCTCCAGCGCGAACGCGACGTTCTCCGCCACGGTCTTGTTGGTCAACAGCCGGAAGTCCTGGAACACGCAGCCGATCGACTGGCGCAGGCGGGGGACCCTGCGCCGGGACATCTTGGCCACGTCGAAGTTCGACACGTACACGCGGCCCTTGCTCGGCACTTCCTCGCGGAGCAGCAGGCGCAGGAACGTGGATTTGCCGGACCCCGAAGGTCCGATCAGGAACACGAACTCACCCTTGTCGACCTCGACGGAGACGTTGTCGAGCGCGGGGCGCGTGGAGGTCTTGTAGACCTTGGACACGTGTTCGAGGCGAATCACGACGGGGGAGTCTACCCGTGGCCTGGGTAAAGCCTCCGTCTCGCCCTTCGTAGCAGGGCGAGGCGGAGGACTTGACCGATCACGAACCGATCACGAACGAGTTCCCCTCAGGCCGTCTGCTGCTGCTTGCGCCAGCGGATACCCGCCTCCAGGAAGTCGTCGATCTCGCCGTCGAGCACGGCCGACGGGTTGCCCACCTCGTGCTCGGTGCGCAGGTCCTTGACCATCTGGTACGGGTGCAGCACGTAGGAGCGCATCTGGTTGCCCCAGCTCGACCCGGTGTCCTTGAGGGCGTCCATCTTGGCCTGCTCCTCCTGCCGCTGGCGCTCGAGCAGCTTGGCCTGCAGGACGGCCATCGCGGTGGCCTTGTTCTGCAGCTGGCTGCGCTCGTTCTGGCAGGACACGACGATGCCGGTCGGGATGTGCGTGATGCGCACCGCCGAGTCGGTGGTGTTGACGCCCTGGCCGCCGGGGCCGGACGAGCGGTAGACGTCGACCCGCAAATCCTTCTCGTCGATGTCGACGTGGTCGGACTGCTCGACCACGGGCACCACCTCGACGCCCGCGAACGACGTCTGCCGGCGGCCCTGGTTGTCGAACGGCGAGATGCGCACGAGACGGTGCGTGCCCTGCTCGACACTGAGCGTGCCGTAGGCGTAGGGCGCGGTGACGCGGAAGGTGGCGGACTTGATGCCCGCCTCCTCGGCGTAGGAGGTGTCGAACACGTCGACCGCGTAGCCGTGGCGCTCCGCCCACCGGGAGTACATGCGCAGCAGCATCTCGGCGAAGTCCGCCGCGTCCACGCCGCCCGCCTCGGCACGGATCGTGACCAGGGCGTTGCGCTCGTCGTACTCGCCGGACAGCAGGGTCCGGACCTCCAGGGAGGAGATCTCCTCGCGCAGCTTGGCGCGCTCGGTGTCGGCCTCGGCCAGGCTGCCCGCGTCGCCCTCGTCCTCGGCCAGCTCGTAGAGCACGCCGAGGTCGTCGAGGCGGTCCCGCAGGCCGGTGACCCGGCGCAGCTCGCCCTGCTTGTGGGACAGCTGGCTGGTGACGCGCTGCGCCTTCTCCTGGTCGTCCCACAGGTCCGGGCGGGCCGCCTGCTGCTCCAGCTCCGCGACCTGGGCGCGCAGCGAGTCGAGGTCCATCACCGCCTCGATGCTCGCGAGCGTGGCGGAGAGGTCCTTGATGTCTGCTTCGACGTCCGGGTTCACGGCAGAAGATTACGCCAGGACCGGTCGCGGAGTGCGACCGGTCGGCCCGCCGGGACTGACGGGGTTCAGCCCGTCGGGATGGCGTCGAGCAGCTTGAGGACGGCCTTGGCGTGGGCGAGGCCGAATTCGGCGACCGCCTTCGCGTAGGCGTCCTCGGCGGTCTTCACCGCGGTCTTGGCGGCCTCCTGGGCGGCGCCGTAGCTCGCGCGGGCCGCGTCGACCAGCGCCTGGCGCTGCTTGGCGGTCAGCGAGCCCGCGTGCACCAGCCGCAGGATGAGCGGGCTGCGCAGGTGGTCCGGGCCGGGCTCGGACAGCAGCCAGTTCTTGAAGGCCTTCTTGCCCGCTGCGGTCAGCACGTACTGCTGACTGGAGCGCGGGCCCTGCTTGCCGAGGCGCAGCAGACCGGCGTCGGCAAGTGCGGGCAGCTCGCGGTAGACCTGGCTCCGGGTGACGCTGAAGAACGCGCCGAAGCGCTCTCCGGCCTCAGCCACGAGCTGGCCACCGGTCTTGGGTCCGTCGTGCAGCAGCCCCAGCAGGGCGGCGGCAGTCGCGTTCAGGTCCGACACATCGTCAACGGTGCCACTTTCGAGTGCGGCTGTCCACAATGGTCAGCCGTTCTGTCCACAGTGGCTGATCACGGGCTAGTGGGGTTGGGCCATGCGGAGCAACGAGAAGCTCCGGTGCGTGACGGCGCCCTGATCAAGCGCCACGCTTTCGGCCGCTTGACCGACCGTGTCCAGCCGGCGTGGAAAGTGGTTGTGCGGCAAGGGAAACCGCACTATTGCGTTCACCCGAACGGCAACGCGAACGTGACTGGGCGCTGAAGTTGGTCTTGGTTCGACCCCGGGGGCTTAGCACGACCCGGTGATGTCGCGCCTCTGCCCTGGCGGATACGTCCAGTGCTGGGATCATCACTCCACGTAGGCATCGTCCCTGGGAGGTATCGGTGGGCATCAAGTGGATGGAAGCGAAGGTCGTCAAGAGCGCCCGCGCCTGGGCCAGCGGATCGATCCCGGAGCAGGCGGGCAAGGACGAGTGCATGGTCTGCGGCAAGCAGATCCGGCGGCACCGGACGGTGAGCGGCGAGGGCCGCGTCTGCTCGCTGGTCTGCGCGCAGTACTGGGCGGAGAACATGAGCTGACCGCACGCAAGGCGCAGGCCCCCTCCCCCGGCTTTCGCCGGAAGAGGGGGCCTGCGTTTTAGTAGCGGGGACAGGATTTGAACCTGCGACCTCTGGGTTATGAGCCCAGCGAGCTACCGAGCTGCTCCACCCCGCGTTGGGTAAAACCCACTCTACACCACCGCGCGAACCCGTTTTTCCGGGGGTCGCTTTTCGCCGTCCACGCTGGTGGCGAACCTCGCACCGATGCGAAAGGCCCCCTCCTTCGGCTTTCGCCGGAAGAGGGGGCCTGCGCTTTGGTAGCGGGGACAGGATTTGAACCTGCGACCTCTGGGTTATGAGCCCAGCGAGCTACCGAGCTGCTCCACCCCGCGTCGGTAATACGAACTCTACGCGGGGTTTACCCGGGATGCAAATCGGGTGGCCCCGGAAGTGTCCGAGGCCACCCGATCCGCTCAGCCGGTCGGCGTCGGCGAGGGCTGGACGGACGACGCCGGCGGCTGGCCGGCCGCCGCGCTGGCCGCCTCGAACCGCTTGGTCGCGTCGTCCAGGGCCTTGTACGCGTTGCCCAGGGCGGCGAAGTCGCCGCTGCTCTGCGCGGCCTTGATGGCCGCCAGGGCGCTCTGGATGTCGCGCACCGCCTGCTGGAGCTCCGACGACTGCCCGTTGCCGTTGGTGGGCGGCGTGGTGGTGGTCGTCGGCGGGGTCGTGCCCGGCGGCTGGGTGCCCGGCTGGTCGGGCAGCTGCGCCGCCGAGCCCGTCAGGACCTTCTCCAGCGCCTCCTTCAGCGTCGGCGCGTAGCCCACCTTGTCGCCGAAGCTCACCAGCACCTTGAACAACTGCGGGTACTGGGTGTTCTGGCTGGCCCGCTCGATGTAGATGGGCTCCACGTAGAGCAGGCCGCCGCCGACCGGCAGGGTCAGCAGGTTGCCGTAGACCACCTTCGTCTGGCGCTGGGTCAGCAGGTTCAGCTCACCGGACACCTCGCCCGAGGTGAGGAACTGGGTCTGGATCTGCTGGGGACCCTTGGCCTCGTTGTTGAGCGTCAGCACGCTCATCTTCCCGTAGTTCTCCGGGTCGGACCGGACGCTGACGTACGAGGCCATGAACTCGCGGTTCTGCCTGACCAGGGCGCTGGTGAGCTGGAAGCTCACCTTGTTCGGGTCACCGGTCGGGTCCCCGGCCAACACGTAGAACGGCGGCTGCTGGTCGCGCTGCTGCTGGCTGCCCTGCTGCTGCTGCTCGACCGTCGTCGCGTTGTCCACGGTCGGGTCGGACGGCACGCCCCAGAACGACACGCCCGAGTAGAAGTCGCGCGGCGCGTCGACGTGGTAGCGGGCCAGCGTGTCGCGCTGCACCTTGAACAGGTCCTCGGGGTAGCGCAGGTGCTCGCGCAGCGACTGGGACATCTCGCTGCCCGGCTTCACCGTGCCCGGGAAGACGCCCATCCACGCCTTGAGCACCGGGTCCTTGTCGTCCATCTGGTACAGGGTCACCGTGCCGTCGTAGGCGTCGACGGTGGCCTTGACCGAGTTGCGGATGTAGCTGACCTGCTTGTTCGGCTGCTGGATGCTGCCGGGCAGCGAGTCGTTCGTGGCCGCCGCCAGGGACGTGCGGCGCGCGTACGGGTAGTTCTCCAGCGTGGTGTAGCCGTCGACGATCCACGTGATGCGGCCGTCCACCACCGCCGGGTACGGGTCGGCGTCCACGGTCAGCCACGGCGCCACGGCCTCGACGCGGTCGCGCGGGTGGCGGTTGAAGATGATCCGCGAGTCGTCGCCGATGGCCGAGTTGAACAGGATGTTGCGCTCGCCGTAGGCGGCGGCGAAGACCAGCTTGTTGAAGATGCCGCCGATCCGGACGCCGCCCTTGCCGTCGTAGGTGTACGAGGCGCGGTCGGTGTCGTACTCGCCCGGCGAGCCCTCGCCGCGGCCGCCGACGATGGCGTAGTCGGCCGCGCTGCCCAGCTCACCGAAGTACGTGCGCGGCTGCTGCACGCCGAACGGGCCCGGCTTGACCTTGCCGTCCGGGTCCACCTCGGCCACCTCGAACACCGGGTAGCCGCCGTTGCCGCCCTGGTCGGCCGGCGAGTTGATCTTGCTGGCCTCGGCGAACACCATGCCGTTGCCGTGCGTGTAGATCAGGTGCTGGTTGATCCAGTCGCGCTGGCCCTCGGGGATGCCGGAGGTCTGGAGTTCGCGCACGGCCACGATGTAGTCCTGGAGCTGGCCGTCCACTTTGTACCGGTCGACGTCGAGCTTCTCCGGGAACGCGTAGAACGGGCGCAGCTGCTGGAACTGGGTGAAGGTCTTGGAGATCACGGCCGGGTCGAGCAGGCGGATGTTGCCCAGCGTCGCCTGGTCGTTCTTCAGCTCGTCCAGCGAGACGTTCTGCTTACCCTCGTAGGGCTTGGTCTCCACCTTGTCGTCGGTGAGCCCGAACGCCTCCTTGGTCGCCGTGATGTTCCGGCTGATCGATTCGGCTTCCTTCTCGATGGCGTTGGGCCGCACCGAGAACTGCTCCAGCACCGCGGGCCACGCCGCGCCGACCAGGATGCTCGACAGCACCAGCAGCACCGTCGCGATCGCCGGGAGCTGGAGGTTGCGCAGGACCGCGCCGGCGAAGAACGCCAGGGCGCAGAACACGGCGATGCACAGCAGGATCAGCTTGGCCGGCAGCACCGCGTTCAGGTCGGTGTAGGTGGCGCCGATGAACTTGTCGTTGCGGTCGCTGAACAGCAGCTGGTACCGGTCGAAGAAGTACGCCACCGCCTTGAGCAGCACGAACACGCCGGCCACGATGGACAGGTGGGTGCGCGCCGGGCCGGAGAGCTGGCCGCCGCGGCCCGCGAGCCGGATGCCGCCGAACAGGTAGTGCGCCACCACCGCGCCCACGAACGACACCGCCGTGGCGATGAACAGCCACGACAGCAGCCACGTGTAGAACGGCAGCTGGAAGGCGTAGAAGCTGATGTCGTGCTGGAACTCGGGGTCCTCCGCGCCGAACGGCACCGAGTTGAGGAACAGCTGGAAGTGCTGCCAGTCGCCCTGCGCCGAGGCGCCCGCGATCAGGCCCACCAGCACCGGCAGGCCGATGGCGAACAGCCGCATCCGCCGCGTCACGACCGCGCGGTAGCGGGCCACCGGGTCGTCGGGCCCGGACACCGGCACGAACACCGGGCGGGTCCGGTAGGCGAGGATCAGGTTGAGCGCGACGAGCCCGCCGACCAGCGCCCCGACCGCGAAGAACAACCCGAAGCGGGTCGCCAGCACGGTTCCGTAGACGCTGCGGAAGCCGACCTCGCCGAACCACAGCCAGTTGACGTAGGTGCCGAGCAACCTGGAGCCGGTGATCAGACCGACCAGGACCACCGCACCGACGATGAGCAGAATCCGGCTTCGACGGGACAGCCTGGGCAGTCCGACCGGGGGCCGAGTGGCCACTGGGCACGCTCCTGGATCGCGGTAATGGCTTTCGTACGTTCTGTCCAACTGTACGGAGGCCGCCCAGGGTTCCCCGTTCGGTCGGTCGATTCGGGTGGATGCGACCATGGCGGGCGTGCCAGCCAGTGAGAAGCCGACCGTCGCGCTGCCCGCCGTGGCCCGCGAGGTCGAGGAGTTCGTGTCCGCCGCCGGGTGGAACCAGGCGCCGCAGCTGTTCGCCCTGGTCCCGACCGCCGAGCTGCTCGCGCAGCAGCCGGAGCTGGCCGGTCAGCTCGACCCGCTGACCTCGCCGCTGACCCCGATCGCGCAGGACGCGCTGCCCTCCGACGAGCTGGACCGGGCGCTGGCGGGCATCGTGTGGCCGGACGTCGTGCGCGGCTGCGCGCTGGCCCAGGAGATCGTCGTGCTGCCGCCGGAGGCCGAGGCGGCGCTGTCGGAGGAGGACCTGGACGACGCGGCGGCCCGCCGGTTCGCGGCCGAGCACCCCCAGCGGCGGGAGGCGCGCCTGGTGGCGGCCGTGCTGCGGGACGGGTCGGCGGCGTGCGTGCTGCGGCTGCGCGGCAGCGTGGAGGTCCCCGAGGAGGTCGTGGAGCACCCGGAGCTGGCGCCCAACCTCACCCACGCCCTGCTGGAGACGCTGAAGCCGTGAGCTAGCAGGTGGGGAAGTCGCGGCCGGCGTTGATCGCCTCCAGCGAGGAGACGGCGTCGGCGAGCTTCTCCACCTTGACCAGCTTCATGCCCTCGGGCGCGTGCTGCTTGGCCTCGTCGCAGTTGCCGGCCGGCACCAGGAAGGTCTTCGCGCCGGCCTCGTGCGCGGCGACCATCTTGAAGCCGATGCCGCCGATCCGGCCGACGTTGCCCTTGTCGTCGATCTCGCCGGTGCCCGCGACGGACTGGCCGCCGTTCAGCTCGCCCGGGGTGAGCTTGTCGACGATGGACAGCGCGAACAGCAGGCCCGCGGACGGGCCGCCCACGTCGGACAGGCTGATCTTGATGTCGAAGTCCACGTCCGCGCGGTCCACCGGGAGCACGCCGAGGAACCCGTTCTGCCGGTCCTCCTGCTTGCCGAGCGTGACCCGGGCGGTCTGGCGGGCGGACTCGCGCTGGAACGTGATGTCGACCTGGTCGCCGGGCTTGGTGCTCTCCAGGGCGGTCCGCACGTCCTCGTACTGGGTGACCTCCTTGCCGTTGACCACGAGCAGGCGGTCGTTCGGCTGGATCACGTTGTCCGCGGCGCTGCCCTTGGTGACCTCGGCGGCGACGACCTTCATCGGGTACTGGAGGTAGCGCAGCGCGGCGACCTCGGCGCTGGTCTGCGAGTCCTGGAACGCCTTCACGTTCTGGTCGCGGACCTCCTGCTCGGACTCGCCGGGCCGGAAGAACTCCTCGCGCGGCGCGAGCGCGTACCGGCCGCTGACCCACAGGCCCAGCGCGCCGAACAGCGACACGTCGTCGGTGAGCGACACCGTGGTCATGGTGAGCGTGCCGTTGGTCGGGAAGGTCTGCTGGCGCTCGATGTGCACCACGTCCGCGCCGTTGACCTGGCTGAGCGTGTCGTAGGTCGGGCCGGGCCCGAGCGCCACGTACGGCACCCGCGCGAACCCGCCGAGCAGGCCCAGGCCGAGCACCACCGCCAGGCTGATCACCAGCGTCCACGTCCGCCTGGTCAGGCCGCGCCGGGGCGGGGCGGGCGGAGGGGTCGGCTGTTCCACGACGGTGTCGGTGCCTTCGCTCACGCCCGACAGGGTACGCACCACCCCCTCACGCCGCGGGCGAACCGGTCCCGCGCACCCCCTGCGATCCCGCGTACCGTGGTGGCATGAGTGACGTGCCCTTCGGGTTCAGCCCGCAGGACCCCGACGACCGCGGCCGGAAGCCCGAGGAGCCGGGCGGCGACCCGTTCGACTTCTCCCAGCTCGGCGCGATGCTGAGCCAGCTCGGCGCGATGTTCAGCAATGCGGGCACGTCGTCCGGTCCGGTCAACTACGACCTGGCGAAGCAGATCGCCTTGCAGCAGTTGGCGGGCAAGGGCGGCATGGGGTTCGCCCCGGACCAGAGCGGCGCGGTGGCCGACGCGGTCCACCTCGCGGAGATGTGGCTCGACCCGGTCACGGCGCTGCCCGCGGGCACCACCAGAGCCGAGGGCTGGAGCGCCCGCGACTGGGTGGAGCGCACCCTGCCGACGTGGCAGCGGCTGTGCGACCCGGTGGCGCGGCGGATGTCCGGCGCGTGGGTCGAGGCCATGCCCGCGGAGGCCAAGGAAGCCGCCGGTCCGCTGCTGTCGATGCTGGGGCAGATGGGCGGCATGGCGTTCGGGTCGCAGTTGGGCGGCGCGCTGGCGCAGCTGGGGTCGGAGGTGCTGACCTCCACCGAGGTGGGCCTGCCGCTGGGTCCGGAGGGGACCGCGGCGCTGCTGCCCGCGAACATCGAGAGGTTCACCGAGGGCCTGGAGCGGCCGGCCAGCGAGGTGCTGGTGTTCCTGGCCGCGCGCGAGGCCGCCCACCAGCGGCTGTTCAGCCACGTGCCGTGGCTGCGGCAGCGGCTGCTGGACACGGTGGAGGAGTTCGCGCAGGGCATCACGGTCGACACGTCGGCGCTGGAGCAGCTCGCGGGCCAGGTGGACCCGGCGAACCCGGCCTCGATCGAGGAGGCCATGAAGTCCGGCGTCCTCGAACCGCAGACCACCCCCGAGCAGAAGGCCGCGCTGACCCGCCTGGAGACGCTGCTGGCGCTGGTGGAGGGCTGGGTGGACGTGGTGGTGGCGGAAGCGGTCACCGAGCGGCTGCCGGGCGCGGAGGCGCTGCGGGAGACGCTGCGGCGGCGGCGCGCCTCGGGCGGTCCGGCGGAGCAGACGTTCGCCACCCTGGTCGGGCTGGAGCTGCGGCCCCGGCGGCACCGGTCGGCGGCGGCGCTGTGGAAGCTGCTGGGCGACCAGCAGGGGGTCGAGCAGCGGGACAGCGTGTGGGAGCACCCGGACCTGGTGCCCACCGCCGAGGACCTGGACGACCCGATGGAGTTCGTGGAGCGGTTCGGCCAGACCCGCAAGGCGCTGGAGGACCCGATCGCGGAGCTGGAGCGCACCCTGCGCGACAAGGACGCCCCCTCCTCCGACGCCCCCTCCTCCGACGCCCGGGAAGCCGACGGTCCGGAAGCCGACGGTCCGGAGTCCGGCAAGAGCGAGGACTGACCTCCCCCGATCGTGTGAAGAACGCCGACCCCGGGCGGGGTCGGCGTTCGCCGTCTCAGTCCTCCTCGATGATGCCCAGGCCCGCGGCGGCCGACAGCCCCTCCAGGTAGCCGATGGCCCGCTCGGACTTCGGGTAGCGGTGGACCAGGTCCCAGAAGTCCTTCCCGTGCCCCGGCACCCGCAGGTGCGCCAGCTCGTGGACCAGGACGTAGTCGAGCACCCACGCGGGCACGTCGCGCAGCCGCTCGCTGATCCGGATCGTGCCCTCGCTCGGTGTGCAGGACGCCCACCTGGTGCGCATCGGCGGCACCCACCGCACGCTGCTCGGCTCCACCCCGTCCAGGTAGCGGTCGGCCAGCTCCTCGCAGCGCGCGAACAGGGCCGCGTCGGACGTGCGCGTGGGCGAACGCCTGCGGGTCTCGCTGCGCTGGAGGCGGCTGAGCATCTCCGCCACCCAGTGCTTCTCCTCGCTCTTGCTCATGCGCGCCGGCAGCAGGACGACCACGGTGTCCCCCTCGCGGTACGCGCTCACCATCCGACGGCGCCGAGCGCTGCGCCGTACCTCCACCTGCGGTTCGGGCATGGGCATCACGGTAAGGCCCGGCACCGACAATCCGCGGCGGCCAAGCGGCGGTCTGTGGATGGTCGGCGGAACAGATTCGCCCGAACGACGGCTGGACACGCGGGAGGCGGCGTGCAGCGGTGGCGCGTCAGCACAGGTAGCGTGCTGCGCAGCCCCCGAGTGTGGCGCAGATCGCTCCGCACTCACGAAGCGAGGAGGAAGCCGTGGCCGAGACCTACAACGGCTACTGCGTCAAGTGCCGTGAGAAGCGTGACTTCACGGGCGAGGTGCACGAGAGCAACAACCGCAGGATGGCCAAGGGCAAGTGCCCCGTCTGCGGCACCACGGTGACCCGGATCCTGGGCAAGGCGAAGGTCTGACCGGCGTGGTGGCCGGGCCACGCGCCCGGCCACCCGTCAAGGCCGCCCACCCGGCCTGTGGACAGTCGCCAGGCCTGTGGACAACCGATTCGCCGCAGGTCACGGGGTCGCGGCAGGCTGCTCGCCGTGACCGCACCCCACCGCCCCCGGGTCCTGCCCGGTCTGCCCGTGCTGCGCCGCCGCGACGACGCGGTGCAGCTGGGCGTCGACGACCGCCACGCCGTCCTGGTCGAAGACCTGACGGCGCAGATGGCGACGGCCCTGCTCGGCCTCTCCGGCCGCCACACCGACTCCGAGCTGCGCGACCAGCTGCCCGCCGACCAGGTCGACGACTGGACGCGGCTGCTGGCCGCCCTGGTCGGGACGGGGCTGGTCGAGGACACCACCCCCGTGCCGCACCCGCGCCTGGCCGCCGAGGCCACCGCGTGGGCGCTGCGCACCGGCCGACCCGCCCCGGGACTCGCCGCCGCGCGGGCCGCCCGGTCCGTGGTCGTGCACGGCGACGGCCGCCTGACCAGCGCGATCGCCGGTTTGCTCGCCGCCGCGGGAATCGGCCACGTCCGGATGACCACTCAGGGCCGGGTGGGTCCGGAGGACACCGGAGCCGGGTACACCGAGGACGACGTGGGCCGGTTCCGCTCCGACGCCGCCCTGGACGTCCTGCAACGGGCCTGCGGCTCGGTCCGCACGGGTCCGCGCGCGAAAGCACCCGATCTGGTGGTCCTCGCGGACGCCCTGGTCCCCCGCCCGGAACTGCTGCGCGGCCTGCTGCTGGACGGCACGCCGCACCTGGCGGTCCGGGTCCGCGAGGGCCTGGGCGTGGTCGGACCGCTCGTCGTGCCGGGTCGGAGCAGCTGCCTGCGGTGCGCCGATTTGCACCGGACCGACGCCGACCGGGACTGGCCGGTGCTCGCCGCCCAGCTGGTCGACCGGCCGCAGCACGGCGACCTGGCCACGGTCACCGCCACGGCGGGTCTCGCGGCGGCCCAGGCGCTGCTCGCGCTGGACCACGAGACGACCAAGCGCACCCGTCCGCCGGTGTGGGACGCGACGCTGGAGGTGGACGCGTTCGCCGGGCTCGTGGAGCACCGGATCGCGCCCGTGCACCCTCGCTGTGAGTGCCGCTCACTTGTATGAGTCGATCCTCAGGCGGCGCTGTGTAGGTTCAGGTGTGGACCAAGTCGATCGTCGCCGTTCGTCGGGGCGGGGGGAGAATCTTCGGGTGAGCGAGATCCCGCGCAAGGCCGTGCAGCGCACCGCGAAGCTGGCCAGCCTGCCCATCGGGGTGGCCGGCCGGGTCGTGGGCGGCTGGGGCAAGCGGCTGGCCGGCCGCAGTTCCGAGGAGGTCAGCGCCGAGGTGTCGGCGAAGACCGCGGAACAGGTCTTCGCGGTGTTGGGCCAGCTCAAGGGCGGTGCCATGAAGTTCGGGCAGGCCTTGAGCGTGTTCGAGGCCGCGGTGCCCGACGAGCTGGCCGAGCCGTACCGGGAGGCGCTGACCAAGCTCCAGACCGCCGCGCCGCCGATGCCCGCGCGCACCACGCACCGGGTGCTGGCCGAGCAGCTCGGGTCGGGCTGGGTGAAGCGGTTCGCGTCGTTCGACGACGAGCCTGCGGCGTCCGCGTCGATCGGCCAGGTGCACCGCGCGGTGTGGCACGACGGCCGGGACGTGGCGGTGAAGGTGCAGTACCCGGGCGCGGACGAGGCGTTGCAGGCGGACCTGAAGCAGTTGCTCCGGTTCTCCCGGCTGTTGCAGGCGATCATGCCCGGCACCGAGGTGAAACCGCTGCTGGAGGAGCTGCGGGACCGGTACCTGGAGGAGTTGGACTACCGGACCGAGGCCGCGAGCCAGCGGGTGTTCGCGAAGGCGTTCGACGGCGACGACCGGGTCCTGGTGCCCAGGGTCGTCGCCAGCTCGCCCAAGGTGATGGTCACCGAGTGGACCGATGGCGTGCCGCTGTCGAAGATCATCCGGTCGGGTGAGCCGGAGGAGCGGGACCTGGCCGGCCAGCTGCTGTCGGAGTTTCACTTCTCCGCACCGAGCCGGTCGGGCCTGCTGCACGCCGACCCGCACCCCGGCAACTTCATGCTGGGTGAGGACGGCCGGCTGCGGGTCCTGGACTTCGGCGCGGTCGCCCGCCTGCCCGACGGCCTGCCCAAGACCCTGGGCCTGATGACGAGGCTCGCCCTCGACGGCCGTTCGACGGACCTGCTGGACCTGCTGAAGGCGGAGCGCTTCATCCGTCCGGGGACGGAGCTCCGGGAGGACGACGTCCTCAACTACCTGGGCCCCTTCGTCGAGCCGCTGCGCACGGAGACCTTCCACTTCACCCGGAAGTGGCTCCAGAAGCAGGCCGAACGCGTGGGCGACCTCCGCAGCCCGGACTCCCAAACCGGCCGCTCGCTGAACCTGCCGCCGCAATACCTGCTGATCCACCGCGTGACCCTGGGCGCGACCGGCATCCTCTGCCAGCTCGACGCCCACGTGCCGGCTCGCGAGATCGTCGAACGCTGGCAACCCGGCTTCGCCGACTGACCCACCCGCACCGCGCACTCCACCGCCGGCGGACTCCCCTCCCCCACCAGATCGGACGTCGTCCGCCGGCCAGTTGTCCACAGGCCCGAAGTTGTCCACAGTTCCCGATCTCGTCCTGGCGGCCGTCGTTTCGCGGGTCGATCCTCGACCCGTGGACGTGATCAAGACTTCGGACCTGAAAGCCGCGGGCGTGCCCCGCTACAAGATCGACCTGCGCTGCCGACCAGGCGGCCCGTGGCAGCGCATCCTGCCCGGCGTCCTGCTGCTCGGCGCGGCACCGCCCACCCGGGCAGACCGGGTCCGGGCGGCGCTCGCCTACGCCGGCCCGGAGGCGGTCCTGACCGGCGTGGACGCCCTGCACGCCCAGGGCTTCCCCGACCTGCCGCTGCCGCCGCGCGTGCACGTGCTCCAACCGGCGGGTCGCCGCAGATCCGGCGACCACCACGTGCTGCTGGAACGCACCACCCGCCTACCCAGCCCGGTGCTCAAGGACGGCTTGCCCCTGGCGCCACCAGCCCGAGCCGTCCTCGACGCAGCACGCGCCGAACCACACCCCGCCCGAACACGCACCCTGCTCACGGCCGTGCTCAGCTCGGGCGCGTGCACACCGCACACGTTGCTCGCCGAACTGGACGCGGGCAGCACCCGCGGCACCGCCACACCCCGCACACTCCTCCACACCCTCATCCCCCGCTGAAGGCACACCCTCATCTCGCGCCGAAGGCGCCCCTTCATCTCGGGCTGCCAGGAAGGCACACCCCCGTCTCGGACTGAAGGAGGTCTCTATCGCCAGTAGTCGGCGGGCAGCTTGCCCTCGATGTCGCGGACGTGGTTCCGCGCGCACACGTGGCACAACCACTGGTCGCGCCCGCGGTCCCGTTCGCGGACCCACGCCAGCAGTTCGGCCGGGTTCGTGACGGACTCGCGGGTCCGCCCGCAGCGCGCGCACGTCCCTTCCCCGGCCGCGGTGCTCACGGCTTGCGACCCAGGTGCACGGTGTTGGCGATGAGCATGAACACGTCATCGCGCAGCCCGACGTACGCGGGGTCCTGCGGGTCGAGGAGCCGTTCGACCGTGCGCCGGTCCGCGGGGTGCAGGCAGTCGCCGCCGACGTCGACCAACCACCGGAGCCGCTCGACGGCCCACTCCCGCACCGCCTGCTTCGCGGGTGCCGGGTGGTCGACGAGGTAGCTGAACGCGGTCACGTCGAGCAGGCCGGCCTCGGCCAGCACGATGTTCCAGCCGACGGTCAGCCGGACCCTGTCGGTCATCGACTCCCGCATGCGCACGAACCACTCGGCGCGCGCGGCGGACAGGCGTTCCTGCAAGCCGGGTTCGCCGACACCGATGTCCCACGGCAGGAACCGGCCCTCCAGGCCACCCTCGCCGAGGGCGAGCAGGCCGCCGGGCGCGAGCGCGTCGACCAGGTTCGCCACGCCCCGCCGCTCGTCGGGCAGGTGGTGGACGACGCGCGAGGCCCACACGAGGTGCGCCGGTCCGGTGAGGTCGGCCGGGCGTTCGGTCGCGACGTCGGCCAGCACCGGGCGGACCTTGACCGTGGGCTTGGTGTTGTCGTGCCCGTAGTTCGCGGCCGCGCGGGCGGCGGTCGTCGCGGCGTCGAGGAGTTCCGGCACGGCGTCGACGAGCACCACGGTGCCGCCGCCGCGCGCGTTCAGGGCCTCGACGAGGGCGACGCTCATGCCACCCGCGCCGCTCCCGACGTCGACCACGGTCGGGTCGTCGGGCAGCGACCGGACGAGTCTGCGCGCGACCACGCGCTCGGCCTCGGCGTCGAGTTCGTTCGCCCGCCGCAACGTGGTCAGGCGGGATGCCCAGTCGATTCCGTCGTGAGTGTGAGCGGCCACACCCCAGACCGTACCCACGACACGGCCCGCCCTCCCCTCGAAACGGGGGAGGGCGGGCCAAGTCGAACGGCATCAGGCATGCGCAGCGCATCCGGCACGCACGCGAATGGCCGGCCGGCAGCCAGACCCGATGTCCGGACTGGCGGCCGGTCCGGACATCGGGTCCGCCCCGGCGTCGGTCCCACGCGTCCGCGATCACCGGGTCCGGCGCCGGTTGTTCGGAGAACCGGCGCCGGACCTCGCGGCATCAGATCGCGCGGGCCTTCTGCAGAGCCCTGCGCTGGGCCCATCCGGCCAGTCGCCGCCACCGGCGGGCGACGACGAGGCGGTGGGCCACGCGTTGCCGTTGGGCGAACACCTCGGCGTCATGCATTCGGGATCTGGCCAGGTTTTCTTCGAGCAACATGGGGTTACCTCGCGGGTTGAGTTCGATGATCACTGCTTCGTCTGCGGTGGTGCGGTAGCCGTTCACGCGGCGGCCTCCTGGTCGGTAGCCCCCCGGACGGTGGTGGTTGCGGCGGGTGCCGCGGGCACTACGGGAGCGGCGTCCTTGCGCGGACGGCCACGGGGCCGCTTCCGCGCGATGACGGCGCCGCGCTCGAAGATCTCGCCGCCCCAGACCCCCCAGGGCTCGTGCCTGGCGAGCGCGCCCGCCAGGCACTCGGCGATCACCGGGCACGTGGCGCAGAACGCCTTCGCCTGCTCCAGCTCCGCGGGAGCGTCGGCGAACCACAGGTCCGGGTTGTTGGTGCGGCACGGAAGCTCGAGGCCGGCGTCCGGCGCGGTGTCGATCAAGTTGGCGACACCGGTCGTGGTCAGGTCCTCGGCGGACAGCGTCCCGGTTATCGGGACGGTCGCGGTCAACATCAGGTGGACTCCTGTCACAGGTCTTGCGATGGGGTTTGTCCTGCTGAAACGGGTCGAACAAACACGAAGGCCGCGGATCCGGTTACGGGTCCGCGGCCTTCGTGGGCTTCAGGTGGCCTGATGCTGGTGGGCTCAGGTCCTTCGCCTGTGCGCGGACGGCGCAACGTTCTGAGTCGGGACAACGGTCGGCGTGTACTGCGCCGGCACCTGGATCATGTGAACTCGCTCGCCGCCCCGCTCGAAGGCGCGGCGATCGCGGGCAGACTTCTCCCCCGCGACGCGAGCGTTGCCGGACACGGCGCACACACCGGTAACGAGGAGACCGGGCAGCCCGACAGTCATCGGAGTGTTCACAACCGGTCACCTCCTCGGGCGGCTAGTCTCGAAGCAACGCTCTTCATCCCCAGCGGGCGCACTCCGCGCCCGGCTTCAGCAGGTTATGACCCCGCCCCGGACCGGTGCAACCGGTTTTTCCAAATACCTGTCGATCGTGTGAAGTTTCAGCGTTTTCCCTGCACAAGGGCTAGGACGTCGGCGCCGTAGCGATCGAGCTTGGCCGCGCCGATGCCCGCGATCGCGACGAGCCCGGCGATGTCCTCGGGGCGCTGTTCGGCGATCGCCACGAGCGTCGAGTCGGTGAAGACGACGTACGCGGGCACCTTCAACTCCTTCGCCCGGCCCGCGCGCCACGCCCGCAAACGGCCCAGCAGCTCTTCGTCCAGATCCGAGGGGCACGTGCCGCACCGGCTCAACTTCACCGCCTGCGCGTCCACCAGCTGCGCGCCGCACACCCGGCACTGCGGCTTGGGCCGCTTCTGCAACGGCTCCCGCTTGGCGACCGTGCGCGACGCGGGGTGGTCCTCGGGGATGAGCCCGTACAGGAACCGGCTGCGCCGCCGGAACCGCCGCCCACCCGCCGCGCGGGCCAGCGCCCACGACAGCCACAGGTGCTCGCGCGCCCGGGTCACCCCCACGTACAGCAGCCGGCGCTCCTCCTCGACCGCGGCCTCGTCGCCGTCGGCGTGCAGGATCGGCAGCGTCCCCTCGACCAGGCCGACCAGGAACACCGCGTCCCACTCCAGGCCCTTCGCCGCGTGCAGCGACGCCAGCGTCACGCCCTCGACGGTCGGCGGGTGCTGCGCCTCGGCGCGCATCTCCAGCTCGGTGACGAACTTCGGCAGGTCCGCCCCGTCGACGGTGGCCACCAGTTCCTCGGCCAGCTCCACCAGCGCGAGCAGCGACTCCCACTTCTCGCGCGCCGCGCCACCGGCGGGCGGGTCGTCGGTCAGGCCGATCGGGGCCAGCACCTCGCGCACCACCTTGGGCAGCTCGCCCGACGGCTCCTGCGCCGACGCCTGCCGCAGCGCCACCATCGCCTGCCGCACCTCGGCCCGCTGGAAGAACCGCTCCCCGCCGCGCACCTGGTACGGGATGCCCAGCTCGGCCAGCGCCTGCTCGAAGACCTCCGACTGCGCGTTGACCCGGTACAGCACCGCGATCTCGCTGGCCGCGACCCCCTCGTCCAGCAGCGCCTTCACCCGCCGCGCGACGGCCGCGGCCTCGGCGGGCTCGTCGTCGAACTCGGTGAACTTCGGCGCGGGACCGTCCGGGCGCTGCCCGATCAGCCGCAGCCGAGCGCCCGCGGGACGTCCGCGCGCCCACTTGATGACCTCGTTGGCCAGGGCCACGACCTGCGGCGTCGACCGGTAGTCGCGCTCCAGCCGGACCACGGTCGCGTCGGGGAAGCGGCGGTTGAAGTTCAGCAGCGGCATCGGCGAGGCGCCGGCGAAGGAGTAGATGGTCTGGTTGGCGTCGCCGACCACGGTCAGGTCGTCGCGCGCGCCCAGCCACGCGTCCAGCACGCGCTGCTGGAGCGGGGTGACGTCCTGGTACTCGTCGACCACGAAGCAGCGGTAGCGGTCGCGGAACTCCTCGGCGACGTCGCCGTGCTCCTCCAGCGCGGCGGCCGTGTGGAGGAGCAGGTCGTCGAAGTCGAGCAGCTGGGCGTCGTTCTTGAGCTGTTCGTAGGTGCGGTAGACCTGCACGACCTGTTCGGCGGGCGCGGGGGTGTCGCGGTGCGCCTTGCCCGCCGCGACCGGGTAGTCGTCGGGCGTGACCAGCGAGGCCTTGGCCCACTCGATCTCACCGGCGAGGTCGCGCAACGAGTCCGACTCGGTCGAGAGCCCCGCCCGGTTGGCCGCCTGCGCGACCAGCCGCAGCTTGTTGCGGTCAATCAGTTCCCACTGCGGCCCGCCGACCACGCGCGGCCAGAAGTAGCGCAACTGCCGAAGTGCCGCCGCGTGGAACGTCCGGGCCTGCGCACCGTGCACGCCGAGCGCCCGCAGCCGGGTCCGCATCTCGCCCGCGGCACGCGCCGTGAACGTGACGGCGAGCACCTGGCCCGGGGCGACGTGACCGCGTTGCACCAGGTAGGCGATGCGGTGGGTGATCGTCCGGGTCTTGCCCGTACCCGCCCCCGCGAGCACGCACACCGGGCCACGCGGCGCCTCGACCGCGGCCCGCTGTTCCGGATCGAGTCCCGCCAGCAGCCGCTCCATGCCCCGCATCCTCGCATTGGACACCCACCGCGCGGTGATGGGGCGACACGGCGCGCCGTATCCTGGTGGGTATGGCTGGTAAGGACAAGGCGGCGGCGAAGGCAGCGGCCAAGGAGCGCCGCGCGGCGGCGAAGGCCCGACGGGGCCAGATCTTCGAGGCGTTCAAGATGCAGCGCCGCGAGGACAAGGCGCTCGTGCCGCTCATGCTGCTGTGCCTGCTGGGCGCGACGGCGGCGGCGTTCCTCATCGGCCTGATCTGGGACATGCAGTGGGTCCTGCTGCCCCTGGGCATCGCGGTCGGCGCGCTCCTGGCGGTGATCGTCTTCGGTCGTCGGGTGCAGCGCACCGTGTACGCCAAGGCCGACGGCCAGCCCGGCGCCGCAGGCTGGGCCCTGGACAACCTCCGCGGCCGCTGGCGCGTGACGCAGGGCGTGGCCGGCACCACCAGCGCCGACATGGTCCACCGGGTCATCGGCCGCCCCGGCGTGGTCCTGGTAGCCGAAGGCGCCCCGCACCGCGTAAAGGGCCTCCTCGCGCAGGAAAAGAAGCGAGTGGCTCGCGTCATCGGCGAAACCCCGATCTACGACGTCATCGTGGGCAGCGAAGAGGGCCAGGTCCCCCTCCGCAAGCTCCAAAGCCACCTGATGAAGCTCCCCCGCAACATCACCGCCGCCCAGGTGGACACGTTGGAGAACCGCCTCCAGGCCCTAGCCAGCCGAGGCGCCGCCCTCCCCAAGGGCCCCCTCCCCCAGGGCGCCAAGATGCGCAACATCCAACGCGCCATGCGCCGCCGCTAACCCCACCCAGCCTCTCCCACCTCCCCGGAAGCCCAGCCCCGCTTCCGGTTGTCACCTACGCCAAGATTCACCCGATGCTGCGAACTCTCCGCAATACGGGCACGATTCCGCCCTGAAGATCGTTGCCGTAATGAACATGGAGCGCGGCACGGCGAAAGCCACGCACACCACGCCCACCCGCACCGCAAAACAACCGGGTACACCAGCCGGCCACACCCACCGCGATGAGCACGTCCGCCAGCCCCACCGCGGCACGCACGACGCCGCGGCACGCACGACGCCGCGGCACGCACGACGCGAGTCGGGTGCGTAACGCGAGGTCGGTCGGGTGCGTAACGCGAGGTCGAGGGCGCGGCAGGTCGAGAGGGCGCAGCGCGAGGTCGAGGGAGTCGAGCGAAGCGTGCGCGGGGCGGCTGCCTGGACCCACGAGCCGAACCCGAAAGCCGAACCGGCGAGGCGGATGACTACCGTGCCCAAGTCCGCAGCGCATGCGGATGACTACCGTGCCCGAGGCCTCAGCGCATGCGGATGACCACTGTGCCCGAGGCTTTGTCGTGGAGGCAGCGGCCGTCGGCGTCCCAGACCACGGCCGGGATGATGGGGAAGATCAGCAGCGTGCGGAGGGCGGCTCGGGGCAGGCCCACCGTCGGGGAGCCGTCCAGGCGGGCCACGCGGAGGCCGAAGACGGCGTGGCCGGGGGTGAAGCCGAAGAAGCCGACGGCGATGACCGTGATGGCGAACCAGGCGAGCAGGCTCCAGTTGCGGGGCAGCTCCGGATAGGTGAAGACGCTGGCCACGCCCATCGCGAGGGCGAAGTCGAGGAGGATCGCGAAGGCACGGCGGCCGGTGCCGGCGATCGAGCCTGGGCCCGACTGGGGCAGGCCCAGGCGTTCGCCGCGCCACCGCTGGGCGGTGCCGTCGTCGGAGTCGGCCCCCGGCTCGAGTGCCGAGCGGGGTCCTGACAGCCACGAACCGGTCCACTTGCTCACCCCACCAGAGTAAGGCCGTGCTCAGCGGGTGAGGATGGGCAGGTCGGGTTGCCCGTCCCGGGCGGCCCGTTAACACTGGCGAAACATCAGGGTGATTGCTGGGCAACACCGCGGTCTTAGCGTCGGCCCCGATGGCAGGCCGCCAGACACCGCGGCGAACAACCACGCCCCCCACCGCAGTAGAGGAGTCGACGAGGGTGTTCAAGAATCCCGACGAGGTCCTGAAGTTCATCTCCGACGAGGGCGTGAAGTTCGTCGACGTCCGCTTCAGCGACCTGCCCGGCGTGATGCAGCACTTCACGCTCCCCGCGTCCGCCTTCGACGCCGACGCCATCGCCGAGGGCCTGGCGTTCGACGGCTCCTCCGTGCGCGGCTTCCAGTCGATCCACGAGTCGGACATGCTGCTGCTGCCCGACCTGTACACCGCGCGCATCGACCCGTTCCGGATCGAGAAGACGCTGATCGTCAACTTCTTCGTGCACGACCCGTTCACCCGCGAGCCCTACAGCCGCGACCCGCGCAACATCGCGCGCAAGGCCGAGCAGTACATCACCGAGTCGGGCATCGCCGACACCGCGTACTTCGGCGCCGAGGCGGAGTTCTACATCTTCGACTCGATCCGCTTCGACACCACCGCCAACGCGTCCTTCCACGAGATCGACTCGATCTCCGGCTGGTGGAACACCGGCCGTGAGGAAGAGGGCGGCAACCGCGGCTACAAGGTCAAGTACAAGGGCGGCTACTTCCCGGTCACCCCGACCGACCACTACGCCGACCTGCGCGACAAGATGGTCCTGAACCTGGAGAGCAACGGCTTCTCCGTCGAGCGCGCGCACCACGAGGTGGGCACCGCCGGCCAGGCCGAGATCAACTACCGGTTCAACACGCTGCTGCACGCGGCCGACGACCTGATGCTGTTCAAGTACATCATCAAGAACACGGCGTGGCAGGCGGGCAAGACCGTCACCTTTATGCCGAAGCCGCTGTTCGGCGACAACGGCTCGGGCATGCACACCCACCAGTCGCTGTGGAAGGACGGCGCGCCGCTGTTCCACGACGAGTCCGGCTACGCGGGCCTGTCCGACACCGCGCGCCACTACATCGGCGGCATCCTGCACCACGCGCCGTCGCTGCTGGCGTTCACCAACCCGACGGTGAACTCCTACCACCGCCTGGTGCCGGGCTACGAGGCCCCGGTGTCGCTGGTCTACTCCCAGCGCAACCGCTCGGCGTGCGTCCGCATCCCGATCACCGGCAACAACCCGAAGGCCAAGCGCATCGAGTTCCGCTGCCCCGACTCGTCGGGCAACCCGTACCTGGCCTTCTCGGCCATGGTGATGGCGGGCCTGGACGGCGTGAAGAACAAGATCGAGCCGCCGGCCCCGATCGACAAGGACCTCTACGAGCTGCCCCCGGAGGAGGCCCGCGACGTCAAGCAGGTCCCGGCCTCGCTGGACGCCGTGCTGGACAACCTGGAGAGCGACCACGAGTTCCTGCTCGAGGGCGGCGTCTTCACGCCGGACGTGATCGACACCTGGATCGCGTTCAAGCGCGAGCAGGAGATCGACCCGCTGCGCCTGCGCCCGAACCCGTACGAGTTCGCGCTGTACTACGACGTGTGATCCGGTTCTGACCGGTCGGAAGGCCCGGTGCCCCTCGTGGGACACCGGGCCTTTCCGCATCCGCGACAGGGGAAACACAAGAAAAGCCTCCCGCGACTCGCTCCTGTTCGAGGAGTCGCGGGAGGCTTTCGACGTTGTCGGAAGAGCTGGGCTACCGGGGCACCGGGACGCCGGTCACCGACACCTCGCCGCCCGTGGGGGCGAGTTGGCCGATGATGCCGGAGAACGTGAGCGTCAAAGCCCCCGCCTGGGCCGGCGCCCGCTGGTCCAGCTCGACGTACCCGGTGATGCTCGAGTTCCTCGCGATCGAAGCGGGCCACTTGCTGGTGGACAACGACGCGCTGTAGTTGCGCTTGGTGTCGTCAACGGCCGAAACGGACGCCAGGGGCAGGTCCATCTTCGCCGTGCTGGCGTTTATGGCCGTCACGTGCAGCCGCAGGCGCCCGCCTGCGTTCTCCACGCGCGTCACCTCCACCGTCAGCAGTCCCCGGGCGATCTTCCACGAGCCGGTGGCGACCTTCGTCTCCACCGTCGTGGTCGGGGTTTCCTCCGTGGTGGTGGTCGTGCCGCCCAGGGCGCCGTCGAGGTCCGTTGCGGAGGACGTCGACGACGTGGTGGTGGGCGCGCTGGAGCGGAGGGTCACGCTGACCGCGCCGATGCCCACCGTGCCCGCGGTCGCCGCCTGGATCACGCCCAGCAGGACGAGCACGCCCAGCACGACCAGGCCGACCTTGAGCGCGGCGTTGTTCTTCTTGCGGTGGTGATGGTGGATCTCGTCGTCCATGACGTCCTTCGTCCGGGCGCACGCGTGCGAACGTTCATCTCCCCCAGAGCCAAGACAGTCTCCGCAGAACCGGCCCCTCGCGTCAATGCGCGGGACCGGATAGCAACCCCTGTCCCACGCTCCGTGGCCGCTCGGGGACAGCGCGTAGACCAGGGGTAGGTCGTCGCACGTTCGTGGTGGGCGGTTAGGGTCGCGCCGTGTCTGATGACGTCGCAACCGCACAGGTGCTGTCCACCAACATCTTCGACTCCGCCGCCGAGGCGATCGAGGCGATCGGCGCCGCCGACGTGCTCGGCCTGGGCGTCAAGGTCTCCAACCGGCTGGTGCCGGACGAGGACGGAGACGACTCGTTCGTGGAGGAGTGGGTGGTCGAACTGCTCACCTCCGTTCCCACGGTCGACGAGGACTGAGAACGGGACCCGGGGCCTCCCGCCGGACCGGGAAGGAGGCCCCGACCAACCCACACACCGGCCGACCAACCCTCAGACGGTCAGCACGATCTTGCCGCGCACGCGCCTGCCTTCGAGCAGCTTGTGCGCCTCCGCCGCCTGGGCCAACGGGAACGTCTGCTGCACGGTGACGCGGAGGTCGCCGCTCTCGGCGTGCCTCGCCAGCCACTCCAGGTCCGCCTGCACGGGCTTGGCGTAGGCGTACGTGCCGCCGATCTCCAGCACGTTGGTGTCCACGATGGACACGATCCGCGCCGCGTCCCGCACCAACGCGGGCGAGTCGTTCAACGCGGCGCCGCCCACGCAGTCCAGTGCGACGTCCACCTTCCCGTCGCCGCCGACGAGTTCGGCCACGTTGTCGACCAGCGCGTCCCCGTAGGACACCGGTTCGACGCCCAGTGAGCGCAGGTAGTCGTGGTTGCGCGGGGACGCGGTGCCGATGACGCGGGACGCGCCCAGCAGGCGCGCGACCTGCACGGCCAAGTGCCCCACCCCGCCCGCGGCGGCGTGCACGAGCACGGTGTCCCCCGGCGACACGCCGACCTTGCGCAGCGCCTGCACGGCGGTGAGACCGGTCAGCGCCAGCCCGCCGGCCTCCTCGAACGACAGCGCGGCGGGCTTGTGCCACAGGCCGCGTTCGGTGGCGGCGATCAGCTCCGCGTACGTCCCGTGCTGCACGTGGTCCTTGCGCTGGTACCCGAACACCTCGTCACCCGGCTTGAACCCCTCCACGGCGGGTCCGACGGCGCGCACGACGCCCGCCAGGTCCCAGCCCGGGACGAGCGGGAAGTGGTGCGGCAGGACGTCTTTGGCGTAGCCGAGGCGGATGAGCCGGTCGACCGGGTTCACGCCCGCCGCGCGGACCTCCACGAGGACTTCGTCGAAGTTGATCGTCGGGTCGGGCAGTTCCCGGAGCGAGAGGACGTCGACGTCTCCGAACGAGTTCTGTGCAATCGCCTTCACGCACCCCAGTCTTCACGAACCGTAGAAGACACGCTCGACCACGGCACGTGCCCGCCGCGTGGTGCGGCGGTAGGCGTCGAGAAACTCGCCTGGGCCGCCCGGGTGGCCCATCACCCCGGCCACCGCGGCCAGGTCGCGCCCGGCGGTCGGCAGCTGGTCGCCGGCCTTGCCGCGGACCAGGACGATCGCGTTGCGCGCCCGGGTCGCCATCACCCACGCCTCGCGCAACGCGGTCGCGTCGTCCGCCGACACCAGCTCCGCCTCCTCGGCGGCCTGGAGCCCGCGCACGGTGGACGGGGTGCGCAGCGCGGGCACCGAGAACGAGTGCTGCAACTGCAAGAGCTGCACGGTCCACTCGACGTCCGCGAGCCCGCCTCGCCCCAGTTTGGTGTGCAGGGACGGGTCCGCGCCGCGCGGCAGCCGTTCCGCCTCGACCCGGGCCTTGATGCGCCGGATCTCCCGCACGGCCCCCGCGTCCAGGCCCTCCCGCCGGTACCGGACGGGCTCGACCATCTCCACGAACCGAGCGCCCAGCTCCGCGTCGCCGGCGATGAACCGGGCCCGCAGCAACGCCTGCGCCTCCCACAGCTCGGACCACTGCGCGTAGTACGCCCGGTAGGACTCGAACGTCCGCACCAAAGGCCCCTGCCGCCCCTCCGGCCGCAGGTCGGCGTCCACCTGCAACGGCGGGTCCTGGGACGGCGCGGACAGCAGCCGCCGGACCTTCTCCACCACCGAACTCGCCCACCGCACCGCGTTCGAGTCGGACACACCGGACATCGCCTCGCACACGAACATCACGTCCGCGTCCGACCCGTACCCCAGCTCACGCCCACCCAGCCGGCCCATGCCGATCACCGCCAGGGACGCCAACGGTTCCCCCGACGACCGCAGCACGGCGTCCAATGCGGCCTGCAACACCGCCACCCACACCTCGGACAGCGAGATGCACACCGTCCGCAGCGGCACCAGCCCCAGCAGGTCCGCCGACGCCACGCGCAGCAGCTCGTGCCGGCGCAGGGACCGGGCGGCGGCGACCGCGCGCTCCAGGTCGCTGTACCGTGACACGGTGCTGCGCAACGGGTTGCCGATCGCCATCGGGTCCCGGCCGACCAGCGCGGTGGTGTCGGCGTAGAGCCGCAGCACCTCCGGCGCCCGCACCAGCAGGTCCGGCACCAGCTTCGACGTGCCCAGCAGCGCCGCGAGCCGGTCCACGACGGTGCCCTCGTCCCGCAACAGCCGCAGGTACCAGGGGGTTTCGGCCAACGCCTCGGACACCCGCCGGTAGGACAGCAGCCCGCCGTCCGGGTCGGGGGTCGTCGCGAGCAGGTCCAGCAGCACCGGCAGCAGCGCCGTCTGGATGCGCGCCCGCCGCGACACCCCGCGCGTCAACGCCTCGATGTGCTTCAAGGCCCCGTCCGGCGCCGCGTACCCGAGGGCGGCCAGCCGGGCCGCGGCCTCGCCGGTGGTCAGCCGCAACGCCTCGGTCGGCACGTTCGCCACGGCTTGCAGCAGCGGCCGGTAGAACAGCTTCTCGTGCAGCCGCCGCACCTGGTTCGCGCGCTTGCGGAATTCGGCGAGCAGCACCTGCCCCTCGCTCAGCCCGCCCTCGCCCTGCAACCCGGACGCGCGCGCCAGCCAGCGCAGCGCGGAGGTGTCGTCGTCGGCCGGGAACAGGTGGGTGCGCCGCAGCCGCTGGAGCTGCAACCGGTGTTCAAGCGTGCGCAGGAACCGGTAGGCGCGGCCGAAGTCGGAGGCGTCCGTGCGCCCCACGTACCCGCCGCGCCCCAACGCCGCCAACGCCGCCGTGGTCGTCGGGATCCGCAAGGCCTCGTCACCGCGCCCGTGGACGAGCTGCAACAGCTGCACGGCGAACTCGACGTCCCGCAGGCCGCCGCGCCCCAGCTTCAGCTCCCGGTCGGCCAACCCCGGCGGCACGTGGTCCTCCACGCGGCGGCGCATGGCCTGCACGTCCGGCACGAAGTCCTCGCGCTCGGCCGCCGTCCACACCAGGGGCCGCACGACCTCCAGGTACCGCTGCCCCAGCTCCCCGTCACCCGCCACCGGCCGGGCCTTGAGCAGCGCCTGGAACTCCCACGTCCGCGCCCACCGCTGGTAGTAGGACGCGTGCCCGTCCAGGGTCCGCACCAGCGCGCCCGCCTTGCCCTCGGGCCGCAGCGCCGCGTCCACCTCGAAGCACGACTGGCCCGCGACCTGCATCATCGTGCTGGCCAGCCGGGTCGCCACGGCCACGTCGCCCTCGCCGACGAACACCACGTCCACGTCGCTGACGTAGTTCAGCTCCCGCGCGCCGCACTTGCCCATCGCGATCACCGCCAGGCGGCACTCGTCCGACCGCGGCACCTGCCGGTGCGCCACGTCCAGAGCCGCCCGCAGAGCCGCCACGGCCAGGTCGGACAGCAGCCCGGCGACGTCGTCGTAGCTCACGTACGGCAGGTCGGGCTCGACGACGTGCGCCAGGTCCTCGGCCGCGACCCGGCACAGCAGCGCCCGGTACTCCAGCCGCAGCGCCCGCACCGCGTCCGCGCCGGTCAGCCCGTCGACGGCGGCGACCAGCACCGGCGCGAACGACTCCGCGGCCACCGGTTCCGCGTCGGCCAGCAACCGCCACCGCGCCGGGTTGGCGACCAGGAAGTCCGACAGCGCGGTGGACGACCCGAGCACCGCCAGCAACCGGCCGCGCAGCACCTCGTTGGTCCGCAACGCGTCGTCCAGCTCGGGCCACGCGGGGCCCAGCGCGACGCGAAGCCGGTCGACGCCGAGCAGCGCCAGGTCGGGGTCGGGGCTGCGGGACAACGCCCACAGGACCGGCTCGGCCCCCTCGGTGGGTCTGCGGTCGGCCCACCACCCGGCCGCCCGCAGGTGCTCACCGCCGCGAGCCTCGGTCAGGCCGAACCGAGCGGGGGACGTCGGGGTGCGCGCTGGATCGGTCATCGACGAACACCGTAGTCCCGGATGCGCGGCGGTGAAGCGTCAGCGTGCCACGATCAAGTAGATACCGAACAACACGACGGTCACGCACGCCACGAGGCACGCGCCGGCCACCCCGGTGGCCACCGCCGCGGACCCGCCGCGCTCCCGCACGTCCTCCCGCACCGACAGCGCCCGCAGCGCCATCGCGAACAGCACCACCAGCCCCAGCACCACGCCGAGGCTCACGCCGAACACCGTGCCCAGGGCCGCCCAGTCGACCTTCATGCCGCCACCTTGTGCGTCTCGGCCTGCGCCGCGATCTCGTCCACGATGTGCTCCGGCCGCACCGGCTCACGCCGCGACAGCAGCCAGATCCCCAGCGACACGACCCCGCCCACCACGGCCACGACGACGACGCCGGTGGTGCCCGTGGACGCGACCTTCCCGGCCAGGGCGCCGACGATGCCCGCGGCGGGCAGGGTGAGCATCCACGCCAGCGCCATCCGCCCGGCCACACCCCACCGCACGCCGTCCAGCCTGCGCCCCAGGCCGGAGCCCATGATGCCGCCGGACGCCACGTGCGTCGTGGACAGCGCGAAACCCAGGTGCGAGGACGCCATGATCACGGTCGCCGCGCTGGTCTGCGCCGCGAAGCCCTGCGGGGCCTCGATCGTGGTCAGGCCCTTGCCCATGGTGTGCGTGATGCGCCACCCGCCCAGGTAGGTGCCCAGGGCGATGGCGATGGCCGCGCTCAGGATCACCCACAGCGGCGGCTCGGCGCCCGGCGCGAGCGTGCCCGCGGTGATCAGGGTCAGCGTGATGATGCCCATCGTCTTCTGGGCGTCGTTCGTGCCGTGGGCCAGCGACATCAACGCCGCCGACGCCACCTGCCCGGCCCGGAACCCCTTGGCCGCCACGGACGCCTTGGCCCGCTTGGTCAGCCGGTAGGTCAGGTAGGTGGCCAGCAGCGCCACGATCCCGGCCACCAGCGGTGCGGCGATCGACGGCACCACGACCTTGTCGACGACCTTCGCGAAGTGCACGGCGTCCGTGCCCGAGGCGATCCAGGTCGCCCCGATCAGCCCGCCGAACAGGGCGTGCGACGAACTCGACGGCAGCCCCACGTACCAGGTGACCAGGTTCCACATGATCGCCCCGACCAGGCCGCCGAACACTACCGCCGGCGTGATCAGGGCGTCGTCCACGATGCCGCCGGAGATGGTCTTGGCGACCTCGACCGACAGCAGCGCGCCGACCAGGTTCAGCACGGCGGAGAACGCCACGGCCGTCCTGGGCTTGAGCGCGCCCGTCGCGATGGACGTCGCCATCGAGTTCGCGGTGTCGTGGAAACCGTTGGTGAAGTCGAATGCCAACGCTGTTATGACGACGATGATGACGAGGAGCGAGGCATCCACGCTGATTCCTCCGGCTGAACCGACACAGTCGTGGATGAACGCTACCTTGACGGCCGATGAACACTCACATCAGCGGAGGTTCGTCACACCAGCGGCAGGTTCCTCTGCCTGCTCAGCTCACCCGCGGCCAAGCGGACGAACCGCACGGCGAACGGCTGCCACACCTCGGCGATGTCGTCGTGGCCCTGCGCGAGCCGGTCGGCGTCGAGCCTTGCGGACGCGGCGGCCTCCGGTGCGCCCGCCGCCCACCGCTGCACGATCTCCGGCGTGGTCTCGATGTGGAACTGGATGCCGTAGGCGTTCTCGCCGACCCGGAACGCCTGGTTCGCGCACTTCGGCGAGGACGCCAGCAGCTCGGCGGTCGGCGGCAGCAGCCCGACCTCGTCCTGGTGGAACTGGAGGACGTCCGGCGTCCACGGCAGGTCCGCGAACAGCGGGTCGGCACCGGCGACGTCCCGCTTGGCCACCAGCAGCACGCCGACCTCGTACCCCTGCGGGTTGCGCCGGACCTGGCCACCGGTGGCCACCGCGAGCAGCTGCGCACCCAGGCAGATCGCCAGCGTCGGCACCCGCTTCGAGACCGCGTGCGACAGCAGTTTCCGCACGTCCGCGAGCCACGGGTGCTCGACGTCGTCCAACGCGCCCATCGCGCCGCCCAGGCACACCACGCCCGCGTACCCGTCGAGCGTCTCCGGCACCGGCTGCTCGTACGGCTTGACGACGTCGAGCACCGCCCCGGCGGCCGTCAGCCAGTCGCCGAGGCGGGCGATCGGGTCACTGTCATCGGGTTGCAGCACGAGCAGGCGCGTCACCCGGACGAGACTAGATCAGCAGTCGCACGTGATGCCGTGGAGGTTGCCGGGGCGCTCGACCTCACTGCCCTCGGCGGGGTAGCCCGCGCCCAGCCACGCCCGGATGCCACCGGCCAGCCGCTTCACCCGGAAGCCCAGCGTGGACAGCTTCAACGCGCCCTTGGTGGCGGCGTTGCACTCGAAGCTCTCGCAGTAGACGACGTAGACCAGGTCGCGGTCCCAGTCCCGCGTGGTGTGCTCGTCCATCTCCCAGTGCGGCAGGTTGATCGCGCCGGGGATGCGGGCCTTGGCGAACGCCTCCCGGCTGCGCGCCTCCACGAGCTGGAAGCCGGCGGTCGTGCCTTCCTTCATGTCGCGGACCACGTCGTCCGGGTCGGCTTCGAAGGACAGTTCGGCGGCGAAGAACGCGGCGGCGGCGGCGGGGTCGGCGGGGCTGAAGCGCAGCGTGTTCGTCATGGCTGCAATCCTGGTTCGTCGCTGCTGTCGATCACATTCGGAAGTCCAGGTGTTCGCGGCCTTGTGCCTACGATTCCACGGTGGAACTGGACGACCTGGACTGGAAGCTGCTGGACCTGCTCCAGCGGGACGGGCGGATGACGTTCACCGAACTGGCCAAGCGGGTGTCCCTGTCCGCGCCCGCGACGACCGAGCGCGTGCGGCGGCTGGAGCAGGCCGGGGTGATCACCGGGTACCGGGCGGTGGTGTCGCCGCAGCGGCTGGGGCTGCCGATCGAGGCCATCGTGCGGGTGCGGGTGCGCAGCCTGGACACGCCCCGGTTCCGCGAGCGGATCGTGACCATGGCGCAGGTGCTCGACGCCGACCACGTGACCGGCGACGACTGCTGGCTGCTGCGGGTGGTGTGCCGGTCGATGGTGGAGCTGGAGGAGCTGGTCGAGCAGGCCCAGCGGTACGGCGACACGACGACGTCCCTGGTGTTCTCGTCGGCGGCGCGCGGGCGGCCGGTGACGCGTGAGGTCTTCGGGGGTATCGTTTCTCGATAACATCGAAAAACGATATGGGGGGAACATGTCGTCTGCTCGGGGGAACCAGTTACAGCCACTGCTCGGGGTCGTCACGGCCATCACCGGGCTCAGCCTCTTCCTGCTGGTCGGCGGGCTCTTCGTGACCGTGCTCGACGCCCTGCGCAAGCCTGTGTGCGTGCGGGACTCGTGGCGCGAGACGTGCATCGAGGCGCCGACCGGCGGGGAACGCGCGCTCAGCCTCCTGCTCCACGCGCCCACCTCGTTCGTCTACGTGGGCGCGTTGCTGCTGTTGCTCGTCCTGCTCGTCCGGGCGCAACGCCTGGGCGCGCACAACGTCCACACCGCCGACGATGTCCGCGGGTACGGGGTGTTCCTGCTCATCGCCCTGCCGGTGTCGACGTTCGTGGAGGCGCTGACCCGGTGGCTCCTCGCGCCCTACGACACTTGGTCGTTCGTCGGCGACTGGGACGTACCGTGGTGGGCGCTGTTCACCGGGCTGGGCCTGTTGAGCGTGGCGAAGATCATCCGGACCGGCGCTGCGATGCGCGAGGAGCTTGAGGGAACGGTGTGAGCGTCCAGGTGCACCTCGACCGGCTGCTGGCCGAGCGCGGCATGACGTTGATCGAGCTGTCCGAACGGGTCGGCGTCACGGTCGTGAACCTGTCGATCCTCAAGAACGGGCGGGCGCGGGCCATCCGGTTCAGCACGCTCACCGCGCTGTGCGAGGTGCTGCAGTGCCAGCCGGGCGACCTGCTCAGCCACGTCCCGGAGCGGGCTCGGTGAAGGCGAACTCCGCCGCGTCGGTCACCGGGCGGTAGCCGATGCGCTGGTAGATCGAGTTCGAGATCGGGTTCGCCAGGTCGGTGAACAGCACCACGTGCTCCGCGCCCGCCTCCAACGCCCAGGTGGACACCGCCGCCGTCACCGCCGAGCCGTAGCCGCACCCGCGCCGTTCCGGTGGCGTGTAGACCGGCGCGACCCTCGACATGCCTTCCAGCGGGACGCTGGCGGCGGCCAGGGACACCGGCTCGTCGCCGTCGAACCACAGCACCTGGCCGGCGCCGACCTCCAGGGCGCGCTCGACGTACCGCCGCGACCGGTCCCGGTCCGGCTCGTGCGGGACCGACTCGTCGACGAACTCGTAGTGCCAGCGGGTGAGGAGGTCGACGTCGTCCTCCGTGGCGAGCCGCGCCGTGCCGGGGACGTTTCGCGGCGGCTCAAGCTCGCCGAGCTGGAACAGCCGCAGCGCCTGCCGTTCCTCGGCGTTCCAGCGGGTCCGTTCGGTCCAGGCCAGGACGAACGCCTCGACCGCCTCCCGCCGCCCGCTCACACCGGGCAGTTCGAGTTCCTCGTCCTCCGCCAACGCTTCCGCGACCGTCGGCGCCCACTCCGGCGCGAGCCCGGTGACCTCCAGCGGGAACGGCGGAGTGCGCAGAGCCGCCGCGACCACCCGTCCCTTGTCGATCACCGTCACCAGCAGCGGCGGTTCGTCGTCCGGGATCGGGTTGCGGATCCGGAGCCCGACCGCGGTGATCGGGACCGTGTGCAGCACCGGGTCCGCGGTGTAGAAATCCCTGGTCAGGGCCCAGAACTCGTCCAGGTCGTGGTGCCGGTGGACATCCGCCATGGCCGGACCGTAACGCAAAAAGCCCTCAGGGGCACCCGACCAGTCGGGTGCCCCTGAGGGAAAGAAAGTTCGGCGGCGTCCTACTCTCCCACACCCTCACGAGTGCAGTACCATCGGCGCTGGAAGGCTTAACTACCGGGTTC
>NZ_JAPSLK010000055.1 GCF_031180885.1 Saccharothrix sp.
CCGATGGCGACCTCCAGCACGTCGCCGGTGGCCCGGGAGCGCACCCAGGCCCGGCCGCCGCCGAATTGGATCTTCTCGAACAGGCCGATGTCGCGGTCGTAGCGGGCGGCGTACCGGTTCCACTTGTCGCGCAAGGTGTTGTCGTCCATCGCGTCCTCCGGGGTCACCAGGTGACGGGCAGTGCGGTCAGCCCGCCGGTGAGGACGTCCCGGCGCACGTCGAGCCGGTCGGGTGGGACGGCCAGGCGCAGGGTCGGGAAGCGGGCGGTGAGCAGTTCCAGCGCGGTCTGGAGTTCGATGCGGGCCAATGCTGCGCCGTGAGCGCAGCCTGCCCGGGATCTGCACCCCAACCACTGGGCCGCCGCCACGGTCGCGGGCACGCCCGCGGCAGCCGCCCTCGACGCCGCGCTTGCCACCGCCGCGGCGCCGTCGACCGCGGACCTCCGTGACGCAGCCTTGGCCCGTGCCCTCGCCGCGGCGCTGCTCCTGCTCGTCATGGCCGAACCGGAGGGCAGCGGCCACCGCCTGCCCACGCACCAGGTGTTCGTCTGGTTCCGCGACGAGCTGGAGGCGGGCTTCCGCACCAGGCACAAGGTCGCCGACTACGCGGCCCGCCTGGGCTACTCGACCCGCACCCTCAACCGACTCGCCCGTGAGAACACCGGCCTCAGCGCCAAGCAGCTCATCGACGAGCGCGTCGTGCTCGAAGCCAAACGCCTCCCCGCCCGCGGACCCGACCCGGTGGCACGGATCGCCGGACAACTCGGCTTCGACGATCCGTCCAACTTCTCCAAGTACTTCCAGCACCGCACCGGGACGACCCCGGCCGCCTTCCGGGGCCGCTTCAGGCCGAGCGCCGAATCGTCCCGGTGAAGCCGAAGAGTGAAAGAGCCCGGCTGCAATTCAGCTCGTCATCGACACACACGCGACGTTGCCATCGGTAATTGCCCGTACCAGTCCTGTCGTTAGATTCCCGTGAATGCGCGATTGCGGTGTCGAGCCGAAGAATGCTACCGGCACCCCGGTCGGTGTGGAAGGCCCCGATCCTGATCACGGACAGACCCCCCCACCGCGTCGTGGGCGGACGTAGCGTGCTGACGACGCCACTGATCTTCATCGAATTGAGAAGCGCGCATGCCTATTGAACTTCCCGATTCCGGTGTTCCTCCCGCCTCCGCTGTCCCGTCGTCCTCGCCGCTGTCGCGGCGCACGTTCATCGCGACCACCGGCGTCGTGGCGGGCGGTGCGGTCGTCGGGCCGTCGCTGCTCGGCGCCGCCGAACCGGCGACGGCCGCCGAACCGGCGGCTGCCACCGCAGGACCGGGCAGTCGCGTCTCGTTGACCGTCAACGGCACCCGGCAGACCGTGGTGGTCGACAACCGGACATCGCTGCTGGACCTGCTGCGCGAACACCTCGGGCTGACCGGGACCAAGAAGGGGTGCGACGCCGGCGCCTGCGGGGCGTGCACGGTGTTGGTCGACGGTCGCCGGGCCAATGCCTGCCTGACGCTGGCCGTCCGCTTGGAGGGCGCCGAGGTCACCACGATCGAAGGGCTGGCGGGAGACAAGTTGCACCCGTTGCAGCAGGCTTTCATCGACCAGGACGCGTTCCAGTGCGGCTTCTGCACGCCCGGCCAGATCATGTCGGGCGTCGCCTGCATCCGTGAGGGCCACACCCGCTCGGCGGAGGAGATCCGGGAGTGGATGAGCGGGAACCTGTGCCGCTGCGGCTGCTACGTGAAGATCGTCAGGGCGGTCCAGCAGGCCGCCGCACAGGGGCGGTGACGCGGACGTGTTCCCCTTCTCCTACACCAAGGTCTCGACCGTGCGCGAAGCGCTCGCGGCAGGGCAACGGGGCGGTCGCTTCATCGCCGGCGGGACCACGCTGGTCGACCTGATGCGCGAGACCGTCGAACGTCCTGGCGCGCTGGTCGACATCAGCGCTCTGCCGATGCGGCACGTCCGGGTCACGGCCGGCGGCGGTGTGCGGATCGGCGCGCTGGTGCGGATGGCCGACGCCGCCGTCAACCGGACGGTGCGCGCCGCCTACCCGGTCATCGCCGAGGCACTGGAGCTGAGCGCTTCCGCGCAACTGCGGAACATGGCCACGATCGGTGGCAACATCATGCAGCGCACCAGGTGCGCGTACTTCCGGGATGTCTCCGCACCCTGCAACAAGCGCAGGCCGGGTTCGGGGTGCGCGGCGTTGGGCGGGTACAACCGCACGCACGCGATCCTCGGAGGCTCGGAGCACTGCGTGGCCACCCATCCCTCGGATCTCGCCGTGGCCTTGACCGCGCTGGAGGCGACCGTGCACCTGGCCGGACCGGCCGGGGAACGCCGGGTGGCCTTCGCCGACTTCCTGCTCCGGCCGGGGAACACACCGGATCGGGAACAGGACCTGCGCCCCGGTGAGCTGATCACCTTCGTGGAGGTCCCGGCGCTTCCGCGCACGTCGCGGTCCGGGTACCTGAAGGTGCGCGACCGGCAGAGCTATGAATTCGCCCTGACCTCCGCGGCGGTGGCGCTCGACATCCGCGGCGGGGTGATCCGCACGGCGAGGGTCGCCGCGGGCGGTGTGGGCACCGTGCCCTGGAAGCTGTCCGCCGTGGAGCAGCAGCTGGTGGGCAGACGACCGTCGGCGAAGCTGTGGGCCGAGGCGGCCGAACGGGCGGCGGACGGCGCTCAGCCGCTGGAGCACAACGGATTCAAGGTGGACCTGCTCAAGCACACCGTGGAACGTCAGCTGCGCGTGGTGGGAGGCAACAAGTGAACCAGGCCGTCGGTGCGCCCCTGTCCCGTGTGGACGGAAAGCTGAAGGTGACCGGACAGGCGCCCTACGCCGCCGACCACCACGTCGACGGCGTCGCCCACGGGGTGATCGTCTCGAGCACCGTCGGAGCCGGGCGGATCACCGGTGTCGACACCGGATCGGCCCTCGCGCAGCCCGGCGTGCTGTCGGTGATCACGCACGACAACGCGCCCAGGCTGCCGTACCGCCCGTACCGCAACTTCCTCGTTCCCCCGGGGGAGCGGCTGCACGTCCTGCAGGACGACCAGGTCCACTTCTTCGGACAGCCGGTCGCGGTCGTGGTCGCCGAGACCCTGGAGGCCGCGCAGCACGCCGCGAGCCTGGTCGATGTCGCCTACGACGGCCGGCCGCCGACCCTGGACCTGACCGGCGCCCCGACCAACGAGCCCTTCAGCTACGCGCGGGGGGACGCGGGGGGCGCGCTGGGTTCGGCCGCGGTTCGGCTGGAGATGACCTACCGGGCCGCCCGCAACCACCACAACGCCCTGGAGCCGCACGCCACCATCGCCCTCTGGGACGGCGATCGGCTGACCGTGTGGGACAAGACCCAGTACCTGGTCGGCGCGCAGGGCGAACTCGCCGCCGTGTTCGACATCCCGGTCGAGGCGGTGCGGGTCATCTGCCCGTTCATCGGTGGCGCGTTCGGCAACGGCCTGCGGTGCTGGCCGCACACCGTCGTCGCGGCGCTCGCCGCACGCGTGACCAAACGCCCGGTCAAAGTGGTGCTGACCCGCCGGCAGCTGTACTTCGGCGTGGGATACCGGCCCACCTACGAGTACAGCGTGCGTCTCGGCGGCGACCGGCAGGGCCGGCTCAGCGCCATGACCCACGACGCGAGGTTCGAGACCTCACGCTACGAGCGGCACGGCGAAGGCATCCAGGCCCTCGGGCAGATGCTCTACGAGACCCCCAACGTCAGCCAGACGTTCCGGAACGTGCCGTTGGACGTGAGCACCCCCACCTGGATGCGCGGGCCCGGCTACTCCACCGCCGCCTACGCCATCGAGTCGGCGCTCGACGAACTCGCCCACGAACTGGGTGTCGATCCGATCGAGCTGCGGCTGCGCAACGAACCCGACGACGACCCGGCCAGCGGGCTGCCCTTCTCGACGCGGCGGCTGCGCGAGTGCCTGGCGATCGGCGCCCGCGAGTTCGGCTGGCACAAGCGCAAACCCGAACCGCGCTCCACGGTCGACGGCGACCGGCTCATCGGCATCGGCATGGCCGCCGGCGCCTACCACACGCTGCGGGGCGCGGCGCGGGCCTACGCGCGTCTGACCGCCGAAGGCGCCGCACTGGTCCAGGCAGGGGCCAGTGACATGGGGCCGGGCACCTACACCTCCATGACCCAGATCGCCGCCGACGCGCTGGGCCTGACGATGAGCACCGTGCGGTTCGAACTCGGCGACTCCACCATGCCCCAGGTTCCGCCGCACGGCGGCTCGCAAACCATGGCCAGCGTCGGCTCCGCCGTCCAGAACGCCTGCGACCAGCTCCGACAACAGGCCATCACCCTCGCCGTCACCGACGAACGGTCGCCCCTGCACGGGGTCAAGGCCGAGGACGTCATCGTCCGGGACGGCGGCATGAGGGTGAAGAACGATCCCACGCGCGGCGAGACCTACCGGCAACTGCTCACCCGCCTCAACCGCACCCACCTGGAGGTCATCGGGTCCTACGCGCCACCCCAGCAGCCGCGGTTCTCCACCTACGCCTACGCCGCGACGTTCGCCGAGGTCGCCGTGGACGCCAGGCTGGGCGTGGTCCGGGTGCGGCGGATGCTCGGCGTCTACGACGCGGGCCGCATCGTCAACCCGAAACTCGCGGACAGCCAGGCCCTCGGGGCAATGGTGGGCGGCATCGGCATGACTCTGCTGGAGCACACGGTCACCGACCGCCGCGACGGCCGGATCGTGAACGCCAACTTCGCCGACTACCTGGTGCCCGTCAACGCCGACGTCCCCGACCTGCGGGCGATCTACCTGGAGGGCAACGACCCCGATGCCGACCCCATCGGCGTCAAGGGCCTGGGTGAGGTCGTGATGGTCGGCGTCGCGCCCGCGATCGCCAACGCCGTCTTCCACGCCACCGGCCGCCGCGTCCGCGAGCTGCCCATCACCGCGGAGGCACTGCTCTGACCACGCTGGTCCACCCCGTGCCGGGGAGCGGGGTTTCTCCCTTTGAGACGAGCTCACACCACCCGTGCCGCACAGGCACGACACTGACGGACATGACGTCTGAGCAGGACAACGGTGGGATGGAGCTCGGGCGGTTCCTGCGCGCCTGCCGGGCCAAGGTCACCCCCGCCGAGGTAGGCCTCCCGGCGGGCGCCGGGAGGCGCCGCACACCCGGCTTGCGCCGCGAGGAACTGGCCTGGCTCGCCGGGGTGAGCATCGACTACTACACGCGGCTGGAACAGGGCAAGAAGGCCCGCCCCAGCCCGTCGGTCGTCGGCGCCCTCGCCCGGGCGCTGCGCCTGGACGAAGCCGATCGGGAGCGCCTGCGGGCGCTGGCTGCCGGGACCGCACGGCACGTGCCCGAGGGGAGGACCGCGGTCGAGCGGAGAGTGCGGCCCGGCACGGTGCTGTTGTTGAACAGCCTGCGGCCCAACCCCGCGCACCTGCTCGACCAGGGCATGACGCTGCTCGCGTGGAACCCCGGTGGGCTGCGCATGTACCCGGGGATCGAGGACTGGCCGGTCGAGCACCGCAACGTCGCACGCTACGTGCTCCTGCACCCGGCGGCCCGGACGCTGCTCGACGACTGGGAAGACCAGGTCCGTTGCTGCGTGGCGTACCTGCGGGCGTCGGTCGAGAGGGATCCGGGTACCCCGGCTCTCATCGGCCTCGTCCGCGAGCTGGTGCTCGAAAGCCCGGAGTTCGCGCGGCTCTGGAAGCGGCAGGACGTGCAGGGGCACCCGCACGGCCGGCGGGTCCTGCACCACCCGGACGTCGGCACCATCACCCTGCGCTTCCAGGTCATGCACCTGGTGGGCGCCCGCGGCTGGCGCACGGTCACGTACTACGCCGACCCGGGCACCGCCGACCACGACGGCATGGTGATGCTCGACATGGCCGCGGACGACCACGCGGCGCATCCGACCGAGCCGCCGGGCTGACCGGGCATCCCGCCCCGGCGATCACGCGTGGCTTCACCGGACCTGGTGAGCCGCGTGACGCGGGAACGCCTTCCGGGCGCAGAAGAGCAGTCAGTGAGGGGAGAGTGGTTCGAGATGCGCGACCTGGCGCACGACTTGGCGGGCTGGACGCCGCCGTACGCGGTGGCGAGCGTGGTCGCGGTGCGGGGCAGCGCGCCTCGCGAGGTGGGCGCGGCGTTGGCCGTGCACCCGTCAGGGAAGGTGGTGGGCAGCGTCTCCGGCGGCTGTGTGGAAGGCGCGGTTCACGAGCTGGCGATGTCGGTGCTGGCGTCCGGTCGCCCGCAGCGCGCCCGGTTCGGGTACTCCGATTCGCAGGACGCTCGCGCACTCCTTTGTGAACGGACATCGGCTTGACCCCGTCCCGAGTTCCCGTGAGCAAGATCTGGTTCGTCACCGGTTCCTCGCGTGGGTTCGGGCGCCAGTTCGTCGGGGCGGCCCTGGACCGTGGCGACAAGGTCGTGGCGACCGATCGGAACACCGACTCCCTGGCGGATCTGGTCGCCGTGCACGGCGAGTCACTTCTCCCGCTGGTTCTGGACGTCACCGACCGGGCCGCTGTCATCGAAGCCGTCGAGCGGGCGCACGAGCACTTCGGTCGCCTGGACGTGGTGGTGAACAACGCCGGGCACGGCTTGCCCGGTGCTCTCGAAGAGCGGGCGGAACAGCAGGTGCGCGCCGGGTTCGAGACCAACTTCTTCGGCGCTCTCTGGCTCGTCCAGGCGGTCCTGCCCATCCTGTGCCAACAGGGCAGCGGCCACATCGTCCAGATCTCCACCGCAGGTGGCGTGTCCGACTTGCCCGCGGTCGACGGCCACAGCGCGTCCAGATGGGCGCTGGAGGGCCTCACCGAGGCCCTCGCGCTGGAGGCTGCCGGCTTCGGGATCAAGGTCACCCTGGTCGAACCCGATGACTTCGCCGCCGACCGGCCGATCACCGCCGGTCCGGCCCTGCTGAAGATCGTGGACGCCGAGAACCCACCGCTACGGGCCTACCTCGACACCTCACCGCTCTGATCGGCGATCCGGGACGGAACGTGATACCCGGCCGGGTGGCCGAAAGCTGCCGCGCGACCGGCCGCAGGGCCTCTACGGTCTGGCCGGCGGTGACCGGACGGCATGGGCGGAAGCGAGGCGGAGCGCGCGTGATCAGGGTAGTGGTGGTGGACGACGAGGCGCTGGTCCGGTCGGGGTTCGGGCTCATCCCGGGAGTGTGCAGTCGGTGCGGACGATCCTGGACAACCCCCGCTACACCGGCCGCCAGCTCGGCGGCGGCCACGTGGGCGCATGTAAGCGCCAGGACGGGGCGATCAGCGCGCCCGGGCCGAACTCACCCACCGCACGAGCTGCGGCGGGCCTTCCCGGAAGCTCGTGCGCACCCGCTCAGGCCAGCGCGGGTACCGGATCCGCTGGGCCAAGGCGGACACCCGTTCGCGCTTCGGCCGGGGAGGCGCGTTCGATGCGCCGCCGGCTCTGTGCACGCCACCGGAGACGGTCGCAGCACGAGGCCCGGGAACACCGGTCCCTCCTTCGTCACCTGCCACAGGCGCGGTCGAGCCCCGCACCCGCCCACGCCGCCACAGCCAGACCTCGTGTGGTCTCAAGTCGACGTCGTGACGGCCTGCTGCAAGTGCGCTAACAGGCGATGATGCTTAAGCGACAAGGGTGTGTGGAGTTCGATTTCGGCATCGACGGGTACCGGCCGCGATGGCTGTGCGGGTGGCGAGTTGTGGAAGCCGAGCACGGTGAGCGGCTGCGTGGGTTGGTCGGCCGGGTGCTCACTCGCGGTTGGGTGGCGGTGGACCCGGAAACGGAGATGTGGTTCAACCAGTGGCCGGTGCTGCTGGACTTCGAGGGCGAGCAGGTCGAGATCAACCACAAAGGGGCCTGCGACATGTCCATCACCTGGAACACCATCGATCCGGCTCGACCGGTGGTCTGGGGCGACCTCCGATTGATTTGGCGCGATGACATCGCGTCCCATTTGGTGCTCTCGCGGGGCGAGACCGTACGCGCTGTCGATCTGCTCGAGTGGGAGGTCCACGACGACGTCGAGGACGACGAGGTCCGCGACATCGCGGTCGCCCTCACCATCGGGAACACCGAGCTGGTGATCTACAACGAAACCGACGACAACCAGCTGCGAACCGCCCCGCCGACCCCATGGCACCGCCGCCACCACATCGGCTGACCAACCGTCCTCGTACCCAGAACCCTTCGGAGGACGAGAAGTGAACCGCCCCGGTTTTGATGGGGGCTCCATTGCGTGTGGAGGATGGAGTCATGGCAGGAACGTCACGGCACTCGGCTGAGGTGCGGCAGCGGGCGGTGCGGCTGGTTCAGGAGCATGTGGGCGAGTACCCGTCGTGGTGGGCGGCGGTGTGCTCGATCGCGCCGGAGTTCGGTGTGACCCCGGAGACGCTGCGCAAGTAGATCCGGCAGGCCGAGGCCGATCGGGGCACCGGTCAGGAGACCGCGGCGGAGGAGTCGGCGGAGTTGCGACGTCTTCGGCGTGAGGTGGCGGAGTTGAAGCGTGCCAACGAGATCCTGAAGTCCGCGGCGGGTTTCTTCGCGGCGGAGCCCGACCGCCCCGCGCAACGGTGATCGACTACATCGACCGGCACAAACAGGAGTTCGGGGTCGAGCCGATCTGTCGTGTCCTGCGCCGGGCAGGCGTGCGGATCGCCCCGTCCACCTACTACGCGGCCAAGACCCGCCCCGTTCGGCGCGATCGGTGCGCGACGAGCGGCTCAAGAGCGAGATCCTGGCCGCTTGGAGGGAGAACTACGAGGTCTACGGAGCACGGAAGATCTGGATCGCGTTGTGCCACAAAGGAATCACGGTCGCCCGGTGCACGGTCGAGCGGCTGATGCGCCAACCGGGCATCACCGGCGTGGTGCGCGGCCGTCCCCGCCGCACCACGATCCCGGCCAAGGACGGGGCGCCGTGCCGGCGACCCGGTGGACCGGGACTTCACCGCCGGACGGCCGAACGCGTTGTGGGTGGCGGACTTCACCTACGTGCCGACCTGGTCGGGCACGGTCTACGTCGCGTTCGTGATCGACGTGTTCTCCCGCCGGATCGTGGGCTGGAAGGCCGACACCTCCATGCGCACCGCGCTGGTGCTCGACGAACCACCGAGGGCAAGTCCAAAGCCGAGATCATCCGCTGCCTCAAACGCTTACTGGCCAGGGAAGTCTGTGAGCAGTCAACTGATCGAGTCTCCATCGAACCCGGGGCGGTTCAAACCCGCAGCGGCTTAACGCGGGTCAGAGCTATAGCGCCGACTTTGGCACCCCACACCATCCGGCAGATCCCCTACCGGCGCAAACGCGCTGCCGGTAAAGACAGGAAGCCTACGCTGCCTCAAACGCACGCTCGCCGATGTCGTCCACCGCACATGACACGAAACTCACAAGCGGGGACATGAAGCCACAAGCCGGGCCCAAGCCCGAAGGTTTCCGACGTCGTCGACGCAGATCACCTTTGCGCCCTCCTGCTGGACCGGCACGAGGACGCGAAGGTGAGTCCGCGGCCACCATCGGCACGGTCGCCTACAGTTGCTTCACGTAGGTGTCCTGGTAGGCCGCCCGGCCGCCGAAGACGTTGAGGCCGATGTGTCCGACTGTGTAGGTCGTATCCGTCACGTCGATGATCCGGGTTCCGTTCAGGAACACTTGGATGCGGTCGCCCTCGGCGAGAATGCCGACCGGGTATGTCGTGCCGCGGCGGACCAGGGCCGGGACGCGAGCGAGGACGGCGCCGTCGTCGAAGTGCCCGTCGGCCTTGGCGACCAGGCGGATCACCCGCAGGTCGGGGTCGATGTTGAGGCAGTAGGCGTCGGTGCCGTCGGCGGAAGCGCGCCAGAGGAGGGAGAGGGCGCCGCCGGTGTCCGGGCCGGGGCCGCCGAGCCGTACGAGGGTGGTGAAGTCCAGATCCGTCGCCGTGCGCGCCGACATCGCGTTGGAGTCCTTGTCGAAGGTTCCTGCGCGGCCCGCGCTGTCGGTGGACCAGTGACCGGCGGGGGCGGTCGTCAAGGTGCCGAGGTCGGAGCGGAAGGTGCCGCCGCTCGGAGCGGCCACCGGCGGCTTCACCCAGTCCACCAGGCGGTAGGTGCTGCCCAGTGTGTGCACCGTGAGCGACTCGATCCGCGCGGTGCCGCCCTTGGCGTAGAAGGCCATGCCGTCGGCGTCCGGAGCGGGGAAGATCAGGCTGGTCACCGCGGCCCGGCCGGCTGCGCCGAATGCCTCGACCGACGACGAGTCGACGTACACGCGCAGGGTGACCCGACCGTCGGTCGCCTGCATCGGCGCGGTCGTGCGGCCGGCGAAGTGCTGGGTGAAGTCGCTGCGGCCCGACGCCGACCGGTCCACGAACAACTGGTTCGTCTCGGCGTCGTAGCCGACGGTCGTCTGCCGGTCGTCGCGGGCCCGCAGTCGGAAGCCGATCTCGGTGGCTGTGCCGAGGGTGACCTCGGCCTCGATCTCGTAGGCGACACCTGTGACGCCCGTGAGCGGGTCCGCGGAGCCGGGGCCGACGGAGAGATCGTTGCGTGTGGTGGTGGACGTGCGCAGAGCGGCCAGTTCCGGGATGGGGCGCTGCGCCAGGCGCACGCCGTCGGCGGTGTCGGTGAGGGTCAGTTCGCGGGGGATGCTCAGCTGGCCTTTCCAGGAGCCGGTCGGCGCGCTGAACGGGTAGTCCCAGTTGCTCATCCAGCCCAGCCACACACGGCGGTCGTCGGGCAGGCCATCGAAGGACATGGCGGCGTAGTAGTCGCGGCCGGAGTCGGCGCGCAGAACGGTGCCGGGCCTCTGGTCGGGGGCGAAGCTCGTGCCGTTCCAGTCGCCGGTGAAGTACTGGGCGGCCGAGCCGTCGGTGGCGCGTACGGCCCCGGTGCTGAGGGTGAGGACCCACTTCACCTTGTCCTTGTCGCCGTCGACCGGGAGGGGGAAGAAGTCGGGGCACTCCCAGACCCCCGGCGTGACCCAGTCGCCGTAGCCGAAGGAGCTGACGTGGGTCCAGGTGAGCAGGTCGGTGGAGGTGAAGAAGCGGACGTGGTCGCCGCCGGAGACCACCATCAGCCACTGGTCGTGCGCCTCGTCACGGATCACCTTCGGATCCCGGAAGGTCCAGCCGGCGTCGGGACCGCCAGGGTTCTGCACGGCCGGAGCGGGACCGCCGTGCCACTGCCAGGAGCGGCCTTTGTCCTTGCTGTACGCGATGCGCACGCTCGCGTTTCCACCCGGCTTGTCCGGGTGGTAACTCGTGTAGTACGCGATCAGGCCCGAGCCGCCGTCGAAGAGGCCGGAGGTGTCGTCGGCGTCGACGACCGCGCAGCCGGTCCAGCAGTGGCCGTGGGTGTTCCAGGGCAGGGCGATCGGCAGGGCCTGCCAGTGCACGAGGTCGGTGCTGACCGCGTGCGCCCAGCGGCCCTGGTCCTGGTGGAAGAGGTGGTATTCGCCGTCGTGGAAGACCAGGCCGCAGGGATCGCTGGTGGAGCCGGTGAGCTGGGAGTAGTGGTACGTCGGGCGATACGGCTCGGTGAAGTGGTCGGCGGTGCAGCGGACCTCGACGTTCTGGAAGTACGACGTGCCGTGCGCGGACGCGGTGCCGACCGCCCCGCCCGTGGTGCGGGACACGTTGGTGTTCAGCGCTCGGACGCCGTCCACGTACACCTCGACCATCCTGCCCGTCGCGCGTGCCTCGACGCGGTACGTGCCACCGGGCGCGATGGGTCGCACCGGGCCTGAGGCGGAGGCGAGGCGGGCGCCGGAGGAGCGGTCCAGCAGGACGACGACGTTCCGGCCGGCCTCCAGGCGGGCTTCGTAGCCGCCGGAGCCGTTCACGGACGCGCGCAGCACCAGGCCGGCCGAGGACGACGCGCCGGCGGGTGTGATGTCGGCCCTCGCTACCAGGTCGCCGTCGGCGAAGGGAGCCGTGCGCAGGCCGTTCTCGCCGCGGATGCCCCGCAGGTCGGGGGTCCAGGTGCCGGAGCGGGCCGTCCAGCCCTGGACGCCGGTGACGAGATCGGCGGCGGCGATGTTCTCGAAGGACACCGCACCGGACGACGCCGTGACGGCGAGTCGGCCCTCCGCGTGGGTCGAGTCCTGGGCGGTGATGACGGGGCTGTAGCCATCGGGTGAGAGGAAGTTGGTCTGCCAGTGCACGCGCAGTTCGCCGCGCTCGGCTGCCACGCGTACGCGGTAAATCGTGTCGGCCTTGATGGTGGTCGCGTACGTGCCGAGGGTGACGTTCCCGTCGATGCGGTAGAGCCTCACCCGGCCGTGGCCGGGATCGACTTGGACGCCGTAGCCGCGCGAGGCCGTGGCGTCGGTGCGCACCAGCAGTTCGGCGACAGCGGAGGCGTCGTGCAGGAGCAGGTCTGCCTGCAATGCGGTGTCGTACGCCCGGGTCGCCGTGACGGCGCGGGCGGTGGCTCCCCGGGACGGGTCCGCGCGCCAGCCGAGCGAGGTGGCCGTCCAGGTTCCGCCGCTCGTGGTCCAGCCGGTGAGGTTGGTGGTGACCGCGGAGAGGGAGGGCGGGCTGAAGGTGACGGTGCCGTTCTCGGCGAGCAGGCCAACCGATCCGGTGTCGTGGCGGTGGTCCTCGGCGTGGAGGAGCCGCTTGCCGTCGACGTACACCGTCAACTCGGGTCCGTCCACGGCCACTTCGAGGTCGTGGGTTCTCCCGGTCCGCTGGAGCGGCGCGGTGGCGAGCGTGTCGCCGCTTGCAAGGTCGTAGAGCCTGACGCGGGCACCACCCGGTTCAAGGGTGGCCGCATAGCCGGTCGAGCCGTCCAAGGCGGCCCGGAACACCAACGCGCCCACGGCGGAGGCGGAGTCGGACGTCACGCGGGCCGCAAACGTGCCCTTGGTGGCGAGTTGCTGCTCGGACAGGGCGAGGGCACGCCCGCGGCGGCCGGCGGTCGCCTTCTGGCCGCCGTCGGCGGTGCGAGTCCAGGCACCGGAGACCGGAAGGGGGTCGGGGATGGGGGTTGCTCCGGCGGCGCTCGGGGTGGTGGTTTGCGCTGCGGAGAGCCCGCCACCGAGAGGCAGCAGGACGGCGGTGCCTCCGGCGAGCAGGAGGGTACGGCGGGACACGCTCATGGCGGCTCCTGTGGGGAAGGGTGGTCCGCGGCCCGGGGCGTCGCCTGCCCCGCGGGCGTGGTCGGGGTAAGACCGTCACGGCCACAGCGGCCGGGGTCCGTCGGTGAAGGCCGACGCCATCTGCCAGGCGTCGAACCGCTCCAGGGTCGCGTCGCCGTCGGCCCCGATGCCGACGCCGACGGCCGCCTCGGGGCGGGTGGGATAGATGCGGGCGGTGAGAGGGCGCCCGTTGGCGAAAACCTCCAGTGCGGAGTGGTCGACAAGGACGCGCAGATCGACGCGACCGTCGGCGTCCAACGGCAGTTCGCCGTACCGGGGTTCGGTGTCGACCGTCGGGTCGAGGCTGCTGGTGTCGCGGTGCAGGCGCAGCGTGCCGGCTCCGTCGTGCGCCCTGCCCACCTCCACCACCGTGCGCTCCGCGCCGTCCGGTGTCTCGCGGACCACGAGCCGGGCGGTGGCTCCGGGTGCGAGGCGCAGAGTCGTCTCGATGTCCAACTGGTCCCCGCGCACGGAGTGCAGCGGGGTGTACGGGTCGGTCAGCGGGCCAGCCGCCACCTGCACGCGGTTTCGCCGCAGCACGGCCAGTTCCGGCGCCGGGGCCTGCTCCAGGCAGCCGTCACCACCAAGCGTGACGACCCTCGGCAGGGACATCACACCGCACCAGCCGGCCTCCGTGTTGGCCTCGTCCGTCCGGCCTTCCTGGAGCCAGCCGAACATGATGCGGCGGCCGTGTTCGTCGCATGTGGACTGGGGGGCGTAGAAGTAGCGGCCGCCGTAGTCGAGGCGGTGGAGAGCGGTCGGCGTGAAGGCGTCACCCTTGTAGCGGCCGGTCCAGTACAGCGGGTGGTGGGTGGTGCCCTCGTCCCAGGCCGAGAAGACCAGCACGTCGGTCCCGTCGAGACCGAACAGGTCGACGCACTCCCACATCGTGCCGGTCCAGTCGAGTTCGCCCCGGTTCCGCGAGGCGTCACCGGTCAGCAGGGGGCCGACGTACCGCCAGCTGTTCAGGTCGTCCGACTCGTACAGGAAGGCCGTGCCGCCGACGCCCCGGACGCCCGAGCCGACGAGGTGGCGCCACACCGTGCCATCGCCGGAGCCCTCGCGCCACACGCAGTGGTCGCGGAAGGCGGTGATGTCGACGCCCTCGGGCGGGGCGGCGATGACCGGATTGGCGCGATCCTTGGTCCAGTGCCTCAGATCCGCCGATCCCCTGGCCACGCAGGGAAGTTCGCGGCCTCCGTGCCGGCCCGAGTAGACGATCGTGGGCACTCCCCCGTCGTCGACGAGGACACCGGACCAGCAGCCGTCGCGGTCGGGGCCGTCCGCGCCGGGGACGAGCGCGATCGGCTCGTCGGTCCAGTGGACGAGGTCGGTGCTGGTGGCGTGACCCCAGTGGATGCGGTGGTGGACGGGGGCGAGCGGGTTGTACTGGTAGAACAGGTGGTAGACGCCGTTCCGGTGCGTAAGCCCGTTGGGGTCGTTGAGCCAGCCACCCGGCGACGTGAAGTGGAAGCGCGGACGGTGCGGATCCCGGTGGGCGCGCTCGGCCAGCCCCTCGGCCGCGGCAGCGGGGAGGGTGAGGTCGTGGGTCATGCGGCGGTGGTCTCCGCTTTCTCGGTGTCGTCGGTGGCCTTGAGCACGCGGCGGGCGATGTCGGAGGCGGGTGCGCGCAGGTGGCAGCGCACCCAGTGCGGTTGCCCGTCGTCCTCGCCCACGATGTGCCGGACTGGCTCCGTGCGGCTGCACGTACCGTCGTCGCCGTACGGGCAGGACGTGGGGTTGAGGATCGCCTCGCGCAGCCGTGCGCGCTCGACCGGGTCGTAGCTCCCGGCCCGTTCGGGGTCGGGCACGGCGGACAGCAGCAGGCGGGTGTAGGGGTGGGCGGGGGCGTCCATGACGGCCAGGGCGTCGCCGCCCTCGACGAGTTCGCCGGCGAACATGACCATCGTGGTGTCCGCGAGGTAGCGCGCGGAGCCCAGGTCGTGGGTGATGTAGAGCATGGCGATGTCCCGCTCCTCGCGCAGGCGCCGCATCAGGTTGAGCACGCCCACGCGCACCGAGACGTCCAGCATCGACGTCGGTTCGTCGGCGAGGATCAGCCGTGGCCGCACGGCGAGGGCGCGGGCGATCGCGACGCGCTGGCGTTGCCCGCCGGACAGTTCGTGAGGGTAGGACTGGAGCATGTCCTCGGTCAGACCGACGGTCGTCATCAGCTCGCGCAGCGCCTCCCCAGTGGCGGGGTGGCCGTGCACGACGAGGGCCCGGGCGAGGAAGTGTTCGATGCGGTGCACGGGGTTGAGCGAGCCGAAGGGGTCCTGGAACACCATCTGGACCTTGCGGCGGTACACCTGTGACGCGCGGCGTCGCTCGGTGCGCAGGACGTCTTCGCCGTCGAGCAGCACCTGTCCGGCGGACGGTTGTTCGAGGCGGGCGAGGCAGCGGGCGATGGTGGACTTGCCGCTGCCGGACTCGCCGACCAGGGCGGTGATCCGGCCGGCTGGCAGGTCGAAGGACACGTCGTCGACGGCACGGACACGGCGCCGTGAGAAGACGGTGCCGACCTGGAAGTCCTTGGTCAGACCGCGGACGGAGAGCAGGGGATGGGTCATCACGGGGCTCCCTGGGCACTCTGAGCCACCCACCGGCCGGGGGCGACCTCGCGCAGGTCGGGGATGTTGGCGGAGCAGTCCGAGCGGTCGTCGGGACAACGGACGTGGAAGCCGCAGCTGTCGGCGGTGCGCGGGGCGTCGAAGAGACCGGTGAGCTCGCGACGCGGGCCGGTCAGCGGCGGGAAGGCGTTCATCAGCGCCTCGGTGTACGGGTGAAGGGGTTTGGCGAACAGGTCTTTCGCGTTGGCGAGTTCGACTATCCGTCCGCCGTACATCACGCCCATGCGGTCCGACAGCTCGACCATCAGGGACATGTCGTGGGTGATGAAGAGGATGGAGAAGCCCAGCTCGCGCTGGAGGTCGCGGATCTGGGCCATGATCTCCTGCTGCACGACCACGTCGAGTGCGGTGGTCGGCTCATCCATGATCAGCAACCGGGGGCGGAGCGCGACGGCCATGGCGATGACCACGCGCTGGCGCATGCCGCCGGAGAGCTGGTGCGGGTAGGCCTTCAGCCGCCCTGGGTCGATGCCTACCAGCTCCAGCAGCTCGCCCGCCCGCTCCCGCGCGGCCCGCTTCTTCAGCTTCTCGTGGGTGGTGAAGATGTCGCCGATCTGCTCGCCGATGGTCAGGACGGGGTTGAGCGAGTTCATCGCCGACTGGAAGACCATCGCGATCTCCCGCCACCGGAAGGCGCGCAGCTCCCGCCCGTCCAGGGCGAGGACGTCCCTGCCCTGGAAGCGGATGCTGCCCGCGGTGATCTCCGCCGGGGGCTTCAGCAGCCGCATCACCGCGTTGGCGATGGTCGACTTGCCGCAACCCGACTCACCGGCGAGGCCGAAGACCTCTCCGGCGCCGATGGAGAAGGAGACGTCGTCGGCGCCCACGACACTGCGTCCGTCGCCGCGGTATTCGACGCGTAGGCCGCGAACGTCGAGGACGGGTTCGTCACGTGCGGAATCCATGACTCAGCCCTTCCTCTCGGCGGAGCGCCGCTTGGCGGACCGGACCCGCAGCCTGGGGTTGGTGATCTCGTCGACCGCGTAGTTGACCAGCGCCAACGCGAAGGCGACGAGCGCGATGGACAGCCCGGAGGGGACGAAGACCCACCACGTGCCGGTCATCAACGCGCCATCGGTGCTCGCCCAGTACAGGTTGGTGCCCCAGCTGACGACACTGCTGTCGCCGAGGCCGAGGAACTCCAGCGCCGCCTGGGACGTGATGCCGAAGACCACGCAGCCCAGCAGCGTGGTCATCACCACGGACGCCATGTTGGGCAGGATCTCCCGGAACATGATCCGCAGGGGGCGCTCCCCGGTGACGACCGCGGCGGCCACGAAGTCCTTGCCGCGGATCGACTTGGCCTGCGCGCGCAGCACCCGGGCCGAACCCGCCCAGCCGGTGATCACCAGCACCAGGACGACCGTGGAGGTTCCCGGGGGCAGGAACGCGGCCAGGATGATCAGCAGCGGCAGACCGGGCAACAACAAGAAGACGTTGGTGACCAGGGTCAGCGCGTCGTCCACCAGCCGCCCGAAGTACGCGGACGCGAGGCCCACCAGCATGGCGATACCGGTCGCCACGAGCCCAACGGTGAACCCGACCAACATCGAGGACCGCGCGCCCCACAGGGTGAGCGCGAGGACGTCCTGCCCCTTGGTGGTCGTGCCGAACCAGTGCTCCCCCGAAGGTGCCTGGCTGCCTGCGGAGTTGATCAGGGACGGGTCACCAGGGGCGAGGACGGGCGCGAACAACGCCAGCAGCGCGAACACGGCGAGCAGGCACAGCCCGGACAGCGCCTTGCTGTTGCCGAGGAGTTGGCGCGCCAACCCGTGTCGCCTCCCCCCTCCCGGTGCTGGAGGCGTCGGCGTGGCCGCGGCCGGGGTGGTGCCCGCGCTGTCTACGGCGGTCATGTCTTGAAGGCTCCCTTCAGCGGACGCGCACGCGCGGGTCGAGGCGGACGTAGAGGATGTCGACCAGGAAGTTCGCCAGCAGCACGGTCGCCGTGATGGTGAGGAAGATTCCCTGCATCAACGGGTAGTCGAGGCCCTGCACGGCCGCGAGGAGCTGGAAGCCGATACCGGGGTAGGCGAACACGACCTCGGTGAGCAGTGCGCCGCCGACAACGAAGCCGAGGCCGATGCCGAAGTTGGTGACCGAGGGGAGCAACGCGTTGCGAGCGGCGTAGCGGAACATGATCCGCGAAGGGCTCAGCCCTTTCGCCTGCGCCATGGTGATGTAGTCCTCCGCCGCCGTGGCGATCATGGTGTTGCGCATGCCGAGCATCCAGCTGCCGACGGTGACGGCCACGACGGTCAGCGCCGGGAGCACCAGGTGGGTGGCGGCGCTCGCCAGGAACTCGGCGTTGAAGCCGGGCGTCAGACCGGCGTCGTACGCGTGCCGCAGCGGGAACCAGCCCAAGGTCACCCCGAACAGGTACAGCGCGCCCATCGCCAGCCAGAAGTACGGGAACGAGCCGACGAAGACCAGCAGCGGAGGGAAAACGGAGTCGAAGACGCCGCCGCGCCGCCAGGCGGCCACGATGCCGAGCAGGTTGCCGACGACGGCCGCGACGACGAGGGCGGTGGCGCCGAGCAGCAGCGTCCAGCCGAGCTGCGAACCGATCACCTCGGACACCGGGGTCGGGAAGCGGGTGATGGAGATGCCGAGGTCGCCGGTGAAGACGCTTTTGACGTAGGTGACGTACTGCTCCCACAGGGGGCGGTCGTCGAGGCCGAAGAGCTTCTCCAGCTGGGCCAGCTGCTCGGGCTGCATCCCGCCCTGGGTCCGCGCGAACATCCGGGAGACCGGGTCGCCCGGCATGAATCGCGGAAGCAGGAAGTTGAGCGTGATGGAGACCCAGAAGGCGAGCAGGTAGAACCCGAGGTTGCGCAGGATGAGACGCACTGCTCGTGCTCCCTGTCGGTGGGGGTGAACGGGGATACGGTGCGGGGGCGGCCGTCCGGGGAGGTGGGCGGCCGCCGGTCCGCGCGGGCGTCAGTCCTTGACGGGCTTCAGCGACGTGAGCACCAGGATCGTGCTGGTGTTGCGGTTGCCGAGGGTGGCGTACGGGTTGTCCGCCGACGGCCAGCCGGTGAAGCGGGCGTCGGTGTACGCGCCGAACTCGGGCCCGGTGAACAGGGGCACCGCAGGGGCGACCTCGTCGTACAGCTCTTGCAGGGCGTCGACCTGCTCGCGCTGCCCCCGCTCGTCCGTGGCGGCGGCGAAGGCCTCGATCAGCCCGTCGGCCCTCTTGTCGGCGTAGCGGTGGTAGTTCTGCGTGGCCTTTTCGCCGACGGGCTTGAGCATCCCGCTCGACATCACGTCGCGGAAGTACTCGTACGGGGTGGCTCCGTTGTTACTCCACACGATGCCGGTGTCGAAGGTGCCCTGCTCGTAGGAGTTGATCACGGCCGCCCAGTCGGGCGTCTTCACCGTGGCGGTGATGCCTACCTTCGCGAGGTTCTGCTTGATGATGTTCGCGACCGAGATCCAGTCGGAGGAGGCGGATCCGACGGAGATGTCGAGCGTGAAGTCCTTGCCGTCCTTCAGCTTCCGCTTGCCGCCGCTCTCCTGGTAACCGGCCGCGTCGAGGGCCTTGGCCGCCGCGTCGGCGTCGTACTTCGTCCACGTGCACGACGCGGCCAGGTCCTTGTCGCGCCACTTGTCGTACGTGCGGGCAAGGCCGGTGCAGTCGGCGGGTTCGGCGTAGCCGCTCATCGCAACCTTGGTGATCTGGTCACGGTCGACGGCCATGCTGAGCGCCTTGCGCACGGCCGGGTCGTCGAACGGGGCCTTCGTGGTGTTCAGCTGCCAGTTGATCATCGCACCGGCGGGCGGGAACCAGTAGTGGTTGTGGTCCTTGTCCTTGGCGACGAAGGACTTTTCGATGTCCGGGATGAACGACTGCGTCCAGTCCACCTCACCGTTGGTGAAGGCGAGGTTGGCGCTGTCGTTGCCGGAGAAGGCGAGCATCCGGATGCCGGCGATCTGCTGCTTGCCGGGCTGCCAGTAGCCGGGGTTGCGGTGCAGCTCGTACGACTGGGCCTGGAACTTCTCCACCTTCGTGTACGGGCCGGTGGCGACCGGGTCCGGGTTGGTGAACTTCGCCGGGTCCTCGACCGCGGACCAGACGTGCTTCGGCATGATCGACTGGCCGCCGATCTCGAAGAGCGCCGGCGAGAAGGGCTTGGTGAAGGAGAACGTCACCGTGCGCTCGTCGACCGCGGTGACCTTGTCGAGGTACTCCAAGCCGCCCAGCACCTTCTTGCGCAGCTCGAAGGTGTAGACGACGTCCTCGGCGACGAGCGGCTTGCCGTCCGACCACTTGACGCCCTCGCGCAGCGTGAACGTGAGCGAACGGCCGTCCTGTGACTGATCCCACTTGGTGGCCAGCCACGGCGTGTCCTTGGCGTCGGCCATGCTGTGCACCAGCAGCGGCTCGTAGACGGCCTCCTTGGTCATGGGAGCGGCCTGCGGGGAGAGCGGGTTGAAGTTGCGCGTGAACGTCGCCAGGTCCTCACGCGGGATGGTGAGCAGCTGGTTGCCGGAGGTGTCACCCGCGGAGGCGCCCGAGCCCGCCGAACAGGCGGACAGGACCAAGGCGGCGGTCGCGGTGATCGCGATCAGGGTGGGCCGCAGCCACCGCGAGCGTGCGGAGGGTGCCATAATGAAGACTCTTTCCTCTCTTCAACACACAGGACGAAGACGGGATGGGATTCCTCGGCGGGCTGATTAGCGGTCAGACCGACGAGCGTTCGATCAGCGGGCAGTCGATCGTCACCCGGCGGGTGTCGAGCGGCTGCCCCGCTGCGAGATCCGCGAGCATGTCGACGCCCTTGGTGCCCATGGCCTCGAAGGGCAGGGCCAGCGTCGTCAGCTTCGGCCGCAGGTAGCCGGCGATCAGTTCCTGGTTGTCGAACCCCACCACGGCCACGTCGTGCGGGATGCGCAGTCCGCGTTCCTTGATCGCGTCGTAGGCGCCCATCGCCATCCGGTCGTTGCCGCAGAACAGCGCGGTCGGCCGGTCGCCCCCCGGACGGTCGAGCAGTTCGCAGGCGGCGGTGTAGGCGCCGTCGGCGGTGGCGTAGCCCGGGATGACGAGGGAAGGGTCCGGGGTGATCCCGGCCTCGCGCAGGGCGCGTTCGTACCCCTCGCGCCTGCCGATGGCGGCCGGTATCACCGGGTCGAGGTTGATGAAGCCGATACGAGTGTGCCCGGCATCGAGGAGCCGGCGGGCCGCCCGGTAGCCGCCCGACACCTCGTCGGGCAGGACGCACGGCAACTCCCCCTCCGCGTCGTAGCAGTTGACGAGCACCGTCGGCACCTCGCGAGCGGCCTCGGGGAGCGTGACGGCCCGGTGCCAGGTCGTGGCGTACAGGAGTCCTTCCACCCGGTGCTCCAGCATCTGGTCGAGCGCGGCGGCCTCCTGGGCGGGGTCGCCCTCGCTCGCGGCGATCAACAGGAATCTCCGGTCGGTCCAGGCGCGACTCTGCGCCCCGGTGATCACCTCCGCCGCGAAGGGGCCGGTCACGATCTCGGTGATCAGCCCGAACCACCCGCTGCGATTCGCGGCCAGCGCCCGCGCGCCGGCGTTGGGCCGGTAGCCCAGCTCGTCGATCGCGTCGAGGATCCGCCGACGGGTCTCGTCGGGGATGGCGGCACCGGGCCGGTCGTTGAGGACGAAGGAGACCGTGGTCCGCGAGACACCCGCGTGGCGGGCCACATCGCTCATGGTCACACGACGTGGGTTGTTCGGGGCCACTGTTGGTTCCCTTCGGAGGAGGCGTGACATCACGTCAGGTTTCGCGCTTTAATAACGCGCGTTAGTTGGTGGTTGCAGGGAAGTTACGTCCGCCTTAGCGGCATGTCAATACCTGTGCACTGGCCACATCAGGCCCCCGAGCCCTCCCGAGAGAGGCAGACAGTCGCCATGACCCGCCCCCAGTCCCCGGCAGCGTCACCGTCATCGGCGAGCGCGTCGCCGACGCCTTCACCGACCCCGCCCGATCCGGCCCCGACGAACTCGCCGGAGAGGGCATCGGGTTCAATCCCGCGCTGGTCGTCGCCGATCGCTCCGACGCACTCGGCAGCTACCGCGCGGCGCGGGCACTGCTCCCGTCCGCGCACCGGCCCACTGCGCTGTTCTGCTTCAACGGCCGCATGGCGATGGGCGCCTACCGCGCGGCCGCCGAACTCGGCCTCACGGTTCCGACCGACCTGTCCGTGATCGGGTTCGACAACCAGGAGCTGATCAGCGAGAACCTGCACCCCGCACCGGCCACCGTCGCCCTGCCCCACTACGGGATGGGGGCTCGGGCGATCGCCCGGCTCCAAGCCGTCATCGACACCTCGGAGACCACAACCGGCCCCGCTCCCCAAGAGGTGCTGCGCTGCCCCTTGGTGATCAGGGACTCGGTCGCTCCGCCGCCCCGGTACTGACCACCGCAACGGCAGAGCGACCTCGGCAGGGCGACCGCTGACACCGGTCGCCCGGCAAGAACCCCAGCCCAGCACGATGGAGGAACCATGAAGGTGACGTCGCGGGCGTTGGTGGACCGGTCGTCGGTCGAGGTCTTCGGCGACGCGGGCCAGGCCGTGATCACCAGCCAGGCCTTCCCCATCCGACCAGCGACGGGGTGGAGGTCTTCGCCGATGGCGGCAGCACCCGGATCGACCGCCTCACCGCCCGGGACATGGGCTCCTACCAACACTGACCGCACACGGTGGTGGAGCCCGCTGGGGCTCCACCACCACTCCCGCAAGGAAACCACCACATGATCATCGTTGCCGGCGAAGCCCTCATCGACCTCGTACCGGACCGCACCGGCGGCTACCGCCCCCTGCCGGGCGGGAGCCCGGCCAACACCGCCGTCGGTCTCGGCAGACTCGGCACCCAGACCGCGTTGCTGGCACGCCTGGCCGAGGACCGCCTGGGCACGCTGCTGCGCGCCCACCTGGAGACCTCCAACGTCGACCTCGGCCACGTGGTGCGGTCCACCGCTCCCACGACGCTCGCAGTGGTTGACGTCGACCGGACCGGCGCGGCCGACTACTCGTTCTACATCGACGGCTGCGCCGACGGCGGCTGGCAGGTAGCTGACCTGCCCAACGCCCTACCGCCGAACGCGGCACTGCACGTGGGCGGCTCCTTCGCCCTGGCCGTCGAGCCGATGGCTGCGGCGTTCGAGACCCTGCTGTCCCGCGAACACTCGCACCGCGTGGTCACCTTCGACCCCAACATCCGCTCTTCCCTGGTGAACGACGACAACGCGGTGCGCGACCGACTCCGACGGTGGCTCGCGATGACGGACGTGGTCAAGGTCAGCGCCGACGACCTGCGGTGGATCGCCCCGGACCGCCCCTTCGCCGACGTCGTGGCCGAGTGGCACGAGATGGGTCCGGCTCTCGTCATCGTCACCCGGGGAGCGGACGGCGTGCACGCCTCCGGCCGGACCGGCCGGGTCGACCTCCCCGCCGTGCCCGTCGCCATCGCCGACACCGTCGGAGCGGGAGACGCCTTCATGGCCGGACTACTGGCGGCCCTGGACCGGAAAGACCTGCTGACCCGGACCGGTGTAGCGGCACTGACCGAACCCGAACTGGCCGAAATCCTCGCCTACGCCCAACGCGTCGCCGCCCTCACCTGCACCCGCCCCGGGGCCGACCCACCGTGGTTCGACGAACTGCTGCCCACCGACACCCGTCCCGCGATCTTCTGACCTCGACAGAGCCGAAATCCGGGTCTGATCCGAAGGATGTGGTGAGGTGACTGCCTGGTCTGGTCGGGCGGCTACTTCGACGGGGTCGAAGCGGGCGGTGAACCCCTGGGCGCTGGCTTGGCGGACGATGCGGCGCATGGCACAGCCACGGGATCCCGGTGGGCGAAGTAGTCCCCGTCCAGATCGTGGTAGTGACTGTCGCCGGCGAGCATGTGCCAGACAGCGGTGAGATGGAGCTCGATGGCGAATCAAAACTTTCTCCTACTCAAGGACGGCTTGAGCTGGACCTCGAACACCAAAACGGCTGACATCTCAGCCGCAGCGGTCCACAGAGGGTAACCGCAGAGATACTGTCTGTGGACTTTTGGCGTTCCGAAGTCCTCGATAATGTCGTGGCCGAACTCGCGGACGACGAAGCCGCCTACATGAGGGTCCGACCTTGATGTTTCCCGTGCCCTCGGTTGTGGGTCGAACGACCGGCAGCGGACTGCCCACGGCGAGGTGTGTCGGGTGCGGTGTTTCGTCGCCGCACCCGACACCTCCGGGGGGTTCTGTCCGAAATCTGCTTCTGTTGGTGCTACGGGGTCACGCGGACGTAGAAGTGGTCACCGTCGATGATGCGGTCGTACGAGTACCAGGTGCCGATCCAGGTCCCCGAGGCGCTGTTGTCCGGCCTGGGAATCGCCTTGACGGAGAAGTTCCGCTGGGGATTGGTCGTCTGCCACGCACCCTCGCGCGTGCTGGCGAAGGGGTATTCGTCGCAGTCGTACCCCTCTCTGGGGTACTGGCCCGGCGGCAAGTCGCTCACACAGGTGCGCACCGCTTCCTCGCGGTTCTTTTCACGCCAGTAGTTGTCGTGGTACAGCCGGTGCAGAGGGGTTCCGCCGATGGCGCCCGGGATGGGTTTGCCGGTGATCGTCGGGATCGTCTGTTCCGGGTGTTCCATGGCTTCGAGGTAGTGGAGACCGGACTCCCTCATCGCGGCGAACTCCGGCGTGTTGATCGGGAAGTTCATGACCGGGTTGACGTCCGGGAAGATCGCTCCGGTCCGCCCGTTCGACGTGAGGTAGGTGGCCGAGTCGAACCGCATGCGCACGTGCGGTGTGTCGACCTGCTTGGTGCTGCCGTCCTGTCGTTGCACCTTCACACGCACCCAGGCCGAGCCGTAGCCGAGCTTTTCGGGGTTCTGCGAGGGATCGGTCGCCGGCTCGGCGCCGAGGACATCTCCTCTGGCGTCCCTGTTGCTCATCCACTCGGAGATGGTGCGTTGCACTGGCGGCGTGTCACGGTCGGGTTCGCAGTCGGTCTCCGTCACGAGTGGCAGGCATCGGGTCTCGACGGTGACCTTCGGTCCACAGCGAGCCGTTCGTCCCGGTCGCGACGATGCGCAGGGAACCGTCGTATGCCTCGACCGGAACGCTGGTCGCGTACAGGATGGAACTGCCGGTCGGTAGCTGCTGCCGGAAACCCTGGCCGTTGGGCTCGTCGAGCGCGATGTGCGCACCGCGGTCGCTCCACAGGTCCAGGTAGTGCACCCGACCATCCGACGTGGCCAGCACCTTGGGCGGGGCCGGAGGTGCCGGTGGAGTCCTAGGATCCGCTGTCGAACTGCCGACCGCTCCGATGATGCCCGCTGCCAGCAGTGCCATCACAGCGAGAAAGGTGACCGGCCGCCGTCGTAACCGCACTCGGCGGCCACGCAACGCGGTTTTTCTTGCACGGGAAAGCAAAGCAACCCCCCTCGGGTTGTTCATGAACCCCCGCCAGGATCATTTCGTCGTGGTACGGACAGGCCTAGCCCCGTTCGGATCAACCCTGCTTGCGCCTACGTCCACCGTCATCGCGATACCCGCCGTCACGTCACGTCCGACCGTCGGCTGTCGGATCGGGAACTCGCCACTCCACCGCCGGAGTTGGTGCAGAATGGCCGGCGTGGTCGCACCAGTAGTGGACTCGTGGCGTGGAATTGCATCTTGGCTCGAAGTCCACGCCCCCGTGACATTCGCTGCCCTTGCACCGCCCGCGCGCATGGACGAGATACAGGCTGTGCGCGACGACGTCGGGCAGGACCTCCCGCACGACCTGGTCGCATGGTGGAGGCTGTGCGGCGGCACCGAGCCCGGCGATGGGACCGGCCGACTGCTGCCGCCGTTCTACGAGCCGTGTCCTCTGCGCGCTGTCCATGCGATAAGGGGATTCGCGGTCGGCTCCGGTTCAGCCGCCGCCATCCGCAACGCCGGCGTCGGTGAGGCGGGCAGCCTCGCCGGGGCGTTCCTCGCCTCGTTCGTCCCGATCGCTGCCGACGGCGGTGGCGACTACCTCTTCGTCGACCTCCGCACCGGATCGGCACAGGGCTGCATCCAGCACTGGAGCGGCGACGACGGCGCGGCCGGTGTGGTGTGGTGGTCGGGTGTGGCCGAGATGCTCGCCGATGTGGCCGACGCCTTGCGGCACGGGTCCGAAGCACGTCGCGGCTACGCCGACGCAGCGGCCCAGCAGCACTTTCGGGCGTCCACGGACCTGGCATCGGTCAGCGACGGGCGTCTGATCTGGGAATCCACGCCGATCAGCCCTCCGCTGTCCGGCCGATGACCCGGCATCACGATCCACAGCCGGCTGCGGCCGGCACACGTCGTGCGAGCGCGCGGTGGGCCGCGATCACGGCTGCGTCCCTGCTTGTGGGACTTGGCCTGGTCGTGTCAGCACTGTTTTCCGGTTCGTCGAGAAACCGTGACACGACCGGAGATCACCTGTGTGTGGTCTGGGGAACACGAGTGGAGACACCTCGGGATCTCTGCGAGCGCGTGTCGGCCGACACCGCTGGACGGAGCAGGATCAGCGAATCCCAACGCGCAGTCGGCGAAGCCGCGTTCGCCCGGGTCGAACGAGCACTAGGGCTGCTCGGCAGGTGCTACACCGACCATGGGATGCCCTGTGCACGCGAACACGAACCCAGGGCGCCCTCTCAAGCCGATGCTGACCGCCTGAAGCAGGACATGACCAGCGCGGGCTTCAGCCGCAACACCGCCCGCATCGCCACCACCGAGGATGCTGCTCCTCACGGCAGTCTGCTGTACGCGATCCAGGTCGACGACCGCACCTGTGTCATCGGCTATCTGAACCGAGTGCCTCTCGGGCTGAGTGGACACGACGTAGTGGGACCCCTGCCAGGTGGTGGTTGCCTGACCGCTTGAACAGCCCTACCAGCCACGGCAAGCGTATTGAGTCGAAAGTGATCTGCCCCCGCAAACCGCGAAGGGCGGTCGCCACGTTGAGCACTGGTTTCGCAGCGCCAGGGCCGGACCCACGCGCATCGGGCGGCGAGGCGCACACAGACCGTCGTCGATCATCGGCGAGGTGAGGTGATCGGCCGGCGCCATCGCGGTGAACCGGTCGCAGGACACCGGCACGACCGTCTCGTGGGCGTCCCGCGTCGGGGTGCTGATCAAGCAGGCCGTCGGCCAGGGCCTGCTCCTGAGCGCCCACGACCACCGCGCGCCGCCGGCGCACAGGATCGCTACGGGTCGTCAGAAGACAACCCGCGCGCGTACGCGCAGCTGGAGCACGAGCTGCCGGTGATCGAGCGGCTCGACTTCCCCGGCTACTTCCTGATCGTGCACGACATCGTGGAGTTCTGCCGCCGCAACGACATCCTCTGCCGGGGCCGCGGATCGGCCGCCAACTCCGCGGTCTGCTACGCGCTCGGCGTGACCAACGTGGACCCGCTGCGCTGGGACCTCCTGTTCGAACCCTCATCGCCGAACACGACGGCACCCGCGTCGACCTGGCCCACCTCGACCTCGCCGACCCCGAGGTCTACGACATGCTGTGCGCCGACACCGTCGGGGTCCTCAAGGTCGAGTCCCGCGCCCAGATGTCCACCCTGCCCTGCCTCAAACCCCGCAACTTCTGGGACCTCGCGGTCGAAGTCGCGCTGATCCGGCCTGGCCCATCCAGGGCGGCTCCGTGCACCCCTACATCCGCCGCCGGCAGGGCGAACCCTGGCAGCACGACCACCCGCTCCTCGCCCGTGCCCTGGACAAGACCCTCGGCGTGCCGCTGTTCCAGGAACAGGTCATGCAGATCGCCGTCGACGCCGCCGGATTCACCCCGGGCGAAGCCGACGAACTGCGCTGCACGATGGGCTCCAAACGCGCCCTGTCCAAAATGGACCGACTGCGTGACCGGTTCTACCGGAGAGCCGCTGCGAACGGCATCCACGGCGATTTCGCGAACAAGATCTTCCTCCAGGTCCAGTCCTTCAGCGGCTATGGTGTCCCCCAGAGCCACGCACTCGCGTTTGCGCACCTGGTGTTCGTGAGCGCGTGGCTCAAGCGCCACCACCCCGCCGCGTTCTGCGCCGCCCTGCTCCGCACCCAGCCGATGGCGTTCTACACGCCCCAGTCCCTGGTCGCCGACGCCCGCCGCCACGGCGTGAACATCCGCCGCGCCCAGGTCGGCACGAGCCTCGCCCACGCCGGCCTCGAACCCGACCCCACCAGCACCGGCGGCCACGCCATCCGCCTCGGCCTCGCCGGCATCCGCACCCTCGGCGACGACCTCGCCACCCGCATCGCCGACCACCGCCGCCGGTACGGCCCCCTACGAAAGCCTCGACGACCTGGCCCGCCGCACCAACCTCACCACACTCCAACTCGAAGCACTGGCCACCGCGGGCGCGCTCGCCGAACTCGAAGCCGACCGCCGCGCCGCGCTGTGGAAAGCCGGCGCTGCCGCCCGCGAACATCCCGCCACCCTGCCCGGCACTGCCGGCATTACCGCCAAAGGGCAAGGTTACCGCGGGTGTTCAGGGTGTCGTACCTCCACTTGACGACCGCGGCACCTCGACCCTGAGCAGGACCGTTCAGCGCCGGCGTCGTGCGGTGTGCGCCACGACCGCCGCACGTGAGGTCACGTCGAGCTTGGTGAAGATGTTGCGCACGTGCGCGTCCACCGTCCGCACGCTGAGCACCAGCCGGTGGGCGATCTGGGTGTTGGTCAACCCCTCGGCGATCAACGCCGCGACCTGCCCTTCCCGTGTCGTCAGCCGCGGCGACGGGTCGCCCCGCGGTGTCCGGGTCGGGAAGCGGCAGCCGAGCCTGCGCAACGCCTTGGTCGCCTCGTCGTGCAGGCGGTGCGCGCCTCCCGCGCCGAACAGGTGACGAGCGTGCTTCAACTCGGCGATGGCGGCGGCGCGCGCTCCGGCGGCGGCGTGCGCCGATCCGGCCAACAGCCGGGCCCGCCCGAGGTCGAGCGTGTCGTCCGCCTCCGCGAAGACGACTGCGGCCGCGTGCGCCTCGTCCACCGCCTGCCGGGCGCGACCGTCGGCGAGCATCAGGTGCCCCCTGGCCAGGCGGACCAGAGCCGACCGGCACGGCAGCGCCGACTCCAGCCGATCGGCCGCCTCGGCCATCCGGTCGAGCCACGCGTGCGCGGCGTCGAGGTTGCCGGCGGCCGCCTCGGCGTAGACGAAGAACTGGTACCAGTTCGGCCGGTGGCCCGGGTCGATGGCCGCCAGTTCGACGCCGCCGACGGCGTCGACCACCCGGGTCAGGCACACGGCCGGATCGGCCCCGCCGTGCAGGAGCGCCTCACCGTGGATCACCGCGGCCGTGGCCGACCACCAGTCGCGGTCGGCGCCCGCGGCGGCCACGGCCCGTCCGCCCGCGTACGCGGCCAGGTCGAGGTCGCCTTGACGGCACGCGACCAGGGCTTGCAGCGCATAGGTCATGGTGCGCAGTTCGTCGCTGCCGGTGAGTTCGGCGGTCGTGACCGCGTCGTCGGCCCATCGGGCGGCGGTGTCCAGCTCGCCGAGCCACTGGTGGTCGCACGCCAATCCGGCGAGCAGGCACGGGAGCAGGTGCTCCTGACCGGTGCCGCGGGCCAGCCGCAGACCGCGTTCGAAGTGGTCGCGCGCGGTGTGGAACCGTTCGAGGAACATCTCGATCCACCCCAGGTGGACCATCGTCTCCAGGTTCGCGGCCAGGGTGTCGTCGGGTAGCGCGTCCACCAGGGCGGCCGCCGCGGCGGCGCCGACCGCGGCGGCTTTGACGGCGCCGGAGGTGAAGTCCGCCAACGACAGCAGCGCCGTCGCGTGGGCTTGCAACGACGGGTCGTCCACCCGGCGCGCGGTGCGGTGGGCGTTCTCGACCAGCTCGCGATCGGCGGAGAAGTCGCCGCTGAGGATGGCGACCATGCCCAGCTCCAACTCCAGACCGGCCGCGGTGACCGGGTCGTGCACGACGCGCAGCTCACGGCGCAGCAAGGCACGCGCGCGCGAGTGGTGCCCCAGGACGCGTTCGACCGCCGCGGCCAGGACCACCGCCTCGGGACGACGGTCGTGGCCCGGCGGCAGGCGGTGCAGCACCCCGTGGACCACCGCACGCGCGTCGTGCGGACGCCCGTCGGCGGTGGTGCAGCGGGCCAGCTCCAGCTCCAGGCCGTGGCGCCGGGCCGGGTCCGCGTGGTCGACGGGCAGCAGGCGGACGGCCTCGGTCAACATGCTCGCCGCGGTGCCCGGTGCGCGTGGGTGCAGCTCGGCGGCGGCCGCTTCGAGCAGCGCAACGGCGTCCAGGTCACCGACGACCGCGGATCTGGCGACGTGCGGCGCGCAGACGGACAGCGCCTCGCCGCGGCGGCGCAGCACCAGGGCGGCACGGGCGTGCACGTCACGGCGCCGGCTTGCGCCCGTGCTGTCGTAGACCGCCTGCCTGACCAGGTCGTGCCGGTAGGCGAACCGGGACAGGCCGTGCGGCCGGACGAGGTCGCGCCGGTGGGCCTCGTCCAGCGCGCGCGTGACCTCCGCGCGGTCGACACCGGAGACCTCGGCGACCAGGTCCGCGTCGAACGGGTCACCGATCACCGCCGCCGTCCGCGCCACCTGCCGCGCGGACGGCGAAAGCCCGGCCAGTTCGGCCAGCAGCACCGCGTGCAGCCTGGTGCGGGCAGGGTGGTCGCCCGCCGCGAGGGCACGCAGGTAGAAGGGGTTGCCGCCGCTGGTCCGGTGCAGGTCCGCCGCGCGGGTGCGGGTCACGCCCGGTCCCAGCAGCTCCCGGCTCTGCTCCTCGGTGAGCGGCTTCAGCTCGACGTGGCGCACGACGGCCGGACCGGCGAGCACGGCCGCCGCGAGGCGCGGATCGACCTGCCGGGGCCGGTAGGCCACCACCAGCAGCACCCGTGCCCGCGGCGGTCGGCGGACCAGGTACGCCAGCAGCTCCACCAGCGCCGAGTCGGCCCGGTGCACGTCGTCCAGGGCGAGCACCAGGCCCCGCCGGCGGCCGAGCTGTTCCAGCAGCCCGCGCACGGCCCGGTGCACCAGGTGCCGCTCCGAGCGGTCGGCGCGGAACCGCGCGAGGGCGGGGAACACCTCCGCCAGCGCGGCGAGGTCGTCGGCCATCGCCGCACGCCACGGGCCGCCCTCGGCGACGTGGTCGTCCATGGCCTCGGCCAGCGCGCCGAACGGCGTGCCGTCGGTCGCCTGCCCGGCCAGCGCCACCGCGCCGCGCGCCGCGGCCTCCTCGACCGCCAACGCCAGCAGCGAGGACTTGCCCGTCCCGGGATCCCCCACCAACTCCAGCACCGTGCCCGTGGCGGCGTCTTCTTCCAGCGCAGCACGAATTTCGGCGATTTCCGCCCGCCGTCCGACCAACACCCCGGATCCCCCCTTGCTCCCAGCGCACAAGACCGTGGCACGTCTGCGTGGATACGTCGGGGATGTAGGCGGTTTCACCGATGAGACCGGCGATCCGCCCGGCTTGACTCGGATCGGCCGATGACGGCCACCCGATCGTCGGGAATGCGAGGAGAACTCATGACAACCACCTTTTCCGTGCGGTGGCGGACATTCCGCCGACGTGCGGTGGTGATGGCCTTGGCGATGGCGGTTTCGGTCGTCGTCCCGGCCACCGAAGCCGCGCACGCCGCACCACCGTCGCACCGCGCGACGCTGAAGCTGCCCACGCCCACAGACCCCGTGTCCGGTCCCGTCGACACGGCCCCACCGCCCGAGGTCGTCGGCTCCGCGGTGCTGAACCCGCCCTTCACCGGCCTGGACGAGACCGTCGACAACACCGCGGTCTCCGACACCGTCGTCGCGGCGGGCGCGACCAAGGTCCTGCAGGCGGTCAACCGGAGCCTGCGGATGACCGACACCACCGGCGGCAACGCGCAGGTGATGAGCCTGGAGCAGTTCTTCGGAGCCGCCGGGCAGGGCCTGATGTTCGACCCCAAGGTGCACTTCGACCGCAACGCGGTCAACCAGCGCTTCTACGCGATCGCGCTGCAGGAGGCCAACACCGACAACGGGAACCCGGCCGACGACTTCTCGGCGATCCACCTCGCCGTGTCGCGGTCGGCCGCGCCGTCGGGCCTGGACCCCGCGAACTGGTGCCGCTACGAGCTGGACGGGCTGCTCACCAGCCCGGCGACCGGCAACCAGGTCAGCACCGCCGACTTCCCCGGGCTCGGCGTCGGCGCGGACGGCATCGTGATCACCACCAACCAGCACACCGGCGACTTCGCCGTCGCCGCCGTGCGGGCCCTGGACAAGGCGCTGTACTCGAACAACGCGGCGTCCTGCCCGCTCGCGCCCTACTGGGAACTGGAGGCGTCGGGCGTCTTCAACGACTTCTCCGCGCACACCCTGCAACCCGCGCAGCACTACACGAACCCGACGTCGTTCCCCGGCCGGGCCAACCCGGTCTACCTGGTGAGCACCCGGCACGCCGAGGTGTCGAACGCGTACCGGGTCTGGCGCGTCGCCAACATCGCCCCGTTCGACCCGGTCACGCCCCCGGTGCTGGAGAGCACGACCGTGTCCTGGTCGACGTACAGCCCGCCACCCGCCGCGCCCGGCGGAGCGGGTGGCGCGAAGGTGGACACCGGTGACTCCAGGACCCTCCAGGTGGCCGGTGTCGGCGACGCGATCACCGCCGCGCACGCGATCGCCTGCCAGTTCACCGCGGGCACCGCGCTGGAGTCCTGCGTGCGGGTGGTCCGGCTGGTCATGGGCCAGAGCGGCGGCGTGATGACCGCGACGAAGTCGGAGCTGCAAGGGCTCGGTGGCGGTGACAACGCGTTCTACCACCACCCCGGCGTCGCGGTGGACACCAGTCATCACACCGCCGTGGTGTTCCTCGCCAACCTGCCCGGCAACGCGCACCGGGTCAGTTCCCGGGTCGCGGTGAAGGCACTGGGAGCGGGGTTCGGCGCGTCCGTCGCGTTGACCGACGGGACGTGCGCCCGTGCGCCGTTCCTGCCCGGCCTCGCCGTGCGGACGGGCGACTACACGGGGGCGCAGACCTCGGTCGACGGCTCCGCGTTCTGGGTGACCGCCGAGCACGCCGACCTCGTCGGCGGTGTCTGCCGCTGGAAGTCCCGCATCGCCCGGGTGACGCCGTAGTCCACATCGGACGGAGAGGAAGAAGACGATGACCGAGCCGATCGACCAGGTCGCGCAGCAGATGCTGGACCTGACCAGGGTGGTCAGCAACGCCCCCGGCGTCGGGCCGGGCGAACCGCTGCGCGTCGACGTCATCCCGGGTGTCCCGGTGTTCGGCGTCGCGGAGATGTTGCTGAACTCCCTCGGGGTGCTCCGCCTGGAGGTCCACTACCAGGTGTTCCGCGACGACAAGGAGATCAAGGAGGGCTTCGTCAAGACACCGGTCGCGGCCCCCGGTTCGGCCGAGCTGCTGTCGTCGGCGTTCACGTTCACGCCCCGCCTGCGGTTCGTGTCCCACCCACAACCCCAGCCCGTCCTGCCGTCGGCGGCGAAGCACAAGCTCAAGGTCACGTTGACGATCCACTTCGGCGACGCCTCGCTCAGCCGGGCGATCGACATCCCGTTCGCGGTGCCCACGATCGACATCCCGCTCGTGCCCGCGGTGTGCGTCTGCTCGAAGTTCAAGGAGCTGTCCACGGTGGTGCCCGCGGACGGCGAGGACGGGGACGAGCCGCAGTTCCTGGTCCTCGTCGCGCCCGGCGGCCCGAGCACCGTCGGCGAGATCGTCACCGCGTACAACCGGCTGATCTCGACGCTGATGACCTTGCAGGGCGTGCTCGACGTGGCCTCCATCGCGCTGGCGCCGCTCAAGCTGCTGGTGCAGACGCTGACCTCGCTGCCCAAGCCGTTCCTGAGCACGGACGCGTGGGTCCTCGACTTCGACGACTTCGGGGACTTCGACGACGAGATGAGCTCGTTCCTGGTCGTCGCGCCGACCGGCACCGCGCTGCAGTTCTCCGACGAGGCCAACCCGGCGTCGTGGGATGTCAGCTCCGACGTGGGGATCAAGACCTACACGCCCATCGACCTGCTCCAGCTCGTCGGCCTCGCCGCCGACTCGCCGGCCGTCCTGGCGATCAAGGACTACGAGCGGGAGAAGCTCGGGGTGTCCGCCGAGGCGGTCCAACTCGTGAAGGACGCCCTCGGCGCCGTGGACGGGATCACCGGGGATTCGTTGGAGGGCCTGCAACTCGGTCTCGCCGTGCTGTACGTCGGGAACCTGGCCGCCAATCCGGACGAGAACCCGGACTACGACCGCATCGAGCCGTTCCTGTTCTACGAGACGCCCGGTGACACGGACGAGGAAGTGCAGAACGACGTCGCGTCGGCCCGTTGGCTGCCCGCCCCGTCCGGAATCTGAGGAGGATCGATGTGGACCCAGCTCAACGTGTGGATCATGCGGGGTGACAACGCCTGCCTGGTCGACGACAGCACGGACTGGAAGGTGTTCGCCGGCGACGCGCACGGCGACCCGTTCCAGTGGAAGGGCATCGCGTACACGCAGGGGTTGCGGCTGTTCCAGCCCGGGCACCGCGCCGTCGAGATCCCGCCGGGCGCGTACGTCGTGTGGGCGGAGCGTGGCGACGGGGCCGTCCGCACCCACAAGGCGGTCGTGCACGTGGGCTTCGAGCCGCACGTGGGCGTCCGGCTGCTGCCCGATCTCCCGCGCGACCGCCCCGACCCGCACGAGTGCGCGGTCGCCATCACGTCGGTGGTGGGCGTCGGCTCGCCGACCCCGTCCGCGGTCCGGGTGACCGGCACGGCTGCCGGCTGCGCCGAGGTCGAGGTGACGGTCACCGGCAGCGGGTCGAAGTCCGCCCACGTCGCGGTCGGGCCGAACGGCGACTGGGTGGCCCTGCTGGCCGAGGTGCCCGGCGTCACCTGCGGCAGGCCCGTCTCCGTGCGGGTGGCGTGCGCGACCGACCCGCGGTGCCAGGACGCCGGGGAAATCCAGCGCCTGGAGTGCGTGCCGCACACCGGCGGCTGACCGCCGAGCCGGTCCGGTTGCCCCGGCGGGACCGGACCGGCCGCGTTCCCCGGACCACAGCCCGTCACGTGGGAACCGGATGACTCATCGGCGTTGCCAGGGGGTCTACCGATATCCGCCCATCGGCAGTACAGGACGTTGCGCGGTGCCGTTTCGGTGGTGACGTGGATGTTGTTCGACCGGCGAGCGAGGTGAACGTGGGCATGCCGAGGGTGACCGCGCTGGTTTGACGCTGGAGCGCGGCGTCGATCTGGGTAAGAACCAGTCGTCGTGCATGCACGTCGGGTTGGGTTCAGTGCCCCACCCGGCCGGTGTCGTACGCCCACATCGCGATCTCGACCCTGTTTCGGGCGCCGATTTTGGTCAGCAGGCTGGCGACGTGGGTCTTGGCGGTGGTCAAGCCGATGAACAGCTCGTCGGCGATCTCGGCGTTCGTGCGGCCACGGGCGACCAGCGTCAGCACCTCCTCCTCGCGTTCGGTGAGCGGCTCGATCGGGTGGGTCCGTCGGCTCGACGGTTCCCTGGCGGCGAGGGTGGCCAGCAGCCGCCGGGTGATGTTCGGCGCGATCAGTGCATCGCCGACGGCGGCGGCATGGACGGCCTGGACGAGCAGCTCCGGCCCGGCGTCCTTGAGCAGAAAGCCTCGGGCGCCGGCCCGGAGCGCGCCGTGGACGTACTCGTCGAGGTCGAATGTCGTGATCACCACCACCGCGATCGGGTCCGGGACGCCCCGCCCTGCGAGGAGCTGGGTCACCTCGATGCCGTCGAGCCCGGGCATCTGGATGTCGACCAGGCACACGTCGGGGCGGAGCCGATGCGCCAGCTCGACGGCGGCATGGCCGTCGGCGGCCTGGCCGACGACCTCGATGTCGGGCTGCGCGTCGAGGATCATCGACAGGCCGGTGCGCACCAGATCCTGGTCGTCGGCCACCAGCACGCGCACCGTCATCGGCGTACCTTCGTCGGCAGTTCGGCGTCGACCGTCCACCCGCCCCCGGGGGCCGGCCCGGCACGCAGCGTGCCGCCGAGCAACTGCACACGCTCGGTCATCCCCAGCAGCCCGAAGCCCTGGTTCACCGACCGTGCCGGGTCGATCTGTCCGTCGTCGGTCACGCGTAGTCGCAGCCTTCCCGCGCCCTCAACGACCCGGATCTCCACACGCGAGGCGTTGCGGGCGTGCCGCAGGGCGTTGGTCAGCGACTCTTGCGCCAGCCGGTAGACCGTCGCGTCGACCTGGAGCGGAAGTTGGTCCAGGTCATCCGGCAACTCCACGTCGACGACCGGGACAGGGTCGCGGCGGGCGAGGGACACCAGGTCGGCAACGCCGGGCTGGGGGGCGTACGCCGCCGGCGCTCCGTCGCGCAGCACCCGGACCATCGCCCGCATCTCCGCGAGCGTCCGCGACGCTTCCCCTTCGATGACCGCCAGCGTCTCGAGCGCCGCTTCAGGTCGCTGCCCGGCGATCGCCCGGCCCGCCTGCGCCTGCACAGCGATCGCCGAGACGTGGTGGGCGACCACGTCGTGCAGCTCGCGCGCGAGGCCGACCCGCTCCTGGCTGCGGATCTGGTCCAACGCCCGGCGCCAGCTCTCGGCGCGGTAGCGGAACGCCGCTCCGCCCGCCGCCGCCGCCGTCAAGATGGCGAACCCGCCGTAGAGCTCGGCAGGCCCGACGTGGTCGGGGACCATACCGATTCCCGCGGCGACCGCCACCACCGCCAGCCCGATCACGATCTCGTGCCCTGAGCCCCAGCGGACCAGCGCGTAGACGAGCACCAAGACGTAGATCATCGTGTCGAGGCCCACGCTCGGGGCCCCGCCCAGCAGGCTCGCCAGCCCCAACGCCATCGCGGTGCCGAAGGCCACCACCACACAGGCCAACGGGTGGCTACGCCGCCACAGCAGCACCGGCGCGAGTCCGACCGCCACGATCGTCGCGAACGGCCGCCAGGCGACGTCGTCCCGGAGGACTCCCTCGAGCAGCGCCGTCACCATCAACACCCCGACCAGCACCCAGTCGCGCGACACCCGTTCGGGAGCGTCCGTGGCGCGGGGCTCGGCCCACAGCGATCTCAGGGCGTTGGTGATCACACACCCAGTCTAGGAACCGCCGAGGCGGCGGGGACCGACCGAAAGAACGAGACGCGGCTCCTCCCACCGAACGAGGCGGGTCCGGCCTCGACACCGATGTGCCCGCCGCCGCGCCCGGCGATCGTGGACCTACCGATCATCACCACAACGGAGCCCATGATGAGAACACGTCAACCCACCACCACACTGGAAGACCCGCGGATCCCGGTGCGAGTCAAGCTCGCCGCGGCGTGGACAAGCCTCATGTTCCTCTACGCCTACGTGGACATCCTGGCCTTCTTCAAACCCGGCGTCGTCGCTGACATCCAGGCAGGCGTCGTCTGGGAGTTCGACATCAGCCAGACGTTGTTCACCGTCTTCCTCGTACTCATGGCGATCCCGATCTTCATGATCGTGCTGTCGATGACGCTGCCCGCCCGGGCGAACCGGATCACGAACCTCATCGTGGCCTCGGTACAGGTCCCCTTCGCGGCATTCAACGCGGTGGGCGAGTCCTGGAGGTACTTCTACGGCCTTGGCGTCGTACTGGAAGTGATCATTCTCGCCGTCATCCTGCGGTACGCCTGGACCTGGCCCCGCACCGCACCGTCGGCGACCATGGCCACCAGCCCGGACCGTGAAACCGTTCGCGCCCAATAGCAAGCGTGAACCCAAGCTCAGTCCCCGTCCTGTTCGGAGCCGTCTGCCTCGGTGCCGCGGCGTGGGCCTGTTGGCGGTAGGACACCAACTACCACTGGGACGTCGCGTAGGGGCCTTCCAAGGCCCCTACCGGCAGGTCAGGTCGTCGGATGCGCACACAGGCCCACCGCATCGTCGACACCGACCCCAAGCGCGGCAACGTCGTCGTCCGCGTCACTGGCACCCGCCACGACGAGCCGACGTATCAGGTCGCCAGTCCCCACCGAACACCCGGGAGGTCCCGGTCACGATCCAGGCACACCAGCTCACCAAGCGCTACGGCGACAAGACCGCCGTGCACACCCTCCGCTTCACCATCGCGCCCAATGGGTGGAGACCGAGCGCTGGACGGCGTTCCGGTCGCACTGGGGCGTCGAGGCGTTCTACTGCCGGCCAGGCGAGGTCGGGGCGCACGAGAAGGGGCGGGGTCGAGGGGCGGATCGGCTGGTTCCGCCGCAACCGCATGGTCCCGGTCCCGGAGGTCGACTCGCTGGCCGAGCTCAACGAGCTGATCGACCGCTGGGACGGCGAGGACCTGGACCGGCGGATCGGGGCGCGGCCGCGCACGATCGGGGAGATGTTCGCCGCCGAGGCCCCGGTTGCCGGCGCCGCTGCCGGTCGAGCCGTTCGAGACCGGCCGCTGGTTCGCCCCGCGCGTGGACCGCTACGCGCAGGTCACCGTCCGCACCAACCGCTACTCGGTGCCCGCCCGGTTGATCGGTCGTCAGGTGCGGGTCCTGCTGCACGCCTCCGAGTTGGTCGTGTTCGACGGCCGCGTCGAGGTCGCCCGGCACGAACGGCTGCTCGCGAAGGGCGGCACCCGGCTGGAGTTGGACCACTATCCGGAGGCGTTGCTGCGCAAGCCCGGCGCGTTGCCCGGGGCGACGGCGTCGGAGCAGGCACGAGCGGCGGGCAAGTTCACTGGACCAAGACCTTCACCGACCCGCGGCTCTGCGCCGCCATCGTCGACCGCCTCACCTTCGGCGGCAACGTCATCGAGACCGGCACCGACTCCTACCGCCTGGCCCACAGCAGGGCACGAGCCGGCACTTGATCGCGCTCCACAGCTGTCCTGTCCGACGGAGCCTTGCGGGATGGGCACACCGCTGGACCCGCGGCACGAAACAAGCTCCGCCCAGCGGGTGCTCCTCGCTGTTCGGAGCAACCTTTCGGATTCGATGAGAGACACAGCTCCGACAGTCGTCCGGTGAACGCGGGGCCACGGCGGTGTCTGGCACCGTCCCGCTGCCAGGTTGAATGAATACCATGACCGATCACCTCACGATGAGCGACCGCGAGTACTTCGCGAGCGTGGCCGCACGACCGGGCATGTTCGTCGGTCGACCGTCCTTCCACGCGTTGACGGCGTTCATCACCGGCTACGACGAGGCCGCCAGGCGGCTTGGAGCACCCGGACTCCGCGGTTTGCGCGAGTGGCTGGTCGCCTACCGAGGACGCGACTGCAATCATGCGTGGCCGGGACAGGTCCTCCACATAGCCATCCCGGGAGGCTGGGAGGACCTATGGGCGCTAGCGCCCGACGTCGAGGCCCGCGCCATCGAGGTGCTGTTCGATCTGCTCGACAGGTTCCTCGCCGTACGCGACGGCAGCGCCGACCTTGGTACCGGCTGAGAACGGCAACTCCAGACAACCGTGCCTCACGACGTCCGCTTGCATCCGTAGCGAAACGGACACGCCCGAAGACTTGCCCCGAACACCCGAAGCCGAAGCCGAACCCGAAGGGTCCGCCCGGACAGGACAACAGCCAGGCGCAACTGATTCACACCACAGCTCCGCCGGTGACGTCGGAATTCGCGAACATTGCCCGTGGCCCCTGTTCATCGCCGCCGCCGCGACGGCGGGTCTGCTCCTCTCGGCCTGTGGTGCCGAGACCAGTGGCACGGCGACTCCCGGCTCCACGGAGGCGACGACCACCACCGCCGGCTCGAAGGAGACCAGCACGCCCACCGCGTCGCCGGTCGCCGGCAGCGACACCACCGCTCCCGGTACGAGGCTGAAGGTCGACGCCCGTGCGGTGATCCCGTACGCCTCGGGCGAGAAGAAGGGCACGATCGCGGTCACGCTCACCGCCATCGATCCGGGCGCGAAGGAGGACCTCGCGAAGTTCGGTGACAAGGCGAAGAACCTCACGCCGTTCTGCCTGCGCGTGCAGATCGAGAACCTGAGCGGCACCGACCTCTCCTACACGTCGGTGTCCCTGCGGGGCCTCGGCGCGGACGGCAAGGGCACCGGCGTGATCATCACCGGTGAGACGGCGAAGTGTGAGTCCGGCAGCGCGCCCAAGGCGTTCTCGACGGCGGGTGCGGAGTACGAGACCTGCGTGCTGAGCGCGGCACCGGACGGCTCCAAGGTCGCGGCACCCGCGTACGACCGCGGCGACGGTTGCGAGAAGTCGCCTGTGATCTGGGAGAGCTGAACCATGCGTTCGGCCATCTGCGCGGCCATCGAGTGAACGACAGGACGGAAATGAAGGTTTTGACACGTGCGTTCACCGCGGTGTCGCCGGCAGGGGTCGTGGCGAGCACCGCGGCGCCCGCCGCTTCCGCGGTGGTCGTCTACAACAAGCGGTACACCCCTGAGCGACTCTGCCACTCCACTCGCCAGGAGTTCGAGATCGAGTTGGCGCAGTCCGGGACCGTGCTGCGGGTGCCGGCCGACCGGTCCGTGCTCGACGCGGTCGAACAGGCGGGCGTGTCCGTGCTGTCCTCGGGTCAGGAACGCACGCGCGGCACCTGCGAGACGGTCGCGCTCGACGGCGAGCCCGATCACCGCGACCCCGTTCTCACCGCGGAGGAACAGCAGTGCGGCGAGGCGATGACGATCTGCGTGTCGCGGTCGCGCTCTCCGCGCCTGGTGCTCGATCTCTGAGCATGACCCCAAGTAACACTTGACAGTTCAACAAAGCAGACCCATGCTTACTATATCAGGATTCCTGATATACGCGAACCTGATGCCGACGCTCGACGAGGAGCTGCCATGCGTGGTCACTAGGAACCGGCGAGAGCGGCGCGGCACCGGTTGAGCAGGTCGTGCAGCGCGGTTCGCTCGCTCTGGTCGAGCCTGCTCACCATCCGTTCCTCGATCGCCGCGATCTCGGCGGCGTGCTCGTCCAGGAACGCCCTGCCCTTGTCCGTGAGGCTGATCAGCAACCTCCTGCCGTGCGCGGGGTCCTGCTCGCGGACGATCAGCTCCCGCCGCTCCAGCGCGGCGACCATGTCGGTCATCGTCTGCGCCGTCACGAACGACTTCCGCGCCAGCTCCGCTGACGTGAGGCCGTCGCGGCCGTCCAGCACCGTCAGCGCGGTGTACTGCAGGGTCGTCACGCCGGCAGGACGCAGCACCTCGTCCATCAGCGCGCGTGCCGCGAGCTCCACCTGCTTGACCTCGTACATCAGCGACGGACGCAAGCGCCTCACCTTCCCCATCTGCTGCTCCCCTCTCCCCCGAAGCCTGTCACAGGAAGGGCAAATCGACATGACCCCAGTCGACGACCGGCAGACCGCGACGGTGCGCCGCCCCGACGTCACACCCGGCAGGTTGTTCATCGGGGGCCGGTGGCGGGAGCCGGCGGAAGGCAGCCGGATCAACGTCGTCGACCCGTCCACGGGATCCGTGGTGACGTCCGTCGCCAGGGCCGGGACGGCGGACGTGAACGACGCGGTGGACGCGGCGCGCGCCGCGTTCGACGGCTGGGCGGCGACACCGGGCAGGCACCGCGGGCGGATCCTGCAGCGGGTCGCCGACGTCGTGCGGGCCAGGGCGGACGAACTGGTCGCGGTGGAGAGCCTCGACGTCGGCAAGCCGGTCGCGTTGTGCCGCCCGGTCGACGTGGACACGACCGCGGAGCAGTACGAGTACTACGCGGCGCTGGCGCAGAGCATCGACGGGGCGACGCGGCAGATCCCCGCCCCCGCGCACGCCTACACCCGCCGCGAACCGGTCGGGGTGGTCGCCGCGATCACGCCGTTCAACTTCCCGCTGATCCTGTCGAGCTCGAAGATCGCCCCGGCACTGGCGGCCGGTTGCACGGTCGTGCACAAGCCGGCCGAGGACACGCCGCTCAGCGCGTTGCTGATGGCTGAGATCCTCACCGAGGCCGGCGTCCCCGCGGGCGTGGTCAACGTGGTGACCGGGTACGGCGCCGAGATCGGCGAACACCTGCTCCGCCACCCCGGCGTCGACAAGGTGGCCTTCACCGGGTCGACCGCCGTCGGCAGGCACGCGGCGAGCGTGGCGGGAGCCCAGCTCAAGCCGATGACGATGGAGCTGGGCGGCAACGCGGCGCACATCATCTTCTCGGACGCCGACATGGAGAAGGCAATCGGCGCGGCCATCAAGGGATTCGTGTTCAACACCGGCCAGTTCTGCATGAGCGGCCCCAGACTCCTCGTCGCGGCGCCGTTGTACGACGCCGTCGTCGAGGCGCTCGCCGACGCCGTGCCGCACGTCCCGCTCGGTGACCCGTTCGACCCGGCGACCGTGATCGGCCCGATGGCAGGCGAACGCCATCTGTCCAAAGTGGAAAGCTATGTCGCACAGGCGAAGGCGGCCGGCGGCCGGATCGTCGCCGGCGGGCAGCGCGCCGACCGCGACGGATTCTTCTTCAACCCCACTGTGATCGCGGACCTGCCGGACAGCTCCCCCGTCGTGCGGGAGGAGATCTTCGGGCCGGTGCTGACCGTGCAGCGGTTCGACACCGAGGACGAGGCGATCGCCATGGCCAACGGTACGTCCTACGGCCTCGCCGCCGGACTACAGACCGAGAACCTCGCCCGCGCGCACCGGGTGGCCGCCCGGCTGCAAGCGGGCATCGTCTGGGTCAACGACTGGGCGGTGCTCGACCCCGCAATCCCGTTCGGCGGAGTCAAGGACTCGGGCTACGGCCGCGAGTACGGCCCCGAGGCGCTCGCCGCTTACACGCGCACCAAGTCCGTCGTCATCTCCCTGGCCTGAGGAGAAAACCATGTCCACCACAACGATGGCGGCCGTGGTCGAGTCCGCCGGTTCCGGGTTCGCGCTCTCCGAGGTGACGCTGGACGACCTGCGCCCGGACGAGGTCCGCGTCCGCGTCATCGCCGCCGGGATCTGCCACACCGACCTCGGCGTCGCGGGGGGCCACCTGCCGTTCCCGCTGCCCGGTGTGCTCGGCCACGAGGGCGCCGGGATCGTCGAGGAGGTCGGCGCCGCGGTCACCAAGGTCGCCGCGGGCGACCGGGTGCTGCTGAGCTACACCTCCTGCGGCCACTGCGCCCGCTGCCGCGAAGGTCACCCGGCCTACTGCGACACCTGGCTGCCGTCGAACCTCATCGGCGGCGAACGAGCCGACGGGACGTCGCCGATCTCCCGCGACGGCGTCCCGCTCGGCGGTCACTTCTTCGGTCAGTCGAGCTTCGCCCACCACGCCGTCGTCGACGAACGCAGCGTCGTGAAGGCCCCCGCCGACGCACCGCTCGACCTGCTCGCCCCGCTCGGCTGCGGGGTCATGACCGGTGCGGGTGCCGTGTGGAACGTGCTGGCCCCTCGGCCCGGCGCCACCCTCCTCGTCACGGGCGCCGGCGCGGTCGGCCTCTCCGCGGTCATGGCGACCCGGCTCACCCCGGCCACCCGGGTCATCGCGGTCGACCGCGTCCCGAAGCGACTGGAGCTGGCCGCCGAACTCGGCGCCACCGACACGATCGACACCACCTGCACCGACCTCGGCGAGGCGCTCGCGAAGCTCACGTCCGGCCGCGGTGTCGACGGCGTCGTGGAGACCACCGGCAACGCCGACGTGCTCAGTGTGGCGATCTCCTCGCTCGCGACCCGTGGCACCGCGGTGATCGTCGGCGCACCCGCGTTCGGCACCCAGGTGCCCGTCGACGTGAACTTCATGCTGCCCGGCCGCCGGGTCGTCGGGCTCACCATGGGCGACGCCGAGACGCAGTCGCTGATCCCGGTGCTCGTGGATCTCGTCGCCGCGGGCAGGCTGCCGATCGACCGGCTGATCACCCACTACGAGTTCGGGGAGATCCAGCAGGCGGTCGACGACGCGCTGGCGGGGGTGACGATCAAACCGGTGCTGCGGCTCGGATGAGGTGGCGACGGCGACGGCGACGGCGATGATCGGACCGGTCAACGCCGGCGTCGGCAGCCGGCCGGCGCGCCGGGCTCGCATCTCCCCGCACCGCGCCGCTCTCGCGCGCCGCACACCCACCTGGCATCCCCATCCGTTCCGCCCAGTGCCGCATGTGTTGCCGGGTGCTGCCCAGATTGGGGTTGGTGCGTGCGGTGAACGGCATGTGAAAAGCGGGACGCGACGAGATGCGGTTCATGCCCGGATCTTCGCAGTGGCGGCGGCCCGCAGAAGGGTCAACGTCCCGTGATCACGCGGCTGGAAGGGTCTGCGCTGGTTCCGGCAAGCGAACTCGCCCCGCATTTTGCGGGAAACACCCACGGAGGATTGGCCAGTTCCCCTGGGTTAACCCGGAAGGGGCAATCGGAAGCACTCGTTCCGACTATATCGGTGCCTCTGCCGAGCACCAGAGAATCGAGCGATGTCTCGAAAAGCTGACGGGCACGGTCTGCCCAGCGTCATCGTCGTGGGCGCCGGGATGTCGGGGTTGGCCGCCGCGCGGGCGCTGCGCGGACTCGGCCATGACGTGGTGGTGCTGGAGGGGCGTGACCGCGTCGGCGGGCGGATCAGGACCGACGAGCACGGGGTCGACCTGGGCGCGCACTGGATCCACGGCACGGACGGCAACCCGATCACCGAGCTGGTCGAAGACCTGGGCATCCCGTACAGCTACGTGGGCGGCGACAGCGCCTACACCGGCGGCTTCGACAGCCTGGACCTGTTCGGGGCGGACCTCCGCCTGGCTAACCACCGCCACAAGAGCCGCACCCTCCAGCTCGCCGACGACGTGCTGCACGAGCTCGAACAGCGTGCGGCGATCGCACGCAAGGAGCAGCACCCGGACATCTCGCTCGGTGAAGCTCTGCGTCGGATCTTCACCGAGCGCCGCTTTCCTCCCGAGGACGAGCAGGCGGTCCGCTACCACCTCAACGTGCTCCTGCGCGAGGACGTCGCCGAGGATCCCGACAAACTGTCCCTGCAGTTCTGGGAGGACGGCTACCTGGTCTACGGCTACGGCGACAGCGTGCTGCACCAGGGCTACCAGTCGGTGGTCGACGCCCTCGCCGAGGACCTGGACGTCAGGTTGGGACACGTGGTCACGCGGATCGACACCACCGCCGGGCCGGTGCGCGTCACCACCGACCGGGGTGACTTCGAGGCGGACAAGGTGCTGGTGACGCTGCCGCTCGGCGTGCTCAAGGCCGAAGTGGTCCGCTTCGAGCCGCCGCTGCCGGAGGCCAAGCGGTCGGCGATCGCGCGTCTGGGCTTCGGCACCCTCAACAAGATCGCCCTGCACTACCGCGAACCCTTCTGGCCCCGTGACCAGTACGTCTTCGGCTACCTGTGCCGCGACACCGACCGCTACCCCACGGTCGTCATCAGCATGTGGAAATCCCACGGCAAACCGGTCCTGGTGCTGCTGCTGGGCGCCTCGCTCGGCCGTGAGGCGGAGACCTGGTCCGACGAGGACGTCGCCGCCTACACCGGCACCATCGTCGAGGACCTGTTCGGCGCCGACGCGCCCGCGCCCGAGCACATCTCGCGCACCGCGTGGTCGGCCGACCCGTTCGCGCGGGGTTCGTACACCTGCATCGGCGTCGGCTCCTCGTCGAAGGACGTCGGCACGCTGGCCGAGCCGGTCGGCGACCGGTTGTTCTTCGCCGGCGAGGGCACCAATCCCTACCACTGGGGCTGCGTGCACAGCGCCTACGAGTCGGGCCTGCGCGAAGCCGCGCGGATCAGCGGGGATCCCACCCTCTACACCCCGCCGAGCGCCGGAACCTCTCGCCGCCAGTCGCGGAACACCGACCGCGTGCTGCGCTTCGCGCGGCTGCGGATGACGCACATCGACGAGCGTGACCTGGCCGAGCGGGTGGCGTGCCTGCGCGAGGGCGTCGACCCGCACGGGGTGCGGCTGTTCGCCTCGCTGGCGGACTCCGAGTTGGAGACCCTCGCCTCGATGTTCGACGAGATCCCGTTCGCCGCGGGCGATGCCATCTGCCGCGAGGACGACCCCGCGCACGGTGTGTTCATCGTCGTCCGCGGCGAGGTCGAGGTCGACTTCGGCGGGATCTACGAACGCACGGTCGTGGGTCGCGGCACCGTGCTCGGCCACTACGACCTGTTCTTCAACGCCCGCACCACGTCGGTCACGGCGCTCGGTGACGACGTGGTCGTGTTCTACCTGGACCACTACCGGTACCAAAGCTTCCTGCACGCCTTCCCCGACGTGCTGATGCTGATGATGTCGGACCTGGTCACCCGGTGGGAGCACCTGGAAGCCGCGCTCGGCTCCACGACACTGCCCGCTCCCGGGCGGTCGCCCTCGACCGAGCCTGGTATCACGCTCAGCGCGCCGTCGCCGAGTTCGGGCTGACGGCCCCCTGCGCCCCGCTCCGGCCCCCGCCTCGGGAGCGTGGAGACGCACGGTGCCCGGCAGTACCACCACGCCAAAGTGACCATGTTCGAGGGCTACGCCGGGACGGGGCATGACCCCGGATGTTGGACACCAGACACACTTGGATCCTGCCGATCCGGGTGGACAGGAGTCCCGTTCAGACGGTGATGAACCACTACCCGCCGGAGTTCCGGGCCGAGGCGGTCGCGCTCTACCGGTCCCGCCCAGGCGCGACGATCAAGTCGGTGGCCCAGGACCTGGGCGTCAACCACGAGACGCTGCGCAACTGGATCCGGCTCGACGACGCACAGCGCACCGGGGCACCCACAACCGCGAGAGCCTCGGTGACGGCCTCGCCGGAGGACGAGAACGCCGGGCTGCGCAGGCGCATCGCGACATCCTCGACGCCCAACGCCGCGAACAAGCACGCATCCGCAGCGAACGCCACCAACGCTGGGGCCGACCACGACATCAAGCGGCCTGACCAACCCGGCGAACACCCGAGGCTGGTCGACCTCGCGGAAACCTCGTCGGCGACCGCGCCTACGTCTGCCAATTCAAGATCAACCTGAAGAACCCGCAGGTCGGGCGGCAGTGGCCGTGGCACCAGGACTACGCGTTCTGGTCCGTCGAGGACGGCATGCCCGCGCGGGACGCGGTCAACGTCGCGATCAACCTGGACGAGGTGCACGAGGGCAACGGGCCGCTCACCGTGCTGTCCGGCTCGCACCGGCCCGGCGTCGTGCGGTCACCGGACGCGGCCGAGCCGGTGGCGGGCGGCGACCGGCGCGGGCACGTGTCGGCCGACCTCACCCACAGCGTGCCCGCCGAGCAGGCCGCTGAGCTCGCGCGCGACCACCCGCGGGCGTTGCTGCTCGGACCTGCCGGGCCATCTCCGCGTTCCACCCGAACATCGTCCACTCGTCGTCGGACAACCTCTCCGACGACCGGCGGACCGTCGTCTTCATCACCTACAACTCGGTGCGCAACGCGCCGCGGCACGTCACCCGCCCGGACTTGCTGGTCGACCGCGACACCACACCGGTCACCAGGCTCGCCCGCACCGGTTCGTGACGCCCGGCTCACCCCCGCGGCGCCCGGGTGAGGTCGCGGGCCAGGGCGGTGAAGTTCGCGGCGACCGGGGACCGCCCCGCCACCGGCAGCGCGATCGCCAGGTCCACCAGCCGCACCGTCGGGCTCAGCGGCAGGAACGCGACCTCCGGCCTGGCCTGCGCGGCCGCCGAGCCGGGCACGATGCTCACCCCGCACCCGGCCGCCACCAGGCCGACGATCGTCGGCAGCTGCACCGCCTCCTGCGCGACCTCCGGGGTGAACCCGCCACGTCGGCACAGCGCGGCGATCTCGTCGTACAGGCCCGGCCCGAGGTGGCGCGGGAACAGCACGAACGGCTCACCGGCCAGCGACCGGACCTGCACGCGCCGCCGCCGCGCCAACCGGTGGTCGTTCGGCACCACGGCGACCAGCGGCTCGCGCGACACCGGCACCAGCTCCAGGTCGTCGGCCGGACCGGGCAGCGGCGGGCGGAGCAGGCCGACGTCCAGCGCCGCCGTCCGCAGCAGCTCGACCTGCGACATCGTCGGCAGCACGGTGAACGACAGGGTCACCGCCGGGTAGCGCGCCCGGAACTCGCGGATGATCATCGGCAACGGGTGCAGGACCGACGACCCGACCATGCCGATCGCCAGCGACCCCTCCTCGCCCCGACCCATCGCCCGCGCCCGGCGTGCCGCGCCGTCCACCATGGACAGCACGGCCCGCGCGTCGGCCACGAACGCCTCGCCCGCCCGCGTGACGTGGACGTTCCTGGTGTCGCGGTGGAACAACGACACGCCGAGCTCCGCCTCCAGCGCCTTGACGGTCTGGCTCAACGGCGGCTGCGCCGTGCCCAGCGCGGCGGCGGCCCGGCCGAAGTGCAGGTGGTCGGCGACCGCGACGGCGGCGCGCAGGTGCTTGAGATCCATACCGCCTCCGAATCAATAGACACCGATTACGTGCACAATATGACCAGGTGACCGAGCCGGCGGCATCCTGGCCGCATGCTCAAGACGATCCTCACCCTCGCCCTCACCGCCGCGATCACCCAGGCGCCACCCGCCGAGCAGGTCGTCCGCAAGGACTGGAAGGTGCGGGGCGACGCCGGGCACCTCGGCGTCCGCGAGGTGCGGCAGACCCACGCCGCACGCGGCCGGCCGGTGCTGCTGCTGCACGGCGCGCGGGTGCCCGGCGTCGCCTCGTTCGACCTGCCCGTGCCCGGCGGCTCCCTGGCCGCGGACCTGGCGCGGAAGGGCCACCGCGTGTTCATCGTCGACGCCCGCGGCTACGGCGCGTCCGACCGACCTGCGGCCCTCGACGCCCCCGCCTCCGCCAACCCGCCCGCGGTCACCGGCGAGCAGGTCGTGGCGGACATCGCCGCGGTCGTCGACTGGCTGCGCCGGACCACCCGCCACGACCGCGTCGACCTCGTCGGCTGGGCCACCGGCGGCCACTGGGCCGCCTGGTACGCGAGCGAGCACCCCGACCGGGTCGAGCACCTCGTGATCCACAACAGCCTGTACGGCGCGATCGACGGCCACCCGATGCTCGGCCGCGGCTCCGACTACGAAGACCCGGCGCGACCGGGCCACTTCCACGACGCCAGGCACGGCGCGTACCGGCTCTCGACCGGGCCGAGCCTGCTCGCCGGCTGGGACTCCAGCATCCCGGTGGACGACAAGAGCACCTGGCGCGACCCCCGCGTCGCCGAGGCGTACGTCGAACACGCCCTGGCGAGCGACCCGACGTCCGGCGACCGCGAGCCGCCGAGCTTCCGCGCGCCGACCGGCGCGATGAAGGACAGCTTCCGGCTGGCCACCGGGCAGCGGCTGTGGCACGCGGGCACGATCATCGCACGCACGCTCGTCCTGCGCGGTGAGCACGACTTCTGGTCACGCGAGGGCGACGTGACCACGCTGGCCGCCGACCTGGACCGGGCGCGGGAGGTGCGAGTGGCGCACCTGCCCGGCGCGACCCACTTCGTCCACCTCGACCGGGGCGGGCGCGGCCGCGACCGGCTGCTCGACGAGCTGGTGCGCTGGCTCCGGTAGCTCAGCTGGAGCGCAGCTGCGCGACCCGGGCGTCCAGGTCGCGGAAGTGCTCGGCCATCGCCACCTCGGCCCGCGCCACGTCCCGCTTGCGCAACGCGGTGACGATGGCCCGGTGCCTGCGCACCGCCTGCATCGGGTTGGGTCGGTCACGCCGAGCCGGTGGTTGACCCGGTGGAAGACGTCCCAGAAATCAACCCTTTCACCATCGCCGGCCATTCGCTCAAATGCGTGATTGTGCAGGGTGCGGTCTGATCACCGGCGTGCGAGCGCGTCCCAGAAGGCCAGGTTGTGGTTCGTCGCCCGGTCGAACGGCCCGATTCGGCGGAGGTCGAGGCCTTGTACGTATGGCGTGGTGCCCGCCGGGTCTACGCGGGGCCACGTCGGCAGGCCGGGCCGGTTGGGGTTGCCGGTGGTCGCGAAGCGGACCCAGTAGTCGATCATCCGGTCGCCCAGGCGGCGCTGTGCGGTTGTCAACCGCGCCTGGTCGGACCGCAGGTCGAACAGGTACCGCAGCTCGGAGCCGTGTGCGGCGAGCGGCTCGACACCGGGCGGGAACTCGGGGATCGCCGGTGCCGTGCGGTCGAGGAACTCGTAGGCGTACACCGGGGTCCGGGCTGCGAATTGGCGATCCGCGGCGCGTTGCAGCCAGGCCCAGTCGAGGTCGGTCATGATCGCGGCCATTGCCCGCACCGCGGAACCGGCGTGCCCCTCTAGCGGGTACCGCTGCGCGACCGCCGCGGCGTCCGGACCGAAATGCGCGGCCAACGCGGCCATGTAGCCATCGGGACCGAGATCGGGGAACAGCAGTGGTGCGAAGAAAGTGCCCTCGTCACGCGTGATGCCGGTCAGCAGCGGCACGTGGGTGAACCGCCCGGCCGGTACCGCCACCGCGGGGTCCTCCGGCAGCACCGTGTTTCCGAAGGCAGGCAGGGGAAACGCCGGTGCGGCGAGTAGGTCCGGCACCGGCTTGCCACGCAGGCACTCGAGTGTCGTGCACCCCAGCCCAGCGGCGACGCTCTGGCCATGCCCCTGGTGCCACTCGTGCGGCACGAACAGCGGCACGTCCAGTATCGGCCGCAAGTCCGCGCCGGCGAAGGAGCCCGGTACGCATGGCGTGCTCTGGGCGATCGCCCGCTGGAACAACCCGGCCGCGCCCGGCGACGCGAGTTGCGCGCACACCGAGTGCGCCCCGGCGGACTCCCCTGCCAGGGTGACGTTGTTCGGGTCGCCACCGAACTGCGCGATGTTCCGCCGCACCCAGCGCAGCGCCGCCTGTTGGTCCTCGATACCGAACGCACCGCCGTTCGCGAGCCCGGGAAAGCCGAGGAAACCGAAGTTCCCCAGCCGGTAGTTGACGGTCACCACGACCAGGCCACCCCGCTTGACCAGCCGGTTCGGCAGGTAGTCGCTACCAGCGCCGTTCATGAGCCCGCCACCGTGCAGCCACACCAGCACCGGTGCCTTCCCGGCCGCACGCGGTGTGGTGACGTTGAGGTAGAGGCAATCCTCGGTGACGCCGGCCGGTCGGCCGCCGACACTGGTCTGCGGACAGCGATTGCCCGGCCGGGTCGCGTCCAGTGCGCCCGACCACGGCACCGGCGGCACGGGCGAGTGCCAGCGCAGATCACCGACCGGCGGCGCGGCGTAGGGAATTCCCTCGTAGGAACGGACATTCGCGTTCGTGGTGCCCCGCACCAGGCCGGCATCCGTACGCACCGCGGCGTTGTCGCTCGCCACGGCCGGCGCGGCACCCAATACCAACGCACCGACAGCGACAATCGCTCCCAGGAGTCGTTTCATGATCCAGACAGTGGCAGTTCCCGCTCACCGGACACATCAACTGATCGGTTGATCGTCAAGGTCTGATCGGTCGTCGGCCGGTGACAGGCGGGCCGCACGGACGGCCGGGGTCCGGGGCCGCCGATCAGGCTGATCACCAGCATGATCAGAGACAAGAGGGCGACCCGTTCACGGAAGCTTCTCCACATGGATACCGACGGCTCTCCGAGCACGTGGGCATCGACCCCGTCGCGGTGCGGCGTGCGGGTGATTCCCAACCCGAGGTCGCGTCGATCTCGTCGATACGCGGCGTGGTCGGCAAGTCAGGGCCGGGCAACCGCTCCATGACGGCGGCTCCGGCGGTGTCCTCTCCATGCGCATGGCATCAGCCGCTACCCGCACATCGGCATATGCGGCTGTTCGGAGCACGCCTACAGTCAGGGCGGCCAAGGGGGCACGCAGCGTCGGTTCAGCGGGTCCATCTTGGACAGCGCGCGTTTCGCGCCCACCGCGCGGCGCAACTTGACCACCTCGCCGGCGCTGAACCCGGCCGCGTCGATCACGATCTGCATGACCTGTCCCTGGAGCAGCGGCACGTCGAAGGTCTTATCCAAGGCTCGGGCAAGCGGCCGGTGGTCGTGCCGCCACGGAGTCCGCCTCCTCTGCCGACTTCCCTGCATGCGATTGACCATCGATGGCGCACAACGGGATCGCGAGACCGCGTGATCAGTCGACGTCACGGAATAGTCAGAACTCGCCGGGCCCGGATGGCTTCGTAAGAACTCGGTAACCGGCGGTGATGCCCCGAATGAGGGGTCCGTCCGGTTGGATGAGGGAGACGACCGATTCGTGGAGAGGGCGGGATGAACAGGATGCTGCGTAGGCGGGCAAGACCATGGGTGATCGGACTCGTGGCGGTCGGCCTCGTCGTTGCGGCAGCGGGCATGTACTGGTTCCAGCCGTGGAAGCTCTGGGTGGACGAGACCGTGCAAGAGGACTTGAACGTCGCCGTGGCGCCCCAGAGCCCGTCGGCCCCGACACAGCCATCCCCGGATCCGGAAGGCACGACCGTGCCACCGACGCCGTCCGGCCCGCAAACGCTGGCGACCGGCACGCTGATCAGCCACGAGCACGAGACCAGCGGCACCGTCCGGATCCTGCGGGCGGCCGACGGGACACTGGTGTTGCGCCTGGAGGACCTCGACACCAGCAATGGACCCGACCTGCACGTCTGGGTCACCGACGCGCCGGTGAAACCGGGCAAGGACGGCTGGAGCGTGTTCGACGACGGCGCGTACGTGAGCGCCGGAAAGCTCAAAGGCAACAAGGGCAGCCAGAACTACGCGCTGCCCGCCGACTTCGATCTCAGCCGCTACTCCAGCGTGAGCATCTGGTGCGCCCGCTTCAGCGTCTCCTTCGGAGCCGCCGAACTCGCCAAGACCCCTGCTTGACCATCTGCGGCGCCTGTCCGCGGCCGGCCGCACTCCGCCGGCCGCGGACCCGCTGCTCGACTGGGACGTCCGCGTGCCGGAGAGCATCGCCCGGGAGATGGTGGTGCTGCGCACGAACCGGGACCCGACCGGTATCCAGGTCTGGCGCGAGTACCACGCCGCGTTCGTCGACCGGCACGGCACCGGCACGCTGGTGCCGCTGCCCGACGTCTTCTCCCCGGACACCGGACGGGGCCACCCCGCCGCGGCCACGCCCTCACGCCAAGGCCGGGAACTGCCGCGTGGTCGCCACCGCCGCCGTCAGCGCCCCCTCGACCACGAGGACCGGGTCCACGGGCGGGTGGGCCTCCACGTAGAGCCCGGCGCGGGAGACCGCAGCGCGGACGGCGCTGCCGTTGCCGGGCATCACCGGCGCCGAGACCAGGACCGCGAGGTCGCCGAGCACGGCCGCCGGGTCGGGCACCGGCAGGTACACCCTCGCGGTCGCCCAGCGAGGCCCACAGCTCCGCGCCGCGGACGGCGACCTCCAGGACCGGTCGACCGTCGCCGGGCGCCGGTGGCGCCGGGCCGAGCGCCACCCGGACGTGGGCCACCACGGGCTCGGGGAAGTCGCCGGGGTGCCGCCGCGCCACGCTCGGCACGTACATGCCGTCCCGCAGTTCCAGCTCCAGACCCTCGGCGTCGAGCGGTTCCACCACGATCACGCCCTCGCGGCCGACCCTGTCCAGGGCTTCGGCGAGCAGGTCCCCCACGGTCGCGTCGGCGGTGGCGGTGCGCACGGCCAGGGCGATCTGCTCCTTGGTCCCCACCTCGACGGCGGAGCGCCGCAGCGCCGACGACACCGTCTCGGCGAACGTCGCCAGCTCGGCGCTCAAGCAGGCCGGGTGCACGCCGGCGGCCACGGCGTCGGCGACGGTCGCCATCATCGAGTCCGCCATCACCACGGCGGTGGCCGCGCCATCGGACCACTCGCCCCTCATCCGCCCGACCAGCGAGCGCACGAGGTCCGCGCCCAGTCCGGCCCAGCGGTCGTCGATGGTCACCGCCGCGCAGATCCGCTGCGGGTCGGCCGTGGTGGTAGAGCCGAGGACGACCACCGATCCGGCGGGACCGAGCGTCCGCCCGACCACGTCGGCGAGCCGGTGCGCACCCTCCCAGACCTCCCGCAGAGGCACGGCCCCGGTCCGGACCACGTCCGACGCCGCGACCGCCACCGGCTCGCGGGGCGGCGTGCCAGACGCCGTCGGACGCCGATGCGCCAGGTTGCGCGCCAACGCGATCAGACCGCCGGTGTTGCGGTTGCGCGCCTGCGGCAGCGGACGGGACTTGGCGGCCGGCGACGCCCGCAGCCGCCGGTAGACGGTGTCCGGGTCCAGCAGTTCCGGACCGTCGGGGACGCCCCTCGACAGCATCTCGACCAGCTCCCCGGTGAAGGCGGTGTACCCCTCACCGGGCGGTGCCAGGGCCTTGCGCGTCTCGGCCGACGCGGTCAGCAGGTACGTCCCCTCCACCACCGCCTGGTCGGCCACGTGCTCGCCCGCGCTCATCCCGCCGACCAGGGCACGTCCGCTGTAGCAGCAGTCCAGGACGATGACCTTGCGCCGCGCCCGCACCGCCGGGTCCACGACGAGCCGCCGCCCGTCCTCGTAGCGCAACGTCGTGTAGCCCGCCGCCGGGGCCGAATCGGGCAGCGTCAACAGGAGCTCGTCGGTGAACGGATCGGCCAGCCCGTGGCCCGGTGTTACCAGGTGGGCATCATCGGGGCGGGGTAGCGGTCGCCAGCCGCGCCGTTCGGCAGGGGCGAGCCGATCAGGTCCAGCCCTTCGGGGGTGAAGGTGAGGTGCGCGGCGGCGACGTTCTCGGCGACGCGCCGTGCGCTGCGGGTGCCGGGGATCGGCACGATGTCCCGGCCCTGGGCCAGCAGCCAGCCGAGCGCCACCTGCGCCACTGTGCAGCCCTTCCACTCGGCGATCGCGCCCAGGTCGCGGACAAGTGCCTGGTTGGTTTCGTAGTTGCCGGGCTGCCAACGCGCGTCGTGGGCGCGCAGGTCGTTCGGCGGGTAGTCGGCGGCGGGCGTGGCCGTCCCGGTCAGGAAGCCGCGGCCAAGCGGGGAGCAGGCGACGAAGCCGATGCCCAGCTCGCGGACCGTCGGCAGCACCTCGGCCTCGACGGAGCGTTCGAACAGCGAGTACTCGGTCTGCAGGACCGAGACCGGGTGGACGGCGTGGGCGCGGCGGATGGCGTCCGGGCCGGCTTCGGACAGGCCGAAGAACCGCACTTTGCCTTCGGCCACGAGCTCGCCGACGGTGCCGGCGACGTCCTCGATCGGCACGTTCGGGTCGACGCGGTGTTGGTAGAGGACATCGACGTGGTCGGTGCCCAGGTGCCGCAGGCTGGCCTCCACGACCGCGCGGATGTGCTCGGGCCGGCTGTCGAAGGCGCGGCCGAAGCGGCTCATGTCGGTCAGGTCGTAGCCGAACTTGGTGGCCAGGACCACCTCGTCGCGGAAGTCCTCGACCGCCCGCCCGAGCAGTTGCTCGCTCGTGCCGCTGCCCAGCCCGTACAGCTCGGCGGTGTCGAAGTGGGTGACGCCGAGCTCGAAAGCGCGGCGGATGGCGGCGATCCCGCCTTCGGGATCGGCAGGGCCGTACCCCATGGTCATCCCCATCGTGCCCAGACCCAGCGCTGACGAGGTCAGGCCCTGCGAGCCGAGCGAGCGGACCGGCATGGCGCGCTCCGTGTCGTGCTGTGCGTTCATGCCCCTGACGCTAAGATCGACGTATCCGCAGGTCATTGGGCAGCGTTCGCGTATGATTGCCTGATCGTCTCACCGTGGTCGGCGTGCGGAGCGCGGACCGGGCAGTCGAGGGAACCGCATGCTGGACCGTCTCGCCCAGGCGATCACCGACCACCGCGACGGCCCGTGGACCACCACCGCGGTGCCCCGGCTGTCGCTGGTCGCGACCGACGAACCGCTGCCGCCCAGCCGTCTGCTGTACGAGCCGATGGTGAGCTTCATCGCCGCCGGCGCCAAGCGCACCGTCGCGGGCTCGCACAGCTGGAGCGTGCCCACCCGCCGGATACTGCTCAACACCCTGCAACTGCCGGTCACCGCGGTCTTCGAGCAGGTGCCCTACCGCTCGGCGGTCCTGGCGCTGGACAAGCGGATCCTCACCGAACTGCTGCTGGAACTCGGCCCCGCCGCGCCGC
>NZ_JAPSLK010000109.1 GCF_031180885.1 Saccharothrix sp.
GAACGGCACGGTGGACACCACGGCCGCACCGCCCTGCTGACCTACCTGCGCGACGACGTCGCCCCGCTGTGCCGGGGCCGATTCCGCACCGACGACGTCCGCCGCGAAATGCTCTCCGCTGCCAGCCGCGGCGTTCACCTGTTGGGCTGGAAGTGTTACGACTCCGGACAACACGGCCTGGCCCAGCGCTACTACCTTCAGTCGTACGCCCTGGCCCACGAGTCCGAACTCGTCGGCCACGCCGGGTTCGTGCTGCGCACGATGGCCATGCAAGGCCTGCGGCTACGGCGCCCCGAGCACTGCCTCGACCTTGCCGAAACCGGACTGAGCCGGGCCAAGGGCCGGGTCGACCAGCCCACCGAGGCGCTGTTCCGGGTCGTCCACGCCCACACGCTCGCCAAAGCCGGCAACCGCCGGGCCGCTCTCGCCGAGACCGCCCGCGCCCACGCGCTGATCGCCACCGACCCCGGCGACCAGCCCGCCTTCTGGGCGTTGACCTGGGGACCTCCCCGTGCGTCGGTGGCCTCCCGCACCGCCCGCGTCTACGAGACGCTCGGCGACCACCGCGCCGCCGCCGAGGAGTACGCCCGCGCGGCCGCCGCCCGACCCGGCGGCACCTACGCCCGCATCAAAGCCCTCGACCTCGCCACCGCAGCCGAGATGCACCTCAAACGCGGCGGTGTCGAACAGGCGTGCGCGACCTGGATGCGCGCCCTGGACCACATGGACGGCGTCCACTCCACCCGCGCCCGCAAGGCCCTCACCCGGATGCGCAGCGACATCGCCGGATTCCGCGCCCGCGGTCTGCGCTGCGCCGTCGAACTGGACGACCGTGCCCGCGACCTGCTCGTCAACGCCTGAACCGGCCCAACCCGCCGCACGTGTCCGAGCCCGAGCCGCGGCTCACCCAGCCGCGGTCGCTGGTCACCGCATGGGGCGCGACGACGTCGACGTCCGGGTGTGCAAATCGACGATCGAGGCCAGGTAGTCCACCCGAGGACCGCGCACAGCGGTCAGCTCGGCGACCGAAGACGGGAAGATGATCTCCCGCAACTCGACGTCACGGCCCGCCGCGTGCTCGATCGCCACCAAATCCTCGAACCGCTCACGCACCACCGCCTCGGGCAGCGACGGCGCGCGGAAGAACACCCCGATGTTGCCGTGCTCGCCCCTGGTCAAGGCCCACAGCTGCAGAGCCTCGTGCGCCACCGCGATCCCGGTCTCCTCGACCAGCTCCCGCGCCGCGTGCCGCGCCAACCCCGCCACGTCCAGGACGGTTCCGACCGCGGGCGGTTCCACCGAACCCCCCGGGAGCTGAAGCCGATCGGGCGCCGCCGTACTCGCCGACATGCGCCCCACCACCAACCCACCCTCGTCGGTCGGCTGCGCAACGGCCGCGAACACGCTCGCCACCGGCGCCGCTCCGGGAACACGCCGCAGGGCGAAGTGCCGGTACGTGACCCGAGCCCAGGACACCGTCACCGCTCCGGAACCGTCGTGATCCACCCCAGCGCACACCACCACCGGGCCATCGAACAACCCGCTCGGATTCGCCCGGACTGCGGCATCCCACACGGCGTCCCGCGCCACCTGATGAGCCGGCGGCACTGGCGGCGCGTCCACCTCGACCAGACGAAGCCCACGGACCTCCAGCAGGTCGACGCCATGGACGTGCTGCTGTGGCATCGCCACATCGTAATGGCGACCAGCCCTCGGCCACCCCGCACCGGCAGGGTTCCGGCAAAGTCGTTGTGGCTGGTGGGCCCCGATGTGGGGCGGGCACGGCACCTGGTTGATCATGTGGGTGTCTAAGTCCCATGATCGGGTGAGGTGTCGTGCCCGCTGGTTTATCGTGCCCGATCCCGGATGCGGTGGTCGGTTTGGGGTCGGTTCCCGTGGCCGGTGTGCCGGATCTGCGGGTGTTGTTGGAGGCGGTGCCGAACCCGCGTGATCCTCGTGGTGTGCGGCATTCGCTGGTGTCGGTGCTGGTGGTGGCCGCGGTGGCGGTGGCGGCCGGGGCGAGGTCGTTGACCGCGATCGGGGAGTGGGCGGCGGATGCGCCGCAGCCGCTGCTGGAGCGGTTGGGGGTGCGGTTCGATGCGCGTCGTGGCCGGTGGGTCGCGCCGGGGGAGTCCACGATCCGGCGGGTGTTGTCGCGGGTGGACGGTGACGCGGTGGACGCCGCGGTCTCGGCGTGGACCGCCCGGCGGGCACCCGCGCGTGAACCCGACGCGCCGGTGGTGGTGGCGGTGGACGGCAAGTCGCTGGCCGGCACGTATCCGCGCGAGGGCGGCGCTGGGGTTTATCTGGTGGCGGTGCTGCGCCATGACGACGGCGTGGTGCTCGCGCAACGCCGGGCGCCCACCGGCGGTGGCGAGCCGGCCGCGTTCGCCCCGCTGCTGGACACCATCGACCTGGAAGGGGTGGTGGTCACCGCCGACGCCCTGCACACCACCCGCGCCAACGTCGACTACCTGCGCGCGCGGGGCGCGCACTTCGTAGACTCAGGCGGTTCCGGAGCGCCGGACCGCTGTGCGGTGGCTGGCCGAACAGCACCAAGCCGGCGCTACGGTGGCGTTGATCATATGCCTCCCCGACGAGGCCGAACAGGTCGCTGCCCTGCTCGCGCTCAACGATGGAGACGCGGAACTCCCAGCCCCGGACGGGCCTGGGGCTGGAACTCCCGCTGGACTGCTACATCGTGGGCCCCTGCCGAGTCGTCACGGCGGCGTTGTCGGCGGGCTCGGAGATGGCCACGGAACCCCGCCTGGCGGCACGGCGGCACCCGTCCGGCACGTACGTGACCATCCAGGCACCAGCATGGCGGCCCCGTTCGTGGCCGGCATCGTCGCCTTGATGCTGCAACGCGAACCCCGGCTGACCTCGGGGGAAGTCCAACAACGCTTCCGCATTACCACCCGCCGCAAGGCGACCACCGGCCCGGTGTGGAACCCGCGCTACGGCTGGGGAAAGCTCGACGCGCAAGCCCTGTTCCGCGACTGACGCCCGATTGGCTGAGCCGGCCCCCGCGGACCGGCTCAGCCCACCACGGGTCAGGGGTAGTACAGGGTCGGGCTGAAGGCCTGGTACTGGAATCTGCCCGCGCAATCGTACAGTTCGACCTTGGTGTACGCGCTGCCGCTGCCACTCACCGGCACGTGGCCCTCCGGGTAGCGCCCAATGTGGTCGAGGACAACGAGGTACTTGTAGTGCCACGTGCCGTTGACCCGGATGTACAGCTTGGCCGTGCAGGAATCCCAAGTGTTGCTGTTGAGGTAGAAGTCGCCCGACACTCGCTTGTACGTCGACGAGTAGCTGACGCACACGCCTACGTCGTAGGTGTTGCGGCAACCCCCGCCGCTGGCCGCCTGCGCCGTGTGCGGCGCGAGCAGCGCGAACAGCGCCGCCAGCAGCGGCAGCGCCAGGAATCTGCGCACCATCGTTCCTCCCTTGGTCGATCGGTCGAGATGCCTTGGAACGCCGGTGGACCGCAACGTCTCTCCCCCGGCGAACGACAACGTAAGGAGGGGGTTCACGCGTCCGACATCCGTCGACTATCCGGAGGTATCGAGTGCGGTTCGGCGTGCTGGGACCGGTCGCCGCGTGGCGCGGGGACGCGGCGGTCCGGATCGGGGGTCCGCGGGAGAAGAAACTGCTCGCCGTGCTCCTGCTCGCGCACGGGCGCGCGGTGGGACTCGACCGGCTGATCACCGTGATGTGGGACGACGAACCGCCGGGGACCAGCCGGGCGCAGGTGCACAACTGCGCCGCGGCCCTGCGGCGCAACCTCGGCGTGCCGATCACGTGGGCCTCGGCGGGTCTCGTGCTCGACGCGGACGACGTGGACGCGCACCGGTTCCAGGCCCTGGTGCGGGAAGCGGACGACCTCGTTGCGGCGCGACGGCTCACCGGGGCCGCGGACCGGCTGCGCGCGGCGCTCGCGCTGTGGCGCGGACCCGCGCTCGCCGGGCTCGGTGGTCGGGTGCTCGCGGCCGAGGCCGACCGGTTGGAGGCGCAGCGGCTGGCGTGCCTGGAACGCAGGCTGGACGTCGACTTGGAGCTGGGCCGGCACCGCGACCTCGTCGGCGAGCTGACCACGCTGGTGGCCGAGCACCCGCTGCGGGAGTCGTGGCACGCCAAGCTGATGCTCGCGCTCTACCGGTCCGGCCGCCGTGCGGACGCGCTCGACGCCTACCAGCGGGCACGCGAGGTCCTCGCCGACGAACTCGGCCTCGCGCCGGGGCCGGCGCTGGCGGAGCTGGAGGTCATGGTCCTGCGCGACGACGCCGCCCTGCGGCACGACCCCGGACCGCGGCACGACCTCCCGTGGGAGGAGACCGCACCGGGAGGCGACGCGGCACCGCGTCCCCGGCCGCCGACGCCCCGCCAGTTGCCCGCCGACATCGGTGGCTTCACCGGGCGGAGGGCCGAGCTGGCCGCGCTCGACGCCGTCGTCGACCGGCCGCTGGTGCTGATCACCGGCCCGGCGGGCATCGGCAAGACCAGCCTGGCCGTGCACTGGGCGCGGCGGGTGGCCGACCGGTTCGCCGACGGCCAGTTGCACGTCGACCTGCGCGGCCACTCGTGGTCGCCGGAGGTGGAGCCCGCGGAGGCGCTGGGGCGGTTGCTGCGGGCGCTGGGCGTGCCGCCGGAGGACGTGCCCGCGGATGTGGACGAGGCCGCCGCCGCCTACCGGACCGCGCTGGCCGGGCGGCGCGTGGTCGTGGTGCTGGACAACGCGCGGAGCGTGGCGCAGGTGCGCCCGCTGCTGCCGGGTGAGCCGGGCTGCCTCGTCCTGGTCACCAGCAGGCACCGGCTGCCAGGCCTGGTCGCCAGGGAGGGAGGGCACCGCGTCGAGCCCGCCGCGCTGCCCGTGCCCGACGCCCTGGAGTTGCTGCGCCGCCACGTCGGTGCGGACCGGGTGGCCTCGGAGCCGGCGGAGGCGGCGGAGCTGGTGCGGTTGTGCGGCGGCCTGCCGCTGGCGCTGCGCATCGCCGCCGCGGCCGTCGCCGACCAACCGCTGGCCGAGTACGTGCGGCGGTTGCACGACGAGCGGCTGGGCGGGCTGTCGCTGGGCGACGACGACCAGGCCGACGTGCGGCGCGCGTTCGACCTGTCCTACGAGCGGCTGAGCCCGGCCGCGCGGCGGCTGTTCGGCCTGCTGGGCGTGGTGCCGGGCGATGACTTCGCGGTGGCGGCGGCCCAGGCGCTGTCCGGCGGGCCGGACGTGCGGCCGGTGCTGGACGAGCTGACCGCGACGCACCTGCTGGAGCGGCGGGCCAGCGGCCGGTTCGGCTTCCACGACCTGCTGGGCCTCTACGCCGCGCGGCTGGCCCCGGCCGACGAGGCGCGCCGGGCGTCCGCCCGGCTGCTGGAGCACTACCTGAGCAGGGTCGAGGACGCCGCCCGCGCGCTGTACCCGGACAAGCCGCGGCTGCCCGTCCCGACCTCGGGAGCCGGTTTCCCCGACGAGACGGCCGCGTCGGCGTGGCTGGACGCCGAGCGGGTGAACCTCGTCGCCGCGGTCCGCGCCGCGCCCGGCCGGGAGGCCGTCGCGCTCGCCGACGGCCTGCGCGGGTACTTCGAGCTGCGCGGCCTGCACGCGGACTGGCGGGTGGCCGCCGACGCGGCCCTGCGCGCCGCCGAGGAGCCCCGCGACCGCGCCGCCGCGACGCTCAACTCGGCGGCGGCCCGGTTCGGTGGGGCGGACTACGACCTGGCCGAACACGAGTACGGGCTGGCGTTGGACCTCGCCCGCGCCGCCGACTGGCCGGCCGGGGAGGCGGAGGCGCACAGCCGGATGGGTATCGTGCTGTGGGAGACCGAACGGCTGCACCCGGCGGTCGACCACCTGCGTGCCGCCCTGCGCGTGGCCGAGCGCGCCGACGACCCGGCCGGCCAGGCCGCCGCGTGGCACAACCTCGGCGTGCTGTTGTGGCACCTGGGCGAACTGGAGGGCGCGGCGGCCCACTTCGAGCGCGGTGCCGTGCTCTTCGCCGCGGCGGGCTCGGTGAGCGGCACGAGCAAGAGCCGTACGTGCCTAGGCGGTGTGCTGTCCCACTTGGGCAAGTACGCCGAGGCGCACGACCTGCTGGAGCAGGCCGTCGCCGTCCACGCGCGGCTGGGCAACCGGTCCTTCGAGGCCCTCGGCACCGCCCTGATCGCCGTGCTGCACCGGGACAGCGGCGACCTCGGGACGGCCGTGACGCGCGGGCGGTCCGCGGTGCGGCTGGCCGAGGACCAGGGCTTCACGCGCAACCGCGTCGACGTGCTGAACATGGTCGGCGCGGTGCTGGTGACCGCGTCACCCGAGGAGTCGCGGCGCCACCTGGTGACCGCGCGGGCGCTGTCCCAGGTCGGCAGGCCGTACCTCGCCGGTGTGGTGCAGGCGTGCCGGAGCTTGGCGGAGCTGTCCCTGACGACCGGGCAGGTATCGGGTGCGCGGGCGCTCGGCGAGCGCGCCCTGGTCCCGGCCCGCCGCGCCGGGTACCGGATGGAGGAGGGCACGGCCCTGACCACGCTGGCCCTCGGCGCGTTGACCGAGCACGACCTGATGGAGGCCAGGACGCTTGCAGTACAAGCGGAATCCGTCCTCGAACCCACCGGCTACCGCTACGGCACGGACCGCGCCGCCGCCGTGCTGGCGAGGTGCACTGCCGGCTGACCGCGGGTGCGGGCCAAGACGGCTCAGCGCTCCGGTCGCGGCGTGATGGTGAGGGCCGGGGCGGTGCTCTCGCTGATCACCACAACATGGTGGCCCGAATGCAGGTCACCGGCGACCAGGGCGCGGGAAAGTCGGCGGTCCAGTTCTCGGGAGATCGTTCGGCGCAGGGCGCAGGGGGCGGGCACCGAACTCCGGGACGTAGCCGGTGGTGGCCAGCCAGTCCACGGCCTCGTCGGTCACGTCCAGGGTGATGTCCTTCCCGCGCAGGCGGTCGCGGGTGCCGCCGACGAGGAGTCCGGTGCTCTGGCGCAGGTTTTCGGCGTCCAAGGCGCGGAAGACGACGGTTTCGTCCAGGCGGTTGAGGAATTCCGCGCGGAAGTGGAGGAGATGGTCGGGGCCGGTGTTGCAGGTCATGATGATGACCGCGTCGGGCAACACCACCACCGCCACCACCGCTGGCATCCGCATCGACCACGCGGCCCCAGCCACGCACGCCGCGACCGTCCCATGACCTGCTGTTTCCCTTCTCGTCTCAGCTATCGTCTCGACTCTGATCAGGCACGGGGAGGCGTGGACGCTGAAGCGCGTGAGGCTCCAGGACCGACGGACCAGGCGCGGTTTCACCCAGGAAAGCCTGGCACTAACGAAGCGATGTGGCATGCCGTGGTCGAGGTTCGGGGAGGGGCTGTCGAACGCGTCGTGACGATCGTCTGCGAGGTGATCGAGTCGCTCGCTGACTCGTGGAACCATCAGGCCTGGTCCATCCGTTGACCCGGTCGTGGGCTCAACGGTCGGTGATGTTGTCGGGGGTAATCTGAAGCGCCTTCGGCGGATAGCTGGAGTGACCCAACACGAAATGGCGCTCCTGCTCGCTCGTCGCGGTGTGCCGTGCAGTCGAAGCAAGATCGCGGCACTGGAGGCGGGTGGCCGTCCACATCTGTCCTTTATGGACGTCTTGGTGTTGGCGCATGCCTTGGGAGTTGCCGTATCGGACCTTCTGGAGGGACACGAGGAGGTCGTTCTGGCCGGTGGCCTGTCGCTGACCCGCGGCCAAGTCCGGGAACTCTTGGGACTCAACCTGAAACACGCCGGCAGCGTTGTACCGGAGAACACTCCGGTACGGACCTCACTGACGGCCAGCGCTCCAACCCCGGTTGTCGCAGCCGCATCACGGATCCAGACCGCAGAGGTCGACGCAGCGCTGGCTCGGAAGCTCGGTGTGTCAGCGGAACTTGTGGTGAAGAACGCCCTTGCCCGATGGGGCCGGACGATGACGGAGGAGCGTGACCACCGATCCAACCAGCTGGGCACCATGCAGCACAGGCAACGAGCTGCTCACCGTGGACACATCACACGTCAGCTCACACGGGAAATCAATGCCGACCTTACGGCGCAAGGACTGGACCAGAGAAAGCCGACGTAGCCGATAACCGCGACTGCGGCGTACAGGCGAAGCCAGGAAGGGCCGAGCCACCGCGAGCTGTGGAGTCCAGCTGCGCCAGGCTGGAGCCCACATGACTTCGACTCTGCTCGACGTTCTCGTTGCCGACTGCCGAAAGCGGCACGTCAGCACCTAAGCCCGATTGCAAGCGCCAGCGGAAACCGAAGGGGCGGTTCGACCTACGAGCAGGACGACACACCACGTCGTACTAGGGAGTCGGGCGTGTCAGCAGAGCGGGCAATCCGGAATTGGTGGGTTTTCGCTGGTCAGGTAGGGTTTTAGGTGGTTGGCGATGGCGCGGGCGAGGGTGGGGGGGACGGCGTTGCCGATCTGGCGGGCGACCTCGATCTTCGTGCCGCACCACTCGAAGTCGTCGGGGAAGGACTGGAGGCGCGCGGCTTCGAGGTGGGTGATCGGGCGGTCGTGTTCGGGGTGGAGGTAGCGGCCCTTCTCGGGCTTGTAGAACTCGGTGCGGATGGTGAGGGACGGTTCGTCCCAGCGCATCCGGCCCATGACGTCCGTGGTGCCCGTCTTCTTCTCGCGCCAGCAGCGGGGCAGGAGGTGTTCGGGGAGGTCGAAGCGGCCGCCGCCGGGTGGGATGTTGCGGTAGCGCTCCAGTGACAGGGCGGTCGGGTTGCGGCCGATGTGCAGGT
>NZ_JAPSLK010000056.1 GCF_031180885.1 Saccharothrix sp.
GCAGGCGGGGCTACCGCCGGATCAACCTGGAGACGGGCACCCAGGACTTCTTCGCACCGGCCCGCCGTCTCTACGCCCGCCACGGCTTCGTGCCGTGCCCGCCGTTCGCCGACTACCTGCCGGACCCCACGAGCTGCTTCATGACCCTCGACCTGGCGCCGGGACTCCCGTAGGAATCCCGGCGCCGGGTCGGAGAACGTCAGGCGCGGGCCACGGCCACCCGGACCTTGGCCCCGTCACCCACGGCACCGTCGGCGCCCTCGGCCACGTCGCCGTACACGACCGAAGTGCTCAGCGTCTCCGAGGCCACGAACTCCTCGAACCGCCGCACCGCCTCGGCCACCTCGTCCGGCACCTGCAGCGTCAGCACGATCCGGTCCGACACGTCCAACCCCGCGTCCTTCCGGGCCTGCTGCACGACCCGCACCAGGTCACGCGCCACGCCCTCGGCCGCCAGCTCGTCGGTCACGACCGTGTCCAGCACGACCAGGCCGCTGTTGCCCGGCAGCGCCGCCGTCGCGCCCTGGTCGGTGGCGACCAGGCGCTGTTCGTACTCCTCCGGGAACAGCTCGATCCCGGCGGCCACGACCCGACCGTCCACCTCGGACCAGTCCCCGGCCTTGACCGCCTTGATGACCTTCTGCACGTCCGGACCCAGCCGCGGCCCCGCCACGCGCGCGTTCACGGCCAGCTGGAAGTGCCCGTGCGCGTCGACGTCCGTGGTCAGGTCGACGTCCTTAACGTTCACCTCGTCCCGCAGCACCTCGACGAACGGCTCCAGCTGCGCCACGTCCGCCGAAGCGATCACCAGCTTGGCCAGCGGCAGGCGCACCCGCAGCTTGTTGGCCTTGCGCAGCGACAACGCCGTGGACGCGACCTGGCGCACCTGGTCCATGGCCGCGACCAGGGCGGCGTCCGCCGGCAGGTCGTCCACCGCCGGGAAGTCGGTCAGGTGCACCGACCGGCCACCGGTCAGCCCCCGCCACACCACCTCGGTGGTGAACGGCAGCAGCGGCGCGGCCACCCGTGACACGACCTCCAGCACCGTGTGCAGGGTGTCGACCGCGTCCTGCTCGCCCGCCCAGAACCGGTCGCGCGAGCGCCGCACGTACCAGTTGGTCAGGACCTCCAGGAACTCCCGGATGGACGCGCACGCCCCCGAGATGTCGTAGGTCTCCAGCTGGTCGGTCACCACCGCGACCAGGTCGTGCGTCTTGGCCAGCACGTACCGGTCCAGCACGTGCTGCGAGTCCGTCCGCCACTTGCCCTCGACGCCCTCGGCGTTGGCGTACAGCGCCAGGAAGTACCACGAGTTCCACAGCGGCAGCACGGCCTGCCGGACCGCGTCCCGGATGCCCCGCTCGGTGACGATCAGGTCGCCGCCGCGCAGGATCGGGGACGCCATGAGGAACCACCGCATGGCGTCGGAGCCGTCGCGGTCGAAGACCTCGTTGACGTCCGGGTAGTTCTTGCGGGACTTGGACATCTTCTGGCCGTCGTCGCCCAGCACGATGCCGTGCGCCACGCAGTTGCTGAACGCGGGCCGGTCGAACAGGGCCGTGGCCAGCACGTGCATCGTGTAGAACCAGCCGCGCGTCTGGCCGTTGTACTCGACGATGAAGTCGCCGGGGTAGTGGTTCTCGAACCACTCGGCGTTCTCGAACGGGTAGTGGACCTGGGCGAACGACATCGAGCCGGACTCGAACCAGCAGTCCAGCACCTCGGGGACCCGGCGCATGGTCGACTTCCCGGTCGGGTCGTCCGGGTTGGGCCTGGTGAGCTGGTCGATCCCGGGCCGGTGCAGGTCGGTCGGGCGCACGCCGAAGTCGCGCTCCAGCTCGTCCAGCGAGCCGTAGACGTCCACCCGCGGGTACTCGGGGTCGTCCGACACCCACACCGGGATCGGCGAGCCCCAGAACCGGTTGCGCGAGATGTTCCAGTCGCGCGCGTTCTCCAGCCACTTGCCGAACTGGCCGTCGCGGATGTGCTCGGGCACCCAGTTGATCTGCTTGTTCAGCTCGACCATCCGGTCCTTGAACTGGGACACGGCGACGAACCACGACGAGACCGCGCGCTGGATGAGCGCGTTGTCGCACCGCCAGCAGTGCGGGTACGGGTGGTCGTAGGTCTCGTGGCGCAGCAGCAGGCCCGCGTCCTTGAGGTCGCGGATGATCGCCTTGTTGGCCTCGAAGACCTGCCGGCCCTGGTACGGCGGGACCTCGGCGGTGAACCGGCCGTGCGGGTCGACCGGGACGACGACCTCGATGCCGGCCGCGTCGGTGACGAGCTTGTCCTCCTCACCGAAGGCGGGGGCGATGTGGACGATGCCCGTGCCGTCCTCGGTGGTGACGTAGTCCGCGGTGAGCACCTGGTGGGCGTTCTCGCGGCCCGCGAAGAAGTCGAACGGCGGGGTGTACTTCTTGCCGACCAGGTCCGCGCCCTTGTACCGGGCCACCACGGTCGGCTCCTCGCCCAGCTCACGGGCGTACGCCGGCACGCGGGCCTCGGCCAGCAGGTAGCGCTCGCCTTGGGCTTCGACGGTCACGTAGTCCACGTCGGGGTGCACGGCGGCGGCCAGGTTGGACGGCAGGGTCCACGGGGTCGTCGTCCACACCAGGGCCAGTTCGCCGGTCTCCAGGCGCAGGCCGACCGTCACCGCCGGGTCCTGGCGGTCCCGGTAGGTGTCGTCCATCTTGGTCTCGGTGTTGGACAGCGGCGTCTCGCAGCGCCAGCAGTACCACAGCACGCGAAAGCCCTCGTAGACCAAGCCCTTGTCCCACAAGGTCTTGAAGGCCCACATGACCGATTCCATGTAGTCCAGGTCGAGGGTCTTGTAGTCGTTGTCGAAGTCGACCCAGCGGGCCTGGCGGGTCACGTAGTCGCGCCACTGGTCGGTGTAGCGCAGCACGGACGTGCGGCAGGCCTCGTTGAACTTCTCGATGCCGAACGCCTCGATCTCGGACTTCGACGAGAAGCCGAGCTGCTTCTCCGCCTCGACCTCGGCGGGCAGGCCGTGGGTGTCCCAGCCGAACCGGCGCTCGACGTGCTTGCCGCGCATGGTCTGGAAGCGCGGGACGACGTCCTTGACGTAGCCGGTCAGCAGGTGGCCGTAGTGCGGCAGGCCGTTGGCGAAGGGCGGGCCGTCGTAGAAGACGAACTCGTTGGCGCCCTTGTCCCCCGCCGGTCGCGCGTCGATCGAGGCCTGGAAGGTCCGGTCGGACTTCCAGAAGTCGAGGACGTCCCGCTCGAGGGCGGGGAAGGACGGCTGGGAGGGCACCGGACCCTCGCCTGCCTTGGGGTAGGCCATCGTGCTGCTCCTCGCGTGCTGTTCTCGCCCGGCACGCGGGGACGACGCGCCCTCTGGCGGGCACACCGCGGTACCACCCCGCTTGCCGACGCGACACGCGCGACGGCCTCTCGTTGACGGCTGTGACGGGCCGCTCCCGTCCGGTTCTACTGGGGCGCTGTTCGCCGAGGGGGCGACGCCCGTTCTTCCGGAGGCTCCCCGGTGATGGCCGGATCGGTGCCTGTGCGTCAAGGGTAACCGGTGCCCGCAAACCGCCTAGTCGCCGGTGGCCCGCTTCTTCGCCACCAGCACGGCGTCGGGCGTGCACACCGCGCACGGGGTGAACCCCAACTGCCTGGCCTCGGCGATCGGCAACCCCAAGGTCGCCCGCTCGCCCAGCCAGCTGCACGACGCCAGGTGGTAGCGGGGGTGCTCGTCCAGGACGCGGACCTCGTCGGTCAGGTCCGCCACGACCAGCAGGTCGGCGGCGTCCGTGTCCTCCTCACCCGGCTCGGTGTCCTGATCGGGTGAAACGGGTGTGTCGTCCGCACCCGACACCGGTTCTACTTGATCATCGGCGCTAGCCCGTTGATCAACTCGTTCCACCGCGGCGCCGGCAGCCGGGGCGGGTCCCGACCGCCGGCGCAGCCACCAGTCCCAGACCAGGATCAGGGCCGCCGCGGCGCTCGCGCCCACCGAGAGCCACGCCCAGTGCGTCTGGGCGGTGGTCAGGGCGGGCACGAGCAGCCCCAGGGCTGCCAGCACCAGCAGCAGAACGACGTAGAGCACGTGCGCAGACTAGATCAACCGCGCCGATCAGCCGGCTTCGGCACGCGCCCCGAACGAGTAGCCCTGCTGGCGGCCGTCGGACGGCGCGGCCGGGCCGCGGTCCTGCAGGTCGCGCAGCGAGGACTCCAGCATGGTCTTGAGCCGGGTCCGGTACTCGCGCTCGAACGTCTGGAGCTTGTCGATCTGCTTTTCGAGCGTGTTCTTCTCCTGGGTGATGTTGCCCATCACCTCGGCGTGCTTGCGCTGCGCGTCGCGGTCGAGCGCGCTGGCCTTCTCGCGGGCCTGCCGCTCCAGCGTCTCGGCGCGGGTCCGCGCGTCGTTCAGCATGGTCTCGGCGCGCGTGCGCGCCTCGTTGACCATCGTGTCGGCCTTGGCGCGGGCCTCGGAGAGCAGCTGCTCGGACTTGGTCCGGGCCTCCGACAGCATCCCGTCGGCCTCGGCCTTGGCCTCGCCGGTGAGCCGGTCGGCCATCTCCTGCGCCAGGCCGAGCACCTTCGCGGCCTGCACGTGGTGGTCACCGCCACCACCGGGCGAGGTCTGCTCCAGCGCCGAGGGGGGTGGCACCGGGGCCAGCCTGCGCGGCTCGTCGACGACTCGGCTGGGACCACCCACACCTGCGGCGATCTTGGCCCGGGCGTCCTCGAGGTCGGCACGCGCGGTCTCGACCTGCTGGTCGAGCTGCTCGACCTGCTGGCGCAGGTCGTTGTTCTCCTCGATCAGGCGGGCGAGTTCGCCCTCAACCAGGTCGAGGAACGCGTCCACCTCGTCCTCGTTGTAGCCCCGCTTGCCAATCGGCGGCTTGCTGAACGCGACGTTGTGCACGTCCGCGGGGGTCAACGGCATCAGATCACCTCACGCACTCCTGGGCTGTGGACATCCCTGGTCCCCTCACCTGGGATCGGCTACTCGCATCAGAATGATAACGACCAGCAACAGCACAATAATGGACAAGTCCAGACCGATGCCCCCGATCCGCACCGTCGGGATGAGCCGACGCAGCAGTCGGACCGGGGGATCGGTCACGGTGTAAACGGTCTCCAAGGCCACCGCGACGCCACCCGCCGGCCGCCACTCCCTGGCGAAAGTCCGGACGAGCTCGACCACGACGCGGGCCGTGAGCAGCAGCCAGAACGAGAACAGCACGTAGTAGACGACGAGCGCGAGGGCATACACACCGTCAACTGTGCCATCACTCACCCGTGGTTGAGGAACCCGCCCTCCGCGAGTCGCCTCCGATCCTCCGCCGTCACGTCGATGTTGGGAGGTGAGAGGAGGAACACCTTGTTCGTCACCTTGTCGATCGAGCCGCGCAGCGCGAAGGCGAGCCCCGCGGCGAAGTCGACCAGGCGCTTGGCGTCCGCGTCGTCCATGTCGGTGAGGTTCATGATCACCGGCGTGCCGTCGCGGTAGTGCTCGCCGATGGTCCGCGCCTCGTTGTAGCTGCGCGGGTTCAGCGTGGTGATGCGGCCCAGCGACTGGCGGGGCGGCTCGGGCGCCGGGCGGACCCGGCTGACCGGCTCGCGCGGCGACTCGACGGCCAGCGAGCCGTGCGTCGGCTCGGCCGCCCACGACCGGCGGGACCGGGTGCGGGCGTCGGGCTGCTCGTAGTCGTCGGCGTCGTCCAGCTCGGCGCGGTACCCGCCGTGCGGGCGGCGCCGGCCGTTGCGCTCCGGGTACTCGGGGTAGGCGTCGTAGTCCTCGGCGTCGGACCGGTAGTCGTACCGCCCGCGCTCACCGTCGTAGTCGGGGTCGTCGGCGTACTCGGCGGGAACCATCCCGAAGTAGGCCTTCAGCTTGTGAAACCCGCTCATGGTCGAGCCCTTCCTCCGCCGATCCCTACCCGCAAGGACGTCGCGGCCGCCCCCGAGGTTCCTCCCGATTACGGCGAGGCTAGCCCTCGGCTGCCCAGCAACGCTGTTCCGACACGCACGCACGTCGATCCGTGCGCGATGGCATCTTCCAGGTCACCGGACATCCCCGCCGAGATCACGGTGGCAGTGGGATGATCGTCACGCAAGCGGGTTACCGCACCTTGTAGAGCACGAAACGCCGCCTCTGGAGACATCCCGAGGGGTGCGACGGTCATCACACCGCGGAGACGAAGTTCACCCTTCTCAGCGACATGTTGAGCAAGATCGGGCAAGTCCGGGATCGGGCAGCCGCCGCGGGCCGGGTCGCCGTCGATGCTGACCTGGAGGAGCACGTCCAGCGGGTCGCGGCCGGCGTTGGCCTTGGCGAGGGCGTCCGCGAGCCGGGTCGAGTCGACCGCGTCGACCTGGTCGGCCCAGGTGACGACGGATTTGGCCTTGTTGCGCTGGACCGAGCCCACCATGTGCCAGCGGACGGTCGCGTCCGGTCGGAGCCGGGCGAACGCGGCGGTCTTGCGGCTCGCCTCCTGGTCGCGGTTCTCGGCGAACTCGGTCAGACCAAGGTCGCTGAGGATCGCCACGTCCTCGGCGGGGAAGGTCTTGGTGACCGCGAGGAGCGTGATGTCTCTTTGATCGCGGCCGGCGTTGTGACAGGCCCGTTCGATGCGCTCGCGAACCTCGGCGAGGTTGGCGGCGAGTTCGTCCCGGCGGCTCACGCGTCGATCCAGATCACGCCGGCGATCCGCCCCGTTCCGGGGTCGCGCCGATGGCTGAACAGGGCCTTCTCCTCGACCGTGCAGCGGGGGTCGACGCCGATCTTGCCGATGCCCGCGTCCGCGAGCTGCTGCCAGAGGCCGGCGCGCAGGTCGAGCGAGGGGGTGCCCCGGCGGGACTTGGCGGCGCTGCCCGGGAGGTGCTTCTCGACGTCCGCGCGCATCCCGGCGGGGACCTCGTAGCACTGGCCGCAGACGGCCGGGCCGAGGAGGACTTCGATGTGGTCCTTCTGCGCGCCGAGTTCGACCATCTTGTCCAGCGCTGCGGGGACAACTCCGACCCGAGCCCCGACCCGCCCGGCGTGGACGGCCCCGATGACCCCCGCCTCGGGATCGCCGAGGAGCACGGGGACGCAGTCGGCGGTGAGGACGACGAGGGCGAGGCCGGGGGTGGCGGTGACGACGGCGTCGGTGGCTTCGAGCGGGTTGGGTCGAGGGCCGTCGACGGCTTGGACGGTCCGGCCGTGGACCTGTTCCATCCAGACGAGCCGGTCGACGTCGAGCCCGATGCCCTCGGCGAGGCGGCGGCGGTTGGCGGCGACGGCGGCGGGGTCGTCACCGACGTGGTCGCCGAGGTTGAAGGAGTCGAACGGGGGCTTCGACACGCCGCCTTCGCGGGTGGTCACGACACGACGGATACGCACCCACTAAGCCTGCCACGCCCCCCACCACCCCCAACCAGACCCGCTCCCCTCGCGTCCATCCACCCCCGCCGCCGCCCACCGCCGCCCACCGCCCACCGCCTCCGCCACCGCCACGGCCTCGCCTCCACCCTTCGCCACCGCCTCCGCCCGCCCCGCCTCCGCTCGCCCGCCACCGCCCACGCCCGCCCTCAGCTGCGCTCAACCTCCGCACATACTCACTTAGCCACCCTAAGCAAAAATATTTAGTACGGTGAAGTGAAATTTTCACCTGCCAGGCGGCCAACCCTCAGCGCGCGCCGAATCCCGCAGCCAGCGAACCCCGCGCAGCCCGCCGAACCACCGACCCCACCGACCGCGCAGACCCGCCCGCCGCGCAGACCACCGGCCGCGTCAGCCCCGCCGGCGAACCGACTGGCTCGCCAAATCCGCCAGCCTGACCCCGCCCGCCCAGCGCCAACCCAGCCCGCCGCCGGCTCGGGCCGCAACTCAACCCCGTCGGCCGACCAAGGCCGTCAGCCCCACGCAGCCAGCAGCGACTCGCCCACAGCCCAGCAGCAACCCGCTCAGCCCGGCAGCCCCCGCCGAGTCCCACCGAGTCCCACCGGGTGCCGCCGGGTGCCGCCGGGTCCGACCGGGTGCCGCCGAGCCCCGCCGAGTCCCCACCGAGTCCCGCCCTGTTCCAGCGAGTCCCGAAGAGCGAAGAGCCCGCCTCCCCAAACGGGAAAGCGGGCTCTCGGTGGCGTTCGGCCTGCCTCAGCGGCGCATGAAAGGCGGCACGTCGACCTCGTCGTCCGGGTCGTCGGTCACCGGCACCGCGCGGGACGGCAGCGACCCGCTCTGCGACAGCGACCGCGGCACCGTCGGCTGCGGCGTCGGCTGGACCGTCGGCTGCGGCGTCGGGTACGTGGGCTGCGGGGTCGCCCCGTTGGTCTGCGTGGGCTGCGGCGGCACGGTCGGGCGGGGCGGGACCACCGGGGTCTGCTCCACCGGCGGCTGGACCTGGTGCTGGACCGGCTGCGCCACCGGAGCAGGCTGAACCGAGGGCTGCACCGTCCCCGACTGGCCCGGCGCCACCGTGGTGCGCGGCGGCGAGGAGAGGGCCTGGGGTTCCAGCTTCTTGTGGGTGGGACCGCCGCCGTCGAAGCCGGCCGCGATGACCGTCACCCGGACCTCGTCGCCCAGCGAGTCGTCGATGACCGTACCGAAGATGATGTTCGCGTCCGGGTGCGCGGCCTCCTGGACCAGCGACGCCGACTCGTTGATCTCGAACAGGCCGAGGTCCGACCCGCCCGCGATCGACAGCAGCACGCCGTGCGCGCCCTCCATGGACGCTTCCAGCAGCGGCGAGTTGATCGCCTTCTGCGCCGCCTGCACGGCACGCCCCTCGCCGCGCGCCGAACCGATGCCCATCAACGCCGAGCCCGCCCCGGACATGACCGACTTGACGTCGGCGAAGTCCAGGTTGATCAGACCGGGCGTGGTGATCAGGTCGGTGATGCCCTGGACACCGGACAGCAGCACCTCGTCCGCCGAGCGGAACGCGTCCATCAGCGAGACGCCGATGTCGCCGAGCTGGAGCAGCCGGTCGTTCGGGATCACGATGAGGGTGTCGCACTCGTTGCGCAGCGCCTGGATGCCCTCCTCGGCCTGCTTCGCGCGCCGCTTGCCCTCGAACGAGAACGGGCGCGTCACGACACCGATGGTCAGCGCGCCGAGCTTGCGGGCGATCGACGCGACGACCGGCGCGCCGCCGGTGCCGGTGCCGCCGCCCTCGCCGGCGGTCACGAAGACCATGTCGGCGCCCTTGAGGACTTCCTCGATCTCCTCGCGGTGGTCCTCGGCGGCCTTGTGGCCGACCTCGGGGTTGGCGCCCGCGCCGAGGCCGCGGGTCAGCTCGCGGCCGATGTCGAGCTTGACGTCGGCGTCGGACATCAGCAGCGCCTGGGCGTCGGTGTTCACCGCGATGAACTCGACGCCCTTGAGCCCGACCTCGATCATCCGGTTGACGGCGTTCACACCGCCGCCGCCGATGCCGACGACCTTTATCACCGCGAGGTAGTTGTGCGGGGGCGTCATCGGATCCGCCTTCCTGATCGTGTCCGTGCTCATGTGCTGGAGTGGATGACCACCGGTGTCACACCCGGACGGAAGTCCACCCGGATTGAAACCCTCAACCAGAGGTCGAGAGTTATGTCAACCCCGTATGTTCCCACCGGACGTTATGCACCGAAAATGCCTCGGTCCAGTTGCCACGCCGTGTTGTGTCCCGACCGGGTGAGGCCGACCTACTCGCCGGTCACGCCGTCGAGCAGTTCGCGCACCACGTCCAGGTGCCCCGCGTGCCGACCCGTCTCCTCGATCATGTGGATCAGCACCCAGCGCGTGGAAAGCCTCTGGTCCCCCCGGAACGCCACCTCGTGGTCGAGGTCGAGCCCCGCGGCGATGTCGCGACTCACCCCGCACTGCTCAGCGTAGTCGGCCAGCAGACCCGAGATCGTCTCCCCCGGCTCGATCCGCCAATCGGCGTCCGGGTCCTCCCTCGTGTAGGGGGCGGCCATGGGCCGTCCGAGCAGCGCGACCTCGAACCAGTAGTGCTCGACCCACCGCAGGTGCTTGACGATGCCCGCGGCCGTGTTCAGCGGCGACGGCAGCGTCGAGCGGCGGGCGTCCTCTTCGGACAGTCCGGCGCACTTCAGCTCGATGGTGCCGCGCAGGTAGTCCAGGAACCCGGTCAGCAGGGTCCGCTCGTCGCCGGTGAAGGCGATGTCCACCCGCTCCTCGGGCTTGGTCACGATCTTCGTCACAGTCATGCCGCGCAGTATCACGGTCCCGAACGCGGAGGACGATCGACTTTCCCCAGGTCGGTCGTGGTGAAGATCACGACACGGTGGGCAGCTCCGGGCTGGAGACGTCGAACACCGAGCCGTCCCGGGTCATCAGCACCTGCACCACCGCGGCCTTGCGGGGCGTGTCGTCGGGCGAACCCCACCGCACCTCGCGACCGGCGGTCAGGGTCAGCTTCACGTCCGCGCCGGTCGTCGCCGACACCGCCAGGACCTCCCGGCGCAGCGGCTCCGGCAGCGCCACCAGCACGGAGACCGCGGCGGGCCGCCCCTTGCCCTCGGCCTTCAGCTCCGGCAGACCGGGCGGCGGCTGGGCGACCGTGGCGTAGTCCTGGCCGGTCGCGTCCACCAGGTGCGCGCCGTCGCCCGCGTTGACCACGGCGACCGGGGTCCGCTCGTCGATCGTGAGCAGCACGGTGCCGGGCAGGGCGCGGCCCACCCGCACGCCCGCCACCCGGGACAGGCCCCGCACCCGTTCGGCGATCGCGTCGACGTCCAGCCGAACCAGCGGCGCGCCGGGTTCGATCGCGGCGGCCTCGCGGACCTGCTCCGCGGTCAGCTCGACGGTGCCCGCCACGTCGACCTGCCGCACGCCCAGCAGCGGCGTGAACCAGATCGCGACGACCAGGCCGACCGCGGTCAGCACGGTCAGCACCGCCACCGCCCGGCGCCGCAGCACCACGCGGCGGGAGGGTCCTCCGCGCCGGGACGGGCGCCGCCGCGACGCGGAGGCGGTGCGGCGGCGCGCCGTCTGGGTCGTCATGCCCGGTCCAGCTCCCCGACGATCTCCGGGCCGAGCATGGTCACGTCGCCCGCGCCCATGGTCACCACCACGTCGCCCTCCCCGACCAGCCCCGCCACCAGCGCGGGAACCCGGTCGAACGACGGCTCGTAGTGCACCTTGCCCTGCTCCAGCGGCACCTGCCGGGCCACCAGCGCGCCGGTCACGCCCGGCTCCGGGTCCTCCCGCGCGCCGTACACGTCGAGCACCACGACCTCGTCGGCCAGGCCGAGCGCGGTGCCGAACTCGTCGGCGAACAGCCGGGTCCGCGAGTACAGGTGCGGCTGGAACACCACGACCAGCTTGCCCCCGCCTGCGACCGGCCGGGCGGCGGTGAGCTGCGCGGCGACCTCGGTGGGGTGGTGGGCGTAGTCGTCGTAGACGCGGACCCCGCCGGCGCGGCCCTTGAACTCGAACCGCCGCCGCACGCCGCCGAACGCGCCCAGGCCCTCCAGCACGCAGTCCCGGTCCGCGCCCAGCTCCAGCGCGGCCAGCAGGGCGGCGATCGCGTTGCCCGCCATGTGCTCGCCCGGCACGGCCACCCGCACGTCGAGCTTCTCGCCGTCCAGGTCCAGCACGGCGATGCCGCCGCCGTCCTCGGGCCGGTAGTCGACCAGGGTCGCCGCGCCCTCGCCGGACGCCGTGCGGCCGTACGGGCGGACCCGCAGACCGAGCGACCTCGCGCGTTCGGCCAGCGCCTTCGCGCCCGGGTCGTCCACGCACGCGATCAGCACGCCACCGGGCTCGATCCGCTCCAGGAACGAGTCGAACACGGCGGTGTAGGCCTCGACCGTGCCGTGGTGGTCCAGGTGGTCGGCCTCGACGTTGGTCACCACCGCGACCGAGGGCGCGAAGTACAGGAACGACCCGTCGCTCTCGTCGGCCTCGGCCACGAAGATCCCGCCGGTGCCCTGGTGGGCGTTGGCGCCGGACTCGTTGAGGTCGCCGCCGATGGCGAAGGACGGGTCCATGCGGCAGTGCTGCAACGCCACGGTGAGCATGGACGTGGTCGAGGTCTTGCCGTGCGTGCCGGCCACGCAGGCGACCCGGTGGTCCAGCATGAGCGCGGCCAGGGCCTCGGCGCGGCGCAGCACGACCACGCCCCGCTCGCGGGCCGCCGCCAGCTCGGGGTTGTCCTCGCGGATCGCCGTGGACACCACGACCGCGGTGGGGCCGTCGTCGAGCAGGTCGAGGTGCTCGGCGGCGTGGCCCACGGCGACCTTCGCGCCCTGCGCCCGCAGCGCCAGCACGGTGCGGGAGTCCTTCGCGTCGGAGCCGGACACGTGCGCGCCGCGCGCCAGCAGGATCCGGGCGATGCCACTCATGCCCGCCCCGCCGATACCGACGAGATGAACCCGTTCGAGGACACTCACTTCTTGATCACATCCAGGACGATCCGGGCGAGCACCTCGTCGGCCTCGCGGTGGCCGGTGCTCAGGGTGGCGGTGGTCATCGCGGCCAGCCGGGCGCGGTCGGCGACCAGCGGGACGACGTTGCGCGCGACCCACTCCGGGGTCAACTGCTCGTCGGGGACCAGGACGCCGCCGCCCGCGCCGACCACGGGGCCGGCGTTGAGGGCCTGCTCGCCGTTGCCGTGCGGCAGCGGCACGAACACCGCCGGCAGGCCCACGGCGGACACCTCGGCCACGGTCATCGCGCCCGACCGGCACAGGACCGCGTCGGCGGCGGCGTAGGCGAGGTCCATCCGCTCCAGGTAGGGCACCGGCACGTACGCGGGTGCGCCGGGCACCGCCTGCACCGCGACGGAGTTCTTGGGGCCGTGGGCGTGCAGCACGCCGATCCCGGCCTGCGCGAACGCCTGCGCCGCGCCGGACACCGCGTTGTTGATCGACCGCGCGCCCTGCGAGCCGCCGAACACCAGCAGCGTCGGGGCGTTCGGGTCGAGGCCGAAGTGGGCGCGGGCCTGGGCGCGCAGCGCGGCCCGGTCCAGGGACGTGATCGAGTGCCGCAGCGGGATGCCGATGATCTCCGCGTCGGTCAGGCCCGAGTCCGGCACGGCGGCGGCGACCCGTTCGGCGAACTTCGCGCCGACCTTGTTCGCGAGACCCGCCTTGGCGTTGGCCTCGTGCACCACGATCGGCACCCGGCCGCGCGCGGCGAGGTAGGCGGGCAGCGAGACGTAGCCGCCGAAGCCGACCACGACGTCGGCGTGGTGGCGCTCCAGCACCTCCCGGGTGCGCTTGACGGACTCGCGCACCCGCAGCGGCAGCTTCAGCAGGTCGGGCGACGGCTTGCGCGGCATCGGCACCGGCGGGATCAGCTCAAGCGGGTAGCCGCGGGCGGGCACGAGCTTGTTCTCCAGCCCGCGCTCGGTGCCCAGCGCGACCACGCGCGCGTCGGGCCGCAGCCGCTTGACCGCGTCGGCCAGGGCCAGGGCGGGCTCGATGTGCCCGGCGGTGCCGCCTCCGGCGACCACCACGCACGGTCCGGCCTGCTGGGGAACCCCGGTCACGCACTTCCTCCTTGTGTCGTGGGGCGGGCTAGCGCCCGTCGCGGCGCCGGGACCGGTCCTGGGTCGCCCGGCGCGAGTCGCGCCGACGGTACTCCGACGGCGGAGCGTGACGGCCGGCCATCCTCCGTTCGTCCACCGGCGGCGGCGCGGCCTTGCGCCCGCGCGGCGGGGTGGACGGCCGGACGGGCCGGCGCTTGGGCGGCGGCTTGTAGGCCTCCGGCGCGGGCAGCTTCAGCACGCCGCCGACCCGGCCGGGGCCGAGCGACCGCAGCGCGGAGACGGCTTCCGGCTCGTGCCGGGCGCAGTTGGCGAGGATGCCGAACACCACCATCGTGGTGACGATCGACGTGCCGCCGGAGGAGATCATGGGCAGCGTGATGCCGGTGACCGGCAGCAGCCGCACCACGTAGCCGATGTTGATCGCGGCCTGCGCCACCAGCCACACGGTGAGGGTCGCGGACACCAGCCGGATCCACGGGTCGGTGTTGCGCGCGGCGATCCGCAGGCCCACCACGGCCAGCAACCCGAACAGGCCCAGCACCAGCAGGCACCCGATGAAGCCGAGTTCCTCGCCGATCACGGCGAAGATGAAATCACTGTGCACGTTCGGCAGATAACGCCACTTCGAACTGCCGTTGGTCAGGCCCTTGCCGAAGAACCCGCCCTCCGCCAAGGCGAACATCGCCTGCCGCGCCTGGAGCCCCGCGCCCGTGGGGTCCTTGTCCGGGTCGAGGTAGGTCAGCACGCGCTGGAGCCGGTAGGTCGCGCCGACCGCCAGCACCGCCGCACCCGCCGCCGCGCCGACCGCGATCACGCCGAACAACCGCATCGGCGCGCCCACGAACCACATCAGGCTGATCAGAACGACGCCGAGCGTGATCGTGCCGCCGAGGTCGGGCTGGAGCATCACCAGCGCGAACACCAGCAGCGCCACCGGGACGACGGGCACCAGCAGGTGCCGGTACTGGTCCAGCAACGCCCGCTTGGTGACGAGGACGTGCGCGCCCCACAACGCCATCGCGAGCTTCGCGGCCTCGATCGGCTGGAACGACACGGGCCCCACGGTGAACCACGACTGCGCGCCGCCCGCGACCGTCCCGAGTGGAGTGAGCACCAGACCCAGCATGATCACGCACGCCAGCATCGCCATCATGCTGCTCTGCCGGACGGTCCGCAGCGGGATCCGCAGCACGATCAGGAAAAGGATCGCCCCGACCGCCACGTACAGCAACTGCTTCTGGAATACGCTGTAGGCCGACGCCCCGTCCGCGACCTCGCCGGGCGCGGAGGCGGACAGCACCATCACCAGGCCCAGCACGGTGAGCAGGCCGAAGATCGCGAGCAGCAGGTGGAAGTCCGCGAGCGGCCGGCTCAGCCAGGCGGTGAGCGCACTGCGCACGGCCACCACCTTGACCGCGCGCTTGGGCCGCGCACCCCCGGCCCGCTCCACCGCTCTGTCCACCGCTGTCATGCGTTCATCGTCTCCCGCTTCGCACGGGGAAAGCTGAAAATCCGCCGCGTGTCGCCCAGACGCGACCGCCGTCACGACCATTTCCCCAACGGGGGGACGCCCGAAACCGGCCGCCGGTTGCGCTCCACCGCCGGACCCGCCGCCCACCCGCCGGATTCGCCGCTACCCGAGCCACCCGGATTTGTCGGTACCCGATGAGACAATGGAACCGGGGGCCGGAGGCCGCGCCGAGGCTGACCGCGCTGGCCGCACTGGGCCGGCTGCACGGAGCGGACCGCGCCGAGCCCACCACGCCGAGCCGACCGCACTGGGGCTGGGCTTGGCCGGCTGCGCCGAGCCGACTGCGCCGAGCCAGCGTGGGCTGGGCCGGCGTGGGCTGGGCCGACGTGGGCTGGGCCGACGTGGGCTGGGCCGACTGCGCCGGGCCGGGGTCGCGCCCGGGTCGGCTGGCCTGGGGCCAGCCCCGCAGGAGGCCGTGCCGGGCCGGCTGCGCTGGGCCGGGGCCGGCTGCGCTGGGCCGGCTGCGCTGGGCCGGGATCGGCTGGGCTGCGGCGGGCCGGGGGCGGGGTGCTCAGGGCTGAGACTGGCCCGTCAGCTCCCGCACCGCCTCCGCGAACGCCTGCCCCCGGTGCGCGTAATCCGTGAACATGTCCATCGACGCCGCCGCCGGCGCCAGCACCACCGCGTCCCCCGCCCGAGCCATCGACCGCGCGGCCCGCACGGCATCGCGCATGGTCGCGTCCTCCAACACCGCCACCGGCACGGAAGGCGCGTACTTCGCCAACGACGCCGCGATCACCTCGCGGTCCGCCCCGATCAACACCGCCCCCCGCAACCGGAACGCCTCGGCCCGCACCAACTCCTCGACCGACGCGCCCTTCAACAACCCACCCGCGACCCACACCACACTCTCGTACGACCGCAACGACGCCGAAGCCGCGTGCGGGTTGGTCGCCTTCGAGTCGTTGACGTACGTGACCCCGTCCGACACCGCCACGACCTCCGCCCGGTGCGCCCCCGGCCGAAAGTCGCGCAACCCCCGCCGCACCGCCTCCGCCGACACCCCGTGCGCCCGCGCCAAAGCCGCGGCGGCCAACGCGTCGGCCACCCCGGGCGGCCCGGCCGGGTGGACGTCCGACACCGAAGCCAGCACCGCATCCGGCCCGAACGCCCGGTCCACCAGGTTCCCGTCGACCACCCCGAGCTGCCCCTCCTCGGGCGCCCCCAGGGTGAACCCGACGTGCGCCGGAGAAGGCGAAGCCGAAAGCAGCTCGGCCACGTAAGGGTCGTCCACCCCGGCCACCGCCACGTCACCGGTCAGCACCTGCGCCTTGGCCTCGGCATACGCGGCGAACGAGCCGTGCCAGTCCAGGTGGTCCTCGGCCAGGTTCAGCAGCACCCCGGCCGCCGGCCGCACGGACGGCGACCAGTGGAGCTGGAAGCTCGACAGCTCCACCGCGAGCACCCGGTGCCCGGCCAGCAGGGCGTCCACCACCGGCAGCCCGACGTTCCCGCACGCCACCGCGTCGATCCCGGCCGCCCGCAGGACGGACTCCAGCATCCCCACGGTCGTCGTCTTGCCGTTGGTCCCGGTCACCGCGAGCCACGCCGGCGGGTCGGCCAGCTCCAGGCCCATCCGCCAGGCCAGCTCGACCTCGCCGATCACGTCCAGCCCCGCCGCCCGCGAGGCCACCAGCAGCGGGCTGTCCGGCCGCCACCCGGGCGAGGTCACCACCAGCTCCGCCGACGACGGCGGCGCGACCAGGCCCGGCACCAGCGCGACACCCGGCAGCAACGGCTCCAGGGCGCTCAACCGGTCCGCGGAACCGTCGGTCACCGTCACCGACGCACCCGCCGCCAGCAGCGCCTCGGCGGCGGACCGGCCGGTCACGCCCGCACCGGCGACCAGGACGTCGCGACCGGCCAGGAACCCCACGTCAGCTCCCCGCCGCGGTGAGCCACTCGCTGTAGAACAGGCCCAGGCCCAACATGCAGCACATGCCCGCCATCAGCCAGAACCGGATGATGACCGTGGTCTCCGCCCACCCGGCGAGTTCGAAGTGGTGGTGGAACGGCGCCATCCGGAACAACCGCCGCCGCGACGTCCGGAACACCGCGACCTGCAGCACCACCGACAGCGCCTCGACCACGAAGATGCCGCCGATCACGACCATCAGCAGCTCGGTGCGGGTCGCGATGGACAGACCCGCGACCAGGCCGCCCAGCGCCAGCGAACCCGTGTCACCCATGAAGATCTTGGCCGGCGCCGCGTTCCACCACAGGAAGCCGATGCAGCCCGCCATCGCGGCGGCGGCCACCAGCGCCAGGTCCAGCGGGTCGCGCACCTCGTAGCAGCCCGCCACCAGCAGGTTGGAGCAGTTGTAGCGGAACTGCCAGAAGCTGATCACCACGTACGTGCCGAGCACCATCGCGGACGTGCCGCCCGCGAGGCCGTCGAGGCCGTCGGTGAGGTTGACCGCGTTGGACCACGCGGAGATCGCCGCGTAGCAGAACACCACGAACCCGACCACGCCGAACGACACCACCGCGATGTCGCGCACGAACGACAGGTTCACCGACGCCGGCGTCAGGCCGTCCTTGTTCGGGAACTGCATGACCAGGACCGCGAAGATGATCGTGGCGACGAACTGGCCGACCAGCTTGGCGGTCTTGTTCAGGCCCAGGTTGCGCTGCTTGCGGATCTTGATGAAGTCGTCGAGGAAGCCGACGATGCCCAGCGACGTGGTCAGCATGAGCACGAGTAGGCCGGACGCGCTGGGCGTCTGCTCCGCCGCCGACGCCGACATCGAGTTCACCAGGTGCGCGCCGAGGTAACCCGCCCACATCGCGACCAGGATGGCCACACCGCCCATCGTGGGCGTGCCGCGCTTGGTCTTGTGGGACTGGGGGCCCTCTTCGCGGATCTCCTGGCCGAAGCCCTGCCGGGAGAAGATCTTGATCAGGTACGGCGTCAGCATGATCGACGCGATCAGCGCGATGGCCGCCGCGATGAGGATGCTCTTCACTTGCTGACCGCCTCCAGGAGGGCCTCGGCAACCCGCCACAGGCCGTATGAGTTGGATGCCTTCACCAGCACGACGTCACCCGGACGCACCTGGTCGCGCAGCAGCTCCACGGCCGCCGCCACATCGGGCACCAATACCGCTTCTTCGCCCCATGATCCTTCCAGGTGCGCACCCTGGTGCATCGGGCGGGCTTGGTCCCCGACGACGACCAGCTTGTTGATGTCCAGGCGCACGGCGAGCCTGCCGATCTCGTCGTGCGCGCGGACGTGGTCTTCGCCCAGCTCGGCCATGGGGCCCAGGACGGCCCAACTGCGCCGGGCGGGGTTGGTGGCCCGCGAGATGGTGGCGAGCGACTTGAGCGCCGCGCGCACCGACTCCGGGTTGGCGTTGTAGGCGTCGTTGACGATCGTCACACCGTCAGGACGTTCGGTGACCGCCATGCGATGCGCGGAAACCCGTTCGGCTTGCCCCAGGGCTTCGGCGACCTGCTCGTGGGTCGCGCCCAGGCGCAGGGCGATCGCGGCGGCGGTGAGCGCGTTGCCGACCTGGTGGGGTCCGTGCACCGCGAGCCGCACGCGGATTTCCCCCTGCTGGGTGACCAGGGTGAACGCGGCCCGGGCCTGCGCGTCCAGCTCGACGTCGACGGCACGGACGTGGGCGTCCGGGTGCTCGCCGACCAGGAAGACCTCGGCCCTGGTCCGCGCGGCCATGCCGGCGACCAGCGGGTCGTCGGCGTTGAGCACCGCGATCCCGTCGACCGGGAGCGCCTCGACCAGCTCGCCCTTGGCCTGCGCGATCCCCTCGCGCGAGCCGAACTCGCCGAGGTGGGCGCTGCCGACGTTGAGCACGGCACCGACCTTCGGCGGCGCCACCTCGCACAGCGCCGCGATGTGCCCGCGACCCCGGGCGGACAGCTCCAGCACCAGGAACCGGGTCGACTCGTCGGCGCGCAGGACCGTCCACGGGTGCCCGAGTTCGTTGTTGAACGACCCGGGCGGCGCGATGGTCGGCCCCAGCGGGGTCAGCACCTGCGAGATCAGGTCCTTGGTGGAGGTCTTGCCGGACGAGCCCGTGACGCCGATCACAGTCAGGTCCGGCAGCCGGTCGACGACGTACCGGGCCAACTTCGCCAGCGCCGCCAGCACCGCCGCCCCCGCGCCGTCCTTGTCCCCGGACAACACATAGGCGTTCCCGTGCCCGCGCTCCACCGGAGCCGCCACGACCGTCGGAACCCCGTCCACCGGACGACCCGCCAGCACGCCCGCCGCGCCCTGCTCGATCGCCTTGGCCGCGAAGTCGTGACCGTCGACCCGTTCGCCGGGCAGCGCAAGGAACAGCCCGCCGGGCGTGATCTTGCGGGTGTCGAACTCGACGGTGCCGGTGACCACCGGCGTCCCGTCGGTGCCGTGCAGGGTGCCGCCGACCGCGTCGGCGATCTCGGCCAGGCTGAGCGGGATCACCGGCGGACCTCTCTGATCGCGTGCGCGAGTGTGTCGGCGTCGGAGAACGGGTGCACGACGCCCGCCACCTCCTGCCCGGTCTCGTGCCCCTTGCCCGCGACCACGACCACGTCACCGGGCCGGGCGAGGTTCACCGCGTGCTCGATCGCCGCACGCCGGTCGCCGATCTCCAGCACCTGGCCCCGGTCCTCGTCGGGCACGTTCAGCGCGCCCGCCAGCATCGCGGCCCGGATCGCGGCCGGGTCCTCGCTGCGCGGGTTGTCGTCGGTGACGATCAGCACGTCACTGCGCCGAGCCGCCTCCTCGCCCATCAACGGCCGCTTGGCGGTGTCCCGGTCGCCGCCACAGCCCAGCACCGTGATGATCCGACCGGTCGCCCGGGCGCGCACGGCGGCCAGCGCGAGCGCCACGGCCTGCGGCTTGTGCGAGTAGTCGACGACGGCCGTGAAGTCCTGGCCCTCGTCCACCCGCTGCATCCGCCCCGGCACCTGCACGTCGGCCAGCCCGCGCCGGATCGACTCGACGTCGACCCCTTGGAGGTGCAGCAACGCCGTGGCCAGCAGCGCGTTGGCGACGTTGAACTCACCCGGCAGCCGCAACTCGACCTCGAACACCAGGCCGTCCGGCCCGTGCGCGGTGAACCGCTGCTCACCGGTCGCGGACACGCTGATGTCCGAGGCCGTCCAGTCGGCGTCCCCGGTGGTCGCGACGGTGACAGTGCCTGGCTTGACCAGCCGACGCCCCCACTCCCCGTCCACGCACACGACCTCGCGGCGGGCGCGGCCGTCGAACAGCAGCGCCTTGGTCTGGAAGTAGTCCTCCATGTCCGGGTGGAAGTCGAGGTGGTCCTGCGACAGGTTGGTGAACGCGGCCACCGCGAACCCGACCCCGCCGACCCGGCCCAGCCGCAACGCGTGGCTGGAGACCTCCATCGTCACGTCCGTGACCCCGCGCTCGGCCATGACCGCGAGCAGCGCGTGCAGGTCGGGCGCTTCGGGCGTGGTGAGGGCGCTGTCCAGCCGCTCACCCGCGATGCGCGTCTCGACCGTGCCGATCAGCCCGGTGGTGCGCCCGGCGGCGCGCAGCGCGGACTCGACCATGTAGCTCGTCGTGGTCTTGCCCGAGGTGCCGGTGATCCCCCACACGGCGACCTTCGTCGCGGGCTCGCCGTAGACCCGCGCGGCCAGCGTCCCGAGGACTTCACGCGGGTTCGGGTGCACCAACACCGGAACGTCCCGCACCTTCGCCGCACCGGCCTCGTCGGTCAACACCGCCGCGGCCCCCCGGGCCACGGCTTGCTCGGCGAAGTCCGCACCGTGCGCCCGAGCCCCGGGCAACGCGGCGAACAGGTCACCGGCCCGGACGTGCTGGGCGCGCAACGTCACCCCGGAAACGGCGGTGTGCGCGCGATCGGGCGCGGTGAGGTGCGCGTCCACGGTCGAAGCGAGTTCGGACACGGCGACGGGCTGGACGCGGGAAGGGCGAGGCGGGGCGGTCGCGACCTTGCCCTCAAGCTTGGCAGGCACGCGCGGAAGGCTACCGGCGCACGGAGAGTGTTCACCCACCACGTCCACTGCGGACACGAAAACCTTTCAGTGCCAGCCAAAACACCCCCACCGCACAGCGCTGCCGCTTTTGCGCCGCAGGCGCTCCCAGGGGCTTGCCAAGCCACAGGAAGGGGCCTCGGTTCGTCCCCCGTGCGGCCTGGGCGCAGCCCAACCACGCTCCGGCCCTTTCCGCAACCACGCTTCACCGGTTGCGGAAAGGGCCGGAGCGTGGTTGCCTCCGGCAGGCCGCACGGGGGACGAACCGACGCCCTTCCACCCCCTGGGGGTCTCCAGGCCCGCTTTTCTCTTGAGAGCGCCAGCGAGTCCGCTTGAGAGCGCGAAGCGCGTTCCTTCCCAAGCAACGCGAAGCGCTTTCCTCCCCAGCAGCGCGAAGCGCGTTGCGCATAAACCTGCACATTTCCAGTCGAGTGCCGCTAAAAATGCGCTAACCCCTTAGCGCCTGCTCAGAGAACCAGCTGGACCACGGGCGCCTGCTCCGCCGACATCGGCACCTGGTACCGCTGCGCCAGGTAGGACGCAATGTCGTGGAACAAAGGTGCCGCCGACCCGCTGTACTGGCCACCCCCACTCGGCGCGTCCAGCATGATACCCACCACATAACGCGGGTTGTCCGCCGGGAAAATCCCCGCGAAAGTGATCCAGTACGAACTCTGGCTGTAGCAACTGCACTTCGGGTCGACCTGCTGCGCGGTCCCCGTCTTCCCGGAAACCTGGTACCCCGGCAAAGCGGCCGACGGCCCGGTCCCGGTCTGCCCCGGCGCTTTCTGCACCACCGCGCGGAACATGTCCCGAACCGTCTTCGCGGTTTGCGGGGAAACCACCCGCACCTCTTCCGGGCGCTCGACTTCCTTCCGAGCGCCGTTCTGGTCCACCTCCGCCCGGATGATCCTCGGCGGAATCCGGACGCCGTCGTTGGCGATGGCCTGGTACATGCCGGTCATCTGCAACAGCGTCATGTTCAGGCCCTGGCCGATGGGCAGGTTGCCGAACGTCGAGCCGGACCACTGGTTGCGCGGCGGCACCGAGCCCGATTCCTCGCCCGGCAGGCCGGACTGGGTCCGCTTGCCCAGGCCGAACTTGCGCAGCATGTCCGCGTACCGGTCCTCGCCGATCTTCTGCGCCGCCATCAGCGTGCCGACGTTGGAGGACTTCGCGAACACGCCGGTGAACGTCATGTCCTGCGTCGGGTGGAACACCGAGTCCTTGATCACCCGGTCGGCGACCTTGATCGTGTAGTCGACGGTCAGCACGCTGTCCGGCTGGTAGATGCCGTCCTCGATGGCCGTCGCCGCCGTCACGATCTTGTTCACCGACCCCGGCTCGAACACCGACGACACGGCCGTGTTGCGCAGCTGGTCCTCGGAGGCCTTGCCGAAGTCGTTGGGGTCGAACGTCTTGTCGTTGGCCATGGCCAGGATCTCGCCGGTGCGCGAGTCGAGCACCACCGCCGACCCGGACTTCGCGCCGGACTTGGCCGTGTAGTCGGTGACCATGCGCTGCAACGCGTACTGCGTGTCGACGTCCAGCGTCAGTTCCAGGCTCCGGCCCGGCACGGCCGCCGCCAGCTCGCGCGACCGGTCGGGGCCGGGGATCACCACGTTGTTGTTGCCCTGCATGGTGTCCACGACCCGGCGGCCCATGCGGCCGGCGAGGACGTTGTCCTGCGAGTTCTCCAGGCCCAGGACGCCGTGCGTGGCGGGCGGTTCCTGGTCCTCCCGCCAGTTCGCCGCGCCGATGATGTTCGACGCCAGCTCGCCGTTGGGGTACACGCGGACCGCGCGGTACTCCTGGCCGATGTCGGCGTACTTCTCGGTGATCGTCGCCGCCTTCGCCGGGTCGATGTTGTCGACCAGCTCGACGTAGGTGATGTCCTTGGTGATCAGCGAGTACATCGTCTGCTCGTCGGTCTTCTGGCCGTTGACCTCGGTGCCGAGCGTGTCCTGGATGAACTTCGCGACCTCGCGCGCCCAGTCCTCGTAGCTGCCGATGTCGGGGTCGGCCTCCTGCGCCTTGACCCACTTCTCCCGGGTCAGCTGCGGCACGGCGTAGAGCTGGCGGGCCTCGACGCTGAACGCGAGCTGGTTGCCGTTGCGGTCGGTGATCGCGCCGCGCGCCGCCGGGACGTCGATGGGCGTGGCCCGCTGCTTCTGGGCCTGCTCGGACAGGGCTTCCGCCTGGAAACCCTGCACCTGCACGAGCTTCAACCCGGCCAGCACCAGCGCGCCGACCAGCAGCAGCCGGCCGACGGCGATGCGGACCCGGCTGTTGCCGCCCCGCCGCCGCTTGGGCGCGCGGACCTGCAACGGCCGCCTGGTGGGCCTCCCCCTGGTGGGCCCTGGCATCACTGACCTCCGGGCACCTGCTGTGCGGGCGGTTGCTGTGCGTTCGGGTCGACCGGCTGCTGCCCGTTCGGATTCACCGGCGGTTGGGCGTTCGGGTCGGCCGGTGGCTGTTGCGCGTGGGGATCCGGCTGCGCGGGCGGCTGGGCGTTCGGATCAGCCGGCGGTGGGGCGTTCGGATCGGCGGGCGGCTGTTGAGCGTTGGGGTCCGCCGGCGGCTGCTGGGCGTTCGGGTCCGGCGGCGCGGGCGTCGAGGTGGCCGGCGGCGCGGGAGCCTGCGCGGCCGAGGGCTTGCCGTGGACCTCGATCGTCCCGTCCGGCAACTGCCGCAACCGCGCCGGGTCCTGCACCGGCACCAACCCCAACCGCGCCGCGGCCTCCGCGAGCTGCCGCGGCGACTCGGCCAGCGCCACCTCCCGGCGCAGCTGCTCGACCTGCCGCGCCAACCGCTTCTCCTCCGCCCGCGCGTCCTGCAAGCGGTACGAGTCGGCGGTCGCCTGGGTGGACAGCCACATGATCGCGGCGATCCCGACCCCCAGCACGACCATCACCATCACCACGAACGGAGCCCGCGGCGCGGCCACCGGCTGGCGGGTGACGGCGGTGCCGCGGGACGCGCGCGTCCGCTGCTCGCGGCGGGCGTAGGCGCGCTCGGCCGCCGCCGAACGCGAACGGGTGGGCACCGAGCGCAGGGCGCGCTCGCGCGGCGTGCCGGGGGTGGACGGCACGCCGTTGGCCCGGGCCGGAGCGGTCATGTCGCCTCCCTGATCCGTTCCGCCGCCCGGAGTCGCACCGGCGCGGCCCTGGGGTTGTCCTCGATCTCCTGCTCGGTCGCCACCTCGGCGCCGCGGGTCACCAGCTTCAGCTCGGGGCCGTGGCCGGGCAGCTCCACCGGCAGCCCCGGCGGGGTCTTGGAGACGGCCAGCTCGGCGAAGGCCCGCTTGACCATCCGGTCCTCCAGCGACTGGTAGGACTCCACGACGATCCGCCCGCCCACCGCCAGCACCGAGAGAGCCGCCGGTAGGGCCCGGCGCAACGACTCCAGTTCGCCGTTGACCTCGATCCGCAGCGCCTGGAACGTCCGCTTGGCCGGGTGGCCTCCGGTGCGCCGGGTCGCCGCGGGCACCACGTCGTAGAGCAGCTCGACCAGCCGCCCGGAGTTGGTGAACGGCTCGCGGGCGCGTTCGCGCACCACGGCCTGGGCGATCTTGCGGGCGAACCGCTCCTCGCCGTAGTCGCGCAGGATGCGGGTCAGGTCGTCCACCGAGTACTCGTTGAGCACGTCCGCGGCCGTCATGCCGGTGCCCGCGCTCATCCGCATGTCCAGCGGCGCGTCCCGGGAGTAGGCGAACCCGCGCTCCTCGGCGTCGAGTTGCAGCGAGGAGACGCCGAGGTCCATCAGGATGCCGTCCACCGGACCGTCCACCGCCTCGGCGATGTGGTCGTAGGTGGTCTGCACGAACGTCATCCGGTCGGCGAACGGTTCGAGGCGCTTGCGCGCCAACTCGATCGCCTGCGGGTCGCGGTCCAGGCCGATCAACCGCACCCGCGGGTGGGCCCGCAGCACCGCCTCGGAGTGCCCGCCCAACCCGAGCGTGCAGTCGACGAACACCGCGTCCCGGTCGGCCAGCGCGGGGGCCAGCAGGCCCAGGACGCGGTCGAGCAGCACCGGCACGTGGCGCGCCCGCTCGCCCATGTCCCCTCCCACATCCCCCCACCGACAAAAATTCGGGTGTCGTCAGGTCCCCGCCCGCCCGTCGGACCTGGCGCCGGGGAAGGTGCGCCAGGGCCGAAAGCCGAGCGGACCGAGGCCTCACGGCACCCGAAACCTCAAGCGTTCAAGCCCGATCAGAAGACGCCCGGCAGCACCTCCTCGCGAGCCTCGGCGTAGCTGTCCTCGTGCTCGTCCATGTAGCGCTGCCACGCCTGCGCGTCCCAGATCTCCAGCCGGTTGACCGCGCCGATGACCACGCACTCCTTGGTCAGCCCGGCGTAGCGGCGCAGTTCCGGTGCGATGGACACCCGGCCCTGGCCGTCCGGCCGCTGCTCGTCGGTCCCCGCGAACAGGTAGCGCTGGTAGGCGCGGACGGCCTCGTTGGTGAACGGCGCCTCCGCGACCTTGCGCGCCATCTGCTCGAACTCGGCCCGAGGGAACACGTAGAGGCAGTGGTCCTGGCCCTTGGTGACCATGAGACCCCCCGCTAGCGCGTCCCGGAACTTCGCAGGCAGCGTCAGCCGGCCCTTGTCGTCCAGCCTGGGGTGGTGCGTGCCCAGGAACACGGCAACCCACCTCCCGCCGCCGGACGGCGAACCGGCAGTGGGGCCCCCGTCTGCCCCACCGGCCGCCACAGTACCCCACTTTTCACCACAGTCAACGCTGAAACGGGTGGTCAGCCACCCGGATGGGGAACGTTTACGCAGGTAGAGCGAAGATGACGAGCGTGGGGGGCGGTGGGGGGAGCCGAGCGGCCGGGGCGCCCGGAGGGCCGTGATCGACTTCAAATCCCACCCGAACGGCCCAGCGAAATCGGGCAAAACGGGTTCAGCCCGGCGGGTGGTGGGGAATCGTGGTGGGAGCGGGTGAACCGGCAGCCGGGGACGGCCGTGGAAACCAGCGGCACGAGAATGTTCAATCGGTGTGGGGCGCTTCGCCCCGGTTTGACACACTGCGTGAAACGCTCACCGCCTCCGCGAACCGGTCGCGGTGGTCTTCGGGAGGTCGAGTGACTCCGAGTACCCAGCCAGCCGCGCTGCCCGAACACTCTTTCGGGGGCGGTGGGCTCAATCACGTGAACAACACGGCCCACGTGCACAGCCGGCCCGACGAGGTGCTCGCCGAACTGCACGCCGTGGTGGGGCGCATCGCGGCGAACGTCGAGAAGGTCATCGTGGGCAAGCCGGACGTGGTCCGGATCGCCATCGTGACGCTGCTCGCCGAGGGCCACCTGCTGGTGGAGGACGTGCCCGGCGTCGGCAAGACGTCGCTGGCCAAGGCCCTGGCGCGGTCCATCGACTGTTCGGTGAGCCGCATCCAGTTCACCCCCGACCTGCTGCCCAGCGACATCACCGGTGTGTCGATCTACAACCGGCAGGACAACGACTTCGAGTTCCGGCCCGGCCCGGTGTTCGCCAACATCGTCGTCGGCGACGAGATCAACCGGGCCTCGCCGAAGACACAGTCGGCGCTGCTGGAGTGCATGGAAGAGCACCAGGTGACGGTGGACGGGAACACCTACCCGCTCAGCTCGCCGTTCATGGTGATCGCCACCCAGAACCCGATCGAGATGGAGGGCACCTACGCCCTCCCCGAGGCCCAGCGCGACCGGTTCACCGCGCGGGTCTCCATCGGCTACCCCGACCCGCAGGCCGAGCTGGCGATGGTGGACGAGCACGCGGGCAACGACCCGTTGGCCGACCTGCGCCCGGTCTCGGACGCGGACACGGTGCTCAAGCTGGTGCACGCGGTGCGCCGGGTGCACCTGTCGCCCGAGGTGCGGCGGTACGCGGTGGAGCTGGTGTCGGCCACCCGGCGGCTGCCCGAGCTGCGGCTGGGCGCGTCCCCGCGGTCGACGCTGCAACTGGTCCGCGCGGCGCGGGCGCAGGCTGCGCTGGCCGGGCGCGACTTCGTGGTGCCCGACGACATCCACGCGGTGGCCGTGCCCGTGCTGGCGCACCGGCTGGTGCTGACCGCGGAGGCGCAGGCGGCGCGCAGGTCGGCGGCGGACCTGGTGCGCAACCTGCTGCAGCGGGTGCCGGTGCCGCAGGCGGCGCTGGAGCCGTCCGGCCAGTTCCTGCAGAACGTGCAGCGCCACCCCGGCGGCCACCCGGTCCCGGGCCACGGCGACGGCCACCACCGCTGACATGCGCGGAGCCCTGTCCGGGCTGACCACCCGGGGCCGCTGCCTCCTCGCCGCCGGGTTCGCGGCGGGCCTGTGCGCGGTCGTGCTCAACGAGCGGGACCTGCTGCGGGTCGCCGCGTTCGTGGTGGCCCTGCCGGTGCTGGCGGCGTGGCTGGCCCAGCGGGCGCGCGTCGGCCTGCACGCGTCCCGGTTCCTGTTCCCCAGCCGCGTGCAGGTGGGCGCGGCGACCGAGGTGAAGGTCGAGCTGCGCTCGGCCGGTCGGCTGCCCACCGGCGGTCTGCTGCTGGAAGACGCGGTGCCGTACGCGCTGGGCGCGCGGCCCCGGTTCGTCGTCGAGCGGCTGCCGCGCAACACGGTGACCGCGCTGCGCTACCCGTTGAAGCCGGTGATGCGCGGCATCCAGCAGGTCGGGCCGCTGATGGCGCGGATCACCGACCCGTTCGGGCTGGCCGAGTTCGACCGCGAGCTGGCGGGCCGCTCGAAGCTGGTCGTGGTGCCGCGCGTGGTGGGCCTGTCCGGGCTGCCCAGCGGGTCCGGCATGGGCGCGGGCGACGACGGTTCGATCCGGCTGCGCGCCGGGCAGGGCGAGGACGACGCCGTGGTGCGGCAGTACCGACACGGCGACGACCTGCGGAAGGTGCACTGGCGGTCCACCGCGCGGCGCGACGAGCTGATGGTGCGCGTCGAGGAACGGCCGTGGCGCGGCGGCACGACGGTGCTGCTGGACCACCGGCTGGTCGCGCACCGCGGCACCGGGCCGAACTCGTCGCTGGAGTGGGCGGTGTCGTTCGCGGCGTCGGTGTGCCTGCACCTGCACCGGTTCGGGCACCAGGTGCGGCTGGTCGGCGACGACGGCCGGGTGCTGGCGGGCGGGTCGGGCGACGGCGGGCACAGCGACGCCGTGGTGCTCGACGCCCTGGCCGCCCTGCAACCGTCGCACCGGCGGGAACCCGCGGTGGGCGTGGACCCGGGCGCGGGCCAGGAGGTCATCGCGATCCTCGGCGGCAGCACGCCCGCCGTGGTCGACGCCCTGGTGCGCAACCGGCCGCGCGGGATGCGCAGCCTGGCCGTGGTGATGGACGTGCGGGCGTGGGCGGCGGGCGGCGAGGACCCCGCGCCCGACCCCGAGGACGCGCGTGGCCTGCTGACGGCGGCCGGCTGGGGCGCGGTGGTCGCCGGGCCGTCGACGGCGATGGGCCAGGTCTGGCAGGAGCTGTGCCACAGCGCGGGCAACCGCGGCCCGGTGGTGCGCACGGAGGTGGGTTGAGTGACCCGCAGTGACTGGGGGATGAGCAGGTGACCAGCGGGACCGCCGCGCGCGGCAACTGGGTGGTCGGCGCGACACCGGTGGTCGCGGGCCTCGCCACGCTGTGCGCCGCGACGGCGTTGTCGAGCGTGGTGGCGGGCGGGCTGTGGCTGGTGAACCTGGCGGTGGCGATCACCGTCGTGGTCGGCGTCGGCGTGCTGCTGCGGCAGACCCGGCTGCCCAACCCGCTGATCGCGCTGGCGCAGGTGTTCGCGCTGATGTCGCTGCTGGTGACGATCTTCACGCGGACCGGCGTGCTGGTGGTGCTGCCCGGGCCGCAGTCGTTGAGCGACCTGATGACCGTGCTCGGCGACGCGTTCACCGAGGTGCAGACCGGTGTGCCGCCGGTGCCGGACAGCGAGGCGATCCGGTGCCTGGTGATGGTGGCGATCGGCCTGGTCGCGGTGCTGGTGGACCTGCTCGCGGTCGGTGCCGCGGCGCCGGCGGCGTCGGGTCTGGTGCTGCTGTGCGTGTTCGCGGTGCCGGCGTCGCTGGCCGACGAGATGCTGCCGGTGTGGACGTTCGTGTTCGGCGCCGGGGCGTTCGCGTTGCTGCTGGCGGTGGACGGGCAGCACCGGCACGACGCGTGGCGCGGGCGGCGACCGGGGACCGGCGGGGCGAGTTCGGGTCCGGCGGCGACGGCGGTCGCGGGTGCGGCCGTGGTGATCGCGATGCTGGCCGGGGCGAGCTTCACGCTGGTCGGGACGGTCGGCCGGCTGCCCGGCGGCGACGAGGTCGGCGGCGGTGCGAACGGCCTGGGCATCGACCCGATGACCGAGCTGCGCGGCATGCTCAACCAGGGCGCGACGCGGGAGATGTTCCGGGTGCGCGGGTTGCCGGAGGCGGCGTACCTGCGGGCGATGACGTTGCGCGAGTACGTGCCCGACCAGGGGTGGCGGCTGGGCGGCGACCTGTCGACCGGGGTGCCCGCGAACGGTGATCTGCCGCAGCAGCCGGGTGATCCGGGTGACGGCGAGGTCGCGACGGTGGTCATCGAGCCGGTGAACTGGCTGGACAACTGGCTGCCGGTGTACGGACGGCCGCGGCGGATCCAGGACGTCGAGGACAACTGGCGGTACGACCCGGTGCGCGGGATGGTCTACAGCGTTCGGCAGCGCAAGGCGGGGCCGTACAAGCTGGAGACGGTCCTCAAGACACCGCCGGCGGATGCCCTGCGCCGGGCCAATGGTGCCGCGGACGTTGAAGACGTGTACCTCGATGCCCGAGGCGTCAGCCCAGAGGTGGCGAACCTGGCGCGGGAGATCACGCGCAGCCAGGGGAACGCGTTCGACAAGGCCACCGCGCTGTACAACTACTTCACCGACGGCACCCAGGGCTTCACCTACACCACGGACACCGGTGGGGCGCAGACTTCGGACGCCCTGCGTGACTTCGTCCTGACCGGCAAGCGCGGTTTCTGCGAGCAGTACGCGTCCGCGATGGCGATCATGGCACGGTCCATCGGCCTCCCGTCCCGTGTGGCTCTTGGCTTCACGGCAGGCTTCCCCACCGGCGACGCCCAGACCATCACGACTCAGGACGCCCACGCCTGGGTGGAGATCTACTTCCCGAACTACGGCTGGACCGTCTTCGACCCGACCCCGCTCTCCGACGGCCGCGGCGTGGTCCCCCCGTACATCGCCGGCCGAGAAGCCGACGGCGACGAAAACGACACCACCACCGCTCCTACCACGACGACCGCCCCCACGACGTCCGCGTCCGCCGCCACCACCTCCGCCACTCCCGAGGACCTGGCCGGCAACGACCCCAACGCCCAGCAGACGCCGACCCCGACGTGGCACACCGTCACGCTCTTGGTGGCCGGCGCGATCGGCGTCTTCCTGACCCTCTTGCTCTACCTGACAACCCGCCGCCGCGGCTCCACTTCCAGCCCCGCTTCCGGCTCTGGCGGCTCGGCCCCGTTCTTCGTCGTCCCCTGGCTGCGCACGCTCCTGATCGCCATCGCGGTAGCCGCATGGATCATCCTGGTGACGTTGCTGGTTGCCTTGGTGTCGTGGTGGATCGCCATCCCCCTCCTCCTGGCCCTCCTGATCGCGACGCCGGCAGGCATCCGCGAATGGCGCCGCCGCGAACGCTTGCGCGCGGTCGCGGGCCTGGGCCCGGACGCCGCCGCCGCGGCCTGGCAGGAACTGATCGCCGAATCGGTGGACCGGGGCACCCGCGTCCCGACCACCGAAACCGTCCGAGTAGCCGCCCGCCGAATGGCGAAGGCCCACAACCTGGACGAACAGGGCCGGGACGGTTTGCGCGCGGTGGTCGGCGCGGTCGAACGCTCGTGGTACAGCACCAACTCGGCGGCCGACCCGACCCTCCCCGCAGCCGTGGCAGAAGTCCGCCGCTCCCTGACCAGAACCGCCCCCCTGGCCCTACGAGCCAAACTCCTCCCCCGCTCAGTCCTAAACCCAACCCCAGACACAGATCCCAACGACTAACCCACCCCGCCCCGCGATCGCACGCCCCGCGGCAGCCCGCCCGCAGCAGCCCACCCCGCCGCAGCCGCCCTGCCACGGCCCGGCCGGCAGCTGCCCGCCCCGCGATCGCACGCCTTGCGGCGGCACCACCGCAGCGGCCGGCCCCGCAGCGGCACGTTCGCGGCGGCCCAGCCTGCTGCACGGCCCTCGTCCGGCGCGGCTGTGCGACACGGGGTCGGGAACAACGCCGGATAGCCAGCCGGCTGCCGCCCTCCGGCAGCACTGCCCTCGGGCGGCTCTCCCCGTCCCGGGGCACGGCCGGTGAGGCGGGATCGGGAAACACGGGACAACCGGGCGCTGCCGTGGGACCGGCGAGCGGGCCAGTGAGGGTGCCGTGCCGGGCGGGCCAGAAGGGTGCTGCCAGGCGGGCCAGTGAGGACGGCGCGCTGAGCACGCCAGTCAGGGTGGCGCGCAGGGCGGGCCAGCGAGGGTGCCGGGCTGGGCGGGCGAATGGGGGTGCCGGGCTGGGCGGCCGGGTGTGGGGGCCGTGGTCAGCGGGCGGGGCGGATGCCGGATTGAGCGTGCGGGCGCGGGTGCCTGGGTCAGTGGGCGGGCGCGAGTACTGGGTCGAGGGGGGAGCGCGTCGGGAGCAGGGGCGGGGCCGGGGTCGGCGCTGCGCTCATCGGCAGGCAGGGCCGGATCGGGCACCCGGCCCGTCGGCGGCAGGCGCAGCGGCGGGGCGGCGCAGCGGCGGGCAGGCGCAGCGGCGGGCAGGCGCAGCGGCGGGGCGGAGTCTTGGGGCGCTGGGTTTGTGGGTAGCTGAGGGCTTTGGGCGAGTCGGGGGTGGAGGGAGGGGCGCGTTTGAGGGGCGGGGGCTGCCGTTGTGCCGCGCTCCTTGTTTACGGGACGCGTGAGACTGGGTTTGGTCGCGGATTCTGCATGTCGCTCTATTGGGTGATTGGCGGAAGTGGGGAGTAGGGGGTGTAGGGGGTGCGGAGTTTGGGCATGCCGCACGGCCCGCCCTCCGGGGGAGGACGGGCCGTGGGGTGTTCGGCTTCCTACTCGTCCTCTAGGCGACGACGGAAACGCTCTTCCATCTTCTGGGAGAACGAGCTGCGGCTGGGGCGGCTTCCCTCTTCGCTGGGCTCGTCGGCACCCTGGTCACCACGACGCAGCGTCGTCACGGTGAGCAGCACGCCGAAGAACATCAACAGGAAGCCGACCACGCTCACCACCGGGATACCAGCGAGCTTCGGCAACATCACACCCGTCACCAGCAGAGCCACACCCACGGCGAACAGCGCGATGCCCTGGATGCGACGCCGTCGGGACGGCTTGCGCAGCTTGGCACCGCGCACAGTGGATGCGAACTTCGGGTCCTCGGCGTAGAGCGCGCGCTCGATCTGGTCGAGCAGTCGCTGCTCGTGCTCGGAGAGTGGCATGGCTCCTCCTCCGGCACAGCGGTCGCGGGCGCCGGGTGTTCACGGTTGCCGCCGGTCCCGGCGGACGCCCCGCCCGGGGGGCGTCACAACCAGGATACGATTCGCGAGGCTTGGCGACTACCCAGTCCGCGCCCCTAAGCGGTTCGTTCGGTCACCATCATCCTCACGGGTCAACGGTAGGACCTTCGTGAGGTCACGAAACGGACCCACCCCCGTCCGGATGACTTACCCAAGGTCAACTGTCAACGCCCGGTTGCCGTCCTCTCGGCCCCGACTTTATTCGGAACGCTGGAGTGTCGGAAGTCGCCCGCCGCCACTGGGGTGGAGAGGTGGAGCGCCGGGTGGGTGGTGGGCGGTGAGTGGGTGGGGCGGTGGAGAGGTCGGTGAGGATGTGCCTCACGGCTTCGCCGCGTTTCGACAGCAGACGCATGAGGTCGGTGGGCGGGATGCCGCCTCGGTGGACGGCGTCCGTCAGCACCGCGCGCAGCGCGTGGGGGCATGTGGTGAATCTCGTGGTGTCGGCTACTGCCCGGATCAGTGGCGCGGTGGGGAAGCCTTTGCGGAGGACTGGTTCCAGAGCGGTGCGAGGGCGTAGGGGTTTGACGTCGTCTGTGGGTTCTACCGGGCGGGTGGTCAGGACCATGATCTGGCCGGTCGTCGGGACGGTGCGGAGGCCGTGCAGGTGCAGGGCGTCCAAGCCCGTCAGGAGGGCTCCTGGGCCTGCGTAGCGGAGGGCGGCTTGGACGCGTTGCAGGCGGGTCGGAGGTTTTCGGGTCAGGAGCAGGACACCGGGGAGCAGGGGTTGCCACTCGCGGGAACGGCGGCGGTCGGCCAGTTCCTCCTGGTCCAGGCCGAGGGTGATGAGGTCGGCGGCGGTGGCCACCTGGTGCGGGAACAAGGCGGCCAGGGCTTCTACGGTGATCGTGGTTCGGGTTTTGGTGTGCATGGGTCCACGATCGGCCCAAAGCAATCGCTCGGCGAGGAGTCGATTGCGAACTGTGGACAACTTCGGACCTGTGGACAACTTTGGCGTCAAAATGCGGAAAGAGGCCTTCTGCGGACCCGACCGCCCGCAGAAGGCCTCTGGGAGACGACGACCGCCCCTCGCCGGTCGCCGTGTGGATCGCTAGAGCCGGACCAGGTCCTCGCGGATCTCCTCGTCCAGCGTCCGCCGCGCCGCACGCACGCTCTGCCAGGCGTCGTGCACGGCGACCAGCGCACCCGACAGCACCAGCGCCACGGCCAGCGCGACCACGCCGTTCGTGTCCAACTGGGTGACGATCACGGCGGCGGCCCACAGCTGGACGGCGGTGAAGACCAAGGTGCAGGCGAGGCGTTCGGTGAAGCGGCGGCGCGACCGGGCGGGTTCCTCGTTTCGGTTCATCTCTCCCCCTTCAGCTCGTCATGGCTCATTTGTAAGGGGAATGACGGACCTGTTCTGCGTCAGATGACACAGAACCGCGAATCAGGTGGTCAGGTCGTAGAGCCGGCGCACCTGGAGGATGTCGATCTTGCGTCGACCCGTCCTGATGATGCCCTGTTCGCGCAGTGAGCGCAGCACCCGGACCAGCGATTCGCGCGACGTCCCGGCGATGCCCGCCAACTCCTCCTGGCTGAGCGACACCGCCCCCTGGTCGGCGATCCCGCGTCGCAGCGCCATGTCGATGAGCACGGCCGCGACGCGCTGGGTCGCGGTGCCGCTGAACTGGATGCGCTGCCGGTCGGTGTCCCGCTGCCGCGCCACGACCACGGTCAGCACGGCCCACGCGATGCGCGGTCGCCGCTGGCACAGGTCGGCGAACGCCGTGTCGGACAGCACCAGCGCCCGCACGTCCACCAAGGCGCGGACGGTCGCCGACCGGGGTCGCCCGTCGATCGCGGACCGCTCCCCCACGATGTCCCCGGCGCCGCGCACGGCCAGCACCTTCTCGCCGCCGTTCGTGGTCGCCGCGGTGACCCGGAGCAGGCCGCGCAGCACGATCAGGACGTGCCGGCTGACCTCACCCTCGTGGCACACCACCGCCCCGGTGGCGTAGTCGCGCTCGGTCCCGCTCGCGGCCAGCACGGCGTGCTCGGCGGGCGTGAGGAGACTCCAGAAACGGTCCACGTCCGACAGGGTGGCCCCTGATCGACCCCGCTGTCCGGCACGACCACCCGAACGGCGCGCTCAGCGGTCGGGTTTGGGTTCGGGCAGGTTCGGCTGGGCCGGGGCGGAGGACAGCAGGGACGCGGGTTTCACGGCCGCCCGGCCGAAGCGTGTTCGGGCCTGGTCAGCGGCCTGTTCGGCCTCGCGCCAGCCGCGTTCGGGGGCGTCGAACATGAGCTGTTCGCCATCGTCGCCCTCGACCAGCTGCTCGATGCGCACGCCGATGAGCCGCACCGCGCCCGGCGGCACCTGTTCGTCGAGCAACGTCGAGGCCGTCTGGTAGACCTCGCGGGTCACGTCGGTGGGCACGCGCAGGGTCTTGGACCGCGTGATCGTGGTGAAGTCCGCGAACCGCACCTTGATCGACACCGTCCGCCCGCGCAGCCCGCGCTGCCGCAGGGTGGCCGCCGACCGCTCGGACAGCCTCAGCAGCTCCCGCCGCAGCAGCTCGCGGTCGTAGTGGTCGACCTCGAACGTCTCCTCCGCGCCGATCGACTTCTCCCTGGTGGACGGCACCACGGGCCGGTCGTCGAGGCCCTGCGCGAGCGCGTGCAGGTGCTCGGCCAGCGCCACGCCCAGGACCCGGCGCAACCGGGGCAGCGGGGTGGCCGCCACGTCCGCCACCGTCTCCAGCCCGACCCGGTCGAGCTGCTCGGCGGTCCGCTTGCCGACACCCCACAACGCCGACACGGGCAGCGGGTGCAGGAACTCCAGCACGTCCGCGCGCGGCACCACCATCATCCCGTCCGGCTTGCACATGCCCGACGCGAGCTTGGCCAGGAACTTCGTGGGCGCCACCCCCACCGAGCAGGTGACCCCCTGCGCCTGCTCGACCTGGCGCCGGATCAGCGCCCCGATCTGCGCGGGTGTGGCCTTCAGGCGCTTCAAAGCCCCGCTGACGTCGAGGAACGCCTCGTCCAGGCTCAGCGGCTCCACCAGCGGCGTGATGTCGCGGAAGATCGCCATCACGCCCCGGGACACCTCCTGGTAGCGCGCGAAGTTCGGCATCACGAACACCGCGTGCGGGGCCAGCCTGCGGGCGTGGGAGGTGGGCATGGCGGAGCGCACGCCGTACTCGCGCGCGAGGTAGTTGGCCGACGAGACGACACCGCGGTTGGCCGTGCCGCCGACCACCACCGGCTTGCCGGCCAGCTCGGGGTTGTCGCGGATCTCCACGGACGCGTAGAAGGCGTCCATGTCGACGTGCAGCATCGAGCAGCCGGTGTCGTCCGGCCAGACGTCGCCCTGCGCGCGGAAGCGGTCCACCAGGCCGCGTGGCAGGTTCGCGCTGCGGCCCATGAACCCTCCCCCCGATCCGAACGCTTGTTCGACAGTCTAGTCCAAACGGTAGGCCCGGTGCGCGTTCTCCCACCCGATCAGGTGAGCGATGCGCACGGCGTCGGCCTCCGCGAAAGCATGCCTGCGGAGGGCGGACAACAGGAAGTCCGACAGCGCGCGCCGGAAGAACAACGCGCCCAGGTGGTACAGCTCGGGCAGCGCGAACGCGTCCGTGGAGAACAGGAACTTGCCGTAGGGCACGATCTCCAGCGCCTCGGCGAGCACCCGCCCGGCCTGGTGGCCCGCGTTGTGGGTGGCCAGGCCGACGTCCACGAACACGTGCGGGAACACCTGCGCGAGGTACGCGGCGGTGCGGTGGAACGGGTAGTTGTGCAGCAGCATGATCGGCACGCCGAGCGGTTCGGTGGCCCGCAGCAGCGGCGTGAGCAGGGACGGGTCGGCGCGGTGCAGGGTGACGTCCCGGTCGCCGTAGCCGACGTGGAACTGCACCGGCAGCCCGCACTCCAGCGCCTCCCAGATCAGGAAACGCGACAGCACGTCGTCCGCGCACCGCCCCTGACCGGCCCAGCGCTCGCACGCGGCAACGACCTCCGCGTCGGAGGGCCGTCCGGGCGCCAGGTCGAGGCCCACCCGGTAGGCGGCGATCGACTTCGCGGCGACGGCCGGGGTCCGTTCCAGCGCGGTGCGGATCGCGTCGGGGAACGCTTTGGGGCCGCCGGTCACGACTTCCTCGGCCAAACGCTCCAGGCGGAGGACGGAAAATTCACGTGATCCGGTGAAAACCGACGGCCCGGACAACCGATCCGGCCACAGCCCGCCGTCGACCAGGAACACCGAGATGCCGGAGGCCACCAGGAAGGCTCTGTTGACCTCGGCCGCACCCAAAGACAGCCGTCGCGCCATGTACTCGTCGGCGGGTGCGTTAGGAGCCAGATCGAGCAACGGGGCGCACCAACGGCGCACCGCGAGGCCTATGGCGGAGTCGAACAGCGATGTGCCCCACGGGCTGACCACGTCCGCCTCGGTGAGCAACTCTTCGAACCCCGTGCGGTCCACGTCGTCCCGCAGCACCCCGTGGCAGTGGTGGTCCACGAGGTTCAACTCGGCCACGTACGGCAGCAGCGGCTCCACTTGTTGAAGAGTAGTGACCTGGTGTAACCACGCACCTCATGGACACGGACGAACGGCAACGCCGGTACGACCGGGCCGCCGACCTCGTGGCCGACCTCGCCGACCGCGACGTCATCGTCGTCGCGATCACCTGGGTCGACCACAGCGGCATCACGCGCGTGAAGTCCGTGCCGCTGCGCAGACTCCCCGACGCCGCCGCGCACGGCGTGGGCGCCTCCCCCGTGTTCGACGCGTTCCTGCTGGACGACTCGATCGTGGCCGGCCGGCACGCGGGCGGCCCGGTCGGCGACCTGCGGCTGCACCCGGACCTGGACCGGATCACCGTGCTGGCGGGCCAGCCGGGCTGGGCGTGGGCGCCGGCGGACCGCTACGACCGGGACGGCGTGCCGCACCCGCGGGACGAACGGGGTTTCGCGCGGGCGATGACGGACCGCATGGCCGTCCACGGGTACGACGTGCGGGCCGGGTTCGAGGTGGAGTGGGTGGTCGGGCAGCCCGGAGACGACTTCGTACCGGCGACGACCGGACCGGCGTACGGGCACACCCGGCAGGTCGAGCTGTCGGACTACTGCGCGGACCTGGTCGCGGCGCTGGGCGAGCAGGACGTGGAGGTGCTCCAGTTCCACCCGGAGTACGCGCCGGGGCAGTTCGAGCTGTCCACCGCGCCCGAGGAGCCGGTGCGCGCGGCCGACACGGCGGTGCTGGTGCGGGAGACCGTCCGGGCGATCACCGCGCGGCACGGGATGCGGGCGTCGTTCTCGCCCAAGGTGGTGGCGGACGGGGTCGGCAACGGCGGTCACCTGCACGTCAGCCTGTGGCGGGACGGGCGGAACCTGGCCGGGTCGGGTGACGCCGAGTCGTTCGCGGCGGGGGTGCTGCGGCACCTGCCGGGGTTGTGCGCGGTGGGCTGTGCGTCGGTGGCCAGCTACCTGCGGCTGGTGCCGTCGCACTGGGCGGGGGCGTTCGCGGCGTGGGGCGTGGAGAACCGGGAGACGGCGCTGCGCGTGGTCGAGGGGCGTGACCTGGAGGTCAAGTGCTTCGACCTGTCGGGCAACCCGTACCTGGTGGTCGGGGCGACGCTGGCGGCCGGGCTGGCGGGGATCGTGGACGGGTTGCGGTTGCCGGAGCCGGTGTCCGTCGATCCGGTGCACGTCGCCGGGGTGCCCCGGTTGCCGTTGTCGCTGGAGGAGGCGGTGCGGGCGTTCGAGGCGGACGAGGTGCTGGTGGAGGCGTTCGGGCCGGAGTTCGCGGCGACGCTCGTGGACGTGCGGCGGGGTGAGGTGGCCCGGTTCGCCGGTGCGTCGGCGGAGGAGGTCGCGCGGGTCACCCGGTGGCGGCACTGAAGCGGGACATCTCCTTGCGCAGCTTGGACAGCGCTCGGTGTTGCGCGACCCGGACGGCGCCGGGTGAGGAGTTGACGACGGCGGCTGTTTGCTCGGCGGACAGGCCCACCACGACGCGGAGGAGCAGGATCTCCTGCTGCTTCTCGGGGAGGACTTTCAGCAGGTCGGCGACGTGGCGGGCGAGTTCTTCGCGCAGGGCGGACTGCTCGGGGCCGTCCTCGTCGGTGGGGGCGTCGGGGAGTTCGGGGACGGGGTCGGCGCGGTTGCGCAGGGAGGCGCGGTGGGCGTCGGCGACTTTGTGGGCGGCGATGCCGTAGACGAAGGCCAGGAAGGGGCGGCCGTGGTCTTTGTAGGTGGGGAGGGCGGTTAGAACGGCTACGCAGACCTCTTGGGCGACGTCGTCGGCGGAGGCGTAGGAGCGTTCTTGGCGGCCTACGCGGGCGCGGCAGTAGCGGACGACCAGGGGGCGGATGGCGCCGAGGAGCCAGGCGGTGGCGGCGCGGTCGCCGGCGACGGCCTTGCGGACCCCTTCGTCGAGGTCGGGGGTGTCGGCCATCAGGCGGCCTCGGCTAAGTGCGGGTCTCCCACTGCGGGCTCCTCGCGGGTCGGCGGCGGTTGCCTTCCGCGTTTCTACCGCAAGTTCGGGGGGCCGGGTGGGTGGATGGCGCGGGTTCCGGAGTGGTTCTGCGGCCGGTTAGGGGCTGGTCGCCGGCTCGCGTGGCGCCAAGCCACGTGGTTCTGCTGCGAGGTCGGCTGCCGGGTCGCGGGTGGTCGGCGGCTCATGTGGCGCAAAGCCAGGGCGGCGTGGTCCTGCCTTTGAGGTCGGCCTGCCGGGGGCGGTGGTGGTCGCCGGTTCACGTGGCGCACAAGCCAGGCGGCGCTGCCGCCGCCACGCGGCTTCGCCGCGAGCGACTTCGTCGCGGCAGGCTCGCCACCTGGGCCGCTGCCTGCCGCCCGAATCGCTGACTGCCGCCCGAGCCCAGCCCGCGCCTGGCCTGCGTCCAACCCCGTCGGACCCGCGCCTGACCTGCGGCGGAAGGGCTGCCGGAACCGCTGGGCGCGGCCTCCGGCCCCCGTCGTCCATTGTCCCACGGGGTACCGACAAAGATCCGCTTGTGGGACCGGGAGGCGCGGCGGGTCAGGAGGGTTTGCGGGCCAGGACGTGGAGGCGGGCGGCTACGTCCCGGAGCGGTGGGCGGGTGGCGGCGGCGAGTTCCAGTTCGGCCAGGGCGTCGGCGGCGCCGGGGTTCGACTCCAGGACCGCGCCGGGGACCAGGTCCGACACGACTCCGTGACCCTGGATGAGTTCGATCTTCAGGCCGGCGTCCAGGACCAGGGCCTCCAGGCCCGCCACGTCGAAACGGCGCTGCACCGGCTCCTTCGAACCGGCCAGTTGGCCTGCCTCGTCGTCCAGGAGCCTGCGAGCGTCCACCAGGCGGCCGGCGATGGCTCGGTGCAGGACGGCGGCGTAGCGGTTGGCCGCGAGAATGGAGACGGCGGCACCTGGAGCGGCGGCGGCGGAGAGGGCCGACAGGGCTGCGGCAGCGTCGTCCACGACTTCCAGGAGGCCGTGGCCCAGGACGAGGTCGGCGGAGGATTCCGCGTCTAGAGCGTCCGTGTCGCCCTGGATCGCGGTGATCCGGTCGCGCACGCCGGCCTCGGACGCGCGCCGGTCCAGGGTGGCCAGGGCGTTGGGGCTCGGCTCGACCACTGTCACCGTGCAGCCGGCCACGGCCAGCGGCACGGCCCACACGCCGCTGCCGCCGCCCACGTCGAGCACCCTGGGGGGTTCGCCGCCGCGGCGGTCGCGTGCGGCGGCCAGCTCGGTGTCGAGCACCCTGTGTACGGCGTCCGGTCGCATGGACGTAGAGCCTAGAGACCGTAGGCTGCACCCCGTGCATACGGTGGCGGTGCTCAGCCTCAAGGGTGGCGTGGGCAAGACGACGGTCGCTTTGGGTCTCGCGTCGGCCGCGCTGCGGCGCGGTGTCCGGACGCTGGTCATCGACCTGGACCCGCAGTGCAACGCCACCTCGACGCTGGAGCCCGACGACACCGACGCGAGCATCTACGACGTCCTCCAGGAACCGACGGCGGAGAAGCTGCGCGCGGCGATCTCGACCAGCGCCTGGGGTGACGGCGTGGACGTGCTCTCCGGGTCCGAGGACGCCGAGCTGCTCAACCACCCCGACCCGGGCGAGTCCCGGCTGGGGCGGCTGCGCGAGGCGCTGCGGGTGCTGGCCGAGGAGGACGACGAGGAGCCCTACCAGCTCGTCCTGCTGGACTGCCCGCCGTCGCTGGGCCAGCTCACCCGCTCGGCTCTCGTGGCGGCGGACCGGGCGCTGCTGGTCACCGAGCCCACGATGTTCGCCGTGGCGGGCGTGCAGCGGGCGTTCGAGGCGGTCCAGGCCGAACGGGCGCACAACGCGGACCTCCAGCCGCTGGGCGTGGTGGTCAACCGGGTCCGGCCGCGGTCGCACGAGCACCAGTTCCGCATCGACGAGCTGCGCGACATCTTCGGCCCGCTGGTGATGCCGGTGGCGCTGCCGGACCGGCTGGCGGTGCAGCAGGCGCAGGGCGCGTGCATGCCGATCCACGAGTGGGGCACCCCGGGCGCGCGCGAGGTGGCGCTGGCGTTCAACCTGCTGCTCGCCCGGATACTGCGGATCAGCCGCAGTCGGCGCCGTCCGGTGCACGAGGACTTCGACGACGAGGAGATCCAGGAGGCGGTGGAGGCGTGAGCACGACCGCGCTGCCGGCGTTCACGGTCGCCGCCCTGCTGCTCACCATCACGCCGGGGCTGGACACCATGATGCTGCTGCGCATGGTGCTCGGCGGCGGGCGCAAGGCCGGGATCGTCGGCGGGTTCGGCACCACGTTGGGCTGTGTGGTGTGGGGTGCGGCGAGCATCGCCGGGCTCACGGCGTTGCTGGTGGCGTCCCGCTTCGCCTACGACGTGGTCCGCTACGCGGGCGCGGCCTACCTGCTGTGGCTGGGCGGGTCGGCGCTGTGGAAGTCGTGGCGCGGGCGGAAGGTCGAGATCGCCGAAGACGTCCAGCAGATCACGCCGGGGCAGGCGTTGCGGGTCGGGTTCACGACGAACCTGCTCAACCCGAAGATCGGCGTGTTCTACCTGTCCCTGCTGCCGCAGTTCCTGCCCACAACCGGTGACACGACCGGGTGGGCCGCGCTGCTCGTCGGTGTCCACGTGGGGCTCGGGCAGGTGTGGCAGCTCGGTGTCGTGTGGCTGGCCGGACGGGCCGTGGTGGTGCTGACCAGGCCCCGCGTCCGGCGGTGGACGGAACGGCTGACCGCGTCCGTGCTGGTCGGCTTCGGCCTGAAGGTGGCGTTCGACACCGGTGCCCGAGGGTGACACGGTCTTCCTGACCGGCCGGCGGCTGAACGAGGCGCTGGCCGGGAAGACGCTGCTGCGCGCGGACCTCCGCCACCCGAAATTGTCCACTGTGGACCTCGCCGGGCGGGACGTCCGGGAGGTCGCGACGGTCGGCAAGCACATCCTCACCCGGTTCTCCGGCGACCTCACGCTGCGCAGCCACCTGCGCATGGACGGCTCCTGGCACCTCTACCGGCCCGGCGAGCGCTGGAAGCGGCCGGGACACCAGGCGCGCGTGCTGCTGGAGGTGCCGGACCGGGTCGCGGTCGGGTTCAACCTGCACGACCTGGACCTGGTGCCCACCGACCAGGAGGACGCCCTCGTCGGCCACCTCGGGCCGGACCTGCTGGGCGACTGGACCCCGGAGGCCGAGGCGGAGGCCGTGAGACGCCTCATGGCGCAGCCGGACCAGGAGATCGGCCAGGCGCTGCTGGACCAGCGGGTCATGGCCGGCGTCGGCAACGTCTACAAGTGCGAGGTGTGCTTCCTGATCGGGGCCTCGCCGTGGGCGAAGGTGTCCGATGTGGATGCGGCCGAGGCCGTGCGGCTGAGCCGGAAGTTGTTGCTGGCCAACGCGAAGACACCGTTCCGCAACACCACCGGGATGGTGGGTCGCGGCAAGGAGTCCTGGGTGTACGGACGGGCGGGCCGGCCGTGCTTCCGCTGCGGTACGAAGGTCCGGCTGGCCGACCAGGGCGACGGCGTCCAGGAGCGGCCGACGTACTGGTGCCCGCGCTGCCAACCGGGGCCGATCGCTTAGAGTTACCGCCGTGGTCTACAAGAGCGTGGTGCGCAACGTCCTGTTCCGGATGCACGGTGGGGACGCGGAGCGCATCCACGAGACCACACTGCGGGCGCTGAGCGTCGTCAGCCCGCTGGCGAAGGCGGTCCGCCGCAAGCCCGCCGCCGAGCGCACCGTGTTCGGCGTGCGGTTCCCCAACCCGGTCGGCCTGGCCGCAGGCCTCGACAAGAACGGCCGCGCGCTGCCCGCGTGGGGTGCCCTGGGGTTCGGGTTCGTCGAGGTCGGCACGGTGACCCGGCACGCCCAGCCGGGCAACCCCAAGCCGCGCCTGTTCCGCCTGCGCGACAGCGAAGCGATCATCAACCGGATGGGCTTCAACAACGACGGCGCGCTGGAACTGGCCAACCGCCTGGACCGGCTGGGACCGCTGTCGGTGCCGCTGGGCATCAGCCTGGGCAAGTCGAAGGTGACGCCGGTCGAGGAGGCCGTCGAGGACTACCGGGCGTCGCTGCGCGCCCTGTACCGGCACGGCGACTACTTCGCGGTCAACATCAGCTCCCCCAACACGCCCGGCCTGCGCAGCCTCCAGGACCGGGGCGCGCTCACCGAGTTGCTGTCCGCGCTGGAGCAGACGTCCGGCGAACTGGCCGGGTCGGGCAAGCGCAAGCCGCTGCTGGTCAAGATCGCGCCCGACCTGACCGACCAGGCGATCGCCGAGGTGCTGGAGGTGTGCGCGGCGCACGGCGTGACCGGCCTGATCGCCACCAACACCACCCTGTCGAGGGACGGCATCGCGCCCGCCGACCAGGCCAAGGCGGCCGAGGCGGGCGGGCTGAGCGGGCGTCCGCTGGCGGTGCGGGCGCGTGAGGTCGTGCGGTTCGTGAGCCGGGAGACCGGCGGGAAGCTGCCGATCATCGGCGTGGGCGGGATCTTCGGCCCGGACGACGCCAAGGCCATGTTCGACGCGGGCGCGAGCCTCGTGCAGGTCTACACCGGGTTCATCTACGAGGGTCCGGGCATGGTGCGCCGGATCGTCAAGGCGCTCTAGGGCTGGGCGGGGCGCGCGGCGCGCAGCCAGCGCATGATCGGGTGCAGGATCACCACGAGCAGCGAGCCCCACACCAGGCCGCCCAGTTCGAGGTCACCGAGCTTGAGGGTCAGGTCGCCGACGCCCGCCACCAGGGCCGCGCCGCCGACCAGGGCGTTGCCGGGGTTGGTCAGGTCGACCCGGTTGTCCATCCAGATCCGGACGCCGACCAGGCTGATCAGGCCGAGCAGGACCAGCGTCGCCCCGCCGACCACGCCCGCCGGGATGGTGGCCAGGGCGGCGGTCGCCTTCGGGGAGAACGCGAGGAGCATCGCGATCACGCCGGTCACCGCGTAGGCGGCCGTCGAGTACACCTTCGTCACGCCCATGACGCCGATGTTCTCCGAGTACGTGGTGGTGCCCGTGCCGCCGCCGAAGCCCGCGAACGTCGTGGACAGGCCGTTGGCGATGATCGAGTCGCCGACGCTGCCGTCCAGGTTGCGCCCGGTCAGCCCGCCGATCGCCTTGACGTGCCCGACGCTCTCCGCGACCAGCACGATCACCACCGGCAGGACCAGCAGCGTCACGGACGGGCGCAGCTCGGGGGCGTGGAAGTCGGGCAGCCCGACCCACGCGGCGCGGCCCACGGCGTCGGTCTCGACCACGCCGAGCACGAACCCCAGCACCCACCCGACGACCACGCCGAGCAGCACCGAGAACCGGAAGAACAGCCGCCGGCCCAGCACCCCGCACAGCAGGATGATGCCCATCGTCACCACGGCGGGCAGCGGCTGCTCGGAGAACGAGTCCGTGGCGCGGTGCGACAGGTTGAGCCCGATGAGGATCACCACGGCGCCGGTCACCACCGGCGGCATGACGGACTCCAGCAGGCGGACGCCCAGCGCCTTGACCGCCACGCCCAGGATGATCACCAGCAGGCCGGCCGCGACCACGCCGCCGAGCTGCGCGGCCACGCCCTCGCTGCGCGCGGCCTCCAGCGGGGCGATGAACGCGAAGGACGCGCCGAGGTAGCTGGGGACGCGGTTGCGGGTGATGAGCAGGAAGAGCAGAGTGCCGAAGCCGGAGAAGAGCAGGGTGGTGCTGACGGGCAGACCGGTGGTGGCGGGGACGAGGATCGTGGCACCGGCCATGGCGGCCAGGTGCTGGGCACCGAAGCCGACGGTGAGCGGCCAGCTGAGCCGCTCCTCGGGCGCTATGGCGTCACCGTCGGTGGTGCGCCCATCGCCGTGCACGGTCCACAACGCCACTCAATGCCCTCCCCGGCGACCAGGCCGAACGCCGTTGTTCGACCAACGGATCGATCCTGCCACGCCATGTAGTGGACGAGGCCAGATAACGGTCTGATAATCACACGATTGCAGCAAGGGGTACCAGACCCGCTGCAGCTTCAGCCCAACTCGACTACGCAACGTGACCCAACGCCCGTTCGTGCGGATGGCCCCATCATGTCGTGGCCGGAACTTGACCTTCCAGCAGGGGGAGGCCGCAGGGTGGTCGACATGAGCGGCGACACCTTCCTCACCATCGGTGACCTGGCGCGACGGACCGGCCTGCCGGTGAAGACCGTCCGCTTCTACGCCGACCGCGGGATCGTGCCGCCCACCCACCGCGCCCCGACCGGCCACCGCCGCTTCGACCACACCGCCGCGGCCCGCCTGGACCTCGTGCGGACGCTGCGCGAACTGGGCGTCGACCTGGCGACCGTCCGCCGCGTCCTGGACCGGGAGACCACCGTCGCCGAGGTCGCCGCCGCGCACGCCGACGCGCTGGACGCCCACCTGGCGGTGCTGGTGTTGCGGCGGGCGGTGCTGAGGTGGCTGGGCTCGAACCCCGAGGAGATCGCTTTGGTGCACGAACTCGCCCTGCTGTCCGCCGACGCCCGCCGCCTGCTGGTGGCGGACTTCCTGGCGGATGTGTTCAACGGCCGTCCTGAAGTGGAGGGCATCGCGCGGACTCTGACTCCCGAACTGCCTGACGACCCGCAGCCCGCCCAGGTGGCGGCGTGGGTGGAGCTGGCCGAGCTGACCCGCGACCCGGGCTTCCGCGCCCTCCTGGCCCGCCTGGCGGCCCACTACGGGTTCGGTGGGGTGCGCGACGGGTTCGGCGGGCTGCGCGGCGACGGGACCGGCGGCGGGGTGGGCGGCAACGGGTCTGGTGGGCTGCGGCCGGACGTGGTGGCGGTGGTGCGCGACCGGGTCCGGCCGCTGCTGGGGACCGACCCGGCGTCACCCGAAGCGGGCACGGTGGTCGCGGAGATCACCCAGCGCTACGGCGACGAGGTGGCCGAACACCTCGAAGCCGCGAACGACCCCCGCCGCGAGCGCTACCTGACCCTGTTGGCCCTGATCAACGGCTGGGCCGAGCCGGAGAGCACGCGGGCCGAGCTGACCTGGTTCCTCGACGCACACCGCGCCCGGAACTGACCGCGAACGCTTCCCCACGACACGCCGGAGATCTGTCGGTGCCCCGTGCGATGATCGAGTCGGGGGCCGGAGGCCACGCCCGAGCCGCCGAAACCACGCCCCAGCCGCCAACGCCGCACGCCCACGCAGCCAAGGCCAGGCCCGAGTCGCCGACGCGCACGTCCGAGCCGCCGAAGCAGGCCCCAGCCGCCGAGACCGCACGCCCGCGCAGCCAACGCCAGGCCGAGCAGCGAGCCGCCAACCGACCGCACGAGCCGGGGCCGGGTCCAGCGGGACCGGGCTCAGGTCCAGCGGGACAGGTCTCGCATTGCCGAGGCCAGGCCGGCCAGGTGGTCGGTCGCCTCCCCGAGCACCTGCCGCGGGTTGGACGCCGTGCTCTCCGCCAGCACCCGCCCCGCCGCCGCCACCAGCCCGCAGTAGCCGTCGACGCCCTCGTCCAACTGCACCCGCAGCCGCCGCACGCCCTCCACCAGCGGACCGCGGTCCAGCGGCGGGGCCGTGTCACGCGCCCGTTCCACCGCCTGCAACTGGTGCGACACCGCGCGCAGCGCGGACGCCGCCTCCGCACCGGTCGCCCGCGCCTGCGCGACCGACTCGGTGGGCACGGACGTCAGCGCCGCCGAGTCGAGCTGGTGCAGCAGCTCACGCAGCGTGTCCTCGGCGTCCTCCAGGCGCTCCATCGGCGCACGGGCCGCCGACGACCGGGCCGGCAGCGGCGTGCGCACCGGGGCGATCGCGAGCTGTTGCCGGGCCGCGTCGATCTCGCGCATCTTGCCGCGCGTGCGCAGCGCCAGCACGCCCGTCGCCGCCGCGCCGCCGAACGCCACCACGGCGACCGCCGGGTGGATGCCCACCGCGATGGCCAGGCCGCCGACGACGGTGAGCAGCGTCAGCACGATCAGCCAGAACGTGAGCGCGCGGCTCGACCGGTTGTAGCGCCGGTCGAGCTTCGCGCGCGGGTCGTTCCACGCGGCGATCCGCCGTTTGACCTGGTCCGCGAGTTGACCTTGCAGCTGGGCGCCGACGAACTGGGCGATCTCGCCCGCCGCCTTCCGTGCGGGGTGCTCCATCGCGGACCCCACGCTCAGCCCTGGCTCGCGGGCGGGTTCTGCTGCGCCTGCTGCGAACCCTGTGCACCCTGGGTCTGGGCCTGCTGCACGCGCTGCGCGATCTCCTGCTGGATGCTCGCCGCCGCGCTCTGCGACTGCCCGCTGGTCACCTCACCGGCGACCTGGCCACCGCGCATGGACGCCCGGATCTGCTCCAGCCGCGACGAGCCCGCCATCTGGGTGGTCGACTGCTGGACCTCCAGCATCCGGCCCTGCACCGAGTTCTGCGCCAGCTCCGCGGACCCGAGCGCCGTGGTGTAGCGCTTCTCGATCTTGTCGCGGATCTCGTCCAGCGACGGCGTGTTGCTCGGCGCGGCCAGCTCGGTCATCTGGCGCAGCGACGCGGAGACCTGCTCCTGCATCTTCGCCTGCTCCAGCTGCGAGAGCAGCTTGGTGCGCTCGGCGAGCTTCTGCTGCAGCACCATCGCGTTGCGCTCGACCGCCGCCTTGGCCTGCTGCGCGGCCTGCAGCGACTGGTCGTGCAGCGTCTTGAGGTCCTCGATGCTCTGCTCGGCGGTCACCAGCTGGGTCGCGAACGACTGGGCGGCGTTCTCGAACTCCTGCGCCCGCTGCTCGTCGCCCTTGGCCCGCGCCTCGTCGGCCAGGACGAGCGCCTGGCGCGCGGACGCCTGGAGCTTCTCGACCTCACCGAGCTGCCGGTTGAGCTTCATCTCCAGCTGGCGCTGGTTGCCGATCACGGCGGCAGCCTGCTGCGACAGGGCCTGGTGCTGCCGCTGCGCCTCCTCGATGGCCTGCTGGATCTGCACCTTCGGGTCGGCGTGCTCGTCGATCTTGGACGAGAACGCCGCCATGAAGTACTTCCACGCCTTCACGAAAGGGTTGGCCATCTCCTACGCCTGCCTTCTCCGCACTTCCCTGGCTCGCGCTCGTGACTGGCAACGACCCGGTGCCGGTGTTGGTTCCATCGTGTCAGTTGTCCGGTGCCGCTTCCACCGACCTGGGGAGATATCCGGGTTCACCCTGAGTCACCCCTGAAACTTCGGCGTCGACATGGTCATCCTGCCGCTCCGGTGCCCGGGTGGACGCGGCGACCCCGCCCGCGGTTGCCAACTCGTTGCAGTGTGACGAAACCCATGCTCAAGCGCAGCGCCGGCGCGCATGCGACGAAGCCGAGTCGGTGGACCCGACCCGGCTTCGCGAACAACGCTCGACTTACGCCGCCACCACGGCGCCGCGCGGCTCGATCGACGTGGACAGCCGGTGCGTGAGCATCGGCTGGATGCGCAGATCGGACAGGTCGTTGCCGATGACGGTGGGCACCAGCGTGCCGCCCTCGAGGCTCGGCGCGGTCGGACGCTGGGTCCGCTCGGCCAGCTCCGCGGGCGTGGGCACCGGCTGCGTCACCGCGCCGATGTCCGACGCGACGAGGTGCAACAGCTCCGACAGGGGCAGGTCCAACGCCTCGCAGATGGCGGCCAGCAGCTCGCTGGACGCCTCCTTGCGGCCACGCTCCACCTCGGACAGGTACCCCAGGCTGACGCGGGCGGTCCTGGAGACCTCGCGCAGCGTGCGGCGTTGGGTGGTGCGGGCATGGCGGAGCCGATCACCGATCGCCTCGCGTAGCAGCACGGTCATCGCGCGCCTCCTTCCGGCCGGCCGTGCCACCACGTTACCGACCCGTCCCGTCGACGGGCAGTGACTTCGGTGCACGTCCGCCACAAGCGAACGATCGAACCGGGCTCCTTGTTCCCGCGCCCAGGCCCGGGTGTGACCGGGATTGCGCTGCTCAAGTCATGCTTGAGCGATCTTCAGGTGATCGCGGAGAAGATCGAGCGCGGCGATCACGGAAGCGTGGCGGACTTCGTGACGATCACCACCGACAGTGATGGTTTCGACCGCCGAACCGGACGGACCGGACAAACCGATGTGGACGGTACCCGCGTCGACCCCGTCCTGCGGGTCCGGCCCGGCGACCCCGGTCAGCCCGAGGCCCCACGTCGCCCCGCAGCGCGTCCGAGCGCCCTCGGCGAGCTGCCGGGCCACCTCCGGGTGCACCGCGCCGTGCGCGGCCAGCAGCGCCGCGTCCACGCCCGCCAGGGACGCCTTCAGGTCGGTCGCGTAGACCACGAGCCCGCCGCGCAGCACCGCGCTGGCACCCGGCACGGTGGTGATCTCGGCGGCGACCAGCCCGGCGGTCAGCGACTCGGCGGTGGCCACCGTCTCCCCCCGCGCCTTGAGCGCGGCGACGACGTCGACGGCGGTCACGCCCCCGCCACCGCCCTCTTCCCGCGGGCGCGCAGCCGGAACGCCCGCACCACGTAGTCGACGCCGGTCACGACGGTGAGCACGACCGCCGCGTACATGGTCACCACGGCGATCAGCTCCAGGTTCGCGGGCAGCGGCAGCAGGTAGAGGCCGATGGCGACGATCTGCACCAGGGTCTTGGCCTTGCCGCCCCGGCTGGCCGGGATCACGCCGTGGCGGATCACCCAGAACCGCAGCAGCGTCACGCCCAGCTCGCGCACCGCGATCACCACGGTGATCCACCAGGGCAGCTCGCCCAGCAGGCTCAGGCCGACCAGGGCGGCGCCGGTCAGCGCCTTGTCCGCGATCGGGTCGGCGATCTTGCCGAAGTCGGTGATCAGGCCGTGCTTGCGGGCGAGGTTGCCGTCCACGTGGTCGGTGACCGAGGCCACGGCGAAGACGCCGAACGCCGCCAGCCGCCACCAGTACGAGTGGCCGCCCTCGGCGAACAGCAGGTAGAGGAACACCGGCACGAGCACCAGCCGGGACATCGTCAGCACGTTGGCGATGTTCAGCACCGGCACGCGCGCGGGTTCTGTCACCTTTGGAGCACCTCGATCGCGGTGACCACCAGGTCCACGCCCTCGGCGGCGTCGACGCGGCAGCGCACCAGGTCCCCGACCCGCAGGCCGTCGGCGTTGGTGATCACGCACTCGCCGTCGACCTCGGGCGCCTGGTGGGCGGCCCGGCCGACGCAGTCGTTCTCGTCGTCCTCCTCGGTCTCGACCAGGACGACGACCTCCTCGCCGACGCGGTCCTCCGCGCGCTGGGCGGTCAGCTCCTCGACCAGGTTCGAGATCCGGGCCACCCGCTCGGCGATGGTGTCGGCGTCGAGCTTGCCGTCGAGGGTCTCGGCCTCGGTGCCGTCCTCGTCGGAGTAGCCGAACACGCCGACCGCGTCGAGGCGGGCCTCGGTGAGGAACCGCTCCAGCTCGGCCACGTCCTCCTCGGTCTCGCCGGGGAAGCCGACGATGACGTTGGACCGGATGCCGGCCCGCGGGGCCAGCGCCCGGATCTGCTCGATCAGGCCGAGGAAGGACTCGGTCGACCCGAACCGGCGCATCCGGCGCAGCACGGCCTCGCTGGAGTGCTGGAAGGACATGTCGAAGTACTGGGCGACGTTCGGGGTGGTCGCGATGGCCTTGACCAGCGACGGCTTGGTCTCGGCGGGCTGGAGGTAGGAGACGCGGACCCGGTCGACGACCTCGGCCAGGCGCTCCAGCAGGTTCTCCAGGCCGCCCAGCTCGCGCGGCAGGTCCTTGGCGTACGAGGTGGAGTTCTCGGAGACGAGGAACACCTCGCGGACGCCCTGCTCGGCCAACCACTGCGCCTCGGCGACGACCTCGTCGGGGTGCCGGGACACGAACGCGCCCCGGAAGCTCGGGATGGCGCAGAACGAGCAGCGGCGGTCGCAGCCGGAGGCGATCTTCAGCGGGGCGACCGGGGTGTCCTCCAGCCGGGTGCGCAGCACGCGGGGGCCCCAGCCGTGGCCCGGGACCTGCACGTCCTCGGCCGCCTTGGGCCGCTGGACGGGCGTGAGCGGCAGGAGGGTGCGGCGGTCGACCGGCTTGTGCGACTCGATGGTCTTGCCGTCGAGGACGTCGTCCAGGCGCTCGGCGAGCTTGTCGTAGTGGTCGAAGCCCAGCACGGCCCGCGCCTCGGGCAGGCTGTCGGCCAGCTCCGCCCCGTACCGCTCGGCCATGCACCCGACCGCGACCACCTTGGCGCCGCTGTCCGCGGCGGCCAGGAGCGTGTCGACGGAGTCCTTCTTGGCCGACTCCACGAAGCCGCACGTGTTGACCACGACCACGTCGGCGTCGTCACCGTCGACCAGCTCCCAGCCACCGGCGGTGAGCCGGCCGGCGAGTTCCTCGGAGTCGACTTCGTTGCGGGCGCAGCCGAGGGTCAACATGGCGACACGCTTGGACGTGGTGGGGGAAGACACGGTGCTCAGGGTAGCCGCCCCGGCTGTGAACGCCGGACGTCAGCGCCCGAACGCGGGTTCTCGAGGGCTGCGATCGGCGACCTCGATGCCCACGAGCGGCACGATCGGGCCACCGGGAGCTACGTTTGCACCGTGAACGACCCGATCAACGTGCGCCGGGCGCGCACCGGTGACGTGCGGGCCATGAAGGCGCTCATCGACCTCTACGCGGGCAAGGTGTTGTTGGCCAAGCCGCTGGTCACGCTGTTCGAGGACATCCAGGAGTTCTGGGTGGCCGAGGAGGGCGGTGAGCTGCTGGGTTGCGGTGCGTTGCACGTGCTCTGGGAGGACCTCGCGGAGATCCGCACCGTCGCCGTGGCGCCGCAGGCGTTGGGGCGGGGGATCGGGCACCGGCTGGTGGGGCGGTTGATCGACACCGCGCGCGAACTCCAGCTGTCGCGGGTGTTCGTGTTGACGTTCGAGACCGAGTTCTTCAGCAAACACGGGTTCGTGGAGATCGACGGGACGCCGGTGTCGCCGGAGGTCTACGAGGAGATCATGCGGTCGGCGGACGAGGGTGTCGCCGAGTTCCTCGACCTCTCGTACGTGAAGCCGAACACCCTGGGCAACTCGCGGATGCTGCTCCACCTCTGATTGTTCGAGTGTTCACTCGAACAATGTTGACTCGATGAGCCACGCCCCACGAGGATGGGGGTCGTGCAGCTCACCGTGGACGAGCTGGCGGTCCGGGTCGGACTGCCGGGCAGCACCATCCGGATGTACCAGACCAAGGGCGTGCTCCACCCGCCGCGCAGGCAGGGCCGGGTCGCCTACTACGACGAGTCCCACATCGAGCGGTTGACGCTGGTCCAGCGGCTCCAGTCGCGGGGGTTCTCGCTGCCGGCGATCGCGGAGCTGGTCAAGGCACGCGAGCAGGGGGCGAGCGTCGCGGCGGTGCTCGGGGTCGGGGACAACGAGGGGCCGGACGACTGGGTCCGGGTGCGGGTGCGGGACCTCAAGCGGCTGGTGCCCACCGGGGACATGCGGCCGGCGGTGTTGCGCCGGGCCATCCAGCTCGGGCTCGTGCGGTGGCGGCGCGGGTGGCCGCACACGCGCCGGTGGGCGCTGGAGGCGGGCAACCGGCTCGCGGGGCTGGCCGTGCCGGCCGAGGACGTCCTGGACCAGTTCGCGGGCCTGCGACGGGCCACCGACGGCATCGCGGCCGACTTCGTGGAGGTCTTCGAGCGGCGGCTGTGGCCGCGGCTGGACGGCAAGTCCGCCGAGGACGACCAGCTGGACCGGGTCCGGGCGCTGCTGGTGGAGCTGACCTACACCGCCGAGACCGTGGTGGTCGGGACGCTGCGCGAGTCGATCCGCGAGGCCGCCGAGGAGTTCGCGCGCCGGCACGGGCTGCTGCCCGGCGGTGACTTCCAACCCGCGTGGGCGGAGGAACCCGTGCCCATCGCGGAACGTCTCATCGACACCGAGAACGAGATACCGGACGAGACCACCATCCGCCGGTTCCTCGACCAGGGCGACGAGCCCTCCTGAGCGTGCCAGGGACGCACGAGCCGGTTCGGAGGGGTTCGGCTCGCACGTCCGACGACGGGGCACGACGGTGCCCGGCGGACCGCGAAAGGCCCGCCGGGCACCGCAAACGTTCACCCGGTGTTGCCGTCGCGTGAGCCCATCGGGGCTGTCGGACGTCGATCAGCCACGAGTAGGAACGTCTTCACGGCCTTTCCTCACGAGGGGGAACACCTGTGAAGACCCTGCGCTCCGCCGTCACCGCCGTCCTCGCCACCGCCGCCTTCCTGCTCGGCGCGGGCAACGCCCAAGCCGCCATCGACGCACGGGCCGTGACGGACGACTTCCTGTTCAACCGCAGCCTCAGCCAGTTCAGCTCGATCCGGTCGCAGGGCCCGTACGCCGACCAGCTCGACTGGTCGTCCGACGGCTGCTCCTGGTCCCCGGACAACCCGTTCGGCTTCAAGTTCCTGCCCGCGTGCCACCGGCACGACTTCGGCTACCGCAACTACAAGCGCCAGTCCCGGTTCAACGAGACCACGCGCCTGCGCATCGACGACAAGTTCAAGGCCGACCTGTACCACCAGTGCGCGGGCAACTGGGCGTGCAACCGGACGGCGGACCTGTACTACCAGGCGGTCCGCGAGTTCGGCGCGAGCTGAACCCGGGGGGCGGGTCAGTCCACGTCGGGGGCCGGCCCACCCTTGATCAGGTACACCACCGAGTCCAGTTCGTCCGGCTTGATCAGCACCTCGCGCGCCTTCGACCCCTCCGAGGGACCGACCACGCCCCGCGTCTCCAGCAGGTCCATCAGCCGGCCCGCCTTGGCGAAGCCCACCCGCAGCTTGCGCTGGAGCATCGACGTCGAGCCGAACTGGGACGTCACGATCAGCTCCGCCGCCTGCAGGAGCAGTTCCAGGTCGTCGCCGATGTCGGCGTCGATCTCCTTCTTCTCGCCCGCCTTCGCGGCGGTCACGCCGTCGGTGTACTCGGGCTGCGCCTGCTGCTTGGTGAAGTTGACGATCTCGGCGATCTCCTCGTCGCCGACGAACGCGCCCTGGATGCGCACCGGCTTCGACGCGCCCATCGGCAGGTAGAGGCCGTCGCCCATGCCGATCAGCTTCTCCGCGCCCGGCTGGTCGAGGATGACCCGCGAGTCGGTCAGCGACGACGTGGCGAACGCCAGCCGCGACGGCACGTTGGTCTTGATCAGGCCGGTCACGACGTCCACGGACGGGCGCTGGGTCGCCAGCACCAGGTGGATGCCCGCCGCGCGCGCCTTCTGGGTGATGCGGACGATGGCGTCCTCGACGTCGCGGGGCGCGGTCATCATCAGGTCGGCCAGCTCGTCGACGATCGCCATGATGTACGGGTAGGGCCGGTACACCCGCTCGCTGCCCGGCGGCGCGGCGATCTCGCCGGAGCGCACCTTGCGGTTGAAGTCGTCGATGTGGCGCACCCGGTTGACCTGCATGTCCTGGTAGCGCTGCTCCATCTCCTCGACCAGCCAGGCCAGCGCGGCGGCGGCCTTCTTCGGCTGGGTGATGATGG
>NZ_JAPSLK010000057.1 GCF_031180885.1 Saccharothrix sp.
TTGCGAGCCCTGGCCGGTGAACAGGAACGCGACACTTCCGCCGCGCACCGAGTCCACCACGACGCCGGGCGCGTCGTCGCCGACGGCCAGTGCGGCTAGACCGCGCAGCAGGTCGTCGCGGGAACCGCCGGACACGACGGCGCGGTGGTCGAAGGCGACGCGGGACGTGGCCAGGGAGTGGCCGACGTCGGCGAGGGGCTGGTCCGCGTGTGTCGTCACGTGGTCGAGCAGGCGGCGGGCTTGGTCGCGGAGGGCTGGTTCGGTGCGGCCGGACAGCACCCAGGGGACGGTGGGGACGGGTTCGCCGCCCAGTACGGGGGCCGCGGGCGGCTCCTCGATGATCACGTGGGCGTTGGTGCCGCTGACCCCGAAGGACGACACGCCGGCACGTCGCGGGTGACCGTTGGCCGGCCACTCGGCGGCCTCGGTGAGCAGCTCCACCGAACCGGCCGCCCAGTCCACCTTCGGCGACGGCTCCTCGACGTGCAGCGTCTTCGGCAGCACGTTGTGCCGCATGGCGAGCACCATCTTGATCACCCCGCCGACGCCCGCCGCGGCCTGGGTGTGGCCGATGTTGGACTTCAGCGATCCCAGCTTCAACGGCACGGACCGGTCCTGGCCGTAGGTGGCCAGGATCGCCTGCGCCTCGATGGGGTCACCGAGGACGGTGCCGGTGCCGTGCGCCTCCACCGCGTCCACATCGGACGGTTGCAGGCCGGCGTTGGCCAGTGCCTGGCGGATGACTCGCTGCTGGGACGGGCCGTTGGGCGCGGTGAGGCCGTTGGACGCGCCGTCCTGGTTCACCGCCGAGCCCCGGACGACCGCGAGCACGCGGTGGCCGTTGCGGCGGGCGTCCGAGAGGCGTTCCACGACCAGGACGCCGACGCCCTCGGCCCACGCGGTGCCGTTCGCGGTGGACGAGAACGCCTTGCACCGGCCGTCCGGCGCGAGTCCGCGCTGCTTGGAGAACTCCACGTACAACCCGGGCGTCGCCATCACGGTCACACCGCCGGCCAGGGCCAGCGAGCACTCGCCGGACCGCAGCGCCTGCGCCGCGAGGTGCAGGGCGACCAGCGACGACGAGCACGCGGTGTCCACGGTGACCGCGGGCCCCTCCAGCCCGAGCGTGTAGGCCACGCGACCCGAAGCCACGCTGCCCGCCGTGCCGGTGCCCCAGAAGCCCTCCACGCCCTCGGGCACCGCGCTGGAGCGGGCCGCGTAGTCGTGCGTCATGAGGCCGGTGAACACGCCCGTCGCCGAGCCGCGCAGGCCGTCCGGCTGGAGGCCGGCGCTTTCCAATGCCTCCCAGCAGGTTTCCAGGAACACGCGTTGCTGCGGGTCCATGGCGAGCGCTTCGCGGGGGCTGATGCCGAAGAAGTCGGCGTCGAACCGGGCCGCGTCGAGCAGGAAGCCGCCTTCGCTGACGTAGCTGGTGCCGGGGGTGTCCGGGTCCGGGTCGAACAGGGTGTCCAGCGACCAGCCCCGGTCGGTCGGGAACCCGGTGATGCCGTCGCGGCCGGTGGCGAGCATCTGCCACAGGTCCTCGGGCGAGGACACGCCGCCGGGGTAGCGGCACGCCATGCCGACGATCGCGATCGGCTCGTCCACCGGGCGGACCGCCACGGGGCGCTGCTGCGCCGGCTCCACCCGGGGACCGAACTCGCCCAGCAGGTGGTCGACGATCGCTTCCGGGGTCGGGTAGTCGAAGGTCAGGGTCGCGGGCAGGCGCAGGCCGGTCGCGGTGTTGAGCCGGTTGCGTAGTTCGACGGCCATCAGCGAGTCGAAACCGAGCTGCTTGAACGGGTTCCCGCCGCTGATCGAGGCCGGGTCGGGGTGCGCGAGGACGGTCGCGACCTGGGCGCGCACCAGGTCCAGCAGGGTCCGCCGCTGCTCCTCCTCGGTCTTCGCGGCCAGTTCCCGGGTCAGCGCCGATCCGCTCGGGCCGGTCGCGGCACGACGGCGGCGGGGGACGCGGGCGAGGCCGTGCAGGGGCGGTGCGGGGTTGGTGGCGGCGCGCACGGCGGCCACGTCGATGGTGACGGGCACCAGGTGCGGCCGGCCGGAGCGGCACGCGGCGTCGAACAGGGCCAGGCCGTCGGCGACGCTGTGCGCCAGGAGGCCGCCGCGGGCGAGGCGGGCGAGGTCCGCTTCGCCGAGGCTGTGCGACATCGCGCCGTCCTGGTCCCACAGGCCCCACGACAGCGCGGTCGCGGCCTGGCCCCGGGCGTGCCGGTGGGCGGCGAGGCCGTCGAGGAACGCGTTGGCCGCCGCGTAGTTGGCCTGGCCGGCCGTGCCGACGATGCCCGCGACCGACGAGAACAGGACGAACAGCTCGACGTCACCGGCCAGTTCATGCAGGTTGAGGGCCGCGTCGACCTTGGGGCGCAGGACGGTGTCCAGGCGCTCGGGGGTGAGGGCGTCGAGGACGCCGTCGTCCAGCACGCCCGCCGCGTGGACCACGCCGACCAGGTCGGGGAGGGTGGAGAGGAGGGCGGACAGGGCGTCGCGGTCGGCGGCGTCGCAGGCCACGACGTCCACGACCGCGCCTTCAGCACGCAGTTCGTCGGCGAGGTCTAGTGCGCCGGGCGCGTCCGGGCCCCGGCGGGAGGTCAGGACCAGGCGCCGGGCGCCGTGCGCGGACACCAGGTGGCGGGCGAGTTCGGCGGCCAGGCCGCCGGTGCCGCCGGTGATCAGCACCGCGCCGGCCGGGTCGAACAGGCGGGCCTCCGAGGCGGCGGGCTCGTGGGCGGCCAGCCGGGGTGTGGTCACCACGCCGGCGCGGACGGCCAACTGCGGCTCGCCGGTGCCGATCGCGGCGGCGAGCACGCGTTCGGACTGCTCGGTGCCGTCGGTCTCGACCAGCACGAACCGGTCCGGCTGCTCGGTCTGCGCGGACCGCACCAGGCCCCACGTGGCCGCCCCGGCCAGGTCGTCGGTGGTGACGACGGCGAGCCGGCCCCCGGCCTGCTGGAGCTTGGCGAGGGTGGCGGCCAGGGACGCGCGGACGGTCTCGGCGGTGTCGCCGGGCAGGGCGCGGAAGATCTCGATGTCGGTGTCGGCGGACGAGGTCGCGACCGGCACCCACTCCGTCGTGTAGAGCGCGGGCGCGGGGCCGGCGGCGGTCGTCGTGACCGGGCGGACGGCGACGGCGTTCGCGGACAGCACGGGGCTGCCCTCGTCGTCGAACGCGGCCACCCGGAACGCGTGCTCGCCCGCCGGCGTGAGCTGGACGCGCAGGGACGACGTCCCGGCCCGGTGCAGCCGCACCCCGCGCCACGAGAACGGCAGCCAGGCCTGGCCCGGCCCGCCGTCGAGGTCGAGGACCATCGGGTGCAGGGCCGCGTCGAGCAGGGCCGGGTGGACGCCGAAGCGCACCGCGCCGACCTCCTCCTCCGGCCGCAGCGCGACCCGGGCGAACAGCTCGCCGCCGCGCCGCCACACCTCCTGCACGCCCTGGAACGCCGGGCCGTAGCCGAAGCCGCGGGCCAGCAGCCAGCCGTAGAAGTCGTCCACCTCGACCGGTTCCGCGCCGGCCGGCGGCCAGTCCGCGACCGGGGCGGGTACCGGGATCTCGTCCGGGGTCAGCACGCCGGAGGCGTGGGAGGTCCACTCCTCGCCCGGGGCGTGGTCGGCGGGCTGGGAGTACACGCCGAACTCGCGCCGGCCGTGCTCGTCGGGGCGGCCGATCCAGACCTGGAGGTTCACCGGCCGCTGCCCGAGCACCAGTGGCGCCTGGAGGGTCATCTCCTCGACCGCCGCGCACCCGGTGTGCCGCGCGGCCTGCGCGGCCAGTTCGAGGAACGCGGTGCCGGGCAGCAGCACGGAGTCAGCGACGGCGTGGTCCGCCAGCCACGGCTGGGCCTGCGGCGACAGGCGCCCGGTGAGCACCAGCCGGTCGGTGTCCGTCACGCCGAGGACCGCGCCGAGCAGCGGGTGGCTCGCGGAGGTGAGGCCGGCCGCGCCGACGTCCCCGCCGCCCGCCGGGCGCAGCCAGTACGAGCGGCGCTGGAACGCGTACGTGGGCAGCTCGACGGTTCCGGCGTGCGGGAAGAACGCCGCACCGTCCACAGTGGACCCGGCGGCGAACAATCGGCCGAACGCCTCCGCCGCCGTGCGCCGCTCGTCGCGCTTCGCCCGGGTCAGCGGGATCGCGGTGTCGGGCACCAGGGCGGACAGCACGGCGTCCGGCCCGATCTCGACGAACGTGGTGGTCCCGGCGAGCGCGTCCACGGCGTCGGCGAACCGGACGGCCTCGCGGACCTGGCGCGGCCAGTAGTCCGGGGTCGGCGTGAAGGGGCGGCCGGTGACGGTGGAGATCAGCGGGATCGTGGGCTCGTGGTGGGTGATGCCCTCGGCGACCGCGCGCAGCTCGTCGAGCATCGGTTCCATGAGCGGGGAGTGGAAGGCGTGCGAGACGGTGAGGCGCTTGGTCTTGTGGCCCCGTGCGGCGAGCTTGTCGGCGGCGGCGAGGACGGCGGTTTCGTCGCCGGACAGGACCACGGAGGTGCGGCTGTTGACGGCGGCGATGGCGACCTGGTCGGACAGGAACTCGGCGACCTGGTCCTCGGTGGCCTGGACGGCGACCATCGCGCCGCCTTCGGGCAGCGCCTGCATGAGTCGGCCGCGTGCGGCGACCAGCTTGGCGGCGTCTTCGAGGGTGAACACGCCGGCGACGTGCGCGGCGGCCAGCTCGCCGATGGAGTGGCCGACGAGGTGGTCCGGCCGGACGCCCCACGAGGTGACCAGGCGGTAGAGGGCGGTCTCGAAGGCGAAGAGGGCGGGCTGGGTGTAGCCGGTGTCGTGGAGTTCTTCGGCGTTCAGGACTTCGGCGAGCGGCTTGGGCAGGTGCGGGTCGAGGGCGGCGCACGCTTCGGCGAAGGCTTCGGCGAACACCGGGAAGAAGGACAGTTCGGTGCCCATGCCGAGGCGCTGGGAGCCTTGACCGGTGAACAGGAAGGCGGTCTTGCCGGCGGTGATCGCGGTCGACGGCTCGCTGCCGGAGGCGACCGCGATGAGGGCGGCGATGAGTTCGTCGCGGTCCGCGCCGACGACGGCGGTGCGGTGGTCGAAGGCGACGCGGGTCGTGGCGAGGGAGCGACCGATGGCGGCGATGTCCTGGTCCGGATGCGCCTCGACGTGGTCGATCAGCCGCCGGGCCTGGTCACGGACGGCAGCCTCACTGCGCCCGGACAACACCCACGGCACCACTTCCGGGCCTTCACCGGCGATGGGGGTCGCGGTGGGGGGTTCTTCGAGGATCACGTGGGCGTTGGTGCCGCTCATGCCGAACGACGACACGGCGGCCCGGCGCGGGCGGTCACCCGCCGGCCACTCGACGGCGTTGGTCAGCAGTTCCACCGCGCCCGCCGACCAGTCGACCTTGCGGGTCGGTGCGGCGACGTGCAGGGTGCGCGGCAGCAGGCCGTGGCGCAGGGCCATCACCATCTTGATGACACCGCCGACGCCGGCCGCCGCCTGGGTGTGGCCGATGTTGGACTTCAGCGACCCCAGCCACAGCGGGGTCTCGCGGTCCTGGCCGTAGGTGGCGAGGATCGCCTGGGCCTCGATCGGGTCGCCCAGGGTGGTGCCCGTGCCGTGCGCCTCCAGAGCGTCCACATCGGACGGTCGCAGGCCGGCGTTGGCCAGTGCCTGGCGGATGACCCGCTGCTGGGACGGGCCGTTGGGCGCGGTCAGGCCGTTGGACGCGCCGTCCTGGTTCACCGCTGACCCGCGCAGCACGGCGACGACCGGGTGGCCGTGGCGGCGCGCGTCGGACAGCCGTTCCAGCACCAGCATGCCCGCGCCCTCGGACCAGCCGGTGCCGTCGGCGTCCTCGGAGAACGCCTTGCACCGGCCGTCGGCGGACAGGCCGCCCTGGCGGGAGAACTCGGTGAACGTCTCGGGCCCGGACATCACGGTCACGCCGCCCGCCAGCGCCATGCCGCACTCGCCGGACCGCAGCGCCCGCACCGCCAGGTGCAGCGCGACCAGCGACGACGAGCACGCCGTGTCCACGGTCATGGCGGGACCTTCGAGGCCCAGCGCGTAGGCGATGCGGCCGGACGCGACGCTGCTCGCGATGCCGGTGATCAGGAACCCGTCGACGCCGTCGTCCTCGCTGTGCCCGCCGCGCCCGTAGTCCTGCACGGGCACGCCCGCGAACACCGCGGTGTCACTGCCCCGCAACGAGTGCGGGTCGATCCCCGCGCGCTCCAACGCCTCCCACGCGGTCTCCATCAGCACGCGCTGCTGCGGGTCCATGGCGAGCGCTTCGCGCGGGCTGATGCCGAAGAACTCCGCGTCGAACTCGGCCGCGTCGTGCAGGAAGCCGCCCGCGCCGGCCGCGGAGGTGCCCGGACCGTCGCCGGCGAACAGCGCGGTGAGGTCCCAGCCGCGGTTGGTGGGGAAGTCGCTGATCGCGTCCACGCTGTCGACGACCAGCCGCCACAGGTCGTCCGGCGAGGTCACACCGCCGGGGAAGCGGCAGCCCATGCCGACGATGGCGATCGGCTCGTCGTCCCGCACGGCGACCGCGACCGGCTCGTCCGCCGTGGGCGAGGAGGCCGCGCCCAGCTCCTGGAGCAGGTGCTCGACCACGGTGTCCGGGGTCGGGTAGTCGAAGACGAGGGTCGCGGGCAGGTCGAGCCCGGTGACCGCGCTCAGCCGGCCGCGCAGCTGCACGGCGGTCAGCGAGTCGAAACCCAGGCGGCGGAACGGGGTCTCGGCGTCCAGCACCGGCGGCGCCTGGTCGCCGAGCACCTCGGCGGTCTCCGCGCGCACGAGGTCCAGCAGCACGTCCGCGCGCTCGGCCTCGGGGGTGGCCAGCAGGCGCGCGGTCAGCTCGGCGCGGACCGCGCAGGTGTCGGCCGCGGTGTCCGCGACCATGGCCGCGATCACGCACGGCTCGTCGGCGGCCAGGGCGGCGTCGAGGGCGGCGGCGCGGCGTTCGAGGGGCAGCGGGGTGAAGCCGGGGGCGGACCAGGTCACCGACAGACCCGGGAGGCCGCGCTCGCGCCGGTGCGCGATCACCGCATCGGCCTCGGGGGAGTGCTCGGCGGACAGCAGCACGAGCCGGCCGGGGTGCTCGGCCAGGGCCTCGGGGTCGCCGGCGTCCACGGCCACCACGACATCGGCGTCGCGCTCGACTTCGCGGAGGTCGTGGGCTTCGGTGAGGTGGCGGGCGAGTGCTTCGTCGCGCCCGATGAACCGGACCGTCCCGGTGAGTGCTTCACCGGCGGGCACCGCGCGAACGGGACCGTCGTCGGTGTGCAGGGTGCCGTAGTCGGCAGTCGCCACGCCCAGCAGCCGGGCGGGCAGGTCGGGGAGCAGGTGGCGGATCGGCGTGCCGGCGGTGGTGCGCGGGATCGCGGCGACCTGGTACACCTCGGCGGGCAGCGCCACCCCGGCCGCGCGGCACGCGTCGACCACCGCCGCACTGTCCACAGTGGACCCGACGACGTAGGCGACCGGGCCGGCGGCGGAGGCCGCGTCGGTCACGCCCGGCACCGCGCGGAGGACGGCGTCCAGCTTGTCCAGCCGAACGCGGAGGTCGCCGACCGTCACGACGTCGGCCAGTCGACCGGTCACCGCGAGGTAGCCGGACTCGTCGCGCCGTGCCAGGTCGCCCGTGCGCAGCCAGCCGCCGCGCAGCGCGTCGGCGGTCTCGGCGGCCAGGTTGTGGTACCCGCCCGCCATCACGTTCGGCCCGGAGACCCAGACCTCGCCCTCCTGACCGGGCCCCAGGTCCGCGCCCGTCACCGGGTCCACCACCCGCACGCTCAACCCGGGCAGCGGCAGGCACCGCCGCCCCGGGTCGCCGTCCGGCCAGCTCACCGCGATCGGGCCGGACGTCTCGGTGGTCGCGTAGACGGTGAGGAGGGGCGCGGAGAACGCCTCCTCGAACACCTCGCGCGCCGCCGCGTCCACCGCGCCGACCACGAGCCCCAGCCGCACGCCCACCGCACCGGGGCGCGGCGTGTCCAGCAGGGCGGCGTGCGTCATCGGGGTGCCCGCCACGACGGTGCCGCGGTCGTCGGCGAGCACGCGCCGCAGTTCGTCCGGCCCGAGACCGGACGCCAGCCGCACCGACGCACCCATCGCCGTCGCCGCCACCAGGAACGAGAACCCGGCGTGCACCGGCAGCGGCCAGAACAGCCGGTCGTCCGGCGTCAGGCCCAATTGCACGGAGTACGCCGTCGCGGCCGGCCACAACGCGTTGCGCTGCGTGGACAGCACGCCCTTGCGCGGCCCGGTCGCACCCGCCGTGTAGGTCAGGAACGCCAGGTCGTCCAACGTGAGGTCGTCCCGGGCCGGCGCGGACGGCTCGGTGGTGGCCAGGGCCTCGAACGCGTGCCCGTCCGGGAAGTCCCCGTCCACCACCAGGTTCAGCGGCGACACCCGCGCGGCGCCGGCCGCGTCGGTGATCACCGTGTCCGCGCCCGCGTCCTCGACCAGGCGCGCCAGCTCGGCGTCGGGCAGCGCCGGGTCCAGCGGCACCGCGATGCCGCCCGCCCGCACCACCGCGAGCACGGCCTCCACGGCGGACACGCCGTCCAGCAGGACCACGACCCGGTCCGACGGCCACACGCCGAGGTCGGCGAGGTGGCCGGCGAGCCGTGCGGTCCGGGCGTCCAGCTCGGCGTGGGTCACGCTGCGCCGGGCGTCGGCGTAGGCGGTCCGGGAGCCGGACCGGCCTGCGTTGGACCGGAGCAGTTCGGGCAGGGGCCGGAGCAGGTCGGTGCGCGGCATCGTTCAACAACCTCTTGTCGACGAAGGGCGGAGCGGGCGTCAGACGGTGACGGGCAGGTGCATCACCGCGGGCAGCAGCGGGGAGTTGCGCAGTCGCAACGTCTTCGGGTCCGCGGCGAGCTTGATGTTCGGGAAGCGGGTGAACAGCTTGCGCAGCGCGGTGACGACCTCGATGCGCGCCAGCTCCGAGCCGGAGCAGAAGTGCGCGCCGCCGCCGAACGCCATGTGCGACTTGTCCGGGCGGTCGAGGTCGAACTTCTGCGGGTCGGGGAACTTCTTCGGGTCGTTGCCCGCCGCGGTCAGGTGCAGGTACACCGTGTCGCCCGCGGACACCTTGGTGCCGCCGATCTCCAGGTCCTCGGTGGCGAACCGGCGGAACCCGTGGTGCACCGAGCCGTGCATGCGCAGCAGCTCCTCCACGGCCACCTCGAACTCGTCGGGGTTGGCGCGCAGGCGTTCCAGCGCCTCGGGGTTGTCCAGCAGGGCCAGCGCGCCGCGGCTGATCATGCCCGCGGTGGTGTCGTAGCCGCCCAGCAGCGTCAGCAGGGCGAGGCTCATCACCTCGAACACGGTCAGCTCCGGCTCGCCGTCGGCGTTCTTGGCGTGCACCCAGTACGACAGCAGGTCGTCGGTCGGGTTCTCCGCCTTCTGCTTGCGGACGTCGTTGACGAACATCGACAGCTTCTCGCGGGTGGTGGCGTTGATCTGCTCGTCGCCGCCGAACGCCAGGTCGCACCAGTGCTTCAGCTCGGCCCGGTAGTTCTCCGGGATGCCCAGCACGTCGCAGATGATGGTGATGGGCAGGACCGCGGCGTAGTCGTTGACCAGGTCGCCGCCGCCCGCCGCCTCGATCGCGTCCAGCCGGGCGTCCACGATCTCGTCCACGCGCGGGCGGAACGTGTCGACGTTGCGCGGCAAAAAGGTGAAGTTCACCATCCGCTTGAGGCGGGTGTGCTGCGGCGGGTCGGTGGTGACGATCGTGCCGGTCGCCTCGCCCTCCGGGAACCGCTTGGTGGTGAAGGTCTTCGGGTTGGCGTACTCGCGCGGCCGGGCCAGGCGCTTGTCCCGCAGGCCCGCGTGGACCTCGGCGTAGCCGGTGACGATCCACGCCGGGTCCTGGTCGTCCAGGCAGATCCGGTGGATCGGACCTTCCCGGTGCAGCGCGGCGTACAGCGCGTAGGGCGCGTAGGGGGAGGCGTAGTAGTCGTCGTCGAGCGGCATTTCATGCCCGTGCACGGGGCACTTGTCCGTCATGTCGTCCTCGCTAGGGGGTCTGGGCAGGTCGCGGACCGCGCGCGGAGCCCATGCTGCGCGCGGTCGCTCCACGGTCGGGTAATCGCCGGGGTGAGCGGGGTGGTCAGCCCACCAGCGCGGGGACCTGGATGGCGGCGTCGTGCTCCAGGATGCGCTGCTGGAGTTCCTGGAGCCCCCGACCCGGTTCGAGGCCGAGACCGTCGATGAGCGCCTCGCGGGTGCGGCGGTAGACGCGCAGCGCGTCCGCCTGCCGGCCGGACCGGTACAGCGCCAGCATGAACTGGAGGCACAGCCGTTCCCGCATGGGTTCGGTGGCGGTGAGCACCTCCAGCTCCGGGGTGATCTCGCGGTGCCGGCCGCACGCCAGTTCGGCGTCGAGCCGGTCCTCCAGCGCGGACAGCCGCTCGTCCTCCAGCGCGGTCAGCTCGGACCAGCAGATGCCGGTCTCCACGAGGTCGGCCAGCGCCCGCCCGCGCCACAGCGACAGCGCCTCGCGCAGCCGTTCGGCGCCCAGGGCGTGCGCGCCCTCGGAGATCGCGCTGCGCCCGTCGCGCACCAGCGAGCGGAACACGAACAGGTCGACCGACTGCACGTCGACCCGCAGCTGGTAGCCGGGGCGGTGCGTGCGCAGGAGGGGGGTGGTGGTCGGGTCGGTGTTGGCGGCGAGCATCCGGCGGATGCCCGACACGGCGTTCTGGACCATCTTCCGGGCGGTCGGGGGCGGGTTGCCCTCCCACATCGCCTGGAGGATCTGGCTGGTCGGCACGACCTTGTTCGCGTGCAGCAGGAGGTAGCCGAGGATCGCGCGCTGCTTCACGCCGCCCAGTTCGAGCTGGGCGCCGCCGTCGACGACCTCGGTGCTCCCGAGAACGGAGAACTTCATGGACTCACTCCCGAGATTTGCCGGAACCGTGGAGAAGCACATCGGAGCTTCCCACTTCTGGCAACTGCCGAGACACCCCTAGGTAGGTCGGGGGAATTCCTAGGGGCATGGCACGGGCATTCGGCCGAATATGCGCACCACCTGGTCAGCCATTGTGCGCCCATGGTCGGGTGTGACGGCGTCACATGCCCGCGGTGAGCGGGTCACGGGCAAGTGGTGAGCGAGGTCCAAGAGGGGTTCGGAGCACTTAACGCCCCAGGTGGGAACGGTGGGGGCGATAAGGGTCCAACCGTGTGACCGGGTGCCCGGGGCGGGTTGCCGGAAGGTGTCCCGGAGGTGATCGGCGAAGGCGGGTATGAGTATTTCACGGGTGCGCTGTGAGGAAACGGCGGGCGATGGGTGAGGCGCGGCCTTGTCGCGGTACCCGCCGATCGAGCACCTTTTGTCTCGAACGTCGCCCACCACATCGAGCGAACTTCCCGCGAGGAGACTTCCCAATGCCGATCATCGCGAATGAGATTGTCCGGGCGTTCTTCTTCGAGGGCGCCGAGGCGCCCGCCGCCGGCGCTCTCTCCGTGGACGTGCTGGACAGCTGGACCAACACGGGCATCGCCGCCGTCCGCCCGACCACGATCAGCTGGAGCGAGGGCCAGAGCGGCTCGTGCTACTGACCGCACAACCCGGGCGCGCCCACCGCGAACCGCCGGTGGGCAGCGCCCCCGCCCACCGCCGACCGGTGGGTCTGGTCACCACCCACGACTGGAACCCGCGAGGCCGCGTCGGCTTGTCGGGCTGCGTTTCCCGACGATCACGTCCTTCGCTCGTCGGGAAACGCAGCCCGACGAGCCGACTCCCATGCGGCCTCGCCCGCGACGCCGGAGGCGGCGCCATTCAACACGGAGTAGACGAGATGTCCGAAACGGAATTGTGGATCCGCCGGTTCCACCCGGCCGACGACGCTGCCACGCGGCTGCTGTGCCTGCCGCACGCGGGTGGGTCCGCCGGCTACTTCTTCCGCGTGGCGCAAGAGCTTTCGCCGGAGATCGACGTGCTGGCCGTGCAGTACCCGGGTCGGCAGGACCGGCAGCGCGAGCCCGGCCTCACCTCGATCCACGAACTCGCCGACCGCCTGGTGGCGGCCGTGCTCCCCCTGGTCGACCGGCCGATCGCGGTGTTCGGCCACAGCATGGGCGCCACGCTGGGCTTCGAGGTCGCGCGGCGGCTGGAGGGCCTGGGGGTCACGCCCACCGCGCTGTTCGCGTCCGGTCGGCGCGCGCCGCACCGCAAGCGGCTGGAGCGGACCCACCTGCGCGACGACGCCGGTCTGATCGCCGACGTCCGCGCGCTCGCCGGCACCGACTCCGCGCTGCTGGACGACGAGGACGTGGTCCGCATGGTGCTGCCCGCGATCCGCTCCGACTACACCGCCGCCGAGACCTACGAGTTCCGGCCCGGCCCGAAGCTGTCGTGCCCGATCGTCGCGCTGGTCGGCGACGCGGACCCGCGCGTGACGCTGGAGGAGGCGGAGGGCTGGCGCGAGCACACCGACGCGTCCTTCGACCTCGCCGTCCACCCGGGCGGCCACTTCTACCTCAATGACTCGATGCCGGCGATCCTGCGCCGGATCACCGACCACACCCGGGCTGCCGGCGAAGCCGCGTCGGCTTGTCGCGGCGCCTTTCCCGCCGATCACGTCCTTCGATCGGCGGGAAACGCGTCGCGATGAGCCGACCCCCGGGGTGGCTGAGCCGCGCGACGGAGTCGCGCCATCAGACACCGAGGTGACAAGGTGTTTTTGATCGAGAGAGAACATCTCCTCTCCGAGTTGACCGCGCTGTACACGGCGTCGTCGACCGGCAGCGGACGGGTCGCGCTCGTCGACGGCGGCGTGGCCAGCGGCAAGACCGAGCTGGTCAACGCGCTGGCCGAACGGGCCGCCGCGGACGGCGCGCTCGTGCTCACCGCGGCCTGCTCGCTGGCGGAGAGCGCCATCCCGCTGGGCGCGGTGAACCAGCTCTGCCACGGCGCGGACCTGCGGCTGGACGTGGAAGTCGGCGACCCGGACGCAACCACGTTGCGCGACGACGACGCCCGGCTGCTGGAGAACGTGTGCCGCCTGCTGCTGGACCTCGCCGCCGAACGCCCGCTGGTGGTCGTCGTCGACGACGTCCAGTTCGCGGACCCCTTGTCGCTGCAAGCCCTGCTCTACCTGCAACGGCGCATCCGCGCGGCCCGCGTGCTGCTCGTGCTGAGCGGTTGCGTGTCGGCGCGGCCCGCCGGCGCGGCGTTCCACGCGGAGCTGACCCGGCAGCCGCACTGCCGGCACCTGCGGCTGCTGCCGCTGTCGCGCGACGGGGTCGGCCGGCTGCTCGCCGAGCGGTTCACGCCCGAGGTGGCGCGGCGGTTCGCCGAACCCGCGCACGCCCTCAGCGGCGGCAACCCCATGCTCGTGCACGCCCTCGCCGACGATTCCATTGGCGCATCGGACTTTCCGGCCGTCGGTGACGCGTTCGTGCACGCGGCGCTGGCGTGCCTGCACCGCAGTGACCCCCGGCTGCTGGACGTCGCCCGCGCGGTGGCCGCGGCCGGTTCCCGCGCGTCCACGGACCTGGTGGCCGCGCTCGCCGACGTCACCCCGGCCGCCACCCGCCAGGCCGTGACCGCGCTCGGTGAGGCCGGTCTGGTCGACGGCCACGAGTTCCACCACCCGGCGGTGCGCGCGGCGGTGCTCGAAGACTGCCCGCCTGATGTGCTGGAAGCGTTGCGGCACAAGGCGGCCCGGCTCCTGCACGACGACGCCGCACCCGCCGCCGAGGTCGCCGCGCACCTGGTGGCCGTGGGTGAGCCGGTCGAGCCGTGGGCCGTGCCGGTGCTCGTCACGGCGGCGGCCGAGGCCGCGGCGGAGGACGCCACGGCCCACGCCGTCGACTGCCTGGACCTGGCCCTCGCCTCCACCGACGACCCGCGCGAACGGGCGGCCGTCGAGGCCGGGCTGGTCCGGCTGCACTGGCGGTCCAAGCCGTCGAGCGTCCTGCGCCACCTGACGTCCCTGCAGGACGCGGCCCGCGCGGACCTCCTCGACGCGCGCGACGCCCTGATGCTCGTACGTTCCCTGGCCTGGTACGGCCGGCCGGATGACGCGGCGGAAGTGCTGGACGGCCTTGACCACCTCAACGAGCACCCCGACCCGGAGATCGCCGCCGACCACCTGGCCACCGTCGACTGGCTCCACCACTGCCACCCGGACGGCACGAAACCCACCGACCGGCTTTCGTTGGACCGGGCGGAGGAAGTGCTCCAGCGCGCCCGGCCCGGCGATTCGATCCTCGTCGCCGTGTGGGCCGCCCTGCGTGCGCTGATCGGCGCCGACCAGCTCGACCGCGCCGAAGACTGGTGCCAACGGCTGCACGAGGAAGCCGACCGGCGTGAAGTCGCCAGTTGGCGCGCCGTGCTGTCCGACGTCCGGGCCGAGATCGCGTTGCGGCGCGGTGACCTCGCGGTGGCCCAGCGGTACGCAAGCCAAGCGCTGACCACGATGTCCGCGACCTCCTGGGGTGTCGCCATCGGCTCGCCGCTCGCCCACCTCGTCCTCGCCGCCACCATGACCGGCCAGCCCGAGGAAGCCGACGAAGCGCTCCGCAGGCCCACACCGGCCGCGCTGCGCCGAACCCTGTTCTGGCCCCGGTACCTGCGCGCGAGGGGCGTCCACTACGACGCGGCGGACCGGCAGCAGGCCGCCCTCGCGGACTTCCGCGCCGCCGGGGAACTGGCCGTGCGGTGGGACGTCGACGACCCGTCGACCCTGCCGTGGCGGGTCGACCTCGCCCGCGTGCACGTCCGCCAGGGCCGGCCCGAACGGGCGCGGGAACTGCTCACCGAGCACCTGGCCCTGCCCGGCGCGGACAGCCCGCGCGCCAAGGGCATGGGCCTGCGCGCGCTGGCGTCCGCGTGCGCGCCCAAGCAGCGCCAGGCGATGTTGTGCGAGGCGATGGACCTCCTGCACGCCGGCGGCGACCGGCACGAACTCGCGCACGCGTTCGCCGACCTCAGCCAGACCGGCCAGGCGCTCGGCGAGTTCGGGCGCGCCAAGATGATGGGCAGGCGCGCCCTCCAACTCGCCGAGGGCTGCCACGCCGGGCTGCTGCGGAAGAAGTTGCTACCGCTCCACGACGCGCTCGACGAGCGCGGCGGAGGGGCGGAGGACGGGCTCGCCGCCCTGAGCGACGCCGAGCGGCGCGTCGTGAACCTGGCTGCCCGCGGTCACACCAACCGCGAGATCGGGCACAAGCTGTTCATCACGGTCAGCACCGTCGAGCAGCACCTGACCAGGGCCTACCGGAAGCTGGGGATCAGCAGGCGGACGGACCTGGTGCCGATCGGTCCGACCGAGGAGGTGTTCGCGTGAGGCGGCGCGAACGCGTGCTCGGGCGCGGCGACCCGTTGCCCGACAGTGAAACCACGATGCGATCGGACACGACATGACCGCAGTCGAGCACGAGGGAATCCTCAGGCAGGCGAGTCGACGCGCACAGCGGATACTCGCGCTGACCTTCCGGTTCCGCCGCCTCGAACACCCCGACGACCCGTGCGGCGAACAGCCGTGCGACCAGTGCTACGACACCCACGAGAACCGCGTGCTGCGCTACGTGCTGGCCGGCGAGCCGGTGCACTTCGTGCTGCCCGCCTTCCCCGCCAAGTCGCGCAACCCGGAGAAGGTCGTCGGCTCGCTGCCCGACCTCGGCGAGCGGATCTCGGTGGAGTTCCTCCAGTCGTTCTGCGAGCAGGTGAGCCACTACCACCCGCCGGGCGCGCGCATCCTGATCTGCTCGGACGGCCACGTCTTCTCCGACATCCTGGGCATCCCGGACGACGACGTGACCGCCTACCGCGACGAGTTGCGGCGCATCATCGACCAGACCGGCGCGAGTTCGGTGTCGCTGTACTCGCTGGACGACGCGTTCGGCCTGACCGACTACGACGAGATGCGCCGCCTGCTGCTGGAGCGCTTCGCCACGCCGCTGGACGACCTGCGCGCCGAGGTGCGCACGGACCTCGGCGCGCGTTCGCTGTTCAACGGGATGCACCGGTTCATGGTCGAGGACCAGACGCCGCTGCACCCGGAGATGAGCCGCACCAAGCTGCGCGAGCACTGCAAGGACTTCGCGTACCGGATGATCCAGCGCAGCCGCGCCTGGGGCGACCTGGTGGCCGCGGAGTTCCCCGACTCGATGCGGCTGTCGATCCACCCGCAGCCCCGGCACGCCGAGAAGATCGGCTTCCACCTCATCCGCACCAGGGACAGCTGGCTCACCCCGTGGCACGGCGTGGTCGTGGACGACGGCACCACGATGACCCTGGTCAAGCGGGCCCAGGCGGAGCGCGACAACGCCTCCCTGATCTGGCGCAACGGCCGGCCCAGCCACTACGTCAACCCCGAGTTCCCGCCGGAAGGGATCGCGTCATGACCAAGGCAGACCAACTGCGCGTCGAGGAGACGCCGCTGTCGCCGTTCGGCCGGCTGGTGACCGCCGACGGCGCCGCGGACCTGCGCGACATCCACCCGTCCGTGCTGGAGCGCTGGACGGTCGAGTCCAAAGTGGTCGTTCTGCGAGGTTTCCCCTTGCTGGACAAGGAAGACCTCGTCGAGTACTGCACGCAGTGGGGCGAGGTGCTGCACTGGGACTTCGGGGCCGTGCTGGACCTGGTGGTCCAGGAGGACCCTAAGAACTACCTGTTCAGCCGCACCGACGTGCCGTTCCACTGGGACGGGGCGTTCGCCAAGCAGGCTCCGCGCTACTTCCTGTTCCAGTGCGTCGAGGCGCCGGTGGCGGGCGGTGGCGGCGAGACCGTGTTCTCCGACAGCGTCGAAGTGCTGCGCCGCACGCCCGCCGAGCTGGTGCGCGAGTGGGCGGGTACTCGGGTCACCTACCGCACCGAGAAGCTCGGCTACTACGGCGGCGAGACCGTGTCGCCGCTGCTGGCGGAGCACTCGGAGACCGGCGAGACGGTCCTGCGCTACGGCGAACCGCTCGACCCCGAGCGGTACCGCAACCCGGTGTGGGTGGAGATCGACGGCAAGTCCGGCGCGGACGCGGAGGCGTTCATGGCGGACCTGCGCGACCGCATGCACGACCCGGAGGTCTGCTACCACCACGAGTGGCGCGACGGCGACATCGTCGCGGTGGACAACCAGGCGCTCCTGCACGGCCGCAACGCGTTCCGCGGCAACTCCTCCCGGCACCTCCAGCGCATCCAGATCCTCTAGGAGCAAGCCATGACCACGACCGAGAGCCCGCGCTTGACCGTCCCCGAACCGGTGCGTCGACCGGGCTTCCTGCGCAAGCTGGACTGGTCGCTGCGCATCCGCCGCATCGAGTTCTTCCCGGTGTGGCTGTCGGTGATGCTCGTCCCGGCGCTGCTGTCGGTCGACACGGCCGCCGATCTGCTGTCCGGCACCTTCGCGCTGACCCTGGTCACCGTGCTGGCTGTCGTGCACATCGCCGACATGGTGAACACCCTGGCCGACCGCGAGGTGGACGCGACCTACAAGTCGCGGCTGTCCGAGGCGGTGTACGGGCTGGGCGTGCGCAACGTCCGCCGGCAGATCGGCGTCACCGCGGTGGTCGGGGCGGCGCTCGCCGTCGCCCTCTCGGCGCACACCGGGCACTGGGACCTGCTGCCGCTGATCGCGGTGGAGACCGCCCTGGTCGCCCAGTACTCGGTGCCGCCGCTGCACTTCAAGACCCGTGGCGTGTTCCAGCCGCTCATCGCGGTCGTCATCATCATCTGGATCCCGATGACGATCGTGGTGCGCGCGCTGGGCGGCGAGTTCGACTGGCCGTTGGTGGCCACGGTCGCCGGCGTCGGCGCGGCCCTGATCGGCATCATCGTCGTCAACACCGCCGAGGACCTGCCCGAGGACCGCGCCCACGGCATCCGCACGTCGGTCATCGCCCTGGGCCTGCCCCGCGCGATGGTGTTCGCGACGGGCATGGTCTGCGTCGGCGGCACCGTCGCCATCGCCGGTCTGCTGGCCGAGGGCGGCCCGACGTTCGGCCTGCTCCCGCTGGTGGCGGCCGTCGGCTTCGCCGCGTCGCACGTCCTCGGCACGGCCCGCCTGGTGCGTCGGAAGTCCGAAGTGGACGGCCTGGCCCTGTTGCGGCCCAGGGCGAAGCTCGTCCCGCTCCAGGTGGCCACCACCGGCTGGGCGACCGTCATCGCCGCCGCTTTCGTGCTCGCCGGCCGGTGAGCACCCATCCCCCGGAGGTACCCGAAATGTCCGTCGAAGAGGTGCGCGCGACCGCCGCACCCACCACCCCGCTCACCGCCGGCCGCCGCCTGCTGTACTCGATCCGCATCCGCCGCGTCGAGTACCTGGCCGTCATGCTGGCGATCTACTCGATCCCGACCCTGCTGTCGGTGGAGTCGGCGAGCACGCTCGCCACCCTGGACTTCGCGCTGGTCATCGTGATGGCCCTGTCGGTCATGCACTTCATCGACATGACCAACGCGTACGCCGACCGGGACGTGGACGCGGTCTACAAGACGCGCCTGTCCGAGGCCGTGTACGGCTTGGGCCTGCGCAACGTGCGGGTGCAGATCGCCATCACCGGCGTGGCCGTGATGGCCCTCGCGGCGTACCACACTTTCCGCACCGGCAACTGGGACCTGCTGCCGCTGGTCGCCTTCACCCTCTACATCGGCGCCCAGTACTCGATCCCGCCGATCCACCTGAAGAACTCGGGTGTCCTCCAGATCCCCGGCCTGGCCGCGGTGCTGCTGTGGCTGCCGATGCTGATCGTCGTGCGGTCCATCCCCGGTGAGCTGTCCTGGACCCTGTTGGCCGTGATCGTCGGCTTCGGCCTCAACCAGGTCGGCATCGTCATGGTCAACACCGCCGAGGACTGGCCGGAGGACGCCGCGTTCGACATCAACACGTGCGTCCGGGCGCTGGGCCTGACCCGCGCGATGGCGGTGGCGACCGGTCTGATCGCGGTCGGCGGCACCACGGTGTGCGTCTCGATCCTGTCGCTGGGCGGCTTCACCTGGGGTGCGCTGCCGATGGTCGCGGCCATCGCGTTCGCCCTGTTCCACGTGTCGGGCACCTGGCGGGGCGTGCGCGGCAAGTCCCTGGAGGACGCGCTGGCGTTCCTGCGGCCCAGGGCCAAGTTCGTCCCCCTCCAGGTGGCCTCCACCGGGTGGGGCACGGTGATCGCGGCAGCCTTCGTGCTCGCGGGCTGACCACTTCCCTGATGGAGGAACCATGGAGCGCTTGGCGTTCTCCTGCTACGTCTTCACCCCCGGCGGGCGACTGCTGCTGACCATGCGCGGTCACGCGAAGCGCACCTGGCGGGGCGTCTGGACCAACACCTGCCACGGCCACCCCGCCCCCGGCGAACCGGTCCCGGAAGCGGTGGTCCGCACTTTGCGGGCCGAACTCGGCCTGACCACCCCGGTCCCGGAGCTGGTGCTCCCGGCGTCGAGGTACCGGGCGGTCACGGAGGGCGGGGTCGCGGAGGACGCCGTGACCCCGGTCTACCGGGTGGTGACGGATGCGCGGCCGACGCCCGACCCGTTGGAGGTGGGCGACTTCGAGTGGGTGGACTGGGCGGACTTCGTGTACGCGGTGACGACGAACGAGGTGTCGGTCCCGCCGTGGTGCCGACTCCAGGTGGCTGAGCTGGCCGCGCTCGGCGACGACCCGACCCAATGGCCCGCGCTCGACACCGAAACCGTCCTCGGCCTGGCCGGCTGACCTCACACAATCCGCTAACCCAACACAACCCGCCGGGGCCACGCACCACTCGTTTTTCGCCGCGCAGCGGCTTGCTTTTCGCCGCGCAGCGGCTGCTTTTGGGCCGCGCTCCGCGCGGCGGGCCGGCTATCAGCCACGGCGGGGCTTCGGTTCCCACCGCATGGCCTGCCCGAAGGGCTACCACGGATTCACCGGGTGCCGCCAAAAAGTTTTGCGAGGAACGAGCAAGAGTTTTTAGCGGCACCCGGTGAATCCGTGGTTGGCTTTGCCGGGCCATGCGGTGGGGGGAACCGACGCTCTTCCCTCCCCCATCGGTCGTCTGCCCGCAGGCGAGGCACTTTTGATCTTGAGAGAGCGCAGCGCGTTTCTTGAAAAGATTTACTAAAAGCGCCTCGCCGGCGGGCAGGCCGCCAAGGATGACGGAAAAGCCCAAAAGCAAGCGCGCTGCGCGCGGAAAGCAGGCGCTGCGCGCCCCGACAAGCTCAGAGCCAGCCGTTTTCGTGGGCGAGTCGGAAGGCTTCGGTTCTGGACGAAACGCCGAGCTTGCTGACGGCCGCGGTCAGGTAGTTGCGGACTGTGCCGACCGACAGGTGGGTCTTGGCGGCGATCGTGGAGACCGGGGTGTCGTACTCGGCGAGTCTCAACACCTCGACCTCCCTCGGCGTCAGCGGGCACTCCGGCGCGGTGAGGGCGTCCGCTGCCAGGCCGGGGTCCACATAGCGACCGCCCTCGTGGACCCGGCGGATCACATCGGCCAAAGTCCCGCCCGGAGAGCCCTTCGGGAGATAAGCCTTGGCGCCGGTGTTCAGGGCCGGCTGCAAGTGAGTCGGTCGGGCGTGGCCGGTCAGGATGATCACGGCGCACGTTGGCAGGGAGCGCTTCAACTCGGCCGTCACCTCCAACCCGTCCATCTTCGGCATTTCCAGGTCCAGGACCGCCACGTCGGGACGGTGGGCGGCGGCGGCCTCGACCGCCGCGCGGCCGTCCTGGGCCTGGGCCACCACCTCGATGTCCTCTTCCAGGGACAGCAGTGCGGCCAGTGCCGTGCGGATCAGGTCCTCGTCGTCCGCCAGCATCACCCGGATCACGTGTCCGCCCGCACGATCGCCTCCAGCGTGAACATGCCGTCCTCCCTCCACGTGCGCAGCGTGCCGCCGACGTCGCCGAGGCGGTCGGCCAGGCCGCGCAGGCCGCTGCTGCGCTCGTCCGGGGTCGCGGCGGCGGCGCCGTCGTTGACCACGGTCAGGCGTGCGCCCGCATCCTCGCGGACGACCTCGATGGTGCACCAATCGGCCTTGCTGTGCCGCATCACGTTGGTGCCGGCCTCGCGCAGCACGGACACCAGCGGCGCGGCCAGTTCCGGGGGCAGGTCTTCCTCCGGCTGGGTGACGGTGCACCGCACGCCCGACGAGCGCAGCACCTGCGCCACCGCCAGGACCTGGTCGCGCAGGTCGACCCGGCGGTAGCCGTGCACGACCTCGCGCATCTCGGTCAGGGCCGCCGCGGCCAGGGCGCGCACCTCGTCCGCCTCGCGGCTGGCCCGCTCGCCGTCGACCAGGGCCAGCCGGGACGCCAATTCGGCCTTCAACGCGATGACGGACAGGTTGTGCCCCAACAGGTCGTGCACGTCCCGGGCGAAGCGCAGCCGCTCCTCGGTCGCGGCGAGCCGGGTCAGCGCGTCGCGGCCTTCCTGCGCCTGCACCAGGAACGTCCAGCCCCACAGGTGCAGGGCGTTCCACGCGGCCACCGACAGTCCCAACGCGACGGTCACGCCGACCTGGCTCAGCACGTCCCCATCGAAGAACCAGGCGGTCGCCGCCGAGACGGCGACCGTGCCGGCCATCAGGGCCACCGCCCACCACGCCCGCAGCAGCAGGGGGGCCGCGCCGACGACGGCCGCCCCGACGAACGTCCACGGCTGCCACTGCGGCACGCCCACCGGCCCCACCAGCGGGACCGAAAGCGCCGCCGCCGCACCGAAACCCATCAAAAGCCGGTTGCCCGTCCGCGCGGGCAGACCCGGGGTGACCGACCGGTAGAGCGCCCCGGCGAGCGCGGCGGTGAAGAGCAGCAGGCCGACCGCGCCGAGTGCGTTGCGCACGACGCTCGGTTCCTGCCGCAGGCCCAGGGCCGCCAGCACCAGGCACACCGCGACGCCACCGGCGATGCCGACGATGGTGAACAGCCGCGCCCGCCGCATGCGCGGGTTCGACAGGGCGTCTGCCGGAGCGGCGATCACCCGCATGAGGCTAGCGGACCGGAGTGCGACGACCATCAGTGCCGAGGCTCCCAGCGGAAGTACTTCGTGGTCACGGCCGCGCCGATGACCAGCCACACCACCAGCGCGCCCAGCCACGGCAGCGCGTGCAGCGTGGTGCCGCCGAAGCCCAGGAGTTCGCCGCCGCCCATCTCGTGGCCCAGCCAGCTCGTCCGCATGATCTCGGTGAACGGGCCCATCGGCAGGAACGACGCGATCCGCTCCACGCTCTCCGGCAGCGCGCCCAGCGGCACCAGCACGCCCGGCGCCATCAGGAACACCAGCATGGACGGCAGGGTGGTCAGCATCGCGGCCTCGGAGCTGCGGGTCACCGCGGACAGCGCCGCGCCGAACGCGGCCAGCACGGCGGACCCCAACAACATCGCCACCAGCATGGTCAACGGGTTCGCGGGCACCGGCATGTCCAGCACGACCACGCCGTAGGCGACCAGGAGTGCGGCCTGCACCAGGAACACCAGGATGGTCGCGCTGGCCGCGCCGATCAGGATGGTCCGGTCCGACGGGATGCCCGCCCGCAGCCGCTTGAGCACCATCTCCTGCCGCCGCGACGCGTACGCCGTGGTCAGGTGGTGGTGCACGCAGAACACCGCCACCATGCCGATCACGCCGGACATCCGGGCGACGCCGCTCTCCGTGTCGTACCCGCGCCCGCTGACCAGCAGGACACCCACGACCAGCGGGGTGACCACGGACAGCATCGTCGCGGTCATGTTGCGGCGCAGGAGCAGCAGCTCCATCCGCACCATGGTGGCCATCTGGGCGTACAGGCTCGGCACGCCCGCCGGGATCGTCTGGGTGCTCATCGGGAGGCCTCCGCGGGCTCGTCGGTGGTGGCGATGTCCATGAACACGTCCTCCAGGGACGCGGGCCGGGCGGCCAGGTCGGTCAGCGTGGTCGCGTTGCCGTTGGCCCACGCCAGCAGGTCCGTCAGGTCGGACTGGAGGTCGGTGGAGTGGTAGGTGACCCGGTCGCCGTCCTGGCGCAGGGTCGAGTGGGACAGCTCGGGCGGGGTGCCCGCGGGCAGGTGGAACGTGATGCGGGCGGGCAGGGCGCGGACGACCTGCTCCGGCGTGCCGACGGTGACGATCTCGCCGGCCTTCATGATCGCCACCCGGTCGGCGAGGTTCTCCGCCTCCTCCAGGTAGTGCGTGGTGAGCAGGACGGTGGTGCCGTCGCGCAGCAGCTCGCGCACGACGTCCCAGGTGCGGCGGCGCGACGCCGGGTCCATGCCGGTGGTCGGCTCGTCGAGGAACAGCAGTTCCGGGCGGCCGAGCACGGCCAGCGCCAGCTCCAGCCGCCGGCCCTCGCCGCCGGAGAGCTGCTCGACGGCCACGCCCGCCTTGTCCGACAGGCCGACCATCTCCAGCGCCTCGTCCGCCGGGCGGGGACCGGCGGTGAGGTTGCGCCACAGGTTCACCGTCTCCAGCACGGTCAGCGATCCGCTGAACCCGCCCTTCTGGAGCATCACGCCGGTGCGGGGGCGCAGCGCGGCGCGGTCCCGGATCGGGTCGAGGCCGAGCACCTCGACGGTCCCGGAGGTGGCCTTGTTCAGGCCCTCCAGCACCTCGATGGTCGTGGTCTTGCCGGCGCCGTTCGTGCCGAGCAGGGCGAACAGCTCGCCGCGCCGCACCTGGAGGGAGATCCCCCGGACGGCCTCGAAGGCGCCGTACCGGCACCGGAGGCCCTCGATGTCGATCACGTTGTCGGTCATGGTGCAAGCATGGCGGGCACCACCGACAAGACCCAGACGCGCGATGTCACGAGTTGACCCTGAAGATCGCACGGGTCATATGTGAACCCGTTCGGGAATCGTCCGGGAACGGTTCGGGGAACTGCTCGGTAATCGCCCGTGGTGGCCCGGGGTCGAGTTCCGGCGGTGGCCGTTGCGGGTCGCCGAAAAAGCGGACTAGTTTCCCGGGCACGAAACGCCTCTCCGACTTGGAGGCCGCTGTGTCCACTTCCGTCGGAATCCTCGGCACCGGGTCCGCCGTGCCGGCGCTCGCGGTGTCGAACGAGGAGTTGGCGCGCCGCGTGCCGGGTGCCGCGCCGGACTGGGTCGTGCGCAAGACCGCCATCCGCTCGCGCCGGTTCGCCGCCGCCGACGAGGCCACGTCGGACCTCGCCGCGCGGGCCGCCGCGCTCGCCCTGGCGGACGCCGGCCTCGGGGTGGACCGCGTCGACTACCTGATCGTCTCGACCTCCACCCCGGACCACCCGCAGCCGCCCACGGCGTGCCTGGTGCAGGACCGGCTGGGTGCCTACGGAGCGGCGTGCTGGGACGTCAACGCGGTGTGCGCCGGGTTCGTGCACGGCCTGGTCACGGCCCGTGCGCTGGTCGCGGACCGGCCGGGCGCGCACGCGCTGGTGGTGGGCGCGGACGTGTACTCGCGCATCCTGGACTTCGGCGACCGGCGCACGGCGGTGCTGTTCGGCGACGGCGCGGGCGCGGCCGTGGTGGGTTCGGTGCCGACCGGGCGTGGAGTGGTCGCGCACGAACTGGCCAGTCGCGGCGACGCGAGCGAGTTGATCCGCGTGGAGGCGGGCGGCAGCCGGGTGCCCGCCTCGCCCGAGACGGTCGCGAGCGGGGAGCACTTCTTCCGCATGATCGGGCGGGGAGTGAGCGGGATCGTGCTGGCCGAGGTGCCGCCGTTCGTGGACAAACTGCTGGCCAGAGCTGGTGTGTCGGCGGACGAGGTGCAGCACGTGGTGCCGCACCAGCCCAACGGGGTGCTGCTGACCGAGCTGGTGCGGGCGTGCGGCCTGACGTCGGCGACCACTCACCGCACGGTGGAGGAGTACGCGAACGTCGGCAGCGCCTCGGTGCCGCTCACCCTCGACCACGCCAACCGGGCCGGCCTGCTGCACGAAGGCGACCTGGTCCTGCTGCTGGGCTTCGGCGGCGGCATGTCGTTCGGCGCGTGCCTGCTGCGCTGGTAATTGCCCGCGCCATTGAGGGGTAATTGCGCACTGTATTTCCGGGGTGTGTTCACCAATGGTGGATGGACCGGGCGGTCGTTTTCTGCGTAATGTCCCGACACGGGCTCTTATTCGCATCCCGTTCGGTCACCCCTTCGTCCCCCAGGACGGTATTCATGAAGACGTTGACGAAGCTCGGGGCGTTCGCGCTCGCCCTGGTGCTGGTGTTCGGCAGCGCGTACGTCGTCGGCCGGATCGCCGGTCCGCCCCCGAGCGCGGCGGCCCCCGCCCCGGCCGCGGCGGCGGCGCCCGCGGAGGAGGGCGGCCCCGGCGGGCTGCGGATCTCCCACGAGAGCATGTACCTGAAGGTGCTCACCGACAACTTCCCGGCGGGCGTGCCGCAGACGTTCGCCTTCCAGGTCCTCCAGCACGACGGCACGCCGCTGGTGAAGTACCAGCCGCAGCACGAGAAGCTGATGCACCTCATCGTGGCCAGCCGGGACCTCACGCAGTTCCAGCACATCCACCCCAACCTCGGCCCGGACGGCGTGTGGCGGGTGCCGCTGACCATCCCGGTGGCCGGCGAGTACCGGGTGTTCGCCGACTACAAGCCGCTGTGGGGCATCCACGGCGAGACGCTCGGCGCGGACGTGTCCGTCTCCGGCGACTACCGGCCGCAGCCGCTGCCCGCGGTGTCGGCCACCTCGGTCGTGGACGGCTACGAGGTGACGCTGGACGGCGCCCTCAAGCCGGGCCAGGACGGCAAGCTCACGCTGAGCGTGAAGAAGGACGGCAAGCCGGTCACCGACCTGGAGCCGTACCTGGGCGCGTACGGCCACCTGGTGGCGCTGCGCGACGGCGACCTGGCCTACCTGCACGTCCACCCGGACGGCACGCCCGGCGACGGCCAGACCCCGTCCGGGCCGGAGATCGTGTTCTACGCCAACGCCGACTCCTACGGCGACTACCGGATGTTCCTGGACTTCCAGCACCAGGGCGTGGTCCGCACGGCCGCGTTCACGGTCCGCGTCGAGGGCCCGAACCCGCCGCCGCACGGCCTGAGCGAGGAGGCGTTCGCCGCGGCCAAGGCCAAGAACGAGGAGGCCGTCCGCAACGGCGGTCACGGCACTCCTGCCGAGGGAACGTCTTCGGAGGGGAAGCCCCATGGCCACGGCGGCTGACACGCAGCTGGAGCTGCTCATCGGTGGCATGACCTGCGCCTCCTGCGCGGCGCGGGTCGAGAACCACCTCAACGAGATCGAGGGCGTCGAGGCGACGGTCAACTACGCCACCGAGAAGGCCAAGGTGGTCCTGTCGCTGACCATCCCCCAGGCGGACATCATCAGCGCCGTCGAGGAGATCGGCTACACCGCCAAGCCCGTGGTCGCGCCTGTGTCCACTGTGGACGCCGTCGACCCGGAGGAAGCGGAGGCGGCGGAGCACGACGCGGAACTGGCGGCGGCGCGGAACCGGCTGTGGATCGTGGCCGTGCTGTCCGTGCCGGTGATCGCGCTGTCGATGTTCTCCCAGCTCCAGTTCGAGTACTGGCAGTGGGCGTGCCTCACGCTGGCCGCGCCGGTCGTGGTGTGGGGCGCGTGGCCGTTCCACCGGGCGGCGTTCGCGAACCTGCGGCACGGCGCGGCCACCATGGACACGCTGGTGTCCGTGGGCACGATCGCCGCGTTCGCGTGGTCGCTCTACACGCTCTTCCTGGGCACGGCGGGCATCCCCGGCATGAAGCACCCGTTCCGCATCACGCTGGAGCGCACGCCCGGCGAGGGCAACATGTACCTCGAAGTCGCGGCCGGGGTCACCCTGTTCATCCTGTGCGGCCGGTACTTCGAGGCGCGGGCCAAGCGGCGTTCCGGCGCGGCCCTGCGGGCGCTGCTGTCGTTGGGCGCCAAGGACGTCACCGTGCTGCGGGACGGCGTCGAGGCGACCGTGCCGGTGTCGGCGCTGGCGGTCGGCGACCTGTTCCTGGTGCGGCCGGGTGAGAAGGTCGCCACGGACGGCGTGGTCGTCGAGGGTTCGTCGGCGGTCGACGCGTCGATGCTGACGGGCGAGTCGGTGCCGGTCGAGGTCGGGCCGGGTGACGACGTCGTCGGCGCGACCGTGAACGCGGGCGGCCGGCTGGTCGTGCGGGCCACAAGGGTCGGCGCGGACACCCAGTTGGCGCAGATGGCGAAGCTGGTCGAGGAGGCGCAGACCGGCAAGGCCGAGGTGCAGCGGCTCGCGGACCGGGTGTCGGCGGTGTTCGTGCCCGGCGTGATCGCGCTGTCCCTGGCCACCCTGGGCTACTGGATCGGCTCGGCGCAGCCGCTGCCGGCGGCGTTCACGGCGGCCGTCGCGGTGCTGATCATCGCGTGCCCGTGCGCGCTTGGCCTGGCCACGCCCACGGCGCTGCTGGTCGGCACCGGCCGGGGCGCGCAGCTGGGCATCCTGATCAAGGGGCCGCAGGTGCTGGAGTCCACCAAGGCCGTGGACACCGTGGTGCTGGACAAGACCGGCACCGTCACCACCGGCGAGATGACCCTGGTCGACGTCGTCCCGGCGGACGGGGTGACCGACGCCGAGCTGCTGCGGCTCGCGGGCGCGGTGGAGAGCGCGTCGGAGCACCCGATCGCGCGGGCCATCGTGGTCGGCGCGCGGGACCGGGTCGGCGAACTGCCGCCGGTCGGCGAGTTCACCAGCGAGACCGGCCTGGGCGTGCGCGGTGAGGTGGACGGCCGGAAGGTCGTCGTGGGCCGAACCTCGCTGATCTCGGCGGACCTGCCGTCCGAACTGGCGTCCGCGCGGGCGTCGGCCGATGCCGCCGGGCGCACGTCGGTCGCGGTCGGGTGGGACGGCGCGGTGCGCGGCCTGCTCGTGGTGTCCGACCAGGTCAAGCCGACCAGCAAGGCAGCCGTGGCCCAGTTGCGCAAGCTCGGGCTCACGCCCGTGCTGCTGACCGGCGACAACGCGGCGGCGGCGCAGGCGGTCGCGGCGGAGGTCGGCATCACGGAGGTGGTCGCCGAGGTGCTGCCCGCGGGCAAGGTCGACGAGGTCAAGCGGTTGCAGGGGCAGGGGAAGGTGGTGGCGATGGTCGGCGACGGCGTGAACGACGCCGCCGCGCTCGCCCAGGCCGACCTCGGCATCGCGATGGGCACCGGCAGCGACGTGGCGATCGAGGCGGGCGACCTGACGCTGGTGCGCGGCGACCTGCGGGTGGTGGCGGACGCGATCCGGCTGTCCCGCCGCACCCTGGGCACCATCAAGGGCAACCTGTTCTGGGCGTTCGCCTACAACGTGGCCGCCGTGCCGCTGGCCGCGAGCGGCCTGCTCAACCCGATGCTGGCCGGCCTGATCATGGCGGGCAGCTCGGTGTTCGTCGTCTCCAACAGCCTGCGCCTGCGCCGGTTCAAGGCGTTGGCGGGCAACGAGGTCCCCGCTCCGGTGCCGGCGTCGGCGCCCCGGCCGAAGGTGACCGCCTCTTGACGCCGTTCGCGGGTTCGTGGCGAGCACGTCGGCACAAGAGAGACGGGAACACCCACATGGTCGAGGCCCCGCGGCGGGCCGACGGCGAACCCCAGCTCGTGCTGCTCCACGGAGCCGGCCTCGGCCGCGCGAGCTGGGACGCCGTCGTCGAACGCATCCCCGGCTTCGTCCGGGCCGTCGCCCTGGACCTGCCGGGGCACAACGGCGTGCCGGGCGTCGTCTACGACCACGAGGTCGTGCCCCGCATCGCCGAGTACGTCGCCGAGCACCTGGCCGCCCTCGGCGTCCACCGGCCGCACGTCGTCGGGCACGCGCTCGGCGGCGCGGTCGCGCTGGAACTGGCCCGTCGCGTGCCGGTCGCGGCGGTGACCGCGTTGTGCAGCGTGGGTTTCCGCGCGATGGGCCACGCGTCCCTGTGCGTGGCCAAGACGCGCGCCATGCTGCGGCTGGTGTCCGCGTTCGCACCCAGGACGCGGGCGAGGCTGCTGGACCGGCCGTGGGTGCGCAGGTTGGTCCTGGGCAGCCTGTCGGCCCGGCCGGCGGCGCTGAGCACGGCGGTGGCCGACGTGGCGTCGATGGTGGGCAGCGACCTGCGCGCGCTGGCCCGGTACGCGGGCCGCTACCGGTTCCGCGCGCCGGAGGTCGGCGACACCACCCCGGTGAACCTGGTGTGGGCCGCCCAGGACCAGGTCGTGCCGCCCGGCGACGCGGTGCGCGCCAGCCGGGTCCTGCCCGGTGCGCGGCACCTCGTGGTCCCGGGCAGCGGGCACCTGGTGATGCGCGACGACCCGGACGGGACCGCCGCCGTGATCCACGCCTGCCACCTCCGGTTGCTGCGCGGCAAGCGGTGGCGCACCACCGGGTCGGCGTGAGCGCCAATGTCCGGTAACCACAAGGGAATTCTTGCGCAAGGTGGGCGTTGGGGAGGGAACCGCCCACAGTCGAACGACGACTACTCAGGTGCCGGAAATCGCTGGAACACAAAACCCGCTAAGAGGACTGCACATGGAAATCACCCCGCAGGCTGACAAGGCGTTCGGCGTGGTCGTGGAGGGTTTCGACGCCGAGACCGCGTCCGCCGAGGACATCGCGGCGCTGAAGAAGGCCGTCTACACCAACAAGATCGCCGTGCTGAAGCACCAGGACCTGTCGCCGCAGCAGTTCCTGGCGCTGGGCAAGCGGCTGGGCCGCACCGCCGAGTACTACGAGCCGGTCTACCACCACCCGGAGGTGCCGGAGGTCTTCGTCTCCTCCAACGTCAAGGAGACCGACGGCTCGCAGATCGGCGTGCCGAAGACCGGGAAGTTCTGGCACTCGGACTACCAGTTCATGCCGGAGCCCTTCGACATCACCATGATCTACCCGCAGGTGGTGCCGGCCAAGAACCGCGGCACGTACTTCATCAACATGGCGGCGGCGTACGAGAAGCTGTCCGAGGAGCTGAAGCTCGCCGTCAAGGGCACCACCGCGACGCACAGCGTGCTGCGCTACTTCAAGATCCGGCCGACCGACGTCTACCGGCCGATCTCCGAGATCATCGACGAGGTCAACGCGAAGACCCCGCCGGTGGTCAGCCCCACCGCGGTCACCCACCGGCACACCGGCGAGACCGTGCTGTACCTGAGCGAGGGCTTCACCCTGTCGGTGCAGGACGGCGACGGCAACGACCGCGCGGACCTGCTCCACGAGCTGCTGGAGGCGACCGGCCAGCTCGACCGGACCTACGAGCACGAGAACATCCACCTCCAGACGTTCGAGAAGGGCGACATGCTCGTCTGGGACAACCGGAGCCTGATCCACCGCGCGCTGCACACGGCGACGCCGGAGCCGGCCGTCTCGTTCCGCGTCACGGTCTACGACGACGAGAACATCGTCGCCTGAACGTGCTCCGACGGGCTCGCCGTTGTTGTCGCGAGGCCGCCGTCGGCTTGTCGCGTCGCCTTTCCCGACGATCACGCTTCTCGACCGGCGGGAAACGCGGCGCGACGAGCCGACTCTCGGGCGGCCGAGCCGCGCGACGCCAGTCGCGCAATCCAACACTGGGGGTGTTACGTGGCAGGCCAATTGACCGCGGCGACCATCAGGGCGGACGTCGCCGAGTTGCTCCACCGCGACCCGGCGGAGAACTTCGACGCGGAGGACCTGTTCGCCGCCGGCCTCGACTCGGTCCGGCTGATGACGCTGGTCGAGCGGTGGCGGGAGGCCGGGGCCGAGGTCGACTTCGTCCGGCTCGCGGAACGGCCGACGCTGGGCGAGTGGCTGGAGTTGCTGGTGGGACAGGATGTCTGAGGTGCTGCGGCTGGGCGCCGCGCAGGAGGGGATCTGGACCGGTCAGCAGTTCGACCGGGACAGCCCCGCCTTCAACACCGCCGAGTACGTGGAGATCCGCGGCGCGGTGGACGTCCCGCTGCTGGTCGCCGCGATCCGGCGGGCGGTGTCCGAGGCCGACGCGCTGAACGTGGTGTTCGGCGAGGACGACGACGGGCGGCCGTTCCAGCGGTTCGCGGAACGGCCGTGGTCGGTGGACGTGGTCGAGGTCGCCGGGGAGGCCGAGGCGCTGGCGTGGATGCACGCCGACCTGGCCACGCCCGTGGACCTGGAGTCGGACGTCGTGTTCCGCCAAGCCGTGTTCCGGATTTCAGAAGAGCACTTCCTGTGGTACCAACGGGTCCACCACATCGCGCTCGACGGGTACGGGCTCTCGTTGGTCGCCCGCCGGGTGGCCGGGGTGTACACCGCGCTGGTCGAGGGCCGAGAGCCGGCCGAGCACACCTTCGGTTCGCTGGCCTCCGTGGTCGCCGAGGACCAGTCCTATGTGAACTCTCCAAAACATGAAGCCGCTCGTGAGTACTGGACTTCAAAGGCCGAGGGACGAGCCGCACCGGTCGTCCTGGCTCGGCGGTCGGGCAAGCTGGCCCGGTCGGTGCACCGGGTGAGCGCTGACCTCGACGCCGCCGACATCGCCGCGCTCAAAGAGGTCGCACAGCCGGCGGGCGCGATGTGGAGCGAGGCCGTCACCGCGACCTTCGCCGCCTACCTGCACCGGATGACCGGCGCGGACGAGTTGACCCTGGCCCTGCCGGTGATGTCGCGGCTGGGGTCGGTGTCGCTGCGCGTGCCGTGCATGGTGACCAACGTCGTGCCGCTCTGGGTGACCGTCGAGCCGGGCGCGTCCCTGACCGACCTGACCGCCCAGGTCGCCGCCGAGCTGCGCGCCGCGCGACCGCACCTGCGCTACCGCTACGAGCAGTTGCGCCGGGACCTGAAGCTGGTGGCGGGCGAGCGCAAGCTGTTCGGGCCGTCGGTCAACATCATGCCGTTCGACTACGACCTCCGCTTCGCGGGCCACCGCGGGACCGTGCGCAACGTCAGCGCGGGGCTCGTGGAGGACCTGGTCGTCCACGTCTACGACCGGGCGGACGGCAGCGGGCTGCGGCTCGTGCTGGACGCCAACCCGAACTGCTACGACCTCGACGAACTCACCGGGCACCTGACCCGGTTCCGCGCGTTCCTCCGGACCGCGACCGCCGCGCCGGACGCTCCCGTCGCCGACGCGGACCTGCTGCTGCCGGGCGAGCGCGAGCGCCTGCTGGGGGAGTGGAACGACACCGCCGTGCCGCTGCCGGACGTGACCGTGCCGGAGCTGTTCGAGGCGCAGGCAGCCGCGACCCCCGACCGCACCGCCCTGGTCGCCGGCGACGCCACCCTCACCTTCGCCGAGCTGAACGCCCGCGCGAACCGCCTGGCCCGCCTGCTGGTGGCCTGCGGCGCGGGGCCGGACCGGTACGTGGCGATGCTGCTGCCGCGGACCTCCCAGTCCATCGTCGCGCTGTTGGCGGTGCTCAAGGCGGGCGCGGCCTACGTGCCGATCGACCCGGACCACCCGGAGCAGCGCATCGCGGCGACCCTGGCGGACAGCCGGCCGGTCGTCGTGCTCACCACGAAAGCCCTGTGGCGCGCGGACATCCCGGCCCGGCTGGTGTTCATGGACGTCGAGCCGCGGCTTCTGTCCGATGTGGATTTGGAAGTGCCGGTGGAGCCGGGTCACGCGGCCTGCCTGATCTACACGTCCGGGTCCACGGGCACGCCGAAGGGTGTCGTCGTCGAGCACCGCGGACTGGTGAACCTGTTCCACCACCACCGGGACACGATGATCCGCCCCGAGTCCGGCGGCACCGTGCGGAAGGCCGCGCTGTCGGCGTCGCTGTCGTTCGACACGTCCTGGGAGGGCCTGCTGTGGCTGCTGGACGGCCACGAACTGCACTTCGTCGACGACGACCGCCGCCGCGAGCCCGCCGCGATGCTGGACTACGTCGACCGGCACGGCATCGACTTCATGGACATCACGCCCACCTACGCCGAAGAGCTGCTGGCCGCCGGGTTCCTCGACGGGGGACGGCACCGGCCGGCCGTGCTGGCGCTGGGCGGCGAGGCGACCGGGCCGGCGCTCTGGAGCGCCCTGCGGGACACCGGGATGTCCGTCTACAACCTCTACGGGCCAACGGAATGCACCGTCGACACGCTTTGGTGCCGGCTGGCCGACAGCCCGGACCCGATCGTCGGCCGGCCGCTGACCAACACCCGCGCGTACGTGCTGGACGCCGCCCGTCGGCTGGTGCCACCCGGGGTCGTGGGGGAGCTGTACTTCGGCGGCGCGCCGGTGGCCCGCGGCTACCACGACCGGCCCGAGCTGACCGCCGAGCGCTTCGTGGATGACCCGTTCGGGCCGCCCGGCGCGCAAATGTACCGGACCGGCGACCTCGCCCGGTGGCGCCCGGACGGCACGGTGGAGTTCCTGGGCCGTGCGGACGACCAGGTGAAGATCCGCGGGTTCCGCATCGAGCCGGGTGAGGTCGAGGCGGTCCTGGTGAGCCACCCGGCGGTCGCGCAGGCCGCCGTGGTGCCGCGCGAGGACACGCCGGGCCTGCTGCGACTGGTGGCCTACGTGGTCGGCGACGTCGAACCCGCCGAGTTGCGCCGGTTCGCCGCCGAACGGCTGCCCGACTACATGGTGCCGCCCGCCTATGTTCCGCTGGACCGCATCCCGCGCACCACCAGCGGCAAGCTCGACCGGGCCGCGCTGCCCGCGCCGGACCGGTCCGCCACGGTCGCCGGCCGGGCCCCGCGCGACCACCGGGAAGCCGTGCTGTGCGGGCTGTTCGCGGAGTTGCTGGGCCTGCCGGAGGTGGGCGTCGACGACGACTTCTTCTCGCTGGGCGGGCACTCCCTGCTGGTGGCGCGGCTGATCGGCCGGGTGCGCTCGGAGTTCGGCGTGTCCATCGGCATCCGCACGGTGTTCGAGGCGCCGACCGTGGCGAAGCTGGTGCCGAAGCTGGGGGTGGCCACGGGGAGCGAGTTGGACCCGGTCCTGCCGTTGCGGGTGCACGGGAGCGGGCCGGCGTTGTTCTGCGTCGCGCCGGCCACCGGGCTGGCGTGGTCGTTCGCCGCGCTGCTCGCGCACCTGCCGGACCAGCCGGTGTACGGGCTCCAGCCGGTGGCGGACGAGGGGTTCGGCTCGATCGGTGAGCTGGCCGCGTGTTACGTGCGGCGGGTGCGGGAGGTCCAGCCCGTCGGGCCGTACCGGCTGCTGGGAGCGTCGTTCGGTGGGCTGGTGGCGCACGAGATGGCGGTGCTGTTGAGCGAACTCGGCGAGACCGTGGAACTGGTGGCGCTGCTGGACTCCTTCCCGATCCCGGCCGCGTGGCGGGACCTGCCGCCGGCCGGTGACGACGAGGTGGCGGCGATGGTGGGCGACCTCGACCGGTTCCCGGTGGTGCGCGAGGCGTTCGCGCGCAATTCGGCTTTGGGTGCGGCGTGGACGCCCCGGCGGTTCGACGGTGAGGTGCTGCTGTTCGAGGCCACCGAGGGCAAGACGCCGGACTGGCCGGGGCCTGCGACGTGGGAACCGCACGTGGGCGGGATGACCGTGCACCGGCTGGTGACCACGCACAACGGCATGGTGACCGCGCGGTCCCTTGCCTGCGTGGGTGCGGTGCTGGCGCTGACCGGCGAGTTGCGGAGGGCGTCGTGAGCCGGGAGTGGTGGGGCCTGGGGGCCGTGCTGGCGGCGACGTTCATGACGCAGGTGGACGGGTTCGTGGTCAACGTGGCCAGCCCGTCGATCCAGCGGGACCTGGGCGCGGGGTTCGACCAGGTCCAGTTCGTCGGCGCGGCTTACGTGATCGCGTTCGGTGCTTTGCTGGTGACCGGGGCGCGGTTGGGCGACCGGGTCGGGCACCGGGGCGTGTTCCTGTGGGGTGTCGCGGGGTTCACCGCGACGTCGCTGCTGTGCGGGGTGGCGCCGTCCGCCGACCTGCTGATCGCGGCCCGGTTCCTGCAGGGCGCGACGGCCGCGTTCATGGCGCCGCAGGTGCTGGCGATCATCCGGGCCACCGTGCCGGACGAGGAGCGGCGGGCGACCGCGATCAGCGTGTACGGCGTGGTGATCGGGCTGGGCGTGATCTGCGGGATCGCGGGTGGCGGGGTGCTGGTGGACCTCGACCTGTTCGGCTGGGGCTGGCGGCCCGTGCTCCTGGTCAACGTGCCCGTCGGGCTCGGGATTCTCGCCCTGGGCCGGCTGCTGCCGGGTGCGCCGCACCGGGTGCTGCCGGGCGGGGCGGCGGGTGCGCCGGGTGCGGTGGCGGGTGCGCCGGGTGCGGCGGCGGGCGCGCCGCACAAGCTCGACCTGGTGGGGGCGGCGCTGACGTCGGTGGCGTTGCCCGCGTTGCTGGTGCCGTTGGTGTTCGACGGTCCGTGGTGGCTGTGGCTGGGGTTGCCGGTCGCGGCGGTGCTGGGCGTGGTGCTGGTGGTGCAGCAGCGGGCGTTGCACCGGGCCGGCGGTGAGCCGCTGTTCCCGCCGCGGGTGGTGACCGTGCCGGGGATGCGGCTGTCGCTGCTGACCGTGCTGTCGCTGTTCGCCACGAACTCCGGGCTGTTCCTGGTGTTCACGTACTACCTCCAGACCGGGCTGGGCCTGTCGCCGCTGACCGCCGGCCTGGTGTTCGTCCCGCTCGGGTTCGGCTTCTCGCTGGGGTCGGCGCTGAACAAGCGGCTGGGGCGGCGGGTGGCGTGGCCGGTGCCGGCGATCGGCTGCGGCCTGCTGTCGGCGGTGTTGGTCGGGGCGGCGCTGGCCACCCGGCTGCCGTCGTCCGCGCAACCGGCCGCGCTGGTGGTGATGATCGCGCTGGCCGGGTTCGGGCAGGGGCTGGTGGTCGCGCCGCTGGTGGCCGGGATCCTGAGCCGGGTGCGGCCCGGTGAGGCCGGTGCGGCGTCGGGCATGGCGACCACGGTGACGCAGTTCGGGCTCGCTCTCGGCGTGGCCGTGGTGGGCGCGTTCTACCGGGCGGTGCTGGGAGCTACGCCGGGCGACGCGGGTGTGCCGTTCGCGGACCACGCTTCGGCTTTCACCGCCGTGGCGGTGTTCCTGGCCTGCACCGCGGGCATGACGGGGTTGCTCGGGTACCGGCTGCACCGGCTGCCGGCCGGCCTCCGGCCCCCGGATCCATTGTCCCACGGGACACCGACAAAGTCGGGCGAGGCGGTAGCGGAACCCGAGGCGGCGGCATCGGTCGTCGCGTCTAGCACTCCTAGGAGGACCGGATGAACCTCAAGCGATTGCCGCTGGTGCTGGTCGGGCTGGTCGCTGCGGCGGCCTGCTCCACGGCCACGGCGGGCAGCACGAACCAGGCGGGTGGCGCGCAGAGCGGCTACCCCGTCACCATCTCCAACTGCGGCAAGGACTACACCTACCAGAAGGCGCCCAGCCGGGTCGTCGTGATGAACGGCGGCTCGGTCGCCGAGGTGTCCGCGCTGCTCGAACTCGGCCTGGGCGACAAGATCGTGGCCAACGCCCAGTCCTACGGCGCGTCCGAGGTGGACGGTCGGGTCGACGCAATCAAGAAGCTGCCCACCGGTGACATCAAGCTCAACGACCTCTACGACATCCCGCGCGAGGCGATGATCGGCCTCAACCCCGACTTCGTGATCTCCACCTACGACGGCGGGTTCCGCGCCGAGGCCGGCTTCGCCACCCGCGACGACCTGGCCGCGATCGGCGCGAACACCTACGCGCCCGCGTCGTCGTGCGGCGCCGTGGGCACGGTGAGCGGCAAGCCGTCCATCGAGGACAGTTACGCGTTGTTGCGCGACCTCGGCAAGATCTTCGGCGTGTCCGACAAGGCCGAGAAGGTCATCGCGGACGCCAAGAAGCGGGTCGAGGCGGTCGAGGGCAAGACCGCGAAGCTGCCCAAGCAGAACGCGATGCTGATCATCCCCGGCATGGCGATGGGCGGCGAGTTCAGCTCCGTCGGCGGCAACGGCATCTGGAACGACATCTTCGCCAAGGCCGGCGCGGTCAACGCGTTCGAGGGCGCGACGCAGGACCTGTTCGCCAACCTGTCCGCCGAGCAGGTCGCCAAGGCCGACGTGGACGTGCTGGTCGTGGTGAACTACATGTCCGAGGACCCGAAGGCCGACGCGCAGAAGCTGTTCGACCGGTTCCCGCAGTGGGACGCGGCGAAGAACAAGCGGTTCGTCGTGCTGTCCGACTCGGTGTACCTGGGCCCGAGCAACCACCTGGCGGTCGAGGCCATCGCGAAGGCCGCCCACCCCGGGGCGCTCTGATCACCATGACCATGGTGTCCCGTCCCGCGGTGTCCCGCCCGGCCCCACCACCGCGCCGCCCGGCGGTCAGACCGGCGCCGCTGCACGGCGTGCCGCTCTCGCTGTGCCTGGTGGTGCTGGGCGTGCTGCTGGTCGTGGTGGTGCTCGTCGCCGCCGCGGTCGGCTCGGTGCCGGTCTCGGTCGGCGACACCTGGCAGATCGTGTGGGGCCATCTCACCGGCACCGACCCCGGCGTCAACCCGGCGCACGAGCAGATCGTGTGGACCTTCCGCGTCCCGCGCGTGCTGCTCGCGGCGCTGTGCGGCGCCGGGCTCGCGGTGGCGGGCGTGGTGCTCCAAGCGCTGGTCGCCAACCCGCTGGCCGACCCGTTCATCCTCGGGGTGTCCGCGGGCGGCTCGGTCGGCGCGGTCACCGTGATGGCGCTCGGCGCGGGCGCGCTGGGCGGCCTCGGCGTGTCCGGCGCGGCGTTCGCCGGCGCGATGCTCGCGGTGGCGCTGGTGTTCGCGCTGGGCCAGCAGCGCGGGCGGCTCAACCCGGTGCGGCTGGTGCTCGCCGGGGTCGCGGTCAGCTACGTGTTCACGTCCGTGACGAGCCTGCTGCAGTTGCAGACCTCGCCGAACAACATGCGGCAGATCATGTTCTGGCTCCTGGGCAGCGTCGCCGGCGCGCGGTGGGACCAGTTGCAGGTGGCCGGGGTCGTGGTGGTCGGTGTGACTTCGGTGCTGACGCTCTACGGGAGGCAGCTCAACGCGCTGGTCACCGGAGACGAGTCGGCGACCGCCCTGGGCGTGGACGTCAAGCGCCTGCGGGTGGTGGTGATCGTGCTGACCTCCCTGCTGGCGGGCGTGCTCATCGCGGTCGCGGGCGGCATCGGGTTCGTCGGGCTGATGGTGCCGCACCTGGTGCGCCTGGCCTTCGGCGTGGACCACCGCAGGGTCCTGCCGATCTCGGCCCTCGTCGGCGCGGTCTACCTGGTCGCGGTGGACCTGCTGTGCCGCACGGTGGACCCGCCGAACGAACTCCCGCTGAACATCCTGACCGCCCTCTTCGGCGCGCCGTTCTTCATCTGGCTGATGCGGCGGGATCGGAGCCTTTCACACTCATGAAACTCCAATTGAGACAAGTCAGCGTCACCATCGGCGGCACGCCGATCCTCCGCGACGTGGACCTCGAGGTCGCACCCGGCGATTTCGTCGGTCTGCTCGGCCCGAACGGCAGCGGGAAGTCGACGTTGCTGCGTACGGTCTACCGCTCGATGCGCCCGTCCGGCGGCACCGTGCTGCTCGGCGGGGAGGACGTCTGGTCGCTGTCCGCCCGCGCCGCCGCCCGGCGGACCGCGGCCGTCCTCCAGAACAGCCCGACGCCCCCGGGCCTGACCGTCCGGGAGGTCGCCGCGCTCGGCCGGACGCCGCACAAGGGCATGTTCGACCGGGAGACCGCCGAGGACCACGACATCGTCGTCGACGCGCTGGAGCGCACCGGGATGCTCGGGCACGCGGACCGGATCTACGGGTCGCTGTCCGGCGGCGAGCGCCAGCGGGTCCTGCTGGCCCGCGCGCTGGCCCAGCAGCCCCAGCTGCTGGTGCTCGACGAGCCGACCAACCACCTGGACATCCGGGCCCGGTTCGAGCTGCTGGACCTGGTGCACACCCTGGGCGTCACCACGCTGGCGGTCCTGCACGACCTCGACTTGGCGGTGCGGAGCTGCCACCGCCTGGTGGTGCTCGACCGGGGCCGGATCGTCGCGTCCGGACCGGTGCTGGAAGCGCTCACCCCCAGCGTGCTGTCCGCCGTTTTCGGTGTCGCGGCGGTGACGGAGCGCCATGACGACGGGGTCGTCCGGGTCACCTACGGCGCCCGTCCGCTCGCAAAAGCGGGATGACGATCCGGCTATAGATCCATACGCGGTGACTATTGCGCAAAGTCGGGCCGTTGCCGATGCGGCGGCCCGACTTTGTGGTGCTGGGGACGATGTCCGCATTGCGAGGTTCCGACGGTCCTGGCGTACCACCCGGTACAGGGGTGTACCGGGTGGTACGAAATCGGCGGACTGTCGATTTCATCTTCGTGCTAGAGGCTGTTGGAGCGTGTGCGGCGGCGGTGGGGTGTGAGCAGTAGCGCGAAGGCCGCCGCGTCGAGGGCGTGTGCGATGGCCGGCCAGCCGAGGGGTTCGCTCCCGGTCAGGTAGCGCACGGCCAGTACGGCGAGGACGGTGCCCAGCAAGGGGATGAGGGGTGTCGTCGGGGTTCGGCGGATCGCTGCGGTGGTGAGGGCGACGCCGAGTGCGACGCGCCACGCGCCGGTCTCGAAGGTCGTTGCCGAGTGCGCGGCCAGCAGTATCAGGCCGGCGGCGCACTGCGCGGCCCCCATCACGCCGAGCGCCGGACGCGGCCGCGGCCGTCCGGTGTGGGGCGCCGGTGGCACGCGCGCGAGCACCGCGCCGGTCACGTCCGGCCACGCGGTGGCGGCCGACACCCGGATCCGCCGGGTCACCGCGGCGGCACCGTCGAGCCACCGCGCGCACGCCCCGCAGTGCTCCAGGTGTTCGTCCGCGAGCCGTTCCGCGTGTGTCGGACCGGCCTCCCCGTCCAATCTCGCGCTGAGGGTCTCCCGAATGTCGTCGCAATCCACGGACCAGTAGTCGGTGCGCCTCCCCGGACGGTTCCAAAACATTCTGGTCAACGGTACGAGGGTGTCTTGAATATCGCTAGTGCGCGTTTTCCGGGGCTATTTTCCGGGCTAGCCTCGGAATCATGTCGGAAACACCGGGGGACGACCCGACCACCGCCCTGCTCCTCGCCGTCGGACGCGGTGACCGCGCCGCCGCGGAGCATTTCATCCGGAACACGCAGCGTGACGTCTGGCGGTTCCTGGTCTACCTCGCCGGGCACGCCGACGCCGAGGACCTGACCCAGGAGACGTTCGTCCGCGCGCTGGGCAGCGCCCGCGGCTTCACCGGCCGCGGTGGCGCCCGGACCTGGCTGCTGGCCATCGCCCGCCGGGTCGCCGCCGACCACTTCCGCGCCGCCGCCACCCGCCCGCCGATCGCGTCCGACCAGGACTGGCAGGCCGCCGCGGACCGGACCGGCGACCGGCACCTGCCCGGCCTGGACGACACCGTCGCGATCAAGCTGGCCGTGCGGACCCTGTCCGGGGACCGCCGGGACGCGTTCGTGCTGACCCAGGTCGCGGGCCTGGGCTACGCCGAGGCCGCCGAGGTGTGCGGCTGCCCGGTCGGGACGATCCGGTCACGCGTCGCGCGCGCCCGCCGCGACCTGGTGTCCGTGCTGACCGCGGCGCCGGCTTCGGCCGTGGTGCGTTCGCGGGCGGCCGGCTAGGCCGGGTGGGGGTGGCGGGGAGGTCTGCTCGGCGGCGTGCGTTCGGCTGCTCGGGTGGGAAAACTTCGTCACCGCAGTCCCGTCCCGTTGGTTCTTGACGACTGTCCTTTTGCTGTGGAAAAGTCCCCAGCTAACCCGCCCCCGCGATGTGGACAACGGTCTGATATTTGCGGTAAGAATCGGTTTGCAGGTGGTGGTCGCCGGTAGCCTGTTCTTCCGAACGCTCCTCGGGAAATGCTTCGAGTCGGGGGTTCGTGGCGCCGGCACCGCCACGCGGGGGGTTGTCGCCAACTGCGTGCAGGAACGCCGCCGAACGCAGAGTGGAACTTACTGGGGAGTTAAACGTGTTTGGTCGAACATGGCCCGGAACAAGGCACCGCAGTCATCCCGGCACAGGTCGGTCCGCCTTACGGGTGGACGGCCGCCCAGACACGCGCAGGTCGAGCTAGTCGGCACGGGGGTCAGCTGTGAGCCCCTCCGCCGTGAACTCCTCTGCTCCTGGTGGGCGACCGCCCTCGCGCGGGTTCCTGCCGCTGCCCGCGCCGCGGCTGGCGATGGGCGTGGTCACCGCGGTCTTCGCGAGCATCAGCCTCATCGGCTTCCTGCACGTCCTGCTCCTGCCCGTGAGCGCGGGGGCGATCGTGCTGTCGTTCTCCTGCATCGCGGTGCTCATGGCGATGCAGCTGCTGTGGTACGCCAGGGACAACGGCCGTCTCCGCACGCCGCTCGGGTACGCCGTCCTGGCGGCCCAGGCGGCGTTGGTCTACCTGCCGATCCTGCTGTTCGGGCAGGCGTGGGTGGGGATGCCCGGGTTCCTCGCGGGCAGTGTGCTCCTGGTTTTGAGAGCGGTGGTGGCGTGGACGGCGTTCAGTTTGATCGTCGTCTCGATGGGTGCTATTCAGTGGCTGTTCACCGCGCAGCCGATCGACATGCTGTACACGGCGATCTCCACGGTCACCACGGGGTTGGTGGTGTACGGGCTGTCCCGGCTGACCGCGCTGGTCGCGGAGGTGCAGGCGAGCCGGGCCGAGATAGCCCGCATGGCGGTGTTGCAGGAGCGGCTGCGGTTCGCCCGGGACCTGCACGACCTGTTGGGGTACAGCCTGTCCGCGATCGCGCTCAAGATCGAGCTGGCGCACCGGCTGATCGACAAGTCGCCCCGGGAGGCCGCGGACCAGTTGCTGGAGATCCTGGAGATCTCGCGGCTGGCGCTGTCCGACGCCCGGACCGTGGCGAGCGGGTACCGGGAGCTGTCGCTGGAGGAGGAGTGCCGGTCTGCCGTGTCGGTGTTGGAGGCGGCGGACATCCAGGTGGAGCTGGACGCGGACCACATCGACCTGCCGGTGCAGGTGAGCACGGTGCTGGCGACGGTGCTGCGCGAGGGCGTGACGAACCTGTTGCGGCACAGCAAGGCGAAACACTGTCACATCACCATTCGTCAGACGCAGGACACCGCGTCGATCGAGATCGTCAACGACGACCTGGTGGAGCGGCAGCGCAAGCCGTCGTCGGCGTCGTCGGCGTCGGGGAGTGGGCGGGGTGGGTTGCAGAACTTGACGGTGCGGGCCAAGGAGATCGGTGGGTCGGTGACGGTGCAGCACGAGCTCAACGAGTTCCGGCTTCGGGCTGAGGTGCCTTTGCGGTACGACCGGCACGCTGCTGCTCGTCGTTCTGAGTCTTCCTGAGTCTTCCTGAGGGCTCGCTTCGCTGTTGCGTCGGACGCGCTTCGCGCTGGTGGAGGCGCTGGCGCGCTCTCAAGCTGACGCGCTGCGCGCTCTTGAGCTGAACGCGCTGCGCGCTCTTGGGTTGAACGCGCTGCGCGCTCTTGGGTTGAACGCGCTGCGCGCTCGCAAGATCACAAGCGCCTCGCCGGCGGGCAGGCCGCCAATGGGGGAGGAAGGGCGTCGGTTCCCCCACCGCATGGCCTGGCGGAGCCAACCACGCTTTGGCCGGGTGCCGCTGAAAATTTTGCTCGTTCCTCACAAAATTTTCGGCCGCACCCGGCCAAAGCGTGGTAGCCCTTCGGGCAGGCCATACGGTGGGGGAACCGAGGCCCCGCCTGTGGCTGGGAGCCCGGCCCGCCGCGCGGAGCGCGACCCAAAGCAGCCGCTGCGTGGCGAAAGAGCAGTTGCTGCGTGGCGAAGAGCGGCGGTGGGGCGGCGGTGGGGCGGCGGAGGTGAACGGGTGGCGGCGTTGGCCTGAACGGTTCGGGTCCTGCGTGGTGGTGCTGTCCTAAGTGGAGAGTGCGTCTCAAATGGTTGGGGCGGGGCATATGCCCTGTGTGTTGCTCTGGGTCAGAGCCAGCCGGCCTCGCGGGCGATGCGGATGGCGTCCACCCTGTTCCGGGCGTTGAGCTTGTTGATGATCGTCGTCACGTAGTTGCGGACCGTCCCGACCGACAGGAACATCTGGGACGCGATGTCCACTGCCTGGAGGCCTTCCGCAGTAAGGCGGAGAACTTCCGTCTCCCGTGCGGTAAGGGGGGATTCGGCACTGTCCCATGCGGACATCGCCAGTTGGCTGTCCACCACCCGCCGACCGGCGGCGACGCTGCGGATGGCGTCGGCCAGCTCGGTCGGCGGGGCGTCCTTGAGCAGGAAACCCGTTGCCCTGGCGGACAACGCCCGGCGCAGGTTGCCCGGTCTCCCCAGCCCGGTGAGGATCAGCGTCCGGATCTCCGGGCAGGCCGCGTGGATCTCGCTCAGGGCGGTCAGGCCGTCCTTGCCGGGCAGGTCGATGTCGATGACCGCGACGTCCGGGCGGAACTTCTGCGCTGTCGGCAGGATCTCCGTGCCCGACGAAACCTCTGCCACCACTTCGATGTCGGGCTCGAGGTTGAGCAACGCGACCAGCGCGCCCCGGACCATGTGCATGTCCTCGGCCAGCATCACCTTGATCAACTCGGCAACCCCCTCAGCCGCGCGTGTCACCGGTTGTACCACGCCGCGGCAAGCATGATGTACAACCGTTTCCTGCTCCGGCAGGGGATTTAAGCAAGATGTCAGCGGCGTCGCAGACGCCCTCACATTCCGTGCACGGCCGAGTACGGTTCGTCGTAGTAGGAGTCGGGGAAGCCCACGGCGAACTCGGCGACGCTCACCTCCGCCGGCCAGTCCAGGCCCAGCGCGGCGGCCGACGTGTCGTCGTCGCCCATGGCCAGGGCGCAGGCGGCCAGGCCGAGGGCGGTCGTGGTCAGGTACAGGGTCTGCTGGAGCACGCCGACGTGCTTGAGCGTGGTGGCGTAGGAGATCCCGTCGTACACCCAGCCCATCCGGTCCATCCGCGCGGTGATCGTGAGCAGCGCGGGGGGTGGGCGGCGGCCGCCGGTGGCGACTCGGGCGCCGTTCAGGACCTCGGCCACGTCGGACGGGTTGTCGTTGACGAGGGTGAGGACGTGGTCGTCGGCGGCGTAGTGGTAGGTGCCGCGGGGGAGGTCGGGGCTGCGGTCGACGGTGAGGTACAGCTCCAGTTCGTAGATCGAGCCCGCGCCGGGGTAGGGGCGGCGGGTGACCTCGTACCGGCTGTCGCCCGGGCCCTTCACCTCGGTTCGGGAGCGGACGGCTGCGGTGCGGTAGAGGAGTTCGCCCAGTTGGGCGGTGGTCGGTGGGGTGGTGGCGAACGAGCGCGTGGAGCGGCGGGTCTCTATCGCCTCGGTGAGGGACATGGTGGGGGTGGTGGTGGGAGTGGGGAGGGGGATGCGGTTGGTTTGGGGGGTGGGCTTGGTGGCGGGGGGTGGGGGGACGGTGTCCACCAAGCGGAAGGTGGCGCCGGACGGTTCGTCGTGGCGGCCCAGCCTGCCCCTGGTGTGGAACATCAGCTCGTAGGGGGACCAGGGCTGGAGGGACGGGTCGTGGTCCTCGGTGAACTTGCCGTTCTCCGCCACGACCACCATGCCGGCGCCGATGAGGTAGGCGACGATCTCGCCGACGAGCGTTGTCGGCAGCGCTACCCGCCGCGCCACCTCGGCGACCGTTGTTGGCCGGGCCAGTGCGGCGATCACGGTGGACGCCTGGGGGCGGTGCAGGACCACGCGGTGGTGGGACAGCGGTGACTCCTGGACCAGTTCACCGTCCCGTTGCCGGGCCAGGGCGAAGCGGGACAGGCGGACCGGGCGGTCGGGCGGGACCTCGGGCAGTTCCAGCACCCCGTGCGGGGACACCGGTTGGGCGGACAGCAGCGGGATCGCGGAGTCGCGCGAGCCCAGGGACCGGACGATGCGGCCGGGCAGCCGGCCGAACAGGCCGTGCAACTCGTCCTCGTCCAGCCCGTCGACGTTCCCGAGAGCGACCGGCCCGAAGGTCATGCGGTGCAGGACCTCCTCGATCGCCCGCCCCGGCGGATCGAGGGTCACGTCGCCCCAGCGGGCGAGGATCGTCAGGCTGCCGTCCTCGGCCGTCTCGATGGCCACGTCGTCCCGGAAGGACCACAGCGAGAGGCTCGGTCCCGGGGGTGGCGCGTCGGCGTCGGATCGCAATTTGTGGCTCCTTTGCGGTCATGCGGTGGGGGCCGCATGCGTCCGCATCACACGAACAGGGGTATCGGGTTGAGGTGCTCGTAGGCTGTGGGGCGGGCCAGCCTGCCGAGCTTGACGGGGACGTCGAACAGACGCCCGGGCGCGAACCGCGCCCAGAAGCCGCGCATCCCCGGCACGATCGCCTTCACGACGGGGAGCCCGACGTCCGGGCGGGTCTGGTCGAGCACCATGACGTTCAGACCCAGGGTCTCCAGCTTGTGTTGCAGGGCCGTCACGTCCTGGTGCAGGTCGTCGGTCGGGGTGTGGCGGTAGTGCGCTTTCGCCCGGGGGATCACCTCGGGGTCCGGGCGCAGCCAGGGGTGGCTCTCCCAGGTGGCGGTGCGCCACCAGCGGACGGCGTCCGGGTCGGACCAGCCGTACCCGTCGCGGTCGTCGCGCGCGTCGACCACGGCGGGCAGCAGCTGGTTCATCTCGGTGAGCGCGCGGACCAGGGCCACGGCCGGGTCGGGGTGTGCCCCGAAGCCGAACATGACGTCCTCGCACCGCTTGTCGGTGCGCCGGGACAGCGCCGCCATCGTCGGGATGCCGACGTCCGACGACACGTCCAGCACCCACACCTCGCGGTGCAGGCCGGCGTACACCTCGCGCAGCTCGTCGACCCAGCGGTCGCCGAAGCTGTCGAGGTCCACCGCGGGGGCCTGGGTGCGGTTGTACCACCACAGGGCCACGGCGTCGCGTTCCACCAGTTCCAGGAGTCCTTGCAGCAAGGCGTCTTCCAGGCTGGCGCCGGCGGCGTTGCCGTTGGAGTCGGCGTTGAGCGCCGTGCCGCCGTGCCGCGCGGGCACGTCGAAGTACAGCATGGACGTGGGCAGGAGGCGGTGCCGCTGCTCGGTGAGCGACCACACCGGGGTCCAGGTCGTCTCGGCCGTCTCGTCGAAGGGGGCGCAGACGTACTGGAACGGCGAGCAGGTCGCGTTCCAGCGGTCGCGGTCGGCGTACTGGCGGTCGTCGAACAGCAGGCACTCGTTGGGGTGGATCGCGTTCTCCAGGTCGGTGAACCGGCCGGTGACGGTGGCCTCGTCGCCGTGGAAGTACGCGCTGTGCCGCTCGACGGCCTCGCACAGCGCGCTCACCTCGGCGTGCAGCGGGGTCACGCCCTTGCCGCCGTTCTCGGCGCGCAGCGCGGACCGCATCTGGTCGGCGTCGCGGCGGGTGGTGAGCGCGAGGTTGGGGCCGGAGCGGAAGGAGTTCAGGAACGCCGGGCCGCGGTCGTCGCGGGTGATCTCCTTGACCACACCGGTGACCGGGCTGATCAGGTGCCCGTGGTCGCGCAGCACCTGCTCGGGGGAGCGGGAGCGGTGGCCGCCGCCGGTTCGGGAGGTCTTCAGGCGGCTCTGGAGTGTGACGGGCTGGAACGTCTTGGTGCGCATCAGGTCCGGGTCGCCGCATGCGGGGCACTGGGGACGGGCGCGCAGCTCGTGGTGTTTGCCGCCGAGCGCGACGCTGTCGAGGGTCCACACCGCGCGCTGGCCGTCGTGGCGCAAGCCGGCCAGCCACTTCACGGCTTCCATGGCGACCAGGTTCAGGGCTGCTGTGCGCAAGGGCGGTAGGGACACGTCCGGCGGCGTGGTGTTCACCAGCGTGCGCAGGCGCGTTTCGGCTTGGCGGTGCCCGCGCAGGCGGTGGGCGAGGCAGTGCCAGCAACCGGTGCCTGCGGCCGGGTCGAACACCGGGCCCAGCCACACCTGCGCGCCACCCGGCTTCGCGAGGAGCCACGGCCGTCCGGACGCGCGGTGCGCGGCGTCCACGTCGGCCAGGCCCTCCTCCAGGTAGTCGTCGCACAGCACGATCGACAGGTCGGAACCCGCCAGGGGAAAGTTCCCGGGCATCCGGGTGACGGTGAGGCCGGCGTCGGTCACGGCCCGTGCCGCACCCTCCGGGCAGGTGCCCACGGTGATCAGCCCGACCCGCGCGGCGGCGGTCGCGGACGTGGCGGCCGACGGGTCGACACCGGCCGCCTCCCAGTAGGCGAGCGCCGGGTCGTCGCCTTGATCCGCCGGCCGCACGGTGACCAGATCGGCCTCCACCAGGCCCATGACCACCGCGCCGACCTCGGCCGGCGACAGGCCCTCCGGGCACTCCCGGACCAGGTCCTCCAGGCCCCGGGTGCCGTCCAGCAGCGGCGCCACCGCCTCGACGTGGGCGCCGCGCACGGACGTCGCACCGCGTTCGGACAGCACGTACACGGCGTCGCCGCGCACCACGTGCGCCCTCAGGTGCCGCTTGAACCCGACGCGCAGCCCCGCTCCACCCGGCATGGTGTCCCCCTGCTCGACCAGTGCCGCTCCAGCGGCGCTCCAGCGTGCTTCGAGGCAAGCGTCCCGGCCGGGTCGTGCCCCGGACAAGTGCGCGCGTCACGTGACCCGGCGTTGGTTGCTCATGCCGACCCATGAAACGGTCACTATCGGCTCGACCGGCGGTTGGAATAGCGTTGGGGCCCGTCCCGACTTCCCCTCGACCACCACTCGTCGCACGTTTCGGCGGGAACCGAGCGCCGGCTCACGCCCGACCGCGGCGGAAATCGCGGTGGAGCCGGCAGATTGCGAGGTCCGAAATGACTGCAAACCTGGCCGGGCTCGGTGTGATGTCCCGAGCCGAGAAACTGTCGCTGCTCGCGGCGCTGCTGGAGGCGTCCGAACCGGAACCGGAATTCGGGCTGCGGCCGGAAGCGCCGGTGGTGTCCCCCCGGACGTCCCGGGAAAACCCGCTCGCGGGCCTGCGGTTCGAACTGCTCGGCCCGCTGGTGATCCGGCACGGCGGGGTGGACGTGGCGCCCAGCGCGCCCAAGCTGCGGCTCATCCTGTCCACCCTGCTGTTCCACGCCAACCAGCCCGTGGGCGCGTCCCTGCTGGTGCGCGAGCTGTGGAGCGGCGGCGCGCCGCGCACCGCGCACGCCACCCTCCAGACGTACATGTTCAAGCTGCGCAAGCTGTTCCGGGACGTGCTCGGCATGTCCGTCGAAGACGTCACCCGGGACGTCCTGCTGACCTGCTCCGGCGGCTACACCCTGCGCGTCGACCCGCGCCGGCTCGACATCGTCGAGTTCGACGAACTGGTCACCGCGGGCACCGCCGCCATGCACGCGGGCGACTACGAGAAGGCCGGCGACGACCTGCGCCGCTCCCTCGCGCTGTGGCGGGGGAACGTCCTCCACCAGGGACAATGGGGCCCGCAGCTGCGCGCCCAGGCGGCGCGGCTGGAGGAGCGCCGGTTCTACGCGCACACCACCCGGGTCGACGCCGACCTGTGCCTCGGGCGGCACCGGGAGACGATCTCCGAGCTGGCGTCGCTGGTCGTGGAGCACCCGCTGCACGAGTCCGCGCACGCCATGCTGATGATCGCCCTGCACCGGTCGGGCCGGTCGTCCGCCGCACTGGAGGTCTACATGCGGTTCCGCCAGCGGATGATGGGCGAGTTGGGCATCGAGCCCTCCGAGCGCATCCAGGCGCTGCACGTGGCGCTCCTGTCCACCGACCCGGTCCTGATGGACCGCTCGCTGACCTCCGACATGCTGCTCGACGCCCTGGTGCGCCGCCGCCCGGCGGGCCGCAAGGCGAGTTCCGCCGCTGTTACCGGTTGATTCCCCGGCGGCGATTACCGTCGAATTCACACTCGGTGCGCTGAGGAGGAAACGATGACGACATCGCCGGTGGAGAACACCTCGCTCGGGTTCCGGACATTCCCGAACGACCCGGTCCTGCTTTCCGACGTGCTGCGCCCGTACGCGCGCCCCAAGACCGAATACCTGAAGTCCGCGACGGTGGACGTGGCGAACGGGTTGGCCAGCGCGCAGGGCGAGTTCGCGATCCCCTATTCCTGCTACATCGACGACACCGGTCACCTCAACTCGGTCGAGGTGAACATCTGCTTCAACCAGCTCATGTACTACCTGATCGCCAAGTGCATCCAGGAGGACGCGCTGCCGGCGTTCCAGGCGTGGACCATGGAGGACTACTGGGCCAAGCAGCTGCCCGACATGCTGATCGCCAACTTCAAGTCCAACTTCCGCCGGCCGATCGACTCGTCGTCGTTCAGCGGTGAGGTGTCGTTCGCGGAGTTCAGCGAGCGGAACCGGAGCAAGCCGGTGCAGATCATCGACATGCCCTGGCGGTTCTGGGACGCGAACGGCGGCATCGCGGACGGCGAGGTCCGCATGGCCCTGGTCAACCCGCCCGGCATGCGCTTCCAGGCCGACGCGGCGTGACCCGCTGCCGGTGCTGGTGAGCCGTTGCCGCGGGGGAGCCGTAGCCGGGCGAGCTGTTCCCGGTGTGACGCGAGCCGGACCCGGGTGGAGCGGTTCTGTCCGGGAGCGGGTCTGCCTGGTGCGGCGCGAGCTTTGCCTGGTGCGGCGCGAGCTTTGCCTGGTGCGGCGCGGCGTGCCGCAGCTGGGAGCCGGAGCCGCAGCTGGTGGCCGGTGCCGGGAGTCGGTGTTGGAGCCGGGAGCCGGGAGCCGGTGCTGGAGGCCGGGAGCCGGTGTTGGAGCCGGGAGCCGGGAGCGATGCCGGGAGCCGTAGCCGGCGTGGCCGTGGCCGTGCTTGTTGCGGGTCGTGAACCGGACAGAAAATTTTAATTCAGTCAACTAAAAATTTCAGCCACTCGCACGTGTTCTGAAGGAGGAACGGTGACCGTTCAGGTGCGCACGCTCGTGGACGTGGTGCGCAAGCACGCCGCCGTGCAGCCGGACGCCGTCGCGATGGTGTGCGAAGGCCGGCGCGTCGACTACGCCGCGCTGCACCGCGTGAGCAACCAGGTCGCCCGGGGCCTCCAGGCCGAAGGCCTCGGTCCCGGCGACCGCATCGCCTACCTGGGCAAGGAGTCGGAGCACTACTACGAACTCCTGTTCGGCGCGGCGAAGACCGGCGTGGTCCTGGTGCCGATCAACTGGCGGCTCGCGGCGGACGAGGTCGAGCACATCCTGCGCGACTCCGGCTCCGTGCTGCTGTTCGTGGACGCCGACTCCGCGCCCACGGCCGACAAGCTGGACCTGCCCACGCTGACCAAGGTGATCGGGCTCGACACCGAGTTCACCGCCTGGTTCTCGGCGCAGCCCGACGCCAACGTGCTGGCCCGCGTCACGCCGGACACCCCGCTGGTCCAGATGTACACCAGCGGCACGACGGGCCTGCCCAAGGGCGTGGTGCTCGCCCACCGCAGCTTCTTCGCGGTGCGAGACGCGCTCGCCTCCGCCGGCCTCGACTGGATCGACTGGCGCGCGGGCGACATCAGCCTGGTCGGCATGGCGGGCTTCCACATCGGCGGCCTGTGGTGGGCGACCCAGGGCTTCTCGGCCGGCATCACCAACGTCGTCATGCGCGAGTTCACCACGGCCGGCGCGGTCGAGTTGATCCGCACCCTCGGCGTGACCACGGCGTGCATGGTGCCCGCCATGCTCCGCCTGTTGCTCGCCGAACCCGGTGTGTCCAAAAAGGACTTCGCCACGCTGCGGAAGGTCGTCTACGGCGGCGCGCCCATCTCCGCCGCGCTGCTGGCCCGCTGCGTCGAGGGGTTCGGCTGCGAGTTCGCCCAGATCTACGGCCTGACCGAGACCGGCAACACCGCGATGTGCCTGCCGCCCGCCGACCACACCCTGGACAGCGGTCGCATGCAGGCCGCCGGCCGCCCGTACCCCGGGTTCGAGGTGAAGGTCGCCGACGGGCAGGGCAACCCGCTGCCGCCGGGCGAGGTCGGCGAGGTGTGGCTCAAGACCCCGGCCGCGATGCTCGAGTACTGGAACCTGCCCGACGCCACGGCGAAGACCCTGGTGGACGGCTGGGTCGTCACCGGTGACGCGGGCGTGCTGGACGAGGACGGCTACCTGTTCATCCGCGACCGGATCAAGGACATGATCATCGTCGCGGGCGAGAACGTGTACCCGGCCGAGATCGAGCACGTCATCGGCCGGCACCCGCTGGTCGCCGAGTCGGCCGTGGTGGGCGTGCCGGACGAGCGGTGGGGCGAGGCGGTGCACGCGTTCGTCGTGCCGGTCGAGGGCGCGGAGCTGACCGAGCGCGAGCTGGCCCTGTACCTGCGGGGCAAGCTGGCCGGGTTCAAGCTGCCGCTGCGCTACGAGTTCATCGCGAAGGTGCCCCGCAACCCCAGCGGCAAGATCCTGCGCCGCGAGCTGCGCGAGCGGTTCTGGCAGGGCCACGAGCGCCGGGTGAGCTGAACCATGACCTCCGTCGCGCTCGACCCGCGCAGCCCGCTGGTGCGGCTGCCCCGCCTCCTGGACGACTTCACCCTCCTCCACGACCCGGACCACATCGCCACCACGGTGGCGCGCGGCCGGATCGCGGGGGAGAAGGTGGTCGCCTTCTGCACCGACGCCACCGTCAAGGGCGGTTCGCTGGGCATCGAGGAGTGCCACCGCATCCGGGACGCCATCGACCTCGCCCTGGCGGAGGGTTCGCCGGTCATCGGGCTGTGGCACTCGGGCGGCGCGAAGCTGGCGGGCGGGGTGGAGTCGATGCACGGCATCGGGTCGATCTTCGCCTCGATGGTGCGGGCGTCCGGGAAGATCCCGCAGCTCTCCGTGGTGCTCGGCGCCGCCGCCGGTGGCGCCGCGTACGGGCCGGCGCTGACCGACCTGGTCGTGCAGGCGCCGGAGGGCCGGATCTTCATCACCGGACCGGACGTCGTCCGCAGCGTCACCGGCGAGGAGATCGACATGGCCGGCCTGGGCGGGCTCGAAGCGCACAGCCGCAAGTCGGGTGTCGCCCACGTGCCCGCCGAGTCCGAAGAGGACGCCTACCGCCGGACCCGCCAGCTCGTCGAGCTGCTGGCCCGGCCGGGCTCCTTCGACCCGACCCAGGCCGGTGCCGCGCAGGACCTGCGTGCGCTGCTGCCCGAGTCGCCCAAGCGCGCCTACGACGTCCACCCGCTGCTGCACGCCCTCCTGGACAACGGCGTCCTGGCGGAGATCCAGCCGAAGTGGGCGCCCAACGTCGTGGTCGGCCTGGGTCGGCTCGGTGGCGGGACGGTCGGCGTGGTGGCCAACAACCCGCTGCGCAAGGGCGGGTGCCTGGACTCGCTGTCGGCGGAGAAGGCGTCCCGGTTCGTGCGCATGTGCGACGGGTTCGGCATCCCGCTGCTGGTCGTGGTCGACGTCCCGGGATACCTGCCGGGCGTCGGCCAGGAGTGGGGCGGGGTAGTGCGGCGCGGCGCGAAGCTGTTGTACGCGTTCGCCGAGGCCACCGTCCCGCGCGTCACCCTCATCACCCGCAAGTCCTATGGCGGCGCCTACATCGCGATGAACTCGCGGTCGCTGGGCGCCACGTCGGTGCTGGCGTGGCCGGAGGCGGAGGTCGCCGTCATGGGCGCCGAAGCCGCCGTCGGCGTCCTGCACCGCAAGGCGATCGCCGCCGCCGACGAATCCTCCCGGCCCGCCCTGGTGGCGCGGCTGGTGAAGGAGCACGAGCAGGTCGCGGGCGGTCTCGGCCGCGCCTTGGACCTCGGGGTGGTCGACGAGGTCGTCCGGCCCGAGGACACCCGCTCCCGGCTCGTCTCGCTGTTCGCCGCCGCCGCACCCGGCCGCGGCGCGCACGGGAACGTCCCGCTCTAGAACAACCCGCTCTGACCAACCCGCATACCGGCCCGCCCGTGGAGTGACGTCGATGTCGAACAACGAGGACAAGCTGCTCGACTACCTCAAGCGGACGACCTCGGAACTGCGCGACGCGCGCCGCAGACTGCGCGAGGCGGAGGAGGCGGCGCGCGAGCCCATCGCGATCGTGGGCATGGCGTGCCGCTTCCCGGGTGGCGTCCGGACCCCCGAGGACCTGTGGGACCTCGTGGCGGGCGGCCGGGACGCGGTGACCGGCTTCCCCGGCGACCGCGGCTGGGACGTCGGCGAGCTGTACGACCCGACCCCCGGCACGCCGGGCAAGACCTACACGCGCGAGGGCGGGTTCCTGCACGACGCGGCGGAGTTCGACGCCGAGTTCTTCGAGATCTCCCCGCGCGAGGCGCTGTCCATGGACCCGCAGCAGCGGCTGCTGCTGGAGGTGTCGTGGGAGGCGCTGGAGAGCGCGGGCCTGCTGCCGGCGTCGTTGAAGGGCAGCGCCACCGGCGTGTTCGCCGGGATGATGTACCACGACTACGCGGGCAACAACTCGACCGGCGCCATCGCGTCCGGCCGGGTCGCCTACGCGCTCGGCCTGGAGGGGCCGACGCTGACCGTGGACACGGCGTGCTCGTCTTCGTTGGTGGCACTGCACTTGGCGGTCCGTTCGCTGCGGTCCGGTGAGTGCTCGCTGGCGTTGGCGGGCGGGGTGACCGTGATGGCCACGCCCGAGACGTTCGTGGAGTTCTCGCGGCAGCGCGGGTTGTCGCCGGACGGTCGGTGCAAGTCCTTCGCGGGCGCGGCCGACGGCGTGGGCTGGGCCGAGGGCGTCGGGATGCTCGTGGTGGAGCGGCTGTCCGATGCGGTGCGCAACGGGCATCGCGTCCTCGCGGTGGTGCGCGGTTCGGCGGTGAACCAGGACGGCGCGTCCAACGGCCTGACCGCGCCGAACGGGCCGTCGCAGCAGCGGGTGATCCGGGCGGCCCTGGCGGATGGTGATTTGTCGACATCCGATGTGGACGTGGTCGAGGCGCACGGCACCGGGACTACGTTGGGCGACCCGATCGAGGCCCAAGCCCTGCTGGCCACCTACGGGCAGGGGCGGTCCGCGGAACGGCCGCTGTGGCTGGGATCGGTGAAGTCGAACATCGGGCACACCCAGGCCGCCGCCGGCGTGGCGGGCGTGATGAAGATGGTGCTCGCGATGCGGCACGGCGTCCTGCCGCGGACCCTGCACGTGGACGAGCCGTCGCCCAAGGTGGACTGGTCGGCCGGTGCCGTGGAGCTGCTGACCTCGCCGGTGGAGTGGCCCGCGGGGGAGCGTCCTCGGCGGGCGGCCGTGTCGTCCTTCGGCATCTCCGGCACCAACGCGCACGTGGTCTTGGAGGAGCCCGCCGAGGTTGGGGCTCCTGAGCCCGTCTCCCTGCCGGTGGTGCCCTGGGTCTTCTCCGGCCGGACGCCCGCCGCTCTGCGCGACCAGGCTTCGCGACTGGCTGATGCCCGAGGGTCCTCTGTGGACATTGGCTTCTCCTTGGCCACCTCGCGGACCGCGTTCGACCACCGGGCCGTGGTGGTGGGGCGGAGCACCGAGGAGTTGGTGGCCGCGCTGGCCGATGGTGGCGTGACCGACGTGGTGACGCCCGGTCGGCCGGCATTCCTGTTCACGGGTCAGGGCTCGCAG
>NZ_JAPSLK010000058.1 GCF_031180885.1 Saccharothrix sp.
CCAGCCGGCCCAGCCCAGCCGGCCCAGCCCAGCCGGCCCAGCCCAGCCGGCCCAGCCCAGCCGGCCCAGCCCAGCCGGCCCAGCCCAGCCGGCCCAGCCCAGCCGGCCCAGCCCAGCCGGCCCAGCCCAGCCGGCCCAGCCGAGCCCGGCCCTCTGCGGCCTGGCCGAGTGCGAGTACGTGTCCAGCGAGCGTCCGCCCGAAGCTCCGCAGCCCCCGGTCAGGTGCGGCGGCGGAGGGCGCTGAACTGGCGGCGCAGCAGCAGGGCGCCGACCAGGATGAAGAAGACCAGGACCACCAGGGTCGAGGTGGTGCCGCTGGTCGAGCTGGTCAGGGCCACGTCCACGCTGCCCACCAGCACGATCCCGCAGTCCGCCCGGATCACGTGCCGCCCCGGCTGGATGGTCGCGAACTCCACCCGCGTGCTGAACGTCCCCGACCCGTCCGCCCGCGCCTTGCCGACGTCCTCGCCCAGCGACGACAGCTTGACCTCCGAACCGGGCTCGCAACCGGTTCCGGTGGCCGTCAGGGGGTCGCCGGGCTGGATGTTGTCCTTGTCCAGGGTCAGGGCACCGTCGCCGTCAAAAGGCTTCGTGGTCGTAACCGGCGCCGACGAACTGCTGGAGTCCGTGGTGGTGGTGGTCGTCGTCTCGGTCGTGGTGGTCGTGGGGCGCGTGGTGGGGGCAGTGGTCGTCGGAACGGTGGTCGTGGTGACCGGCGGGGGAGGGGTGGTGGTCGTGGTGGCCGGTGGGCGGGTGGTGGTCGTGGGTGTCGGGATGACGGTGAAGCTGTCGGTCGGGTACGCGGTCGCCGCGCACACCGGCACCGCGGTCACCCGGTGGCCCCCGGCGGACGCGCCCGCCGGCACGGTGCCGGTGCCCGAACCCGCGCCTCTACCCGCGTGTCTGCCCGAGCCGACGACCTGCTTGCCGTCCCACACGATGCGCACCGTGTAGTCGTTGCAGTCCGGATCGAGGTACACGCCCGTCCACGACAGCGTGAACGTGCTCCCCGCCGGACCGGTGTCGGGTGACACGACCGCGGCGGCGGACGGCTGGGCGTGTGCCGGTGTGGACACAAGGGACGTAACGCCATAGGCCACGGCACCGAGTAGAGCTAGTGTTCCAGCCGTTCGCATACCGACTCCCGGACTCGTCCGTGTCCCATGAACTTCGAGGTGCCCCTGTGAGACGCATTATGGGCAGGGTCGGTTTACTGCTCTTCCTCGGGATCTTCCTCGGCGCAGGCACCCCCACCGCGCACGCCGTCACCCCGGACGCGGTCACCGTGAGCGCCATTGTGGACGGCAAGAAGGTCGGTCCGGACGACGAACTCGTGCTCGACCCCGGGACGTCGACGCGCATCGAAGTGACCGTCCACAACGGAACGGACACCGTCCGCCACATCAAGACCGTCCGCCTCACCGGGACCGCGCTGGCGCTGACCTTCTTCTCCTACGACACCACCGTGCCGTTCGACGTCCCCGCGAAGCAGAGCGTCACCAGGGCGTTCGTGCTCGACCTCGGCCAGCTCGGCACCCAGGCGACCGGCCTGCTGCCCACCGACATCGAGGTGCTCGACGTCAACCGCGAGGTCCTCGCGACCGTCGGCACGACCGGTGACGTGCGGGGCTCGCTGTGGTCGGTGTACGGGGTGTTCGGCATCGCCGTGTTCGCCCTGACCGTGCTGGCGTGGGCCGCGGCCCTGTGGGGCCTCGCCCGGCGCAAGCTGCCCGCGAACCGGTGGCAGCGCGCCATGCAGTTCCTGCCCGCCGGCGTCGGCACCGGCCTGGTCGCGGTGATCTCGCTGTCCGTGCTGCGCGTGGTGGCCCCGTCGCCCGCCGCCGAGATCCCGTTCCTGCTCGGCTCCGCCGCCGCCGCGCTCCTGCTGGGCTACCTGACCCCGCACCCGTCCCAGGACGACCCGCCGCCCTTCGACCCCGAGGCCACCCAGCGCATCACCCGCCCGCTGCCGGGAGGTGCCGGGTGACCGCGAGCCCCAGCGTCGTCGCGGCGCTGCCGCAGTACGACGTCGGCGGCCAGATCGGCCACGGCGGCATGGGCGTGGTCTACGCGGGCGTGCACCGGCCGCTGGGCCGTCCGGTGGCGATCAAGCGCCTGCCCCGGATCCTCGCCGAGGACGCCAGGATGAGCGCCCGGTTCGAGCACGAGGCCCGGCTGCTGGCCCGGCTGGACCACCCGCACATCGTGCCGGTCTACGACTACGTCCAGGACCACGGCGAGCACCTGCTGGTGATGGAGAAGCTCGACGGCGGCACGGTGTGGTCCAAGTTCAGCGACCACGGCTTCACCCCCGCCCAGTCCTGCGCCCTCCTCCTGGCCACCCTCTCCGGCCTGCACGCCGCCCACGGCGCGGGCGTGCTGCACCTGGACGTGAAGCCCAAGAACCTGCTCTTCACCGCCCAGGGCGCGTTGAAGGTCGCGGACTTCGGCATCTCCCAGGTGGTCAGCGAGGGCGCAACCCTGGTCACGCACGGCGGCCAGGTCCTGGGCACCCCCGCCTACCTGGCCCCCGAACAGGCCCTCGGCAACCCGCTGAGCCCGGCCGCCGACGTCTACGGCGCCGCGACCGTCCTCTACGAGCTGCTCAGCGGCCGTCTGCCGTTCGACAGCGGCGGCGGCGCCCTGGCCATGATCCAGCGCCACGTCCACCAGGAACCCCGCCCGCTGACCGAGGTCCCGCCACCCCTGGCGGAGGTCGTGATGCGCGGCATCCGGCGGGACCCGCAGGCGAGGTACCGCAACGCGGAGACCTTCGCGATCGACCTGGCCGGCGCGGCGGCGGAGGTGTTCGGCCGGGACTGGCTGATGCGGGTCGGCCTGCCGGTGCACCTGGCCCCGCAGGTGGCGGCGGCGAGCACCCGCCCGGCCGCGCACCCGTCGGTGCCGCGGGAGACGCTGAACATCCCGGTCCGCGCGACCGTGGTCGACCAGCCGGCGCCGGTGTGGTCCGGTCAGCAGACCCTGGTGCCGGCGCGGGACCTGATCGCCCCGCCGAAGCCCGCGGTGTGGTTCGCGGTGGCGGCGGCGTTGTTCGCGTTGTTGGTGGTGGCCCTGCCGTTCGCGGTGCCGAGCCGGGACCTGCCGGTCGTGCCGCGGGACCTGAGCAAGCCCGTGGTGGTCGAGGGCGCCACCAGGCTGACGGTCGAGGCCGTGGGCATCACGCTCGCCGACGTCCCCGGCGCGGGCACGTTCGAACTGCCGGGCGCGACCCGGTGGATCGCGGGCGGCGCGGTGGTCGGGACGGCGCAGACGGCGGAGGGGCCGCGGGAGTTCTCGCTCCAGCCGACGACCAACCCGATGATCAGCATCATGGGCGCGGGCAGCGCGGTGCTGCTGCTGTTCACGCTGGCCTACCTGGAGTCGCTGCTGAGGTCGCTGCGCCGGCGGCAGTCCGGCACGGCGGCGGTCGTCGCGGCGGCCCCGCTCGGGTTCGGCCTGGGCGTGGCGGTCTGGCTGTTGCCGACCGTGCTGCTCCGGCACGAACCGGCACTGTGGCCGGCCGTCGTGGGCGGCGTCCTGGGCGCCGTCGCGGCCGTCTGCACCGCCATCGCGACCCGTCGAGCCGCACACCAACACTGAGACCGGGCGCGCACGGTAGGGGAGTGCACGCCCGAGCGCTCAGTCCAGGGTTCGGGCCAGCGGGAAAGTGACCGACACGAGGAAGCCGCCGTCGTCGCACGGCCCGGCCTCGAACTTGCCGTCCAACAAGGCGGCGCGCTCGCGCAACCCCACCAAGCCATGTCCCCCGCTGGGCAGCGTGGCGCACTCGTGCGGGGCCAACGGCGGGTCGTTGCGGATCTCCACGTGGAGTTCGTCGCTGTCCGCACGGATCTGCACGGACGTCGCCGCGCCCCCCGCGTGCTTGCGGACGTTGGTCAGGGCCTCCTGGACGGTCCGGTACACGGCGCCCGAAATGGAGGCCGGCAAGTCGTCGACCGGCCCCAGGACGGTCAGGGCCGCCGGCAGGCCCGAAGACGCCAAGAGCTGCGGCAAGTCCTCGATCCTGGGCTGCGGGGAGTCGTCGCCGGAGGTAGTGCGCAGGACGCTGACCAACTGCCGGAGTTCGTCCAACGTCCGAGTGCTCAGCATCCGGATCGTCCCGGCGACCTGCTGTGCGTCGGGGTCCGCCGCGGCCATCCGGAGCGCACCGGCCTGCATGGCGATCAAGCTCACCTGATGCGACACCACGTCGTGCATCTCGCGCGCCAAACGGGCGCGTTCGTCGGCTCGGACGGCGTGGGCGTGCAGCATCCGTTCACGTTCCCGGCTCTCGGCCAGCTCGGCGATCCGCGCGGACAACTGCTCCCGGGCGTGGGCCAAGAGACCGATCGCGATGGGCATCCCCGCGACGATGCAGCCGTAGATCGCGTTGTGGACGTGGCTCTTCCAGTCCAGCGCCAGGAACTCCTCCGGCGGCCACAGGAAGAACCGGCTGAACCACACCAACCCCGCCGCGATGTAGGTCTGGGTGGACAGCAGCTTGCGCCGGGCCAGCGTGCCCAACGCGATCATGGCGGCCAACTGGGCCATGCCGGCCAGGAAACCGGGCACGGTCAGCAGCACCACCGCGAACGGGAACCGCCGGCGCAACGCCACGGCCGCGACCGCCACGATGGACAGGGCGTAGTTGTAGACCTTCGCGTCGGGCGCGAACCAGAACCAGACGTCGAACGCGGCGATCGCCACGGCGGCCACGTCCAGCAGGAGCTGCCGGTGCCGGGCCAGTATCGCCCGCACCCCGCGGGCAGCCCCGGACAACCGTTCGGTGGGGGCGTCGTCGACCCCGCCGCTCGGCAGCCTCTCGACAGCGTTGCCGGCCAGGACCCGTCCTCCCGTCTCCGCCATCCGCCGGTCGTCACCGTACTGCGCTGTCAGCACGCTTGGCATGACCCGCTCCTTCGCCCCCGCCGTCCTCGCACCATCCACCCTCACCCAACGAGACGTCCTGATTACTCGTACGGGACGCGGAGCCGACGACAAAGTTGCGAGCGCGAACGTCCGGTGAGCGGACACGTGAAACGGATCACGCCGCCCACCCGGAGGCGGACGGCGTGATCGGGGTTCGAACGCCGGCTCAGGCGAGCGGCGGGGTGAACAGGTCCGGCACCTTCGCCGCCGCGGCCGAGTCGAGCAGCCACAGCGTGCGGCGCTGGCCGTGCGCGCCGGCCGCGGGCAGCTGGACCTCGCCCGCACCGGTCAGCGCCATGGCCACGGCCGCCGCCTTGCCCGCGCCCGTGGTCATCAGCCACACCTCGCGGGCGCGGCTGGCGGCCCGCAGGGTCAGGCTCACCCGGGTCGGGGGCGGCTTCGGGCAGTTGCGGACCGCCACGACCGTGCGCTCCTGCTCGTACACGGCGGGGGAGGACGGGAACACCGACAGCGTGTGCCCCTCCTCGCCCACCCCGAGCAGGCACACGTCGAACGACGGCACCGGGCCGTGGTCCTCCGGGCGGGCCTGCGCGGCGAGCAGTTCGGCGTAGGCGTCGGCCGCCGCGTCCGGGTCGTCGCCGAACCGGCCGTCGGAGGGCTCCATGACGTGCACACGCGCCGGGTCGACCGGGACGTGGTCGAGCAGCGCCGCCCGCGCCTGGGTCTCGTTGCGGTCCGCGTGCCCGGAGGGCAGGAACCGCTCGTCGCCCCAGTACAGGTCGACCTTCGACCAGTCCACGGCGTCGCGGGCCGGGGTGGCGCGCAACTGCTCCAGCACCGCGATGCCGGTCCGGCCGCCGGTCAGCACCAGCGACGCCGAGCCGCGCGCGTTCTGGGCGTCCACCAGCCTGGTCACCAGCCGGGCCGCCGCGGCGGCGGCCAACAGGTCGCCGTCGCGGTGGACCACCACCTCGGGGCGGCTCACGCCTTGGCCTTCGCCGCGGCGGAACCCTTGGCGGGCTTGGCCTTCGCGGACTTCGCCGGAGCCTTGGCAGGCTTGCCGTCACCCTTCGCCGCGGCCTTGGCCGGAGCGGGCTTGCCGTCACCGGCGGCCTCGGGCTTGTCGCCGGCGGGCTTCGCGGAGACCTTGGCCGGGGCGGCGCCGTTGGGGGACGTGACCGGCTTGCGAGCCGCCGCCGCCGTCTTCGCCGGGGTCCGGCCGCGCACGACCTTGCCCAGCGACCGCAGCGCCAGCTCGTACACCTCGTCCGGGTCCAGCCGGCGCAGCTCCTCGGCCAGGCAGTCGCGGATCTCGCGGCGCTGCAGCGCCACCCGCCGCTCCGGCTGGCCGGGCTGGGTCAGCGTGCCGACCTTGCCGTCCGGCCGCAGCAGCTCGACCACCCCGGACTTGCGCTCCAGCCGCACGTCCACGATGCCCTCGCCGCGCACGGCCTTGCTCCGCTTCACCGGCGCCTTCAACGACCCGGCGAGCCACGCCGCCAGCAGGTCGGTGGACGGGGAGTCCGCCTCGCCGCTGACCTCGGCCTCGGTCACCCGCTCGTACGGGGGCAGGTCGAACGCCGAGGCGAGCATGGCCCGCCACAGCGTCAGCCGCGTCCACGCCAGGTCGGTGTCGCCCGGCGTGTACCCGGCCTTGCGCTGGTCCAGTGCCTTGATCGGGTTCTTGTCCGCCGCCGCGTCGGTGATCCGGCGCTGCGCGAGCCGGCCGATCGGGTCCTGGGCGGGCACGGGCGGCGCCTCGTGCGGCCACCACGCCACCACCGGGGTGTCCGGCAGCAGCAGCGGCACCACGCACGACGCGCCCTCGTTGGCCAGCTCGCCGTACAGGCGCAGCACGATCACCTCGGACGCGCCCGCGTCGCCGCCGACCCGGATCTGGGCGTCCAGCCGCGGCGCGGCCCGGCGGGCGCCCCGCGCGACGACGATCACGCGGCACGGGTGCTCGCGGCTCGCGTCGTTGGCCGCGTCCACCGCGTCCTCGGTCTTCGCGCCGTCGTCGGTGACGATGACCAGGGTCAGCACCCGGCCGAGGGTGACCGCGCCACCCTCCTCGCGCAGCTGCACGAGCTTGCTGTTGACCTGCGACGTGGTGGTCGAGGGCAGGTCGATGATCACGGACGCCTCCAGTGCCTGCCGGTGCGGGCCAGCATCTCGTCCGCCGACGCCGGTCCCCAGGTGCCTGCCTTGTACTTCTCCGGCGCGCCGGTGGCGGCCCAGTGCCTGAGGACGGGGTCCAGGATCTCCCAGGACAGCTCGACCTCGTCGTTCTTCGGGAACAGCGACGGCTCGCCGAGCAGCACGTCGAGCAGCAGCCGCTCGTAGGCCTCGGGCGACGACTCGGTGAAGGCGTGGCCGTACCCGAAGTCCATCGTGACGTCCCGGACCTCCATGGTGTTGCCCGGCACCTTGGAGCCGAACCGCATGGTCACGCCCTCGTCCGGCTGCACCCGCACGACCAGGGCGTTCTGCCCCAGCTCCTCGGTGGCGGTGTCGTCGAACGGCAGGTGCGGCGCGCGCTTGAACACCACGGCCACCTCGGTGACCCGGCGGCCCAGCCGCTTGCCGGTGCGCAGGTAGAACGGCACCCCGGCCCAGCGGCGGGTGTTGATCTCGCAGGTGATCGCCGCGTAGGTCTCGGTGGTGGAGTCCTTGGCGAAGCCGCCCTCCTCCAGCAGGCCGGGCACCTTCTGCCCACCCTGCCAGCCGCCGGTGTACTGGCCGCGCGCGGTGGTCTCGTCGAACGGGCCGACGGGCCGGGTCGCGGACAGCACCTTGACCTTCTCCGCCCGCAGGTCGCTGGGCCGGAACGACACCGGCTCCTCCATCGCGGTGAGGGCGAGGAGCTGGAGCAGGTGGTTCTGGATCACGTCCCGGGCGGCGCCGATGCCGTCGTAGTAGCCCGCGCGACCGCCCAGGCCGATGTCCTCGGCCATGGTGATCTGCACGTGGTCCACGTAGTTCGCGTTCCAGATGGGTTCGTAGAGCTGGTTCGCGAACCGCAGCGCCAGGATGTTCTGGACGGTCTCCTTGCCGAGGTAGTGGTCGATGCGGAACACCGACTCCTCGGGGAAGACCTCGTTGACCACCTTGTTGAGCTGCTTGGCGCTGCCCAGGTCGTGGCCGAACGGCTTCTCGATGACCACGCGCCGCCACTGCGCCGGGTTGTCGGTGGGCGGGGTGGCCAGGCCGGAGCGCTTGAGCTGGTTGACCACGGTCGGGAACGCGCTGGGCGGCACCGACAGGTAGAACGCGTGGTTGCCGCCCGTGCCGCGCTCGCGGTCGAGGTCGGCCAGCGTGGCGGCCAGCGTGTCGAACGCGGTGTCGTCGTCGAAGGTGCCCTGCACGAACCGGATGCCCTCGGCGAGGTGGTCCCAGACCTCCTGCCGGAACGGGGTCCGCGCGTACTCCTTCACCGCGTCGTGCACGACCTGCATGAAGTCCTGGTCGGCCCAGTCGCGGCGGGCGAAGCCGACGAGCGCGAAGCCCGGCGGCAGCAGACCCCGGTTGGCCAGGTCGTAGATCGCGGGCATGAGCTTCTTGCGCGACAGGTCACCGGTCACGCCGAAGATCACCAGGCCGCACGGTCCCGCGATGCGCGGCAGCCGCTTGTCCCTGGGGTCCCGCAACGGGTTCCGCTTGGTCGGTGCAGTCACGACCCGTCCTCCTGGATGGCCTCGACGAGCTGGGCCAGCCCGGCGACCCGGTCGGTCAGGTGCAGCCGCAGCACGGGTCGCCCGCGCTCGGCCAGCACCTGGCCGTCGCCCAGCGCCTGGGCGAGCTGGAGCGTGCTCAGGTCGTACGGGCGGCCCGGCACCTCCAGCTGGTACTCCGAGGCGCCGGTGAGCTGGAGGAACACGCCGTTCTGGTGACCGCCCTTGTGGTACTGGCCGGTCGAGTGCAGGAACCGCGGGCCCCAGCCGAACGTGGTCTGCAAGTGCGAGCGCTGCGCCAGCTCCGCGCGGGTCAGCGCGAACGACGCGTCGTCGAGCCGGTCCAGGTAGGCCTGCACGGACAGGTAGCCGTGCTCCGGCGCGGCGGCGACGAGCGCCTTGATCGCGTCGGCGACGGTCTTCACGTCCGGCGACAGCCAGCCCTCGCTCGGGTACACCTCGACCGGGCCGTCCACGAAGGCCGGCTGGGCGGGCGTGGCCGCAGGCTGGTCCAGCAGGGACCGCGCCGCCTTCTTCGCCGCCTCCACGTCGGGCTGGTCGAACGGGTTGATCTCCAGCACCCGCCCCACCAGCGCGGTGGCGTACTCCCACACCAGGAACTGCGCGCCCAGCGCGCCCTCGACCGCGATCGACGACGAGCCGGTGGCCGGTCCGATCGCGACGGTCGTGGCGTCCGAGCGGGCGTCCACGAACCCGGGCGCGCCCGGGCCCTCCACGACGACCGGCAGCAGGCCGGTGCCGTTCTTGCCGGTCGACTCGGCGATCAGCTGCTCGGCCCAGTCGCCGAAGCCCGCGATGCCCGAGCCGGTGTCGGCGAACACGATCTTCTCCGCGCCGTGCGCGTGCGCCACCGCGAAGGTCGCCGCGAGCACGATCGCCGGGTTGTCGGCGGAGTCGGCCGACACCAGGGGAGCGGCGGCCGCGGCCTCGTCGAGCAGCTTGTCGATGTCCGCGCCCGCGAGCCCGGCGGGCACCAGGCCGAACGCGGTCAGCGCCGAGTACCGGCCGCCCACGTGCGGGTCGGCCAGGAACACCTTGCGGTACCCGGCTTCCCGGGACGCGGCCTCCAGCGGCGAACCCGGGTCGGTGACCACGACGATCCGCGACGCGGCGTCGATCCCCTCGTCGGCGAACGCCTTCTCGAAGATCCGGCGGTGGCTGTCGGTCTCCACGGTGCCGCCCGACTTGGAGGACACCACGAGCACCGTGCGGGTCAGGTCGCCCTCCAGGGCGTCGGCGACCTGACCGGGGTCGGTCGTGTCCAGCACGACCAGCGGGACGCCGGCGGTGCCGGTGATGACCTCGGGCGCGAGCGACGAACCGCCCATGCCCGCGAGCACCACCCGGTCCACGCCCTCGGCGCGCAGTTCGTCGCGCAGGGCCTCGATCTCGGCGACCAGCGGGCGCGACGTCTCGTGCAGGGTGGTCCACGCGAGGCGGATGGACGCCTCGGACTCCGCCTCGGGACCCCACAGCGTGGCGTCACCGGCGGTGAGCCTGCTCGCAGCCCGGTCGCGGACCAGGTCGCCCACCACCGTGGCGACCTGGTCTTCGTTGGGCGAGCGGACGATCTCCACAGAGATCACCTCGGTCATTTCAGCCCTTCGCCTGGTTCAGTTGTCCGGTAACCGTGTCGAGCAGCTCCGCCCACGACTTCTCGAACTTGTCCACGCCCTCGGTCTCCAGCACGGCGAACACGTCGTCGAGGTCGATGCCGACCTCGGCCAGTCCGTCGAAGACCTCCTGCGCCTGCGCGGCCCGCCCGGTCACGGTGTCACCGGTGATGTTGCCGTGGTCCGCGACGGCGTGCAGGGTCTTCTCCGGCATCGTGTTGACTGTGTCGCTTACGACCAGCTCGTCCACGTACCGGGTGTCCGAGTAGGCCGGGTCCTTCACGCCCGTGGACGCCCACAGCGGACGCTGCGCACGCGCGCCGGCGGCGGCCAGCGCCTCCCAGCGCTCGCCCTTGAAGGTCTCCTCGAACGCCGCGTACGCGAGGCGCGCGTTGGCGATCGCGGCCTGGCCGCGCAGCTCCTTGGCGCGCTCGGTGTCCAGCGCGTCCAGCCGCTTGTCGATCTCGGTGTCCACGCGGGACACGAAGAACGAGGCCACGGAGTGGATGCCGCGCAGGTCGTGGCCGTTGGCCTTGGCCTGCTCCAGGCCCGCGATGAACGCCTCCATGACGTCGCGGTAGCGCTCGGTGGAGAAGATCAGCGTCACGTTCACGCTGACGCCCTCGGCGAGCACCTTGGTGATCGCGGGCAGGCCCGCGATCGTGGCCGGGATCTTGACCAGCAGGTTCGGCCGGTCCACCGCCTTGGCCAGGTCCAGCGCCTCGGCGATGGTGCCCTCGGTGTCGTGCGCCAGGCGCGGGTCGACCTCGATGGACACCCGGCCGTCCACGCCGTCGGTGGCGGTGTAGATGTCGCGGAACAGGTCGCACGCGTTGCGCACGTCCGCGGTGGTGATCTCGCGGACGGCGGCGTCGGTGTCGGCGCCGCGCGCGGCCAGTCCGCGCACCTGCTCGTCGTAAGCCGTGCCCTTGGAGAGGGCCGCGGCGAAGATCGTCGGGTTGGTGGTCACGCCCACCACGTGCTGGTTGGCCACCAGGTCGGCGAGGTTGCCGGTGTTGAGCCGGTCGCGGGACAGGTCGTCCAGCCAGATCGACACACCGGCGTCACTGAGCCGGGTCAGCGGGTTGGCAGTCATCACATCGCTCCTGACGGAAGTTTCAGCGGACCTTGGCCAGCGACCGGCGGGCCGCCGCGACGACGTTCTCGGTGGTGAAGCCGAACTCGCGGAACAGCGTCTGGTAGTCCGCGGAGGCGCCGAAGTGCTCGATCGACACGATCTCGCCCGCCTCGCCCGCGAACCGGTACCACGGCTGCGCGATGCCCGCCTCGACGACGACGCGCGCCTTCACCGACGACGGGAGCACCGACTCGCGGTAGGCCTCGTCCTGCGCGTCGAACCACTCGACGGACGGCATGGACACCACACGGGTGGCAACGCCCTCGGCCTCCAGCACCTTCCGCGCCTCGGCCGCGATCTGCAGCTCCGAGCCCGTGGCGATGATCACCAGCTCCGGCTCGCCGTCGCCGGCCAGCACGTAACCGCCGCGCTTGACGCCCTCCAGCGCCTTCTCCTTGGTGCCCTCCAGCACCGGCAGGTTCTGGCGGGACAGCGCGAGGCCCACGGGACCCTCGGTCTGCTCGATGGTCGCCTTCCACGCCGCGGCCGTCTCGTTCGCGTCGCCGGGGCGCACGATCGTCAGGCCGGGGATGGCGCGCAGCGCGGCCAGGTGCTCGATCGGCTGGTGCGTCGGGCCGTCCTCGCCCAGGCCGATGGAGTCGTGCGTCCACACGTAGGTGACCGGCGACTTCATCAGCGCGGCCAGGCGGACCGCCGGGCGCATGTAGTCGGAGAACACCAGGAACGTGCCGCCGTACGGGCGGGTCGGGCCGTGCAGCGCGATGCCGTTGAGGATCGAGCCCATGGCGTGCTCGCGGACGCCGAAGTGCAGCGTGCGGCCGTACGGGTGGGCCTTCCACATGTTCGTGGAGATCGACTCCGGGCCGAACGAGTCGGAGCCCTTCATCGTGGTCAGGTTGGACTCGGCGAGGTCGGCCGAACCGCCCCACAGCTCCGGCAGCACCGGGGCGAGCGCGGTCAGCGTCTCACCGGAGGCCTTGCGGGTCGGCACGCCCTTCGGGTCGGCGTCCCACGACGGCAGCGCGTCCGCCCAGCCCTCGGGCAGCTCGCGCGCGACCAGGCGGTCGAACAGCGCCTTGCGCTCCGGGTTGGCCGCCGCCCACGCGTCGAACGACTGCTGCCACTCGGCCTTGGCCGCCTCGCCGCGCTTGACGACCTCGCGGGCGTGGTCCAGGACCTCGTCGGCGACCTCGAAGGTCTGCTCCGGGTCGAAGCCCAGGATCTCCTTGACCGCCTTGACCTCGTCCGCGCCCAGCGCCGCGCCGTGCGCCGCGCCGGTGTTCTGCTTGTTGGGCGCCGGGTAGCCGATGATCGTGCGCAGCAGGATGAAGGACGGCCGCTCGGTCTCCGCCTTGGCCTTCTCCAGCGCCTCCAGGATGCCGGAGACGTTCTCGCCGCCCTCGACGACCTGGACGTGCCAGCCATAGGCCTCGTAGCGCTTCGCGGTGTCCTCGGACAGCGCGATGGTGGTGTCGTCCTCGATGGAGATCTTGTTGTCGTCGTAGATCACCGTGAGGTTGCCCAGCTTCTGGGTGCCCGCGATGGACGACGCCTCGGACGTCACACCCTCCTCGATGTCGCCGTCGGAGGCGATCACGAAGATGTGGTGGTCGAACGGGCTCTCGCCGAGCGGGGCCTCCGGGTCCCACAGGCCGCGCTCGCGGCGGGCGCCCATCGCCATGCCCACGGCGGAGGCCAGGCCCTGGCCCAGCGGGCCGGTGGTGATCTCCACGCCCGGGGTGTGCCGGTGCTCGGGGTGGCCGGGGGTCTGCGAGCCCCACGTGCGCAACGCCTTGAGGTCGTCCAGCTCCAGCCCGTAACCGGACAGGAAGAGCTGGATGTAGAGGGTCAGGCTGGAGTGGCCCGCGCTGAGCACGAACCGGTCGCGGCCCACCCAGTCCGGGTCGGCGGGGTCGTGGCGCATGACGCGCTGGAACAGGGTGTAGGCCAGCGGCGCCAGGCTCATGGCGGTGCCGGGGTGGCCGTTGCCGACCTTCTGCACCGCGTCCGCCGCGAGGACACGCGCAGTGTCGACGGCGCGCTTGTCGAGCTCCGTCCAGTCGTCGGGCAGATGGGCCTCGGTCAGCCGGGTGATGTCATCGGTGACGGACACGGACTTCCAGCTCCAGTCTCACGTAGGCGGCGGTGTCTTCGACGGTCGGACTCAATCGATCCCGTCAGGCCCTATCCGCGGTTTTCCCTCGTCCGCCGGCCAGCCTAGTAGGCGGTAGCGGCGTGCGTGTCACTTGCGCAATGTGGGTGTACGCACAGGGCATACGAGCGGGGGTCCCTCAGCGTTCAGGCGTACCCGAACGGGCTGCGTTTTCAACGCGCGGTTACGATCTGCTCATCCCCCCGACCCGACCGAGGAGTGCGATGAGTGCCGTCAGCGAGCTTCCGGCGCGGTCGCCCCGGCAGGTCGTCGGGGCGTACGTGGCCCTCACCAAGCCCCGCGTCATCGAGCTGCTGCTGATCACCACCATCCCGGCGATGCTGCTGGCCGCCCGCGGCCTGCCGCCGCTGTGGCTGATCGCGTGCACCCTGGCCGGCGGCACCCTGGCCGCGGGCTCGGCGAACGCCCTGAACTGCTACGTCGACGCCGACATCGACTCGGTCATGAAGCGCACGGGCGCGCGACCGCTGGCCCAGAACGCGATCCCGCCGCGCAACGCGCTGATCTTCGGCGTGGTGCTGGGGGTCGTGTCGTTCGGGTTCCTGTGGCTGACCACGAACCTGATCTCGGCGGTGTTCGCCGTCGCGACGATCCTGTTCTACATCTTCGTCTACACGCTGGTGCTCAAGCGGCGGACGTCCCAGAACATCATCTGGGGCGGCATGGCGGGGTGCATGCCGGTGATCATCGGCTGGTCGTCGGTGACCGGGACCGTCGCGTGGCCGGCGCTGGTGATGTTCGGCGTGATCTTCTTCTGGACCCCGCCGCACACGTGGGCGTTGGCCATGAAGTTCAAGGAGGACTACGCCCGAGCCGGCGTGCCGATGCTGCCGGTGGTGGCGACGGCGCAGCAGGTGACGCGGCAGATCGTGATCTACTCGTGGATCACCGTGGTGTGCACGCTGCTCCTGGCGCCCGTGACGTCGTGGATCTACGTCGCGGTGGCGGCGGTGTCGGGCGTGTGGTTCGCGGTCTTCGCGCACCGGCTGCACGGGGTGGTGCGGCGGGGCGGGTCGACGAACACGATGAAGTTCTTCCACATGTCGAACCTGTACTTGATGTTCGTGTTCTGCGGGCTGGCGGTGGACGCGGTGATCGGCCTGCCGGTCCTGGGCTGGCCCTTCTAGTCGCCTTCCAGGGCGGGCTCGGGCCGGTGGTCGAGCTGTAGTCGATGTGGGCGGTGAGTCGGTGCACCGCCCGACACGCCGTCAGCCGAGCCTGCTCACAGGCACGCCATCTTCTCCAGCACCGCCTTGCGCAACCGCGCCAGCGCCCGGTGCTGCGCCACCCGCACCGCGCCCGGCGTCGACTCGACCGCGTCCGCCGTCTCCTCCGCCGACAACCCGACCACCACCCGCAACACCAAGATCTCCCGCTGCTTCGCCGGCAGCAGGCCCAACAACCGCGACATCTCCTCCGACAACTCCCCGCGCAGCACCAACGCCTCCGGACCGGCGTCGGGCACCGGGCCGTCCGGTACCTCGGCCATCGGGTCCACCCGGTTGCGGGCGTTGTAGCGGTGGGCGTCGGCGACCTTGTGGGCGGCGATGCCGTAGACGAACGCCAGGAACGGGCGGCCCTGGTCGCGGTAGCGGGGGAGGGCTTGCACGACGGCCAGGCACACCTCCTGGGCCACGTCGTCGGCCGCCGACGACGCCAACCGCGCCCGGCAGTAGCGGAGCACGGCGGGACGGACCACCGTGAGCAGGCGGTCCACCGACCGGCGGTCGCCCGCGAGCGCCGCCTCCACTGTCTCGGGGGTCACCGTCTCTGGTAACGGGACCGTCCTGTCGTCGGCGAACACCGGGTACCTCCACCCCCACCGCGGTCGCGCGCCGCGGCTTGACGGGTGTGGGACGCGCCACTGTCCGTGGCCTTACGTGGGTGTTCGGACCAACTTTGCTGCGCAAAGGGAGTAATTCGGGGCCAGGCAGGTTTAGGAAACAGCAGCCAGTAGTCGGTCGACTGTAGGATCGTTCAACGATTCTACGATGCACTGCCAGAGTTCGAGGTTCGCCGTGGCCCACCGCGAGTACGTGGCCGCCGCCTCGGGGTCGTAGAAGTAGTACCCGTCGTCGGCCTTGACCTGCTGCTCGCCGACGATCTTGTGCGCCAGCTCGCGCAGCGTGATGCCGTTCTCCTCCAGGTACTTGGGCGCGAGCACCACCGGCGTCACCGGCAGCGCCTTGAACAGCGTGTCCGCGTCGGACAACGCCTGCGCCTCCAGCGAGATGTCCCGGTGCCGCGTCCGCATCTCGGCTTCCTCGACCACGAGATCGACCCGAGAGGCGACCTCCGGGCACACCCCCGCCCGCGCCAGGATGGACAGTCGCAGGTCCCGACCGTCCACCGGCAGCGAATTCTTGCGCACCATGTAGTTCACGTCGTGCACCAAAGCGGCCACCTCGACCAGCGCCACGTCCGCGCCGTTGCGCCGGGCGAAGTGGACCGCCTTGTCGCGCACGAAGCTCACGTGGTGCCACCCGTGGAACTGGAGCTTCGCCGCGAGGTCGTGGCACAGGCGCCACACCTCGCCCTCCACTTCGGAGATCGACCGCGCCGTGACCGTACTCATCGGACCTCCCGTGCCGGGTGGGCCGATGGTAAGGCGGGGCGGAGATCCTTAGAGGGTGTTCGTCAGTTCCTCCAACCTGGACTCCACGGGCACGTGCCGGTGGCTGGTCCGGGTGTCCGGGTCGAACGACAGGCTCCACGGCGTGACCGCGCGGCTCTTGACCAGGAACGTCAGCGTGTCGTCCGCCGCCTTGGGGATGCGGTGGAACTCGTGCGCCAACATCGTCCCGGAGTCGCCCTCGACGGCCTCGGTGCTGCGCAGCAGCGTGGTGTCCACGATCGACCCGCCGTCCGGCGCGAGCCGGGCGTCGAAGCGTTCGTGCACGTAGGACCCGGCGAGCAGGACGGTGCAGAAGTGGTACCGGTGGTTGTGGATGGAGTCGGCGTACCCCTGTCGCCAGTCCTGCTGCGGCTTGTACTCGTGCAGCCAGAACGTGAACGGTTCGGCCGGCTCGTCGCGCAGGCACCACGCGAAGTGCGTGGTCGTCTCGCGCGATCTGGCGACCACGCGCATCTCCTCGCGCGGCGACAACGAGCGTAAATGCGCACGAAGCCTGTCCCGCAGGCCCGGCCGTCCCGCCCACTCCCGGAACCGGCCCTCGACGCGTGCCCAGTGGTCGGCGACAGGGGAGCCGACGACGCAGGGACCGAGGGCGGGGGAGTCGGTGACGGGGCGGTCGGCCACGGCGACGATCGTGGCCAGCTCCGCGAGGGCGGAGCACCCGGCAGACTCGGTGAACACGAAGATCAGCTCCCCAACTGAGCGGAGGCGGAGAATTCCCGGCGGAACGCGTGGAACTTCTCTTCGAGCCCGCGGAATCCCTCCGCCGTCAACGGGGCGCCGGTGATCTTCTCGAAGAGGACGAGGAAGTCGTCCCGCGTGGTGCTCGGCGTGATGACCACGTGGAGCCCCGCCTTGGAATTGCTGATCCGCAGGAATTCCGCGCGTTCCATGCCGTAGAGGAACGACCCCTCGGAAAAGCGCAGGGTGCGCGGGTAGAGCCGCACGATCCCGGCGCTGGTGTTGCTGTACAGGGTGAGCCACGCACTGTCGTCGAACAGCTCCAGCCGGTCCAGCGGCGGGTCCGACACGATCGTCAGGTCGATCCGGGAGCACCGGCTGCGCGCGCAGAACAGGCCGACCAGGCCGATCGAGATCTGCTCGCGCAACCGGTCCACGATGGTGTCGTAGTCGCCGTCCGCGCCCTCGTGCCGCAGCAGGTAGCGGGCCCGGCCGCTGATCGCGTCGTCGTCCCGCGGGTCGGCGAGGACGGCGCGGAGTTCGCACTCCGATTGCGACAGCAGCAGCCGGCAGGCCGCGTACCGGCCCGCGAAGCCGCGGAACCCGTAGAGCCGGGTGCGCTCCAGGTCCTGCATCATCACCTGGTTGAACACCGGATCCGGCCGGGCGGTGGGCTCGAACACGTGGGTGGGGAAGAACTCCCGGTCCAGGGCCCGGTACTCGAAGGTCAACTCGCGCAGGGCCCGGCGGCTCTCCTCCACCACCGGGGTGACCAGCGCGCGCTGCGCCGCCGAACTGGTGATCAGGGTCTGGGTGAAGCCGACCACGGCGGAGATCATGGTGCCGGTGCCGACCGACAGGACGAAGTTGCGGACCGGACCCTGCGCCATCGTGCTGGAAACGGCCAGGCAGGTTCCCGAAGTCACCACGAGGATCAACAAGAGCAGGCCGGTCCTGGTCCAGAACAATTCCTGCAACAGGTTGCCGCGATCGCCGGCCGGCTTCGCGGACACGATGGGTCACCTCCTTCGGCCGTGCACCCGAAAGGTCGAATGCCGTCAGTATCCGATCAAGTGCGCGGAGTTACTGTACGCTCGGGTGTCGAACTGCGGAAGCGGTAATTAGTGCACAATTGCGGTTTCGAACATAGATCAAGAACAGCGCACGGTGACCGGCGTTGGGCCTGCTGGTGGGCCTGGCGGCACGGTGTGCGGGCCGACACCATAAGGTCTGCAACCATGCGTACCGTCGGCCGTACGGCCCTGGCTCTCGTGCCCCTGTTGTCCGCCGGACTGGCGCTGACCGCGTGCACCGCGAGCGACCGGCCGTCCACCAAGACCAACACCCCGTCGGCCACCACCACCACCGCCGCCGCCAGCGAGGCGCAGGCGCTGCCGACGCCCAGCGGCCCGCCGTGCGAGCCGGCCCAGTACCAGGTGACCGGCGAGGCCGGCGCCAAGCCCGTGATCACCGTCCCCACCGGCTGCAAGCCGCAGGACGGCCTCGTGGTGCGGGACCTGACGGAGGGCACCGGCCCGGAGATCAAGCCCGGCTCCAACGCCGAGATCCACTACGTCCTCGCCACCTTCCGCGACCGGAAGACCCGCGAGGCCTCCTGGGACCGGGGCAAGCCGTTCGAGGTGGAGAACATCGGCCAGGCCTCGGTCATCCAGGGCTGGAACGAGGGCCTGATCGGCCTGAAGCAGGGCGGGCGCCGGCTGCTGGTGGTGCCGCCGGAGAAGGGCTACCCGAACGGCAGCGGCTCGATCGCGAAGGGCGAGACGCTGATCTTCGTCGTCGACGCGGTCAAGGTCGAGGGCTGACCAACGCCTCCCGTGTGGGGCGCGGTGAAAAGCCGCGCCCCACGCGGACCAGCGTCAGGGCAGGAGGAGGAGCTTGCCGGTGGTGCGCCGGCCCTCCAGGTCCTCGTGCGCGCGTCGTGCGTCCGCCAGCGGGTACCGGCCCCCGATCCGCACGTTCAGGTCACCGCTCTCCACCGCCGCGAACAACTCCCGCGCCCGCCACTCCAACTCCTCCCGGGTGGCCGTGTACGCGCCCAGCGACGGCCGGGTCAGGTACACCGCCCCGGCCTGGTTGAGCCGCTGCGGGTCGACCGGCGGCACCGCGCCGCTCGACGCGCCGAACAGCACGAGGTAGCCCCGCACCCGCAGGCTCGCCAAGCTGCCGTCGAACGTCGACGCGCCGACGCCGTCGTACACCGCCGCCACGCCCTTGCCGTCGGTCAGCTCCCGCACGACCGGCGCGAACTCCACCTGGTCGTACCGGATGACCTCGTCGGCGCCCGCCTCCCGCGCGAGCGCCTCCTTGGCCTCCGTGGACACCGTGGCGATCACCCGGGCCCCGCGCGCCTTGGCCAGCTGCACCAGCAGCAGGCCCACACCACCGGCGGCGGCGTGGATGAGGACCGCGTCGCCCTCCTGCACCGGGTAGGTCGACGCGACCAGGTAGTGCGCGGTCATGCCCTGGAGCATCAGGGCCGCGGCGGTGTCGTCGCTCACCGCTTCGGGAACCGGCACGGCCGCGGCCGCCGGGACGATGGCCTGCTCCGCGTAGCTGCCCGGCGCGTGCGCCCACGCCACCCGGTCGCCCACCGCGAACCCGGTCACGTCCGGGCCGACGGCGGCGACCCGGCCCGCGCCCTCCAGACCGACGCCGAACGGCAGGGGCAGCGGGTAGCGGCCCTCGCGGTGGTAGGTGTCGATGAAGTTCACGCCGGCGGCGGCCACGTCCACCAGGAGTTCGCCGGCGCCCGGTGTGCGCGCCTCGACCTCGCCGAACTCCAGCGCCTCGGGTCCGCCGGTCGCGTGCACCACCACTGCCTTGGGCATAGTCAGCCGTCCTGTCCTCACTCGTTGCTTGTTCCAGGCCAACTCGCGAAGGCCCTCGCCTGTTCCGCGCGTGCTGTTCCGCGTCTCACTTGCCGAGAGCGACCCGCCGCGCCAGGCCCAGCGGCAGCGCGCCCGACCCGGCGAGCCGGTCGTGGAACTCCCGCTGCGTGCCGGTGAACTCGTCGCGGATCTTGTCGATCTCCAGCGCGCCGGTCAGGTACGACGGGGCCTGCGTCGGCCACGCGCAGTACCGGGTGACCTCGCCCTGCGCCGTGCCCGGCGTCAGGGACGCCTTGGTCGTCATGAACTCCTCGGCCTGCTCGACGGTCATGTCACCGCAGTGCAGCGCGGTGTCCACGATCATCCGGGCCGCCCGGAACAGCCGCGCCTCGACGTGGGCGAGTTCCTGCGCGCGGGCCTTGCGCTCGTCGCCGACCTGTTCGGCGGTGAAGTAGCCGTGCTCGCGCAGCAGCTTCTCCGCGTAGAGCGCCCAGCCCTCGGAGAAGTAAGGCGTGCGGAACACCTTGCGCACCGGGCGGTCCTGGGCGGCCAGCCACGACAGGTGCCAGTGGTGGCCGGGGTAGGCCTCGTGCACGGCGATGGTCGCGAGCTGGGCGCGGGAGTTGGTGCGCAGCCGCTGCTCGGTCTGCTCGGGCGTGAAGCCCTCCGGCGGCCACGGCACGAAGAAGTGCCCGACGCGGCCGTTGGTCAGCGGCGCGGGGGACATGTAGGAGGCGACGGACAGCACCGGCCGCTGGAACGTCGGCGACGGCACCACCCGGCACTCCTCGCCGTCCGCGAGCGTCACCAGGCCCCGTTCGACGAGGAACGCCCGCGCCCGCAGGGTTTCCGCCTCGTACTCGGCGCGCATCGCCTCGGGCGTGGGCGGGTGGTCGTCCTGGAGCGCGACCATCACCGAGTGCCAGTCGTCGGTGCCCGCGAGCAGCTTCATCTCGGCTTCCAGGTCGGCGTAGGCGGCCTTGCCCCGCTCGTGCAGCTCGCTCGCGCCGTAGCCCAGGACTTCCTGCTCCAGCAGCAGTTCCGAGTACAGCGCCTCGCCCATCCGCCAGTCGCCGCGGGCGCGCGGGGCGAACTCGTCGAGGAACGCGGCGAGCCGGTCGAACGCGGCGGCGGCCGGCTCGGCGGCGTCGGCGAGCTTGGCGCGCAGACCCGGGTCGGTCACCTCGGCGGGCAGGGTGCCGGTGAGGAACGCGCGACCGGTCTTGGCCTGGGCGGCGGCCCGTTCGACGATCTTGGGCGCGGCCAGGTCCGGGTCGAGGTTGCGCTCGGCGTGCGCGAGCAGCGCGGGCACCTCGGCCAGCCGGGCGATCACGCTGTCGACCAGTTCCGGTTCCGGGCGCAGCCGGTGCAGGAACGCGGTGAACAGCGGGTAGAGCACGGCCGCGGTGTAGGTCGACGGGTCGCGCCGCCACGCAGGCCACGCCGCCTTCGCCCGGACACCCTTGAGCACGGCCACGACCAGGTCCCGGTCGACCGACTCCTCCAGGTCGTCGGTGCGCGCGCGGGCGAACCGGTCGAGCCAGACGCCCGCCTCGCGCTCCTGCTCGGCCAGTGCGGTGGCGCTGAAGTCGCCGAGGGTGTGGTCGTGCGCGAGCGAGCCCAGCATCGCGGCGGTCGCGGGGTTGCGGTCGAAGTGCCAGGTGAGGAACTCGCCGACCAGGGTGTGCGGTGTCGTGGTTTCGGTCACGTGCACGGAAGTTACCCGCAGGTTCTAGTCTTGTCGGGTGGCTGAGGACAAGAAGGTCGGCGCGGCGGTGAAGACCGCGACCCGTTTCGTGGCGGAACACGGCAAGCCGTCCCGCGCGGTGGTGCAGAACATCGGCCGCGCCGGCGCGCGCGTGGTCCTGGTGGGCGACGACGGCGCGATGGGTGACGTCGTGCTGCCGGACGTGGCGTCCGCGGAGGCCCTGGTGGCGGCGGTCGCCGACCTGGACCAGCACGACTGGGACCGCGAGACCACCGCGGCGACCCGGATCGGCCCGGCGCACCGCCGCAAGATGGCGTCCCCCTGGGCGATCTGACCACCGTTTTTCCGGCTGGTGAGGGCCTTGGCAAGCGAAACGCTCCTGTTTAGGCTGCGCTGGTGAAGGTCCTTCTGGCGAGCTGCGCTTCCCTGCCCACTGGTGACGGCGACGACGACGCCCTGATCGGGGCGTTGGCCGACGTCGGCGTGGACGCGTCGTGGACGGTCTGGGGGTCGGGCGAGGCCGCCGACCTGGTGGTGTTGCGGTCGACGTGGGACTACACCGACCGGCGCGCGGAGTTCCTGGAGTGGTGCTCGTCGGTGCCGACGTTGGCCAACCCGGCTGTCGTGGTGCCGTGGAACACCGACAAGTCGTACATGCTCGACCTGGCCCGAATGGGTGTGCCGGTGGTGCCGACGGTGCTGGCGGAGCCGGGGTTCTCGGACTGGCCGGCGGGCGAGTTCGTGATCAAGCCCACTGTGGGTTCGGGTTCGCGGGGTGCGCTGCGGGTGTCGCCGGGCGACTTTGAGGCGGCGTCGGCGCATTTGTATTCGTTGGGCGGTCCGGCGCTGGTGCAGCCGTACCAGGCGGCGGTGGACGCGGTCGGCGAGACGGCCCTGGTGTACTTCGGCGGGCAGTACTCGCACGCGTTCAACAAGGGCGCGATGCTGACCAAGGACGCCGAGTACGACGAGTCCGGTTTGTACATCGTGGAACGGTTGTCCGGCGCGCACCCGACCGGGCCGCAGCAGCGGGTGGCCGAGGATGCGCTGGATGCGGCGGCGGAGCACTTGGGCCTGCGGCGGACTGATTTCCTGTACGCGCGGGTGGACTTGGTGGCCGACGCGGCTGGGGCGCCTTCGCTGTTGGAGTTGGAGCTGGTCGAGCCGTCCCTGGGCTTCCGCCAAACCGACACCACGGCCCCGCTCCGCTTCGCCTCCGCGGTCCGCACGGCCCTGAGCCGCTTCTAGCCCGGTCCCGGGTCAGCGTTCGGCGACGATCTGGCGGTGCGCCGTCCAGAGCAGCGCCACGGACAGCAAGGTCAGCACCGCGCCGATCGACCACGCGACCGTCCCGCCCACCTCAGCGGCATGCCACTTGGGTGGCGTGCGAAGGAACCACACGGCCACCGTCCCCAGCGACAGCGCCGAGATCCCCGGGAACATCAGCACCAACGGGTTCTCGTAGACCGGTCTCAGCAGTTGCCGCTTGCGGGACCGCTGGTGTCGCCACTCCTCGAACCGCAGGCCGCCCGGCACGCGCCCGTCCAGCTCCCTGTGGATGTAGACCTTGGCGTTGTGGATCAGGCGCCGGTAGAAGATGGTGCGCGTGCACAGGATGTAGGAGCTGAACGGCACGATCAGCAGCAGCGGCAACCGGCCCGCCGACGACAGGGAGAAGCCGAACACCGCGCCCGCGCTGGTCACCTGGAACACGGTGCCCTTCCACATCATCTCGGTCGCGAACAGCACCTCCGCCCGCAGCGCGGTGTACTCCGCGAGCGGACCGGTGTGCTCCTCCGCCGGCTTGGGCTGCGCGACCTCGACGTGCCTGCGGCCGAACAACGGCATCACGACCTCCCCACCGGAAGATCAGTGCCGCGCCCCGGATCGTTACCGCAAGCCCGAACCGATGCCGGTCAACGCCCGGACCTCCATCTCCGCCTGCTTCGCCGGGTCCGCCTTCTCGCGGCTGAGCACCGTGCCCAGGAACCCGCACAGGAACGAGAACGGGATCGACACCAGACCCGGGTTGCCCAGCGGGAAGAACGCGAAGTCCACCTCGGGGAAGATCGACGTCTTCGTGCCCGACACGGCCGGCGAGAACGCGATCAGCACCACGCACGACACCAGACCGCCGTAGATCGCCCACAGCGTCCCGTTGGTGTTGAACCGCTTCCAGAACATCGAGTAGATGATCGTCGACAGGTTCGCCGACGCCGCCAGCGCGAACGCCAGCGCCACCAGGAACGCCACGTTCTGCCCGTTGGCCGCGATGCCGCCCACGATCGCCAGCAACCCGACCACGACCGCCGTCAACCGGGCGACCCGGACCTCCTGCCGCGGCTCGGCGTGCCCGCGTTTGATCACGTTCGCGTACACGTCGTGCGCGAACGAAGCCGACGCGGTCAGCGTCAGACCCGCCACCACCGCGAGGATCGTCGCGAACGCCACCGCCGCCACGATGCCCAGCAGCACCGCGCCGCCGATCTCGAACGCCAGCAGCGGCGCGGCGGAGTTCTCGCCGCCGGGGGCCTTCTTGATGGTGTCCGCGCCGACCAGGGCCAGCGAGCCGAAGCCGATCACCAGCGTGCACAGGTAGAAGATCGCCATCATCCACGTCGCCCACACCACCGACCGCCGCGCCTCGCGCGCGTTGGGCACGGTGTAGAAGCGCATCAGGACGTGCGGCAGGGACGCGGTGCCCAGCACCAGGGCCAGCGCGAGCGAGATGAAGTCCAAGCGCGCCAACGGGGTTCCGCCGTACCGCGCGCCCGGTTCGAGCACCTGCGGGCCCAACGGGCTGTTGCGGGACGCGGTCTCCATGATCGACGACAGGCTGAAGCCGAACTTGCCCAGCAGGAACACCGTCATCAGCGTGACGCACAGGATCAGCAGCACGGCCTTGATGATCTGCACCCACGTGGTGCCCTTCATGCCGCCGACGAGCACGTACAGCACCATGACGATGCCGACGACCGCGATGACGACCGCCTGCCCCGCCTTGGTGTGCACGTCCAGCAGCAGCGCCATCAACGCGCCCGCGCCCGCCATCTGCGCGATCATGTAGAACAGCGAGATCACCAGGGTCACGTTCGCCGCCGCCGCGCGCACGGGCCGCTGCCGCATCCGGAACGCCAGCACGTCCCCGAGCGTGAACCGACCGGTGTTGCGCAACCGCTCCGCGATGATCATCAACCCCATCAGCCAGGACACGACCCAGCCGATGGAGTACAGGAACCCGTCGTAGCCGTTGACCGCGATGCTGCCCGAGATGCCCAGGAACGACGCCGCGGACAGGAAGTCGCCGGACAGCGCGATCCCGTTCTGCGGCCCGGTGAAACTGCTGCCCGCCGCGTAGTAGTCCGACGCGGTGGTGTTGCGGCTGCCCGCCCGGTACACGACCCAGAGCGTGATCAGGACGAAGACCGCGAAGACGCCGACGTTGATGGCCGTGTTGCCGCCGGTCACGCGCGACCCTCCTTGGTCAGCGCCCGGACCGCGTCGACCTGCGGGTCGAGCTTGCGCCTCGCGTAGCGCGCGTAGGCCAGGGTCAACGCGATGGTGCTGACGAACTGGAGCACCCCGAACACGATGCCGATGTTGATCACGCCGTACACCTCGGTCGCCATGAACTCCGGCACGTACGCCGACAGCGCCACGTAACCGAGGTACCACGCCAGGAAGCCGAAAGTCGCGGGGAGTACGAAGCGCGTCACGCGCCGTCGCAACTCGCGGAAATCCTCGCTGTTTCGCAGCGCGACGAAGTCCGGCCGGCCCGATTCGTCGACCAGCAGCGGGACCCCTGGATCTTCGTCGAACGTCGCGAAACCGCGCGGGCGCCGCGATTCGCTCGGAGGCAGGATCGCCTTCGTCATCAAACCTCCAGGGGATTTCGCCTCGATCGACCGCGGGACGGCTGGTGCGGCACTCGGCGAGCGAGAAGCGTAACTCCGCGCGGCGCGCAGTCAACGGGTTCCCGCCGCCGGTGACGCTCCGCCGAGGCTGTTAACGCAGCTCACGACCTCGGTGGGGGCGAAGTCTCGATTGGGTCGCGGGTCGCGTTCACCGCGACCCGTGCGCCGAACGGTGGATGACCTGCGAGGAGGTCGTTGTCCTGGCCTGATCCACCACCTACTATCCCGCAACAGCATCCGCCGCCTGCCGCTCGTGCCGGTGACGATTTGCGTAGTCGATCGGTTACTCATTTACCCCGGGACTTGTGTGGTGACAGGCGAAAACGGCACGCGACGGCAGTGGTGGACCGCCGTCGCCGACTGGCGGAATTGGCGGCTGCCGGTCAAGCTGGCCGCCGTCCTCGCGGTGCCGGTGCTGGTCGCCGTCGGCGCGGGGCTGGTGCAGATCCGCAGCTACATCAAGACGGCCGACCAGTACGCGGGCATGCAGCGGCTGGTGACGCTGCGCGCCGGCCTCGACCCGCTGATCAGCCACGTCCAGGCCGAACGCGCGTTCTCCGCGCGGCGCGCGGACTTCACGGGCGTCGACCTGTCCCGGTTCCGGGACCTGGTGCGCGCCACCGACGCCGCCGCCGCGGGCGTGAAGAACCTCGTGGAACGCGCCCGGCTCGGTGAGGTCGCGGACGCGCGGTTCCAGGACGTCACCGTCCAGCTCGACGGCCTGCCGCAGCTGCGCGACCGCGTGATCAGCGGCGGCGTGGACCTCGCGGGCGGCATCGGCGGCTACAGCGTCGTCCTGCGCGCCCTGCTCGACTTCGACCAGGCGATGGTCGGCGACTTCGGCGAGTCCAGCCTGTCCGGCACGGCCACGGCGCTGCACAACCTCTCCATGGCCGCCGAGCAGATGTCCTGGCAGCACGCCACCGTGCTGGCCGGCATCAGCCGGCGATCCCTGCTGGACAGCGAGCTGACCGCGCTGGAGCAGTCCTGGACCCGCCAGCAGGACAAGCTCGCCGACTTCAACGCCGTCGCCACGCCGCAGCAGCAGGCCGACTACCGCGCCACCGTCGCGGGCCAGGACGTGGACGCCCGCAACAGCCTCTTGCAGCAGATCCGCCGGGAGCCCGAGTCGATCGCCGACCGGGTCTCCGTGGACGCCTGGGACGACGGCTCGGTCGGCGCCCAGCGCCAGATCGGCATCGTGCTGCGCGAGTTGGAGAAGCAGCTCGCCGACACCGCCGAGCGGTTGCAGGACGAGACCAGCGACCGCGCGGGCGCCGCCTCGGTGATCCTGCTGGCCTCGCTGTTCGCCGCCGCCGCGGTCGGTTTCGTCGTCGGCAACTACCTGCTGCGCTCGCTGCGCGCCCTGCGGGTGGCCGCGCTGGACGTCGCCGAGCACCGGCTGCCGACCCTGGTGGCGCAGCTCAAGGAGGACGCCGCGCCGGACACCTCGGTCGAGCCGGTCCCCGTGCACACGCGGGAGGAACTGGGCCAGCTGGCGCGCGCGTTCGACGCGGTGCACCGCCAGGCCGTCGCGTCCGCCGCCGAGCAGGCCGACCTGCGCACCGCGATGCGCAGCGCGTTCGTCAACCTGTCCCGCCGCAGCCAGGGCCTGGTGGAGCGGCAGCTCAAGCTGATGGAGGAGCTGGAGCGGCAGGAGGAGAACCCCGAGCAGCTGGCGAACCTGTTCAAGCTGGACAACCTCGCCACCCGGATGCGCCGCAACAACGAGAACCTGATGGTGCTCTCCGGCAGCGACATGGCCCGCCGCTTCACCCGCCCGGTGCCGCTGGGCGACGTGCTGCGCGCCGCCGCGTCGGAGATCGAGCAGTACCAGCGGGTCGTCGTGCAGGCCACGCCGCAGGTCGAGGTCGTCGGCTACGCGGCCGGTGACCTGGTGCGGCTGGTGGCCGAGCTGATGGACAACGCGACCAACTTCTCCCCGCCGCGCACCCAGGTGGTCGTGGGCGGTCGGGCGCGGGCCGGCGGTGGCGTGTTCGTGGACGTGCTCGACGTGGGTGTCGGCATGTCCGAAGAGGACCTGGAGCAGGCCAACCGCAAGATCGCGCAGGCCGCGGCGGACGAGGCGGGCGAACTGCCGGTGTCGCGCCAGCTGGGCCTGTACGTGGTGGGGCGGCTGGCGGGTCGGCACGGGATGCAGGTCATGCTGCGGGAGCAGGGCGAGGGCGTGCGCGCGGTGGTCGCGCTGCCGCCGGAGCTGGTGCGCGCGGCCAGTGCGCCCAAGCCGCGCCGGGTGACGGCGTCCGAGCAGACCTTCGCGGGACACGTGGCGGTGACGTCGTCGGCCCGACCGGTGACGCGGACGTCGACCCCGCCCAACGGCACGCCACTGCCCGCGCGCACCGCGACTCCGCCGAACGGCACCAGGTTGCCCACGCGAACGCCGACCCCGCCGAACGGCACGCCGTTGCCGACGCGGACGCCGACTCCGCCCAGTGGAACGCCGTTGCCGCCACGGACTCCGCCCAGTGGCACGCCGGTGCCGCCACGGACTCCGCCGGGTGGCACGCCGTTGCCGACGCGGGCGCCGGCTCCGGCGGGCGGGACGCGCAACCCGTCGACCTGGTTCACCGGCAAGCCCGTTCCCCCGGGTCCGGCGGAACCGGCGCGGCAGCGCAACGCGGACGTTCCGGTGCAGGCCGAAGTGCCCGCGGCGGAGAACTCGACGGCCCTGCCCAAGCGCAGGCCGCGCACGAACCTGGTGGCGGACCGCCCCGAAGCACCGGAACCCGGTGCACCCGTTCGGCGTGATCCGAACGCGACACGGGGATTTCTGGCCAGTTACCAGACCGGTATCCGGCAAGGTGTACGGGAGTCCGGTGAGAACCGAACGGGGCGGGAGAGCACATGAGCGGGCAGAGGTCACGGCAGATCGACCAGTTCGGCTGGATCGTGAGCAACTTCGCCGAACGCGTGCCCGGTGTCGCCCACGCCGTGGTGATCTCCGTGGACGGCCTGCTGCTCACCGCGTCCAGCGGCCTGCCCGACGACCGCGCCGAGCAGCTGTCGGCGATCGCGGCGGGCGTGGCGAGCCTGACCGAGTCGGCCGCGCGGTGCTTCGACGGCGGCCCGGTGCTGCGCTCGGTCATCGAGATGCAGTACGGGATCATGCTGCTGATGTCGATCCGGGACGGCTCGTGCCTGGCGGTGCTGGCCGCGCCGGACGCCGACGTCGGCCAGGTCGCCTATGAGATGACCGTCGTCGTCGACCAGGTGGGGCAGCTGCTCACCCCGGAACTGCGCGCCGAGATCCAGGGCGTGAAACGGATGATGGCCCGCCCGTCGGCGTGAGGTGGTCATGAGCCAGGAGCCCGAGTCGTCCGCCGAGCAGACGTTCGCCGACCTGCTCAACGGCTTCAGCCTGGACGCGGGTCGGCGGCGCAAGCCCGCGCCGCGGCCCGAACCGGACCAGGTCGAGGTGCCCACGCGCCCGCACCCGGTGTTCCAGGACGACGTGGACTTCGAGTACCCGCGCGACGAGGAGGCCGCGTCGATCGTCCGCGCCTACTCGTGGACCGGCGGGCGGACCACGTCATCGGTCCAGCTGGAGATCGAGACCCTGGTCTCCACGGTGGACTGGGACTACCCGGGTGCGCTGAAGGCCGAGTACCAGGAGGTCATCTCGCTGGTGGCCCGGCCGCGGTCGGTGGCGGAGGTCGCGGCGCTGCTGCGGCTGCCGCTGGGCGTGGCCAAGGTGCTGCTCGGCGACATGGCCGAGCGCGGGCTGATCGACGTGCACCGGACCGCGTCCTCCAACGGCGAACAACCGGATCTCGGGCTCATGGAGCGCGTGTTGGCGGGCCTCCGGCGGCTCTGACTGCCTACGATGGTTTCAGTGCCCGCCGAAACAGGCGCGCTGGAACAGGGGGTTGGCTGGTGAGCGTCGGGCGTGAGACTCGGCTGTCCGCGTGGATCGAGCGGTTCGCGGCGCACTTCGAACGGGAGGGCATCCCGCTGATCGGCGGGCGCATCCTCGGGTACCTGCTGGTGTGCCAGCCGACCGAGCGGACGGCGGCGGAGCTGTCGCAGGAGCTGGAGGCGTCCAGCGGGTCGATCTCCACGAACCTGAAGTTCCTGGTCGGCGAGGGCCTGGTGACCAAGCGGACCCGGCGGGGCCGGCAGGCCGCCCAGTACCGGATCAACGAGAAGCGGTGGGGCGACCTGGTGGCGCGCAAGCTGGACGCGCTGACCAGCGTGCGCGAGCTGACCGAGGCCGGGATGCGGCTGATGAGCGGCGACCCGGAGCGGGCGATGCGGCTGCGCGCGGTGGACGACCTCTACACCTGGCTGGCGACCGAGCTGCCGGCGGTGTGGGAGCGCAGGCCCTCGTCGTCGCGTTGAACCTGCTGGGCTCGTTCGCGGGTGGCGACCCACAGGTTGGCGGTGGCGATGACGACCGCGCCGGCGCCCAGGACGTGGATCGAGACCAGCACTTCGGGGACACCGGTCCAGTACTGGACCATGCCCAGCGCACCCTGGGCCACGACGGTGGCGACCAGGACGTAGTACGGGCGGCGGGCCTGGTTGTGCAGGACGAAGCCCAGGGCGATCAGCATGCCGAGGAACAGGAACAGCAGGTCGGCGTGCAGCTGGGAGAGGGTTTCCACCGGGAGGTCCAGGCGCGGGGTCGACGCGTCGCCGGCGTGCGGGCCGGCGGCGGTGACGAACGTGCCCGCCAGGAGGAGCAGGCCGAGCACGCCGGCCTGGACGACCTGGAGCCGCAGGACGTTCGCGGAGATGCGCGGCCGGGCGGGCGCGTCGCCTTCCTTGAGGGAGGCGTGCAGGAGGACCGCGAGCCAGGTCAGGACCATCGAGATCAGGAAGTGGACGCTGACGGTCCACCACAGCAGGCCGGTCAGCACGGTGATGCCGCCGACCACGGCCTGCACGCCCACGCCGACGAGCTGGATGAGCGCGAGCTTGAGCACCCGCTTGCGGCGGGGCCTGGAGTACCAGGCGGCCAGCACGCACAGGCCGGCGATGATGCCGACCAGGCCGGTGAGGGTCCGGTTGCCGAACTCGACCCACTGGTGCAGTGGCGCGACCTCGGGGTGCTCGACCGGGGTGAGGCTGCCGGCCACGCACTCGGGCCACGTGGGGCAGCCCAGGCCGGAGCCGGTGACGCGCACGATCGAACCGGTGACGGCGATGCCTGCCTGGGCTATCACCACGGCGACGGCGAAAGCGCGTTGGAACTTCATCAGGAAGGCGACGACCCAGTCAGGCACGGTTACCGATGGTAGGTACCACTTGCTGAGAAGTCGCGGCCGGGTCAGGTGAGCTTCGTCGTCCTGGTGGCCAGTGCGGCGGCGGCCACACCCCAGGCGAGCAGGACGAGGACGTGGCCGGCGGCGGGGGCCTGGTCGTCGACCACGGCGGTGTGCAGGGCCTCGGCCAGGGCGGCGGAGGGCAGGAGTTCCACGACGGTGGCCAGCCAGGCGGGGAGGCTGTCCACACCCAGGGCCACGCCGCCGACCAGCAGGAGCAGGAACCAGACGATGTTGGCCAGGGCCAGCACGATCTCGGCTCGCAGGGCGCCGCCGAGCAGCACGCCCAGTGCGCCGAAGGTGAGGGTGCCGAGGACGAGGAGTGCGGCGGTCCACAGCCAGCCGGTCGCGGTCGGGAGGTCCCAGCCCAGGAAGGTGGCGATGACGGCGAGGATGGTGATCTGGATCGCGACGACGGCCAGGCCCGCGATCACCCGGCCGGCGACCAGGAGCCAGCGGGGGAGGGCGGTCGCGGCCAGTCGTTTGAGGACGCCGTAGCGGCGGTCGAAGCCCAGGGCGATGGCCTGGCCGGTGAACGCGGAGGAGATCACGGCCAGGGCGAAGATGCGGGCCACCGAGGAGCCGACGCGGGGTTCCGGGACCGGGATGACCGACATCACGCTCATGGCGATGAGCAGCGCCACCGGGATGAGGACGGTGAGGAGGATCTGCTCGCCGTTGCGCAGGGTGAGGACGGCCTCGGTGCGGGCCTGGGTCAGCAGCATCCGGCCCAGCGAGCCCCGGCCGGGGCGGGGGGTGAACGTGCCCGGTGCGAACCTCACGACCGCAGCTCCCGTCCGGTCAGATCGAGGAAGACGTCCTCCAGGCTGCGCTTGGCCACGGTGAGTTCTTCGGCCAGCACGCCTTGTTGCGCGCACCACGAGGTGACGGTCGAGACGACCTGCGGGTCGATGCGGCCCTGCACGAGGTAGCCGCCGCGAGTGGCTTCGCGGACCTTCATGCCTTCGGGGAGGGCGTCGATCAGGAGGGTGAGGTCGAGGCCGGGGCGGGCGCGGAACCGGAGCTGCTGGTCTTCGAGCGCGGTCAGCTCTTGGGGAGTGCCGGCGGCGACCACCTGGCCCCGGTCGACGATGACCACGTGGTCGGCCAGCGCTTCGGCTTCGTCCATGAGGTGGGTGGTCAGGAGGACGCTGACGCCGTCGTTCTTGAGGGCGGCGACGAGTTCCCAGACCAGGTGGCGGGCTTGGGGGTCCATGCCGGCGGTGGGTTCGTCGAGGAAGACGAGTTCGGGGCGGCCGATCAGGGCGCAGGCGAGGGAGAGCCGCTGTTGTTGCCCGCCGGAGAGGCGCTTGTAGGGGGTGTTTTTCGCGCTGGTGAGGCCGAGGACGTCCAGCAGCCAGGCGGGGTCCAGCGGGTCGGCGGCGCACGCGGCGACCAGCCGCAGCATCTCGTCGGCCCGGACGCCGGGGTAACCGCCGCCGCCCTGCGGCATCACGCCGATGCGCGGGCGGAGGGCGGGGGAGCGGGGGTCGAGCCCGAGCACGCGGACCGTGCCGCCGTCGGCCTGGCGGAAGCCTTCGCAGACCTCGACGGTGGTGGTCTTGCCGGCGCCGTTGGGGCCGAGCAGCGCGAGGACGTCGCCGCGGGGGAGGGCGAGGTCGAGTCCGTTCACCGCGACGGTGGAGCCGTATCGCTTGACCAGCCCCGACACTTCCACGGCAGGGTGCTGGGGGTGCGGGCTCACGACCGCCAAGCCTAAAGCTTCCTCTCCCCCCTTCTTCAGGCAGGTCGCTTCGCTCCTTTCGCCAGCCCAGCCGAAGCCGCGCCTGCGGCGCCAGGCGCACCCCTCGGTCTACCGCGCGTCGCACCCCCTGCCGACGCCACCGCCACCGCGCTGCCGCCGCCACCCTCCGCCAGCCCGGTTCGGCCGTTCGCCGGGCTTCGTGCCCCGCCCTTCCCGCTCCGCCCAATGGCGGCCGAAACCGGTGCTGTGTCCACCTCGTGGGTGGGGGCAGCCCCACCCCGGGGATCCGGGTGGCATCAGGGTTGCCTCGGGGGTGTTCCGGATGCTTTTGGTGCGCAATCGCGGCCAGGATTTTTGCTGTGACGGTGATCCGGAGGGAAAGACGAACGGCGGTGTTGTCGTTCGCGGTGGCGGGGTTGGTCCTGTCGTTGTTCCCGATCGTGTACCTGCACGTGGCGGCGGTGGGGGAACTCAGCCCGTTGAGCCACACCATCAGCGACTACATCTTCGTGGCCAACGGCAGCGGGATGTTGGCGGTCACCGCGTTGTCGTTGGCGGCGGCGTCCGTGGGTTTGCTGGTCGTGCTGGTGCGCAGCGGTTTGCCCAGGCGGGGGCCGGTTTCGTGGCTGCTCGGGTTGTGGGCGGCGGGGCTGACGGTGGCGACCGTGTTCCCGACTGATCCGACCGGCGCGCCGACCTCGTTCTCCGGATTGGTGCACCGGTACGCCGGGGCGGTCATGTTCACGAGTTTGCCGTTGGCCGGCTGGTTGATTTCCCGTCGGTTCATCCGGAGTACGCCGGTGCGTCGGTTTTCGGTGGCCGCCGGGATCACTTCGGTGGCATTCATGGTGAGCCATGTGTCGCTCACCTACGACGGGCAGGTGCTGCTCGGTCTTTTCGAACGAATCCTCTTCGCGATGCTCTACGGGCTGCTGTTCGCCCTGGCCGCCGCGGTAAGCCGGGAGGTCGTGCGATGACGTGGCTCGCCGTCGTCCTGGCCGCGGCCGGGGCCGCGTTCTTCGCCTTCGCGGCGCGGTTGCAGCACCGGGCGGTCAACGACGGGGCCGCGGACCTGAAGGTCCGGGACCTCTTGCGGCGGCCCGGGTGGTTGGCCGGGTTGGTGCTGCTGGTGGTCGGCGCGGCGGTGCACGCGGTGGCGTTGGGGATGGCGCCGTTGACCGTGGTGCAGCCGGTCGGGGTGCTGGCGATCGGGATCACCGCGCTGCTGGACAACCGGCGTCGGGAGCTGCCCGCCGTGGCGTTGACCACGTTCGGGGTCGGGGCGTTCGTGTTCCTCGCCGCCGGCAGTGCGACCGCGACCCCGGTCGCGGCGGAGGCCGAGGTGACCGCCGGGTTGGTCGTGCTGGGGCTGGTGGCCCTGCCCGGGTTGGTGGGGGTGCTGTCCTCCCGGCCCGCGGTGCGGGCGCTGGGGTTCGGCGCGGCCGGCGGGGTCGCGTACGGCTACGTCTCCGTGCTCATGCGGTCGGTGTCCCAGGACGTCCAGACCGGCTCCCTCTCCTTCGGCACCGGCCTGTCCGCCGCCGGTATCGCGCTCTCCCTGCTAATCGGCGGCTGGTTCATCCAGCACGCCTACGCCAGCGGACCGCCGCACGTGGCGGTCGCCTGCCTCACCGTCGTCGACCCGCTGGTCGCGGTCGGCATCGGCACCACCCTCCTCGGCGAGGCCGCGCGCACCTCCGGCCCCACGGCCGTCGCGGAACTCGCCTGCGCCGCCGTCGCCATCGCCGGCGTCGCCCTGCTCGCCCGCAAAGACTCCAAGACACCCATGAGATCGGAGAACAACCCCATGAACGGACGCGCCATGCGGATCGTCATCGCCGCGGAGACGTTCCCGCCGGACGTCAACGGCGCGGCCCGCTTCGCCCACCGGCTCGCGGTCGGCCTCGCCGGCCGGGACCACGACGTGCACGTGATCTGCGTGGACCCGGTCGGCGCGGCCCGCACCGAGCAGGTCGACGGCATCACGGTGCACCGCCTGCGCTCGCACCGGACCCCGTTCCACAAGACGTTCCGGATCGGGTTGCCGTGGCAGGTGAGCAAGGACGTCCGGGTGTTGCTCGACCGCATCCAGCCCGACCTGGTGCACGTCCAGGCGCACTTCGTGGTCGGTCGCTACACACTCAAGCACGCCAAGGCGATGGGCATCCCGACCGTCGCCACCAACCACTTCATGCCGGAGAACCTGTTCGGCCACGCGCACGTCCCGCAGTGGTTGCAGGGCCTGGCCTCCCGGTGGGCGTGGAAGGACCTGACGAAGGTGTTCGACCAGGCCGACGTGGTCACCGCCCCGACCCCGCGCGCCGTGCAGCTCCTGCACGACAGCGGGTTCCCGGAGCGGGCGGTGCCGGTGTCGTGCGGCATCGACATCGACCGCTACCGGCTGCGCCCGTCGGTGCGCACCAACGAAGGCCCGACCGTGTTGTTCGTGGGTCGGCTGGACGAGGAGAAGCGGGTCGACGAACTGCTGCGGGCGGTCGCGCTGGTGCCGCGCCTGCACGCCGACGTCGTGGGTGACGGGTCGTGCCGGGCGGAGTGGGAGTTGTTGGCGCGGCACCTGGGGATCGCCGACCGGGTCCGGTTCCGCGGGTTCGTCGGCGAGGAGGAGCTGCTGGACGCCTACCAGGGCTGCGACGTGTTCTGCATGCCGGGCATCGCCGAACTCCAGAGCCTGGCCACGATGGAGGCGATGGCCGCGGGCAAGCCGGTCGTGGTGGCCGACGCGATGGCGCTGCCGCACCTGTGCCGGCCGGGCCGCAACGGCTGGCTGTTCACCCCGGGTGACGTGAAGGGCCTGGCCGAGCGGCTGCACGCGGTGGTCGCCGACCCGGCCGTGACCGCCCGCATGGGCGCGGCGAGCAGCGAGCTGATCTCGGCACACGCCATCGACCAGACTCTGGAGACCTTCGAAGGCCTGTACCGCAAGGCGATGGGCGTGCCGACGCTGGTCCGTCCCGCGCTGGTGGCCTGAGGGTCAGGCGACGACGCCGCGGCGGGTGGCGATGCGGTGCGCCACCCGCAGCCCGCGCGGCCCCAGCACGGGCCGGCCGGAACCGTCCAAAGTGGTCAGGAAGCGGAACAGCATGGCGTGGCCCTCCAAGCGCCGCAACAACCCTTCCGCCACGTTGTCGCCGTAGTCCACCACGGCCGACTGCTCCACCAGCCGCCGCATGATCGCCCGCCGCTCCTTCAGCGGCACCCACCACGTGGTCACCAGCAGCAGCACCAGCCCGAACGACAGCGTGGTGGCCAGCACCGCCTCCCAGCCGGTGAACCGCAGCGAGAACACCTGCACGACCGCGCCGATCACCAGCAGCACCGACCCGTACACGGCGGCCCACCCGGCGGTCGCCGCGGCGGGCGGCTCGGCGTGTTCGGTGGTCCACACGCCCTCCCGCTGCCGCCACCGCTGCAACGACCGGCCCAGGTTCAGCGAGGCGACCACCCCGAACACGATCGCCAGGACCGTCCCGACGACCACCACGGCCGGGTCCACGTCGTAGAGCCGGTACCGCACCACGGCCCAGATCGCGACCACGATCCCCGCCGCGAGCACCACCCGCAGCACCAGCCGGGGACGCCGCCGAATCCTCCGCAGCACCGCCCGGGCCACCGCCAGCGGCGTCCCGACCGGAGCGGGCAGCGACCCGATCACCAGCAACGCCACCACCACGACGACCACACCGCCCACGGCGACCAATCCGGTGGTGACGCCCACTTCGGAGGACGCCAGCGCCGATCGGGTCCGGTCGATCGCCACCGCCGCCAGCGGGATCACCGGAGCGAGCAACACCAAGCCGTGCAACAAAGTCCCGGTCCGCAGCGCCGCGTACCCGAAGGCCGCCAACAGGGTCGCGCTGCCGAACGCCGCCGAAGGACCCACCGCCCACGGGGGCAGCAGGTCGAACAGGGCCAGCACCAGCAGCGCCCCGCCCAGCGCGAACCCCAGCAACCCCAGGAACTGGGCCAACTGCCCACCCCGGGTCAACCCGGTGATCGTCCAGTACGGCAGCAGCGCCGCACCGCGCAGCGCCCGGGTCAACGGCTTGGCCGGCCCCAGCCCGGACCGCTCGCTGTCGGCCACGGTCACCGCGACCGCCGCGGCCGTCGCCGCCGTCCGGATCACCTGGTCGCTGGACGCCTCCTGGGACAGCGGCTCGCGCCCGATCCCGGCCCGGTCGAACGCCTCCAGCGCCTCCATCCCGACCTCGATCCGGTCCGCGTCGGAGCGCACCGGCAGCTTCTGCAGCAGCGCCGCCTGCTCCTCCAGGAACAGCTCGCCGCGCGACCGCTTGTCCGCGCCCTCGTGCCGGTCGGCCAGGATCGCGGCGCGCAGCGCGGGCAGCTCCTCGCAGATGATCCGCACGTGCAGCGCCCACGCGGCCAGCTCCGCCAGCGCCTCGCAGGTCGGCGGCTGGTCGCCGTCCGTGTCCTCGTACACGGCGGTCAACTGCTCGACCGCGCGTTCCACCACGGGTTCGAGCCGGTCCGGCAGGCCGTCCCCGAACAGCGCCGCGACCAGCTCGTTCACCCGCCGCCGCGCGCGTTCCCCTGCGGTCGCGCCCTCCTGCGGGGTGAGCCGGTCGATGCGCAGCAGCCGCTTCGGGTCGCACACGATCTTGCTGAGCATGGTGGCGCCGTCCAGCCGGCCCCAGATCCAGTCGTTGACCCGCCAGGACCGCTTGAGGAACCCGGAGAACCGGCTCAGCGACGCGCCGCCGGCCTTGTCGTCGGGGGTCTGGCTGTGCTCGGCGAACGCGTTGCGGGTCTGGAGGCTGATCTGGACCAGGTCCACCGCCTGGTCCATGCCGCCGCGCGAGTCGTCGGCCAGGCAGGTGGCCGCGACCTCCAGCGCGAGCAGCCGCGACAGCCACATGTCCCCGGCGACCAGCTCCGCCTCGGTCTCGCCGTCGGTGCGGGGTTCGAGCAGCAGCGCCTTCCACGAGGTCAGCCCGGCCATCTTCACCCGGTCGTCGCCCAGCGCGTCGAGGGCGTCGCGGGCGTCGCCGAGGATGCCCGCGATCCGGTCCACTTGGGCCCTGACCCGGTCACCGATCGTGCCGTGCAGCATCCCCTCCGCGAACGCCTCGACCCGCAGCTCCCAGTACTCCCGGTTCAACGGCGTCCGCTCCCGGGTGGTCCACTGGCCGTCCAGCTCGGCGCGCAGCTCGCGCAACTGCGCGCGCACGTCGTAGAGGTTGGTGCGGGCCTGCGCCAGGCGGCTCGCGGGGCTGTCCGGGACCACCCACACCAGCCGCTTGAGCAGGTCCATCGCGGCGGAGGCGAGCCGTTCGGCCATGGTGATGCCCCAGGGCCAGCCGTGCTCGGGCAGCGCGGCCGGCTGCGGCACGCCCGGCACGTAGGGCAGCCCGCCCCACTTGGCCAGGTGCGAGCGCTGCGCGGCCTCCGCCGCCGCGCGGACCCGTTCGAAGGTCCACCCGGCGGTGTTCGCCTCGGGCACCTCGAACTGCCGGGTCGTGATGTCGCGGGCCGCGTGCCGGATGCGGATGTCCTCGTAGTGGTCGTGCAGCGTGGCCGCCAGGTCGTAGAGCTTGCCCACGACCGAACCGCCGGCCGCGAGCCGGTCCAGCAGGGCGCTGCGCCCGCCGCGCCGCGACGCAGCCAGCCGGTTGTGCTCCTCGATGCGCTCCACGTAGGTGCGGCCGCTCTGGCTGGTCAGGGCGCTGAGCAGCTTCGCGCCGGTGCCGATGGTGCTGGGCAGCAACCCGTCCACGGGCGCCACCGGCGGCTGCTTGGACTCCGGGGCGTGCGGGAACACCAGCAGCATCACCCGCCGCACCGGTCCTTCGGCGGGCATCCGGTCGATGGCCTCCAACGCCTCCTTGGTGGGCGTGTTGACCAGCACCCCGCCGTCCACCACGTACCGGGACGTGTTGTCCGTGCCGTTGGCCCACGACGCGACCCCGGCCATGTTCGGCCGCGCCTCACCCGCCGCTTCCTCGGTGACCGGCACGAACGACGGCTCGAACGCGAACGGGAACGACGCCGACGACCGGGCGGCCAGCGCGAGCTGGTCCACCAGCGTGGGCAGGCGCTCGGCGGTGAAGTCGTCGCGCCCGGACGGGTCGCGGCGGAACGAGAAGCTGCCCTGGTGGGTGGACTGGGTCAGGGACTGCCCGAGGTCGTCGTGCGTGGTCGTCGGCACGCCCGCGAGCAGGGTCGTGGTGATCCGCAGGTCCACCGGCCGCTCGTCCGGCGGGGTGGGGGAGAAGTCCGTGGTCAGCCGGTTCAGCGCCTCTTGGAGGCGGGGCAGGAAGAACTCGTCCCCTTTGAGCAGCGACACCGGCGACCCCCGGAACGGCGTGCGCAGCAACTGCTCCATGCGCCCCTGCTCGGCCCACAGGTCCCGCAGCCGCTCCAGCTTGGCGTTCTCGTTGACCTGCGACAACGCCAACGCGGCCCCGTTGATCCCGCCCGCGGACGTACCGGTGACGACATCGGCACGGGCGGTGCTCCCGACCAGGTCGAGCAGGTCCGCGTAGGCCCCCTCGGCCCGGGTCAACCGGTCGAGTTCGAGGACGACACCACCCATCCACACGGCGAGGCTCACCCCGCCGTTGAGGACGACGGCGAACCGGATCTGCTCCTGCGGCACGTCGGCCATGCGCGCTCCCTCCCCAGGATTGCGGTGGGGATCTTCCCAGGTACCGGTAAGTCGCCCGCCCGCCGCGCCGGGTTACGCCCCGACCGGGTCAACCCGCCCGCACACCTGTCCGAACGCCCCGCACCCGCCACCACACCGCCGTGACGAAAGGTGGCCACCCCGTCACCGAGTGGCCGCCACTCGCACTACCGGTTCACGTAATCACAGACCTGGCCATACACAACGGCATCGGTCGGCAACGCACTGTGGCTGATGCACGCGGTCCGCGCGTTGCGGGTTGCCGTTCCAACCGTGGACGAACAGGATCGGGTCGTGCGCGGCGGCCTGCGCCGGCGGCGTGAGCAGGGCAGCAAAAAGCAGCGCGGCGGCAACGGCACACCGCTTCGAGAACAACTTCACGAACGGGCCTTCCGACAGACGTTGGCGGATTCGTCGTCAGCCGGTACCGGGGAGTTGCAGGGCGGTGGCACCAGGTTACTGCCAGGTAACCCGGTGCGGTCGACGGTCAGGCCGCGTCCGGCACCGGATCCCGCTTGATCAGCGGCACGATCTGCCGCCGCGCGACGAACACGCACAGCAGGAACGCCAGCACCGCCCCGGTCACCGCCTGCGGCACGATGTAGGCGCGCCCGTCGAACGCCGACCCGGTCGGCGGCAGGATCACCGCGATGAACGCGCTGGCGCTCATCGCGATCAGCCGGAACCTCTTCGCCAACACCGCCGTGGCCAACGGCAACGCCGCCCACAGCACGTACCAGGGCTGCAACACCGGCCCGAGCACCAGCACCGCGCCCAACCCGGCCCCCAGCCCGTTGACCGCCTTGATCCGCCCCCGGAACGCCTTCCACAGCAACGTCCCGGCGATCACCACCGACACCGCCTGGAACACCAGCCGCATCAACGCGATCATCGAATCGGTGTGGTTGCCCAATCCCAGCAGCAACCCGAGCCCGCCCCCCAGGAAGCCCATCGCGGTCGGCGGCGACATCCAACTCTTCACCGTGCTGGCCACGTTCAACGTCTGCACCCAGCCGAACCCGAGCCCGGTCCCCAAACAGGTGGCCACCATGACCACCCCGGAAATCACCCCGAGCAACAACGCCGCCTTGATGAGATCCCCGAACGACCCGCCCAACCGCCGAGCGATCATCACCCCGAGGAACCCCAACGCCAACGCCGCCGGGATCTTCACCGCCGCGCCAAAGGTGATCATGGTCGCGCCCAGGGCGATCCACACCAGCTCGTCCCGCGTCATCGGCGCACCGGGCGTGACCGGCATCCGGCGCAGCGCCAGCTCCAGCCCGACCAGCATCAACCCGATCGCGAGCCCTTCGTTGTGCACGCCCACGACCAGGTGGAACAGCACCAGCGGGTTGGCCGCGCCCAACCACAGCGCACTCACCGGCGGCACCCCGAACCGCCGCGCGAGCCGGGGCAGCGCCCACACGATCATCGCCAGACCGACCAGCACCAGCAGCCGGTGCAGGAACACCCCCGGCAGGACGGAGTTGCCCGTCACCATCGAGATGACCCGCCCCACCGCCAGGAACAACGGCCCGTAAGGAGCAGGCGTCTCACGCCAGATGTTCGGCACGTTCGTGGTCAACGGGTGGTCGACCCCAAGAGCGGTCGCGGGCCCCATTTCATATGGGTCCTGCCCGTTGGCCGCGATCTGCGACTGCGCGAGGTAGCTGTAGACGTCCCGGCTGAACATGGGGAGCACGAACACCAGCGGCGTGATCCACATCATCAGCGTCCGGTCGAGCTGGCTCCGCGACATCAACCGGGGCCGTCCCGGCCGCGCGAACCTGCCGAGCATCAGCCAGGCGGAGACGACCAGGAACACCCCGGTCCAGACGACCCCCATGGCGGCACTGGGCATCCGGGCGAACAACCCCAGCACAGGGGTGCCCGGCAACGGCGAGAACACCGGCGCGGCCCCGGCCCCGAGCGACCCGACGAACATCAACAACGCCCCGACGGTCCCCCATCGGCGGATGATGTCCAACTGCCGCCGCTCGGGCGCGTCGAGCGGTGCCGCCTCGCCGATCGTCTCCCGATTCCCCATCACCAACCCGCCCGCCGTCACCCCCGAAGAGTAGCGACCACCCCACCCACCCGTACCGATCACCACCACCCCGCCGCCCGCGAACTCACCGCACCACCACCCCACCGCCGGCCGCCGACTCACCGCACCACCACCCCACCGTTCGCGCGCTTTCAGCGCCGAAGGCGCGCTCGATGGGCTATCAGCCACAGGAGGGGCCTCGGTCTGCCCCCCGTACGGCCTGGGCGCGCGGCCCAACCACGCTTTGGCCCTTTGTGCAACCACGCTTCACCCGTTGCACAAAGGGCCAAAGCGTGGTTGCCTCCGGCAGGCCGTACGGGGGGCAGACCGAGGCCCTTCCACCCCCGGAGGCCTCCAGGCCCGCTTTGATCTTGAGAGCGCGCCGGCGCGTTCATCTTGAGAGCGCGAAGCGCCGACCCCACCCCACCTGCACAGCTACACCGTCCGCCCAGGTCGGCAACCCCCCGGTTCCCACCCGCCCACGTGAGTCGGGTCACCCGACGGCTGCCGATCTTTGCGACCGCCCGCGAAATAAGCAACACTGGTGTTGTGAAAAACGTCGGGACCGACCACACCGCCGTGCCCGCCGGGCACGACGGCCGGACCCGGCACGCCGTGGCACGTCTGCTGCTGGAGCAGGGTCCGATCACCGCGGCCTCGGTCGCGGAGCAACTGGGCCTGAGCCCCACAGCCGTGCGCCGGCACATCGACGCGCTGGTCGCGGACGGTGAGGCGGTCAGCAGGGACGCCCCGCGCAGGGGGCAGCGCGGTCGGGGGCGCCCGGCCAAGCTCTTCCTGTTGACCGAGCAGGGGCGGGCCCGGTTCGGGCACGCCTACGACGACCTCGCCGTCGCGGCGCTCCGGTTCCTCGCCGAACAGGGCGGGGAGGAGGCGGTACGAGCCTTCGCGCGGCGGCGGGTGTCCGCACTCGTCGACCAGCACCGGGCCGCCATCGTGGCCCAGCCCGACTCCGCGGAGCGGGCGAAGGCCCTGGCGGTGGCGCTGACCAGGGAGGGCTACGCTGCCTCGGCGCGGCACGTCGGCACCGGTGAGCAGCTCTGCCAGCACCTGTGCCCGGTCGCGCACGTGGCCGCCGAGTTCCCGCAGCTCTGCGAGACCGAGACGGCGGCGTTCGCCGACCTCCTCGGCACCCACGTGCAACGCCTGGCGACGATCGCCCGCGGCGACGCCGTGTGCACCACGCACATCCCGCACACAGCAAGCACGGCGAGCACCGCGCACGTCTCGAACACACCCCGCACAACCGTCGGCGAAGCCGACAACCGAGCTTCAGATGGAGGGGAGCCCGCATGACTGCCGCTGCCGAGCAGCGCACCACCACAGCCCCGCTCAGCCAGGAGGAGACCCTGGCGAGCATCGGCAACTACGAGTTCGGCTGGGCCGACTCGGACGTGGCAGGCGCGAGCGCTCGCCGGGGCCTGAACGAGGACGTCGTTCGGGACATCTCGGCGAAGAAGAACGAGCCCGAGTGGATGCTGGACTTCCGGCTGAAGGCGCTGCGCCTGTTCGACCGCAAGCCCATGCCGACCTGGGGCTCCGACCTCTCCGGCATCGACTTCGAGAACATCAAGTACTTCGTGCGGTCCACCGAGAAGCAGGCCGCGAGCTGGGAAGACCTGCCCGAGGACATCAAGAACACCTACGACAAGCTGGGCATCCCGGAGGCGGAGAAGCAGCGCCTCGTCGCCGGTGTCGCCGCCCAGTACGAGTCCGAGGTCGTCTACCACAAGATCCGCGAGGACCTCGAGGAGCAGGGCGTCATCTTCCTCGACACCGACACGGGCCTGAAGGAGCACCCGGAGCTGTTCAAGGAGTACTTCGGCTCCGTCATCCCCTCCGGTGACAACAAGTTCTCCGCGCTGAACTCGGCCGTGTGGTCCGGCGGGTCGTTCATCTACGTGCCGAAGGGCGTGCACGTGGAGATCCCGCTGCAGGCCTACTTCCGGATCAACACCGAGAACATGGGCCAGTTCGAGCGGACCCTGATCATCGTCGACGAGGGCGCGTACGTGCACTACGTCGAGGGCTGCACCGCGCCGATCTACTCCTCGGACTCGCTGCACTCCGCGGTCGTGGAGATCATCGTCAAGAAGGGCGGCCGCTGCCGCTACACGACGATCCAGAACTGGTCGAACAACGTCTACAACCTGGTCACCAAGCGCGCGAAGGCCGAAGAGGGCGCGACCATGGAGTGGATCGACGGCAACATCGGCTCCAAGGTCACCATGAAGTACCCGGCCGTGTTCCTGATGGGCGAGCACGCCAAGGGCGAGGTCCTCTCGATCGCGTTCGCGGGCGAGGGCCAGCACCAGGACGCCGGCGCGAAGATGGTCCACATGGCGCCGCACACCTCGTCGACCATCGTGTCGAAGTCGGTGGCGCGCGGCGGTGGCCGCACCTCGTACCGGGGCCTGGTCCAGGTCAACAAGCGGGCGCACCACTCGAAGTCCACGGTCAAGTGCGACGCGCTGCTGGTGGACAACATCAGCCGCTCCGACACCTACCCCTACGTCGACGTCCGCGAGGACGACGTGTCGATGGGCCACGAGGCGACCGTCTCGAAGGTGTCCGAGGACCAGCTGTTCTACCTGATGTCGCGCGGCCTGAACGAGGACGAGGCCATGGCGATGATCGTGCGCGGGTTCGTCGAGCCCATCGCGCGCGAGCTGCCCATGGAGTACGCCCTCGAGCTGAACCGCCTGATCGAGCTGCAGATGGAAGGGGCCGTCGGCTGACATGGCCGTCACCACTCACGACCAGCAACACGGCCTGACGGCCCACTCCCACGGCGCCGGCGCCCCCAGCGCCCCCGTGTCCTCGCGCGCGGACCACTTCACGTCCTTCGACGTGAACGCGTTCGAGGTCCCCGGCGGCCGGGAGGAGATCTGGCGCTTCACCCCCATGAAGCGCCTGGCCAACCTGCACAACGGCGCCGAAGCCACCGCCGCGGCCAAGATCGACGTCAACGCCCCTGAAGGCGTCAAGGTCGAAACGGCAGCCAAGGGCGACGAGCGCCTGGGCACCGCCGGCACCCCCGGCGACCGCATCGCCGCCCAGGCGTGGACCTCCTTCACCGAGGCCACCGTCGTCACCCTGCCGAAGGACACCAAGGTCGGCCCGACCACCGTCACGGTGACCGGCCCCGGCAAGGGCGAGGTCGCCTACGGCCACCTGCACGTCAAGGCGGAGCGGTTCGCCGAGGCCGTCGTGGTGGTCGACCACCGCGGCTCCGGCGCGTACGCCGACAACGTGGAGTTCGTGGTCGAGGACGGCGCGCACCTCACCGTGGTCGCCATCCAGGACTGGGCCGACGACGCGGTCCACGTGTCGTCGCACCACGCCAAGCTGGGCCGCGACGCCACGCTCAAGCACACCGTCATCACCCTGGGCGGCGACCTGGTCCGGCTGACCCCCGTGGTCACCTACACCGGTCGCGGCGGCGACGCCGAGCTGCTCGGCCTGTACTTCGCCGACGCGGGCCAGCACCTGGAGCACCGCACCTTCGTCGACCACGCGGTGTCCAACTGCCGCAGCAACGTGGTCTACAAGGGCGCGCTCCAGGGCGACGGCGCCCACACCGTGTGGATCGGCGACGTGCTGATCCGGGCCGTGGCCGAGGGCACCGAGACGTTCGAGCTGAACCGCAACCTGGTGCTCACCGACGGCGCGCGCGCGGACTCGGTGCCGAACCTGGAGATCGAGACCGGCGAGATCGAGGGCGCGGGCCACGCCTCCGCCACCGGCCGGTTCGACGACGAGCAGCTGTTCTACCTCCAGGCGCGGGGCATCCCCGAGGAGCAGGCCCGCCGCCTGGTCGTGCGCGGCTTCTTCCACGAGATCCTGCTCAAGATCGACGTCCCCGAGGTGCGCGAGCGCCTCGAAGCGGCGATCGAGGCGGAACTCGAAGCGGTGGGGGCGTGATCCGGGTGTGCTCGCTGTCCGACCTCGACGACCGCAAGCCGGTCGCGTTCGAGGTCGGCGACGAGTACACCCCGGTCGTCCTGGTCCGCGACGGCGACACCGTCCACGCGCTGCACAACCTGTGCTCGCACGCGGCGATCGAGCTGTCCGAGGGCGAGGTGACCCGCAAGGGCATCGAGTGCTTCCTGCACGGGTCGTGCTTCGACCTGCGCACCGGCAAGCCGTCCTCCCCGCCCGCCACCGAACCGGTCGACGTCTTCGCCGTCGACATCCGTGACGGCGACGTCCACGTCGACGTCACCGTCACCCTGAACTGACTGCCACACCGGGAGAAACCGAACACCAATGGCCACTCTGGAGATCAAGGACCTGCACGTCTCGGTCAACACCGACGAGACGGCCAAGGAGATCCTCAAGGGCGTCGACCTGACCATCAAGTCGGGCGAGACCCACGCGATCATGGGTCCGAACGGCTCGGGCAAGTCCACCCTGTCCTACGCCATCGCGGGTCACCCCAAGTACGAGGTGACCTCCGGCAGCGTCCTGCTCGACGGCGAGGACGTGCTGGAGATGAGCGTCGACGAGCGCGCCCGCGCGGGCCTGTTCCTCGCCATGCAGTACCCGGTCGAGGTGCCCGGCGTGTCGATGTCGAACTTCCTGCGCACCGCCGCCACCGCCGTGCGCGGCGAGGCCCCGAACCTGCGGCACTGGGTGAAGGAGGTCAAGGGCGCGATGGCCGACCTGGACATCGACCCGGCCTTCGCCGAGCGCTCGGTCAACGAGGGCTTCTCCGGCGGTGAGAAGAAGCGCCACGAGATCCTCCAGCTGGGCCTGCTCAAGCCGAAGATCGCGATCCTGGACGAGACCGACTCCGGCCTGGACGTCGACGCGCTGCGCGTGGTGTCCGAGGGCGTCAACCGGTACAAGGCGTCCGGCGACGCCGGGATCATGCTGATCACGCACTACACCCGCATCCTCAAGTACATCCAGCCGGACTTCGTGCACGTGTTCGCGAACGGCCGGATCGTCGAGTCCGGTGGTCGCGAGCTGGCCGACGTGCTCGAAGCCGAGGGCTACGTGAAGTACGGCAAGCAGGAAGCCGCGAGCACCAGCTGACGTTGCACCCGTTGTGACCCATTCCCGAGAGGAGGCGTCGGAGCTGTGACCACCACCGCTGCTCCGCTTGACGTCGCTACCGTGCGCGCGGACTTCCCGATCCTGGGCCGCACCGTGCGGGAAGGCAAGCGGCTGGTCTACCTGGACTCCGGCGCCACCTCGCAACGGCCGAGGCAGGTCCTCGACGCCGAGCGCGCCTTCCTGGAGATCGCCAACGCCGCCGTGCACCGCGGCGCGCACCAGTTGGCCGAGGAGGCCACCGACGCCTACGAGGGCGCGCGGGCGAAGATCGCCGCGTTCGTGGGCGTCGACTTCGGCGAGATCGTGTTCACCAAGAACGCCACCGAGGGCGTGAACCTCGTGGCGTACGCGATGGGCAACGCGGCCACGTCCGGCCCGGAAGCCGACCGGTTCAGGCTCGGCCCCGGCGACGAGATCGTGGTAACCGAGATGGAGCACCACGCCAACCTCGTGCCGTGGCAGCAGCTCGCCGAGCGGACCGGCGCGACGCTGCGCTGGTTCGGCGTCACCGACGAGGGCCGGCTCGACCTGTCCGATGTGGACGAACTGATCAACCCGCGCACCAAGGTGGTGGCGTTCACCCACCAGTCCAACGTGCTCGGCACGGTCAACCCGGTGAAGTCCATCGTGGACAAGGCGCAGGCCGTCGGCGCGCTCACCGTCCTCGACGCGTGCCAGTCGGTGCCGCACAGCAAAGTGGACTTCCACGCCCTGGGCGTCGACTTCGCGGTGTTCTCCGGCCACAAGATGCTCGGCCCGTCCGGGATCGGCGTCCTGTACGGCAAGCGCGCCCTCCTCGAAGCGCTGCCGCCGTTCCTCACCGGCGGCTCGATGATCGAGATGGTGCAGATGGCGCGGTCGACGTTCGCGCCGCCGCCGCAGCGGTTCGAGGCCGGTTCGCCGATGACGTCCCAGGCCGTGGCCCTGGGCGCGGCGGTGGACTACCTGTCCGCGATCGGCATGGACCGCATCGCCGCCCACGAGCACGTGCTCACCGAAGCCGCGCTCAAGGGCCTCGCGGAGATCCCCGGCGTCCGCGTCGTCGGCCCGCTCGACACCGAGGACCGCGGCGGCGCCGTGTCCTTCGTCGTCGAGGGCGTCCACGCGCACGACGCCGGCCAGGTCCTGGACAGCCTCGGCATCGAGGTCCGCGTCGGCCACCACTGCGCGTGGCCGCTGCACCGCAGGATGGACGCCGCCGCCACCGTGCGCGCGAGCTTCTACCTGTACAACACCTTGGACGAGGTCCAAGCACTCCTGGACGGCGTGCGCGAGACCCAGAAGTTCTTCGGGGTGGCGTGATGCAGCTGCAGCAGATGTACCAGGAGATCATCCTGGACCACTACAAGAACCCGCACGGCCGGGGCCTGCGCGACCCGTTCGACGCGGAGTCCCACCAGATCAACCCGACGTGCGGCGACGAGGTGACGCTGCGCGTCAAGCTCGACGGCGAGACCGTCGCGGACGTCTCCTACGACGGCCAGGGCTGCTCGATCAGCCAGGCGTCCACGTCGGTGCTCACCGACCTGGTGGTCGGCAAGCCGATCGGCGAGGCGTTCAAGAAGATGGACGCGTTCGTGGAACTCATGCAGGGCCGCGGCCAGGTCGAGCCGGACGAGGACGTCCTGGAGGACGGCATCGCGTTCGCCGGTGTGGCCAAGTACCCGGCCCGCGTGAAGTGCGCCCTGCTGGGCTGGATGGCTTTCAAGGACGCGGTGTCCCGCAGCGAAGGAGCAAAGGCATGACCACCCCCGAGCAGGACGTGGTCCGCGGCGTCGAGGGCATGCCCGAACCGCCCGCGCCGAAGGCGGACAAGGCCAATCTCGACGACGTCGAAGAGGCCATGCGCGACGTCGTCGACCCCGAACTGGGCATCAACGTGGTCGACCTGGGCCTGGTCTACGACATCCGCGTGGACGACGACAACGTGGCCCTCATCGACATGACGCTGACCTCGGCGGCCTGCCCGCTGACCGACGTCATCGAGGACCAGACCCGGGGCGCGCTGTGCGGCGGCCCCGGCGGCGGCATCGTCAGCGACTTCCGCATCAACTGGGTGTGGATGCCGCCGTGGGGCCCCGAGAAGATCACCGACGACGGCCGCGAGCAGCTCCGCGCCCTCGGCTTCACCGTCTGACGCTTCACCGTCGGACGTTCACCCGTCGGACGCTTCACCCTTCTGGGCACTCGAAACGGCCACCGGCACCACGTCGGTGGCCGTTCGGCGTCACCGGGCGTACACCCGCTCCACGAACTCCGCGATCTGGTCCTCGGGCAGGTGCCGGGCGATGTCCGCCTCCGACACCATGCCGACCAGCCGGTGCTCCTCGATCACCGGCATCCGCCGGATCTGGTTATCCTCCATCTGCCGCAACACGGCCGAGATGTCGTCGTCCGCGTTGACCCAGTGCAGGTGGCCGGACATCTCGCCGGCCTTCATGTCCGCGCAGGACCGCCCCTCGGCCACGCACCGGACGACGATGTCACGATCGGTGATGATGCCGTGCAACCGGTCGTCCTTCCCGCAGATCGGCAGGGAACCGACGTTCAGGTCGCGCATCATGCGAGCGGCGTCGAGCAGACTCTGGTCCTCCTTGATGCACTGGACACCCGCGTTCATGATCTCCCGTGCGGTGGTCATGCCGAACCTCCTTGGTCGTCCGCCACCCACCAGCATGCGCCGACCCGGTGCCACCGGCATCTCGACCAGCTACGTCTGGGCGACCAGGAGGTCCACCACGTCCAGCAGCGATCCCCGCCGCGCGAACGCCCGCCGCTGCCGCGCCGCGCCCCCGCCGTCGACCAGCAGCCGCTCGACCCCGTCGACCACCAACTCCTCGTCCCCGCACTCCCGCAGCGCCGGCCGCACCCACTCCACCAGCGCCCGCACCTGCTCCGCCGCACCCACCAGCCGCCCGGTGCGCGGCTCCACCGCCGCCCCCTCCACGCCGTCCCGCGCCGCGCGCCACAACGCGGTCCGCAACCCCAGGTCCGACACCACCGGTGCGGGCTCCCCGGACAGCGCCGTGGCCGCCAGCGCCCGCACCACGGCGGCGATCAGGACCGCCTCGTCGACCGTCCCCGCCACGTCGCACACCCGCAGCTCCACGGTCGGGTGGTTCGCCGACAACCGGACGTCCCAATAGACCATCCCCTGGTCCAACGCCGCCCCCGACATGCGCAGCGTCTCGGTCCGCAGGTGGTAGTCGTCGGCGGAGGCGAACCACGGGGGAGCGCCCGCCGACGGCCACGGGCTCCACGACACGTACCGCCAGCTCGCGTACCCGCTGTCCCGCCCCTCGGAGAACGGCGAGTTCGCGCTCAGCGCCAGCAGCACCGGCAGCCACGGCCGCAGGTGGTTGGAGATCCGCACCCCGGTCTCCTCGTCCGGGATGCCGATGTGCACGTGGCACCCGCAGATCGTCAGCCCGTCGATCAGCGACCCGTACTGCCGCGCGATGTCCCGGTACCGCGGCCGGTCGGTCAACGGCGGTGGGCGCGACCCGCCCAGCACCGGCGTCCCGCTCGCCACGATCCGCGCCCCGTGCTCCCGCGCCAGCCCGCGCAACGCCTGCCTGGCCAACAGCAACTGCTCCCGGACCTCGCCCATCGTCCGGCACACCGCGGTGGCGCTCTCCACCTGGAACCGGGTCATCTCCGCCTGGAGGTCCAACTCGCCGTCGGCGTCGCCGAGCACCGCGCCCGCCAGCGGCACCAGGTCCCCGGTCACCGCGTCCACCAGCAGGAACTCTTCCTCGACCCCGATGGAGAGCGCCCCGGAGGACCCGGCTCCCGGACGCGGCGGTGCGACGACCTCGACCTCGCTCACCGGAGCCTCCCTGCGGTGCGTAGTCACCCTGATGCTATGAGTGATCAGCGCAGGCGCACAGGCATCGTTGCGGTGAACTTCGAAATACCCCCGCCTAGCCCGCCGCCAGATGCGGTCCGCCGCGCAGCACGTCGACGTGGTCGCTGTTGGGCCGACCGAGCACCCAACTGTTGCCCCGCAACGACTTCGCGTGCTCCTTCAACGGCGCCAGCAGCCGCGACACCTCGCGGTAGGAGCCCACCGAACCGGCCGCGCACACCAGTGTCGCCAGCGACAGCGTCACCGCGTGCCCCTCGGCGTCGAACGGGTGGTCCAGCACGCCCGCCGCGTACGGCACGATCTCGTTCAGCCCGGCCACGACGAGGAAGTCGTCCCCGCCGACGTGGCCCACCTGGATGCCCGGGTACGCCGCCGCGCCCTCGGAGAGGGTCCGGCCCAACGCCCGGATCAGGTCGTCGCCGGCCGCGAACCCGACGCTGTCGTTGACCCGCTTGAACGAGTCCACGTCCAGCCAGCCCACCGCGAAGATGTCGCCGCTGAGGATGCGCCGGTCCACCTCGCGCGCGATCGACTCGCTGCCCGGCAGCCGGGTCAGCGGGTTCAGCGCCGCCGCCTGCTCGACCTTCATCTCCGCCACGCCGCGCACCACGTCCGCCACCCGCACCACGCCCAGGCACCGGTCGTCGTCGTCCACGACCACCAGGTCGTCGTTCGTGCGCTCCCGGCCGGTGTTGGCGACGATGTCCAGCATCTCCAGCGCCGAGGAGTCCGCGCCGATCACCCGCGGCTTGTCCGCCAGCCGCGCCGCCTCGCGCTTGGCGTGCAGGGCGTGCCCGAACGGACCGGTGACCGCGAGCAGGAACCGGTTGCGGTCCACCGTCCAGCACGGCCGGCCCTCGTCGTCCACCAGCACCACGCCGCTCACCGTGGGCTGGGTGGCCAGCACGTCCCGCACCTCCTCCGACGTCGCCGACTCGGGCAGCGTCGTGGCCGGGTGCAGGAAGTCGGTGACCTTCGGGCCCGACTTGCGGCGCAGCGGCTTGGTCGTCGTCATGCCCACGGCCTCGGGATCGTTGATCTCGCTGAGCACCGCGGAGATCGTCGCGTTGATCTTCGGCCGGCGCTGCGCCTCGGCCAGCAGGTTGCCCTGCGCCAGCCGCACCCCCAGCTTGCGCAGGGCGGCCAACTGGGCCTCGGTCTCCACACCCTCGGCGACCACCAGCGACTCGGTCGCCTCGCACAGGTGTTGCAAGCCCTGGACCAGCGCGAGCCGCGTCGGGTCCTCGATGGCCTGGACGACCTCGCGGTCCAGCTTCACCACGTCCGGGCGCACCTCGGCCAGCAGCGACAGCGGCGAGTCGCCCTCGCCCACCCCGTCCAGGCCGATCCGGAACCCGTCCGCGCGCAGCCGCTCCAGGCCCTTGACCAGGCGCGGGCGCGGCGCACGCGTGTAGGGCGTGCCGACCTCGACGACCAGGCTCGACGGCGCGCGCCCGGTGTCCCGCAGCGCCGCGTAGAGCGGGGCGAGGTGCTCGGGCTTGTCCGCGATGGTCATCGCGAGGAGGTTGACGTGCAGCGGCAGCGTGAAGTCGTGGTCGGCGGCGTGGCGCACCGCTCGACAGGCCAACGCCACGTCGGTGTTGGCCAGGTACCCCGCACGGAACGCCATGCGGAGCAGATCCTGCACGCTGCCGTCGTGCGGGCGGGCCAGTGCCTCGACCGCGACGACCCCTCCGGTGTTGAGGTTGAACAGCGGCTGGAAGGCGAAGCGAACGTCATCCAGCAATGCGGGCACGGCACGATCGTGCCTGGTCGATCTTCAGTTGCCCAGACCGTTAACCAGGAGTTCGCACACCCTTGGCCCGTTGCAAGGGAAATGCCAGGCGCGCCCGCAACGACCAGGGCGCCGACCGGAACAGGTGGGCCATCGCCAGCGTGGTCCCGCGCAGGTCGGAGCGGTCGCCGAGGAACGTTCGTTGCTGATTCTCCGGCAATTGGAAAAAGTGGTCGAAGAATTCCGGTACCTCGTCGGGCCGCATGCGCAGCAACGCTTCGAGACCGAACATGCGCAAAGCGTGAACGGCCCGCGCCCGCCCCGGCCACAGCACGGACTCCACCGACTCGCCCTCCGCGAGCGCCCGCGCCACCCGCGGCGCGAGCCGCAACGCCGCCGCCACGCTGTACCCGGTCGCCGGGTGCACCAGCCCACCCGCCGCACCGAACGCGTCCCACCGAGGCCGGATGTCCAACGGAATCCGCACCCGTTCTTCGTCCTTCGGCACCGCCACCCCGCGCGCGGCCAACCGCGAGCGCAGCCGCCGCCGCAGCTCCGCCAGCGGCAACCCCGGTCGACGCGCCAGCGAGGTCTCCTCCACCAGCACCTCGTCCTCCGACACCGGCACCACGTAGAGGAACGACGGATCGGGCATCCCGGCGTCCGGCGGCTTGCGCCAGTCCATCACCAACGCTTCGTCCCCCACGAGGAACCCGCCCCGCGGCACCACCACCCCCACCGCGTGCTGCGCCGCTCGCGGTGTTCGCGTCGCTGCCCCACCACCAGCGTTGCCGCCCGCATCGACCACCCGCCGCGCCTTCACCACCCGCCCGTCGGCCAACCGAACCGCCGTCGCCGTCCGCGCCACCACCGTGCCCCGGACGACCCGCACCTCGGGCGGCAGCGCACGCAACCCCTCGTTGTCCAACACCGCGTACCCGCGCGCGATCCGGTGCTCCCGCACCGCCCACACCCGCGACCTCGACGTCGCCACCGCCACCGGCGCGCCCTCGGGCAGCTCGTCCAACCAGGCCCCGTAGGTCGCGCGCCACGGCCGATCCGGATGCGGGTCCACCACCGCCGTCTTCAACCCGATCAACGCACACGCCGACGCCAACGCGCGCCCAGCCGGACCACCGCCGACCACCAGGACGTCCATCTAGCGCGCGTCCCGCCGGCCCGGGGGACGGTTGTCACCGGCCAGCAGCGGCTCGTACTGCGCCACGACGTCCGCCAGCTGCGCACACGTCCGCTCGATCGCCCGCCGCGCCGCGTTGCGCTCCGCGATCACCGCGCTGAGGACAAGGGTCGTCAGTGCGACCGTCCCGTTGAACGCCTGCAACGTCACCATCTTGCCCAGCAGGTCGAGGTCACCCCCGAACACACCCGTGCCCTCCGCCGCCCCGCGCGCCGCGATCGCCGCCGTCACGAACGAGCACGGCGCCGCACCCACGTGCTGGAAGCGCAGCGCCGCCCAGATCAGGACCGGGAAGACGATGAACGTCATCCGCACCGGCACCGAGGTGATGAACACCGTCACCCCGGCCGCCGCCACCAGCAGCAGCGCCCACTCCGCCCACCGGTAGGGCGTGGCCGGCCACTCGGCCCGGTTGCGCAGCGCCAGCACGACCGGCACCAGCACCAGGACGCCCATCGCGTCACCGGTCCACCACACCGACCACGTCGACCAGAAGTGCGTCCCGTCCACCACGCCGTTGAGCACCAGCGCACCCGTGCCGACGGTGGCGCTCACCGCCATCCCCGCGAACGCGCCGAGGAACACCAGCGCCAGGGCGTCCCGGATGCGGTCGATCTCCAGCCGGAAGCCGGTGTGCTTGAGCAGGAGGAAGGCGACCACCGGCCCGAGCGTGTTGCCCGCGCTGATCACGAACGCCGGACCGCTGTCGCCCAGCGTCGCGTTGACGACGAACGCCGCGATCGCGATCCCCGGCCACATCCGCACGCCACCGAGCAGCAGGGCCAGCAGCGCGATCCCGGTCGGCGGCCACAGCGGGGTCACCTGGTCGTTGACCAACGCCTGGAGCAGGCCGAGCCGCGCGCCCACGTAGTAACAGGAGGACACCACCAGCAGGTGGAGCCCGTACCGGCCCCACGGGCGGAGTCGAGGGGAGAGGAGCACCCGGACAGCATCCTCCGGCTGCCGCCCGCGCACCACGTCTAGCTGCGGTTTCGCCGGAACCGACCCCCCGATTTTGTTCCCGCACGACACTCGTGTAAGTTTCTCTCTGCCAGCGCGGAACGGGCCGGACAGACCGGAACGGAGCGCGGCGCACAAGCCCCGGAGAAAGTCACTCGGATCGAGTGGGTTGCGATGGTGAGCGCGTGTTCTTTGAGAACTCAACAGC
>NZ_JAPSLK010000059.1 GCF_031180885.1 Saccharothrix sp.
TTCGCTAACCAGTATCTGTCGAGCCTTCGCCAGCATCCGCTTCTCACCAGCGGACAGTCCGCGATCCTTCTCGCGCCGCCAGAGGTCGCGCACCACTTCGGCCACCTTGTTCACGTCACCGGACGCGAGCTTCTCGAGGTTGGCCTTGTACCGCCGGGACCAGTTGGTCGGCTCCTCCGTGTGGGGAGCACGCAAGACCTCGAAGACCTTGTCAAGACCCTCCTGGCCGACGACGTCACGAACGCCCACGATCTCGGCGTTGTCGGCGGGGACGCGAACCGTGAGGTCGCCTTGGGCGACCTTGAGGACGAGGTACTTCTTCTCCTCGCCCTTGATCACACGGGTCTCGATTGCTTCGATGAGAGCGGCACCGTGGTGCGGGTAGACGACGGTCTCTCCGACCTTGAAAACCATGTGTCCTCTGCCCCTTTCGCTAACCCCATCCTAACACGTCGAGCAATCCCCTCTTCGGCGTCCGGAGATCAGTTCGCGCAGGTCAGGGCCGCGAGGGGGGTTGACAAACCACCCGGCGGCGTGCAACGCCCAGGACGATCTTGCTCCACTGTGGACGTCGTGGCGGGTGTTGTGGGGCACCACATGAGGTGGGCCGGTGAACGCCCCGTTAGGCTCCTGGACTGGTGGTCGACCGGCCTACTGCCGGGTACGGCCCGCCTGTGTCAGCACACCGGAAGGATCCGAGCAGCCGTGGGTCGCGCACCGCAGAAGTCCCCAGCGTCTCGCCGCCTGGCCGTCGTGGCCGCAGTCGCGGCCGGTCTCGGCCTCGCGGCTGCGGGCTGCAGCGCAGGCCAGGTCACGCAGACCGACACCCAGGTGGCCGCCGTCAACGGTGCGAGCGGGACGGTCGGCGCCATCGCCGTCCGCGACGCGCAGCTGCTGTTCCCGGTCGAGCACGGGTATTACGAGGAGGGCGACAGCGCCCCGATCGTGGTCGTGATCGCGAACAACGGCACCGACGCGGACAAGCTCCTGTCCGTGACCAGCGAGCGGTCGGCCGAGGCCGAGATCACCGGTGACCGGGACCTGGAGCCGGGCACCGCGATCATCGGCGGCGCCGACCAGGACGACGCCGGCAGCCACAAGACCACGACGTCCGCCCCGACCTCCACGTCGGCGGCCCACGCCACCACCACCTCCCCCGTCTCGGGGACGGCTACTACGACCACGACGACTTCCGCCTCGGACACGTCCGTCTCGGCCCCCGCGACCACGACGGCGAACCCGTCGGCGTCGGTGTCCGTGTCGGCGAAGCCCAGCGAGCCGGGCAAGGTCAAGATCGTGCTGAAGGACTTCAAGGGCGAGCTGCGGCCGGGCCAGACGGTGCGGGTGACCTTCCTGTTCGAGAAGGCCGGCCCGATCACCTTGGACCTGCCCATCGGCGCCACCCCGGAGCCGCGCAAGGACGAGCCCTCCAAGCACTGACCCGGCGACTCGCGGCCAGACCTCGCGACTCACCGAGGCCCGCTCCCGACTCCGGGGGCGGGCCTCTCGCTGTGTCCATGGGTCGCTCTGAACGTGCTTCCGGCGGATCTCCCGGGGAATTGTCGGTGCCCGGTGAGATGATGGACACGGGGGCCGGAGGCCACGGCTGCCACTGTTTGTGCAGGTCAGCGAGGTGTCGGTGAGGATGGCGGGTGGGGCGGCCGGCGGCGCGCGGCTGGCCGCGCCGGGGTGACTGCTGCCGGGAGGCGCTGGGCTTCCGCGGGCTGCTGGGGTGGCCTGCGGAGGGCGGCGTCTGGTGGAGTGCAGCGGCTGGCGGCGGGACTGGCTGGCACGCGTGCGGGGGTGGTGGAGTTCCTGGCGGCTGGCGGCTGGCGGCCGGGTTGGCTCTGGCGCGTGCGGGGGTGGTGGCGTTTCCTCGCGGCTCGCGGCTCGCGGCTCGCGGCTCGCGGCTCGCGGCTGGCGGTGGCGGCTCGCGGCGGGAAGGGTGGCTGGCAGCTCGCTGGGACGGCTAGCGGGTCGCGGTAGTGGGCTGAGCTGCGTGGATGGCGGCAGGTGGCCCGTGTGCCCTCTGTGCGCCCGTGACGCGGGCGCGGCCTCCGGCCCCCGTCTCCATCATCCCACCGGGTACCGACAATCCCGGGCGTGTCGCGCACTGAGGAACTGGTCCCGCGAGTGGACCCGCCAGTGGAACCCGCGAGTGGAACCAGGGACTGTCGGGGGTGGTCGTTAGCCTGCACCCCGTGGTCAAGAACGGGCGTGCGGTCAAGGCTTCGTACCGGTGTGCCGAGTGCGGGCACGAGGTGGCCAAGTGGGTGGGGCGGTGTCCGGAGTGCCAGGCCTGGGGGACCGTTGAGGAGCGGGGCGTCAGTCGGTCCGCGCTGGCCCGGGTGGTCGCCGGTGCGCCCAGCGCGCCTGCCCGGCCCATCGGCGAAGTGGACATCGAGTCGGCCCGGGCCCGCAGGACCGGGGTCGCCGAGTTGGACCGGGTGCTCGGGGGTGGGCTGGTGCCGGGCGCGGTGGTGCTGCTCGCCGGGGAACCCGGGGTGGGGAAGTCCACGCTGCTGCTCGAGGTCGCCTACCAGTGGGCCGTGAAGGGGTCCGTGCCCTCGCTCTACATCACCGGTGAGGAGTCGGCGGGCCAGGTCCGGCTCCGGGCCGAGCGGACCGGGAACATCCACCCGCAGATGTACCTCGCCGCGGAGAGCGACCTCAGCGCCGTGCTGGGGCAGGTCGAAGCGGTCGACCCGGGTGTGTTGATCGTCGACTCGGTCCAGACCATGTCCTCACCCGAGGTGGACGGCACGCCGGGCGGGGTCACCCAGGTGCGCGCGGTCACGGCGGGACTGGTGGCGTTGGCGAAGGAACGGGGGCTGCCGATCGTGCTCGTCGGGCACGTCACCAAGGACGGCTCGGTCGCCGGACCCCGTGTCCTCGAACACCTCGTGGACGTCGTCCTCCAGTTCGAGGGCGACCGGCACTCCAGCCTGCGCCTGGTCCGCGGCATCAAGAACCGCTTCGGCGCGGCCGACGAGGTGGGCTGCTTCGAGCTGCGCGACGACGGCATCGTGGGCGTCCCCGACCCGTCCGGCCTGTTCCTCAACCGCCGCGACCAGGACGTCACCGGCACCGCCGTCACCGTGGTGGTCGAGGGCAAGCGCCCCATGTTGGGCGAGGTCCAGGCGCTGGTCACCCCCACTAACCTGCCCTCACCCCGACGGGCGGTCAGCGGGCTGGACTCGGCCCGGGTCGCGATGGCGCTCGCCGTGCTGGAGAAGCGCGGCCGGATGGCGCTGCACAACAAGGACGTCTTCACCGCCACCGTCGGCGGCATGAAGCTGGTCGAACCCGCCGTCGACCTCGCCGTGGCCCTCGCGGTCGCCTCCGCCGCCACCGACCAACCCCTGCCGCACGACCTGGTCGTGGTCGGCGAGGTCGGTCTGTCCGGCGAACTGCGCCGGGTCAACGGGGTCGGCCGGCGCCTCACCGAGGCCGCCCGCCTCGGCTACACCAAGGCCCTGGTCCCGCCGGACGCCGGTCCGCTCCCGAGCGACACCCGCGCCCTGGTCGCCCACGACCTCTTCGAAGCCCTCCAGCTCCTCAAGCTCCGGAAATGACGAACGCCCCCGACCGGAAGGAGGTCGGGGGCGTTCCGAAGAGAACTACTGCAGGGCCGCCAGGAGCTGGGCGCAGCGGATCAGGCCCAGGTGGCTGTACGCCTGCGGGTGGTTGCCCAGGGAGCGCTCCGCGATCGGGTCGTACTCCTCGGGCAGCAGACCGGTCGGGCCGGCCGCGTCGACCATCTGCGCGAACAGCTCCTCGGCCTCGGTGCGCCGGCCGGTGAGCAGGTAGGCCTCGATCATCCACGCCGCGCACAGGTGGAAGCCGCCCTCGTCGCCGGGCAGGCCGTCGTCGCGCCGGTACCGGTACACCGTCGAACCCGACCGCAGCTCCGCCTCGACGGCCGTGACGGTGGCCTGGAACCGCTCGTCGGTCGGGTCGATCAAGCCGGTCAGGCCGACGTGCAGGGACGCCGCGTCGAGGTCGTCGCCGTCGTAGGCGGTGGTGAACGACTGGGCCTCCTCGCTCCACCCGTGCTTGAGCACGTCGTTGGCGATGGTGTCGCGCAGCACCGGCCAGGACGGGTCGATCTCGCGCCCGTAGGTCTCGCCCAGCGACACCGCGCGGTCCAGCGTCACCCAGCACATGACCTTGGAGTACACGTGGTGGCGCGGCGCGTGCCGCTCCTCCCAGATGCCGTGGTCGGGCTCGTGCCAGCGCCGGGCCACCGCCTCGGCCATGGCCTGCACCATCCGCCAGTCCTGGTCGGTGAGCGAACCGCGCGCGGCGGCGAGCTGCACCACCAGGTCCACGACCGGGCCGAACACGTCGAGCTGCACCTGCTGGTTGGCCAGGTTGCCCACGCGCACGGGCCGCGAGCCCGCGTAGCCGGGCAGCGTGTCGATGACGGCCTCTGCGCCCAGCATGGTGCCCTGCAACGTGTACAGCGGGTGCAGGCGCTCGGGGCCGGGCAGCGTGGCCAGCACGCCGTGCACCCAGCCCAGGAACGCCTCCGCCTCGCCCAGCGACCCCAGCGACACCAGGGCCTGCGCGGTCAGCGCGGCGTCGCGCAGCCAGCAGTACCGGTAGTCCCAGTTCCGGATGCCGCCCAGCTCCTCGGGCAGCGACGTGGTCGCCGCGGCCATGATCGCGCCGGTGTCGTGGTGCACCAGGCCCTTCAGGGTCAGCGCCGACCGCAGCACCAGGTCCGTCTCGACCGGCGGCAGCTTGAGCGTGGCCGCCCAGTCCGACCAGAACGACCCGGCCCGCGCCCGCCGCTCCGCCTCGCCCAGCGTGGCCTCGGACAGGTCGTCCGTGCCGCACCGCAGCTCCAGCAGGACCGGCGCGCCCTCCCGGGGCCGCACGACGGCGGTGGCCGTCTCCTGGATGCCGTCGGAGGTGATCTGCCAGTCCACCCCGGGCGAGCGCAGCACCATCGGGTCGGACGTGCCGACCACGCGCAGGCCGTCGCGCTCGCGCAGCAGCCGCACCGGCACCTGGCCGAACTCCGGGCGCGGCGCGAACGTGATCACCGCGTTGGTGGAGCCGGAGATGCGCCGGACCAGGTCGGTGCGGTGCGAGGCCAGGTCGTGGTCGAGGTAGTCGGTGACCAGCAGCCGCGACCAGCGGGTCTCCACGATCATGGTGCCCGGCACGTAGCGCTGGCCCAGCGGCAGCGACCCGTGCTCCGGCTTGATCGAGAAGTGGCCCGCCGCCGGCCCGCCGAGCAGGTCGGCGAACACCGCCGCCGAGTCCGGCTCGGGGTGGCACAGCCAGTTCAGCCGCGCGTCCGGGGTGAGCAGGGCGACCGACCGCTCGTTGGCGAGCATGGTCAGCCGCTCGATCGGCACCGCCTGGTCGCCGTGCAGCCAGTTCTTGCGCTCCTCGAACAGAAACGCGAGCACGGTGGCCACGTCGACGGTGTCGTCGATGCGGTACTCGGCCAGCGACTCGCCGTCGCCGACCTTGATGCCCACGTCCGGCCCGGACAGCCGGGCGAACGCCTTCTCGTCGGTGACGTCGTCGCCCACGAAGATCGACGCGGTCGCGGACACCCGGTGCCGCAGCACGTCCAGCGCGTGGCCCTTGTCGGTCTGCACGACGGCCAGCTCGATCACGGCCTTGCCCTCGGTGACCTGCACGCCGTCCCACGTGCTGGGACCGCCGCGCACGGCGTCCAGCACCCGGTCCCCGACGGGCTGCTCGGCCCGCCGGACGTGCACCGCGATGCTCGCCGGCTTGACCTCCAGGCTCACGCCCTCGTGGCCTTCCACAATCGTTTCAAGCGCCGTCTCCAGGCGCCGGTGCAGGGCCTTCGCGTCGGCGTCGAGGGCGTGGACGAAACCGACGTCGAACTCCGACCCGTGCGAGCCCACGAGGTGCACCTCGGACGGCAGGCGCGACAGCGTCGCGAGGTCGCGCAGCGCCCGTCCGGAGATCACCGCCGTCGTGGTCTCGTGCAGGCCCGCCAGGGAGCGCAGCGCGCCCACCGATTCGGGCAGGGGGCGGGCGTCCTCGGGGTTGGCCACGATCGGAGCCAGTGTCCCGTCGTAGTCGCAGGCGACCAGCAGGCGTGGTGTGCGGGCCAGCTGCACGATCGCACGGCGAAGCTCGGCGGGGAGGGCTTCGGCGGTCAACGCCCCTCCTCAAGACTCGGTGGGACAGGTCGGGTTGCAGGGTCTGAACTGATTCAGATAGCCTGAACTGATTCAGATTGCGCTCTGCGTGCCCAAGGCGTCAAGGAACGAGCGGGCCCAGCGGTCGACGTCGTGCGTGAGGACTTGGCGGCGCAGCGCGCGCATCCTACGGCGACCCTCCGCCGGATCGAGTGTCAGGGCCGCTTCCAGAGCGTTCTTCACACCGTCGAGGTCGTGCGGGTTCACCAGGAAAGCGCTGGTCAGCTCGGCCGCGGCGCCCGCGAACTCGGACAGCACGAGCGCGCCGCCCAGGTCGTAGCGGCAGGCGACGTACTCCTTGCACACCAGATTCATGCCGTCTCGGACCGGGGTGACCACCATGACGTCCGCGGCGGTCATGAACGCGGTCAATTCCCGCCGATCTACGGATTGGTGCAAATAGTGGACCACCGTGTGGCCGACGGTGGAGAACTCGCCGTTGATCCGGCCCACCGCCTGTTCGATCTCGCTGCGCATCTGCCTGTAGTGCTCGACCCGCTCCCGGCTGGGCGTGGCGAGCTGGACCATGGTGACGTCGCGCGGGTCGACCCGGCCGTCCGCGAGCAGCTCGTGCAGGGCGCGCAGCCGCACGTCGATGCCCTTGGTGTAGTCCAGCCGGTCCACCCCGAGCAGGATCTTCTTCGGCCGGCCCAGGTCCTCGCGGATCTGCTTCGCGTGCGCCTGGACCTCCTTGCTGCGCGCCAGCGCGTCCAGCCCCGCCGAGTCGATGGAGATGGGGAACGCGCCGACCCGCACCGTGCGGTCGCCGACCTGCACCACACCCGGCCGGGTGCGCACGCCGACCGCGCCCCGGCTGGGCTCCAGGCCGACCAGGCGGCGGGCCAGCCACAGGAAGTTCTGCGCGCCGCCGGGCCGGTGGAAGCCGACCAGGTCCGCGCCGAGCAGGCCGCGGATGATCTCGGTGCGCCACGGGAGCTGCATGAACAGCTCCACCGGCGGGAACGGGATGTGCAGGAAGAACCCGATCCGCAGGTCCGGCCGCAGCTCGCGCAGCATCGCCGGGACGAGTTGGAGCTGGTAGTCCTGCACCCACACGGTCGCGCCCTGCGCGGCCACCTTCGCCGTCACGTCCGCGAACCGCTGGTTCACCCGGACGTAGGCGTTCCACCAGCGCCGGTGGAACGCCGGCGGGGCGACCACGTCGTGGTAGAGCGGCCAGAGCGTGCCGTTGGAGAAGCCCTCGTAGTAGTCGCGGACCTCAGCGGAGCTGAGCGCGACGGGGTGGAGCTGGAGACCGTCCTCCTCGAACGCCTCGACGTCGGCGTCCGCCACGCCGGGCCAGCCGATCCACGCCCCGCTGTGCGAGCGCAGGAACGGCTCCAGGGCGCTGACCAGGCCACCAGGGCTGTGCTTCCAGCGCTCGGTGCCGTCCTCCAGGCGCTCCAGGTCCACCGGCAAGCGGTTAGCCACGACCAGAAAATCCGCGCCGTTCTCGCCAATGCCCACCTTGGTAACGCCTCCTGTTGAACCGCCGCCGACTCTCGTCGCGACATCCACGGTTGGTGCGCCCGCCACTGAGGGTAGTGGCTGAGGCCGTCCCGGAATGCCCGGCAGAGGTGTCCGTCACACGGTGTTCACGACAGGTAGGAGCAACGTCACCCCTAAGTGGGTGGTCACTCGACCCGGCGCTTGGCGGGACGCAATGGGCCGGACAACCGGGGCCCGGCCAGCTTCCGCTCCAGCCGGCTCAGGCCCGTGCGCACCGGCCGGCCCAGGAACTCGCCCAGCACCACCCCGCTGGCCAGCGCCAACGCCGTGCCGGCGGCCAGGACGAGGGTCGACAGGCCGCCCACGTCCTGCTCGACGGTCAGCTGGTAAAGACCGCGGTAGGTGGTCCAGCCCGGGAGCAACGGCACCATGCCCGCCACCGCGACCACCAGCGGCGGCGTGCGCAGCCGGCGGGAGATCACCGCGCCGCCGAATCCCACGACCGTGGCGGCCACCGCCGAACAGGTGATCACGTTCGTGCCGGTGAGCACGAGCAGCCCGTACGTGCCCGTGCCGACCGCGCCGGCGGCCGCCGCGATCGGCAGGGCGGAGAGCGGGGCGTAGGCGGCCAGCGCGAAGAACGCCGAGGTCACCGCGCCCGCGACGAACTGGACCGGCACGTCGGAGATCAACGGCGGCAACGGGTCGGCGAGGGAGGTCCGCACGCCGAACTGCACCCCGGCGCGCAGGGTGAGCGCGATGCCGGTGATCAGGCCCGCGGTGAGCAGCGCGATCTCCATCAGCCGGCCGGCGGCGGTGACGTTGTACCCGGTGATCGCGTCCTGCACCGCGCCGACCAGCGACAACCCGGACAGCAGCACCACGATCCCGGTCGCGACCAGCAGCGAGGGTCGAACGGCCGGCAACGCGTCGGTGGCGTACATGACGGTCGCTGCGGCGGTGGCCAGCGCCCCGCCGACGACCTGCTGGAAGAAGAAGGGGAGGGCGCGGCGGTTGAGCAGCCGGCCGACCCGGTCGATCAGGGCCGTGACCAGCGCGGCGGCGAGCGCGAGCAGTGGCCCGCCGCCGACCAGGAACGCCACCGCGCCCGCCATGCCCGCCCAGGCCAGGGTGGCGACCCAGCGCGGGTAGGGGTGCGGCTGCTTGGTGATCTTGTCGAGTTCGGCGTAGGCGTCGGCGGGCTTGACCTGGTTGTCGGTGATCCGCCGGATCAGGGACTCCAGCGCGGCCAGGCGGGTGTAGTCGAGGCCCCGGCTGCGCACCACCCGGAGCGAGGTGACCGGCGCGGCTTCGGTGCCCCGGTGGCAGGAGACGGTGATCGAGGTGAACGTCACGTCCACCTCGGTGCGCGGCAACCCGTACGCGTCCGCGACCGCCATGACCGTGGCCGTGGCGTCCGCGGCCCCCGCGCCACTGGCCAGCTGGACCTCGCCGACCCGGAGGGCGAGGTCGAGGACCAGGTGGACGGTGGCGTCGTCCGGGAGAGCCGGTCCCTCGACGGGTTGCCACAGGTCAGGCACGGTCCTGGGGTCGCGGTACCGCTTGCGCCGCAGCCTCACTGGGGGTGGACCTCCTCGTGGATCACGGTTTAGCCACGCTCGACGGTGTCACATTCGCGGTTGTGTGATGCGCCACCCCCGTGCGGGGTCCCTGGTGCGGGTGGGTCGATCACTGTGCGTTCAGCTCTGTTGATGCCGCTGGCCAGCGGTTTTAGGTGTTCCTTGGGCCACTCGGACGGTGTCCGGAACCTCCCAATGGACCAATGTCGGGACACCCTGAGCAGACCGTTCGCCGCAGGTAGCACCTGTTGCGGGCGCTTACGATGTCCCCGGCGCATCCGCCGCGCCGGTGTAGCTCAATTGGCAGAGCACTCGCCTTGTAAGCGAAAGGTTAGGGGTTCAAGTCCCCTCACCGGCTCCAATAGCAGTACCCCCCTGACCAGCGGCAATGCCGTTCAGGGGGGTACCGAGCGGGACTAGCGGGGTCTCAGTTTGGGTCTCACTTGTCCTTCCACAGGTGGTCCCCGACCTGCTTGGCGACGCGCATGGTCAGCTCAGACGGCATGTGCTGGTACCGAGCGGCCATCGAGATCTGCGACCACCCCATGATCTCCATGACCGCGCGCGGCGGTACGCCCATTACCAACAAGATGGTGGCGGCGGTGTGCCGCGCGTCGTGCAGCCGTGCGTCCCTGACCCCTGCCTCGGTCAGCAGCTCCTTCCACTCGTCGTGGTCGCGTCGCGGGTCCAAAGGTTTCCCGTTCGGCTGGGCGAAGACCCAGTCACCCTCGCGCCATTCGCTGCCTGCACGGTCGCGCTCCGCGTCCTGAACTTCTTTGTGCTCACGGAGCAAGTCCAGCAATGGGCCGGGAATGCCGACCGCGCGCCGTCCCGCCCGCGACTTCACGGGCACTTCGCGGAGACCGCCGCCGTGCCGGTGAGGGCAGATGACGGCATGGGCGGTGCAATCAGGCGGACATGGCGGCGGACACGGCTTGCGCTTGTGCGCCTTACAAGTCGGCTTGCACGGCTTCACCTTGTGCCGTCGTGCGCCACACGCGTTCGGGTCGTCGCACCCGTGCTTCCACTTGTGCCGCTGGATCTGGCGGGGTGTCCGCAGAACGCCGCCGTCGAAGTCGATGCGCGCCCACTTCAGCCCCAGCGCCTCACCCTTGCGCAGCCCTAGCGCGAGCGCGACGGCGAACCGTGCACCGTTCCGGCGCGTTGCAGCACACTTCAGAATCTGCTGTGCTTCCTCGAACGTGAACGGTTCGACTTCCTGCTCTTCCACGTGTGGAGCCTTTGCCAGTGAAGCCGGGTTCACCGTGATGTGGCCGCGCTTCACCGCGACGTTCAACGCCGTTCTTGCCGTGCGGTGCACTTGATGGGCGTATCCGGCTGAGCGGCCTTGAGCCTGCATTTTGACGTACAGCTTTTCCAAGTGTTCGGGCTGAAGTCGGTGGAGGCGGTGCGCGCCCACACCAGGGATGAGCCACTTGTGAACCGCGTAGTGGTACGCCGATGCGGCGTTCGGCGTGATCGACGGCGTGGCGATGTTGTCCAGCCAGTGCACCAGCCACTTCTCAACGGTCCAGCCCTTACCCGGCTTGCGCACCTTCCCACTGTCGCGTTGCCGCTCGTACTCACGTACCGCAGCGATAACGTCCTTCTCATCCTTCCGCTTGACGTGGCGGCGGTCCGGTTTGCCGTCGTCCCTAACGCCCATCGTGACGCGGCCGTGCCAATAGCCGTCGTTGCCAAGGTAGATGCTGCTTGCGCCGTTGGGTGCGCGGGTTCCCTCGGGTCGCTTCTTGCGTGCCATGCGTGTGCCTCCGAGTTGGTCAGGCGGCGTGCGGGTAGGTGGTCAGGCGGCGCGCGAATTCCGCGATAGCGGATGTGGGGACGCGCCGAAGGCGTCCGATCCGGATGGATTCGAGGTCTCCCCTGCTGATCAGGGCGTAAGCGCGGGTGCGGCTGATGCCGAGTCGGTTCGCGGCTTCCTCGACGGTGAGCAGAGTGCGTTCCGGTGACTGGCGCGGTTCGGGAATGGTGGGCGGTTGGTGTGCGGTGATTTCGGCGAGGAGTTCGCCGAGTCGGTGAAGCAGCGACGCGAGTTCGAGGTGAGCGTCGTGGTTCATCGCCGGGTGTCCTCTCGTGCGGTGGTGCGGGACTGGGTGGGACAGGTGTGGTGGGGCCTGTCCCACCCGGTTTGTGCTGGTCAGGTGGTGTGGCGAGACAGGTGGGACAGGTGGGACAGGGGTCGCGTGGGGTGTCCCGGCGGTCAGGGCAGGGGCACGTAGTAGCGGCTGGTCGCGTCTTTGGTGAGCTGTCCCGCTTCCTGCATCCGGGCGCAGGTCTTGCGGACGTTGCCCGCGTTGATGCCGGTTGCTGCGGCGATTTCGGCGGGGGTGCTTCCGGGGTGTTCGCGCAGGTAGCGCAGGATCGCTACGCGGGTGTCCCCCGCCGTGTGGTCGACGGCCGGGCCGTCCAAAAGGGACCACGCGCCGTTGGTGGGGTCGAAGCTGAGCGCGTAGTCGTTCTCTTCGACGTCCCGGCCGGTGACGTGCAGAACGCCGTCCGCGTTGTTACGCGCGCGTTCGAGCACCAGGACGGCGTCCGCCGCGCCCGCGATGCCGTTGGTACCGGACACGGTGGCCAGGAAGTCCTCTGACGCCGCTTTGCGGACGTGGTGGACCAGAACCACGGAGATCCCGTAGTGGTCGGCCACGCGCTTGATGCGACCGACCGCGCGGTAGTCCGCGTCGTATTGCTGGGTGTTGACCGGCTCGTTTCCCCGGATTTTGGCGAAGACGTCGATGACGACCAGGCGGGCGGTCGGGTTGAGGTTGAGCCACCCGGCGATTTCCCGGTCACCGCCCTGGGGCAGTGGCGGGCAGTCGGTGGCGAGGGTGAGCAGCGGCGGCGCGGCGGTGTCCCCGAGCATCTTGCCCATGCGGGTCTTCAACCGGCGGGCGGTGTCTTCCAGCGCCAGGTAGAGCACCGGGGCGGGCGGTCCGGTGTCGATGGAGCCGAACGCGGGCTGTCCGGCCGCGATGGACAGCCCCAGCCCCAGGGACATCCAGGACTTGCCGACCTTGGGCGGTCCGGCGAGCAGGGAGACGCCTTCGCACAGCACGCCGGGGACGGCCCAGCGCGGGTCGGGGAAGTCGGCGCGCATCAGCCGGTCTGCGGTCCACGAGTCGGCGAACGGCTCGCGTTCCTCGGGCGGGACGGGCGGGGTGTTCATGCGGCGTTCTCCCTCGTGCGGGCGCGGTAGGCGGCTTGGCGGCAGGCGTGGGAGCAGTGGCGCGGCCACCGGCCGGTGTCGGGTCGGCGAAGCGGCTTGCCGCAGCGGCAGAGACGGGCGGTGACCAGGCCGGATGCGTCGTTTTCGTCACCGGGGGCCGCGGTGGAACCGTCACTCGGTGACGCTTCCCACCGGTGGCTACCGTCACCGGCCGGGCGTGACGGAAGGGTCCAGGACGCTTCCGTCACGGGCCGCAGGTGGCGGGCGTGGCCCATGAGCTGGGTGCCGAGCCAGAACGTGTAGGCGGGTGGGATGGCCTGGGTGAGGTCGGTCCAGGGCATCCAGTCGATGCCCATCGCTTCCCGGCCCCGGTCGGCGGACGTGCGCTCTGCGGGTGACGCTTCCCCGCCGGCTGGCTTTCGTCCCGGTGACGCTTCCCGGTCGACCGGCTTTCGTCTCGGGCGTTGGCCGTACGCGCCGTAGACCGGCACCGCCCGCGTCCCGGTGTCGTGGTGGCACTCCGTCCCGAACAACGCCAGGTTGGACTCGAACAGCCGGTGCCGCTGGACGTCCAACCGCAGCGTGCGCCCGCAGAGCTGGACGGGGTCGATCAGCGGCGAGCCGGGCACGTTCTCGATGACGTAGCCCCAGATGTCCCCCCGTTCGACGGCCTCACGCAGCCGCTGGCGGATCGGTTCCACCAAGTCGGGGTGGTCGGCCCGGCGGTGCTTCGGCGTGGCCTGCGAGTAGAGCTGACACGGCGGGGACGCGGTGACCACGTCGTAGCCGGACAGGTCCACGGTGAGCGCGTCAGCTTGGACGAACGGGAACGGGTAATGGGGCTGCGGGTCGATGTCCACGCCGGTCACGTCGAACCCGGCGGCGTGGTACCCGGCGGACGCGCCACCCGCGCGACAGAACAGGTCGAGTAAGCGCGGGCGGTTCACGCGGCCACCTGCCGGGGGCGGCGGGCACCGGCCCGCAGTCCGCTGGTGATGGTCTGCTCTGCGGCGTAGGCGCTGTAGGCGTTCACGGCGATGTGCCCGGCGGCGGCGTGCATCAGCGTGTCGCGGACTTGGTCCTCGGTCAGCGCGCCACCGGCCACGAGCTGCCCCAGGGCTTGCGCGGCGCAGTAGAGGGCGAAGTTGCGTTGTCCGCCGCGCGCGCCCTCCACCCGGGCGACTTCCGCGTCGATGGCGGCCTTGAGGTACTTCCCACGCCGGTCCCCGGCGCTGGCGCGCAGGGGCACCGGGGCGGGCGGCGGCGGGGGCAGCGGCGCGGGGCGCAGCAGCGTGGCGAGCCAGCCGGGCAGCGGCACCACCGGGAGGTCCTCGGTGAGGGTGTAGGCGCGGCCGTCGACGGTCGAGCCGGGCGCGACGACGTAGCCGCCGTGCGCGCGGGTGTCGATGAGCCGACCCAGCTTGCCCGCGCTGTTGCGGTACTCCGTGTCGGCGGGGGCGGTGAAGTACAGGTGCCAACCCTCGGACGGGGTGGTCACGGTGCGGGTGTCCACCGGTAGCGGCTGGTCGTACAGCCCGCACAACGACGACAGGGTCTCCAGCCCGTGGCCGATGTCGCCGGGGGTCTGCTTGTCCGGCTTGGCCACGTCCAGGTCCACCACGACCAGCCCGGCCGGGCCGGTGGCCAACCCGATGTTGTACGGCCCGGCCGTCCAGCAGCGGCGGATGCGGTCGGTGTCGGTGGTGGCGCGCTGTTCCCAGTCGCGGATGGCGGGCCGCTTGCCGCCGGGCACGAGCGGGAACACCGGCCAGCCGTGGTCGGCGGCGTCCAACGCTGCGGACAGCAAGCGGTTGTGATCCGACATGACAGTCTCCTGTGGACGATGGCGAGAGGGTTTCTGGAGACTCACGGCGGGGGCGGGGTGGTCACGTCCCCGCCGTGAGCAGCGGGAGGGGTGGTCAGTCCGGGTGGATGCGGCCCGCTTGGATGCGGAAGCCGCCGCCGTTGTCCGGCCCGTCGAAGTCGAAGTCGGGTCCGTTGGAGCCGAACGCCACCGGGCCGTTGATGACCGCCGCCTGGTACACGGTGCTTCCCGGTCCGGCGTTGGCGCTGTTGTTGACCACGACCACGGTGTCCGGGGTGGACGTGGTGGCGGTGGCGCGTTCGGTGGTCACGTCCCCGTCCTGAGGTGCGGTGTCGTTGTGGCGCATGGCTTGCTTGGCTTTCTCGTGTGCGGTGCGGGCGGCGTCCAGGCGCTGCTGTGCGTCGGCGACGGCGGCGGCGTCACCGCTGGCCTTGGCCTCGCGCAGTGCTTTGCGGGCGCGGGAGACGCGTTTGCGGGTGGTCTGGGTGGCGCGGCTGGTGGTGTGGCTGCCGTCGCAGCGGCGTCCACCGGTTCGGCACATGTCACGTCCCCCCGTTGACCTGGTCGCGGCGGTGGTTGGCGGCGGCGCGGCGGGCGCGGCGGACGCGGGTGGCGGCGTTGAGCGCCTTGCGGCCGGTGCGCAGGGTCTTGCCGGTGCCGCCGCAGCGGTGGCAGGTGCGGTAGGCGCGGAGGAACTTGGACTGGTGGTGACCAGCGCCTTTGCAGGCCCGGCAGTTCTTGAACGGGTAGGCGAGCAGTAAGCCGAAGTGCAGGAGGGCGTAGCCGGTGAGGATGAGCCAGCCGGTGACGCTGACCTGCGTGTTGTCACTGAGCGTGCACAGAACGGCGATGGCGAGAACGAGTCGTGAGGGGGTCACAGGAGGCCTCCGGGGCCGGTTTTTGGGTGTGGGGCACCGACGCCGCTAGGAACTAGGGCGCTGATCAGGTGTGTTGTGTGGGGCTAGCGGGGGCGCTAGGTCTAGCGGGGTGTGGTGCTAGACCCAGCGCGCTCCGGGGCTAGGCGTTCGCCCTACCGTCCGTTACGGTCGGTGATGGCGTTGGTGATGTCGGCGCGGTTGACGCCGCGCCGGTTGGCACCGTTGCCGGTGGTCTGGTCGGTGCCCCACACCTGCACGGTGCGGATGTCGTAGGGCTTGAGCGCGGCACCGAGGCGGGTGGCCTTGTCCTTGCCGTCGCCTTCGGCCCACGGCCCGTAGACGCCGGGCCGCAGCTCGGCCAGTGCGTCCACGATGGACTCGGACCACATCTTGTCGGCGCTGCCCATGACGGCGGCGATGTCGGGCAGCAGGGTGTCCGCCGCGTCGGCGTCCACTTCGGAGTCCTGGTCGGCGGCGTAGCCGGTCAGCCGCCCGGCCGCGACCCGCAGCGCGCGGGCGCGTCCGGCGATGGCTTCGGCGTCGGGGCCGTCGATGTAGACGCTCTTGACCGTGGTCGTCTCGTCTACGACGCCCTTGAGCAGGCCGATTCCCTTGTCGGCGAAGGCGAACTGGGTGGCGCGCTCGCCGTTGCGGTAGGACGACGTGCCTAGCACCATGTCGTTGGCCATCTGCCCGGTGACCTTGAGGCAGAACCGGAACACGGCGTTGTCGCTGATCTGCGTGGGGATCGACTTCGAGTCCGGCCGCTGTGTGGCCAGGATGAGCACGATGCCGGTGGCCGGGCCGCGCTTGACGAGGTCGGTGCAGATCTCTTCGAACTCGCGGCCGTGGTCGGGGTGCTCGAACAGCACCTGGCACTCGTCCGCGCCGACGACGATGGGGTGCAGCCGCAGCGTCTTGTTCGAGGCCAACTCGGTGGTGACCTTGTTCTCCGGGCACAGGTCCTTGGGCAACTCGCGGATCACCTTGGTGCGCCGCCGCATCTCGTCCCGCAGCTCCCGCAGGACGGCCAGGACGTACTCGATGTCCTCGGGGTCGTCCCCGGCCCGGTAGCGGTGCGCCACGACGGCCAGGGGGGACAGGTCCCCGGTGCCCTTGAGGTCGAAGGCGTGCAGCTCCGCGCGCGGGTCGAGTGCGGCGATGAGCAGCAGCTTTCGCAGGGTGAACGTCTTGCCCATGCGCGGGACCGCGCCGATGATCCCGGTGATGAACATGAGGACGATCTCCACCCACCGGCCGCGCACGTCGGTGCCGAACGGCTGGGGCCGGAACAGGTCGATCGCGCCGCCGCGCCGCAGCGGCCACACCGGCTGACGGGCCTTGGACATGTCCCGGTCCCCCACCCACAGCACAAGCTGACCGGGGTGGCCGTCCGTGCGGGGTTCGGGCCACACGCACCCCAGCGGGCGGCCGAGCCCGGAGGCGAGCTTCTCCCGCCGCTCGATGACCTCGGCCGCCGTGACACCCGGCGGCAGTTCCACGTCCGCCCGCCAGCCGGGTCCGTCCCGGTGGATGGGCGCGGTGAACCCGATGGCGGACTCGCCGCGCTTGGACACCGCACTGGTGATGCCGCCGATGCCCAGCGACACCAGACCCTGCACCACGAGATCGGAGGTGAGCTTCTGGGCCTGGACCCCGACCACCGCGCGGGACGCGACCGGCTTGTCCGCCGGGGTGCCGATCCTGCCGAGAATGCCCAGCGCAACCGCGCCACAGACCCAGGTCACCCACTCCGGCGTGACGTCGTAGAAGACGAACATCAGCACCGGCCCGAGGACCAGGCCGACCGCCAGCATGATGAAGCGGGTCCGGACCCGGGCGTCGCGCTGGTGGGACAGCTTCAGGTAGTGGTCGGCGTTGCCGGACTCGGCGACGGCGCGGCGGACCGGTCGGCCCTCCGCGTCGGAGACCCACCGGCCGGTGGCCGCCATCAGCGCCCACGCTCCCTGCGGGGAGCGGACCGCCAGCCGCAGCGCGTACAGCGGCGAGCGGACCACGTGGTAGGCGGCGGTGTGGGCGTAGTGCCGCGCCACCCACCCGGCGGTCTGCCGGGCCTGGGACAGCGTCCGCAGGTAGGTCGGGATGATCGGGAGCCGGTCGGTCTCCCGGATGCGGGTCAGGAAGTCCGCGTCGTGCACGCTGCCCGGCTGGTCGACCGGCACCACCGGCCGGTCCGCCCGGTCGTCGGTCTCCTCAACGATCTCCGCGTCCAGCACGGGCGGGGCGGGCTCGACCTCCGCGCCCGGTACGGCGGTCGCGTCGGACGCGCGGTGCAGCGGGACGACGTTGTCCGGCGCGTCGGTGACGGGCGTGGCGTCGGGCGTCGTGCGGTCGACTGGCGTCGCGTTGGTCATCGGGTCACCCCCTGGTCCTCGCCGTTGTCCTCGTCGTTGTCGTCGCCCTGGTCCCAGGTGAGGGTCAGCGGGATGACGACGCTGAACTTCGGGCAGTTCGCGTAGTGCTGCGTCGCCGGGCACTCGTCGGTCAGGTCGCACACGGCGCTGTCGGGCGTGGTCATCCCCGGTTCTCCGTCCGGTCGTGGTGCAACAGGTGGGTGAGTGCCGCGCCGCAGCCGAGTACGACCACGGGGAGCACGGAGACGAACGTGGTGATCCACCACGGCGCGACGGTGACCCCGGCCGCTTCCATCAGGTGGTAGGCGACCTGTCCCAGCGCGCCCAGCACGAGCGAGCCGATCGCGGACCACCGGGCGAAGCGGCGGGCGGCGGTGGACCGGGTCGCGCCGGACAGCCACACCCGCAGCGCGTACGCGGCGTAGGCCTCAACGCCGATCGGGAGCGTGATCGCCGAGTTGATGACGAAGTCGTCGGCGATGCCGGGCAGCAGCCGCACCGGGCCGAACCCGGTCAGCTCACCCAGCCCGACCCAACCGCCCCACACCGCCACGAACGCGGGCAGCGCGAGCAGCAACAACGGCCACGACGCCACGCGGGAACGCCCAACGCGTGACGGTTCACCCGCGGCCTCCTGCCCGTCCCGTGACGCTTCCCCGCCGGCCGGGTTTCGTCCCGCCTGGCCGAAAAATGCTGCGTCCGGGGCGCTTCCGTCACCACCGTCCGCCGGGCGCTCGACCGCGTCCGGCACGGCCGGTTCGGTGGTGGTCGCGGGCGGTGTGGTGTCGGCGGGTGTGGTGTCCGCCGTGGTGGGGGCGTCGGTGGTGGCGTGGTCGGCCGGGACCGCGTGCAGCCGCCGCAAGGCGTCGTCGCTGACCTTGGCCCGCGCCGTGTAGAAGTCGGCAACCTCCTGCCGGTGCTCCGCGTTCTTGATCGCGGTCAGCACGGCCGTGGCCTTGGGCGCACCGACCTTGAACCGCTTCATGACCTGGTTGCGGGACGGCAGGTGCCCCAGCTCTGCGGCCCAGTTGCGGACCTTGGTCTCCAACGTGTCGACCGTGGTCGGGTAGGCGCTGGTCACGCGGTCACCTCCTCGGGACGCAGCCGCAGCACGGCGGCGGGTCGACGGCGGGTGGTGGTCATCAGCAGCAGCACCGCCAGCGCGGCGGCGGTCACGGCGAGCAGCGTCACGGCGTCGTTGCCGCCGTGCGCCACCAGCGCCCACACGGCACCGGCCACCAGCGCGAGCGTGACCACGGCCTTCCACAGCAGCACGGCCAGCACGAGCGCCAGGGCGACGCCCAGCACGGCCAGCAACACGAGCGTGTTCATCGCTCCACCGCCACGGGGCCGGTGGGGCGGAACCCGGACGGCCAGGGCGCGTTCTCGATCGCGGCGTCCAGGCTGCGGCAGTACTCCCGCGCCGCCTGGTATGCCTCCTGGGTGTCCGGCTCGATGTCGTAGGCGAAGCCGGTCTCGTCGCACCGCGCGGAGAACTCGACCTCACCGCCGGTCTGCACCGGGGTGGTGTCCACACCGGACGAACCGGAACCCGGCTCGCACGCGGTCAACACCAGTACCACGGCCAGGAACACGGACGCGGCGACCAGCGGCGTCCACCGGATGAGGGTTTGGTGTTGGGGGGTCCTGTAGGACATGCTTCAGCTCTCCTGACCCGTCACCACGTGACGGAGTTGGGGTGGACCGGACCGGTGGTCAGTTCTTGGCGGGACGCAGCCGCCGGTCCGGGCAAGGTCACTTCGTGCTGTTCCTGGCTGAGCCGACGCGCCCGCCGGGCGCAATTGGCCTTGTCCAGCGCCGCCCACTTGGCGGGGGTCATCGGGCGCACCGGCACGGCGGTGTCGCGGCGGTACAACTCGCAGATCTCGACCCGGCGGTACGGGCGGCGGTGGCGGAACCGCAGCAGCGCCACGGGGTCCGCGCCGCCGGGCCGTAAGCCCAACGCGCGCAACTGGCGGCGGGTGGCCAACTCCGGCGGCACCGCGCCCGGACGGCCCCGGAACCCGAACACCGGCAACCCGCTGTCGAACCCCCGGCAGAACACCGCCCGACCGGACCCCGGCAACACCACCGTGTCGAAGCTGTCGCGCGGGCGGGCCATCACGCCGCCGTCCCGGCCGCGTCGGACAACGCCACCTTCGCCGCGAAACGCTCCAACTCCCGCGCCTCGGCGCGGTGCACCTGCTCCGCGTCGTACAGCGCGGACCACACGATGCCGCCGATGTCACCGACCGCCGCGTCCCGGGCCTCCCGGTACAGGTCCGCCATCGCGACGTGAGCCGCCACCACGTCCGCGAAGTACGCGGCGCGGTCGTCGCTCACGCCGCGCCTGACCACGTCCGCCAGCCGCTGTTCCACCACGCGGAAACGCGCCGAAAAGCTCCGCAACGTCCGCGCCATCACGCCGCCTCCGTCCCGACCGAGCCGGACGACAAGCCGTGCACCCGCAGCACCCGCACGGTCCCGCCCAACTGGCGCTCCACGACCCGGCGGTCCCGCCGCGTCCGGGCCGAACCGTCCAACAACGCCGACGTCGCGGGCGGCAGCTCCGCCAACTCGTCCGCCACCTGCGCCAACAGCGCGTCAATCACGTCCTCCGTCAGCCCGTCCGGGCTGAACTGCTGTTCGTCGTCGGGGACCACGTCACGCCTCCTTCGTATGTTTGCGGGTTTGCCCTCAAACCCGCAAACCGGAAGCTACACACGTCGACAGTCGTTGCGCAAGAGGTTTGCGCGCAAACCGGCAAAGATGCACTACAGTGGCGGTATGGACCCCCAGCGGACTGCCGCGCATCAGCCGATCGCGCTTCGGATCGCCGATGACCTCCGAATCAAGATCGAGAAGGGTGACCTGCGGTCGGGTGACTCGCTGCCCACGCTGCACGACCTAGCCCGCGACTACACGTGCTCGATCACGACCGCGCGCACAGCGATCGCTCTGCTCAAGGGTCAAGGGCTAGTCGTCGGCGGCCGTGGCAAAGCGCCGACAGTGCGACCGCGACCGAAGCGAGTCGAGCGAAGCTCCCTGCGGCACCAGGTAGAGAAGGATCTCGTACGAAAGTCCGAGAAGGCGCGGCGTGAGCATGGGCTCGCTGAGGATGACATGGGAGCGCCGCTCGATGACTTCGAGTTTGAAGCGAAGTATTCCTTCGTGGCGGCAGACGCGGACCTGGCGGACGCGTTCAAAGTCCAAGAGGGCACGTCTCTTTTGCGGCGAGAATACACGCACAGGGTTCGGCGAACAGGCGTGCTTGCAGCTAAGTCCGTCTCTTGGCTGCCTGGTGACATCATCAGCCCCAACCCGGCTATCTCGGACCCTGCCAATGCTCGCTGGCCGGGCGGCACCATGCATCAGTTGTACACGGTTGGCGTCGAAATCGACCGCGTTGTAGACCATGTCACGGCGGCAATGCCCACTACGGTGGAAGTGCAAGCCTGGGATCTACCGGACGGCACACCTATGCTATGGGTCCGCCGCATTTCGATAGACATTAACGATCGCGTTGTCGAAGTCACCGATGCGCAGTACCCGGCCGATCGCACTATGCTGACCTTTCACACCATGCTGACCCGATGGGATGCGACCGCATGAACCGCCGGATCTCAATCATTACCGCCGCATATGCTCCGCTGTCCGACTACTTCGCCGAGACGATCGCGAGCGTGCAGGCTCAAGAGCTACCAGCCGGATGGGAGTTGGAGTGGCTGGTTCAAGAGGATGGTGAGATTCCAACACTGGCCGCGCGGGTCGCGGATATCGAGTGCGTAAACTACGCATCTAATGATGCGCATACTGGAATCGCCGCTACCCGGAATCTCGCGCTCACTCGCGCAACGGGTGACATTGTGCAAGTGCTCGACCATGATGACGTACTACTACCGGGCGCACTGCTGCGGCTCTTGCCGATTTTTGACGACAGTTCGGTTCATTGGGTAGTGGGACAGGCTGATGACTACTTGCCAGATGGGTCACGCCGGACTTACGAATCGGCGCTGCCGTACGGGAAGGTCATGGCTGGCGTAGTCAACAACTGGGCGATTGAGCACGGTGGCAACTGGCCAATCCATTGCGCCGGACTACTTATGAGGACCCAGCTTGTGCGGGCATTTGGCGGGTGGGGCGGAACACCGGTCGACGACGATATCGTGATGTTCAGCGCACTTTCCGAGTGTGTCGACGGGTACAATGCCCCAGATACAACATGGCTGTACCGAATCCATGACCGGCAAACCCATAAAAGCGCACAATGGCGTGAACGAAGCAGCGACGGCCGTCGAATCGCACTACAGCGCGTTCAAGCCCTCCGCACTGTCGGACTCAGGGCCACTGGTGACCTCACGATTGGCGCACCTCGTGAGCCAATGCAGGTTGGCCGGGCCGCGAAAGACGACGCGGACGGTCGTGCATGGTGGAAGTCGTGAAGCAGTTCGGCGCAACCACGAGCGGCTTGGAGGTCCGATGAATCCGGCGCTATGGATCAGGACGGCTGGAAGCGCGGGTGCCTGGGTTCGCGCGGATCACGTTGAAGCAATCGAACTCGAACATCAGCGCAACCTAGAACAATGGGCGGTATCGGCAACTCTTGTGAGCGGCACCACGCATCTTATTACGGTAACCAAAACCGAAGAGTCAGCTCACAGGCTGGCCTCTCAACTGATCGGTCGTGTTGGGAGTTCGGACGTCGTAGCCGGTGTCTTGCGCATCGTTGGGGACGAAGTCGTACTCGGCTCGGTTCACGACACCGATGAGTCCTAGTTCGACGGTCCGCGCGGGCTAGATTTGCGCCGCTTAGTGCTGCGGGCGGTGGGAGTGCTGTCCCACCTGTCCCACCTGTCTCGGCATAGCTGCTGACCTGGCCTTATTCAGTGGGACAGTGTCGCTGGGTGCTGTCCCACCTGTCCCCTATGGGCTGTAACAGGAGGGGTGACGGAAGCGCCCTGGACGCAGCGCCCCCACCACTCGGGTAGGACGAAACCCAGCCGGCGGGGAAGCGCCACCAAGCGGGGCAGGAGGCCGCAGGGGAACCCGTCACGTTGTAGCCCTGATGGCGACGTGGTGCGGGGCTCATTCGCTCGTTGACGGCCCAACAGATTCGCCTGGTCGAACGGGCCACTCACCCGAGACCTTGAGGGACAGAGCGGCACTCAGCGCCCGCTGAGTCGCCTGGAGAGGCACTGTCGCGCACGGGGTGGGGTGATGGGTAGGGCTGCCCAGCGCGGCCTAATTGAGCCCCCTGCTGTTACAGCCCTCTTGCCGCAGGTCACGGGGAGCGGGAAGGGTCTCACTTTGGGGCTCAGTCCCGGTTCGTTCCGTTGTGTTCGGGTAGCTACCTGAACCGGCCTGACCAGCGCGTTGAACGCTGCTGAACGGACCCGAACAGTGTGTCTTAGAACTTGTAAGCGAAAGGTTAGGGGTTCAAGTCCCCTCACCGGCTCCGTGTTGGACGGCCGCGACGGGCGTCGCGGCAGGCACGGCCGCCTGGAAGTCGGCTCGTCGCGCCGCGTTTCGCTCCGATCAAAAGCGTGATCGGAGCGAAAGGCGACGCGACAAGCCGACGCGGCCTCGCGGGTGGGGGTCACCAGCCCCGCCTCGGAATCCTGATCGTGAACGTCGTCGAGCCCGGGCGGCTGTCCACAGTGATCGTTCCTCCGTGCGCCGCGACCAGCGAATGCACCACCGCCAACCCCAGTCCGCTGCCGCCGCTGCCCCGTGTCCGAGAGTTGTCCACGCGGTAGAAGCGGTCGAAGATCCGGGGCTGGTCCTCCGCCGGGATACCCGGTCCCGTGTCGCTCACCCTGATCACCGCGAACTCGCCCTCCACACCCACCGACAGCGACACCGCCGTCCCCGCCGGCGTGTGAGTGGCCGCGTTGGTCAGCAGGTTGTCGATGACCTGGCGCAGGCGCATCGGGTCGAAGCGCATGGGCAGCGACTCGGGAGCGGAGACCGTCAGCGGGTGGTTGGGGTGTGCGGCTTGGCAGGCGTCGGCGGAGGCTTGGGCCAACACAGCCAGGTCGTCGTCCTCCAGGCGGATCGGGGTTTCGGCCTCGGCCGAGTCGAGGCGGGCCAGGAGGAGCAGGTCGTCCAGGAGAACGCTCATGCGCGCCGCTTCCGAGCGCAGCTTCTCCAGGTGGGCCTCGCGTTCGGCAGGGGCGTTGGCGGCCGCGTAGCGGAACAGGTCCGCGTAGCCCCGGATCGACGTGAGAGGGGTGCGCAGCTCGTGGGACGCATCCGCCACGAAACGGCGTAGGCGCTGCTCGGCGGCGGTGCGGGCGGCGAGGGACGTGTCGATGTGCTCCAGCATCCGGTTGAACGCCGTCCGCAGCTCCTCGACCTCGACGCCCCCGTTGCCGCCCTCCACCCGCACCGGCAGCCGGGCCGAGTCGGTCAGGTCGTGGGACGTGATGTCGCGCGCCGTCTTGGCCATGTCGCTGAGCGGTTGCAGGCCCCGGCGCAGCACGGCCCGGCCGGCCACCACCAGCGCGACCAGCGCCAGCAGGAACGTGGCCACCTCCACCAGCACCAGCTGCCGGACCGTGGTGGTGATGTCGTTCATCGGCGCGGCGCTGACCAGCACCTGGCCGTCGCCCAACGGGCAGCCGCGCAGGCGGTACGTCCCGTAGCCCTTGAGGTATTCGGTGCGGAAGACCGGCTCGGAGCCCGTGGTCGCCGCCGCCACCTCCGCCAGCTTGCCCGGGTCCGCCGGCAGCTCGGGGTTCGGCTGCACGGACGGCGGTTCCAACGTGGCCGTGCCGTTCTCGACCCGGTACACCGCCGCGAACCAGCCGTAGACGTTCTTGGTCAGCTTGCCCGTCCGGTGGATCTCCTTCTCCAGGTCCTGCTGCGACCGCCCCACCTGCTCGTCGAGCTTCTGCGCCAGGTAGTTCTCCATGCGCCCCGCCATCACCGTGCCGACCACGGCGAACACGACCAGCGCCAACGCGCCCAGCCCGAGCGCGAGCCGGGTGCCCAGCGCCAACCTGCGGTAACCGGTGAAGCGCATCAGTCGGGCGCCTTGCGCAGCACGTACCCGACGCCGCGCACGGTGTGGATCAGCGGCTCCCGTCCCACGTCCAGCTTGCGCCGCAGGTGCGAGATGACCAGCTCGACCACGTTCGACCGGCCGCCGAAGTCGTACTCCCACACGTGGTCGAGGATCTGGGCCTTGGTCAGCACGGCCGGCGACCGGCGCATCAGGTACCGCAGCAGCTCGTACTCGGTGGGCGTGAGCGTCACCAGCTTCCCGTCCCGCCGCACCTCGCGGGTGTCCTCGTCCATCGCCAGGTCCGCCACCTTCAGCACCGAACGCTTCCACTGCGGCCCGGTGCTGCGCCGCAGCACGGCCCGCAGCCGCGCCATCAGCTCCTCCACCGAGAACGGCTTCACCAGGTAGTCGTCGCCGCCCCGGGTCAGGCCCGCGACGCGGTCCGCCGTCCCGTCGCGCGCGGTGAGGAACACGACCGGGACCATCGCGCCGGACGCCCGCAGCCGGTCCAGCACGGTGAACCCGTCCAGGTCGGGCAGCATCAGGTCGAGCACCACGATGTCCGGGTGGAACTCGGCGGCCGTCGACAGCGCGGCCTCGCCGCTGCCCGCCGTCCGCGCCTGCCACCCCTCGTACCGGGCGACGGTCGCGACCAGGTCGGCGATGTGCGGCTCGTCGTCCACGACGAGCAGTCGAACCGCGTTGCCCTTGTCCACGTGCTCATGGTGCGTCACCGCCGCGCGCCGGGCGAACCACCGCGCGGATCGACAGGAAGCCGACAGGTCGGCGACAGGACCGGCACAGCTTCCACCAGCAGGCTCGATGAGGTCGTCCACGCCGAACAGGAGAGCCGCCCGTGACAACCGTCCAGCTCCAGGCGCCGGCCGTGCGCCCGAAGGTGGTGGCCCGCACCGGCCTGCACGCCGTGCTGGCCGCGAACGTGGTCGTGGTCGCCGCGCTGTTCGCCGAGTCGGGCGCGTCGGCCAACGCCCTGGTCCTCCTCGGCCGCCTGACCGGCCTGTACGGGGCGCTGCTGATGGCGTTCCAACTGCTGCTGGTGGCCCGCCTGCCGTGGCTGGACCGCCGGCTGGGCATGGACCGGCTCACGTCGTGGCACCGCTGGGTCGGGTTCTCGCTGCTGTGGCTGCTGGTGGCGCACGCCGTGTTCATCACCCTCGGGTACGCGCAGCCGGCGTCCCTGCCGCCGGTGGACGAGTTCGTGTCGCTGGCGACCACTGTGGACGGTGTGCTGCGGGCGATCGTGGCGCTGCTGGTGATCATGGTGGTGGGCGGGGTGTCGGCGCGGTGGGCGCGGCGGCGGATGGCGTACGAGACCTGGCACTTCATCCACCTGTACACCTACATCGCGGTGGTCCTGGCGTTCTCGCACCAGATCGGCACCGGCACGACGTTCACCGCGTCGCCCGCCGCCACCGCCTACTGGTGGGGCCTGTGGGGCTTCGCGCTGGGCTCGGTCGTCGTCGGACGGCTCGTGCTGCCGCTGTGGCGCAACCTCCGGCACCGGCTGCGCGTCGCGGCCGTCGTGCCCGAGTCGCCGGACGTGGTGTCGATCTACATCACCGGCCGCCACCTGGACCGGCTGCCCGCGCGGGCCGGCCAGTTCTTCCTGTGGCGCTTCCTCACCCGCGACCGCTGGTGGCAGGCCAACCCGTTCTCGCTGTCCGCCGCGCCGGACGGCAGGCACCTGCGGCTGACCGCGAAGGCGCTGGGGCCGGGCAGCGCTTCGCTGCGGGCGCTGAAGCCGGGGACGCGGGTGTTCGCCGAGGGTCCCTACGGGGCGTTCACCACGATGCACCGGACGCGGCCGAACACGTTGCTGATCGCGGGCGGGGTCGGGATCACGCCGATCCGGGCGCTGCTGGAGGAGTTGCGCGGGCACGTCGTGGTGCTCTACCGGGTCAGCCGGCCGCGGGACGCCGTGCTGCTGCACGAGATGCGCGGCTTGGCGCAGGCGCGGGGAGCGGTGCTGCACGTGGTGACCGGGCCGTCCGACGGTGCGCCGTTGGGTCCGCAGGCCTTGGCGCACGCCGTGCCGGACATCCGCGACCGGGACGTGTTCGTGTGCGGTCCGCCGGGGATGACCGGGGCCGTGCTCCAGAGCTTGCGGGACTTGGGCGTGCCGAAGCGGCAGGTCCACGCCGAGCGCTTCAGCCTGGCGAGTTGAGGGGGAGTAGTGAAGAGAGCTGTTCCTGTTCTGCTGCTGACCGTCGCCGGCCTGGTCCCGTTGTGGCGCTTCGAGGCCACTCCGGAGACCGTGGCGGTCGATGTGCCTTCGCCTTCGGGGACGCCTTCGGGCTCTGCGGAGACCGTGTCCGGGTCGCTGGTGCGCACCAGCCACGGTGACGTGCAGGTGCAGGTGACCTTCGAGGGCGACCGCATCACCGCCGTGACGATGCTCAAGCAGCCGGGCAGCGCGCCCACCCGGCGGGCCGTGCCCTTGCTGATCGAGGGGACGTTGACCGCGCAGAGCGCCGACGTCGACACGGTCTCGGGCGCGACGACGACGAGCGAGGCCTACGTGACCTCGCTCCAGGCCGCGATCGATGCGAAGGACTGAGGCAGGTGCGACGCGTCGAGCACGTCATGGGCCTGCCGGTGTCCGTGCGGGTGGAGGGTTTGGCGGACGAGGATGCCGTCGACAGGGCGTTCGCGTGGTTGCGCGAGGTGGACGAGCGGTTCAGCCCGTTCAAGCCCGACAGCGAGGTGTCCCGGCTGGGCTCGGGTGAACTCGACCCGACCGGGGTCAGCCCGGATCTGGCGCACGTGCTGGAGCTGTGCGAGCACTACCGGCTGGCGACCGGGGGCGCGTTCGACGTGCGGCTGCCCGGTCGCGGGCTGGACCCGTGCGCGGTGGTCAAGGGGTGGGCCGTGCAGCGGGCGGCGGACCTGCTGGTGGCCGGGGGTGCGACCCGGTTCGTGGTGAACGCGGGCGGGGACGTGGTCGTCGGCGGGACTTGGCGGGTGGGGGTGCGGCACCCGCTGGCGGCCGACCGGCTGTGCGCGGTGCTGGAGGTGACGTCCGGCGCGGTCGCGACCTCGGGCAGGTACGAGCGCGGCGACCACATCCTCGACGGCCGCACGGGTGAGCCGGTGACGGACCTGCTGAGCCTGACGGTGTTCGCCCCGACCTTGACGGTGGCCGACGCGACCGCGACCGCCGCGTTCGCCCTGGGTTTGGACGGCATCCCGTGGGCCGCCGCGCAGGAGGGGTGCGAGGTCTACGCCGTGGACGCTTCTTCGCGGGTGTACCGGACTCCGGGGATGCCCGTGGCCGCCTGACGCGCTCGCGGACTCGCGAAGACCGGCTCCGGCCCGTGCCACTCACCCAACGCCCGAAGCGTCCGGAACCGCATGGCCCGCAACACTTCCCTGAACCGCAGGCCGTCGTCCGGCGGGAAGGCGAGTGCGGCCTCCTCCAGCCGCCCGAGGTTCGCCAACACCGCCGCCCGGTGCCCGTCGAGTTCGGCCTGGTCGATCCACCAAGCCCAGTGCGGTGCTCTCGGGTCGTCCTCAAGCACGTCCCGCGCCCGATCCAACGCCCCCAACGCCGCACGTTCCAGCCCCATCCGCGAGTACACCCGCGCCTCCCGCAACGCAAACATCGCTCGCACTTTCGTGGATGTGGTTCGCTCCACCCCTCGCGCCGCAAGCGCAAGCGCCTCTCGGAGCTTGTTCACCCGCGTCCGCTGAAAAGTACTGTTCAGCAAAGTAAGTATTTCAACGTCGTGAAAATTCGACTGCCGCGAAAGGTGCAGGGCGAGGAGGTTGTGGGCGTGTGCCTCGGCTTGGCGTTCTTCCTCGAAGAGGATCCAGCCGGTGACTTCGGCTAGTTCGGCCAGGGCGGCCAGGTCGTCGCGGGGGGCTTGGCGGACGGCTTGGACGGCCAGGTCGCCGAGGTTGGTGGTGTCGGCACGGCCGTCGAGGTCGATCAACAGCGCGGTCATCGCGCGCACGCCCACCGGCACGGCTACCTGCCCAACCGGGACGGCCGAATCCCGGCTCGCCGGACCGTGGCCGGTCGGATCACGGCCGGCTGGACCACGGCCGGCCGGACTATGGCCGGCCGGACTATGGCTGGCTGGTGCTGGGCGGGCTGGTGCCCGGTTGGGCGGCGCCGGACTGGCTGGTGCCGGGCCGGCTGACGTGCGGTTGGGTGGTGCGCGGCGGGGCGGTGGTCCCTGGGGCGGAGGCTGGCCGACTCGGGTGGGTGCAGCAGCAGCCGTGGGCGTGGGCGTCGGGCGAGGTGTGCCTGGGCCGTCTTGGTCTCGTCCGCGGGCACGGTCAGCTGCCGAACCTGGAAAGCCGGAGCCCGGACAGCAGCAACCGCAGGCCGTGTTCGAAGCGTTCGTCCGCGTCCTTGGTCAACTCCACCCAAGCGTGCGCGGCAAGGGGAAACCGCGCGGCATCCGGCTCCCCAGGCCCTGTGGACTGCTCCTCCACCGTGAAGCCCTGCACGTACGAGTAGACGGCGGCGATCCCCCGCCCCGCGTCCCGGACCGAGAACCCCGCGTCGCACAGCGTCCGCATGGCCAACTCCAACGGCCGGCCCGACGCATGGGACAGGCACGTGCCGGAGAGGACGTGGGCGCCGTCGCGGTAGGTCAGCATCGCGGTGCGGAGGCGGTGGGCGCAGTCGGCGGTCCAGTCCACCCACGACTCGCCCCGGCGCGGGGCCTCCACGTCGTCCAGGGCGTCGTGGAAGATCGCGGCGGCCATTCCGTCCAACAGCTCAGCCTTGTTCTTCACGTGCCAGTAGAGCGCGGGGGCCTGGACGTCCAGTTCGTCGGCCAGGCGGCGCAGGGTCAGGCCCTCCAAGCCGACGTCGTTGAGCAACGCCAGTGCCGCGCGCACGATCGCGTCCCGTCCCAGACCCACGGGAACGATGTTGCCCTGCTCCTTCACGTCGTTAAGGAGGTGGGCCGGGTGTGATTGCGCGCACGCGCTCTGCTACCGTCTCCGGCACGGGTTTTCCCTTCTCCGTGCAGGTCAGCCGGGTTTCGCGCTCGGGGCGTGCCCCGGCGTTCGATCACGCGGAGGGCCGGTCTCGGTCGCGCGCATTCGGGAGCACGCGGCCGAGATCGGTGGAACGTGGACCCGGTCTCAGAGGTAGCGGGAGTGGTCGAACTCCGCGCCGACGACCGAGTGGCCCAGGTCGGTTCCCAAACGGGTCAGCAAGTCCACCAACTCCAAGCCGGCCAGCCAATCGCGGGGCAGGGCCTCGGTGCCGTGCAGGGCGCCCAGGATGTTGCCGGTCAACGCCGCCGTCGCGTCGCTGCCGCCCGAGTGGTTGGCCGCCGCCCGCAGCGCGTCCACGAACTCCGACCGCCGCGGGTACACCAGCACCGTGTGCACGGCGATCGCCAGCGCCTCCGGACCCGTCCACCCGCTGCCCAAGCGGTCCACCCGCACCGAATCGAAGCCCAGCGCCCGGTGCTCGTCGGCGAACAGCACGGCCCGGTTCAGGGTGTTCGCCGTGTACGGGTCGTCGCGCAGCACCCGGCCGATGACCTGGTCCACCGCCTCCCGCAACGGCCGCGCCTTCACCGCCAGCAGGTGGATCAGCAGCGCGAACGCACCACCCGCCACCCATCCGCCGGTACCGCCGTGGGTCAGCGCGGCGAACCGGCAGCCCAGGTCGTAGGCGATCTCCGCGGTCGGCGCGAAGCCCGCCGGCGCGGTCCGGGTCACGCCGTTGCAGCCGGAGGACTCGTTGTGCGGCTCCTCGGGCGTTGGCGGGCTGTCGGCGGCCAGGGCGCGCAGGCACGTCAGGCCCGGTGACCGGCTGGAGTACAGCCGTTCGTCGCCCACCAGGCCGGTCGCACCCAGCTCCGGCGCGGCCACCTGCTGGGTGGTCAGCCAGCGCCGGTAGCTCTGCCACACCATCTCCACCGGCTCCCACTCGCCCGTGGTGTGCCCGCGCACCCACGCCCGCAGGTAGCCGTCCGCGGTGAACAGCGTGAGCTGGGTGTCGTCGGTCACCAGGGCGGGACGCGGCGGTTCCAGAACACCCTCGGGGCCGTGGTCTCGTTGGATGTCGGTCCACCCCAGGTACTGGACGGGCGCGCCCAGCGCATCACCCAGGGCGCCGCCCAGCAGGCAGGCGGCGCCACGGTCGACCACGCTCATCGGCTCGCGCGGCAACTTGCCCTCCTGCACCTGCGTCGTCCGGGGTCAAAACCCTAGCCGCCGCGGGGTCGTCCGGTCATGGGAGCGACGACTAGTTGAGCAAACAACATCTACTGACAGGTATCCAACACGCCGTCCGGCGCACCTGATGTGAGTGACTGGGCAGTAGCGACAGGCGGGGGAGGGGCATGGCTGACCGGAGCAGGAGCGGGCTGGAGTTCGGTGTCCTCGGACCCTTGCAGGTGCTCGCGGACGGCCGACAGCTCGTCATCGGCCGCAAGGGCATGCGGGGGCTGCTCGCGATGCTGGTGCTGGAGGCCAACCGGGTCGTCCCCATCGACGAGATCGTGGACTGCCTGTGGGACGACGAACCGCCCGCCACGGCCCGGACCATCGTGCACGGGTACGTGTCCCGGCTGCGGCGCATGCTGGAGCAGGCCGACCCGGCCGGGTCCGCGCGCATCCTGACCACCCCGCCGGGCTACCAGCTCGCGGTCGACCCGTGGCGGCTGGACTTCCACCGGGCGCGCCGCCTGGTGGCCGGGGCGCGGGGCAAGCCGGCGGCGATCCGGGCGCAGCTGCTGCGCGAGTCGCTGGGGCTGTGGCGGGGGCCGGTGCTGGCGGACGTGCCGGGCGAGCCGATCACCACCGACCTGGAAGAGCTTCGGCTTGCCGCACTGGAAGAGCGCATCGAGGCGGAGCTGGAGCTGGGCCGGCACGTGGAGCTGGTCGGCGAGCTGCGCCAGCTGGTGGGCGAGTTCCCGTTCCGGGAGCGGTTCGTCGGGCAGATCATGCGGGCGCTGTACCGGTCGGGGCAGCGGGCCGACGCGCTGGAGGCCTACCAGCGCTTCCACCGGCGGGTCGTGGACGAGCTGGGCATCGACCCCGGCCCCGAGCTGCGGGTGCTGCACGAGCAGGTGCTGCGGGACGACCCGGCGCTGCGGGCCGGCGGTCTCGCCGAGCCGGCGACGCTGCCGCCCCGGCCCGGTGTCGTGGTGCCCGCGCAGCTGCCCGCGGCGGCGAGCGGGTTCATCGGGCGTGACGAGGAACTGGCGTGGCTGGACCGGCTCTGCGACGGCCGCGACCCGGGCGCCACGACCGTCGCGGTGGTCAACGGGGCGCCCGGCATCGGCAAGAGCGAGCTGGCCGTGACGTGGGGGCACCGGCGCGCCGAGCAGTTCCCGGACGGGCTGCTGTTCGCCCCGTTGAACGGCTTCGCGCCGGACCGGGAACCCGTCGCGCCCGCCGAGGTGCTCGGGCGGTTCCTGCTGGCCCTGGGCGTGCCCGCGGACGGCGTGCCGCGCGACCTGGACGACCGGGTGGGGCTCTACCGGTCGGTGCTGGCGAAGCGCCGGGTGCTGGTGGTGCTGGACGACGCGTGGGACCCGGAGCAGGTGCGGCTCCTGCTGCCGCCCGGCGCGGGGTCGGTGGTGCTGGTGACGTCCCGGCGGCGGCTGGAGTCGCTGGTGGTGTCCAACGGGGCGCGGATGCTCACGCTGGACACGCTGTCCGAGGACGAGTCGGTGCGGCTGGTTGACGAGGTCGTCGGCAAGCCGTTGTCCGAACAGGAGCCGATGGCCGTGCGGATGCTCGTGGAGCTGTGCGGCAACCTGCCGCTGGCGCTGCGGATCGCCGCCGCCAAGCTGGTGTTCAGTCCGGAGTGGACGGTCGAGTCGCTGGTGGCCCAGCTGTCCGACGACGACGTCCGGCTGCGGGCGTTGGACCTCGCGGACACCGGCGTGGGCGTGGCGCGGGCGCTCGCGGTGTCCTACCGCAACCTGCCGCCCGAACTGGCGGAGACGTTTCGCGCCGCGGGCCTGGTCCCGGGCCGCTGGGTCAGCCCGCACGCCATCGCCGCGCTCTGCCGCACGGACCTGGGCACCGCGGCGGCGCGATTAGCCGACCTCGCGGACGCCCACCTGCTGGTCGAGCAGTGGCGCGGCGGCTTCGTCCTGCACGACCTGGTCCGCCTGTACGCCCGGGAGGTCCTGGGCGAGCAGGACGCCGAGCGCCGCACGGCCGCGTTGCGCCGGCTGATGGACCACTACCTGGCCGCCTGCGACCACGCCCGCCGGCTGATCCGCCCCTCCGGCGACGGCCTGGACCTGGCCGCGGTCGACCTGACCGCGCCGCGCCCGGCCACCGCGGCGCAGGCCCTGTCCTGGTACGACAAGGAGTGGCCCAACCTCATCGCCCTCGTCCACGCGGGCGCGGAAGCCGGCCTGCACCAACAGGTCTGGCAACTGGTCCGGCTGGTGCACACCTACTGCGTGGCCCGGGTGGTCAGCCGCGACTGGCAGGGCATCGCGGAGTTCGGCCTCGCGGCGGCCCGCGTGAGCGGCGACCGGCGCGGCGAGATGCTGGTCCTGCACGCCATGTACAAGATCAACTCCCGGACCGGCTCGATCCGCGGCACCCTGCCCGACGCCGAACGCGCCCACCGCATCGCCGTGGAGCTGGGCGAGCCCAGGTACCTGGTGATGACCCTGGACCAGCTGGCCAGCGCGCTGTCCGCCGAAGGCCGCCTGGAGGAGGCCCTGGCGTACTACCGCGAGGCCGTCGAACTGGCCAGACGCGACGGCGACGCGCTGGGCGAGGCCACCGTCCTGAACAACCTGGCCCAGGTGGAACAACGCCTGGGGCAGCTGGAAACCGCCGCCCAGCACCAGTTCCAGGCGATGGAGGTGCACCACCGCAACGGCGACGAGCGCGCGTACGTCCTGGCCGTGAACAACCTGGCCGAGATGTACACCGAGCTGGGCCTGCTCGCCGAGGCGGAGGAGCACGCGCGGCAGGGCGTCGAGCTGGCCAGGGGCGGCTCGATGCAGTTCGAGGAGGCGTTCGGCCGCCAGGTGCTCGGCGAGGTGCTGGCCAAGCGCGGTGAACGCGTGGCGGCCCAAGCGGAGCTGGCCGAATCCCTCCGCTTGTTCGAACGCCTCGGCGCCCCGCGGGCGATGTTGGTCCGAACGGCCCTTGAAGCCTTGACCACCGAGGTTTAGCGGGTGTTTAGCTCGCGAATGGGAAGTCGTGGGAACTTGGACACGCGCGCTGATCAACGCACAAGCGGATGAGCGCGCACGGGTGGCTCTTGGAGGGGGATGCCAGGGGGGAAGCCACCCGAACCGCTGCCCGGGCCGGCATTCGGGGGAGAGTGCCGGCCCGGGCAGCCTGTTTTCCAGGGTGGTTGTCCGCCTTTCGAACCCCGGTCAGTCGGAGCAGACCGGGAGGAGTTCGGGGCGCTTTGGTGCGACACCGTCGCCCATCGATTCCCCGCGCAATTGGCGTCCGATCCAAGGCACGACGTGCTCCCGCGCCCACTTCAGGTCATGCCGCCGCTGCGTCATCCAGTCCTCGTCCTCCAGCGGCGGCCACGGCGTGCTCCAGTCCTCCGCCTGCTTGAACCCCAGCACCTCCGCCGCCCGCAGAGCCACCCGCCGATGCCCTTCCGTCGACAGGTGGAGTCGGTCCTCGCTCCACGCGCGACGGTCGTGCAGGACGGTCATCGACCACAGGTCCACCACCCGGCAGTGGTACCGCTCGGCGACCGACCACAGGTGGCTGTTGTAGATCGCGATCTTCCCGCGCAGCGAGCGCAGGAACGGCGTGTGCTTCGGGTCGAAACCGGTGAAGATCAGGACTTCGGCGCCGGCCGCGCGCAGGTCCGCCACGGCGATCTCGTAGACCTCGGCCAACGCGTCCGGGTCGGAACCCGGCACCAGGATGTCGTTGCCGCCGCCGCAGAACGTCGCCAGCTTCGGTTTCAGCGACACCGCCAGCGGGATCTGCTCGTCCACGATCTCCTGGAGCATCTTGCCGCGCACCGCGAAGTTCGCGTACCGCAAGCCCGGTCGCGCCAGCGACAGCAAGGCCGCCAGGCGGTCTGCCCAGCCCAGGTAAGTGCCGTTCGGACCGGGGTCGTCCATTCCCTCCGTGAAGCTGTCCCCCAACGCGACGAAACTGTCCAGCCCTTCCACGCGCGCCCCTCCCTCGTCACAGCCGCGCGGCACCCCCGTGACCCGCGCGCGCCCAACAGGATGCCTCCGCACCTCCGACCTACGCCACCGTCGGTTGGCCCGGGAGACGCCCGGAGATCACTCGATGGTGGGACTCGGTGTCGCCAATGGGCGTTTCGTCACGTCCGTGGGCCTACCCTTGCCGACCGTGCCGCGTCCGCCCCTCCCGCTGGTCTCGTTCGGCGCACTGGCCGTGCTGGCCGGCGTCGTGACCGCTGTCGCCCTCACCCGGGCCGACCCCGAACCGCCGCGCGAGCAGCGCGTGGGCACCTCGCCGGTGCCCACCCAGCGCGCCGGCGGGGACGGGCCGCCGATGGACTTCCAGGGCGTCGAAGTCCCCGTCACCACGACCACCCGCCGAACGGTCGCCACGACGACGACTACGGTCGGAACACAGCCGACTGCAACGGAGATCACGTCCACGACGACGACCACCCGGAGGCCGTCCGTCACCGTCCCCGAACTCACCGTCAGCGTGCCGGTGAGCACGTCCCGGACCGAACTGACGATCCCCACCACGGTGTCGGGCGCGTAGGGGTCCCGCTGCCAGGAGGCGCCGCCGCCGTACATCCCCCTGGCAGCGGGGGAGGGTCCGGTGCGCGGGGAGGGCCGCCGCCTGACACCTCCCGCGCGCACCGGGGCCTGCTAGCCCGTGGCCTCCACGGGCACCTGCGACTCGTACGCGGTGCGCAGCCGCAGCTCCGCGACCGGCGGGGCGCCGAGCGCGTCCAGGCCGAGCAGGGCCGCGCCGACCACCGGCGGCACGTCGACGACCCGGACCCCGGCCAGCGGGGCGACCGCCCGGAGCCGGTCCCGGACCGCGTCCACGACCACGCCGTTGGTGCCGGTCAGCACGCCGCCGCCGAGGACCACGTCCACCGGTTCGGCCAGCAGCTCCAGCCGGCGCAGCGACACCGACGCCAGCAGCGCGACCTCCTCGACGAGCCGGTCCACCACCGCACGGGCCACCGCGTCACCCGCCGCCGCGACCTCGAACAGCAAGGGGCACAACGCGTGCGGGTCGAACTCCAGCTCCTCGAAGTGCAGCCGCTCGACCACCTCGGCCAGCGTCCGCGCCCCGTAGTGGGCGAGCACGGCGGGCAGCAGCGCGGTCGGCTCGCCGCGCCCGTCCTCGGCCCGCACCGCCAGCCACAGCGCCTCGCTGCCGATGTGCCCGCCGCCGCCCCAGTCACCGGAGATCCGGCCCAAAGCCGGGAACCGGTGCGTCCGGCCGTCCGGCGCGACGGCGACGCAGTTGATCCCCGCCCCGCACACCACGGCCACGCCGATCCCGTCGGACGTGCCCGCCCGCAGCAGCGCGAACGTGTCGTTGCCGACGACGGTCGTGTCCGACCACCCGAGCCCCTCGATCGCGGCCCGCAGGTCCTCTTCCTCCTTGGGCAGGTCGGCGCCCGCGAGGTAGGCGGCGGTGTGCGTGGCGACCGGCCCGGTGGATCTCAACCCGGCCAGCCGGGCCACCTCGGCGACCAGGTCCCCGAACACCTCCAGACTGCGCGGCAGGCCGACGTTCTGCGGTGAGGCGCCGGGTCCGCGCACCTGCGCGAGGACCCGCCCCTCGACGTCGACCAGCGCCACGGCGGTCTTGCTGTTGCCGCCGTCGATGGCGAGCACGCGGTCGGCCATCAAGCCCCCTTCGCCCACGGCAGGAAGTCGCGGTTGCGCGCCACCAGCTCGTCGGCCAACCGGTCCGCGATCGCGTGCTGACCGACCAGCGGGTGCGCGAGCAGCGCGTCCGCCACCCGGTCCCGCCCGCCGTGCACCGCGGCCTCCAGCGCCAGGTGCTCGTACGCGGTGACGTGCGCGATCAGTCCGGCGATCGCGGGTTCCACCGAATCCACCGGCAGCGGGGTCGCGCCGTCAGCCGTGACGGTCGCCGGGACCTCGACCACGGCGTCGTGGGGCAGGAACGGCAGGGTTCCGTTGTTGCGCACGTTCACCACGTGCTGCTCCGCGCCTGTGCCGCCGGTGAGCGCGTGCACCAGCTGGACCGCCGCCTCGGAGTAGTACGCACCGCCGCGCTGTCCGAGCTGCTCGGGCTTGGTGACGACGTTGACATCGCTGTAGAGATCGAGCAGCTCTTTTTCCACGCCCGCAACGACTTCGGCACGCGGTGGGTCGGTCTTCTGCTTCTTGACAACGGCGTCGTGCTCGTAGAAGTACTTCAGGTAGTACGAGGGGACGACTCCCATGCGGCGCATGAGTGAGGCGGGCAGTCCTATGTGTGCGGAAAGCGCTTCCCCGTGGTGCTCCAGCAGTTCGGGCAGGCGGTCCACGCCGTCCACGAAGACCCCGCGCTCCCACGTGAGGTGGTTGAGCCCGACGTGGCCGAGCGTGACCGCGTCCGGTGCGACGCCCAGGAGTGCCGACGTCCAGCGCTGGAACGTGATGGCCACGTTGCACAGCCCCACGGCCCGGTGCCCGGCCTGCAACAGCGCCCGCGTCACGATCCCGACCGGGTTGGTGAAGTTGACGATCCACGTGTCCTCACCGGCCAGCGCCCGCACCCGCTCGGCGACGTCCAGCACCACCGGCACCGTGCGCAACGCCTTGGCCAACCCGCCCGCACCGGTCGTCTCCTGCCCCACGCAGTCGCACACCAGCGGGAACGTCTCGTCCTGCGCCCGCGCGGCCTGCCCGCCGACGCGGAGTTGCAGCAGCACCGCCGACGCGCCCTCGACACCCCTTTCCAGGTCGGTCGTGGTGGTGACCCGCGCGGGGTGCCCGGCGTGCGCGAGCAGCCGCTGCGCGAACGCGCCGACCACGGCCAGCCGCTCGGCGTCCGGGTCCACCAGCACGATCTCGTCCACGGCGAGACTGGTCCGGCGTCCCGCGATGCCGTCGACCAACTCGGGCGTGTACGTCGAGCCGCCACCGACAACGGTGAGCTTCATCCCTTGACTCCAGTGAAAGTGATGCCCTTGACGAACGAGCGCTGGGCGAAGGCGAACAGCACCACCGCGGGAACCATGATCAGCAGGGTCACGGCCATCGCCAGGTTCCACTGCACGTGGTGCATCCCCTTGAACGACGACAGCGCCAGCGACAGCGTCCACTCGTCCGGGCGTTCACCGGTGTACAGCAGCGGGCCGAAGTAGTCGTTCCACGTGTACAGGAAGCAGAACAGGGCGGTGGCGGCGATGCCCGGTCGGGCCATCGGCACGACGACCCGCACCAGCGCCTGGAACTCCGTGCACCCGTCCACCCGCGCGGCGTCCACATAGGACTGCGGGATGGTCACGATGAACTGGCGCAGCAGGAAGATGCTGAAGGCGTCGAACAGGAAGTACGGCAGGATCAGCGGCCACAGCGTGCCGGTCAGGCCGAGGCTCGACCACGTGTCGTACAGCGGCACGGCGACCACCTGCGGCGGGAGCATCATCGCGCCCACCACCAGCAGGAACACCGCGTTGCGGCCCCGCCACCGCAGCTTGGCCAGCGCGTACGCCGCCGGGATCGACGACAGCAGCATCCCGGCCGTGGCCAGCAGCGAGTACAGCAGGCTGTTGCCCAGGTACTTCAGCAGCGGCGCCTTGTCGAAGACCTCCAGGAAGTTGCCCCAGTGCCACTCGCGCGGCCACAGGTCCTTGGTGAACGCCTGGCTGTCGGACATCACGGCGGTGAGGAACACGAACAGGACGGGCAGCGCGAACATCAGGCCCAGCGCCAAGCCGAGGCTGTGCACCGCGACCCAGTCCAGCACGCCCTTCCAGTCGCGCGGCCGGGTTTCGGCGGGGCGGCGCGCGTCGAGCACGGCGGTCATGCGCCCGGACCCCCTTCCTCCTGGTAGGACGCCTTGCGCATGCGCTGCACCAGCACCGCCGTGGCGGCGAACGACACGATGAACAGCACGGTCGCCATCGCCGCCGCGTACCCCATGTCGAAGTACCGGAAGCCCTGCGCGTACAGCCACACCGGGAACGTCAGCGTCGAGTTCTCCGGGAAGCCCAGGTCCTTGGTGCTGCCGGTGGCGTCGGCCGACCCGCTGGCCGCCGACCCCGCCACGACCGCCTGGGTGAACAGCTGCAACGCCAGGATGATCGAGTTCACCGCGCCGAACAGCAGCACCGGCGAGATGTTGGGCAGGGTGATGTGCCACCACCGCCGCACCGGCCCGGCCCCGTCGAGTTCGGCCGCTTCGTACTGCTCCCGCGGCACGTCCATGATCGCCGCCAGCAGGATGATCATGAGGTCGCCGGACACCCACAGCATCACCAGCGTGATCCCCGGCTTGGCCCACGCCGGGTCGGAGAACCACAGCGGGCCTTCGACGCCGAACCAGCCGAGGAACGCGTCCAGCGGACCGTCGTTGGGCCGCACCACCAGGAAGAACACCAGGGTGGCCGCGACCGGCGGGGTCAGCGACGGCAGGTAGCACAGCGTCCTGATCAGGCCCACGCCCGACTTGAGCCGGGCGATCACCGACGCGACCCCGAGCGCGAACACCACCCGCAGCCCGGTCAGCACGACCACGAACCACAGCGTGTTGTACGCGGCGGTGCGGAAAAGCTTGTCGCCGAACATGTAGGTGTAGTTCTCGAACCCGGTCCACTCCGGCGGGTTGATCAAGTCGTACTCGGTGAACGAGAACCCGACCGTGGCGACCAGCGGGTAGCCGAAGAAGAGCAGGAAACCCAGGACCGCCGGGGCCATGAAGGCCAGGACGGTCCACCGGTGGCGCGAGCGGGCGCGGGACCGCCCCCGGGCGGGGGCGGTCCGCGGCACGTCCACGCGTTCGAGCGTGGCGGTCACGGCTACTTGCCGCTCTTGGCGATCTGGTCGTCGATCTGCTTGTCGACGTCCTTGAGCCCCGCCATCAGGTCGGGCACCTTGCCCGCCTGCCATGAGGCCGCGAAGTCGCCCACGGCCTTGATGTGCGCGTCGCCGATCGGGGTGACCGGGTTGCCCTGGAGCTTGCCGCCTGCGGCCAGGTCGATGAACGTCTTGAAGGTCTCGTCGACCTCCAGCCGCGGGTCGGCGAGGGCGGCCTTGGTGCTGGGGATGTTCTTCAGGCCGTTGGCCAGGCTGACGATCGTGTCCGTGTCGAACGCCATGTGCCGGATCAGCTCCCAGGCCGCGCCGGGGTTCTTGGCGCCCTTGGGGACACCGATGATCGTGCCCGCGGTGAACGCCGTGCCGTACAGCTCGGGCTTGCTGGTCGGGAACGGCGCGGTGCCGAACTTGATCTGCGGCGCCTGGTCCTTGAGGAACGCGGTGCGGTACTCGCCGTCGATCATCATGGCCATCTTGCCCTGGTGGAACGCGTGGTCGTTGGAGTACTGCTGGCCCAGGCCCGCGCGGAACCGCTCCAGCTTCTCGAAGCCGAAGAAGTCGACGAGTTCCTTCTGGAACGTCAGCATCTCCGCCCACTCCGGGCTCGCCAGCGCCGACTTGCCGCCCGGACCGGCCCACTTCGCCCCGAAGTGCGGCGCCAGGATCGGCGGGCGGTTGGCGTAGAACATCATCGTGGGCATGAACCCGGCGACCTCGATCGAGCCGTCCGGGGCGAACTTGGTGGTGCGCTTGGCGACGTCGACCAGCTCGGCGGTGGTCTTCGGCGGGGCGGTGATGCCGGCCGCGGCGAGCATGTCCTTGTTGTAGTACAGGCCGTAGACGTCGCTGAGCATCGGCATCGCGCAGCGCGTGCCCTTGTACTCGGTGTAGGAGCGGACGGCGTCGGGGATCTGCGAGAGGTCGACCTTGTCGCGGTCGATGTAGGGCTTGAGGTCCTGCCACGAGCCGGAGGAGCAGAACTGGCCGATGTTGTCCGTGGTGAACGACAGGGCCACGTCCGGCGGGTTGCCGCCGCGGATGCCCGCGGTGATCTTGTCGTCGTCCTGGCTGCCCTCGTGCTTGATCTCGGCGTTGGGGTACTTCTTCTTGAAGCTCTCCAACGCCTTGGTGACCTCGTCCTGCTCGCGGCCGGAGAACGGGCTCCAGACGGTCAGGGTGAACTTGTCGTCCTTGCCGGGCGCGGCGGCGAGGCCACCCGCCTGGTCGGACTTGCCGGCGCCGGCGGCGCAGGCGGTCAGGGACACCGCGGCGGCCACGCAAAGCAACGCTGCGCGGGGGACCTTGCGCATGTGCTCTCCTTCTTCAACGTGCGGTCGGGGACGTTGTGCGGCACGCCGACTACTGGCGCGGGCCGCGGAAGGGTTCGGTCGTGGCGGCGGGTAGGCCGAACACCTGTTCCCTGACGACCGACAGCGCGGAGTGCAGTGCGCCGGAACGCACCGGTTTCCCGGTCACCAGGGCGAGTTGGACGGGGGTGCGGGGCACCACCAGGGTGCGCAGCTCGGCGGCGACGAGGTCGGCGAGCGTCGTGCCGCCGGCGTGCGCGATGTCGCCGGACAGCAGCACCAGTTCGGGGTCGAGCACGGCGATCACGTTGGCCACGCCGGTCGCGATGCGGCGGGCGAGGTCGACCAGGAACTCGCGGCCGGCCGTGCCCTCGCTCAGGGCCTTGCGGACGGCGGCGTGCCCGGTGCGCGCGGACACCCCGTGGGCGCGGGCCAGCTTGACGATCGCGGCGCTGTCGAGCAGGTCGCCGTACCGGCTGCCGGTGCGCTCGGTGCCGGTCTCGGCGTGGGCGTGGTCGGGCACCTGCATGGCGTCGATCTCGCCCGCACCACCGGTCGCGCCCCTGAGCAGCACACCGTTGACCACGACGGCCGCGCCGACCGCGTCGGCGGGCCAGAGCAGCACGAAGTCCTTCACGCCGCTCGCCCGGCCGGCGATCATCTCCTCCAGCGCGACCAGGTTGACGTCGTTCTCGACGGTGACGCTGGTGCCGAGGAGGTCCTGGAGGGTGCCCGGGATGTCGAAGCCCTCCCAGCCCGGCATGTGCGGCGCGTAGTTCAGCCGGCCGGTGGTCGGGTCGACGGCGCCGGGGGAGCCGACCACGACGTGGTGGAGGGCTTCCGGGGACAGCCCGGCCTGGTTCGCGGCCTTGGTGACCGCGCCGTGGAACGCCTCCAGCACGTCGGTGCGCGGCATGGGCGCGGAGTGCTCGGTGAGCAGCGTGCCGGAGATGTCGGCGATCGCCACGTCGACCGTGTCCGGGGTGAGGTCGATGGCGGCGACGTGGGCCAGCGCGCCGTTGACCGTCCAGAGCTGCGCGCGGGGACCGCGTCCGCCGCCGCGCAGGCCGTTGCGCAGGACCGTGCCCTCGGTTTCCAGGCGGGTCAGCAGCTGGGCGGTGGCCGGCTTGGAGAGGCCGATGATGCCCTCCAGCTCGGAGCGGGTGAGAGGTCCATTGCGCAGCAAGGCCTCGATCGCGGCGCGGTCGTTGATCTCGCGCAGCAGTCGTGGGCTACCGGCTCGCATCGGCTCATGCCTTTCCGTCTGACCTGTCTGGTAACTTTCCAGACGATTTCGGGCCACGGTAGTGACGGGCGTCATGCCCGGTCAATGCTCCGATGCGGGTCCGTTACCTGGGTAAGGCTGCCCTAAGGCACCCTGGAGGCATGACCGACACCCGTCAGGAGTCCCTGGCCCACCTGCTGGGCGGCCGGGGCGGTGCCGTGGACGCGTCCCTGCCGCCCTTGGCGTTCGCCCTGGGGTGGGCGCTGACCGGGCGTTCCATCGAGGCCGGGGCGCTGGTGGCCGTGCTGTGCGGGGTCGTCATCGCGGTGGTCCGGGTGGTGCGCGGCGACCGGCCGCGTGCGGTGGTGGTGTCGGTGGCGCTGGTGGTCCTGGCGGCGTACATCGCCTTGCAGACCGGTCGGGCCGAGGACTTCTTCCTGCTCCAGATCTTCTTGAACGCGGCTAGTGCGCTGGTGTGGGCGGCGAGCATCGTGGTGCGGTGGCCGTTGCTGGGGGTCGTGGTCGGGCTGGTGACGGGGCAGAAGTTCCGGTGGCGGCGGGATCCGGATCTGTTGCGGGCTTACCGGGTGGCGTCTTGGCCTTGGGTGGGTCAGTACGTGCTGCGGGTGGTGGTGTTCGGGGCGTTGTGGGTGGCGCAGCAGGTGGTGTTGCTGGGGTTCATGCGGGCGGCGCTGACCTGGCCGTTGCAGGCGGTGTGCATCGCGGTGAGCTGGTGGCTCCTCCGCCGAACCCTGCCCGAGGACCACCCCGGCCTCCGCCACCCGCGCGTCCCGGAAGAAGCCGCCTGACCGGTGGTGCCCTCAGCAGGGGCGGGGGGCGGTGGTGCCGAGGATCTCCACGGCGGCCAGCCACGCTGCGCCGGCCGCGCCCTCCGTGGCGATGCGGACCGCGGCGTGGGTGCGGGCCGTCAGCTCGGCGCGTAGGCGGGTGCCCAAGGGGTGGGCCTGGATCAGGCTGCCTACCAGGACGATCGGGGTCTCGTCGCCCTCCTCGCGGCACGACATGGCCAAGTCGGCCAAAGCGTCCACGGCGTCGGTGATGATCCGGGCGGCCGATGGGGCTGTGTGGTGGGCGGTCACCAGGGGTGCGTAGTGGGACAGGTGGATCGGCGGGGACTGGTTCGACTGGGTGATCAGGCGGCGCCAGGTGTCGCGGCGGGAGTCGGTCACGGTCAGGTCGGCCATGGTCAGGTCGGCCATGGTCAGGACCGCTTCGGCCAACGGGTCCAGGGGGGCGTTGGACTCCAAGGCGCGGAGGGTGGCGCGGACCGCCTCGCGGCCCAGCCAGTACGCCGAACCCTCGTCGCCCAGCAGCCAGCCGTAGCCGCCGACCGTGCCGGCCAGCCGGTGGTCGGTGATGCGGGCGGCGATCGAACCCGTGCCGGCTACCAGGACGGTGCCGTCCGGGGCCGACGAACCGGTGGCGAAGGCCGCCTCGCAGTCGGTGATCACGCGCATCGGGCAGCGCAGCCCGGCACCGGTCCACGCGGCCTCGAAGAGGGCATTCACGGTGGGGTCGCTGAGGACCTTGCTGGAGCCGGCCATGCCCAGGACGCCCGACTCGACCTTGGCCGCGTCCAAACCGTCCAGGGCCGCGCTCAAAGCCTGGGAGATGTGTGTGGCCGCCAGCTCCGGCGGGTGCGAATTGGGGTTGGCGCCGCCCGCCACGCCCGCGCCCAGGCGGGTGCCGTCCAGGTCCAGCACCAGCGCTCTCGTCGAGGTGCCGCCCGCGTCCAAGCCGACCACGAAGCCCATACGCCCGAGTATGGTCGAACGCACGCAAGGCCCGGCACCACCCAGAAGGGTTGTGCCGGGCCTTGCGGAAAGTGATCAAACCCCGATCAGCCGCGCATCTTCACGACCTGGGCTCGTTCCTCCGTGGTGTTGTGGTGGTGCAGCAGCAACAGGTTCTCGGCACCGTCCGCAGCCAACGCCGCAGCGTCGCGGTGGACCTCCAGCCGCGCACCGGTCCTTGCCACGAAGGACAGCGCCGGCGTCGTCCCCTGCCGCACGGACAGGCCCGGCTTGAGCGGGTCGAACGACATCGGGGTGCCGATGTGGTCCACGAACCCGCCCTCGTTGCCCGGCGCGACGTACTGGCCGGTCGTACCAGCCGTGTACGACAGCCGGAACGACGCACCCGCCGGGTCGATCCCCAGCGACTTCAAGGTCACCGGCAGCACGACCACGTTGCTGTCCATGAGGTTGGTGTCGACCTCGCCGTGCAGGCTGTTCAACGGCTGCTCGTCCACCACCTCGTCGTCGGACACCCGCACGGTCCGCGCCAGCCACACGTCCGCCGTCACGTTGCCGTTGGCGTCGGTCGGCTTCACGGCGTGCACGCGGAAGTCGTGCGACCCGTCACCGTTGGTGTCGATCCGGATCTCGGGGGAGTTGTTGGCCCCCAAGGTGACCCAGTTCTCCCACGTCACGACACCGAAGGCGAGCAGAGCACCCTCGGACTTGTCGACGGGCGCGGTGGACGCGGCGCCGACGTAGCGCAGGTCGCCGCCCTTGGCCGACCCGTTGACCGCGCACTCCGTCTTCACCTCGTCGGTGCAGTCGGGCAGCCGCTCGGACGAACCCTGCAGCTCGAACGCGCTGACCAGCGACCGGTACGCCTGGTCACCCTCGCCCTGCGCCAGCTGCCGCCCGCGCAGCCGCACCGACGCCACGTCGCCGCGGAAGATCACCCAGCCCGCCGAGATGTCCGCCGCCGGCTTGGGCGCGGCGTACACCGGCACCCGCAGCGCGGTCGACCCGGACGTCAGCACCAGCCGGCCGGACGCCTCCGCGATGAACTGCCGCGCCACGCCGACCTGCTGCTTGACCACCGTCGGGTCGGCGACCTTCCGCAGCTGCTCGGGCTCGATCCGCAGCGACACCCGCACGCGGCCCGTCTTGCCCGGCGCCACCGTCACCGTCCGCGGCCACACTTCGTACTTCACGCCCGGAACGGCCGTTGACTCGTGGTACGCCGCGGTGACCGTGCGCGAGGCCGTGCCCTTGTTGACCACGTTCACCGTCTTGGTCCGCCACACCGTGCGCCCCGCCTCGACCGGACCGAACGACACCCCGACCGATCCGGGGTTGTCGGCCACCATCGCCAGCAGGTCCACGCCCACCGCCGACGCCGCGTCCACCCGGCCCGCGCCGACCCGCATCGGGGCCTCGGCCAGGCCGGCGGTGTTGTCGTCACCGGACTTCACGTCGTTGCCGGCGGTGTTCACGACCGCGGCCTTGACCTCCTCGACGGTCCAGTCCGGGTGCGCTTCCCGCACCAGCGCGCCGATCCCGGCCACGTGCGGCGCGGACATCGACGTGCCGCCCTTGCTCACCGCGCCGTTGCCGGTGCCGACGTTGGCCGACACGATCGTGTCGCCGGGCGCGGCCACGTCCGGCTTGGCCGCCACCGCGCCGCGCGCACCGCGCGAGGACGACGGGGTGATGGTGTCGGCGAGCTTCGGCGTCGTGGTCGGCACGGAGTTGCGCAGCGCGCCGCGCATCCGGACCTCCAGCGTGCCGGCGGTCAGCGCGGGCCGGACGGCGGCGGTCGCGGTGCCGGTGAACTGGAAGGCCGGGATGGCCGCGTTGCCCGCGATGGCGGCCAGGAAGTTGTCCCGGGTGGAGGTGAGCAGCACGCCCTCCGCGCCCGCGTTCTGGGCGTTGTTGGTGCGCCCGGCCGAGCCGCAGCGGCGGGTGGTGTCGTTGTCGTCCCACTCCAGCCAGACGAACTTGCCCTTGAGGTCCTGGGCGATCGCGTCGCAGCCGTCCTTGTTGCCCTCGGCGGCGACCGCGACCACGGGCCGGGTCAGGTCGAGGCCGGCGTAGCCGGTGTAGTTCTGGCTGTACTGGCCCGGCTGGTCGACCCCGCCCACCGTCACGCCGTCCAGCAGCGCGAACGCGTCCCGCGTGTTGGCCACGGCCAGCGCTTCCGGGGTGTTGGCGGGCGAGCCGCCGACGTCGTAGAAGTCGCCGCCGTTGCCCGCCGACGCCACGACCAGCACGCCGTGCTCGACGAGCTTGCGCACGAACAGCGAGTCCGGGTCGTCCTGGCCGCCGAAGTCCGAGCCCAGGGACATGTTGACCACGTCGAGGTGGTCGGCGAAGTCGCCGTCGCCGTTGGGGTCCAGCGCCCAGTCCAGGGCCTGCGAGGTGAGGTTGGTCGACCCCTCGCAGCCGAACACCTTCAGCGCGTACAGCAACGCCTTGGGCGCGGTGCCCGGACCGATCCGCATGGCGTTGAGCTGGTCGTCGGTCAACGTCCTGTAGTCGCCGGTGAACGTGGAGCCGTCCGCGTTCTCGCCGAACCCGCCGGCCGTGCCCGCGACGTGCGTGCCGTGGCTCTGGCAGTCCATCGGGTTGGGGTCGGGCTTGGGCGTGGACTTCTCCGGCTCGGTCGCGTCGTAGTCGTCGCCCGCGAAGTCGTAACCCCCGACGACCTTGGCGGTCGGCGTCCACGGCGCGGTCCGGTCGACGGCCTGGTACGCCTCGGGCGTGCCGGGGCCGCCGAAGTCGGCGTGGGTGTAGTCGATGCCGGTGTCGATGATGCCGATCCGCATGCCCTCGCCGTACCGGCCGGTCTGCCGCCACACCTGCGCGGCCTTGGTCAGCTGCACGGAGCTGGCGTTCTGGACGACCTTCGGCACGGCCAGGCGCACCGACCGGACCTCGGGCAGCCCGGCCAGCGCGCGCACCCCGGCCGCGTCGGCGCTGACCACCACGCCGGACACGGCGTTGGCGGTCCGGGCGACCTCGCGGGTCGCGGAGTCCTTGCCGCGCAGCACGTCCACCACGCGGGCGGCCTTGTCGTCGGTGCGCTGCCGGGACCGCTTCGCCGCGTCGGCGGCCTGCGCGTCCGCGCCACCGCGCCGCTTCTCCGCGCCGTAGGACTCGGCGGCGGGCGTCTCGGCCAGTTCGACGAACGCCGTGACCGTGCCGGTCGCCTTCGCGAGGGTCGCGCCGACCTGCTCGGACGACCCGGTCCGGGCCACGTCGGCGGCCGAGGGGGAGAGCGGTTCGGCGAGCGGCTCGTCCGCGTGGGCGACGCCGGCGGTGGTGAGCGAGGCGATCAGTGCGGCGGTGCTGGCGGCGGACGCCCACACCGCACGGTGGTGTCTCATCGGAACCCTTCTTCGGCTGGTTGCGGCGGACATCAAGGGCGCCCGGCGCGTGGTCGCTCCGGCCTTGAGTCGGCGGGCCGCCACCCGATCGGCGGGTGCCCGGGTGGCCACGGTGTGCATGAGCATCGTTGCGCAACGTAGTCGGCGGCGAAGTCATCGGACCAATACTCGCCAGGCATCTAGACGACGGCGGTCCTGCCGGGCTATACATCCGATGTATTTCGTGCAGCCGAGGAGGACCCACCGTGCAGCTTCTGCGCCTCGGAGCGCCGGGCTCCGAACGCCCCGCCGTCCGGACGGCCGACGGGACCACGTACGACCTGAGCCCGGTGACCGGCGACGTCGACGGGCCGTTCCTGGCCGCCGACGGCATCGCCCGCACCCGGGCCGCGCTCGCCGCCGGGACGCTCCCCGTGCTCGACCCCGAGGGCCTGCGCGTCGGGCCGCCGGTCGCGGGCGTCGGCAAGATCGTGTGCATCGGCCTCAACTACCGCGACCACGCCGAGGAGACCGGCGCCGCGATCCCCGCCGAACCGGTGGTGTTCCTCAAGACCCCGGACACCATCGTCGGCCCGTACGACGAGGTCCTGGTGCCGCGCAACTCGGTCAAAACGGACTGGGAGGTCGAACTCGGCGTCGTCATCGGCCGCACCGCCCGGTACCTGGAGACCGCCGAGGAGGCGCTGGCCTGCGTCGCCGGGTACACCGTGTCGCACGACGTGTCCGAGCGGGAGTTCCAGATCGAGCGCGGCGGGCAGTGGGACAAGGGCAAGAACTGCGAGACGTTCAACCCCCTCGGCCCCTTCCTGGTCCCCGCCGCGGACGTCCCCGACCCGCAGGCCCTGGGCCTGCGGCTGTCGGTCAACGGCACCATTCGCCAGGACTCCTCCACCAAGCACATGATCTTCCCGGTGGCCGAGGTGATCCGCTACCTGAGCTGGTTCCTCGTCCTCCGACCCGGTGACCTCGTCAACACCGGCACGCCGGCGGGCGTGGCCCTCGGGCAGCCCGAGCCCAAGCCGTACCTGCGGGCCGGGGACGTGGTCGAGCTGTCCATCGACGGCCTGGGCACCCAGCGCCAGACGTTCGGGCAGGCGTGATGGCCCGCATCGTCGACCTGGACGTGATGGACATCCGGTTCCCCACGTCGCGGGAGTTGGACGGTTCGGACGCGATGAACCCCGATCCGGACTACTCGGCCGCGTACGTGGTGTTGCGGACGGACGAGGGTCCGGACGGGTACGGCCTGGCGTTCACCATCGGGCGGGGCAACGACGTGCAGGCGGCGGCGATCCGGTCGTTGGCTCCGCACTTGGTGGGCCGGGCCGTCCCCGAGACCGCCGCGGACCTCGGAGCGCTGTACTTCGAGCTGGTCGGCGACTCGCAGTTGCGGTGGCTGGGCCCGGAGAAGGGCGTGGCGCACATGGCGTTGGGGGCGGTGGTGAACGCGGCGTGGGACCTGGCGGCGCGGCGGGCGGGGGTGCCGTTGTGGCGGTTCCTGTCGGCGTTGACGCCGGAGGAGATCGTCGGGTTGGTCGACTTCCGCTACCTGTCCGACGCGTTGACCCCGGAGGAGGCGCTGGGGCTGTTGCGGGCGGCGGAGCCGGGTCGGGCGGAGCGGGCGGAATTCGTGGCCCGGGAGGGCTACCCGGCCTACACGACCTCGCCGGGTTGGCTGGGGTACTCCGACGACAAGCTGGCCGCGTTGTCCCGGCAGGCGGTGGCCGACGGGTTCGACATGATCAAGCTCAAGGTCGGCGGTGACCTCGACGACGACGTGCGGCGGATGAAGCTGGCCCGTGAGGTGGTCGGCGGGCAGGTGCGGATCGCGGTGGACGCCAACCAGCGCTGGGACGTCGACACGGCGATCCGGTGGATGCGCGAACTGGCTCCCTACCAGCCGTACTGGATCGAGGAGCCGACCTCGCCGGACGACGTGCTGGCCCACGAGGCGATCGCGACGGCGTTGGACCCGATCCGGGTGGCGACCGGTGAGCACGTGCAGAACCGGGTGGTCTTCAAGCAGTTGCTCCAGGCCGATGCGATCGACGTGTTGCAGATCGACGCGTGTCGGGTGGGCGGGGTGAACGAGAACGTGGCGATCCTGTTGTTGGCGCACAAGTTCGGTGTCCCGGTGTGTCCGCACGCGGGTGGTGTGGGGTTGTGCGAGCTGGTGCGGCACCTGTCGCTGTTCGACTACGTGGCGGTGTCCGGGTCGCTGGACGGGCGGGTCATCGAGTGGGTGGACCACTTGCACGAGCACTTCACCGACCCGGCGGTGGTGCGTGACGGCCGGTACGTCGCGCCCACCGAGCCCGGGTTCTCCGCCCGGCTCAAGGACGAAACCCTGGCCGCGTACCGCTACCCCGACGGTCCGGTGTGGACGGAGGCGTCGTGAACGACTTCGAGGGACTGGTCGCGATCGTCACCGGCGGCGCGTCGGGCATCGGCTTGGCCACCGCGCGCCTGCTCGCGTCCCGGGGCGCGAAGGTGGCCTGTCTGGACCTGAACCCGCGGGTGGACGAGCCGCTGGTGGGCATCCGGGCCGACGTGTCGGACGACGACAGCGTTCGGGCGGCGGTCGACGCCGTGGTGGCCGGGTTCGGTCGGCTGGACGTCGTGGTGAACAACGCGGGGATCGGCGCGCAGGGGGACGTGGCCGCCAACCCGGACGACGAGTGGCGGCGGGTGTGGGAGGTGAACGTGGGTGGGATCGTGCGGGTCACCCGCGCCGCCCTGCCGCATCTGCGCCGCTCGCCCGCGGCGGCGGTGGTGAACACGGGTTCGATCGCCGGGTGGGCGGGTCTGCCGCAGCGGGCGCTGTACTCGGCCACGAAGGGCGCGGTGCACGCGCTGACCCTGGCGATGGCCGCTGACCACGTGCGGGAGGGCGTCCGCGTGAACGCGGTGGCCCCCGGCACGGCGGACACCCCGTGGGTGGGCCGCCTGCTCGATTCGGCACCGGATCCGGACGCCGAGCGGGCCGCGTTGGAGGCCAGGCAGCCGCACGGGCGCCTGGTCTCGGCCGACGAGGTCGCGGGCGCGATCGCCTACCTGGCGAGCCCGCTGTCCGGCTCGACCGCGGGCACCGTCCTGGCCGTCGACGGCGGCATGCACGGGCTGCGGTTGCGCCCGAAGTCCTAGGAAAACCTCCCCCGAAATCGAGGAACGATGAAGCGTCGCAGCATCCTCACCGCCGCGGTGTGCCTCGCGCTGACCACCGCCGCCTGCGGCACGGCCACCACCTCCGGTGGCACCGCCTCCGGCGTCGGCCCGATCGGCTTGGACTTCCCCCGGGCCGACTCCGACTTCTGGAACTCCTACATCAAGTACGCGCCGGAGAAGGCGAAGGCGCTGGGCATCAACCTGATGGCGCCGACGAACTCGCAGAACAAGGTGGAGAACCTGGTCGCCAACGCGCAGTCGTTGCAGAGCCAGGGCGCGAAGGCCATCATCATGGCGCCGCAGGACACCGGCGCGATCGCCTCCACGCTGGAGCGGTTGGAGAAGGCCAAGATCCCGGTGATCACCGTGGACACCCGCCCGGACAAGGGCAAGGCGTACATGGTGGTGCGGGCGGACAACAAGGCCTACGGCGAGAAGGCGTGCAGGTTCCTCGGCGAGAAGCTGGGCGGCAAGGGCAAGGTCGTGGAGTTCCAGGGCTCGCTGTCCTCGGTCAACGGCCGCGACCGGTCCGAGGCGTTCGCCAAGTGCATGAAGGAGAACTACCCCGGCATCACGGTGTTCGAGGAGCCGACGGACTGGGAGGGCACCAAGGCCTCCGCCGCGTTGCAGACCCGGCTGAACCAGCACCCGGACATCAACGGCATCTACATGCAGGCCGGCGGCGTGTTCCTCGCGCCGACGCTGCAGGTGTTGCGGCAGAAGAACATGCTGGTGCCGCCGACCGACCCGAAGCACGTGTTCATCGTCTCCAACGACGGCATCCCGCAGGAGTTGGAGGCCATCCGCAAGGGCGAGATCGACGCGACGGTGTCGCAGCCGGCGGACCTGTACGCGGAGTGGGCGCTGTTCTACGCCAAGGCCGCGGTGGAGGGCAAGACGTTCAAGCCGGGCAAGACCGACCACGGCAGCGAGATCGTCGACGTGGGCAACGGCCAGCTGGAGGACCAGCTCCCGGCGCCGCTGATCACCAAGGAGAACGTGGATGACAAGGCCTTCTGGGGCAACCAGATCGGCAAATGAACGCCGTTGAAGCGACCGGGGTGACCGTGCGGTTCGGCCGCACGGTCGCGCTGGACGACGTGGAGATCAAGATCACGGCCGGCGAGTCCCATGCGTTGGTGGGTCGCAACGGCGCGGGGAAGTCCACGCTGGTGTCGGTGCTGACCGGGATGCGCGCCCCGGACGCCGGGTCGGTGCGGTTCTTCGGCGCGGACGCGCCGGCGGTCGCGGACCGCGCGGCGTGGCGGGAGAAGGTGGCGTGCGTGTACCAGAAGTCGACCGCCGTGCCCGAGCTGTCGGTGGCGGAGAACCTGTTCCTCAACCGGCAGGACCGGCTGATCCGGTGGTCGAGGCTGCGCCGGCGGGCCGCCGACCTGTTGGAGCAGTACGAGGTGGCGGTGCACCCGGACGCCCGGGTCGCCGACCTGACCGTGGAGCAGCGGCAGCTCGTGGAGATCGCTCGGGCGTTGTCGGGCGGGGCGCGGTTCATCATCCTCGACGAGCCGACCGCCCAGCTCGACGGCCCGGCGATCGAGCGGCTGTTCGACCGGATGCGGGCGTTGCAGGACACCGGCGTGACGTTCCTGTTCATCTCGCACCACCTCCAGGAGATCTACCAGGTGTGCCAGACCGTCACGGTCTACCGGGACGCCAAGCACATCCTCACCGCGCCGGTCGACGGACTGTCCAAACCGGACTTGATCCAGGCCATGACCGGCGAGCCCGGCGGCCTGAGCATCCCGGACGGCGCGGACCGGCCCCGGTCGTCGCAACCGGTGCTGACCGTGGACGGGCTGTCGGGCGACGGCTTCGAGGGCGTGTCCCTCGAAGTGGCAGCAGGGGAAGTGGTCGGGCTGGCGGGCAGCGCGTCCAGCGGCAAGCACGAGCTGGCCGAGACCGTCTACGGGCTGCGCTCGTCCGCCGCCGGGTCCGTGTCGGTCCGGGGCTCGCGGGTCCGCGCCGGTGACGTGCCGGCCGCGCTGCGGGCCGGCATCGGGTGCGTGCCGCGCGACCGCCACCACCAGGGCCTGGTGCTGGACCTGACCATCGCCGAGAACGCGACCATGACCGCCCCGGCGGCGTTCGTGCGCAAGTCGGCGCTCCACGACTCCGGTCGGACCGCGATCGCGGAGTACGACATCAAGGCCGCCGGGCCGGACCAACCGGTCTCCGACCTGTCCGGCGGCAACCAGCAGAAGGTCGTCATGGCCCGCGCCCTGGCGACCGGGCCCGCCGTGCTGGTGCTGATCAACCCGACCGCCGGGGTGGACGTGAAGTCCAAGGAATCCCTGCTGGGCGTGGTGGACGCCCAGGCCCGCGCGGGTAAAGCCGCTCTCGTCGTCTCCGACGAACTGGACGACCTGCGGGTGTGCGACCGGGTCCTGGTGCTGTTCCACGGCCGGGTGGTCGCGGAGTTCGACCGGGGCTGGCGCGACGGCGAGCTGATCGCGGCGATCGAAGGGATGTCATGACGAAAGCACTCACCCGGCCGCCGGCCGCCGCGGCCGCCCCGCCGAAGTTCCGCCTGGGCCGCTACCAGGACCTGGCGCTGGTGCCCGCGATCATCGTGCTGCTGGTCGTCGGGGCGGTGGTCAGCCCGATCTTCCTCACCGCCGACAACCTGATCGCGGTGTTGCAGCAGCAGAGCGAGCTGTCGCTGCTGGTGCTCGGGCAGGCGTTGATCCTCATCGCGGGCAAGATGGACCTGTCGCTGGAGTCCACCATCGGCATCGCGCCCGCCCTGGCGATCGCCCTGGTCATCCCGGCCGCGTCCAACGGGCTCGGCATCGAGCTGCCCGCGTGGACGGCGATCCCGGTGTGCCTGCTGGTCGGTGCGGTGATCGGTGGGCTCAACGGGTTTTTCATCCTCAAGCTCGGCCTGTCCGGGTTCATGGTCACCCTCGGGATGCTGACCATGCTGCGCGGGCTGCAGGAGGCGCTGACCAAGGGCCAGACGCTGTTCGACGTGCCCGCGTCGTTCCTGTACCTCGGCGCG
>NZ_JAPSLK010000006.1 GCF_031180885.1 Saccharothrix sp.
CGCTGTCCGGCGTGCTGATGCTCGGGCTGGTGGAGAACATCCTCCGGCTGCTGAGCGTCAGCGGGTTCTACATCAACGCCTCCTACGGCGCGGTGATCATCCTCGCGCTGGTCGTGACCCGTTACGCTACCGGCAAGGTGCAGGAGTGAACACGACGTGGCAGGAGCTGCCGTGATCCCGTTGTCCCGCTTCGGTTTTGGTGCCGCGCCGATCGGCAACCTGTACTCGGAGGTCACGCCGGAACAGGCGGTGGAGGCGGTGGACGCCGCCTGGGACACCGGCATCCGGTACTTCGACACCGCGCCGCACTACGGTCTCGGCCTGTCCGAACGGCGGCTGGGCGCGGCGCTGGCCGTGCGCCCGCGGGACGAGTACGTGGTGTCGACCAAGGTCGGGCGACTGCTGGAGCCGATCGACGGCGACGGCGACGACCTGGCCAACGGGTTCGCCGTCCCCGCCACCCACCGCCGGGTGTGGGACTTCAGCGCTGACGGCGTGCGCCGGTCGCTGGAGTCCTCTGTGGACAGGATGGGGCTGGAGCGAGTCGATGTCGTCCTGCTGCACGACGTGGACTTGCAGCCCGAGTTCCGCGAGCAGGCGGCCACCGAGGCGTTCCCCGCTTTGGCGGCGCTGCGGGACCAGGGCGTGGTGCGGGCCGTCGGCGTCGGCTTGAACCACTGGGAGACCGCCGAGTGGTTCGTCCGCGAGACCGGCATCGACGTCGTGCTCCTGGCCGGCCGGTACACGCTGCTGGACCAGTCGTCGGCGGACTTCCTCGACCTGTGCGTCGAGCGCGGTGTCGCGGTCGTCGCGGCGGGCGTGTTCAACTCCGGGATGCTGGCCCGTCCCGAGGTCCCCGAGGACGCCACCTACGACTACGCCGCCGCGCCCGCCCACCTGCTCGACCGCGCCCGGCGGATCGCCGCGGTGTGCGCGCGCCACGACGTGACCCTGCCGCAGGCCGCGCTGGCGTTCCCGTTCCGGCACCCGGCGGTGGTGTCGGTGCTGGTGGGGGCCCGGTCGGCGGCGGAGGTCCGGGCGAACGCGGCCCACCCGGCCGTGCCCGGGGGGTTGTGGGACGACCTGCGTGCGGAAGGCTTGTTGTGATCGTCGACGCCCACCACCACGTGTGGGATCTGTCGGTGCGCGACCAGGACTGGATCACCGACCCGCCGATGGGTGCGATCCGCCGGTCGTTCGGGGTGGCGGACCTGGTGGCGGTGGCTCCCGAGGTGACCCGGACCGTGCTGGTGCAGACGGTGACCGTGGCCGAGGAGACGCCGGAGTTCCTGGCGCTGGCCGAGGAACACGAGATCATCGGCGCGGTCGTCGGCTGGACGGACCTGATGTCACCGGCCGTGGGCGACGCGTTGGCGGAGCTGGCGGAGGGTGCCGGGGGACGGTGGCTGCGCGGCATCCGCCACCAGGTCCAGCGCGAACCGGACCCGGAGTGGTTGTGCCGCAAGGACGTTCGACACGGCCTGACCCGGCTGGCCGCCCAGGGACTCGTCTACGACCTGGTGATCCGCCCGCACCAGCTCCCGGCGGCCCGGCGAACGGCGGCGGCCCTGCCCGACCTGCCCTTCGTCCTCGACCACTGCGCCAAGCCGCCCATCGCCGGCGGGGGTTCGTCCAACGAGTGGGCGGAGGGCATCCGGTCGCTGGCCGCGCACGAGAACGTGACGTGCAAGGTGTCGGGGCTGGTCACGGAGGCGGACTGGCGGACGTGGACGGTGGCGGACCTGCGGCCGTGGTTCGAAGTGGTCCTGGACGCCTTCGGCCCGGAGCGCTTGATGTTCGGCTCCGACTGGCCGGTGTGCCTGCCGGCCGCGTCCTACGGCGAGGTTCTGAACACGGCGCGGGAACTGGCCGCCGAGCTGACCCCGGCCGAGCGGGAGCGGCTGTTCGCGGGCACGGCCGTCGAGGTCTACGGGTTGTCCTAGGGACATCCCCACCGCCGGACCGGGGGCTTCCCGGATGGATCTTGGTGGGTGCCGGCGGCAGGCTGCCCGCATGCGAAAACTCCTGCTGATCCCGTTGACGGCCCTGGCTTTCACCGCCGTGCCCGCCCAGGCGGCGACCGTGCCGCCGCTGAAGCCCGAGGCGCTCGCCGCGGCCGTCCAGCCCGGTCCGGACGCGTCCGGCGCGCTCGCCCGGGTGTCCGGCACGGCCGGGGCGTGGCGGGGCAGCGGCGGGGTGGCGCGGATCGGCACGTCCGCGCCGGTCCACCCGGACGGCCGGTTCCGGGTCGGCAGCATCACCAAGCTGTTCACCGCGGCGGCGGCGCTCCAGCTCCAGGAGCGGGGGACGCTCGACCTCGACCAGACCGTGCAGCACTACCTGCCGGACCTGCTGCCGAAGACGTTCGTGCACCCGATCACCGTCCGTCAGCTGCTCAACCACACGCACGGCATCGCCGGGCACGGGTTGCCGCACAAGGACCCGGCGTGGTTCTTCGAGCACCGTTACGACACGTTCGACCCGGTGGAGCTGGTGCGCATGGGTGCGGCGGCGGGTCCGCGGTTCGTGCCGGGCGAGCGCCAGGAGTACGGGAACATGGGGTACCTGGTGGCCGGTCTGGTGATCGAGGAGGTGACCGGCCGGCCGTACGGTGACGCCGTCCGCGAGCTGGTCCTGCGCCCGTTGCGGCTGCACGACACGTACCTGCCCGGTGCCGAGACCCGCATCCGGGGCGTCCACGCGCGTGGCTATGAGGCGACGGCGGACGGGTACGTGGACGTCACCGAGGTCAACCCGACCCTCCAGTGGGCGGCGGCGGAGATCATCTCCAGCGCCCGCGACCTCGACCGCTTCCTGAACGCCCTGTTGCGCGGCCCGTTCCTGACCGACCGCGCCCGAGCGGAACTGATGACCGTGCCGTTCGAAGGCGCGTCCCACGCGCTGGGCATCTCCCGCCTGGACCTGGGCGGCGGCCTCGTGGTGTGGGGCAAGTCCGGTGACCGTCCGGGCTACAACAACGGCGTGGCCGGGACCCTCGACGGTTCGCGCACCCTGGTCTACTCGGTCAACACCCTCCGCATGGGCGGCGACCGCTCCCCGACGGCGATGCGGATCATCGCCGCCGCGTTCAGCTAGGGACTCAGGCGAGGTCGGACAGCCACTGCTCGACACCGGCCACGTGGACCGTCGACCACGAACGGGCCAGCTCGGTCTGGTGAGCTGCCAGGGCGTCGACGATGGCGCGGTGTTCCGCCACGGTGCGGTCCACCGCGCCGGCCTGCGTGATGCCGCGCCAAATGCGGACCCGGACGGTGGGGCCGGCCAGGGTGTCCAGGAGTTGGGCGAGGTAGGCGTTGCCCGAGCACTGGGCGATGGCGCGGTGGAACTCCAGGTCGTGCTCCACCAGCTCCTCCACCGACCGCGCGTGCTCGGCGGCGTCGCACAGGGTGCGCAGGGAGGCGATCTCCTCCGCTCCGACCCGTTGGGCGGCCATCGCCGCGGCGGCCGGTTCGAGGATGCGCCGGACCTGGAGGACCTCCAGCACCGAGTCCTCGCCCCGGTGGAGGTCCAGCACGAACGACAGCGCGCCCAGCAGGTCGTCCGCGCGCAGGCTGGAGACGTAGGTCCCGTCGCCCTGCCGCACGTCCAGCACCCTGACCAGCGACAACGCCTTCACGGCCTCGCGCAGCGAGTTGCGGGACAGGCCCAGGCGCTCGGCCAGGTCCGCCTCGCGCGGCAGTCGGTCGCCCGGCTTCAGCTCACCGGACGTGATCATTTCCTTCACGCGCAGGATCGCGTCGTCGGTGACCGCCACGCCGGAACCTCCGTAGACCTCGGATGTCTGGCCCCAAGTATGAGCCAACCGGTGACGGTCGTGCGCCCAGGCCCGTGTTAAGAGACTTGATGACTTTTGGGACGTATATTCGGTTATCTTCTAACCACGCGTGACGCCGCCCGCCGCTTCCGGCCATAATGGTCTGGACCATTTGAGGAGGGACCTTGGACACGGTTGTCGCAGCTCCGCGAGCACTGCTCGGTCGCACCATCACCGGTCCCGCCAGCGTGCGCATCAGGGCGGGACGGGTGGTCGAGGTCGTGACGGGCGAACCGCCCGCCGACGCCGAGGTGCTGGCCGACGGGCTGCTCACCCCGGGCCTGGTGGACGTGCAGGTCAACGGGGCGGTGGGCGTCGACTTCGCCGAGGTGGACGACGAGGGCATGCGCGTCGTCGCCAAGGCCTTCCCGCAGACCGGCGTGACCCGCTTCGTGCCCACGCTGATCACCGCGCCCGTCCCCGAGGCGTTGCGCCAGGCCCGGGCCGTGCTGGCGGCTTCGGCCGCGCTGCCCGCCGGCTCCGGCGCGGTGCCGCTCGGGGTGCACCTGGAAGGGCCGTTCCTGTCGCCCAAGCGCGCGGGCGTGCACGACCCGGCGCTGATGGTGGACCCCGGGCCGGGCGAGATCGACCTGCTGCTGGCCGACGACCTGCGCGGACACCTGCGCATGGTGACCCTCGCGCCCGAGCAGCCCGGCGGCCTGGAGGCCGTGCGGCGCTTGTCGGAGGCGGGCGTCCTGGTCGCCGTCGGGCACAGCGACGCGACCGGCGAGCAGACGCGGGCGGCGGCCGAGGCCGGCGCGCGCATGGTGACCCACCTGTTCAACGCCCAACGCCCCCTCGGGCACCGCGAACCCGGCGTGCCGGGCGTGGCCCTGGTGGACGACCGGTTCACGTTGGGCCTGATCGCCGACCTGGCCCACGTCGGCCCCGACGTGTGCAGGTTGGTCTTCAACGCCGCCGGCCCCCGGGTCGCCCTGGTGACCGACGCGGTCGCGGCGGCCGGGATGCCTCCGGGCCGCTACCAGCTCGGCGGCGCGGACGTGGTCCTGACCGAGGACGGCGTGCCGCGCTCGCCCGAGGGCACCATCGCCGGCAGCGCCCTGACCCTGGACCGGGCCGTGCGCAACATCGTTTCGGTCGGCGTGGACCTGGCGGACGCGCTGGCGTCGGCCACGATCGTCCCGGCGGACGTGCTCGGCGAACCCACCCTGGGCCGCCTGGCGCCGGGCGCGGTCGCCGACCTGGTCTGGTGGGACGACCACCTCAAGCCCCGCAAGGTCTGGGTGAACGGCGAGGTCGTCTTCGACGCAACGGCCGACACCTCGATCGACGTGACCACGGAACTCGCCGCCGCCCGCCAGTAACCGCAAAGGCCCGCACCCTCGGGGAGGGGGTGCGGGCCGCGCGCTTCAGCGCCGAAGGCGCAGCTTTTGGTCGGGCTGCCAAGCCACAGGAAGGGTCTCGGTTCGTCCCCCGTACGGCCTGGGCGCAGCCCAACCGCGCTTCGCCCTTCTTGGCAACCAGCTTTACCGGTTGCCAAGAAGGGCGAAGGGTGGTTGCCTCCGGCAGGCCGTACGGGGGACGAACCGACGCCCTTCCACCCCCCGGGGGCCTGCCGCGCGGCGAGCGCCGCTTTTACGCTTCAAGCTTTTGATCTTGAAAGCGCGCCGGCGCGTCCATCCCGAAAGCGCGAAGCGCCAACGATCAGCGGGTGCGCGTGACCTTCTTCAGGCCGCGCGGGCTGTCCGGGTCGCCGCCGCGCGCCAACGCCAAGCCGTGGGCCAGGCGCTGCACGGGCAGGATCTCCAGGATCGGCGCGACCTCCTCGGCCGTCTCCGGCACGGGGATGCGCAGCACCGCCGACACCTCGTCCGCCGCCGACCCGACCGCCACGACGTCCGCGCCCCGCCCGTGCACCACGTCAAGGACGTCGTGCAGCGCGTCCCCACCCCGCCCGGCACTGGTGATCGCCAGCACCGCCGTCTCCGGGTCCACCGCCGCCACCGGACCGTGCAGCAGGTCCGCCCCCGAGTACGCCCGAGCCGCCAGGTAACTGGTCTCGGCCAGCTTCAAAGCAGCCTCCAACGCGGACGGCAGCGAGTACCCCCGGCCAGTGGTCAGCACCCGGTCCACGAACCGGTAGCGCTGCACGGCCTCGGCCACCGCGTCCGCCGACAGCTCCAGCGCCGCCGCGGCCTGGTCGCCCAGCGCCGCCGCGTGCGCCCCATTTCCACCACGGATGGCGTCGACCAACAAGTACAGCGCGAGCAGGGTCGCCGAGTACGTCTTGGTCGCCGCCACGGCCTGCTCGACGCCCGCGCCGACGTCGACCGACAGCTCCGCCGCGCCGTTCAACGGGGAGTCCGCCGTGTTGGTCACCGCCACGGTCAGCGCCCCGCGCGCCCGCGCGGACTCGGTGACCTCCAGCAGGTCGGGCGACCCGCCGCTCTGGCTCACCGACACCAGCAGCACGTCGCGCAGGTCGGGCTGCGCGCCGTAGAGCGTCGTGGTGGAGGGGGACACCAGACCGGCGGGCAGTTGGAGCAGCACCTCGGTCAGGTACTTCGCGTACAGGGCCGCGTGGTCGGACGAGCCGCGTGCCGCGAGCAGCACGAAGCGCGGCTGACGGGCGCGGATCGCGTCCGCGACGGCCGCGATGGAGGAGCGCCGGGCGACCAGGTCCGCGAAGATCGCGGGCTGCTGGTCGATCTCGGCCGCCATGTGCCTGCCGGGCTGGTGGTCGGTCATCGGAGCCCTTTCTCAGCTGGCGGCGATGCGCTCTGCCGCGGCACGCAGGCACACCCGTGAACCGCCGTGGGTGTTCACGCGGGCAGCGGTGCCCAGGTCGGGACCCGGCACGCCGGTCTCGACGTGCACTAGGTCTAGACCAATACTAACCAGCGAGAGGACCAGGTCGCGAGCCCACGGGTGGCGATGTGCCTCTCTCGTCACCACCACGATGGTCCTCCCGTCCGCCTGCGCCGCAACCTCGTCGACAGTCCTGGCGTTCGACGTGACAGTCCCCGGCACCAGCTCGGCCAGGTACGGCCCCAGCCCCCACGGCACGTCCCCCACCGCGATGGACGGCTCGACCGCCAGGTCCAGCACCAGCGGCGCCCCGGACAGCGTCAACGACCCGGTCACCTCGATCGCCCGCCGCGCCGCGCGCATCCCGATCTCCGGGTCGTGCCCGTCCACGGCCGCCGGCGGGGTGCCCAGCGCCGCCGTGCGCCGCGCCGCCTCCTCCAGCCGCTCCCGGGACAGCTCGCCCCGCTCCACGGCCGCCACGATGCTGTCCACCAGCCACTGGATGCCCGCGTCGTCCAACGGCTCGCCGCCCAGGCACAACGCGTCCACCCCGGCGACCAGCGCCCGCACGGACCCCTCCGCCAGGTCACCGCCAACGGCCTTCATGTCCAGCCCGTCGGTGATGATCGCCCCGGTGAAGCCCAGCTCGTCGCGCAGCACGGCCACCGCGCGCGGGTTGAGCGTGGCGGGCGCGTCGCCCCACGCCGGCACCACGAGGTGCCCGGTCATGATCGACCGCACCCCCGCCTGCACCGCCGCCCGGAACGGCACCAGCTCGACCTCGCGCAGCTCCTCCTCCGTGCGCGGCAGCACCGGCACGGCCAGGTGCGAGTCCACACTGGACGCGCCGTGGCCCGGGAAGTGCTTGGCGCACGCAGCCACGCCGACCGCCTGCATGCCCTCCACGAACGCCGCCACGTGCGCGCCCGCCTTCGCCGGGTCCGACCCGAACGACCGCACGCCGATCACCGGGTCCTCCAGCGTCAGCACCAGGTCCGCCGAGGGCGCCAGGTCCAGGCTCACCCCGCACGCCGCGAGCCGCGCCCCGACCGACGCCGCCACCTCGCGGGTCAGCGCGAGGTCGTCCGCCGCGCCCAGCGCGTGGTTGCCCGGCACCTCCGACCCGCGCCCCGCGTCGAGCCGGGTGACGTCGCCGCCCTCCTCGTCGATGCCGATCACGACGTCCGGCCGCACCCCGCGCAACGCGGCCGTCAGCGCCGTGACCTGCTCGTCGTCCACGACGTTGCGGCCGAACAGCACCACCCCGCCCAGTCCGTCCGCGACCCGCTTGAGCAGCCAGTCCGGTGCGGTCGTGCCGTGGAAACCCGGAAGCAGCACAGCTGCGGCGAGCTGGTGCAACGACATGCGCCTACCCCTTCACGGCACCGGCGGTGACACCGGTGACCATCTTGCGCTGGACGACGAGGAAGAACACCAGGACCGGCAGCGTGAACAGCGCCGACGCGGCCATCGCGCCGCCCCAGTCGGTGCCGAACGCGCTCTGGAACCCGGAGAGCCACACCGGCAGCGTCTCCTTGGTCTGGTCCTTGATCAGCGACAGGGCGTAGAGGAACTCGTTCCACGCCGTGACGAACGCGAACACCGAGGTGGCCACCAGGCCCGGGCCGAGCAGCGGCAGCGTGACGCGGCGGAACGCGCCCCACCGGCCGCAGCCGTCGACCATCGCGGCCTCCTCCAGCTCCAGCGGGATGCCGTTGACGAACCCGCGCAGCGTCCACGCGCAGAACGGCAGGGTCACCGCGAAGTAGATGAGGATCAGCGACGGCAGCCGGTCCAGCAGCTCCAGGTCCCGCATCATCAGGAACATCGGGATCAGCAGCGCCTCGAACGGCGCCATCTGCGCGACCAGCATCAGCAGCACGAACTGCTTGCGGCCCTTGAACCGCATCCGGGACATCGCCAGCGCGGCGAGCAGGCCCACGACGATCGACGCGACCACCGCGCCCAGCGTCACGAACAGGCTGTTGCCCATCGAGCTGAGGAACCCGGGCTTGTTCCACGCCGTCGCGAAGTTGGTCGCGGTGACCGACAGCGGGATCAGGTCGTAGTCGGTGGACACCAGGTCCTTGGTCGGCTTGAACGCCGAGGACAGCATCCAGTAGACGGGGAACGCGAAGAACACCGCCAGGACGATGCCGACGACGTTGGCCGTGACCTTCTTCGTCACAGTGACCCCTCCTGGCGGAGCAGGCGGCGCAGGTACTGGAAGGTGAGCAGCCCGAGCAGGACCATCATCACCACCGACACCGCCGCGGCCACGCCGAAGTGGCTCTTGGAGATGCCTTCCAGGTACTGGTAGACCGGCAGCGTGGTGCTCGCGCCGTCCGGGCCGCCCTTCTTGAACGCCCAGATCTGGGCGAAGACCTTGAAGTCCCACAGCAGGGACAGGAACGTGACCATGAGCAGCAGCGGGCGGATCTCGGGCCACGTGACGGCGCGGAAGGTCTGCCACGCGGACGCCCCGTCGATGCCGGCCGCCTCGTACTGCTCGCGCGGGATGCCGATCACGCCCGCGTACAGCGAGAACGCCAGGAACGGCACCGCCTGCCACACGATCAGCAGTCCGATCACGGACAGCGTGGACGTGCCGGTGGTGAACCACGAGAACCCGGCGAAGGAGTCGAAGCCCAGCTTGACCAGGGTCTTGTTGAGGATGCCGTACTGCTGGTCGAAGATCCACTGGTAGACCGTGGTCGCCGCGAGCAGCGGCATCGCCCAGGCCAGCAGCATCGCGACCTGCAGCGCGATCCGCACCACCGGGCTGATCTGCCGCATCAGCAGCGCGATCAGCAGGCCCGCCACCACCGAGACCGCCACCACGGCCGCCGTGAACACCACGGTGCGGACCGTGATCGTCCAGAACTCCGGCTCGGCGAAGATCTTCGCGTAGTTGTCGACGCCGACCCAGACGACCTGGCCCCGGGTCAGCTCCTTGAGGTTGAGCTGGCGGAAGCTCGTCACGAGCAGGGACAGGACCGGCCAGCCGATCAGCCACAGGATGGCGACCAGCGCGGGGGCCAGCAGCAGGTAGGGCAGCGTCCGGTCGAAGGCGCTGCCCCGCCGGCGCGGCGCGCCGCCCGGTGCGGCACGCCGCGGTGCCGACGAGGTCGTCGGCACCGCGGCGTCGGTGGTGTGGACCGCCGTCATGCTGAGGTCATCCGCCCAGGGTCTTGGAGAGGGCGGCGTTGGCGTCGGCCGTGGCCTGGTCCAGCGACTTCGCGCCGGTCAGGTAGGCGGTCAGCATGTCCTTCAGCGGGTTCTGGCCGGCCTCGACCGCGGCCCAGGCGGGCGTGGTCGGGGTGACCTTGCCGTTCGGGGCGGACTCGGCGAGCGCCTTGCCCAGCGGGGTGGTGGCGAGCTTGGCGGTGTCCTTCGAGGTGCCCGGCACCGCGCCGCCCTCGGCCAGCATGTCCTGGTACTTCTTGCTGCTCAGCAGCTTCAGGTAGGCCTTGGCCAGGTCCTGGTTCTTCGAGCCCGCCGGGACGGCCAGGTTCGAGCCGCCGAGGAAGACCGGCGCGGTCTTGCCCGAGGTCTTGGACGGGATCGGGAACGCCGAGGTCTTGTCCTTCAGGGTCGGGTCGGCCTTGACGGCGCTGCCCAGCTCCCACGGGAGGCCGATCATCATCGCGGTCTTGCCCTTGGCGAAGACCTCGAACTGCTGCGGGGTGGCCTCGTCGGCGTCCTTCGGGGCCTTGGTGCCGGAGGTGTCGACCAGCTTCTTGTAGAAGTCGACGCCCGCCTTGGCCTCGGGGGTGTTCAGCGCGCCGGCCCACGCGGAGCCCTGCGCCTTGGCCACGTCGCCGCCCTCGTCCCAGATGAAGGACAGCAGCGCGTACCAGGACTGGCCCGGCAGGTACAGGGCCTGGAACTCCGGGTCCGCCGCGTTGGCGGCCTTCAGCTTCTCGATGGCCGCGACCCACTCGTCACGGGACTTCGGGGTGTTCTCGACGCCCGCGGCCTTGAACAGGTCGGTCCGGTAGATCACCGTGCGGTTCGCGGCGTAGAACGGCATGCCGTACTGCTTGCCGTCCCAGGTCAGGGAGTCCTTGAGGCCGGACAGCCACTGGTCGCCGTTGAGGGTCGAGACGTCGCCGCTCAGGTCGAGCAGGGTCTCCTCAGCCGCGAACTTCGCCGTCTGGGTGTTGCCCAGCTCGATGACGTCCGGCGGGTTGTTGCTGGTCAGAGCGGTGGTCAGCTTCTCCTGGATGCCGTTCCACTTCTGGATCTCGTACTTGACGGTGACGCCGGGGTTCGAGTCCTGGAACTCCTTGTGCAACGCGTCGGTCAGGGTGGTCGGCGCGGAGCCGTCCATCAACCAGACGGTCAGCGTCTTGGGTTCACCGGAGTTGCCGCTGCCCTTGTCGGTGCTCGTGCCACATCCGGCCACGGCCACCGCGAGTGCGGCGGCACCTACGGCCAGTCCTCTCCAGCCCTTCACGTGTGCGCCCTTTCCCAATGCCCCGGTCCCGCTGACCGGAACGACCAAAGTGGTGTAGACCAATGCGGCCTAGAGTGTGCCTCGCCACAGGACCTGTCAAGGACGTTGCCGAGACGTTGCAAAGTCATCGGACCAATTCGCGGCTCGCGGACGGGGGTCTGGAGGACGATGTCGGGGGTTGTCCGGGGGTTCGAGGACACGATCCGAGGTGGACAAGGCATCCTGTTGTGTGGGAGAGCACTGACCGGTCGAGGAGGAAGGCATGCTGGAGACGAGCCCGGCAACCGGCGTCGACGCCAGGTCTCGCGCACAGCGCGAGCCGAAGTACTGGGGCCTCAAGCGGCACCTGCTCGACCTGCTGCGCGCGCTGCCGCCGGGATCACCGATCCCGACCGAGCGCTCGCTCGCCGCGGAGTTCGACGTGTCGCGCACGACCGTGCGGCAGGCCCTGGCCGAGCTGACCGTCGAAGGACGGCTGCTGCGCGTGCAGGGCAAGGGCACGTTCGCGGCGGAACCCAAAGTGGCGCAACGACTTCAGCTGTCGTCGTACACAGAGGACATGAAGGCACAGGGCCGGCAGCCGTCGTCGCGGTTGATCGAGGCGTCGGAGATGCCCGCGGAGGCGGAACTGGCGCGGCTGCTGGGTGTGCGGGCGGGCGCGAAAGTGTTGCGCTTGCACCGCCTGCGGTTGGCCGACGGTGAGCCGATGGCCATCGAGACCACGCACTTGGCGCTCGGGCGGTTCCGGGGGCTGCGGCGGTACCTGGCGCCGGGGGCGTCGCTGTACCAGGTGCTGCGGGAGCGGTTCGGGGTCGAGATGGGGCACGCCGAGGAGACCATCGAGACGGCCCTGGCGTCGCCGGAGGAGGCGGAGCTGTTGGGCGCGGACATCGGCCTGCCGATGCTCCTGCTGTCCCGGCACTCCTTCGACACCGAGGGCAACCCGGTCGAGTGGGTCCGCTCGGTGTACCGCGGCGACCGCTACAAGTTCGTGGCGACCCTCAACCGCCCGGTGTCCGACTGATCGTGTCGGACCGCGCCGCCCCCCGGCTCGGGCGGGGTTGTCGGCGGCGGAATTGTCGGTGGGGCGTGGGACCATGGCGTCGGGGGCCGGAGGCCGGCGGCGGTGTCGGTGTAGGTGGCCGGCGGCGGTGTCAGGTGGCCGGCGGCGTCGGGGCCGGAGGCCGGCGGCTTGATCGGGCGAAGGCCACAATGGGGCTGTGGCGAACACGGTTGTCTGGGGTACTCCGCGGGCTAGGGCCGTGCTCGCCGCGACCATCCTCGGGTCCGGCATGGCGATGCTCGACAGCACGATCGTCAACGTCGCCCTCCCGCGCATCGGGGCCGAACTCGACGCGGACGTCGCCGGGCTCCAGTGGATCCTCGACGGCTACCTGCTCTCCCTCGCCGCGCTGATCCTGATCGCGGGCTCGCTGGGCGACCGGTACGGCCGGCGCCGCGTGTTCGTCTTCGGCGTGGTCTGGTTCGGCATCGCGTCGCTGCTGTGCGGGCTCGCGCCGAACACCGAACTGCTGGTCGCCGCGCGGGTGTTGCAGGGGGTCGGCGGGGCGCTGCTCACGCCCGGGTCCCTGGCGATCATCCAGTCCGCGTTCGTGCCGGACGACCGCGCCCGCGCGATCGGGGCCTGGTCCGGTCTGTCGGGTGTCGCCACGGCGGTCGGGCCGTTGCTCGGCGGGTTGCTCGTGCAGGTCTGGTCGTGGCGGCTGGCGTTCCTGGTCAACCTGCCGGTGGCGGCGGTGTGCGTGTGGCTCGCGCGGGCGAAGGTGCCCGAGTCGCGGAACGACGAGATGACCGGCCGGCCGAACGTCGTCGAGTCAGTAGTCGGAGCTTTGGGGTTGGCAGGCATCACCGGTGCGCTGGTCGAAGCACCCGCCCGCGGCCTCGACCCGCTGGTGGTCGGCGCGGCGGTGGTGGGGGTCGTCGGGCTGGTCGTGTTCGTGCTGCTCCAGCGGCGCGGCCGGGACGCGCTGGTGCCACCTCAATTGTTCAGCGATCGAACATTTGTGCTGGCCAACGCCCTGACGCTCCTGGTGTACGCGGCGCTGGGCGGGGTCATGGTGCTGATGGTCCTGCAACTCCAGGTGTCTCTCGGCTACTCGCCGATGGCGGCCGGATTGGCCGGTCTGCCGATCACCGCGCTGATGCTCGTACTGTCCGCCACGTCGGGCCGGGTGGCGCAGCGGATCGGGCCACGCGCACAGCTAGTCATCGGACCTTTACTCGTGGCAGCTGGAATGCTCCTGCTTCGGCTCGCCGAACCCGGGGCGAGCTACCTGACGGGCGTGCTGCCCGGAATCCTCGTGTTCGGAGTGGGCCTGGCGGTGGTGGTGGCACCCGTGACCGCGACCGTGCTGGCGGCGGCTCCGGACCGTTTCGCGGGCGTGGCCTCCGGGGTGAACAACGCGGTCGCACGCACCGGCAGCCTGCTCGCGGTGGCTGTGCTGCCGGCGGCGGTGGGGCTGACCGGCGACTCGTACGCCGATCCGGTGGCGATGACCAACGGGTGGCAGATGGCGTTGCTGCTGTGCGCGGTGGCGTCGGCGATCGGCGGGCTGCTGGCCCTGGGCACCGACAACAACGTCCTCCGCCCCCAGGAACCCGGCCAAGAGTGCCTCTCCTGCGGCGTAGACGCCCCACCACCCCGCGTCCGCAGCTAGAACACCACCCCGCCGGCCGCCGGATTTGTCGTACCCCGGTGGGACAATGGAAACCGGGGGCGGCAGCCGGCCCACGCGCACCCCGCCGCCGCGCAACCCCGCCTCGCCCCCCGGCAGCGCCCCTGCGGGCAGCGCCTGCCGAGCCTCCCCGCCGAGCTGTGCCGCCGCCCCCTCGCCGCGCCTCCCCGCCCTGCTGCGCAACGCTGCTGCGCCCCAGCCGGCAGCGTGCGCCCGGGCAGCGCCTGCCACGCCGCCTCGCCGAGCCGCCGAGCCGCCGAGCCGAGCCGCGTCCCGAGCCGCGCCGCGGCGCCGGCCGCCGCGCCGTCGCCTGCGGCTGGAGCGCCGCCGCCCTGCCGCCGCCCCAGCCGCCCCGCCGCCCTGCCGCCGTCCCGAGCCGCGCCGCCGTCCCGAGCCGCGCCGCGTCACGGCGCCGGCCGCCGCGCCGTCGCCCGCGGCTGGAGCGCCGCCGCCCTGCCGCCGCTCCAACCGCCCCGCCGCGTGTTCGCACCTAGAGCATCGTCGCGAAGACCTCCGGGTCGACGTTCCCGCCCGAAACCACCGCCACCGTCCGCGCCGACGGCGACTTCAGGTACGCCGCCGTCGTCACCGCCCCGCTCGGCTCCACCACCAGCCGCGCCTGCCGGGCCAACCGCCCCACCGCCGCCGCGATCTCCGCCTCCGACACGGTCACGATGTCGTCCACATACGACCGGATGTGCGCGAACGTCAGCTCCGACGGCTGCGCCCGCAACCCGTCTGCCCCGGTCCGCTCCCGGTCCGCCGCCGACCACCGCACCAGCTCGCCCGCCCGCAACGAGGCCGCCGCGTCCGCCGCCAGCTCCGGCTCCACCCCGACCACCCGGGCCGCCGGCCGCAGGGCCTTCACCGCCGTCGCCACCCCGGAGATCAACCCACCGCCGCTCACCGGCACCAGCACCGTCTCGACGTCCGGCAGGTCCGCGACGATCTCCAGCCCGACCGTGCCCTGCCCGGCGATCACGTCCGGATGGTCGAACGGCGGCACCAGGGTCGCCCCGCGCTCCTCGACCAACTCGTACGCCCGCTGCTCCCGCTGCGCCATCGGCACCTGCACGACCTCCGCGCCGTGCGACCGGGTCGCCGCGACCTTCACCGCCGGCGCGTTGTCCGGCACCACGATCACCGCCGGCACCCCGAACAGCCGCGCCGCGTACGCCACGGCCTGCGCGTGGTTGCCGCTGGAGTACGCCACCACACCCCGCGCCCGCACGTCCGGCGCGAGCCGGGCCAGCGCGTTGTACGCACCCCGGATCTTGAACGCGCCGACCACCTGCAGGCTCTCCGGCTTGAGCATGAGCCCCTCGTCGAACCGCAGCAGCGGCGTGCGCACCACCGCGCCCTCCAGTGCGGCGGCGGCGGAGCGGATGTCGTCGATCGTCACGAGTCGCATGGAGACGATCCTCACGGGAAACCAACCGCCCGCGCCGGCTACCCGTCCACCGGAGGAGATGGTGGACCAGGACAAGAAGCTGGAGATCAAGCCCGCGCAGGTGGTCGCGGGCGCGTTGGGCGCGGTCACCGCCGCCGTGCTCGGGGCGCGGCTCGACCTGGCGGGGACCGTGGTCGGGGCGGCCGTGGCGAGCGTGGTGAGCACCGTCGGCGCCGCGCTCTACCAGCACTCGATCGAACGGACGCGGGTGCGGTGGGCGGCGGCCGGGTTGAGCGCCGCGCTGGTGTTCGTGGTCGGGGTCGTGGTGTTCGGCGGGGCCGAGCAGGTGCGGGGGACCGCCGTGCCGAGCCCGGTGCCGACGACCCGCCGGCAACCCGTCCCGGAACGGGTCGACGTACCGGAATCCACGACGAGCACCACGATCACTGCCCCGAGCACCACGACTACGGCGCCGAGCCCCACGACGACCACCGGGTCGTCCGTTGCGCCAACCACGACACCGCCGACGTCGACGACTACTCCGACGACCACGGCCAGTTCTCCTGCCTCACCCGATCGTCGCAGCAGCGTTCACACTCCAGGGCCATGAAGCGCCGGAGTCCTCACTTCTGGCAAAACACCCCAAATCGGTGATCGTCTCATTACCTTGAGTGAGAGTTAACTGTCAAACGCTACACAGCGCAGTCAAACCGTCGTGAGCTGTGACACACTTCGCGCTCAGATGGACTGTGCCGTCATAGGTAACAGCCTGATAACGTCGCTCGAACGGGCGACTACTGGTCAGTAGCGACCGGGAAGGGAGGCGCCACGTGCGGGAGCTGCGAGCGCCCGGTGCCCGGGTCGAGCGCGACGTGACGACGGCCGTGGTGCGCGTGACGGGAAGAGCCCGCACCATCGGAGAAAGAAAAGGGGTGGGGCGACCCCTGCCGCCGCCCCACCACCCGTCCCCCTAAGAGCCCCCGAGAGCGGTCCCTGCAACCAGGCTCTCGGGTTCCCTGCACCCGAAGATGAGGGAGACGCCTAAATGAACCGCACGAGTGCGGCCCGCCTCGCCGCGGCTGTCTTGCTCGCCACCGGCGCGGCTACAGCTCTCAGCGTACCGGCGATTGCGGGCCCTGCCGCCCCCTATGGCACAACCGCGTCCGACACGGAGAGCTACCCGGCCGAGTTGCTCCAAGCGGTGCAACGCGACCTCGGCCTGAACGCGGAACAGGCCAAGGTCCGTCTGGCGAGTGACGCCAGGTCGGGTGAAGCCGAGGCGAAGGTCCGCGAGGCGCTGGGCGACGCGTTCGCCGGCGCGTGGATCGACTCCGCCACCGGCAAGCTCACCGTGGGTGTCACCGACGCCGCGAAGAGCGACGCCGTCCGCGCGCACGGCGCGGAAGCCCAGGTCGTCCCGTTCTCGCAGCGCGCGCTGATCGGGACCAAGACCGCCCTGGACACCCTCTCCGCGCCCCAGGCCATCACCGGCTGGCGCGTCGACGACAAGAGCAACTCCGTCGTGGTCGAGGTCAACCGCCACGTCTGCGACGCGGCGGCGGACCAGTTCCTCGCGGCCGCGAAGGCGGTCAGCCCGGCGGTCCGGGTCGTCGAGGTCGAGCACTCGCCGACCACCCTGTACGACACCCGCGGTGGTGACGCGTATTACATGGGCAGCGGCGGCCGGTGCTCGGTCGGCTTCTCGGTGTCGGGCGGGTTCGTCACCGCCGGGCACTGCGGCCGGGTCGGCACCACCACCAGCGGCTACAACCGCGTGTCCCAGGGCACGTTCCGCGGCTCGTCGTTCCCCGGCAACGACTACGGCTGGGTCGCCACGAACTCCAGCTGGACCTCGCGGCCGTGGGTGAACCGCTACAACGGCACCAACGTGATCGTCCGCGGCTCGTCGGAGGCGGCCGTCGGCGCGACCATCTGCCGCTCCGGCTCCACCACGGGCTGGCGCTGCGGCACCGTCCAGGCCAAGAACTCGACGGTGAACTACCCGCAGGGCACGGTCTACGGCCTGACCCGCACCAACGCCTGCGCCGAGCCGGGCGACTCGGGCGGCTCGTGGGTCGCGGGCACGAGCTTCGGCCAGGCCCAGGGCGTGACCTCCGGCGGTTCCGGCAACTGCTCCTCCGGCGGCACCACGTACTTCCAGCCGGTCAACGAGATCCTGAGCGTCTACGGCCTGCGCCTGACCATCGGCTGACGCACTTGAGGCGCGCGGTCACTTCCCCCTGCGGACCGCGCACCGCGTGAAAGCACCCCTCGGGCCTGTCCCTCCTCCCCTCAGGCCCGAGGGGTGCTGCGGTGTTGGATGGCGCGCCTCCGGCGCGGGGCTCAGCCGCCCGAAAGTCGGCTCGTCGCGCCGCGTTTCCCGCCGATCGGAAAGGTTGATCGTCGGGAAAGGCGACGCGACAAGCCGACGACGGCCTCGCGGTCACGAAAACTGCACGGACCTCTTCGAGAGGCCGTACCAGAAGCCCTCGACCGTCGTCGCTGCTTCCTGATCCGCGCTCGCGCCCAAAGACACGAAGAGCGGGGCGAAGTGCTCGGTCCGCGGGTGTGCGATGCCGGCCGCCGGCGCCTTGTGCTGGAAGTCCAGCAACGCGTCCACGTCACCGCCGACCAGCGCCCGCCCCGCCCAGTCGTCGAACTCCGCCGACCACGACGGCGGCGCGCAGTCCGGCCCCTGGCGCATGTCGACGCAGCTCAGGTTGTGCGTCATGAACCCGCTGCCCACGATCAGCACGCCCTGGTCGCGCAGCGGCGCCAACCGGCGGCCCACCTCGAACAACCGGCGCGGGTCGAGGGTCGGCATGGACATCTGGAGCACCGGGATGTCCGCCTCCGGGAACATCTCCTTCAACGGCACGTAAGCGCCGTGGTCGAGCCCGCGCGCCTCGTCCTGGTACACCGGCTCGTCCACCAGCTCGGCCACCGAAGCGGCCAGCTCGGGCGCGCCCGGGGCCTCGTAGGTGACCTCGTAGTACCGCTGCGGGAAGCCCCAGAAGTCGTAGGTCAGCGGCACGGTCGTGGTCGCGCCCAGGGTCAGCGGGATCGCCTCCCAGTGCGCGGACACCACGAGGACCGACTCCGGGCGCGGGAACGTCGCGGACCACGACCGCAGCTCGCCGGTCCACCGCTCGTCGTCGGCCAGCGGGGGAGCCCCGTGGCCCAGGTACAGCACAGGCATCACGCCTGCGACTGTACGCCCTTTAGTTGAAGTTTCAACGATGTGGCGGCGGCCTTCGGGTCCTCCGCGTCCGTGATGGCGCGCACGACCACCACCCGCGACGCCCCCGCGTCCAGGACCTCGGGCAACCGGTCCCGGTCGATGCCGCCGATGGCGAACCACGGCCGGTCCGTCGTACCCGCCGTCGCGCGGACCAGGTCCAGGCCCGGCGCGGGGCGGCCCGGCTTGGTCGGGGTCGGCCAGCACGGGCCGGTGCAGAAGTAGTCCACGCCCGGCTCGACGGCCGCCGCCCGCGCCTGGTCCACGTCGTGCGTCGAGCGGCCGATCGCCACGTCGTCGCCGAGGATGCGGCGGGCGGCCGGCACCGGCAGGTCGTCCTGGCCCAGGTGCAGCACGTCCGCGCCCACGGCGTGCGCGACGTCGGCCCGGTCGTTGACCGCGAGCAGCGCGCCGTGCCGGGCGCACGCCTCGGCCAGCACCTCCAGCGCCGCGATCTCCTGCTTGGCCTCCAGGCCCTTGTCGCGCAACTGCACGACGTCCACGCCGCCCGCGAGCACCGCGTCCGCGAAGTCGGCGAGGTCGGGCCGCGTCGGCGTGCAGAGGTAGAGCAGCGAGTCGGCGAGCCGCCGCCTGATTTGCGTTCCGTCGAGTCCTGGCACGCCCGGCACGGTAACCGCCGGCCGGAATCGTGCGCTACGGTGGACGTGGTCCGCACGGGAGCCTGGAGATCACCGGGCTGAGAGGGAGCGTGGTTCGCTCCGACCGTCGAACCTGATCCGGGTCATGCCGGCGCAGGGAGCGTGAGTGCCTTGGCAAGTGCGAGTGGGGTCACCGTCGTGGGCGGCGGTGTCATCGGGTTGTCCGCCGCGTGGTTCGCGGCGCGCGACGGGTTCGACGTGACCGTGGTCGACCGCGCGTCGCCGCACGGCGGGTCGTGGGTGGCGGGCGGGATGCTCGCGCCGATCACCGAGGCCTGGCCCGGCGACGAGGACGTGCTGGCCCTGGGCGTGGAGTCGCTGGAGCTGTGGCCGGGGTTCGCGGCGGCGCTCGACGTGCCGTTGAGCCCCGTCGGGACGCTCGCGGTGGCCGTCGACGCGGCGGACTCGGAAGTCCTGGACCAGTTGTGCGCGTACCTGGGCCGGATGGGCCGCAAGGCCGACCGCGTGACCAGGCGTGAGCTGCGCGCGCTGGAGCCCGGACTGGGGCCGTCCGTCCGAAGTGGACTGTCTGTTCCCGGCGATCTCTCGGTGGACAACCGGGTTCTGCTGGACGCGCTGCGCCGCGCGTGCGCGGAGAACGGTGTCCGGTTCACCGAACAGTCCACTGTGGACACCGAGGTCACCGTCATCGCGGCGGGCGCGTGGAGCCGCGACCTGCACCCCGCCCTCAAAGACGTGATCAGGCCGGTCAAGGGCGAGATCCTGCGACTGAGAACGAGACCCGGCGCGCTGCCGCCCCCGAAGCACACCATCCGCGCCCACGTCTCCGGCCGCCCGGTCTACCTGGTGCCGCGCGAAGACGGGCTGGTGCTCGGCGCCACCCAGTACGAGGCCGGGTTCGACCCGGACGTCACCGTCGGCGGCGTGCGGGACCTGGTGCGCGACGCCGAGGTGGTGTGGCCGGGGATCGCCGAGTACGCGCTGGCCGAGTGCGCCGCCGGGTTCCGCGCGGGCAGCCCGGACAACGCGCCGGTCGTCCGGTGGCTCGAACCCGGCGTGCTGGCCGCCACCGGCCACCACCGCAACGGCCTGCTGCTCGCCCCCGTGACGGCGCGGCGGGTGCTCGACCTGCTCCGGGAAGCTCGCGAAGGAGGACACGGGTGAAGGCTCGGGTGAATGGTCAGGAACGGGAACTGGCCGACGGCGCGACCGTCGCGGCCGTGCTCGACCTGTTGGGCGCGCCGGCCGCCGGGGTCGCGGTCGCGCTGGACGGCGAGGTCGTGCCGCGGGCCGCCTGGGCGTCCACCCCGGTGCCCGAGGGCGCCGCCGTCGAAGTGCTCACCGCTGTGCAGGGAGGCTGAACGTGGACGATCCGCTGGTCATCGCCGGGCGCGAGTTCGGGTCCCGGCTGGTCATGGGCACCGGCGGCGCGGCGAACCTCGCCGTGCTGGAGAAGGCGCTGGTGGCGTCGGGCACCGAGCTGACGACGGTCGCCATGCGCCGCCTCGACTCCTCGGGCGGCGGCGTGCTGGACCTGTTGCGCCGCCTGGGGATCGACGTGCTGCCCAACACCGCCGGCTGCCGGGGCGCGGCCGAGGCCGTGCTGACCGCCCGGCTGGCGCGGGAGGCGTTGGAGACGAACTGGGTGAAGCTGGAGGTCGTCGCCGACGAGCAGACCCTCCTGCCCGACCCGATCGAACTGGTCGAGGCCGCCGAAAGGCTGGTGGACGACGGTTTCGTGGTCCTGCCCTACACCAACGACGACCCGGTCCTGGCCCGCCGCCTGGAGGACGTCGGCTGCGCGGCCGTCATGCCGCTGGGCTCGCCCATCGGCACCGGCCTGGGCATCCGCAACCCGCACAACATCGAGCTGATCGTGGCCCGCGCGGGCGTCCCGGTGATCCTCGACGCGGGCATCGGCACCGCCTCGGACGCCGCCCTGGCCATGGAACTGGGCTGTTCGGCTGTGCTCTTGGCCACTGCGGTGACCCGTGCGCAGGACCCGGCCCGGATGGCCGCGGCCATGCGCGCCGGCGTGGAAGCGGGAAGGCTGGCGCGGTTGGCGGGCCGCATCCCGCAGCGGTTCTGGGCCCACGCGTCGAGTCCTGCGCCGGACGTCTGATGCGTTGATCACCCGACGGGCGGTGGCGGTCCTCCGCGCACCCGGCATGATGGATGCTTCATCCCATCCTTCATGTCAGTAGGAGGTGCGATGGCCGCCGAGCAGGTCGAGGACGCCACCGCCCGGCTGTACCTCGCGATCGGCAGGCTGTCCCGGCTGCTGCGCCGAACCGGCTCCCCGGGACTGGGCCCCGGCGCGGTGTCCGCGCTGGCCACCCTCGCCCGCTGCGGCCCCATGCGCCTGGGCGACCTGGCCGCGAAGGAGGGCGTGGCGCCGCCGACCCTGTCGCGCATCGTCGCGGCCCTGGTCGAGGCCGGTTACGTCAAGCGCGACCCGGACCCCCAGGACGGCCGCGCCTGGCTCGCCACGCCCACCCCGGAGGGCGTGACCATGGTGTCCGGCGTCCGCTCGGCCCGCGTGCAGGAGTTGCAACGCCGGATCGAGGAGCTGTCGCCGGAGCACCGCACGGCCCTGGTCAACGCGTTGCCCGCCCTGGAGGAACTGGTCGGCGAGGTCGGCTAGGCGCGTCGCTCGGCCTCGGCCTTCAGGGCCCGGTTGAACGCGTCGAACTCCGCCGTGAGCACGTCCTTGCTTTCCGCGTACACCGCGTCGGCCAGCGCCCCGCTCCACACCTCGCGGTTCACCAGGCGCGTCCGCGCGCCCTCGTCGCTCAACTCCCAGCGGTGCCGCCCGAAGAACAACTCCGGGTCCCCGCCCTCCGAGGCGAGCAACCCCGGCGGCTCCACCGTGGTGATCCGGCCTTCGAACTCGCGCTCCGCGGGCGACCCCCACGCCGCACGCGTCCGCACCTCCGCCCCTTCCTCCGCCTCACCGGACACGTACTCGATCAGGTCGTTCCACTCCCGGTACCGGCTGAAATCGGTCAGCACCGCCCACACCACCGCCGCCGGGGCGTCGATGACGACCTCGGTCCTCAGCTCATTTTCCTGCATGGTCGTGCAGGTTAATGACGGCGGCCCGCGCCCGCACCCGGATAAACTCCCCCGCATCGCAGGGGTCAAGGGGCAGGTGCAGAAGCGCGGCGTCGAGCGGCGACGCGCGATGGTCGACGCCGCGATCGAGCTGTTCGGGCAGCAGGGTTACGCGGGCACCGGGGTCGCCGCGATCGCCGCGCGTGCGGGCGTGACCCCGTCGGCGGTGATCCACCACTTCGGGTCCAAGGAGAACCTGCTGCGGGCCGTCCTCGACGAGTTCGACGCGCGGGCGGCGGCTCGGGTCTCCGGACACCTCGACGGCGGCAAGGGAGGCCTGATCGCGGCCCTGTTGGCAGACGCCGAGCACACCGCGCAGCACGCGGGTCTGGCCACGCTGCACATCGTCTTGCAGGCCGAACACCTCGCGGCCCTGGGCTCCGAGGTGCGCGAACGGTTCCTCACGCGCAGCCGTGCCCTGAGGTCGGCGTGTGCCGCGTTGCTGGGCGAGGAAGCGGCGGTCGAACTCGCGGCGTTCCTCGAAGGCGCGGTCACCTTGTGGCTGCTGGATCCCGAACGGGTCGATCTTCCGGCGCTCTACGCGCGCTATCTGTCGCGGCTGTGATGAGCCATCCCGCCAGCACGGCACCGGCCGCGCCCACGGTGTTGTTCGCGAAGTCCTGCGCCTCGCACACCCCGAGACCGGTCGTGGCCTGCGCGAATTCCACGACACCGCTCAACCCGGCGGACAGCGTGAGGACGGTCAACGGGCGCTTCGTGGCGATGGTCGCGAAGAACGCGAAGGGGACGAGCATCAGCAGGTTGAGGCGCTGCAACGACCCGGTGAGCGAGAACTCGTTGGCCACGCACCAACCGATCGGGTCGGTCCTCAGCACGCCCGCGTCCAGCACACCCGGTCTGCCCAGCGTGACGGCCAGCGCCAACGCCAACCCGAACCCCGCCAGCGCCGCCGGCACCGGCCGCCACCCCCGCCACCTGGCCAGGAACACGGCCACCGTGCCGAACCCCAGGCACCCGAGGAACAACCCGGCGACCACTTCGGGTTGGCTCAGCACCAGCTCCGCGATGTAGGCGTCCTGTCGTGCGCTCATGCCATATGAGACGCACGAGTCTCCGATCGGTTGGCCTGGAAGCGGTACCTGAGGATGCGGCCCACGTCCCGGAACCCCGGCAGCTTGGCCATGATCCGCAGCGGAACACGGCCCGAGGCGGGCATGTCCGCGATCTCCGGCAGCTCCAGGCTGCGCACGTCCTCGACCAGCGTGACACCCCACGCCTCGATCGCGCGCGGCTCGTCGAGGCCCCAGAACAGGGTCGCGCCGGACCTCCGCACGGCGGGCACCAGCTTCTGCATCCTGATCCCGAACGACCCGTAGACGTCGAACAGCAACTCGCCGCTCGGGAACCGGCCCACCACCCGCTTGATCAGCGCTTCGACCTCGCTCGGACGCAGGTACATGGTCAGGCCCTCGGCGACGACCACGGTGGGCCGGTCGTCGGGCACCTCGGCCAGCCACGCGTCGTCGGTGACCGAGGACGCGATGAGCCGGTAGTCGCCGTCCGGCACGGGGAGCAGCCGTTCCCGCAGCGTCACGACCTGCGGGAGGTCGACGTCGACCCAGCGCGTGTGCGGGCCGGGGGAGAGCCGGAACACGCGGGTGTCCAAGCCGCAGGCCAGGTGGAGCACGGTCGCGTTCTCGTTGGCGCGCAGGAAGTCCCGCGTCCAGTCGTCCAACTTCTTGGCCCGCATGGCGACACCGGCCGCGCTGGAGGCGTTCATCCCCGTGCGCCGGAAGTCGTAGTCGATGCGCCTAACTGCGTCAGCCGCCGCAACGTCATTCAAGATCGGTTTGCGGGAACGGCTGTCCAACGCACGCCCATAAAGGGTGGCCAGCATCGTTTCAGGCGCGCCGGTGAGCGTGATCCGTTCACGGTCCACGCTGCAGTGTTGCACGGCGCCGCCTCCGGCGTCGCGGCGAAGCCGCCATGGAGTCCGATCGTCGCGCCGATTTCCCGACGATCGGAAAAGCTGATCGCCGGGAAATCGGCGCGACAAGCCGACGCGGCTTCGCGACGCTAGCCCTCTACTCCTCCAGCCGCCACAGCGGCGACACCGGCCCGACGCCCCCACCCAGCGGGTACGCCGCAGCCACCGACTTCACGATGAACTCCTTGCCGAACGCCACCGCCGTGGGCACGTCCTCGCCGCGCGCCAACCGCGAAGTGATGGCCGACGCGAGCGTGTCACCGCTGCCGTGGGTGTGCTTGACGTCGTAGCGCGGCCCGGGGAACTCGATGAACTCCGAACCGTCGTACAGCACGTCCAGGCACCCCGGGTCGTCCCACAGGTGCCCGCCCTTGACCAGCACCCACTTCGACCCGAACCCCAGCAGCACCTCGGCCGCCTTCCGCTGGTCGTCGTGCGAGCGCACGTCGACGCCGGTCAGCAGCCGCACCTCGTCCAGGTTCGGGGTGATCAGGGTCGCGCGCGGGAACAGCTTGGTGCGCAAGGCGTCCAGGGCGTCGTCGCGCAGGAGTTGGTTGCCGTGCATGGACGCGGCCACCGGGTCGACCACGAACGGGATCGACCGTCCGATGTGGACCCGATCGCACGCGTCCGCCACCGCCTCGATGATCGCCGCCGACGCGAGCATCCCGGTCTTCGCCGCGTCCACCCCGATGTCGCCGGCCACGGCCTCGATCTGCGCCGCCACGGTCTCCGGCGGGATCTCGGTGTACCCGGTGACGCCCAAGGAGTTCTGCACGGTCACGGCGGTCACGGCGGTCATGCCGTGCACGCCGCACGCGAAGAACGTCCGCAGGTCGGCCTGCAGGCCCGCACCACCGCCGGAGTCGGACCCGGCGATGGTGAGGGCCTTCGGTGGTGCGACGGTCATCAGTCGGTCACGACCGGCAGGTAGACCTTGTTGCCGTGGTCGGAGAACTCGTGCGACTTCTCCTCCATCCCCGCCTCGATCGCCTCCACAGTGGACAGCCCGCGCTCCTCGGCGTACTTGCGGACGTCCTGGGTGATCTTCATGGAGCAGAACTTCGGCCCGCACATCGAGCAGAAGTGGGCGGTCTTCGCCGGTTCCGCGGGCAGCGTCTCGTCGTGGAACGAGCGCGCGGTGTCCGGGTCCAGCGACAGGTTGAACTGGTCCTCCCACCGGAACTCGAAGCGCGCCTTGGACAGCGCGTCGTCCCAGTCCTGCGCGCCCGGGTGGCCCTTGGCCAGGTCCGCCGAGTGCGCCGCGATCTTGTAGGTGATCACGCCGGTCTTCACGTCGTCCCGGTTGGGCAGGCCCAGGTGCTCCTTGGGCGTGACGTAGCACAGCATCGCCGTGCCCAGCCAGCCGATCTGCGCCGCGCCGATCGCCGAGGTGATGTGGTCGTAGGCGGGCGCGATGTCGGTGGCCAGCGGCCCGAGGGTGTAGAACGGCGCCTCGCCGCACCACTCCTCCTCCAGCCGCACGTTCTCCGCGATCTTGTGCATCGGGACGTGGCCGGGGCCCTCGATCATCACCTGCACGTCGTGCGCGCGCGCGATGTGGGTCAGCTCGCCCAGCGTGCGCAGCTCGGCGAACTGGGCCTCGTCGTTGGCGTCCGCGATCGAGCCCGGCCGCAGGCCGTCACCCAGCGAGAACGTCACGTCGTAGGTGCGCAGGATCTCGCACAGCTCCTCGAAGTGCGTGTAGAGGAAGCTCTCCTTGTGGTGCGCCAGGCACCACGCGGCCATGATCGACCCGCCGCGCGAGACGATGCCGGTGACCCGGCGCGCGGTCAGCGGCACGTACCGCAGCAGCACGCCCGCGTGCACCGTCATGTAGTCGACGCCCTGCTCGGCCTGCTCGATGACGGTGTCCCGGTAGACCTCCCAGGACAGCTTCGCCGGGTCGCCGTTGACCTTCTCCAGCGCCTGGTAGATCGGCACCGTGCCGATCGGCACCGGCGAGTTGCGCATGATCCACTCGCGGGTCTCGTGGATGCGCTTGCCGGTGGACAGGTCCATGATCGTGTCGGCGCCCCAGCGGGAGGCCCACACCATCTTCTCCACCTCCTCCTCGATCGAGGAGGTCACGGCGGAGTTGCCGATGTTGGCGTTGATCTTCACGAGGAACTTCTTGCCGATGATCATCGGCTCGGCCTCGGGGTGGTTGCGGTTCAACGGGATCACCGCGCGGCCGATGGCCACTTCCTCCCGCACGAACTCCGGGCTCATGTTCTCGCGCGCGGCGATGAAGGTCATCTCCGGCGTGATGATCCCGGCCTTGGCGTACGCCAACTGGGTCACCGCCCCGTTGACCGGCTCGCGCGCCGCGATCCAGTCCGCGCGCAGCTTGGGCAGTCCACTGTGGACGTCGATGGTGGCTTCGGAGTCGGTATACGGACCGGAAGTGTCGTAGAGGTCGACGTGCTCGCCGTTGGTGAGCCCCACCCTGCGGAACGGGACCTTCACCCCGTCGGCCACCTCGCGGTAGACCTTGCGCGAGCCCGAGATCGGGCCGGTGGTGACAGTCGGCTTCACCGAACGGTCGTCAAGTGCCGTCACGACATTCCTCCCTACGCCGGCATTACCCGGTCAGGTTCAGGCGGTCGGCGGCACCGGAGTCGTCTCCAGCCGCCCTCTCAGCCCGCTGTGGCGCAAGCTCCCGCGTTTGTTGAGTTGTCCGCCTGACCATAGCCAGGCCACCGCGCCGATGCCAAGGCCGGCCCGGTCCGGTCGCCGTCACGCGGATGCCAAGGGTGGCCCTTTGCGCGTACCTTTCTCCGCGTGGCTGATCACCAGCCCTTCCCGCCCGGTGCACGGCGCGTGGCGCGCCCCGCCGCGGTGTCGCCGTGCCCGTCGTGCGGCGAGCCGGCGGGCCGGAGCTACCCCGGCTGCCGGTACTGCGCCGAGCTGGTCGACCAGTACTGGCTGCTGGACTGGCAGGAGCTGCTGGCCGCGGAGAAGCTCGCCGAGGGCGGCGCGGGGGAGAAGGAGCTGGCCGAGCTGGTGCTGGCCGACGAGGTGGGCCGGCACCCGTGGACCTGCACCGACTGGGCGATGACCCTGGTGACCTGCGCGCACTGCGGCGAGGAGCCGGCCACCGGTCCGGTGGACTGCGTGCGGTGCGCGACGGCCGACGAACTGCGCTGGGCGTGGGACCACGCGGGCTACCCGCGCGCCATGACCGCCGGCGAGCACGCGTTGCGGGTGGCGCGCGCGGTGTTGCGCGCACCGCACCGGCGGCGGGCGAGCGTGGTCGGGGCGTGGCGGTTGCTCCTGCCGTTCCTGCTGGTGGGAGAGCTGCCGACGGTCGGCCAGGTGCGGCGCATCCGGGCCCACGTCCTGGCCGGCGCGTACGCCGAACTGGCCGCCTGCACCACCCACGTCGAGCTGGCCGGGTTCCCGGAACTGCCGTGGCGCCGGTCAGCGCGGGTCGAGCACCAGCCGAAGCCCAAGCCCGACCAGCACGGCCCCGGACACCCGCTCGACCGCCCGCCGGACCCGCGCCCGGGACAGAAGGCCGCGGACCCGGTCTAGGACACCCACGACGACCAGGTACCACAGCGTGTCGACGGCCACCCAGACCAGCGCGAACACCAGCAGCGCACCCCGCCCCGCGTCCGCCGGCAGGAACTGCGGCAGGAACGACAGCGCGAACGCGCCCAGCTTCGGGTTGGCCAGGTTCACCACCAGCCCGGCCCGGAGCGCGTGCCGGGCCGGTTCCGCCTCCGGCAGCGGCGCGCCTGCCTTGAGCAGGGCGGACACCCCGAGGTGGATCAGGTAGGCGGCGCCCGCGACGCGCAGCCCGTGGTAGGCGATCTCCGAGGCGGTGAGCAGCGCCGACAGCCCGAGCGCCGCGGCCACCGCCCACACCGCGACCCCGACCTCCATGCCCGCGACCGTGGCCAGCGCCCCCGCCCGCCCCCGGACCGACTGCCGCAGCACCAGCGCCGTACCGGGCCCGGGCGACAACGCGATCAGGAAGGACGCCGCCGCGAAGGCGACGATGCTGCTCCACATGCAGCCATCGTCACCCTCTTGTCCAGGCGTTTTCGCCTTCCCCTGGACTCCTGGTGGTCAGTCGTCGTCTTCGTCGCCCGCGAAGGGGTCCGCGGAGGTCGCGGGGTCCCAGGACAGCCCCGGGACGCCCCACCCGTTGGCCTTGAGCATCTTCTTCGCCGCCCGCTTGTGCCGCCCCACGAGCCGGTCCAGGTACAGGTACCCGTCGAGGTGGTCGGTCTCGTGCTGGAGGCAGCGCGCGAAGAACCCGGTGCCCTCGACCTCGACCGGCTTGCCGTCGCCGTCGAACCCGGTCACCTTCGCCCACGACGCCCGCCCCGTCGGGTACGACTCGCCCGGCGCCGACAGGCAGCCCTCGTAGTCGTCGTCCGGGTCGGGCATGCCCAGCGGCACCTCGGAGGTCTCCAGCACCGGGTTGACCACCACACCGCGGTGGCGGACGCCCTGGTCGTCGGGGCAGTCGTAGACGAAGACCCGCTTGTCGATGCCGATCTGGTTGGCCGCGAGGCCCACCCCGTGCGCCGCCGCCATGGTCTCGAACATGTCGTCGATCAACGCGCGCAACTCGTCGTCGAAGACCTCGACCGGCTTGGTCGGGCGGTGGAGCACGGGTTCGCCGGCGATGACGATGGGGTGGACTGACATGGCGACAAGCGTATCCGTCCACAGGACGCGCCGAGGCGATGAGACGACCCGGGCCAAGATCACGTGATTGAATGGCACCGACGCACCAGGTAGGGCTGAGGAGCCAGATGGACGCCGCAGAGGCACTGGCGCCGGCGGAGGGGCCGGACGACGGTTTGGACGACCGGGAGCGGGCGATCCTGGCCTTCGAACGCCAGTGGTGGAAGTACGCGGGCGTCAAGGAGCAGGCCATCAAGGAGCTGTTCGACCTGTCCCCGACGAGGTACTACCAGTTGCTCAACGCGTTGCTGGAGAAGGAAGAGGCGTTGGCCGCGGACCCCATGCTGGTGAAGCGCCTGCGCCGGTCCCGGACCGGCAGGCAACGGGCCCGAGCCGCCCGCCGCTTCGGCGTTGAGCACCCGGGTGTCGAACGCCGATGAGCACCCCGGAGCCCGCACGTTCCGCCCACACCGCCCGCGCCGCCGGCCTCGCCCTGATCGGCGTGGCCGCGGTCGCCCTGGTGATCGGCGTGGCCACCCTGTTCACCGGCGGCGACGAGGACCAGCCAGGCGCCCAGCCGTCCACCACCGCGTCCCAACCGTCCGACACCCAGCCTCCCGGCACTTCGGACTCCGCCCAACCGACAACCGCTTCCCCCACGACCCCGCCGGCCACCACCACGTCCCCCTCGCCCGGCACCCCTGCCGCCACCACGACCCCGCCACCCCCGGTCACCCCGACCAACAAGCCCCCGGTGCGGGTCTACAACAACAGCAACATCCAGAACTTGGCGGCCCGCGCGTCGGACGACGTCCGCAAGGTCGGCTGGGACGTCGTGGAGACGGGCAACTACTCCCAGGGCGTGATCCCCACGACCACGGTCTACTTCCGCCCGGGCACGGACGAGGAAGCGGCGGCGCAACAACTGGCCCGAGCCCTGCGCGCCGAGGTGAAGCCGCGCTTCGACGGCATCGAAGCCGCCCACCCCGGCATCATCGTCATCGTGACCAACGACTACCAGGGTCCTTCCGGCAAGATCTGACGCCCGGCAGCGGTGGCGGCGGACTCAAAACCCGTCCAGTGTGCGTTCGGGTCGCACCGGGCTACGTTCGAACCGCAGAACTGTCGTACCCCTCTGGGACAATGGCATTGGGGGCCGGAGGCCACGCCCACGAGGGCCGGTGGCCGCGCCCGGCGGCAGCGAACCAGCAGGCCGGCACCAGGGCAAGCGTTTGCGCCGCAGCCGTCCCACCCGCAGCCGCTCTTCTCGGGCCCGCTCCTCCCCAGGCCCAGCCCTCGTGCAGCCCAGCCCTCCGAAAGCCCAGCCCTCCGAAAGCCCAGCCCTCCGAAAGCCCAGCCCTCCTGAAGCTCAGCTCTGGCGGGACTCCGCGTAAGCCTCCAAAGCCGCCAACTGCGCCGGGTCCAGCGAAGGCCGCACCGCCGCCCGCGCCCTCGCCAAGTGGTCCGAAGTCACCTCTGCCGCCGACAGCGACTCCCGCATCGCGGTCAACGCCGCCTCCCGCACCAAAGCCGCGCAGTCGGCCGCCGAGTACCCCTCCAACTCCTCCGCCAAAGCCGACAAGTCGACATCTCCGGCCAACGGCGTGTTCCGCGACGACGCCCGCAAGATCTCGGCCCGCGCCGCAGCGTCCGGCGGCGGCACGTACACCAAGCGCTCCAACCGGCCCGGTCGCAGCAGCGCCGGGTCGATCAGCTCGGGCCGGTTCGTCGCGCCCAGCACCACCACGTCCCGCAGCGGCTCGACGCCGTCCAACTCAGTCAACAGCGCCGCCACCACCCGGTCACCAACCCCAGAGTCCGACGACTGCCCCCGCCGCGGGGCCAACGCGTCCACCTCGTCCAGGAACACCAACGCCGGCGCGGCCTCGGCAGCACGGCGGAACAACTCGCGCACCGCCCGCTCCGACTCCCCGACGAACTTGTCCATCAGTTCGGCGCCCTTGACCGACAGCACGTTCAGCCGCCCGCTCCCCGCCAGCGCCCGCACCAGGAACGTCTTCCCGCACCCCGGCGGCCCGTACAGCAGCAAGCCGCGCGGCGGCGCGACGCCCAGGCGGGCGAACGAGTCCGGGTACTGCAGCGGCCACAGGGCGGCCTCGGTGAGGGCCTGCTTGACCTCGGTCATGTCGCCGACGTCGTCCAGCGTCAGCCCGCCGGTCCGCAACGTGTCCGAAGTGGACATCGAGATCGGCCGCACGGTCTCCAACGCGCCCAACAGGTCCTGCTGCGCCACGTGCGGCTCCGCGACGTCCCGCTGCCGCAGCGCCGACCGCACCGCCGCCTCCCGCCGCAACGCCACCAGGTCCGCCGCGACGAACCCGGGCGTCCGGTCCGCGACCACCCCGAGGTCCACGTCCGGCTCCAGCGGCACGTCCCGCAGCAGCACCCGCAGCAACTCGGTCCGCCCGACCCCGTCCGGCAGCGGCAGCACCAGCTCGCGGTCCACCAGCTCCGGCACGCGCAGCCGGGGGTCCACCGCCTCGGGGTGCGCACTGGTCACCACCAGCGCGAACCCGGGCCGCGACACGGCCTCCCGCAACGCGTCCAGCACGACCGTCGCCACCGGGGGCGGGTCCGCCGCCGGCAGCAGGGCTTCGACGTCCGTCAACAGCAACACCGCGGGCGACCCGGTCGACGACAACGCGTCGGTCAGCCGCGCAACGGTCGCGTTCGCCTCCAGCACCGCGATGCTCGGCGCGGCCACCTCGACCACCGCCGCACCGACACCTTGCGCGACCGCTCGCACCAAGGTCGCCTTGCCCACGCCCTCCGGCCCGCTGACCAGCGCCGCCAGCCGGGGCGCCGCGCCCAGCCGGGTCAGCAGCTCGGGGTGCTTGAACGTCAGGTCCAGCCACTCGGTGAGCCGGCGGGCCGCGTCCTGCTGCCCGACCAGGTCCGCGATCGGCACCGCTTCCACCGGCGGCGCCGGCGCGACCGGCTTCGGCGAGGGATCACCCGTCCGCGCCCCGTCCCGCCACCCGACCACGGTCGACGGCTGCACCGCCACCGGCCCGGCGGGGTCGACGGACGTGATCGTGAGCAGTTCGTTGGTCCACGTCATGCCGATCGCGTTGGACAGCTTCCGCCGCGTCTCGCTGACGTCCACGCCCGGCGGCGGCGCGAGGTCCTGGGGCAGCAGCGACACCGCGTCCCCGACCGTCAGCACCTTGCCGGTCAACGCCATCCGCAACGTCTCGGGCGTCAACGACGTGCTCGCCAGCCGCGACCCGGCCACGGTCACCACCCGCGCCCCGGCCACCTCGACCGGCGTGACCACGACCTCGGACCCCTCGACCACACCCAGGTTGGACAACGTCACGTCGTCCACGAACACCACCCCGGGCGGCCCGTCCCCGGCGGCGGCGAGGGCGGCGGACACCCGCGACCCGGTCAGCTTGACGGCGTCCCAGGCCCGCAACCCCAACGCGTCCAGCACCTCGGGGTGCATCCGCACCACACCGCGGCGCGTGTCGAGGGCGGAAGGCGACAGGCGGGCCGTCAACGTGATCACGACAAGAGCCTAGGACAGCGAACGGCCCCGGCGGGTGAGGTCCCGCCGGGGCCGTTCAGCGTGGCCTCCGGCCCCCGGTTCGATCATCCCGCGGGGTACCGACAAAAAGAGCTCTACAGCCGCTGGAGCCGACAAAAGGACTCCAGGGCCGGTGGTGCCGGCAAAAGGCTCTAAGACCGGTGGGTGCCGAACCAAAAAGGCTCCAGGGCCGGTGGTGCCGAAGCCAAAGGGCTCTAGGACCGGTGGTGGCGGCGCAGGCCGATCTGCCGCCAGCCGCGGCGCTTGCCGCCCGGCTGGCCGTTGGTCTCCGCGGCCACCTGGGTCGGGTCCACGGTCCGGCGCGGCCGTCGAACGGCACGCATCGCCGCCCCCGCCACCCGGCCGCCCAACGGCTGCCGCAGGCCCAACCGCCGAGCCGCCACGCCGTGCGCCCGCTTGATCGCGCGACGGTCCGCCGCCGGCACCGACCACGCCTCCGGGTGCTTGGCCAGCCACCGGTACCGCCGCACCGAGTACGGCAGGTGCGCCAGGTACAGCAGCGACGCCGCGATCAGCGCCACCAGCGGGAACGTGATGATCGCCGCCGCCAGCAGCGCGACCCCCACCAGCAGCGGGGCGACCGCGCGCGGCGGGACCTTGATCGTCTTCACGGACAGCGTCGGGATGCGGCTGACCAGCAGCAGCGCGATCGCCACCGTCCACACCGCGACCACCCACGGCTCCGACCACCAGCCGCCGCGGCGGAACTGCTCGTCCAGGATCAGCGGCAGCAGCAGCAACAACCCGCCGGCCGGCGCGGGCACGCCGACGAAGAACTCCTTCGCGAACGGCGGCTGCTCCACCTCCAGCAGCGTGTTGAACCGGGCCAGGCGCAGCACCATGCACACGGCGAAGATCAGCGCGACGACCCAGCCCTCGCGGCTGGTGTCGAACTTCCACACGAAGATGACCAGCGCGGGCGCGACGCCGAAGGAGATGGCGTCGGCCAGCGAGTCCAGCTCGGCGCCCATCTTGCTGGTGGCGTCCAGCAACCGGGCGATCCGGCCGTCGAGGCCGTCGAAGACCGCCGCCATGGCGATGGACGCGATGGCCGCGCCGTAGAACCCGTTGATGGCGAAGTACACCGCCGACAGGCCCGCGCACATCGCCAGCACGGTGATGGCGTTGGGCAGCAGCCGGACCCCGGGGCCGCTGGGAGCCATCGGCCTCAGCCCTCCGGGAGTTCGGCGAGCACGGTCTCGCCGCCGATGGTCTTCTGACCCGCCTCGACCAGCACGCGGCTGCCCGCCGGCACGTACAGGTCGACCCGCGACCCGAACCGGATCAGGCCGTAGGTCTGGCCGGCCGCGACCTTGTCGCCCTCGGCCACGTGGCACACGATCCGCCGCGCCACCAGGCCCGCGATCTGAACCACCACGACGTCGTGGCCGTCGAAGGACCGCAGCCACACGGTGTTGCGCTCGTTGTCCTCGCTGGCCTTGTCCAGGTCCGCGGACAGGAACTTGCCGGGCCGGTAGGACACCTGCTTCACGGTGCCCGGCACCGGCACGCGCTGGACGTGCACGTCGAACACCGACAGGAACACGCTGATCCGGGTCATCGGGACGTCGCCCAGGCCCAGTTCGGCCGGCGGCACCGCCTCGACGACGTGGGACACCGTGCCGTCGGCGGGCGCCACGGCGATGCCGGGCCGGGTCGGCGTGGTCCGCTTGGGCTCGCGGAAGAACCACGCCACCCAGGCGGTCAGCAGGGCGCCGACGACACCCGCGCGCTTGGAGAACCGGCGCAGCAGGAGGGTGGCGACGGCCGCGCCCACCACGAACGGGCGACCCGCGGGGTTCATCGGGGGGACGATCCCCTTGGCGAGGTCGAGGAAGTGGGAGACGGCACCACTGTTGTTGTCGCGATCGACGGTCATGGCTCTCTCGGGTCGGGGCTCGTGTCATTCGACCGGCCACACGCTACGCCGGCGGCACCCGGCCCCGTCCGGCGTGCCCGTGCGTCCCCCGACGAACGCACGCGCACCACCGGACGAGTATGACTCGAGTGTAATCCGGGTCACATGGCGTACTCAATGTCAGCGTGTGAGCGCTCTGTCACACAACGCGCTCACTCGTTCGCGCACCATCGGCACGTTCGTAGCACCCTGAACGGCCGACGCGACCACTTCAGGTGTGTCCACCGTCGTCCCGTCCGCCAGCACGACCTGCCACGGCCCGCCCCAGTCCAACGGGAACTCGGCCCGGCCCGCGCGCACCAACTCGTCCAGCAGCACCGCGCCCGGCAACCGGGTCACCACCTCGACCAACGCGTCGTCGTGCTCTTCGGCCGGCACGTCCTCGCTGAGGATCTGCGGCGCCAACTCCCGCAGCCGGCCCTGTTCGAGTCCGGTCAGCAGCTCGTCCAGCGTGCCCGACGGCGCTACACCGCTCTGCCAGCCCGCCTCGGCCGGCATGCCCGCGAAGTGCGCCACGTGCGCCGCGCGCGCCAACCGGACGATCTCCGGCCACTCCGCTCGAAGCTGCTCGGCCCGGGTCAGCGGCACGCCCTCGGGCTCCGCGCGCAGCTTGAGCTCAGAGGAACCGGACGAGCACCTCGGCACCTTCGGCCAGCTCGGTCACCTCCTCGGGCACCTCGATCAGGCAGTCGCTGATCGCCAGCGCCGACAGCAGGTGCGACCCCGGCCCGCCCACGGGCGTGACGACCTGCCCGGACACCGGGTCGTACTTGCCGCGCCGGAACTGGGTGCGCCCCGCCGGCGAGGTCAGGCCGGCGCTCAGCCTGGCCATCGCCGTGGGCCGCTCGACCTGCGCGAACCCCATCGCCGCCCGCAGCGCCGGCCGGATGAACACCTCGAACGACACCTGCGCGCTCACCGGGTTGCCGGGCAGCGTCGCCACCGCGACCCCCTGGTAGCGGCCCGCGCCCTGCGGCCCGCCCGGCTGCATCGCGACCTTCGTGAACTCCACGCCCCGCCCGGTGAACGCGTCCTTGACCACCTCGTACGCGCCCGCGCTCACCCCGCCCGAGGTGAGCAGCAGGTCGAACTCCGCGATCCGCGCGCCGACCGCCGCGTGGAAGGCGTCCACGTCGTCGGGCACGAACCGCAGCAGTTCCGCCTCGCCGCCCGCCTCCCGCACGGCCGCGGCGAGCATCACGCCGTTGGACTCGTAGATCTGCCCCGGCAGCAGCTCGGTCCCCGGCGACACCAGCTCCGACCCGGTCGACAGCACCAGCACGCGGGGCCGCCTGCGCACCGGCAGCACCGCGAACCCCAGCGCCGCCGCCAACCCCAGCTGCGCCGGACCCAGCGGCGTGCCCGCGGTCAGCACGGTCGCGCCCACGGCCACGTCGTCCGCCGCCGTCCGCACGTTCTGCCCGACGACCACCGACCGGTCCACCCGCACCGCCGCCGTCCCGCCGTCGGTCCACTCGACCTGCACCACGGCGTCCGCGCCGGGCGGCACCGGCGCGCCGGTCATGATCCGCTGCGCGGTCCCCGGCTCCAACGGCACCAGCGACGTCTTCCCCGCCGGGATGTCGTCGGCCACCGGCAGCGTCACCGGCACCTCGGCGACGTCGGCGGCGCGCACCGCGTAGCCGTCCATCGCGGAGTTGTCGAACGGGGGCAGGGGGATCGGCGCCACCAGGTCGGCGGCCAGCACCAGGCCCAGGCAGTCCGCGACGGGCAGGTCCGCCACCGGCATCACGCCGACCAGGTCCGCCACGCGCGCACGGTGATCAGCGACTCGCGTCAAGGGGTTCGACACGGCCACCATCCTGCCGCGCCCGTGCGAAACTGCTCCGACCGGCCGCAGGGTGATCGCAGTAGGGGGGAGTCCGGTGCAGGTCCGCACGCGACACACGCCGACGTTCGGGGTGGCCAGGCTGGTGCTCGCGCCCGCCGAGCCGGTGCTCGTCGAACGGTCGTCCCTGGTCGCGACCAGCTACGGCGTCGCCGTCGACACCAGGGGCAAGGCGCCCGGCGTCAAGGCCGCCCTGTGCACCGCGGGTCCCGAGGGGGGCTGGGTCGACGTCGCGCCCCCGCTGCCCGGCGACCTGCACGTCCTGGAACTCGACGGCACCACCGGCTGGTGCGTCGCCCGCAACACCTGGCTGGCGGGCGCCGTCACCGTCGCCCTGGACCCGGCCGCGCCCCCGGTGCGCGCCCTGCACGGCGGCGACAACGGCTTCCTGACCCACTTCCGCGGCACCGGCTCGGTCGTGCTCAGCTGCTACGGCACCCTCGACGTGGTCACCCTCGCCGCGGGCGAACTGGTCACCCTCGACGCCGGGCACGTCATCGGGTTCGCCGACACCGTCCAGTGCCGCCTGCGCGCCCTCACCCCGGACCTGCCGCAATCGGTCCGCACCGGCGACGGGCTCGCGTTCGACTTCGCCGGGCCGGGCCTGGTGCTGACCCGCACGCGCAGTCCGCGCGGACTCGTCACTTGGTTGCGCGACAACGGATTCAGCGTGCGCGCATGACTCCATAAGGAGGTATCGGCGAACCCCCTCGTGCCTCTAGCGTGGCGGTTTGCTCAGGTATTTCTCGAAGGAGGACGTCTTGGCTGTCGGCACGGTCAAGTGGTTCAACTCGGAGAAGGGGTACGGCTTCATCGCCGCCGACGGCGGGCCCGATGTCTTCGTGCACTACTCGGCGATCCAAATGGAAGGCTTCCGCACGTTGGCCGAGGGCGACCGCGTGGAGTTCGAGATCCAGGCGGGCCGGGACGGCCGCAGCCAGGCGGCGGACGTCCGGAAGGCATCGTGAACCCCGCCCGGCCCGCCCCGCGGCGGGTCGGGCCGTTTCCCGCGACCGCCGTGACACCCGTCGTGACGCGTGTCGTGACCGGACTTACCCGGAACCGCCCGCACGCCCGTTCGGCCGGACGTTAGGCTGCCTCGCGTGTCGGAGGACCTGTCTGGGCGACGGCTGGGCCACTACCGCATCGACGGGGTGCTCGGCCGCGGTGGCATGAGCGTGACCTACAAGGCCACGGACGTCCGGCTCGGCCGCAAGGTCGCGCTGAAGGTCATCGGCGAGCACCTCACCGCCGACGCCGAGTTCCGCGAGCGGTTCGTGGACGAGGCCCGCAACACCTCGGCGATCGACCACGCCAACATCGTGCCGCTGTACGACTTCGACGAGGTCGACGGCCTGCTCTACATCGCGATGCGGCTGGTCGACGGCCAGGACCTGGCCTCCCACATCAAGGACGGCCCGATCTCGCCCGCCCGCACGCTCACCCTGCTCGGCCAGGTCGCCGAAGCGCTGGACATGCTGCACGGCAAGGGCCTGGTCCACCTCGACGTGAAACCGGCGAACGTGCTGGTCACCACCAAGGAAGCGTCCCGCGAGCACGTCTACCTCGCGGACTTCGGCCTGACCCGGCGCGGTGCCACCGGCCACCGCACCCGGACCGGCGACTTCCTCGGCTCCCCGACCTACGCCGCGCCCGAGCACCTGCGCGGCGAGCCCCTCGACGGCCGCACCGACCAGTACGCGCTGGCGTGCATGGTGTTCGCGTGCCTGTCCGGGCGGCCCCCGTTCCAGGGCGGTGTGCAGGACGTCATCCAGGGCCACCTCGGCCAGGAGATCCCGGCGCTGACCTCGCTGGTCGCGCTGCCGCCGGGCATCGACGACGCGCTGCGCAAGGGCACCGCCAAGAACCCCGACCAGCGCTTCGGGTCGTGCCAGGAGCTGATCTCGGCCGTGCGCACCGCGCTGGGCGGCGCGGCGACCGTGACCAGCTCGCCCCGCCGGGTCGACGCCCCCGTCTCGGGGCCGACCCCGGTCGTGGGTCCCCCGTCCGGTGGCATGCCGGCCCAGCAGCCGCCGCCCGGCTTCGCCAACCAGCCCGGGTTCCTCGCCGAACCGGTGCGGCTGCGCCCGCCGACCCAGATGGGCGGCGCCTCGGCGTTCACCTCGACCAAGAAGGAGCGGCCCGCGTGGTTCGCGCCGGTGGTCGCGGGCGTGGTGGCGATCATCGCGATCGTCATCGTGGTGCTGATCCTCACGCCCAAGGACGAACCGCCGCGCCCGCCGCAGTCCACCAGCTCCGGGCAGTCCATCGACGTCGGCGGCACCACGACCAGCTCGAAGCCGCTGCCCACCAGCGTGCCCGTCAAGACATCCCGGTGACCTGGGGTTCTTGCACTCGACGGCGGTGAGTGCTAAACACGGTGCTGGCACTCGGAACACCTGAGTGCCAGCACGCAGGCTGGGACGGTGAGGCGCACCCGGTGGTAACGGGTGGGTCGTCCGTCGCGGGCACCGAGCCTGGCCAAGCACCGTGTTCCGCTGCGGGCACCTGTCCGCAGTGGCCCCATGAGTCGTTTATAAGGCGGAGGAACACACCGCAATGGCCAAGATGATCGCGTTCGACGAGGACGCCCGCCGCGGTCTCGAGCGTGGCATGAACACCCTCGCCGACGCCGTCAAGGTGACGCTGGGCCCGAAGGGCCGCAACGTCGTGCTCGAGAAGAAGTGGGGCGCGCCGACCATCACCAACGACGGCGTCTCGATCGCCAAGGAGATCGAGCTCGAGGACCCGTGGGAGAAGATCGGGGCCGAGCTCGTCAAGGAAGTGGCGAAGAAGACCGACGACGTCGCCGGTGACGGCACCACCACCGCCACCGTGCTCGCCCAGGCCCTGGTCCGCGAGGGCCTGCGCAACGTGGCCGCCGGCGCCAACCCGCTGGGCCTCAAGCGCGGCATCGAGCAGGCCGTCGAGGCCGTGACCGAGCAGCTGCTCAAGACCGCCAAGGAGGTCGAGACCAAGGAGCAGATCGCCGCCACGGCGTCCATCTCCGCGGGCGACTCGACCATCGGCGAGCTGATCGCCGAGGCCATGGACAAGGTCGGCAAGGAAGGCGTCATCACGGTCGAGGAGAGCAACGCGCTCGGCCTCGAGCTCGAGCTGACCGAGGGCATGCGCTTCGACAAGGGCTACATCTCGGGCTACTTCGTCACCGACCCGGAGCGCCAGGAAGCGGTCCTGGAGGACCCGTACATCCTGCTCTACGGCTCCAAGATCTCGTCGGTCAAGGACCTGCTCCCGCTGCTGGAGAAGGTCATGCAGTCCGGCAAGCCGCTGCTGATCATCTCCGAGGACGTCGAGGGCGAGGCCCTGGCGACCCTGGTGGTCAACAAGATCCGCGGCACGTTCAAGTCCGTCGCCGTCAAGGCCCCGGGCTTCGGCGACCGCCGCAAGGCCATCCTGCAGGACATCGCGATCCTGACCGGTGGCCAGGTCATCACCGAGGACGTCGGCCTCAAGCTGGAGAACGCCGATCTGTCCCTGCTGGGCAAGGCCCGCAAGGTCGTCGTGACCAAGGACGAGACCACGGTCGTCGAGGGCGCGGGTGACGCCGAGCAGATCCAGGGCCGGGTCAACCAGATCCGGGCCGAGATCGAGAAGTCGGACTCCGACTACGACCGCGAGAAGCTCCAGGAGCGCCTGGCCAAGCTCGCCGGTGGTGTCGCGGTCATCAAGGCCGGCGCCGCCACCGAGGTGGAGCTGAAGGAGCGCAAGCACCGCATCGAGGACGCGGTGCGCAACGCCAAGGCCGCCGTCGAGGAGGGCATCGTCGCCGGTGGCGGCGTCGCGCTGCTCCAGGCCGCCGAGGCCGCCTTCGCGGGCCTGAAGCTGGAGGGCGACGAGGCCACGGGTGCCAACATCGTCAAGGTCGCCGTCGAGGCGCCGCTCAAGCAGATCGCCATCAACGCCGGCCTCGAGGGCGGCGTCGTGGTGGAGAAGGTCAAGGGCCTGCCCGTCGGCCACGGCCTCAACGCCGCGACCGGCGTCTACGAGGACCTGCTCGCCGCCGGCGTGCCGGACCCGACGAAGGTCACCCGCTCGGCTCTGCAGAACGCGGCCTCCATCGCCGCGCTGTTCCTGACCACCGAGGCCGTGGTGGCCGACAAGCCGGAGAAGTCCTCCGGCGCGCCGGCCGTCCCGGACGCGGGCGGCATGGACTTCTGATCCAAGCGGCACGAGGGGCCCGGTCCGTTCGCGGACCGGGCCCCTTCGCCGTTCCCGGACGTGTTCCGGGGCGTGTTCCCGGTGCCTGTTCTCGGTGCCTGTACTCGGCGCCTGTTCCCAGGACCTGTTCTCTCGGCCTGTCTTCTGGGCCTGTCTTCTGGGCCTGTTTCCGGCTTTCCCGCGGCGTCGGGGCTTTCACGCACCGCTTTCGCTTTGCGCAATGCACGCGGCCAACCGGACAACCGGCCCTAACCCGCCCGCGCAGAATTGCGGATTCCCCACCGGCCCTCTCCCGATGCACCCAAGCCGACCTCGCACCGCCCGCCGAGAGCCGCACTTCACCGGTATGCGCAAAAAGCCCGGACAACCCCAACCCGCCACAACCACCCCACCCCTACCGCACTCAGCCCTCACCCCTGGCCGTCGCCCCGCCGCCCCGCCGCGTCGCCGCGTCGCCTCGCCTCGGCGCGTCACTGCGCCGCGCTACTGGGCCGCCGTGCTGCGGGCTGGTGCCACCGCGCCGTCGCTTGAGCCGCCGCCGCGCCGCCTCGCTGCGCCTCCGGCCCCTGGCCTTGCCTGCGCCCTCGCCGATCTAGGCCGGCCTGAACCGTTGGCTCCAGATTCGCTGGCGCAAGCCGGGCTCTGCCGGCCGAGCCCAGCCCCAGCCCTCGCCGTCCCCGGCCACCGACCGCAGCCGCCAGCGCCGCAACTGGCAGCTCAAGCCCTGCCGCCAGCCCCCCGTCCCGGCCGTGCCCTCGGCCCAGTCCGGCCCAGCCCAACCCAGCCCGGTCCAGCGCGGCCCAGCTCAACCCAGCCCGGTCCAGCGCGGCCAGGCCCGGCGCGGTCCGGTCCAGCCCGGTCCGGTCTGGCCTGGCCCGGCTCGACCCTGCGTTGCTCGCCCTCGCCCTCGCCCCAGGCCCGCCCCGTCCCCCCGCGTTCCTCACCTCACGGGACGCACGAGCCCGCAGTTGGTGCCGAAAATGACATCTCACACGATGGGGTGATGGCCCTCAGTGCTCCGCCGGCGCGTGGATGCGTTCGCGGATCTCGCGGCGCGCCCCGCCGTAAACCCGCACCTCGACAGCGATCCACAGCACGCACGCCGCCGTCAGGATCCCCAACGCCGCCCAAGCCGGAACCAGCAGCGCCACCGGGGTCAGGGCCACCAGGACCACGGCCATCGCCACCCGCACCCCGTTCACCGTCCCCAGGTTCCGCAGCCGGAACCCGATGTGCCCCAGCACGTACAGCAGCACGCCCCCGTACAGCGCGTACGGCCCCACCCCGTGCAGGTGCTCGCCCGGCGTGTGCCCGTCCGCCCCGCCCAGGTAGTTCATGGTCTTCTTCAGCCCCAGCGCGAGCAGGATGATCCCCGCGATCATCGGCAGGTGCAGGTACGTGAACGAGTCCCGGGCCAGGGCGGCCCGCCGCGCTCCGGTCGCCGCGTGCAGTACGCGCTCCGCCGTCGGCGCCACGACGTCGAAGTACGCCCACCACAGCGCCGCCGCGATGATCAACCCGCACACGATCCCGAAGATGATCGGCCACGACACCGGCAGGTCCGCGACGCCCACCCCCCACCGCCACGATCGACTCGCCCAACGCGATCAGCACGATCAGCGCGTACCGCTCGGCGAAGTGAACGGCCGAGTGCACCCGCCACCCGGACACCCCGGTCAGCAGCACCCCGCCGTAGTCGACGGCCAGCGCCAGCGCCCACAGCGCCGTCTGCGTCAGCCCCGAAGTGAACGATGCCGAGACCAGGACCACCGTGCCCGACAACATCGGCAGGCACGTCACCGCGAGCTGCCGGCGCAGGGCGGCGTCACCGTGCGAGAAGCGCCAGTACGACACCAGGTGCAGCACCCGCACGAACAGGTAGCACGCCGCGAACACCAGCGGACCGGGCAGACCTCCCGGCAGGTCGTCGAACGCCTCGGGGAGGGTCACCGACGCCACCAGCATCACGGCCATCGCCGCGAACAGCACGATCCGCGCGCCGTCGTCGTCGGGCGTGCACCCGGTTGCCCAGCCACGAGTAGCAGCACCAGCACCACCAGAGCAGGGCGAGCAGCAGCATGCCGCGCACCACGCCACGGACCGTGGGGTCGGCGGCCATCAGCTGGGTCACCTGGTTGATCACGTACACGAACACCAGGTCGAAGAACAGTTCGAGCGGTGTCACCCGGGCGCCCTCGTGGTCGACCCGGGCCCGGCGTGTGGACACGCCGGGAAGTGTGCCACCCACCTGCGCGAACCCATGATCGGTTCGCTGACCGTGAACTGTTAACGACAGGCTGTGTATCCAGCGTAGATCTACTCACTCCTTATCTCATGACCGAACCTCGACCCGGGAGGAACGCGATGGACAACCGAACCGACGGCCGGCGGCCGTCCCACTGACCACTCGGGGGAGGGGGGCGGCGAGTCCGGTCGGCTTCGAGGGGTGCCGATCGGACGCCGCCCGTGGTGAAGGGCGGTCCGCGGTGCGAGGGGGGCATCGCGGACCGCCGACACACGTGACGTGGAACGATCAGCTCCGGCTGGGGGATGTCGAGGAGGAGGTGACGACCGTGGGAGAGCTGCGCACGGCTGGTGAGCGGCCACCCTGGGAGGGTCTGGACGGGACGGACCGGCACGCTGCCTGCGTCGTCGCCGCCCGCGACGGCGACCGGAGGGCGCTGGACGTGCTGATCGCGGACCTGACGCCGCTGGTCTGGCACGTCGCGCGCGGGCACGGCCTGGACCGCAGCACCGCGGAGGACGTGGTGCAGACGGTGTGGCTGGCCCTGCTGCGCCACCTGGACCGGTTGGTCGAACCCCGCGCGCTGGCGGGGTGGCTCGTCGTGGCGACGCGGCGGGAAGCGCAGCGCACCTGGACCCCCAGTCGTCGGGAAGCGGCGCTTTCCGACGAGCTGGCGGAGCAGTTGGAGAGCGAATACGGGTTGCCGGAGGACGCCGCCCTGGTCGACGACCGGGACCACCGGTTGTGGCGGGCCTTCGGCCGCTTGTCGCAGAAGTGCCAAGAACTCCTGCGACTCACCGTGCTGGCCGGGCGGGCGGAGTACCGCGCGGTCGCCGAAGCACTGTCCATGCCACGCGGGAGCATCGGTCCGACCAGGGGCCGGTGCTTGACGACGTTGCGCGCACATCTTGACGCGGAAGGAGGATCGCGGTGAACGACATCGACCCGCGCGATGACCGCAGAGGCCATGAGGACACCGCTGTCCTCACCGAGCTGAACCGGTTGGTGTACGAGCTGGACGCGCCACCGGCGGGGCTGGTCGAACGCATCCAGTTCGCGGTGGCCCTGGAGAACCTGGACGTGGAGGTGGCCCGCTGGGAGCGGGCGGGGTCGTTCGCGGGTGTCCGCGGCGGCAACCCGGGGACCATCACGTTCACGGTCGACAACCTGACCCTGATGGTGAACTTCACCTCGACCGGCGCGCGCCACCGCATCGACGGCTGGCTCGTCCCCGCGGGTGAGCACACCGTGGAGGTGCGGGTGGCCGAGCACGAGTCGAGCACGACGAAGGCCGACGACGGCGGCCGGTTCGTGCTGTCGGACGTGCCCGCGGGCACCACGCAGATCGTGGTGCACCTGGTGAACTCCCGCGGCGAACCGGGCCGCACGGTGGTCACGCCGACGATCATGTTGTAGGCCGCCACCCACCGACGAGTGCCCCAACCGGCACGACGTGGGTGGCCCCGTCGGTGAGGTGCAGCAGGAACGCCGGTGGCTCGTGCAGGAAGCCCATCGGCCCGTCCGGCCGCAGCGTGAGCCTGCTCTGCCGGTGCGTGCTGGGGGCGACGCACACCACCGTGCCCGCGAACGGCGCGGTCACCGCCCGGTGCACGTGCCCGACCAGCACCCGCGCGACGTGGGGGTGCCTCCGCAGCACCTCCGCGAGCCGGTCACCGTCTTCCAGCCGGATGCCGTCGAGGAACGGGATGCCGACGTCGAACGGCGGGTGGTGCAGGCACACGAACGCGGGTTGCTCCCGAGAGGCCAGCACCTCGTCCAACCACGCGAGTTGCTCCGCGCCCAGCAGCCCGCCCGCGCTGTCCGGCCGCCACGAGTCGAGCACGATCACGCTGAAGCCCGCGTGGTCCACGACGTACCGCGTGTCGTGCGTGCCGCCGAGGAACGGTGTGCCGCCGAAGACCCGCGTCAGACCGGGCGCGTCGTCGTGGTTGCCCATCACGAGGTGGACGGGCAGCGGGTAGCCGTCGAGCAGGCCGGCGAGTTGGGTGTAGGCGTCGTGCCGGTACTCCGACAGGTCGCCGGTGATCACCACGCAGTCCGGCCGCGGGTCCAGCGCCAGCACGGCCCCGAGCGCGCGGTGCAGGGCGGCGGCGGGTTCGGCGGCGACGGCGTCGGTGCGCAGGTGCGGGTCGCTGAGGTGTGCGATCGACATACCCCCATCGCACCGCGACAGTCCGTTGAACGGACCCGGTTTCGCCCCCGGCGCAACCGTTCCACCGGCCCCGCTGACGACTATGGTCTAGACCATGCTTGAGGTTATCGCTCTCGACGCGGTTGATGCCGAAGCCGCCCAGGCCGGTGGAGCGCACCGGCTCGAACTCGTCACCGACATGGCCGCCGACGGCCTGACGCCCCCGCCCGCCCTGCTCAAGAGCGTGCTCGCGGCGACCGACCTGCCCGTCCGGGTCATGCTCCGCGACGCCGCCGGGTTCACGCCCGGCGACCTCGACGGCCTACGCCGCGCCGCCGCCACCGCGCGGGAAGCCGGCGCGACCGAATTCGTCCTCGGCTTCCTCGACGCCCACGGCAACATCGACGAAGAAGCCTGCCGCGCCGTCCTCGAAGAAATCGACGGCTGCGCCTGGACCTTCCACCGCGCCCTCGACAACTCCGCCGACCCCCGCCGGGCCTGGGACGTCGTCGCCGACCTCGGCTGCGACACCGTCCTCGCGGCCGGCTCACCCAAGGGCGTCGCGGACGGCATGGACGTCCTCGCAGACCTCGCCGCCCGCCGGCAAAGGGTCACGCTCCTCGTCGGCGGCGGCCTCAAGCAAGAGCACGTCGGACCGCTCAAAGCCTTGGGTGCCACGGCCTTCCACGTCGGGAGCGCGGTTCGGCCCGGCGGGTGGGCCGCGTCGCTGTCCGCCGATGCCGTCCGGACCTGGGCGAATCTGGTCTAGACCGTTCGCGGACTCGGACACTAGCATCCCCGTTGCTTCCCATGAAATAGCCGTTGCACGTGACGCAACAAGGGGTCGACGAGATGCGAGTTGCCAACAGGGTGGCCGCGGCGGCGGGGTTCGCCGCCGCGGTGCTCGCCGTGACGGGGTGCGCCCCGGTCCAGTCCGGCCCGGCCGCGACCGGCGCCGACCAGCAGACCGGGCAGCTCCGCGTCTGGCTGTTCGACGAGGTCAACCGGGGTCCCAAGGAGGCCGTGGTCAAGGAGGCGGTGACCGAGTTCCAGAACGCCCACCAAGGGGTCACCGTCGACGTCCAGTACATCCAGGTCCAGACCCGCGCCGAGCGCTTCAAGGCCGCCTTCAGCGACCCCAAGAGCGCCCCGGACGTCGCCGAGTTCGGCAACACCGACCTCGCCGGCTACGTCGCGGGCGGCGGGTTCACCGACCTCGACCTGTCCGGCTGGGCCGACGCCAAGGACCTCCTGCCCGCCGTCCTCGACACCGGCAAGGTCGACGGCGAGGTCTACGGCCTGCCCTGGTACGTCGGCGTCCGCGCCCTCTACTACCGCACCGACGTCTTCAACGAACTCGGCCTCAAGCCCCCGACGACCCTGGACGAGATCGCGCCCATCGCCCGCAAGGTCCGCGAGTCCAAGCCGGACATGCTCGGCATCTCCGCCGGCGGCAAGTACACCTACGGCGCCATGCCGTTCGTGTGGGCCAACGGCGGCGACATCGCCCGCAAGGACGGCGACAAGTACGTCTCCACCATCGACAGCGCCGAGTCCAAGGCGGGCCTGCGCCAGTACACCGAGCTGATCGCCGACGACATCTGCCCGCCCGCCCAGTGCGCCGGCAACGGCGGCGACGCCAGCGTCGAGGCGTTCCGCGCGGGCAAGGCGGCGATGGTCATCGGCGGCGACTTCAACCGCAAGTCCGTGGACGCCTCCAGCGCCGCGGGCAAGTACGCGGTCGTGCCGCTGCCGGGCAAGACGGCCGGCTCCATCGCGCCCGCGTTCTCCGGCGGCAACCTGCTCGGCGTCATGAAGGGCAGTGAGCGCAAGACGCTGGCCAAGGAGTTCGTCCAGCTCCTGGGCGGCAAGACCTACCAGCGCAAGATGTTCGACGCCATGGGCAACATGCCGACCTTCGCCGACGTGCAGAAGGCGGTCGCCGAGTCGCAGCCCGCCGTCGAGCCGTTCATCAAGACCCTGAACGCGGGCACCAAGTTCGTCCCGGTCACCCCGAACTGGGCCAAGATCGACGCCCAGGCCGTGCTGCCGACCCTCATCCAGGAGGTGGCCGCCGCGGGCAACGACCTCGACGTCGCGGCCAAGAAGGCGGCCGACGCGATGAACGCGGCGTTCGCTTCATGACCGACGTCCACCTCGACCCGCGCCCCGCGACCGGGGTGCGGGTCGACCCCGAAGCGCCGCGCCGGCCGCGGTGGAAGAGGAAACGGGGCGACGGCCCGATCGCCTTCGCCTACCTGACCCCGGCGCTGCTGGTGCTGGTGGGCCTCATGGGCTACCCGATCTACCAGCTCGTCCTGATCTCGCTGTTCGACTACGGCCAGGAGCAGGTCAGCGGTGGCGCGCCGCTGACCTTCCTGGGGCTGGCCAACTACGCCACCCTGCTGTCGGACGCGAAGTTCTGGACCGTCCTGGGCCAGACCGTCGGGTTCGCCGCGGTGTGCGTGGTCGGGACGCTGCTGGTCGGCGCCGCGCTGGCGGTGCTGGCCACCCGCGTCCGCACGTGGGCGCGGATGACGCTGTTCCTCGCCGCCCTCGGCGCGTGGGCCACCCCGGCGGTGGCCGGCTCGACGATCTGGCTGTTCCTGTTCGACGCCAACTTCGGCTTCGTCAACGAACTCCTCGGCACCACCGGGTTCTCCTGGACCTACGACCGCTGGATCGCGTTCGGCCTGGTCGCGGCGCAGGTGATCTGGTGCTCGTTCCCGTTCGTCATGGTGACCCTGTACGCGGGCATCAAGTCGATCCCGGGCGAGGTGCTGGAGGCGGCGGCCCTGGACGGCGCGTCGACGTTGCGCACGGCCCGCTCGGTGATCCTGCCGCTGCTGCGCCCGCTGCTGATCGTGGTGACCATCCAGTCGATCATCTGGGACTTCAAGGTGTTCACCCAGATCTACATCATGACCAGCGGCGGCGGCATCGCCGGGCGCAACCTCGTGCTCAACGTCTACGCCTACCAGCAGGCGTTCGCCGCCTCGGAGTACGGGCTGGGCGCGAGCATCGGCGTGGTGACGACCGTGCTCCTGCTGCTCATCACGCTCGGGTACCTGCGGGCGCTGCGGAAGTCGGGGGAACAGCTGTGAGGCGCGGACTGGTCGAGGGCGTCACGGTCCTCATCGCGGGCGTGGTGGCGTTCCCGCTGTACTGGATGGTGCTCACCGCGCTCAAACCCGAGCACGAGGTCATCTCCGCCGACCCGCGGCCGTGGACGCTCGCGCCCACGTTCGACAGCTTCGTGCGGGCGCTGACCGTGCAGAGCTTCGGGCGGTACCTGGTGAACAGCCTGGTGGTGGCGCTGGCCGTGGTGCTGCTGAGCCTGCTGATCTCGTTCCTGGCGGCGACGGCGCTGACCCGCTTCCGGTTCCGCAGCCGCACGACCCTGCTGGTGATGCTGCTGGTCGTGCAGATGGTGCCGGTCGAGGCGCTGACCATTCCGCTGTTCTTCGTCATGCAGTCGGTGCGGGACGTGGCGCCCGCGTTCGGCCTGAACCACCTGGGCTCGCTGGTGCTGGTGCACCTCGCGTTCAGCCTGCCGTTCGCGATCTGGATGCTGCGCGGGTTCGTCGCCGCCGTGCCGGTGGAGTTGGAGGAGGCCGCGACCCTCGACGGCGCGTCCCGCTTCCGCTTCCTGTGGCAGGTGCTGTTGCCGCTGGTCGCGCCGGGCCTGGTGGCGACGAGCGTGCTGTCGTTCATCCACGCGTGGAACGACTTCCTGTTCGCCAAGACCTTCATCATCTCGGCGGCGGAGAACCAGACGCTGCCGCTGGCGCTCCAGGTGTTCATCAAGCCCGACCAGAACGACTGGGGCGCGATCATGGCCGGGTCGACGCTGATGACGATCCCGGTGCTGGTGTTCTTCGTCCTGGTGCAGCGGCGACTCGTCGCGGGACTCGCGGGAGCGGTGAAGTCGTGATCATACCCAAGCCGGTGTCCTTCAACCAGGGCAAGGGTTCCCTCGTCTTCGACGGCACGGTCGACGTCCGCCCGTACGACGGCCCACCCGAGTCCTACCGCCTGACCGTCTCGTCGGAGGGCGTCACCGTCGAGGCGGCGGACGCGGCCGGCGAGTTCTACGCGCGGCAGACCCTGCGCCAGCTCGGCGGCCCGGACGCCTTCCGCGCCGCGCCGATCGGCGGCCCGCCGACCCTGCCGGTGTGCGTGGTGGAGGACCGTCCCCGCTTCGCCTGGCGCGGCGTGATGCTCGACGTGGCCAGGCACTTCCTGCCCAAGCCGGACCTGCTGCGCTACGTCGAACTCCTGGCCGTGCACAAGCTCAACGTCCTGCACCTGCACCTGACCGACGACCAGGGCTGGCGGTTCGAGTCGAAGAAGTTCCCGCGCCTGCACGAGATCGGCGGCTGGCGCCCGTCCTCCCGCTACGGTGACCGGCGCTACGGCGGCCGGACGAACCGACCACACGGCGGCTACTACACCCAGGACGACCTGCGCGAAGTCGTCGCCTACGCGGCGCAACGGCACATCACGGTGGTGCCCGAGATCGACGTCCCGGGCCACAGCCAGGCAGCCATCGCGGCCTACCCGGAACTGGGCGTGCAAGGCGGTGGCGTCTGGACCGACTGGGGCGTCAACCCCAACGTCCTCAAGGCCGACGAGTCCACTGTGGACTTCTACCGGCAGGTTTTCGACGAGCTGCTGGACGTCTTCCCGGCAGAGGTGATCGGGCTGGGCGGCGACGAGGCCGAGGGCGGCGACGGCCGGTTCGTCCGGCGCATCGCCCAGCACCTGGTGCGGCGCGGCCGGCGGCCGTACGGCTGGGACGAGGTGCTCGGCGTCGGACCGCTGCCGACGAAGACGGTGATCGCGTCCTGGCGCGGCGAGGAAGCCGGCCTGACCGCCCTCGAGCGGGGCCACGACGTCGTCATGTGCCCGGAGAAGCACGTGTACCTGGACTACCGCCAGTCCGACCGCGACGACGAACCCATCCCCGTCGGCACCGTCCTGACCTGGGAGGACGTCTACGCCTACGAACCGGCGGCCGCGGATCGGGTGCTCGGCGCGCAGGCGAACCTGTGGACCGAGCACCTCGACTCCCCGCGGCGGCTGGACTACGCGGCTTTCCCCCGCTTGTGCGCCTTCGCCGAGGTGGTGTGGAGCCCCGTACCCCACACCACCCCGGCAACCCCCTTGTCCCCCGTGACGTCCCCGAGCACCCCCGCGCTCCGCGACGCCGAAGAGTTCCGCTCCCGCCTGACCCACCACCACCTGCCGAGGCTGGACGCCCTGGGCGTCGAGTACCGGCCCCTGTCCGGCCCGCGCCCGTGGCAGATGCTCCCCGGTGTGCCAGGCCACCCCCGCTAGTACGCCTCCCGGTTGGTACGCCTCCCCGGTTGGTACGCCTGCCCCCGTTAGTGCGCTTGGTCGACCTCCTTCTCCGGCACGAGAATCCACATGGCGAGGTAGAGCACCGCACCGGCGCCCACCCCGAAGAGCGTCGCGGCGACCAGCAGGATCCGCAGGATGGCCGCGTCCACCCCGATGAGCTCGGAAACGCCACCGCACACACCCGCGACCATCCGGTCGTTCCGGCTGCGGCGGAGCTTCTTGACCTTGTCGGTGGCCTGGTTGAGCACGTCGTGCGTCATAGCTCAATGGTGTTGTTCAGCGCCTTGCCGCACATCGGGGACACACCCTGAACCCACCCTCAGGGTTCAACCACGACCTTCCCCCGGGTCAACCCCGCGCCCGCCCGGCGGTGCACCTCGGGCAGCTCCTCCAGGGTGCGCCGCTCGGACACGTCGACCCGCACGACACCCGCGTCCACCAGCCCGACCAGCGCGGCCAACTGCCCGGCGTCCCACCGCACGACCACGTGGGCGCCGGGCACGTCGCTCAGGGTCGCCGACACCGCCCGGCCGCCCAGGTGCGCGATCTGCGCGTCCGGCACGAGGTTCACCACCGCGTCGAACCGCCCCCGCGGCCCGTACCCGACGACCTCGTCCGCCCCCAGCGCGGTCACTGCGCGCACCGACCGGGCACTCGCGGTCGCCGTCACGTGCGCCCCCGCGCGCCGCGCCAACTGCACCGCGAACCCGCCGATCCCGCCACCCGCCCCGTTGACCAGAACCCGTTGCCCCGCTTGGACTTCCGCGTGCTCGAACACCATCTGCCACGCGGTCAGCCCGGCCAGCGGCAGCGCGGCGGCGTCGGCCAGCGGGATGCTCGTGGGCGCGTCGACCAGGCGGTCCGCCGGCGCGACGACGTACTCCGCGGCGGCCCTTCGACCCACCCCACCACCGCCCGGCCGTCGACCGTGCCCGCGACGTCCCACCCGAGCGTGTGCGGCAACGCGACCGGGAACCGCCCCTCGCGCACCGCGATCTCCGTGGGGTTGAACGACGTCGCCGCCATCCGGACGAGCACTTCGCCTTCGCCCGGTACCGGCACCGGGACGTCGTCGATGCGGATGACCGAGGGACCGCCGTGCTCGTGGATGCGCGCGCTTCTCATGGGTCCGGACGCTAGGTATCCACAGTTGGACGCTCAATGCGTTCGAGTCCGATTTTTTGTGTGATCGTCTGACACCGTGGACATGCTCAGCGACGTCATCGCGGTGATGCGGACCGGACGGCCGGTCGCGGCCCGGGTCGGGTGGCGCGCGCCGTGGGCGCAGCGGTTCGACCGGGTCCCGGGGGCGTCCGGGTTCCACGTCGTGGTGCGCGGGGAGGCGTGGCTGATCCCGGACGACGACCTGCCGGTGCGGCTGCGGCAGGGGGACGTGGTGTTCCTGCCGGACGGGCGCGGGCACGTGCTGGCGGACCGGGTGGGCACGCCGGTGACCGCCGAGGCGTGCGCGCCGGGTTCGCGGGTGGCGTACGAGCAGCCGGAGGACCCGACGACGGTGACGCTGTGCGGAGCGTACGAGCTGGCGGACGTCCACCCGTTGCTGCGGGGGTTGTCGGCGACCGTGCACCGGGGTGGTCCGGAGCTGCTGCGGACGGTCGACCTGCTGGTGGGGGAGCTGGAGTCGCCGGGTCCGGGGTCGTCGGCGCTGGTGGCCGGGCTGCTGGACGCGGTGGTGGTGCACCTGCTGCGGGCGTGGTTCGAGGCGTCGGGGGACCGGCGGGGCTGGTTGGCGGCGCTGCGGGACCGGTCGCTGGCGCCGGCGTTGCACGCGATCCACCGGATGCCGGGGGTGCCGTGGACGGTGGCGGCGCTGGCGGCGGAGGCGGGGATGTCGCGGGCGGCGTTCGCGGAGCGGTTCACGCACGTCATGCGGCAGACCCCGATGGCGTACCTGTCGTGGTGGCGGTTGGTGACGGCGGCGAAGTTGTTGCGGGACACGGATTTGACGTTGTCTGCGGTGGCGCGGGAGGTGGGTTACGCGTCGCAGTTCTCGTTCGCGGCGGCGTTCAAGCGCGAACACGGGCTCCCGCCGGGCCGCTTCCGACGAGCTGTGTCCGAGCGGTGAAGCCCGAGGACACCCCCCAACCCACCGGGGGCCACTTCCCAACCTCAACCCCCTCCCACCCAGCCCCGCTCAGCCTCAGCACCTGCCGAGCCCGCGCTCGCCGAGCCCGCGTGCTGACGCCGCAGGTGCCGAGCCCGCGCTCGCCGAGCCCGCGCGCTGACGCCGCAGGTGCCGAGCCCGCGCTCGCCGAGCCCGCGGGCCCAGCGGCCTCTGCTGGTGGCGCGTCCGCTGCCGGCCTGGTGTCCTCCTGCGCATGCACCGGCGGCTGTCCTCCACCTTCGGGCTCTCGAAGCCGCGGGGCCGGTGAACGCCGAAGAAGCCGAAGCTTCCCGGTAGCCCGGCACCGTCCCCAAGTACCGGCAGGACGTCCAGCGGGTCGTTTCGGCCAGTCTGCTGACTACCCCCGCCGAGCGCACAATCGCAGGGTGACCGGGCCGCTGAACGGGCTCGTGGGGTTCGCGCACGCCTTGCGCGCGGACGGGGTCGAGTGCGGGCCGGACCGGGTGCGGGTGCTCCCAGGGGCGGAGGTGCGCACGCTCGGCACCCGGCTGACACCACCCGACAACTGTCGCGCCGCGACCCCGAGCAGCCGGCCGGTCGCCGCCGCGCGGGCCGTGCCCGGCCCGAGGGCGGGACGCGGTGGGGTGAACCCGCACGCCGGCAAGGACGGGTGCGCGCCGGTCCGGTCCGGCGTCGTCGCCGCCCGGCCCCGCCTGGACCGGTTGATCGTCGGGCATAGCCTGGACGCCCTGCGGCACCTGCTCGAGGAGGTAAGCGGTGCGTGATGTGCTCGTCGAACTCGCCCGGCGCGTGGCGGCGGGGGAGACCGTCGGCGTCGGCACGGTGGTCGCCACGTTCAGCTCGGCGCCCCGGCCGCCCGGCGCGGCGATGCTGGTGGGCGCCGACGGCGAGGTCGTGGGCAGCGTGTCCGGCGGCTGTGTCGAGGGCGCGGTCTACGAGTTGGCCCAGGACGTCGTGCGCGAGGGGACGCCCGTCCTCCAGCGGTACGGGGTGAGTGACGACGACGCGTTCGCGGTGGGTCTGACCTGCGGCGGGATCATCGACGTCTACGTGGAGGCGGTGTCGCGGGAGACCTTCCCGGAGCTGCCGGACGTGCTGGACACGGTCCGGGCGGAGCAGCCGGTGGCCGTCGCGACCGTCGTCGAGCACCCGGAGTGGGTCGGCCGGCGGCTGGTCGTGTGGCCCGACCGGGTGGCCGGTGACGTGCCGTCCGCACGGGCGCGCGACGCCATCGCCGACGACGCCCGGGGACTCCTCGCCGCCGGCCGGAGCGCGACCCTGCACTACGGACCGGACGGGCAGCGGCGCGGCGAGGGCATGGCCGTGTTCGTGAACTCCTTCGAACCTCCGCCGCGCATGCTGGTGTTCGGCGCCATCGACTTCGCCGCCGCCGTGGCGCGGCTGGGCGCGTTCCTCGGCTACCGGGTGACGGTGTGCGACGCGCGGCCGGTGTTCGCGACCAAGACCCGGTTCCCGGAAGCGGACGAGGTCGTGGTGGATTGGCCTCACCGCTACCTGCGGGCGCAGGCCGACGCCGGGCGGGTGGACGAGCGGACCGTGGTCGCCGTGTTGACGCACGACCCGAAGTTCGACGTGCCGTTGTTGGAGGTCGCGCTGCGGCTGAAGCTCGGTTACGTGGGCGCGATGGGGTCTCGGCGCACCCATGAGGACCGGATGCGGCGGTTGCGGGAAGCCGGGATGACGGAGAGCGAGTTGGCCGGGCTGTCCTCGCCGATCGGGTTGGACCTGGGGGCGCGGACGCCGGAGGAGACGGCGGTGTCCATCGCGGCGGAGATCATCGCACTGCGGTGGGGCGGCGGTGGCGAGCGGCTGACCCGGACCGATGGCGCCATCCACCGCTTGCCCTAGGGCTCTTGGAGCACTGCCGATCGGCCTCGCCGCCGGATGACGGTGGCGGTGTGCGCCCGGCGGTGTGGTGTTCGGGGGCGAGGGTTGTTTGACGTGGCAAGTGGTAGCAGGCTCGCGTGTGACCCCCATCACCAACGGGCTTGGAGGGTTCATGCGGATCACCGTCACCGTGGACGGGGTGAGCTACAGCGACGAGGTCGAGCCCCGGACGCTGCTGGTGCACCACCTCCGCGACGCGCTCGGCAAGACCGGAACCGTGGTCGGCTGCGACACCAGCAACTGCGGGGCGTGCACGGTCCACCTGGACGGCCACAGCGTCAAGTCGTGCTCCGTGCTCGCGGTGCAGGCCAACGGGTGTGAGGTCACCACCGTCGAAGGGTTGGCGCGCGACGGGCAGCTGCACCCGGTCCAGCAGGCGTTCCACGACAACCACGCGCTGCAGTGCGGCTTCTGCACGCCCGGCATGATCATGCAGGCCCTCGACCTGCTCGCCGACGACCCCGACCCCGACGACGCCGCCGTGCGGCACGGGCTGGAGGGCAACCTCTGCCGCTGCACCGGCTACCAGAACATCGTGAAAGCCGTCCGCGACGCCGCCCGGCGGATGAGCCCCGGAGCCGGCCCGGAAGCCGAGCAGGTCGACGAACGCTCGCTGGTGGACCGGACTCCGTTGCACCTGGGCGGTGGGGAATGACGGTCGAAGTCGGCAAAGCCCGGCGGCGCAAGGAAGACGCGCGGTTGATCACCGGCGCGGCGCGGTGGACCGACAACATCCGGCTCGCGGGCATGTTGCACATGGCCTTGGTGCGCAGTCCCGTCGCCCACGCGCGCATCACGTCCGTGGACGTCACGGCGGCGGTGCGGATGCCCGGTGTGCTGGCCGTGTTCACCGGGCGGGACCTGGCCGAGGAGCAGGGCAGCCTGCCGTGCGCGTGGCCGATCACCGAGGACATGCTGGCCCCGCCCGCGCCGGCGGTGGCCGTGGACGAGGTGAACTTCGCGGGTGAAGTGGTCGCGGTCGTGGTCGCGCGGTCCGCCGCGGAGGCGCACGACGCGTTGGAAGCGGTCGACGTCGACTACGACGAACTCCCGGTCGTGCTGGACCTGGAGGCCGCCGTGGCCGAGGGCGCGGACCTCGTGCACCCGGACCTGGGCTCGAACAAGAGCGCCACGTGGGTGTACGACTCCGCCGAAGCAGGTGCGGGTGGCGACGTCGAGCAGGCCATCGCCGAGGCCGAAGTCGTCGTGGCGCGGACGTTCCGGCAGCAGCGGCTGATCCCGGCGTTCATGGAGCCCCGGTCGGTCGTGGTCGACCCGACGCCGGACGCGGTGACGATGTGGTCGTCCACCCAGATCCCGCACATCCTGCGCTGGATGCTGGCCGCCACGGTCGGCGTGCCCGAGCACAAGCTGCGGGTCATCGCGCCGGACGTCGGCGGCGGGTTCGGCGGCAAGCTCCAGGTCACGCCCGAGGAGGTGATCGCGCTGGTGGTCGCGCGCCGGCTGGGCAAGCCGGTGAAGTGGACCGAGACGCGCACCGAATCCATGCTGTCCGCGCACCACGGCCGCGACCAGGTCCAGAAGGTCGTCGTGACGGCCAAGCGCGACGGCACGGTCACCGGGATGCGCGTCGAACTGCTCGCCGACATGGGCGCGTACCTGCGGCTGGTCGCGCCGGGCGTGCCGATCCTGGGCGCGTTCATGTACAACGCGATCTACAAGTTCCCGGCCTACAAGTTCATCTGCCACAACGTCTTCACCAACAAGACGCCCACCGACGCCTACCGGGGCGCGGGCCGGCCGGAAGCCACGTTCGCCGTCGAGCGGATCATGGACGAGTTGGCCGCCGAACTCGGCATGGACCCGATGGAGCTGCGGCGGAAGAACTGGATCAACCACGACGAGTTCCCGTTCGACACGGTCGCCGGACTCACCTACGACAGCGGCAACTACGAGGCCGCGACCGCGCGGGCCGTGGAGCTGTTCGGCTACGAAGCCCTGCGCAGGGAACAGAACGACCGGCGCGCCAACGGTGATCCCGTGCAACTGGGCATCGGCATCTCCACCTACACCGAGATGTGCGGGCTCGCGCCGTCCCGCGTGCTCGGCGCGCTGCGCTACGCGGCCGGCGGGTGGGAGCACGCGGCCATCCGGATGCTGCCCACCGGCAAGGTCGAGCTGATCACCGGCACCTCGCCGCACGGGCAGGGCCACGAGACGGCGTGGAGCCAGATCGTGGCCGACCGGCTCGGCGTGCCGTTCGAGGACGTCGAGGTGCTGCACGGCGACACCCAGGTCGCCCCGCGCGGCATGGACACCTACGGGTCGCGGTCGCTCGCGGTCGGCGGCACGGCGATCGTGCTGGCGGCGGAGAAGGTGCTGGCCAAGGCCCGGACCGTGGCCGCGCACCTGATGGAGTGCGCGCCGGACGACGTCGACTTCAGCGCCGGCACGTTCTCCGTGCGCGGCACGTCCACCACGATGTCGCTGGGTGACGTGGTCGTGGCCGCGCACGTCGCGCACGACCTGCCCGAAGGGGTCGAACCCGGGCTCGACTCCGACGCCGCGTTCGACCCGGACAACTTCTCGTTCCCGCACGGCACCCACCTGTGCGCGACGGAGGTCGACACGCGGACCGGGCGGGTGACCATCCGCAAGTACGTGTGCGTGGACGACGTCGGCAAGGTGGTCAACCCGCTGATCGTGGAGGGCCAAGTGCACGGCGGGCTCGCCCAGGGCATCGCGCAGGCCCTGTTCGAAGAGGCCGTGCACGACGAGGGCGGCACGCTCACCACGGCCACGTTCGCCGACTACCTGCTGCCGTCGGCGGCCGACCTGCCGCACTTCGTCACCGACCGCACCGAGACGCCGGCGGAGTCGAACCCGTTGGGCGTCAAGGGAGTCGGCGAGGCGGGCACCATCGCGTCCACCCCGGCGGTGGTCAACGCGGTCGTGGACGCCGTGCGGCACATGGGTGTCGACGACGTCCAGATGCCGTGCACGCCCATGCGGGTGTGGAAGGCGTTGCAGGCCGTGGGAGGTGGCGCGTGATCCCGGCGGCGTTCGACTACGTGGCGCCGACCTCGGTCGAGGAGGCGGTGCGGGCGCTGGCCGAGGGCGGTGAGGACGCGAAGGTGCTGGCCGGCGGCCAGAGCCTGATCCCCGTGCTGCGGATGCGCCTGGCCGCGCCGACCCTGCTGGTGGACCTGTCCGGGCTCACCGAGCTGACCGGCGTGCACGACGAGGGCGATTCGCTGCTCATCGGGGCCATGACCAGGCACTACGAGGTCCAGCGCGACCACCTGGTCCGCGAGCACGCCCGGCTGCTGTGCCTGGCCACCGACACCGTCGCGGACCCGCAGATCCGGCACCGGGGCACGTTCGGCGGCGCGCTCGCCCACGCCGATCCGGCCGGCGACCTGCCCGCACCGGCACTAGCGTTGGACGCCGTGATGGTCTGCGCTGGTCCGCACGGGACGCGGGAGGTGCCCGCGGCCGAGTTCTTCGTCGACTACTTCACCACCGCGCTCGCCCCCGACGAACTGCTCACCCACGTCCGGGTGCCCAAGCTGCCCGGCTGGGGCGCGCACTACGAGAAGTTCAACCGGGTCGCGCAGGCGTGGTCGATCGTGGCGGTGGCGGCGGCCGTGGAGGTGTCCGGCGGGGTGATCGCGCAGGCCAGGGTGGGTCTGACCAACATGGGACCGACGCCCGTGCGGGCGCGGGGCGTGGAGGAGGCGCTGGTCGGGCAGCCGGCCACGGCCGAGGCCATCACCACCGCCGCCACCCGGGCCGCCGAGGGCACCGACCCGACGACCGACGGCAACGCCGACGCCGAGTACCGCGCCCACCTGGCCCGGGTGCTGACCGAACGGGCCGTGACCGCCGCGGTGGGCGCATGAGGCTGGCACACCGGTTCACCGTCCCCGCGCCCGTGCCGGACGTGTGGGCGGCCCTGCTCGACCCGGCGCGGGTGGCGCCGTGCCTGCCGGGCGCGACCCTGACCGAGGTGGAGGGGCCGAAGTTCAGCGGCACGGTGAAGGTCAAGCTCGGCCCGGTCACCCTGCTGTACAAGGGGTCCGGGCAGTTCACGTCGGTGTCGGAGGAGGCGCACGCGGCCGTGATCAAGGCCTCGGGCAAGGACAGCCGGGGCAACGGCACCGCGTCCGCGACCGTCACCGTGACGCTCAACCCGGACGGGGGCAGCACGGCCGTGTCCGTGGTGGCCGACCTGGCCGTCACCGGGCGGCCGGCGCAGCTCGGGCGCGGGCTGATCAGCGAGGTCAGTGGCCGGATCGTGGGTGAGTTCGCGGATTGCCTGGCGACGAAGCTCGTGCCGGGGGAGGCTGAGGGGGTGACTGCTTCCCCGACGCCCGCTTCCCGCCCGCCGCTGCGGGCCGTGCCGGACCAGCCGGTCGACCTGCTGGAGACGGCGGGCGTGCCGGTGCTCAAGCGCGTGCTCCCGGTCTTCGCCGCCGCCCTGGCGGTGGTGTTCGTGCTGGGCCTGCGGCGCAGGCGGCGGCACTGAGCGCGCTGGGCAGGCGGCTGGTCCCGGTGTGGCTGGCCGCCTGCCTCGTCACGGCCTGCACCGGGTCACCGGTGGTCATCACGTCACCGCGCCCGGCGCCCACGACGTCGTCGGTGGCCCCGCTGCCGTCGTTCACCCTGGCGGCGGGCGGCGACATCCTGATCCACCCCGCGCTGACCGAGCAGGCCGACGCCGACGGCGACCGCGACTTCGTCCCGCTGCTGTCCGGGCTGCGGGAGGCGATCGACGCGGACCTGTCGATCTGCCACCTGGAGACCCCGCTGTCCGCGCCGGGCGCGCCGACGTACGGCTACCCGGCGTTCAGCGCGCCGCCGGAGGTGGCGACGGCCCTGAAGACCATCGGCTACGACTCGTGTTCCACCGCGTCCAACCACACGCTGGACCGGGGTTCCGGCGCGATCAAGACGACCTTGGACGTCATGGACGCGGCGGGCCTGGCCCACACCGGCTCGTTCCGGTCGCCCGAGGAGTCGTCGACGCCGTTGCTGCTGGACGCGCGCGGGGTGAAGGTCGGGCACATCGCGTTCACGTACGGCTTCAACGGGATTCCGCTGCCCGAGCCCTGGATGGCGAACCAGCTGTCCGTCGAGGGCGTGCTCGCCGCGGCCCGAGCCGCGAAGGCCGCCGGCGCCGAGGTCGTGGTCGCCAGCCTGCACTGGGGCGCGGAGTACCGGCACGAGGCCACGCCGGAACAGCGCCGGATGGCGGCGGAGATCCTGGCCGACCCGGCGGTGGACCTGATCATCGGGACGCACGTGCACGCCGTGCAGCCGATCGAGCAGATCGGCGGCAAGTGGGTCGTCTACGGCATGGGCAACGAGGTCGCCCGCCACTCGGAGCCGCGGGGGATCACGGAAGAGGGCATCGTGACGCGGTTCAAGTTCGTGAAGGACGCTTCGGGGTGGAAGGTGGAACACGCGGAGTACGTGCCCACGCTGGTCGAATTCGGGCCGCCCATTCGGGTGGTGGACCTGACGCGGGTGGAGCGGACTCCTCGGCGTGCGGAGGCGTTGCAGCGCACGGAGAGCGTGGTCGCCAGCATGGGCAGCACGATCAAGCACCCGTGACGGTCACCAGTTCAGGCCTTCGCGCAGCAGTACCTCGCGGACGAGCGTGACGTGCCGGCTCGGTGTCGCGCCTGCCCGTTGGGCCAGGTAAGCGGTGTTGATCGGCGGGTCCTCCGGCGCGACCAGCGGCACCAAGGCGCCCGAGGCCAGTTCGTCCGCGCACAGGTAGCGGGGCAGCACGGTGACGCCCGCGCCCGCCACCACCGCGGACAGCACGCCGCGCAGGTCGGGCATCACGACCGCCGCCTGCGTGGTCAGCCGCACGCCGAACACGTGCCGCCAGTACCGGCGCGCGATGGGCAGGTCCTCGGCGTAGGTCACCAGCGGCGCGTCACCCAGGGTCTCCTCCGTCAGCCGGGACGCCCACGCGGGTGCCGCCACCAGCACGAACTCCTCGTCCATCAACGGCACGGCGGTCAACGTGCGCCCGCGTGGCCGGAGCGTGGAGATCACCAGGTCGAACCGGCCCGCCCGCAGCCCCTCCAGCAGGTCGTCGGTCAGCCCGGTCGTGATCCGCAGCCGCAGGCCTTCCGCCACGTGCGGCGCCAGCGCGGGCAGCACCCGCAGGCACAGGACCTCCGCCGGCCCGGCCAGGTGCACGGGTTCCGGCGGGGCCGTCGGCCGGCCCCGGTCCAGCACCGCCGCCAGGTCGTCCAACGGCCGCGCCACCTCGGCGGCCAGTTCGTCGGCCACCGACGTCGGCCGCACCCCGCGCGGCAGCCGTTCGAAGAGCTGGCGTTCCATGCGCTGCTCCAGCAACCGGACCTGGCTGGTCACGGTCGGCTGGGACAGCCCGAGCACGCGTGCCGCCGACGTGAACGACCCGGACCGGTGCACGGCCAGGAACGTCCGCAGCAGCGCCAAGTCCAACCCATCAGCAGGCTTATGGGACATGATGACCATCCTATTGGTGCACCGATGGCAGTCCGGCCTACCGTCGAGGACATGGCAAAGATCCTGTTCGTGCTGACCGGCGCCGACCACTGGACGCTCGCCGACGGCACCCTCCACCCGACCGGCTTCTGGGCCGAGGAGTTCGCCACGCCCTTCCGGACGTTCACCGAGGCGGGTCACACCGTCGTCGTCGCGACCCCGGGCGGCGTGGTGCCGACCGTCGACAAGGGCAGCCTGTCCGCCGAAGCCAACGGCGGTCAGGCACAGGCCGACGCGATCGCGGCGGAGTTGGAAGGCGCTTCCCAGCTGCGGGAGCCGCTCAAGCTGGAGGACGTCGACCTGGCCGAGTTCGACGCCGTCTTCTACCCCGGCGGCCACGGCCCGATGGAGGACCTGGCGGTGAACGCCGACTCCGGCCGCCTGCTGGCCCGGGCCTTGGGCGAGGGCAAGCCGCTCGCCGTGCTGTGCCACGCACCCGCCGCGCTGCTCGCCGCCGGTGACGCGTTCGCGGGCTACCGGGTGACCGCGTTCACCAACGAGGAGGAGAAGCTCGCGGGCTTGGCGGACAAGGCGAAGTGGCTGCTCCAGGACCGCCTGGTGGAGTTGGGCGTCGACTTCGTGGCGGGTGCGCCGTTCGCGCCGAACGTGGTAGTGGACCGGAACCTGTACACGGGCCAGAACCCGTCGTCCTCCGGCCCTCTGGCCAAGCAGATGCTGGAAGTCCTCTAGCGGCTCACGCCGCCAGGGGGTCACAGGTTCCGCACCCTCGCCACGCGGTCCAACCACTTCCGCGTGGTGGCCTCATCAGCGGCGAACTCCGCGAACCGGTCGGGCACGGGCGCTTGCCGCAACACCGGCAGCGCCCCGTCCACCGGCACCAGGGAAGCGCTTGCCACGTCCCCGTCCAGCAGCGGCAGTGTGCCCAGGCCGCACGCGAAGTCCAGTTCCGGCAACGCGCCCGCCAGTGCGAGCCCGGCGGCCATGCCGACCGACGTCTCGACCGCCGACGACACCACGCACGGCAACCCGCACGCCTCGGCGACCTCCAACGCCCGCCGCACCCCGCCCAGCGGGGCGACCTTGATCACCGCCACGTCCGCCGCGCCGGCGACCGCGACCTTCAGCGGGTCCTCGGCGCGGCGGATCGACTCGTCCGCCGCGATCCGGACGTCCACCCGCCGCCGCACCGCCGCCAGCTCCTCCACCGACGGACACGGCTGCTCGACGTACTCCAGCCCTTGCGCGGCCTTGTCCAGTTCACGAATGGCCCGGACGGCCGTGTCCACGTCCCAGGCCGCGTTCGCGTCGACCCGCACAGCGCCCTTGGACCCCAACGCGTCCCGCACCGCCGCGACCCGCTCCAGGTCGTCGGACAGCGGCGTGCCCGGGTCGGCGACCTTCACCTTGGCCGTCGAACACCCCGAGGCGGCAACGATCGCGTGCGCACGCTCCGGCGACACCACCGGCACCGTGCAGTTGACCGGAACGGACTCCCGGACCGGCTCCGGCCACCCGACCTCCGCCGCCTCGACCGCCGTCCGCCACCAAGCCACGCACTCGGCGTCCGAGTAGTCGAGAAAGGCGCAGAACTCACCCCACCCCCGCGCCCCTTCGACCAGGACACCTTCCCGAACGGTGATGCCCCGGAACCGATTGCGCAGCGGAATCGAGTAAACCAACACCCGCCGACCCTAAATCCCTCCACTCCCCGGATCGGATCGAGGGCTGGGCCGGATCGAGGCTAGATCGGGTCAAGCGCAGCCACCCGCCGCAACGCCCTCTCCGCCAACTCGGGATCGGTATCGCCGACCTCCGCGGCAACCTCCTCAACGGCGATCCGCAAGGCAGCCGCGAACTCGTCCACCCGCCGATCAAGTTCCGCCAACGCCCGCGTCGACTCGGCGATCTCCGCCGCCAACCCCACCCGGTTCTCCGCGCGAGCCAGGGCGTCCCGCACCACAAGGCTCTCCCTCAGCGCGACCAACGCCCGCCACAGCAACACTTCCACGCCCCGCAGGCAAGGTGAGTCGGACACCTCCGCGACCGCCAGGAAGTGCTCACACATCCGCCGAGCCCGCCGCCGCTGCTCAAGGTCGGAGAACTGCTCGCAGTGCACGACATCCCGATCGGATGCCGCCACCACCACATCCCACTCAGAAACCCGAGGCCGAACCCAACCCACCACGCCGAACCCCACCAGCACCGCCCCCACCAGCCCGACTTTCCAGCCCGGCGACGGCACCACCACCCCGATCACGCCACACAACGCCACCCCAACCCCCGCCAATAATCGCCCCCGCCTCCCCCGAGCCCGCCGAACAGCCCGCGCAACAGCCGCCCCCCGCCCAGCCGCCCCCACACCGGCCTGAGCCCACCCATTCGCACCCCGCCCAGCCCCAGCCGCACGCCGCTCTGCCCCAGGCCGCCCAGCCGCATCCACCTCAGCCCCAGGCCGCCAAACCCACCAGCGAGGCACCGGCCGAAGCCGCACCACCACCGTCATCCCGCAGCCACCCACCCAGCCCCGGCGCAACCGACCCCTCAACCTAGCGCCCCCTCATTCCACCCCCTCCGCCCACTCACTCCCCACCGGCCCCGCGACCTCCTCCTACTCCGGGACGCGCGACCCCCACCCCGGTTCCCAAACCCGCATGTCCCCCGATCGTGTACTCCCGCCCCCGCCCCTCTTCACTCGCCGCACCCACCCCCAATCTCCTTCCCACCGCGGCCTCCCAACCACTCCCACCCAGCGCAATCCCTCCCACCGCGACACCGCAACCCGCCTTGTCCACGGCAGGGCGCGTTAGTGGCGGGGTGCGCGGCGTGGCGGATGCGGTTGTGTGGGTGATGCGGCGCGCAGCCGGGCTGGCGGCGCGGCGAGGGCGCGGCACGGGGAGGGCGCGGCGGAGGCGCGGGAGTGGCGGGCGCGGTGCGGTGGGCGCGGTGGGGCGGGTGCGGCGAGGGCGGCGCGGTGCGGCGGGCGCGGTGGGGCGGGTGCGGTGTGGCGGCGTTGGGTGCTTCGTGGCGCGGCTCGTGCGGGGTGGTGGCGGGTAGGGCAAGGGGGCGTGGGGTGGTTGGGTGGCCGCGCGACCCTTCCTCACATCACGGGACGCGTGAGGTGAGGAAGGGTTCCGGATTCTGCATGTCACACGATCGGGTGGCCGCCCGGGGCTACGGGACCTCGGGGAGCTTGGGGCCCAGCAAGTCGTCCGCGTCCACGATCTTGTAAGCGTAACCCTGCTCCGCCAGGAAACGCTGCCGGTGAGCCGCGTAGTCGGTGTCCAAGGTGTCCCGCGACACCACCGAGTAGAAGTGCGCCTGCCGCCCATCCCCCTTGGGCCGCAACAACCTCCCCAACCGCTGCGCCTCCTCCTGCCGCGACCCGAACGTGCCCGACACCTGCACCGCCACCGACGCCTCCGGCAGGTCGATGGAGAAGTTCGCCACCTTCGACACCACCAAGGTCCGAAGCTCGCCCCGCCGGAACGCATCAAAAAGCGCCTCGCGTTCCTTGTTCTTCGTCGAACCCTGGATCACCGGGGCGTCCAGCTCCTCGCCCAGCGTCTCCAACTGGTCCAGATACGCCCCGATCACCAGGGTCGGCTCCTCCGGGTGCCGGTCCAGGATCGCGCGCACCACGGGCAGCTTCGTCCGCGCCGTGGAGCACAGCTTGTACCGCTCCTCGGCCTCGGCGGTCGCGTACTCCAGGCGTTCGTTGTCGGTCAGGGTCACCCGGACCTCGGTGCACTCGGCCGGCGCGATCCAGCCCTGGGACTCGATGTCGCGCCACGGCACGTCGTAGCGCTTCGGCCCGATCAGCGAGAACACGTCGCCCTCCTGACCGTCCTCGCGCACCAACGTCGCCGTCAGACCCAAGCGCCGTCGGGACTGGAGGTCGGCGGTCATCCGGAACACCGGCGCGGGCAGCAGGTGGACCTCGTCGTAGACGATCAGGCCCCAGTCGCGCGAGTCGAACAGCTCCAGGTGCTTGTACTCGCCCTTCGACTTGCGGGTGATCACCTGGTAGGTCGCGATGGTGACCGGGCGGATCTCCTTGCGCTCGCCCGAGTACTCGCCGATCTCGTCCTCGGTCAGCGACGTCCGCGCGACCAGCTCCCGCTTCCACTGCCGGCCCGCGACCGTGTTGGTCACCAGGATCAACGTGGTCGCCTGCGCCTCGGCCATCGCCGCCGCGCCGACCAGCGTCTTGCCCGCCCCGCACGGCAGCACGACCACGCCCGAACCGCCCGCCCAGAACGCCTGCGCCGCCAACCGCTGGTAGTCGCGCAGCTTCCAGCCGTCCTCGACCAGGTCGATGGGGTGCGCCTCGCCGTCGACGTACCCGGCCAGGTCCTCGGCCGGCCAGCCGATCTTGAGCAGCAACTGCTTCAGCCGACCGCGCTCGCTCGGGTGCACGACCACCGTGTCGTCGTCGATGCGGCTGCCCAGCATCGGCTTGACCTTCTTGTGCCGCAGCACCTCTTCCAGCACGGCCCGGTCGAGGGAACTCAGCACCAGCCCGTGCGCCGGGTGGTTGGTCAGCTGGAGCCGCCCGAACCGGCCCATCGTGTCGACCACGTCCACCAGCAGCGGCTGCGGCACGGGGTAGCGGGAGAACCGGACCAGCGCGTCCACGACCTGCTCGGCGTCGTGCCCGGCGGCCCGCGCGTTCCACAGCGCCAGCGGCGTGACGCGGTAGGTGTGGACGTGCTCGGGGGCGCGCTCCAGCTCGGCGAACGGCGCGATGGCGGTGCGCGCGTCGTCAGACAGCGGGTGGTCGACCTCGAGCAGCAGGGTCTTGTCCGACTGGACGATCAAAGGGCCGTCGGTCACGAGAGCGCACTCCTGTCGTTGGCGTACCTCCAGTGTTCCAACCGGGTGCAAGTCGATCGCGCCGCCGTGGCCGTCCGGTCACGCTCCGCGCACGGCTTCGGTTTGATAAAGCTGTGAACGCCCGGATCGGTGATCGATAGCGTGCCAGACCTTCCCGCCATGCCCCGACGCGTGGAATTCCGGGAACCCCCGATGTGAACGAAGGTCACCATGAGCACGGACGCGCCCGCGCCACACCGTCGGGAAGGTGCTCGGCGGCACGGGCGAGTCGTGCGGTGGCGAGTTCTACGACGAGTGCACCGAGACCACCAACCGCGGCCCGGATTCGAAGCTGTGTTTGATGCCGAAGGTCGACGAGGGCGGTTGCCAAGCTGGAGGTCGGCTAACCGAAGGTCGACTGCTCGACCGCGGAGGCGTACAAGGTGGTCAAGAAGGCCACCGGTGTCGAGAACGAGACCGCGTGCACCGAAGGTGTGGCGATGACCTTCCCGGAGCCGAAGCTCACCATCTGCCTCGCGCCTACCGAGAACGCCTGAGCGCGGAATCCGACGGCTGACGCCTGCCTGCCCACTCCGGTTGCGAACCGGGCTGGTCGGCGCCGCGGCTTCGCGTCGCGGAATCTGTCCACCCGTTCCGGTCGAGCCGACTCGGCCGAACGGCTGGTGCGGGAAGGCCTAACAGCCGCTGATCAGCCTTGCGCCGGCATGGCAACTAGTCTTATCGGTGCAATTCCTTTAGGTTCGCCCGAAAGAAGGCAAACTTCGGCTGATTGGCGGTAAGGCCAGGCGGGCTGCCTGGTCGCCGGCTCGTCGGGCAATGTCAAAGGGAAACCCAAGCGGCGCCCGCGGTGTGCCTGCTAAGCTCTGATCCGTTGTTGATCGAGTTGAGTTGGGGGCGCAAATCATGCGTTATTTCCGGATTGGGATGGTCGCCATTGCCGCTGCGGCGGCGATGGCGTTCACCGGCGGAACTGCGAACGCTGACGGTATCGCATGTGTCAAGCTGCTCAGCGGGTTGGGTTACCCTCCGAACGAGCAGATCGCTGCTGGTTGCGGGAAGGGGCAGGCGGGCCAGGTCATCGGCTGCATCTTCACGTTGCAGAGTGCGGGTGTCGCACGCGATGACGCCACCTGGGCATGCGACGTCGCCAGCGACTGAGTTCCAAAGCTTCGCGTGCGGCACTTGGGTGTTCTGCGCTGATCAAATAGTGCGCTCACGCTATTGTGATCGGGGAATCCGCTCCGGCTTCTGGAGCAGGTGACTGGACTGGTCCGAGTTTCGAGGGTTGAGCTTCCTTTTGGGGGCTTTGGGTCAAGTCAGGTTGTGTCATGTAGGCGAAATTGCACACCTGCTCCGAATGGCCGTGGCAAGAATCGGATGTTCGTGCCACGACCACCCCAGGTGCCTGATCGCGGGGCCGGGTGCGCGTGCCGCTACCTTCTGTGGCGTCACGCGCACCCGTCCAGCGAGGATGACCATGAGCGACGAGCCGAGCCGGCCCCAGGCCGGCGGCGAGAACGGGCCGGACACCACGAGCGGCGGAGCGACGCCGGCGAGCACATTCGGCGCGACGCCGCCCGGCGCGACCACGCCCGGCCCGATCACGCCGGACACCCCCGCCGGCGAGACCAAGCCGTACGCCGAGGGCGAGACCAAGCCCCACGCCGAGGGCGAGACCAAGCCGCACGACGGCTCCTCCCGGTACCTGGTCACCCCGGAACACGAGGACGACGCGCCCGCCCCCGCGAGCCCGGCCGGCTCCAAGCGCAAGCTGCTGATCGGCGCGCTCGCGGTCGTCGTGCTGGCCGCGGTCGCCGTCGCCGGGTACTTCGTGCTCAGCGAGCGGTCCACGGCGGACGCGGGGGACTGCGTCAGCATCGGCCGCCAGGACGAGAACAACCGGGCCGACGTCAAGACCCTCGACTGCGACGACAACGAGGCCTCCTACAAGGTCGGCAAGGTCCTCGGCTCCTCCGACGAGGCCTGCCCCGAGGAGGGCCTCTACACCGAGGTGTCCCCGGCGGCCGGCGTGGGCGACGGCTACAAGCTGTGCCTGCTGCCCAACATGGCCAAGGGCGCCTGCTACAAGCCCGACGACGGCACCGGGTTCGTCAAGACCGACTGCAAGGGACCGGAGACGATCAAGGTCACCGACGTCATCGAGGGCGACGTCGACCTGTCCCGGTGCCCCGACAGCGCGGGCATGTCCTACCCGGAGCCCAAGGTCACCTACTGCCTCGCTCCCGCGGAGCTGTGACCCCTTTGCGGTGAACCCGGTCAACCCGGCGGGCGGCCGTGCCGATGTCGTAGACCATGCGGAAGATCGGATGGGTCATCGGCGCGGTCGCCGTCGTGGCGGTCGGGGCGTACGCCTACGCGTTCGTGATGACCGGCAGCGACCGCGGGCCGCGCCCGCAACCCGGCGAGTGCGCGCGCATCGAGGGCCGCCCGGAGTCGCCCACCTACCGCGCCGCGAGCTGCGCGGACGACTTGGCCAACGTGAAGGTCGCCAAGGTGGTGGACGCCGAGGCGGAGTGCCCGCGGGGCGGTGCGCAGTACACCCGGTTCACCGGGTCGACCACGCTGTGCCTGATCCCGAACTTCGTCGAGGGCGCCTGCTACGGCCGCGACGAGAAGGCGGGCCTGCGCAAGGTCGACTGCACCAACGCCCAGGCGGTCAAGGTCGTGAAGGTCGCGCACGGCGCGCCCACGACGTGCGAGCCGAACCGCACGGTGGCCTACCCGGAGCCGTCGGTCACGTTCTGCCTGGCCAAGAACACCCCCTGACGCCGGGTCCGGTCGGTGGGGTGACCCGCGTCGGGGATGCGTGGAATCCGCTGCGGCGGGCGGGTCGGCGGCGGTACGTTCCGGCTCGCCCGAGCGTCGAGAGGAACACGCGTGACCACGCCCCCGCCCTACGGCCCGCCACCGGGCGGCAACCCACCCGGCTACCCGCCGTCCCAGCCGTCGGGCTTCCCCGCCCAGCCGGGTCAGCCGGGGTACCCGCCGCCCGCGCAGCCCGGCTACCAGCAGCCCGGCTACCCGCCGCCCTACCAGCCACAACCGGGCCAGCCGGGCCTCGCCGGCGTGCCGGGCGCGTACCCCGGGCAGCAGCCGGGCGGGTACCCGGGGCAGCAGCCGGGCGCCTACCCCGGTCAGCCCGGCTCCGGTGGGTTCCCAGCCCAACCCCCGGGCCGGCCGGGCTTCCAGCAGCCGCCCCAGTACCCGGGTCAGCCCGGCTTCCCGCCCGGCCAGTCGGAGTTCCCGCCCCGGCCCGAGCAGAAGACCTCCAACGGTGCCAAGCTGCTGATCGCGGTGGTCGTGCTGGCCATCGTGGGCGTCGTGGTCGCCGGCCTCATCGCGGGCAAGGACAGCCCCGGCGGCGCGGAGGCGGGCGACTGCATCAAGGTCAACTCCGCCTCGGTCTCGAACGCCGACGTCGACAAGATCGACTGCAACTCCCCGGAAGCCGCCTTCAAGGTCGCCGTCAACCTCGACAGCAGCACCAAGGCCTGCCCGACCGGCGACTACGCCGAGTACCGCGACAGCGGCGGCCGGCGCAGCGACGGCTTCAAGCTGTGCCTGACCCTCAACGCCAAGGACGGCGACTGCTTCAAGCAGGAGGGCACGATTGTCGCGGGCAAAACCACCAAGGTGACCTGTGGTTCTTCCGCCACGCACAAGGTGAGCAAGGTCGCGAACACCGCCGACGAGAACGAGTGCAAGAGCGGCGACACGGTGTTCGTTTACTCACAGCCCGCGACCACGATCTGCATGACCAAGACGAAATAGCCGAAGGGGCCTTCCCGTGATCAACGTGGAAGGCCCCTGGAAATGGCCACGCTGTGCGACCAAGCGGTCGCTCGGCGCTAGTTCGTGGTGCCCGGTGGCAGCAATCCCTGGACGTCCAGGCGGCCCGGGAGGACGTCCTCGGTGTCCATCATGTCCGCGACCCGCTGGAGCCGGATCGGGTTGAGCGACAGCGGGAACGTGCCGACCGACACCAGGGCGGCGGTCTGCTGGTCGACGTCGACGTAGCCGGTCAGCGCGTCCTGCACGCCCAGCTTGTTGTTCGACGCGAGCTGCTGCGCCTCCCGCAGGACGTGGCGGAACAGGGCGAGCGTCTTGGGGTTGGCGTCGGCGAACTTCTTGCTCGACGCGTACCCCGACATCGGGAAGTCCTTGGTGGGGCCGACCGCGGTGTCGGTGACGATCCGCGCGCCGACGTCCTTCTGCGCCTTGGTGATGAACGGCTCGGTCATCCACGCGGCGTCGACCTGGCCCGCGCGCAGCGCGTTGACCATCTGGTCGAACGGCATCACGCGCAGGTTGATCCGCTGCTTCTCGATGCCGGCGGTGTCCAGCACGGCCTTGGTGGTCAGCGCGCCGATGTCCTTGTCGCTGTTCACGGCGATGCGCGGGGCCTCGATGCTGGCCGGGCCGTCGTACTTGTTGTCGGTGGTGACCAGCGCCATCGTGTTGACGCCCGCCTGGTAGGCCTCGCCCTGCAGCTGCAGCTGGGTGCCCTCGGCGACCGTGCGGAACAGGTTCACGTGGCTGGCCCACGTGATGTCCAGCGTGGTGTCGAGCTGCTTGAGGCCCTCCTCCTCGCTGCTCAGCGTCACCAGCTGCACCGAGAGGCCGGCCTTCTCGAACAGCTTCTCGTTGGTGGCGAGCTTGAGCGGGGCGACGTCGACGACGGGCATCACACCGATGCGCAGTGTGTTGCGTTCCACCTCGGGTGTGTCGTTGCCGTCGGTCCCGGGCAACAGCCCACAGGCCGTCAGGGTCGCGGCACACGCGAACAACGCTGCCGCACGCCGGAGAACACGCGCTGGGGTTGGCATGGCACCTCTCGCCGCGACGACCTCTTGAGCCGGTCCAATTGATCAACTGATTTCTCGGCCGGAAACGCCGATGCGGGGGATGGTAACCACCCGGAGGTGTGAAACGACAGTCCCGGCAGATACGGTGAGTGCTTCCGGAGTCTTCCCCGGGGCAGGGGTGCGGCACTACGCTCACCGGCCGGGTGGCACAAGGTCCGTGCGGACCGTCGTGCCCCCGCCGAAGGTGGGGTGCCTAGCCGGCGCTACCACCTCTGTGCTGCAATTCGGCCCACTTTTCGTGTCCATGCTTCGGTCCGGGGGAGAGGCCGGGGAACACTGCTGCCGGAAGAGGAAGCCCAGGGTGGCCCGACGAGAGAGAGGTCCCAGCCAGGCTGGCGTGGGGATGCCCCCACGTTCCGAAAGCCCCGGAACGGGTGACGGACTGGCTGCGTTGCGTGATGGAACTGTGACCGAGTCAACGGGCGCTGGGCCGAGCACCGACGTGCGGAAGAAGAACGCCGCGACCGCGGCGGGCTGGCGGCTGCGCAACTGGAAGCTGCCCACCAAGCTGGCCGCCGTGCTGCTGATCCCGACCGTCGCGGCGCTCGCGCTGGGCGGTCTGCGCGTGCAGTCCGACCTGGAGGACGCGACCGAGTTCAACCGGCTCGCCAACGAGATCCAGCTGGAGTCGGCGGTCGCCGACCTGGTCCAGCAGCTCCAGCGCGAACGCGACCTCAGCGCGAGCCACGTGGCGTCGGGCAAGTCGCTCGACCGCGTCGTGCTCGACCGGCAGCTGCGCCGGGTGAACGACACCTCCGACGCGCTGAAGACCAAGATCACCGAGCTGAGCGGCGACCTCGACGACGACGTGGTGGCCCGGTTCCGCCGCGCCTCCGAGCAGCTGACCCGCCTCAACAGCCTGCGCAACGCCGTGCGGGACACCGCGTACCCGTCCGACGCGGTCCTGCGCACCTACTCCGAGTCCGTGGAGAGCCTCCTGGACCTCGGTGAGCAGGCCATCGCCGGGATCAACAACCCGGAGCTGGTGCGACTGCACCTGGCCACCAACGCGATCGCGCGCGTCAAGGAGCAGGAGTCCCGCAAGCGCGGCATCATGCTCGACGTGTTCCAGCGGGGTTCCTTCGGCCCCGGCCAGACCCGCGCACTGCTCGCCGCGAACGCCGAGCTGGACGCGGCCCGCAACGACTTCCGCAAGTCCGCGACGCCCGAGCAGGCCAAGATCTACGACGACACCGTCACCGGTCTGATCGTCGACACCGCGAACGACATGCAGGAGTCGGCGCTGAACCTGGCCGCCGCCGGCAAGGGCCTGGGTTCGCTGCGCCCGGAGAAGTGGGACATCGCGTCCACGCTGACCGTGAACCTCACCCGGGACGTGGAGAACCTGCTGCTGGAGCAGCTGCAGAACCGCACCGACGAGCTGACCGGCGAGGCCCGCACCGCGGCGCTCTACGACTCGATCATCGTCCTCGGCGCGCTGCTGCTGGCGATCGTGATGGCCCTGTTCGTGGCCCGCTCGATCCTCAACCCGCTGCGCACCCTGCGCCGCACCGCCCTGGAGGTCGCCGACCACGGCCTGCCGGACGCGGTCGCGCACATCCTCAAGGACCCGAACCCGCAGGAAGCCGCCAAGACCGCCATCGCGCCGGTGCCGATCACCACCCGCGAAGAGGTCGGCCAGGTGGCCCGGGCGTTCGACGCGGTCCACGGCGAAGCGGTCCGCCTGGCCGCCGAGCAGGCGCTGCTGCGCGACAACGTCAACGCGATGTTCGTCAACCTGTCCCGCCGCTCGCAGGCCCTGGTCGAGCGCCAGCTGAACCTGATCGACCGGCTGGAGCAGGACGAGCAGGACCCCGACCAGCTCGCCTCGCTGTTCGAGCTGGACCACCTCGCCACCCGCATGCGCCGCAACTCGGAGAACCTGCTGGTCCTCTCCGGCACGGACCTCTCCCGCCGGCTGACCCGCCCGGTCCCGGCCGCCGAGGTCCTGGGCGCCGCGGTGTCCGAGGTCGAGCAGTACGCCCGCGTGCAGGTCGGCCAGACCCCGGAGCTCACCGTCCAGGGCCGCGCGGTCAACGACCTCGTGCACCTCATCGCCGAGCTGCTGGACAACGCGACCGCGTTCTCCGACCCGGTGACCAAGGTGACCGTGCGCACCGCCCGCACCCGCAAGGGCGAGCTGGCGATCGAGATCCAGGACCGCGGCGTCGGCATGGCCGAGCAGGAGATCTCCGACGCCAACGAGCGCCTCGCCGACCCGCCCGAGGTCGACGTCGCCGTGTCCCGCCGCATGGGCCTGTACGTGGTCGCGCGGCTGGCCAAGCGGCACGACATCAAGGTCCGGCTGCGCGCCAACGAGGACATCGAGGGCGGCACCACCGCGCTCGTCGTCGTCCCCGAGACGCTGGTGTCCTCGCCCGGTGCCGCCGCGGCGGCACCGACGGTCTCGGCGTTCGGCGAACCCCAGGTGTCCGCGTTCGGCGAACCCCTGGGCGGCGCGACGACCTACTCGAACCCGGCCGAGCGGGCCAGCGGCATCGCCGGCGCGTTCACCGCGACCACGCCGCGCGTCGAGGACGAGCCGGCGTTCCCGGTCAGCTTCGTGCAGAGCGACGGCGAGCCGGACGCGGCGGGCCTGCCGTCCTTCGGCGAGACCCCGGCGGAGACCTCCGGCGAGATCTCCCAGCCGTGGCTGCCGATGGGCGACGACCACACCGCGCGGGACGTCGACAACGAGCCGTCCGGCTCCTTCGGCGAGCCCACGCTGTTCACCGCCTACTCCGACCGGCACGAGGACGACGACGCCGACCAACACGGGTTCGAGACGACCCAGTTCGCCCCGGCCATCGGCAGCCGGCTCGCGGGCGAACCGCTGGTGGACGCCTTCGCCGACCACCCGGAACCGTCCCACGTCGAGTCGGCGCAGGTGGAGCCCGCGCAGCGCAACGGTTCGGCCCCGCACGCGCCGGAACCCGCCCCGGCGCCCAGCCGGGACGACCTGGACGCCCCGACCGAGCGGCTGCCGATCTACGAGGCGGTCCTCTCGCAGTGGTTCCAGGCCGTGGGCAGCGAGACCAACGCGGCCACCGCGCAGGACGTCCCGCCGGCCCCGGAGCCCGCCGTGGAGGCTCCGCAACCGCCGCAGGCCTCCCTTGCCCTGCCGACCCGCAAGCCCCAGCCCGTGCCCCCGGTCGCGCCGACCACGGAAGGCGGCCCGGCGCACCCGCCGGTCGCGCCGCGCGAGGTCGACCAGGGCCGGCCGTTCACCGAAGGCGGACTGCCCAAGCGGCAGCCCGGCTCGGCCGACCACCTGCCCAAGCGCGCCGCGGAGGTGCCCCGCGTGACCGAGCCCGAGCCGGTCGTCGAGCCCGAACCCGCCGCGGCGCCCGCCGAGTCGGTGTGGCAGTCGCCCGCCGACGAGGGCTGGCAGGCGGCCCAGGCCCTGCTCAGCAAGGCCCCCGAGACCACGACACAGGCAGGGTTGCCCAAGCGGGTGCCCAAGGCTCAGCTTGTGCCGGGATCCGCCGCACCGAGGACCACCGCGTCCGCGGAGCGGCAACCGCAGCAGCGGCCCCCGCTGCCCCCGCGGAGCGCTGACGCGATCCGCGGACGCATGTCGAGTCTTCAGCAGGGCGTCCGTCGAGGGCGACACGCGTTGATCGACGCTTACGCTGGTGACATGTCGAGCCGGCAAGACGAGGAGCAGGAGTGACGACCGCAGCTCAGCCAGGCAGCTTTGGTTGGCTTATCACCGACTTCGTGCGCCGGGTTCCCGGTGTGGCACATTCCGTGGTCGTGTCGGCGGACGGGCTGCTGCTCGCCGGCTCCCAGGGACTTCCCCGGGACCGCGCCGAACAGCTCTCCGCCGTCGCGTCCGGACTGGTCAGCCTCACGGCCGGCGCGGCGCGGTGCTTCGAGGCCGGTGCCGTCAACCAGACCGTGGTCGAGATGGAGCGGGGGTACCTGTTCCTGATGTCCATCAGCGACGGCTCGTGCCTCGCCGTCCTCGCGGCCCCGAACTGTGACATCGGTCTCGTGGCGTACGAGATGACCCTCCTGGTCGAGCGCGTCGGCCAGCAGCTCACCCCGGAGCTGCGCGCGCAGCTCCAGGGCGTGGTTCGGCGGTAGTCCTCATGAGATCGTGGGGGTGAGCGGTAAATGGCTGAACGATCTGGCGCCGGCGGACGCCGCTTCGGTAGGAACTTCAACTACCAGGAGTGGGCGGTCGGTGGCTTCCAATTCGCTGAGCCGGATGCCGACCCCGCAGAGGACGAGGAAGCCGAGCACGCATCCAACTCGTGGACGGGTCGGGCGGCCGAGCCGCCACGGGTAGAAGGCACAGGGCAGGGGCTAGGCGATATGTCTCAGCGTGAGGTTGACGACTCGTCGTACGACTACGACGACGTCCCCAACCGGTTCGACATCGACGGGTACGGCAGCGGCCTGTTCGGAGGTCCGGGAGCCGACCTGTTCGGTGCCCACGGCCTGCCCGACAGCGTTCCGGAACAACTGCCCTACGCGACCGGACCGCAGCCGGTCGTGCGGCACGAGGAGGACCCCGCGGCCGAGTCCGGCTCGCTGGTCCGCCCGTACACCCGGACCGGCGGTCGCACGCGGCCGGACTACGACCTGGCCATCGAGGCGCTGGTGTCCACCAGCGAGCGGGGCATGGAGCGGGACGCGGCCGTGCTGCCGGAGCACCGGTCCATCTGCGGCCTGTGCACCGACACCCGTTCGGTGGCGGAGGTCGCGGCGCACCTGCGGCTCCCGCTGGGCGTGGTGCGGGTGTTGATCGGTGACATGGCGAGCATGGGTTTGGTTTTGATTCACCAGGGTGGCTTGGTCGTGGGGGACCGGCCGTCCATTGAATTCCTTGAGAGGGTGCTCAGTGGGCTTCGCAGGCTCTAGCCCCAACGCGGCCGAAGGCGCTCGCAAGCCGACGACTTCCGCGAAGATCGTGGTCGCCGGTGGTTTCGGCGTGGGCAAGACGACTTTCGTCGGTTCCGTGTCGGAGATCGTTCCGCTGACCACCGAAGCGGTGATGACGGAGGCCAGCGCGGGGGTCGACGACCTGTCGGCGACGCCGAACAAGGTCACGACGACCGTGGCGATGGACTTCGGCCGGGTGTCGTTGGACCAGGACCTGATCCTGTACCTGTTCGGTACGCCGGGTCAGCACCGGTTCTGGTTCATGTGGGACGACCTGGTGCGGGGTGCGATCGGCGCGATCGTGCTGGTGGACACGCGGCGGTTGGCGGACGCGTTCGCGTCGATCGACTTCTTCGACGACCGGCAGCTGCCGTACGTGGTGGGCGTGAACTGCTTCGACGGTTTGCTGCACCACCGGATCGAGGACGTGCGGGAGGCGTTGACGATCGACCAGTCGGTGCCGATCGTGACGTGCGACGCGCGGAACCGGCAGTCGACGAAGCAGACATTGATCACGCTGGTGGAGCACGCGATGCGCCAGTGGATGTCGGTGCGCGCGGGCTGATCCCGTTGTGCGGCTTGGGGGCGGTCCCGTGGTCGGGGCCGCCCTTCGCGCTGCCCGGCGTCAGGCGGTGACGGCGCTCCGGCCGACTTCGCGATGGCTCAGGACGAGCGCCTGGGTGCGGTTGCGCGCGTCTTCGCGGGCTTGCCGCATGTCACGCCCGGCCGCCCGGTCCCGCCGAGCCTTGTCGGCTTTGACTTCCTTCCAGGAACGAGCCACTGCCCGGCCCTCCGTTCGCGTTCGCCCGGTGCCACGCGTCAGGGCGGCCTCCCGGTCGGGAGACCGCCCTGCTCGCGGCTTCAGGTCCGGGAACCGTCAGTCGATGTTCCAGATCCAGACCCAGTGGTCTCCGTCGTCGTCGTCATGGTCGTGCCAGTCGTCGTCGTCATCCCAGTCGTGGTGGTCGTCGTCCCAATCGCCGTGGTCCCAGCCGTGGTGGTTGTTCGACCAGTCGCCGTGGTCGTCCGACCAGTCGTCGCCGTCGTGCCCGCCCCACCAGCCGTGGTGGTTGTTGCAGTCGTTGGACTGGTTGACGCCCTCGAAGACGATGCTGTGGATGATGTCGTTCTCGCAGTCGCCGTCGCCGTGGCGGTCGGACGTCGCCGGGGACGCCGTCGCCGTCACCGCGGACAGCGCCAGAGCGCCCGCCGTCGTCGCCACTGCCAGCAGGACCTTTCGGATGATGGACATGCGCCACTCCTCCCGAGTTGGTTCGCGCATGGAACAAGCCATCTCGACGCTAGGTCAGCGCGGCGGCACCGGCGGGTGGTCGCGGGTACCCGTCCGGGGATAACTCACGGTGGACGACGGCCCGCACAGGGACGGCCTCGTCATGGGAGACCGCCCTGGCGGGACCGGCGAGCGGGGTGACGCCCGCCCCTGGTGCGGCCCTGTGTCGGACGTTCTTGCCGCACGACAGAAACTAAAAGACCACCGGAACCCCGTGGGGTGTTGAAACTCCCCGTTCGGGGATCACGCAGGGTCGTCCTCGACCAGCGCGGCCGACGTGATGCGGTGCAGCGGAAAGCGCCGGACCTCGCCGTAGCTCACGTCCACGCCCTCCAGCACGCCACCGCCGACCACCTGCGGCTTGATCACCCGCCGGGCGGCGGTCCCGTGCCCGTCCACGAAGTCCACGAGCACGCTGCGCCCCTCCCGCGCGGCCCGCTGCAACAGGTCCAGCGTCGCCGACGGCCCGGCGCCCAGGTGGCCGGGCACCGCGACCCGCGCGCCACCCGTGGTCGCCGCCGCACGGTCGCCCGCGCGCACCAGCCGCACCAGCTCGCCCAACTGCTCGTCCGACGGCACCGACGGCACAGCGGTCCGCCGCCTGCCCTTGCCCGGGATCCGCCGACCGGCGGCCCGCAGGTCCAGCACCCGCCCGTCCGGCCCCTCGGCGGCGGGCGCGAACCCGGCCGCCCGCAGGCCGTCCATGACCTCCGCCAGCGGGTACGGGCTCACCAGCACGGTCGGCGCGATGCGGCGCAGCTCCAGCCGCTCCGCCGCCGGGTGCGCCACGACCTCGGCGACCAGCACCGGGTCGTCGCAGCGCAGGAACGACCCGGCCGCCCCGCCGCGCAGCCGCCCGTGCTTGCGGGCGGTGTCGTCGATCAGGTACGTCAGCGACTGCGGCACCGGGGTCTTCGACTTGGCCCGGAACAGCTCGTGCAGCTCCGCCGCGGTCCGCCCGGCGTCGAACGCCCGCCGCACGGACCCCTCGTGCACCCGGTACACGGTCGCCCCGCCGGCCGACTCGACGTCCGCGACCAGCGCGATGTCCTCCGCCAGCTCCGGCTCCAGCCGCCCCGGCGCGACCACCGTCAGGTCCGCCTGCACCAGCACGTGGTCCACCGGCGCGGGCAGGGCGTCACCCAACCGCTTCGCCGCCGGCCCGGGGCCTTCGGACAGCAGCGTCCGGCCCTGCCCGGTCAGCGCGCCCAGCGCCAGCACGCCCACCGACGTGCCCTCGTCCACCGTCCACCGCACCAACTCGTCCCGCAGCCGACCACCCCGCCGGGGCGCGCGCCACGCCAGCACGGCGGCCAGTTCGTCCACGTTCGGCACGGCCGTGCCCGGCGGCAGCGCCGCGAGGGCGTCCAGGACGCGCCTGCGGTCCCGCGGCGCGCCCGGCCGGTTCAGCTCCGGGGCCAGCGGGTTGAGCAGCCGGTCGCGGTCGTCGCGCTGTCCGATCAGCCCCGGCAGCCGGGGCAGGTCCAGCCACGCCAGAGCGAGCGCCGCCCACCGGTGCTCGGGTGCGGCGGTCAGCCACGAGTCGGCCTGCGTCGTCGGCACCCACTCCGGCTCGGCGCCCTCGCTGTCGGCGACCAGCCCCGCGTTGACCACCAGCTCCACCAGCAGCGCGGCCCGCCGCTCGTCCACGTCGAGGTCCTTGGCGACCCGCCGGACCTCCCGCACCCCGACCCCGCCGGACCGCAGCACCGCCGGCGGCTCGTCGGACCACAGCCCCAGCAGCCCCTCGACGTGCCGGCACAGCTCCAGCGCCTCGCCGCCACCCGTGCTGTCCACGGTCGCGGGCGCGCGTTCCACAGTCGTCAGCGGCGGCTCGGCCGTCCGGATCTCACCCAGTGGACGGTCGCCGCGCACCTTGAGACCGATCTCACGCGGCAGCTCGACGGTCATCGCGTCCCGCCGCACCAGCAGGCCCCTGGCCAGCAGCTTCTGGATCGGCGTCTTGGCGTTGGCCAACGACACCACGTGCGCGGCGTCCTTCGTCTGCCCGACCGGCGGCCCGGCCGCCAGCGCGCCCAGCACCCGCCGTTCGTCCTCGCCCAACACCCCGAGGTCAGTCTCGGCGAGCGAGGGCACGGACCGCCCCAGCCCGCACGGGAACGGGTTGACCGCGTCCCGCGTGGCCGGCGGCGTGGACAACCCGGAGGCGTCACCCCACACCAGCGCGCGGTCCTGCAACAGCCCCACGGTCGGCCGGACGTCCACGTCGAACAGCGCGGACAGCCGGTCCAGCGGCACCGGCCGCACGTCCGCGTCCAGCACCAACAGGGCTTCCAGGACGCTGAGCGCCAACGTGTCGAGGTCCTCGCACGCCCGCGAGACGGAGGCCCGCGACCCGATCCGGGTGGCGAGCACGGTCACATCGGCCGGCGGCGGCGTGGCCAGGTCGGGCCGGGCGCGCAGCAGCGCCACGAGCGCGGAGTCGTCCTGCGCGCGCAGCCAGTCGGCGAGAGTGGTGCCGGACATCCCCACCACGGTATAGGGCCGCGCACGGCCGGGGAGCGGTGAGGCACACTTGTCCACGACCGGAAGCACCCCCGAGGAGGAACCGTGGCCAAGGCCCGCCCCGAGCGCATCGACCCGCACTGGCCGGAGCCGCCCGCGGACGGCAAGTACGCGGTGAGCGAGCTGGCCAGCGACGTCCAGGGCGCCCTGTCCCCGTTCGGCAAGGTCACCTTCCCGTTGCCGGTGGAGGACCTGGGCTACCACCACCCGGTGACCGAGATCAACCGCTGAGGCACCCGCTCGAAGAACGCCGCGCACCGCACGGACGAGCCGTGAACCACCGGCTCCCACCGCGCCCGCGCGGCGTTTTCGCGCGCGAACTCTTCAGGCCGGAGCCGGTCGAGTCGCAAGAGTTCCGTTAATCCGGTCGGACTACGCTCAGAACTTCCGCTGAGCAGTGCTGTTCTGGGAGGTTCGATGCCGGTCCCCGGCCCTGGTTACTCGATCACCGTCCGCCTGGAGGCGCCGCCGTCGGCGAGCGCGGCGGGGGACCTGACCTCGGCCGTCGGGCGCGCCGGCGGGGTCATCACGGCGTTCGACGTCGTCGAGTCGCACAACGACCGCGTCATCATCGACCTCACCTGCAACGCGCTGTCGGCCAACCACGCCAAGGACATCACCGACACCCTGGAACTCCTGCCGGGGATCGTGGTGCGCAAGGTGTCCGACCGGACGTTCCTGGTCCACCTCGGCGGCAAGATCGAGATCTCCTCGAAGGTCCCGCTGCGCAACCGCGACGACCTCTCCCGCGCCTACACCCCCGGCGTCGCCCGGGTCTGCCAGGCGATCGCCGAGAACCCCGACGACGCCCGCCGCCTGACCATCAAGCGCAACACGGTCGCCGTGGTCACCGACGGCTCCGCCGTGCTGGGCCTGGGCAACCTCGGCCCCGCCGCCGCGCTGCCCGTCATGGAGGGCAAGGCGGCGCTGTTCAAGAAGTTCGCGGGCGTCGACGCGTGGCCGGTCTGCCTGGACACCCAGGACACCGAGGAGATCATCCGCGCGGTCGAGCTGATCGCCCCCGTCTACGGCGGCATCAACCTGGAGGACATCGCCGCCCCGCGCTGCTTCGAGATCGAGGCCCGGCTGCGGGAGAAGCTCGACATCCCGGTGTTCCACGACGACCAGCACGGGACTGCCATCGTTGTCGTCGGCGCTCTCCGCAACGCGCTGCGCGTGGTCGGCAAGAAGCTGTCCGACTGCAAGATCGTGGTCTGCGGCGTCGGCGCGGCCGGCTCCGCGATCATCCGCCTGCTGCTCAAGCAGGAGCCGGGCGACATCGTCGCGGTCGACGTGGACGGCGTCGTGCACCGCGACCGGCCCGGCCTGGACGACAACCTGAAGTCCATCGCGGCCGTCACCAACAAGGACAACATGTCCGGCCGCCTGCACGACGCGCTGGTCGGCGCGGACGTGTTCATCGGCGTGTCCGCCCCGAACCTGTTCGGCGCGGAGCAGGTGGCCACCATGAACTCCGACGCGATCGTGTTCGCGCTGGCCAACCCGGACCCGGAGATCGACCCGATGGAGGCGCAGAAGCACGCCGCCGTCGTGGCCACCGGCCGCAGCGACTTCCCCAACCAGATCAACAACGTGCTGGCGTTCCCCGGCGTCTTCCGGGGCCTGCTGGACGCGCACGCCCGCACCATCACCGACGCGATGCTGCTGGCCGCCGCGACCGCCATCGCGGACGTGGTCGACGGGGAGAAGCTGAACGCCTCGTTCATCGTGCCGAGCGTGTTCGACGCGTCCGTGGCGCCCGCCGTCGCCGAAGCCGTCCGGAAGGCGGCCGTCGAACAGGCCTAGCATCGGCCGTATGACCAAGCAGTTCACCCACCTCGACTCCAGCGGCGCGGCGCACATGGTGGACGTCTCCGGCAAGGAGCCGACGACCCGCACGGCGGTCGCGTCCGGCGTCCTGCGCACGACCGACGAGGTGGTGGCGCTGCTGGGCAGCGACGGCCTGCCGAAGGGCGACGCGCTGGCCACGGCGCGCATCGCGGGCATCATGGCGGCGAAGCGGACGTGGGAGCTGGTGCCGCTGTGCCACCCGATCGCGCTGTCCAAGGTGTCCGTGGACCTGCGGCTGGGCGACGCGGCGGTGCACATCACGGCCACCGTGCGCACCACCGACCGGACCGGGGTGGAGATGGAGGCCCTGACGGCGGTGTCCGTCGCCGGGTTGACCCTGCACGACATGGTGAAGTCGGTGGACCCGGCGGCGACGTTGGACGGGGTGCGCGTGGAGCGCAAGGAAGGCGGCAAGACCGGCGTGTGGGAGCGCCCGTGAGGACCGCGCGCGTCGTGACGGCGTCCAACCGGGCCTCCGCCGGGGTCTACGCGGACCGGGGCGGGCCGATCATCGTGTCCTGGCTGCGCGAACGCGGTTTCGAGACACCCGACCCCGTAGTGGTGCCCGACGGCGACCCGGTGGCCGAGGCGCTGCGCGAGGCCGTGGCCGCCGGTGTGGCCGTGGTGATCACGACCGGGGGCACGGGCATCAGCCCCACGGACCGGACGCCCGAGGCGACCCGGTCCGTGCTGGACTTCGAGGTCCCCGGTGTGGCGGACGCCATCCGCATGTCAGGCTGGCCCCGCGTGCCCACCGCCGTGCTGTCGCGCGGCGTGGCGGGCGTGGCCGGGCGGACGTTCGTGGTGAACCTGCCGGGCTCGACCGGCGGGGTGCGCGACGGGTTGGACGTGCTCGGCACGCTGCTGGAGCACGCGGTGGACCAGGTGGCCGGAGGTGACCACGCATGACCGAGGTGCTGCGGGCGACCGTCAGCGACCAGCCGCTGTCGGTGGAGGAGCACGCGAAGCTGGTGGAGAACGCGGGCGCGGGCGCGGTGGTGACGTTCTCCGGCGTGGTCCGCGACCACGACCACGGGCGCAGCGTGCGCGAGCTGGAGTACGTGGGGCACCCGACCGCCGGGGACGTCGTGGCGGAGGTCGTCGCGGACGTGGTGGCGAAGTTCACCGGGGTGCGGGCGGTGGCCGTGTCGCACCGGGTGGGCGAGCTGCGGATCGGGGACGTGGCGCTGGCGTGCGCCGTGTCCGCGGAGCACCGGGGCGAGGCGTTCGCGGTGTGCTCCGAGCTGGTCGACGAGGTGAAGCGGCGGCTGCCGGTGTGGAAGCGCCAGGTGTTCGCCGACGGCACCGACGAGTGGGTCAACTGCCCCTAGGCATGCCTGAAGAGGCGTTGTGCACGCACAACGCCTCTTCGGCTTTTGCGGCTCTTTACGGGTCCAGCTCCCGCGCGACCGCCCGGACCACGTCGGCGATCAGCTTCGTGTTCTTGCGGTCGGGGTAGCGCCCGCGCCGCAGCTCGGGCTGGACCTTCAGCTCCAGCAGCTTGATCATGTCCTCGATCAGGCCGTGCAGCTCCTCCGCGGGGCGGCGCCGGGCCTCGGCCACCGACGGCGCCGGGTCGATCAGGCGCACCGACAGGGCCTGCGGGCCACGCCGGCCCTCGGCCATGCCGAACTCGATGCGCTGTCCGGCCTTGAGGCCCTCGACGCCCGGGGGGAGCGCGGATTTCCGCACGTACACGTCCTCGCCCCCGTCTTGGGTGACGAAGCCGAAGCCCTTCTCCGAGTCGTACCACTTGACCTTGCCGGTCGGCACCGCGCTCACCAATCCTCGATCAACCACACGACGAACGCGCCCCAGGCGTGCCCGAGGCGCGTCCCACCAGACTAACGAGAACACCACCGCCGGGGCACCTCCGATCGCGCGACTACGCTCACCCCATGCCGACCTCGAAGCTGATGCCGCTGGCAGTGGCGCTGTTCGCGCTGGGTGTCGTGGCGATCGTCGCGATGTTCGTGGCGGGCGAACCCGGGTTGCCGGGCTGGGTGTTCGCGGCGGGCTGGCTGCTCGCGCCCGCCGGTTTGGCGCTGGGCGTGTTCAGCGCGGTGCGGGACTCCCGCTCCCGAGGCTGACCGCGTTCGCGCGCAGCCAGTCCGGGAACTCCTCGAGCGAGCCCAGCACGACGTCCGCGCCCTCGTCTTCCAGCTCTTTTCGGGTGCACGGACCGCTGACCACGCCGACCGCCATCGCGCCCGCGACCTTCGCACCCCTGATGTCGCCGACGTGGTCACCCACGTAGACCGCCGCGCTGTGTGCTTTGAGGGCCTCCGCCTTGCCCGACGCCCACAGCTCGCCGAACAGGTGGTCCACCTCCCAGCCGAGGGCGGCCAGGTGCAGCGCGGCGTTGGCCCGGTACTTGCCGGTGACGACGACGGTGGTGCCACCGAGTTCCTTGACCGCCGCAAGCGCTTGCGCCGCGCCGGGGAGGGCGACCGTGGCCGGGATGACGATCTCCGGGTAGAGCGCCCGGAAGCGCGCGACCAGGGCCGGGATCTCGTCCTCCGGCACGCCGAAGTCGCGGTAGATCATGTCGAGGGGCGGACCGAGGTTCGCCGCGAAGTGCTCGCCGTCCAGTGCGTGCCCGGACTCGGCCCCGACCGCGTTCATGACCGCCGCCATGCCTGGCCGGGGGTCGATCAGCGTCATGTCGAGGTCGAATCCCACGGTCAACGGCACGGCGGTCAACGGCACGGTCGAAACTCTACGGTCTTTACAAAATCGAGCCTTGTGTAAAGCTTGGGCGCGTGACCGACCTCACCCGGTCGCTGCTCGACGCGGCGGCGGCCCTGCTAGCGGCACACGGCTCGCGCGGCCTGCGCATGGTGGACGTGGCGACGCGGGCGGGGGTGAGCAGGCAGACGGTGTACAACGAGTTCGGCAACAAGGAAACCCTGGTCAGGGCCGTGGCGTTGGACAAGACGGACCAGTTCCTGGCGGCGGTCCGCGACCGCTTGGCGTCGGCTGAGGACCCTTTGGAGGGCCTGCACGCGGCCATGGTGTTCGTCTTCACCGAGGCCTTCCGCGACCCCCTGACCAAGTCGGTCTTCACCGGCGCGAACGCCGAGGACATGCTCCCCCTGGTCACCACCCGCGGCCACGAGATCCTGACGGCGTCGGCCACGGTCTTCGCGTCCCACTTGACCACCCACTGGCCGGACGTGCCGGAGGACCGCCGGGGGCTGGTCGCGGAGACGGCGGTCCGCTTGGCGATCAGCCACCTGCTGACCCCGTCGGGCGACGCTCCGGCAGCGGTGGTGGCGGTGACCCGGGCACTGCTCGCCTGACCCGCTGGGCGCCCGCATCGGCCTGTCCGTGGGCCGCGGCCGTTGGGGTGCGAGGAAGGGCGCGAGGGCCGCGGCGAGGTGCGGGGGAGCGCAACTAGGCGGCGGCACGGCTGCGGCGGCAGGACGGCTCGGCGGGAGGGCCGGGCGGCTCGGCGGGAGGGCCGGGGCTGGGCGGCTCGGCGGGGCTGGGCGGGTGAGCGGCCACGTGGGCCGCCCCGTGATCGGGCAGGATGGCGGGGTGCGGATCATCCTGAACCTGATCTGGCTGGTGCTCAGCGGCTTCTGGCTGGCCCTCGGCTACGTCGTCACCGGGATCGTGTGCTGCATCCTGATCATCACCATCCCCTGGGGCCTGGCCGCGTTCCGGATCGCGAACTACGCCCTCTGGCCGTTCGGCCGGCAGGTGGTCGACCGGGCCGACGCGGGCACGCCCTCGTTGTTGGGGAACGTCATCTGGATCATCGTCGCCGGCATCTGGCTGGCGATCGGGCACGCGGTCACCGGGTTGCTGCTGTGCGTGACGATCATCGGCATCCCGCTCGGCGTCGCGAACTTCAAGATGATCCCGGTGTCCCTGATGCCCCTCGGCAAGGTCATCGTCCCGGCGCCGTAGGCGGCGAGCCCAACCTCACCACCAGGCACGGGCCGCCGCTGTAAAGGCCGGCATCGACCGCCAGGACGCGGTCGTCGGCGTAGCGCAGCGGCCCGTCGATCTCCTCCGGCGAGACACCCAGCTGGTCGGCGATGACGCTGTGGCCGTGCACGACCTCGCGCCCGCCCAGCACCTCCAGCATCTCGGCGGCCACGTCACCGCCCTCCGGGCCGCGGAACGCGTACCGGGTCGTCATCTTGCGCCAGCACTCCCACCACGCCTCCAGGTCCGCGCCCTCCAGCACCTCCCGCACGGCCTCGTTGACCTGGTCGATCGTGGTGCCCCACTCCAGGTACGCGAGGGTGTCCGAGTGCATCAGCAGGTGGTCGTCGACCAGCCGCAGCACGGGTCTGCTGGTCAGCCAGTCGATGTGGCGGTCGGTCAAGCGGTCCTGGTCGCTGCGGAGGCCGCCGTTGAGCAGCCAGCTGCGGGCGAAGCTGCGCGGGGTGGGGGCGTTCGGGACGTGGGTGTCGCCGAACCGGTGCATCCCCAGCAGCAGGATCTCGTGGTTGCCGATCAGGGCGTCGACCCGGCCCTCGGACTGCTCGGCCAGCCGCATGACGAACTCGATGACGCCGATCCCGTCCGGCCCGCGGTCGACGAAGTCGCCCAGGAACCACAGCTCCGCGTCGCCACCCGCCCAGTCGCCCGCGTCGTCCACGAGCTGCCGGGCGTGCAGGGCACGGGTGAGCTCGGCGAGGTGCCCGTGCACGTCGCCGACGACGAAGAGCGGTCTGTCCACGGTTGCGACGATAAGCGACGATCCTGCGGGACGCGTAGAAGTGGATCACCGCAGGGCCGGATGCGCGTTCCCCGCTGGGCCGTGCGGCCTCCCCCCGCGGGGTGAAGTCAGCGCATTCCGCGTGATGGAACCCGCCCGTGGGCAATCTCACCGGCATGAAGGAGCACCTGGAACGGGTCGCGGTGGTGCTGGACCAGGTCATGGCGGAGACCGCCGCGACCGGTGCGCTGACGCCGTGGGAGCAGGTCGACTGGCTGCGCCTGCACGCCGACCTGCTGGACCGGCTCGGCGCGGCGGCTGGGTCGTCCAGCGCGGTGTCCGGACGCGGTGAACTGGTCCGCGACCAGGCCGAACGGCTCGCCGACCGCCTCAACCGCCTCCCGTGCGCCCTACCGGACAACCCGCCGCCGGCCGGCCCGGTCGACTCGCCGGCGGCCAGGCCGGCGGTCGTCCGCGTCACCGCCGGCGACGAGCCGTTCGAACGCCTGGTCGTCGCCGGTGACCTCCACCTGGTCCGGGCCGAGCCGGACGACTAGTCCAGGTCCGGGAACGGGTTGGCCGAGTTGCCGACCAGCTCGGCGATCGACTTGATCACCCGCGTCGGCCGGTACGGGTACAGCTCCGCCGTGGAGTCCGCCGAGATGCCGGTCAGCACGAGGATGGTCCGCAGCCCCGCCTCCAGGCCGGACCGCACGTCGGTGTCCATCCGGTCGCCGATCATCAGCGTGTTCGCCGAGTGCGCGCCCAGCGCCCGCAGCGCGGACCGCATCATCAACGGGTTGGGCTTGCCCACGTAGTACGGCTCGCGCCCGGTCGCCCGCTCGATCAGGGCGGCGATCGACCCGGTGGCGGGCAGCGAGCCCTCGCGGGACGGGCCGGTCGCGTCCGGGTTGGTGGCGATGAACTTCGCGCCCTCCTCGACCAGGCGGATGGCCTTGGTGATGGCGGTGAAGCTGTACGTGCGGGTCTCGCCGAGGACGACGTAGTCCGGGTCGCGGTCGGTCAGCACGTACCCGATCTCGTGCAGCGCCGTGGTCAGCCCGGCCTCGCCGATGACGAACGCCGACCCGCCGGGCCGCTGCGAGTCCAGGAACCGCGCGGTGGCCAGCGCGGAGGTCCAGATCGCCGTCTCCGGCACCTCCAGCCCGGTGCGGGACAGTCGGGCGCGCAGGTCGCGCGGGGTGTAGATGGAGTTGTTCGTGAGCACGAGGAACGGGATGCCGTTCGCGGTCAGCTCCGCCACGAACTCGCTCGAACCCGGGATCGGGTGCTCCTCGTGCACGAGCACGCCGTCCATGTCCATCAGGTAGGTCCACTGCTGCTCGGCCATGCGGGTCATGCTGCCGGCTCAGGCGTCGATCACGCGCCTGCGGAACGTTTCGATCAGCACCCGGTTGTACCGGTCGAGCACCTCGCGCTCGTCCGGGGTGAACTGCGCGAGAACTTCGCGCAACGTCTCCCGCGCACCCTCGAACAGGCCGGTGTTGGCCACGGTGACCTCGACCAGCACCTTGCGCCGGTCGTGCGGGTCGCGGACGCGGCGGACGTACCCGGCCTTCTCCAGCCGGTCGATCACGCCGGTGACCGCGCCCGTGGACAGCCCGGACAGCTCCGCGATCCGGCCCGCGGTGACCGGTCCCCCGGCACGAACGGCCAGGTCGAGGCACTTCTCGTCGGTCGGCGAGAGGCCCATCCGCTCGGCCACGCGGGTGTGGAACCGGGCGGTGAGGGCGCTGGACTCCCGCGCGTACCCGGCGAACCGCTCCAGCACGTCCGCGGGCACGTCCGGCTCGCTCGTCATGTCAAGCAATTTAGCCGCCGGCGGGCCGGGGTTGGGATGGTCCTCCAACCGGTCGCCGTGCGCTGTGTCGGATTTGTAGCAGTACCCACAAGAGTCACCCCATTACCCTGGTAGGGGTGACGGCAGTCGAGCTGGGACTACCCATCGTGCGCGGCACCCCGGACCCGGCGGGCCGGCCGGATTCGCCGCTGCTGGTCGACCGGTTCGGCCGGGTCGCGACCGACCTGCGCGTGTCGCTGACCGACCGCTGCAACCTGCGCTGCACCTACTGCATGCCCGCCGAGGGCCTGGACTGGCTGCCCAAGCAGGAGCTGCTGACCGACGACGAGCTGGCCCGGCTCATCGGCATCGCGGTGACCCGCCTGGGTGTCAAGAACATCCGTTTCACCGGTGGCGAGCCGCTGCTGCGCCCCAATCTCGAACGGGTGATCGCGGCCACCGCCGCCCTCGACCCGCGCCCCAAGATCTCCATGACCACCAACGGCGTGAGCCTGGCCCGCCGCGCCGCCGACCTCGTGGCCGCCGGCCTCGACCGGGTGAACGTGTCGCTGGACACCCTCGACCCGGCCCGGTTCCACGCCCTGACCCGCCGCGACCGCCTCGACGACGTCTTCGAGGGCCTCGCCGCCGCGCGGGACGCGGGCCTCGCGCCGGTGAAGGTCAACGCGGTGCTGATGCGCGGGGTGAACGAGGACGAGGCCGTGCCGCTGCTGCGGTACTGCCTGGACAACGGCTACCAGCTCCGGTTCATCGAGCAGATGCCGCTGGACCCGCAGCACGGCTGGAACCGCGACGACATGGTGACCGCCGAGGAGATCCTGGCGGCGCTGCGCACGGCGTTCACCCTCACCCCCGAGCCGGGCGAGCGGGGCGGCGCGCCGGCGGAGCGGTGGCTGGTGGACGGCGGACCGGCCGTCGTGGGCGTGATCGCGTCGGTGACCAGGCCGTTCTGCGCGGCCTGCGACCGGACCCGGCTGACCGCCGACGGCCAGGTGCGCAACTGCCTGTTCAGCCAGTCCGAGACGGACCTGCGGGCCCTGCTGCGCGGCGGCGCTTCCGACGAGGACATCGCGGACCGCTGGCGGGCGAACTCGTGGGCGAAGGCGGCCGGCCACGGCATCAACGACGCCGGTTTCCACCAGCCGGACCGCCCCATGAGCGCCATCGGAGGATAAGTGTGTTGGAGCTGACGGTCCGGTACTTCGCAGGCGCACGAGCCGCCGCCGGCACCCAGGACGAGAACCTCACCCTCCCACCCGGCGCGACCGTGGCCACCGCGCTCACCGCGATCGAGGCCAAGCACGGCGAGAACCTGACCCGCGTCCTCAAGGCGTGCAGCTTCCTCCTCGACGGCGTGGCGGTCCGCGACCACGCCACCCACATCCCTCCCGGCGCCCAACTCGACGTCCTCCCACCCTTCGCCGGCGGCTGAGGCTGCGTCATTCGGGCGGCGGATCGACGTGATTCACACCTCACCGAGGGTGATCGATCTCGACCGATCTCGGATTGGAAACGAGACGATAACGACGCTCTGACCAGCATGAACAACCGGGTCGACGGATCACCTGGTTTCGTTACAGTGATGTGGATCACGGTTCAGATCGTTTTACCTCGCTCCGGCGGTTACGTACGGTCGCTCGTTGGTTGGCCCCGACCGACCAAGAGCACCACCCGGGACGCCGCACACCGAACCCCGTCCGACGGCTCCCGGGACCGACCCCGAGCGAGAGAAATCCGCCGGACGGGGGACCGATCGGCCATGTGGGGAACCCGAGCCCCGGCCGGTCGAGCAGGTGTGGGTGGGCAGAGAGGCACATGGCTTCGTACCGAGGCAAGCACCGCCCGACCACCAGCGCCGCCGCCCGCACCGTCGCGAAGGTCGCCGTCGCCGGCGTCATCGTCGGTGCCCCCCTGGGCCTGGCGGCCGGCACGGCGAACGCGCAGAGCGTGAACTGGGACGCGGTCGCGGCGTGCGAGAGTGGCGGTAACTGGAGCATCAACACCGGCAACGGCTACTACGGCGGGCTGCAGTTCCTGCCGAGCACGTGGCGCGCCAACGGTGGCAGCGGCATGCCGCACCAGGCGTCCCGCGAGGAGCAGATCCGGGTGGCCGAGAACGTCCTCCGGACCCAGGGCATCGGCGCCTGGCCCGTCTGCGGCCCCAAGGGCCTCGGCGGCGCCGCCGCCCCGGCCCCGAAGCGCACCGCTCCCGCGCCGGCCCAGCCCCGCAAGACCGCGCCGGTCCAGCAGCAGGCCGCCCCGGTCCAGCAGGCGGCCCCCGTGACGGTGGCCCTGCCGTCGACCAACCCGAACGGCGACTACGAGATCAAGCCGGGCGACAGCCTGTCGAAGATCGCCGACGAGCTGAAGGTCGAAGGCGGCTGGGCGAAGCTGCACGAGTTGAACAAGCAGTTCATCCCGAACCCGGACCTGATCCTCCCGGGCCAAAAGATCGCCACCAAGTGATCAGCAAGTGATTCGTGGGTCGGCCAAGCGCCGACCCGAACAAAGACCGCACGGGCCGTCCCCCGACCCGTGCCCGAACCAGGGGCCTCTGCCGACCTCCCCCGACGGCAGGGGCCCCTGTCGCACAACCACACCGCCACCGACGCTCTTCGCGCCGCAGGAACTGCTTTCGCGCCGCAGGCGCGCCGATGGGCTATGAGCCACAGGAAGGGCGAAGCGCGGTTGGGCTGCGCCCAGGCCGTACGGGGGACGAACCGACGCCCTTCCACCCCACCCCGGGGGGCCTGCCGCGCGGCGAGCGCCGCTCTTACGCTTTAAGCTTTTGATCTTGAGAGCGCGCCGGCGCCTTCATCTTGAGAGCGCGCAGCGCGCAAGGCTCAACAGCGAAGCGCATCTAGCGCCGGTCGTCCACCGACAAAACCCAAGTACCGCGAGCAACGAAGTCGAAAGCGCCCGTAGTGCTGGTCTCAATACGAGCCCCGTACTGCTGAACCTCGACGCTCTCCAACTGGTCATCCGGGTTCGGCAGCACCAGCGTGTACGCGAACCGCGGCTCCCGCTCCGTGAACAGCTTGCTGCGCAACGGTTCCTGCGCCTCACCGCGCGCGTTCCGGTAGGTGAACTTCACCGACCACGCCGAGTTGGCCAACTCGCCGGGCACCGAGATCTGCACCGGCTTCCCCGGCCGCACCCGCAGCACCCCGACCGCCTCGGCGTCCACGTCGCAGTCCTCCGACTTCAGGTCGCAGTACTGCGTGGGCTTCACGACGACGGTCTTGCCGTCCGCGTAGAACGTCACCTCGGGGTTCGCCGGCACGGCACAGGCCGTGACGACCAGCAGCAACAGCAGCGACAGGACCGGCAGCACTCGACGCACGGCAGTCGAGCCTACGGGGTGACCGGGGTCGGCCTGATGGGGCGGTCGCCGCCCATGCCCGGGATCAACGTGCTGCCCTGCCGGGTCGCGATCGTCTGCGCCAGGCCGCACGCCAGCAGCCCCGACAACACGGTGAACCCGATCCAGTACTCGGTCGGCAGCAGCACGCCGATCGCGCCGCCGAACACCCACCCGAGCTGCAGGATCGTCTCCGACCGCCCGAACGCCGACGCCCGCGACTCCTCCGGCAGGTCGTCCTGGATCACCGCGTCCAGCGACACCTTCGCCAGCGAACTCGCCGTCGCGCCGACCAGGCCCACCACCGCCGCCGTGATCACGCCCGGCAGGATCGCCGCCACGATCGTGGACAGCAGGGCCGCGACCAGGCACGCGATCACGACCTGATCCGGTGCCCCGAAGTGCAGCCGCGCGCCGACCGCGTTGCCGAGGAAGCTCCCGATGCCCGCCGCACCCGCGATCACGCCCAGCAACAACAGCTGCATGAACGCGTCACCCTCGGTCTGCGCCCGCACCACGAACGCCGAGAACAGCATCAGGAACCCGGTCAGCATCCGGATCGAGCCGCTGCCCCACAACGCCACCACGACCGTCCGGCCCAGCGTCTGGCGCGGCTTGTGCGGCTTGGCCCGCAGGGACGTCGGCACCTCGCCCTCGGTGACCTCGACCCACGCCGGGATGCGCAGGCACAGCCACGCGTTGACCAGGCACAGCACGGCCGTGAACCACAGCGCGCCCGAAGAGCCGAACAGGTTCGCGAGACCGGCCGCGATCGCGCCGAACACACCGCCCGCCGCCAGCCCGAACACGGTCATCCGGGCATTGGTCTTGGACAGCGTGATCTCGCGCGGCAGCACCCGGGGCGTGATCGCCGCCTTGAGGACGGTGAACGACTTCGACAGGACCATGCTGCCCAGCGCCGCCGGGTACAGGCCCCAGTTGTCGAAGTTCATCGCCATCACGATGAACAGGAACACCCGCAGCACGCACGACAACGCCAGCGCGACCCGGCGACCGTTCTGGATGCGGTCCAACACCGGCCCGATCACCGGGGCGACCACCGCGAACGGGGCCACCGTGATGAGCAGGTACAACGCGACCTTGCCCCGGCTCTCGCCGGCCGCCGCGGAGAAGAACAGGGTGTTGGCCAGTGCGACCGCCATCGCCGCGTCGGCGGCGTAGTTCAGCATGACCGCGTAGGTCAGCGAGGACAGCCCGGACTGCTTGGCCCCGTCCGCGTGCGCGGCGCGCCGGAACGCCCGCACCGCCTGCGTGCTGAGCTGCTTCGTCCGGAACCACGCCACACGGGTGACGGTCAGCTTCTTCGGCAGCGTTGGCGACGTAGGCCCGCCATCCGGCGGGTTGGGATCGCGCGGCGGGTTGGGGTCACGCGGCGGATTGGGGTCACGCCGCTGATGAGGACCGCGCGGCTGATGAGGACCGCGCGGCGGATTGGCGTCGCGCGGCGGGTACGGCTCACGCGGCGGCGGTCCGTACCGGTCGTCCGGGGGCCCGTACCGGTCCTCCGGCGGCACCCCGGGCGTCGGGTACGGCCGGGTGCGCGGCTTGTACTCGTCGTCCTCCCACGGGTACCGCCGCGACGGGTCTTCCGGCCGTGGACGCGTCACACCCCAATCCTGCCTCACCGACCTCGGGCTGTCTCACACATTGCTCCCGGTGAGCACGGTGGCGGTGGTCTCTCCCGGGATGTCGTGGACCGCCAACCCGGCCAGCCCCGCCGCCCCGGCCGGCTCCAGCACCAGCCCGAGCGTCCGCAGCGCCAGGTCGGCGGCCTCCCGGATGGCGTCGTCGGGCACCAGCACGACGTCGTCCACGAGTTCCCTCACCCGGGCGACCGACTCCGCCACAGGCACCCGCACCGCGATGCCGTCGGCGATCGTCTCGGCGGGACCGTCCCACTCCCGCCCGGCCCACGCGTGCGCCAACGCGGGGGCACCAGCCGCGCACACCCCGACGACCCGCGTGTGCGGAGAGTGGTGCTTGAGCCACCGGGCCATCCCGGTGATCAACGCGCCGTCGCCGAGGGGCACCACGACCGCGTCGATCGACACCCCGGACCGCAACAGCTCGACCGCGATGGTCCCCGCCCCCTCGCACACCGCCGGCTCCCGGCCGTCCTCGACGAACACGGCCCCGGTGTCCTCCGCGTACCGCCGCGCGACCTCCTTGGCGCCGGTGAAGTCGCCCGGGACCTCGTGGACGGTCGCGCCCAGCACCCGCATCCGGCGGACCTTGTCCGGCACGGCCCGGTCAGACACGAACACCTCGACCGGGAAGCCGTGGTTGCGCCCCGCGTAGGCCACCGCCTGGCCAAAGTTGCCCGCCGACGCGCACACCACGGTCCGCCCGACGGGCAGCGTCGAGGCCAGGAAGTCGGCGCCCCGGCCCTTGAAGCTGCGCAACGGGTTCGCGGTCTCCACCTTCACCAGCACCCGGCGGCCCAGGGCGGCGCACAGCTGTTCGTCCACGTACTGCGGGGTGTCGCGGAACACGGGGTCGATGGTCTTGGCGGCGCGGGCGATGTTGTCCAGGTCGATGTCCACGTTCAGAAGCTAGATCGCAGGCCCAGGGCACCGATTGAAACTTTCCCCGCCTCCACGCAAAATTTTCGCGTGGACGAGGTGGACCGCCGCCTGCTGGCGCAGCTCCAGCAGGACTCCGGCCGCACGCTGCACGAACTCGGCGAGCTGGTCGGCCTGTCACCCAGCGCCGTGCAGCGGCGGATCACCCACTACCGGACGTCCGGCCTGCTCACCCGCGAGGTGGCGGTCTTGGACACCGGCAAGCTCGGCGGGATGCTCGCGATCGTGCTGGTGGTGCTCGAACGGGAGTCCCACGCCCACCACCGCGCCTTCGCCCAACGGATGCGCGCCACGCCCGAGGTCCAGCAGTGCTACGAGCTGGCCGGCCGGTGGGACTACCTGGTGGTCCTGTCGGTGACCGACATGGCGCGTTGCCGCGAGGTCGGCGACGAGCTGTTCCAGCAGGACGACAACGTCAAGCGCTACGAGACGATGCCGGTGTTCGACGCGGTCAAGACCGGCCTCGCGGTCACGCTGCCCTGACCACCCCGCCTCGATCACCGCGCGGCTGTCACCCTGACTTGATCTTGATCCGGAAGATCGTCGGCCAGTTCTTGCCGGTCACCAGGAACTCGTCGGTGCTGCCGGGCACCGCCGCGATGCCGTTGAGGACGTTGGTCTCGGGCACGTCCGCGGGCCGCAGCGAGCTGAGGTCGACGGTGGCCAGCACGTCACCGGACTTCGGGTCGATCTTGACGACCTCGTCGAGCTGCCACAGGTTCGCCCACACAGCGCCGCCGACGCACTCCAGCTCGTTGATCCGGACCAGCGGGATGCCGTTGCGGCGCACGGTCACCCGGCCGGTCTCGGCGAACGTCTCCGGGTCGCGGAACCGCAGCTCTTCGGTGCCGTCGCTCATCACCAGCCGGTCGCCGTCGCGGCACAGTCCCCAGCCCTCGCCCTCGTACGTGGCGCGTTTCACCTCTTGGAGGGTGTTCTTGTCGCGCTGGATGGCGACGCCGTTGCGCCAGGTGAGCTGCCAGACGCGGTCGCCGACGACGGTGACGCCCTCGCCGAAGAAGTCCGCGGGCAGGTCGACGCGTTGCTTGACCTCGCCGGTCGCCGGGTCGATGCGGCGCAGCGTCGACTGCCCCTCCAAGCCGGTGCCCTCGTAGAGGACGCCGTCGACCAGCTCCAGGCCCTGGGTGAACGCCTCCGGGTCGTGCGGGAGGGTGCCGACCACCTCGACGGTCGGTCTGCGCTGCTGGTTGGGCTGTTCGGGCGCGTCCGGCGTGGACGTGCACGCCGTCGACATGACGAGGACCACTGCCACCGGGAGCCACCGCACGTCCGAAAGGGTGGCACGTGTGCACGAGCCTGCGAAGACGTGCGGCACAATTCACCTGTGACCGCCACGCCGACCCAGCAGCCCGATCCAGTGCTCGCCGACCCGGCGCTCGTCGACGCCGCAGCGGTGTCGACCGCCCGCGCCGCGGCGCAGGAGGAAGCGGGCGCGGAACCCGTCGGTGAGCACGTGGGTGTGCTCGCCGAGGACGAGGCGTCGGTCACCCACCTGTTCGAGGCCGCGCACGCGGGCTACCGGGGGTGGAACTGGGCGGTGACCGTCGCGTTCGCCGGACCGGGGACGCCGGTGTCGGTGTCCGAGGTGGTGCTGCTGCCCGGCAAGGACGCGCTGGTCGCGCCGGACTGGGTGCCGTGGCACGAGCGCGTGCGCGCCGGTGACCTGGGCGTGGGCGACCTGCTGCCGACCCGCGAGGACGACCCGCGCCTGGTGCCCGGGTACGTGGGTTCGGACGACCCGGCGGTCGAGGAGGTCGCGAAGGAGATCGGCCTGGGCCGGGTGCGCGTGCTGTCCCGCGAGGGAGTGCTGGACGCCGCGTCCCGGTGGCACGCCGGCGACTTCGGCCCGCGCAGCGACATGGCCCGCAGCGCGCCGGCGACGTGTGGGACGTGCGGTTTCTACACGCGGATCGCGGGGTCGCTGGGTGCGGCGTTCGGGGTGTGCGCGAACGAGCTGACGCCGGCGGACGGGCACGTGGTGCACGTCGAGTACGGGTGCGGGGCGCATTCGGAGGTCGAGGTGGAGGGCGGTCCGGCGGTGCCGGTGGCCGACCTGGTCTACGACGACGCCACCTTGGACGTCGAGGTCAACGAACCCGCCGTCGAGCCCGCCGCCGTCGAGCCCGCCGCCGTCGAGTCGGCCGCCGTCGAGTCGGCCGCCGTCGAGTCGGCCGCCGTCGAGTCGGCCGCCGAGCCGGCCGGAGCCGAACCGGCCGACGGTGAGCCTGCTACCGCTGAGTCCGCGCCGGCCGAAGCCGTCGAGCCCGCCGCCGAGCCGGCCGGAGCCGAGGCTGGGTCGGTCGAAACCGCCGCGCCGGCCGAAGCTGCCGAGGCCGAGACCCCCGCCGAGCAGGCGGACGAGTCCGGGCGGTGAGCCGGGACCCGTTCGGCACGGAGGCGCTGCGGGAGTCGGTGCTGGCCGCCTGGCGCGGCTCGCCCACCCGGTTCCGCGAGGACGCCAACGCCGAAGAAGACCTGCGCCTGGGTGGCTACCGCGACCGGCTCCTGGTCGAACTCGCCCAGAACGCCGCCGACGCCGCCGGCCCCACCCCCGGCACCCTCCGTCTGTCCGTTGTGGACGGTGAACTCCGGGCCGCCAACACCGGTCACCCGCTGACCGTCGAAGGCGTGGCCGCCCTCGCCTCGCTGCGCGCGTCCGCCAAGTCGGCGGACACCGTGGGCCAGTTCGGCGTGGGTTTCGCCGCCGTCCTCGCCGTGACCGACGCCCCGCGCGTGGTCTCCACGTCCGGTGGCGTGCTGTTCTCCGCTTCCCGCACCCGCCAGGCGGTCCCCGAACTGGCCGAGGCGCGCGGCGGGGACGTGCCCGTGCTGCGGCTGGTCTGGCCGACCGACGAGGCCGACCTGCCCGAGGGCTTCGACACCGAGGTCCGCCTGCCGCTCAAGGTCGACGCCGCCCCGCTGCTCGCCGAGTTCGCCGACCAGGTCCCGGACCTGCTGCTGGCACTGCCCGGCCTGCGCAGGATCGAGGTCGGCGACCAGGTCTGGGAGCGCACCGAGGACGAAGGCGTGGTCGTGCTGCACGGCCCGGCCGGCGCGCAGCGGTGGCGGGTGCGGCGGGTCGGCGGTGAGCTGCCCGCGCACCTGGTGCAGGGCGTCGAGGCCCGGCCGCACTGGAACGTCTGCTGGGCGTGGCCGATGGACGAGCCGCTGCAGGGCGACGTCCTGCACGCCCCGACCCCGACCGACGAGAAGATGTCCCTGCCGGCGCGGCTGATCGCGTCCCTGCCGGTGGAACCGTCCCGCCGCCGGGTGCTGGTCGGCGCCGCCGCCGAGTACGTGCTCGACCAGGCCGCCCGGGCGTACCCGGACCTGGTCTTGGAGCTGCCCGCGATCGACCGCACGTCCCTGGTGCCGCTGCCCGGCTTCCCGCTGTCCGAAGTGGACGGTCTGCTGCGCGAGCGCGTGCTGTCCGCGCTGCGGAAGGCGTCCTGGCTGCCGCTGGCCAGCGGCGAGTGGACCGCGCCGGAGAACGCCAAGGTGCTGGACGCCCCGTCCGAGCCGCTGGTGGAGCTGCTGGAGGACGTCGTCCCCGGCCTGCTGGACGCCGAGCTGACCCTGCCCGAGCACGCGAAGGCGTTGGCGGCGCTGGAAGTCCCGCGCATGTCGGTGGCCGAGGTGGTCGAAGCCCTGGCCGGGATCGGCGGCGACCCGGGCTGGTGGCACGAGGTCTACGACGCGCTGACCCCGCTCGCCGACGTCGACTCCACCGCCCGCGAGGAGATGGGCAGCCTGCCCGTGCCGCTCGCGGACGGCCGCCTGGTCAGCTCGCCGCGCGGCGTCTACGTGCTGCCCGCCGACATGTCCTTCGACGTGTCCGGCCTGCGGATCGTGCACCCGGAGGCGGCGCACCCGTTGCTGCTGCGCCTGGGCGCGCTGGAGGCCGGACCGGGCGAACTGCTCGACTCGGACGCCCTGCGCGAGGCCGTCAAGCACAGCCTCGACGACCCCGCGTTGGACGGCCCGGACCTGGTCAAGACGGTCCTGTCGCTGGTCGCGCGGGCCGGCGGGCGGCCGTGGCTGGGCGAACTGGCCCTGCCGGACGCCGACGGCGACTGGCGGCGCGCCGACGAACTCGCGCTGCCCGACTCGCCGCTGCTGTCGGTGCTGGAGTCCGACGCCCCGATCGGCGTGCTGGACGCCGACCTGGCCGCCGAGTGGCCGCGCGAGGTGTGGACGGGCGTCGGCGTCATCGACGGCTTCACCGTGGTCGACGACACCTCGCCCACCGAGCCCGACCACGACCTGGCCGACGAGGGCTACTGGTGGGACGGCGCCGACGAGCCGCCGACCCGCGTCCTGGGCATCCGCGACCTGGACCTGGTGGCCCGCGACAAGTGGCCGGCCGCCCTGCGCCTGATGGCCGCCGACCCGGTCGCGTGGCGCGCGGTGACCGAACCCGACGGCTACACCGGGTGGTGGCTCGCCCGGTACGCGACCCTGGAGGGCTGCCCGCTCAACGCGTGGCGCCTGCCGGACGCCGAGGGCTTGGACGGCCTGTACGACGTGGTCCCGGACGTGGACGTCCCGCCGCATGTGTTGGCGGCGGCCGGCGTGCGGACCGCGTTGACCGTGCTGGACGAGGACGACGTCACAGACCTGCTGACCCGGCTGGGCGACCCGGAGCGCAAACTCGCCGACGCCCTGGTGCTGCGGGTGCACGCGGCCCTGGCGGAGGTGGCGGACTCGGTGAGCGTCGAGCCGCCGGACCGGGTGCGGGTGCTGACCGGCGAGGCCGTGGCGGCGGACGACGTGGTCGTGCTCGATCTGCCGTGGTTGTTGGGTGTGCTGCCGGGCAACCAGGTGCTGGCCGCTGAGGGGCATGCGGAGGCGTTGGCGGAGTTGCTGGCGTTGCCGTTGGCGTCCGAAGAGGTGGTTGGCGAGATCGAGACTGCCGGTGACGAGGTCGTGTGGGCGGAGTTGGGCGCGGTGCGCTTGGCTTGTGATCTGCTCGGGGTGGAGTTGCCGACCAGTCCGGTGATCGTCCATGACGAACTGGGTGTGGCGTTCGAGGGCGAGTCGCACGAGGTGTCGTGGTGGGTCGAGGACGGCGTGCCGCACGCGGCGGACACGCCGGAGGGGTTGGCGCGGGCGTTGGCATGGGCCACGAACAGGTGGTCCGACCGTCACACGTTCGCGGCATTGATCGCCGACCCGACTCCCAGCGTCCTTTTGGGCTGAATAGCTACAGGTCGTCAGCGGGTTCAAGAGCGCGGAGCGCGTTTGAGCTTGAGAGCGTGGAGCGCGTTTGAGCTTGAGAGCGTGGAGCGCGTCGCGTGACCGCGCGCGAAGCGTGGATTTGAGCAGGTGAGCGCCGGTTTAAAGATTAAAGAGCCTCGCCGGCGGGCGAGCCGCCAAGGATGACACAACTGCAAGAGCGGGGGCTTCTTGCTTGTGTCATCCCCGCATGACCCGGCAAAGCCGACCACAGATTTCCCGGGTGCCGCTAAAAACTTTTGCTCGTTCCTCGCAAAACTTTTTGGCTGCACCCGGGAAATCTGTGGTAGCCCTTCGGGCGGGCCATACGGGGATGACACAAGCAAGAAGCCCGGGTTGGGGTGTGTGCCCCGGCGGCACGCCCGACGGCGCTGCGCGCCGAAAAGCACGCGCTGCGCGCGTCGAAGAGCAGGCGGTGGGTGCGTCGGAGAGCAGGCGGTGGGTGCGTCGGAGAGCAGGCGGTGGGTGCGGGTGGTCAGTCGAGGCCGGATTGGGCGGTGCGCGAACCCCTTCGGGCGGCTGATCGTTGCCACCTGAAGATGCCGTAGCCGATCACGCCCAGGCCCGCGCCCGCCGCGCACGTCCACAGGACGGTCGTCTGGTCGCGGGCGAACAGGAGGACCGCCGCGAAGGTCAGCAGCCACAGGGCCGTGCCGCCGACGATCGCCGGGACCGGGTCGGTCAGCCTCGGCGGCAGCGGTGGTGGGGCGGGCGGCGATTGGGTCTGTTCGGCCACGTCAGGCAGGCTACCTGGCGGAAACACCGGTGCGGCACGCTCTGCGCACCTGGATTGACCCGGAGTGGGAGGCGAGATGGCCGCGAAGACCGGCGGTGAGGTGTCGAGGAAAGGGCTCGACACCTTCTTCAAGATCTCCGAGCGCGGCTCGACGGTGGGGCGGGAGGTGCGCGGTGGGCTGGTCACGTTCGTGACCATGGCCTACATCGTCGTGCTGAACCCGCTGATCCTGGGCAGCTTCGCGGCGGACGACCCGTCGGCCAAGAAGGACGTGCTCGGCGCGATCCTGCCGGTGTCGCAGGTCGCGGCGGTCACCGCGCTGGTCGCCGGGGTCATGACCATCCTGTTCGGACTGGTCGCGAACTACCCGTTCGCGCTCGCCACCGGGCTCGGCATCAACTCGTTCGTGGCCGTGTCCCTCGCGCCGCAGATGACGTGGCCCGAGGCGATGGGGTTGGTCGTCGTCAACGGGCTCGTGGTGCTGCTTTTGGTGGTCACGGGCGTGCGGACAGCGGTGTTCAACGCGGTGCCGCCGGAGTTGAAGGCGGCCATCGCGGTCGGCATCGGGTTGTTCATCTGCTTCATCGGGCTGGTGGACGCGGGGTTCGTGCGGCGCATCCCGGACGCGGCGGGCACGACCGTCCCGGTCGGACTCGGGATCAGCGGGTCGATCGCATCCTGGCCGACGTTCGTGTTCGTGGTGGGGTTGGTGTTGACGGGCATCCTCGTGGCGCGCAAGGTCAAGGGCGCGATCCTCATCGGTGTGCTGGCCTCGACGGTGCTGGCCATCGTGGTCGAGGCGATCGCGCAGGCCGGGCCGTCCAAGGGGACCAACCCGGCCGGGTGGAACCTCGGGTACCCGGCGTTGCCCGACCAGGTGTTCGGGCTGCCGGACCTGGCGCTGCTGGGTGACGTGTCGTTCGGCGCGTGGACCCGGCTGCCCGCGCTGACCGCCGCCCTCCTGGTGTTCACGCTGGTGCTGACCGACTTCTTCGACACCGTCGGCACCATGACCGGGCTGGGCAAGGAGGCCGGCCTGATCGGCAAGGACGGCCAGTTGCCGGGCGTGAGCAAGGCGCTGTTCGTGGACGGCGTGGGCGCGGTCGCGGGTGGGGCGGCGTCGAGTTCGTCCAACACCGTCTACATCGAGTCGGCGGCCGGCATCGCGGAGGGCGCGCGGACGGGGTTGGCGAACGTCGTCACCGGGCTGCTGTTCCTCGCGGCGATGTTCCTGACCCCGCTCTACTCCATCGTGCCGGTCGAGGCGGCGGCGCCCGCGCTGGTCATCGTCGGCGCGTTGATGATCGTGCAGGTCAAGGAGATCGACTTCGGCGACTTCTCGGTGGCGCTGCCCGCGTTCCTCACCATCGTCGTCATGCCGTTCACCTACTCGATCGCCAACGGCATCGGCGCGGGCTTCGTCAGCTACGTGGTGTTGCGGGCGCTCACCGGGAGGGCGCGCAGCGTGCACCCGCTGATGTGGGTGATCGCCGCCGCTTTCGTCGTCTACTTCGCCATGGGACCCATTCAGGCAGCTCTCGGCAGCTGAATGGGCAGGTTCACGCGACGGGGGCGAGATCGTGAGGTATGCTAACTACGTGGCGGAGAGCGACGCGGAACGGGGACTGGCGAGCCGGCTGCGGCTGGCCGTGGTCCGGCTGACCCGACGGCTCCGCGCGCAGCGGGTGAACTCCGCGATCTCGCTCACCCAGGTGTCCGCCCTGTCCACGCTGCACAAGTGCGGGCCGCTGACGCCGGGCGAGCTGGCCGCCAAGGAAGGCGTCCAGCCGCCGTCCATGACGCGGGTGATCGCGGCGCTGGAGGAGTTCGGCTTCGCCACGCGCCGCCCCCACCCGACCGACGGGCGGCAGGCGATCGTGGAGCTGACCGAGGCCGGGCTGGCCTACATAGACGAAGAGGTGTCCGCGCGCGAGGCGTGGCTGGACAAGCGGCTCGCGGAGCTGACACCGGACGAACGGGCGGTGCTGTCGCGCGCCGCCGAGATCATCGACAGGATGGCGGGGCAGTAACGGGTGCCGGCTTACGCGGGTGGTGGCGAGTCCGATCGGGTCGATCGAGGCAAAGCGCTACCCCCGCCGAAGGCCCGCATGTTCGGCTCCCTGCGTGTCCGCAACTACCGGTTGTACGCGTCCGGCCAGGTTGTTTCCTTGGTCGGCGTGTGGATGCAGCGCGTCGCGCAGGACTGGCTGGTGCTGGAGCTGTCCGACGGGTCGCCGGTGGCTTTGGGGATCGCGGCGGCGTTGCAGTTCGCGCCGATCCTGTTCCTGTCGCTGTGGGCGGGCGTGCTCGCGGACCGGATGGACAAGCGGCGGCTGCTGCTGGTGCTGGAGGTCGGGCTCGGGCTGTGCGCGCTGACGCTGGGCCTGCTCGACGTGCTCGGGGTCGCCGAGTTGTGGCACGTGTATTTGTTGTGCCTGCTGCTGGGCGCGGTGGCGGCGGTCGAGACGCCGGTGCGGCAGTCGTTCGTGGTCGAGATGGTCGGGCGGGACCAGCTGACCAACGCGGTCGCGTTGAACTCGATGACGTTCAACCTGGCCCGCATGGTCGGTCCGGCCGTCGCCGGTGGGTTGATCATCGTGGTGGGCACCGGGTGGGTGTTCCTGCTCAACGCCATGACGTTCGTGGGTGTGATCACGGGCCTGCTGCTGATGCGCCCGGCCGAACTGCACCGCGGTGACCCGGTGCCGCGCGAGAAGGGGCAGCTGCGCGAGGGGCTGCGGTACGTGCGGGGGCGGGGCGACCTGGTGATCCTGCTGTGCCTGGTGTTCTTCGTCAGCACGTTCGGGCTGAACTTCCACGTGACGCTGGCGGTGCTGGCGCGCAACACGTTCGGGGGCGACGCCGACGCCTACGGCCTGCTGTCGACGTTGATGGCGGTGGGCACGTTGGCCGGTGCGACCCTGGCGGCGCGGCGCAGTGCCCGGGGCAAACCCCGGTTGAGGCTGCTGATCATCGGCGCGCTGGCGTTCGGTGCGCTGGAGATCGCGGCCGGTCTGATGCCGTCGCTGTGGCTGACCGGTGCGCTGCTGATCCCCGTGGGCATCGCGATGATGACCTTCACGACCACCGCGAACTCGACCGTGCAGCTGGCCGTGACGCCCGCCATGCGTGGCCGGGTGATGGGCCTGTACATGCTGGTCTTCCTGGGCGGCAACCCCGTCGGCGGCCCGGTGATGGGCTGGCTGGCCGAGCACTTCACCGCCCGCGCGCCCCTGGTGGTCGGCGGGGCGGTCTCGATCGTGGCGGCCCTGGTCGGCGGGTTCGTCCTGGCCCGTCGGGGCGGGCTGAGGCTGCCGTCCTACCGGCTCGGCCTGCGGCGGCGCGCCCGCGTCTGAAGCGGATGATGACCTCCGTGGTCATCTCGACGGACTGGGTGCGGCTGCTCGTCATCTGCGTGTTCTTCACCGCGGCGGCGGGGGCGGTGTTGTGGTGGGCCGGGTTGGCTTCGCCCAAACCGGTGGTGCGGGCGGCGTTGCGGGCGGCCGTGCAGTTGGCGGTGGTGTCGTCGGTCGTCACGGTGGTGCTGGCGTCGTTGCCGTTGACGGTCGGGTTCCTGGTGCTGATGGCCGGGGTGGCGACCGGGACGTCGGCGGCGCGGACCAAGACGGGCCGGCGGGGGATCTGGGTCGGGGTGGCGATCCTCGGCGGGACGGTGCCGGCGATCGCGGCGTTGGTCTTGAGCGGGCTGGTGCCGGTTTCCGGGATCGCGCTGGTGCCGGTCGGCGGGATCCTCATCGGTGGGGCGATGACCGCGACGACGTTGTCCGTGCGGCGGGCGCTGGACACCCTGCGGGACCGGCACGGGGAGTTCGAGGCGGCCCTCGCGCTGGGGTTCACCGAGGCGGTGGCGGTGCGGGAGCTGGTGCGCGGGCCGGCCGGGGAGGCGTTGTTGCCCGCGTTGGACCAGACGCGGACGGTGGGGCTGGTCACACTTCCGGGTGCTTTTGTCGGCATGTTGCTGGGCGGGGCGCCGGTGTGGCAGGCCGGGGCGTTGCAGCTGGTGGTGCTGTTGGGCCTGCTCGCGGTGGAGGCGGCGGCGATCGCGGTGGTCGTGGAGCTGGTCGCGCGGGGGTTCGTGCGCCGGGCTTCCCAACATGGCGAAGTTAGGCTAACCTAAGTCCCGTCGCTTCGTGGTGGGAGCGGCAGTCGGTTCGGGAACAGACGAGGCCCCGCCTCCCGGTCGTACCGCCGGGGAGCGGGGCCTCGTCGTGTCCGGCGGTGGGGCTTTGTCGGAGCATCCGCCACCGGGTTCTCAGGGCAGCTGGAGCCCGTTCCGCCCGGCGCGCGCGGCCTCGAAGCGGGCGTTCACGTCGTCCCAGTTGACGACGTTCCACAGCGCCGAGATGTAGTCCGCCTTCAGGTTGCGGTACTGCAGGTAGTACGCGTGCTCCCAGATGTCGAACACCAGCAGCGGCGTGGTCGCGATCGACAGGTTGGAGTGGTGGTCCTTGAGCTGCTGGGTGATCAGCCGCTGGCCGACCGGCTCCCAGGCGAGGACGCCCCAGCCGGAACCCTGGATCGACGAGGACGCCGCGGTGAGCTGGGCGCGCAGCTTGTCGAACGACCCGAAGTGCTCGTCGATCGCCGCCGCCAGCTCGCCGGTCGGCTTGTCGCCGCCGTTGGGGGACAGGTTCTTCCACCACACCTGGTGCAGCGCGTGGCCGGCGAGGTGGAACGCGAGCGTGGTCTCCAGGCCGACGATCGAGCCGAAGGACTCCTTGTCGCGCGCCTCGGCGATCTGCTCCAGCGTGTCGTTCGCGCCCTTCACGTAGGCCAGGTGGTGCTTGGAGTGGTGCAGCTCGTTGATCTCGCCGATGATCGCCGGCTCGAGGTCGCCGTAGTCGTAATCCAGGTCGGGCAGGACGTACTGGGCCATGACATCCCCTCGTTGCAACTCTCTGGTACTTGCAATCTACTTGCAACTAGTGCCGTCGGAAACTGAGGTGCTGATCACCGGCGAGCCTGCGATGATCGGGGCGTGTCCGTACTGGCAGCCCGGAACGTCACGCTGTCGTTCGGTCCGCGGACCGTGCTCCAGGAGGTAGATCTCGATGTCCACCCAGGTCGCCGCGCAGGCCTGATCGCGCCCAACGGCGTCGGCAAGTCCACCCTGCTGCGCGTGCTCGCCGGCGAGGTGAAGCCCGACGAGGGGACTGTCATCGCGCGCGGGAGCGTCGCTTTTCTGACCCAGGAGACGACCGTCCGGCCCGGCGAGTCGCTGCGGGCCCACCTCGCCCGGCGCACCGGTGTGGCGCGTGCCGTGCGTGCCTTCGAGGCGGCCACGCTGGCGTTGACCGAGGGTCGACAGGGCGCTGATGACGCCTATGCGCACGCCTTCGACGTGTGGACCGCCATCGGCGCGGCCGACTTCGACGAACGCGCGGACGAGGTGTGCGACCGGTTCGGCCTGCCCGCCGACCTGCTCGACGAGCACCGGACCCTGTCCGGCGGCCAGTCGGCACGGCTGCGGCTGGCGTCGGTGCTGTTGGCGCGCGCGGACTTCCTGCTGCTCGACGAACCCACCAACGACCTCGACGCGGCTGGCCTGGACCTGCTGGAGTCCCACGTCCTGGCCAGCCCGGCGGGCATGGTCCTGGTCAGCCACGACCGCGAGTTCCTCGCCCGGACCACGACCGACATCGCCGAACTCGACGAGTTCAGCCACGGCGTCACCGTGTTCGGCGGCGGGTGGGACGCCTACGTGGCCGAGCAGGCGGCGGCCCGGCGGCGCGCCCGCGAGGAGTACGAGACCTACGCGGCCAGGCGCGACGCCCTCGTCCAACGCTCCCGCGAGGTCCGCGAGTGGTCCCGCGCGGGCGTGCGCCGCAACGCCAAGTCCGACGAGCCGGACAAGAACATCAAGGCCTTCCGCAAGCAGGGCGCGGAGAACACGGCCGCCAAGGCGTCCACAGTGGACCGTGCGTTGGCTCGGTTGGAAGAGGTCGAGGAGCCCCGCGAACCGTGGGAGCTGCGCCTGACCCTGCCATCGGCCGGCCGGGGCAGCCAGATCGCCTTCACGCTCCGGGGTGCCGTGGTGAGTCGCGGCGAGGTCACGCTGGGGCCGATCGACCTGACCATCGGCGCGGGGGAGCGCTGGCGCATCACCGGTCCCAATGGGTCCGGCAAGAGCACCCTCCTGGGTGCCCTGCTCGGCCGGATTCCCCTGGTCGAGGGTGACCGCAGTCAGGGTGCGTCCGTGGTCGTCGGTGAGGTGGACCAGATCCGCGCCGGGTTCGCGACCGACCGCACCCCGCTGGAGGTCGTCGCGGAAGCCACCGGGCTCCCGGACGTCGAGGTCAGGACCCTGCTGGCCAAGTTCCGCGTCGGTGCTGACGCGGTGCTCCGGCCGGCCCGCTCCCTGTCCCCCGGCGAGCGGACCAGGGCGGGTCTGGCCGTGCTCCAGGCTCGGGGGACGACGTGCCTGGTCCTGGACGAACCCACCAACCACCTGGACGTCCCCGCCATCGAGCAGTTGGAACAGGCCCTGGAGACCTACTCGGGGACCCTGCTGCTGGTGACGCACGACCGGAGGCTCGCGGACGCGGTGGGGGTGGACCACGCACTCGATGTGCGGACCCTGGCAAGATGAGCACATGGGCACGGAGGACGACTGGCCGATCGAGCAGACGTGGTCGCTGCGCAACACCCACTGGCACGCCTACGTCGAACACACCTCCCTCGACCACGCCTCACCACGCCAGGAGCGCCTGGAGCGCACCCCGGAAGAGGTCCTGACGACCCCGGCCGAGGTCGCCGCGTGGCTGGAGGTCAACCTCCGCAGCGCCACCAAGCCGGAGGAGGCCGGGAAGAAGCGCACGAAGGACGAGCGCGACTTCTCCGACTCCAACCGGGTGCACACCTCGCTGGCGTCGCGCGGTGAGTCCATCTACACGGGCGTCAAGGGGATGCTGACGCTGGCGGTCGAGGCGGTCACCCCCGACGAGTGCCGCAGCTCCCACGACGGCGCCGACGTGGCCCCCCTGAAGGCCGGCCGCCGCCGCTAGTCCTCCGCCGGAGGGCTACAAGCCGACCGGCCAGGTGTGGACGGGCTCCCCGTTGTGCATCAGCTCCACATACCTGGCCAACATGGCGCTCAACGCCACCTCCCGCTCCACCCCCCGCTCCTCCAACAACGCCACCGTCTCCCGCTGCCACGACGACCCGGTCCGCCGCGACAGGCACCTCGCCTCGATCACCCCGAGGTACCGCTCCCGCGCCTCGTCCGACACCCCGCAAGCCCGCAACCCCTCGTGCGCCAACGGCAGCAGCCTCCGCAGCACCAACTCGTCCGGCGGCACCCACCCGATCCCCGGCCAGTACAGGTGCGCGCCCATCCCGTGCCGGGAGCCCGCGTACAGGTTCTCCTCGGCCGCGTCGAACGACATCTGCGTCCACAAAGGACGTTCCAGCGTCGTCAAAGCCCGTTGCGCCCCGTAGAAAAACGCGGCGTTCGCCATCGTGTCCAGCACCGTGGGTCCGGCCGGCAGCACCCGGTTCTCCACCCGCAGGTGCGGCACGCCGTCCACCACGTCGTACACGGGCCGGTTCCACCGCCACACGGTTCCGTTGTGCAGCCTCAGTTCCGTCAACGACGGCGTCCCGCCCGCCCCCAGCACGTCCAACGGGTCCTCGTCGCCCGTCTCCGGCAGCAACGCCGGGAAGTAGCGCACGTTCTCCTCGAACAGGTCGAAGATCGACGTGATCCACCGCTCCCCGAACCACACCCTCGGCCGCACGCCCTGGTTCTTCAGCTCCACCGGCCGGGTGTCGGTCGCCTGCAGGAACAACGGGATGCGCGTCTCGTGCCACAACGCCCGCCCCAGCAGGAACGGCGAGTTCGCCGCGATCGCCACCTGCACCCCGGCCAGCGCCTGGGCCGCGTTCCAGTGCGCGGCGAAGTCGTCCGGCGCCACCTGCAAGTGCAGCTGCACGGACGTGCACGCGGCCTCCGGCAGGATGGATTCGGCGTAGCTCAACAACTTCTCGGGCGCGGCGCGCCCCGGCATCGGGGTGCCCTCCATGTTCAGCACGACCTCCTCCCCGCGGGCCGCGAAGATCTGGTCGTTCAGCAGGGCGTAGCGGGGGCTGTCGGACAGCCAGCGGCGGTCGAAGTGCTCGTGCCGCAACGTGGGTAGCACGCCGATCATCACCAGGGACGTGCCGGCGTCGTGGGCCTTGTCGTCGGCGCACGACAGGGTCTGCTTCAGCTCGCGCTCCAGGTCCAGCGTCTCGTCGCCGGCAAGTTCGCGCGGTGGGACGTTGACCTCCAGGTTGTGCTGCCCCAGTTCCAGCGTGAACGACGGGTCGTCGATCTTCTCCAGGACCTCGGCGTTGGCCATCGCGGGCCGGCCCGAGTCGTCGACGAGGTTGAGTTCGATCTCCAGGCCCATCTGCTGGCGCGGGAAGGAGAAGCTGTCCTCCGCCAACATGGTCCCCAGCGCGTCCAAGCACCGCTGCACCCGCTCGCGGTAGCGCTGGCGGTCCTCCCTGGTGAACGTCCGACTGGACACATTGCTACCCATGCCGCCTCCCAATCGGTCGGGCTGCTCCGGCGGGCTCAGCGGAGGTCAACCGTGACACGGCTGCTTTCCGCCCGCCAGCGCCCAAATCGGTGCTCTCTGTCACATGGAGGTAACAATCAGCGAGAAAACGCTGGTCCAGCGCTTGCGGCTCGACCCGTTGGACTACGAGGGGTGTTCACATGCCGGGAAGTGGGACACTGCCCGGGTGATCGAGATCGACGATCCGGCGGACCCCCGACTGGACGATTTCCGGGACCTCTCGACGGCCGACCGGAGGCCCGACCGGCCGGGTGGCCGCGGGCTGGTCATCGCCGAGGGCGTGGTGGTCGTCGAACGGCTCCTCGCCTCGCCCTACCCGGTGCGCGCGCTGCTCGGCGTGCGCCACCGGGTCGAAGCTCTGGGCGACCTGCCCGCGCCGGCGTACGTGACCTCGCCCGAGGTGATGGCCGAGGTGGTGGGGTTCCACCTGAACCGGGGCGTGCTCGCGGCGGCGGACCGGGCGCCGCAACCCAGTCCCGAGGACCTCGCCGCGAAGTCGACGCGCCTGGCCGTCCTGGAGGGCGTGGGCGACCACGAGAACCTGGGTTCCCTGTTCCGCAACGCCGCCGCACTGGGCATCGACGGCGTGCTGCTCGGACCGGGGTGCAGCGACCCGCTCTACCGGCGCAGCGTGCGGGTCTCGATGGGGCACGTCCTGCGCGTCCCCTTCGCCACCATGCCCGACTTGGTGTCAGGGCTGGACATGCTGCGCCGCAACGGGTTCCGGGTCGCCGCGCTCACGCCGCGCGCGTCCGCGACCAACCTCCAGGACGCCGGGCTGCGCGGGCAGCGGGTCGCGGTCATGCTGGGTTCGGAGGGCCACGGCCTGACCGAGGAGGCGATCACCGCCGCCGACCTGGCCGTCCGCATCCCCATGGCCTCCGGCGTCGACTCGCTGAACGTCGCCACGGCCGCCGCGATCGCCTTCTACGCGATCGCCTGACCGACTACGTTCAACCTGAGCACACCGTCGCCGAGGAGGGCATTCGTGGAACTGCGGGTCCGGGGCGGCCGTGCCGTGCTGGCGGGCCGCGACGACGCGGGCGAGCGGGAGGTCGACCCGCACACGCTGCCGCTGGGCGCGGGACTCGCCGACGCGCTGCACGAGTGGGCCAAGGTGGCGGAAGCGGTGCTGCGCACCGACCCGCCCGTGAACGGCGCGGCGGGCGCGCTGGTCACCCGCCGGGGGCGCCAACTCGCGGGACGGCTCGCCGCCGACATGGGCACGGCCGTGTCCTACACCGACCCGGTGTCCGGCGAGCAGTTCGTGGTGGAAGCGCCGGAGGTCGAACGCCCGCCCGCCGACGAGCCGGAGCCGGTGCCCCAGGACGAGGTCACGCCCTGGGGCACCGGTCTGACGGTCAGCGTGTTCACCGCGGCCGTGGTGACGTTCATGGTCGTCACCCTGTCCCTCGGCCTCGGCGAGACCAGCCCGTGGCTGGCCCTGCTGGCGAACGTGCTGGTCGTGGGCGGCATCGCCCCGTCCGTGTGGCTCGCCCGCAAGGTGCTGGTCTGGCGCTGGGTCGCCTACGGCGTGGTCGCCGGCGTGCTGCTGGCGTGGTTCGCGCTGATCACCACCCTGCTCTAGGCCAACGAGTCCCGCCACGCCGTGTGCAGCGCGGCGAACCGCCCGCGGCCGTCGACCAGGTCCTCGGGTGACCCGTCCTCCACGATCCGGCCGCCTTCGAGCACCAGCACCCGGTCCGCGATCATGACCGTGGACAGCCGGTGCGCGATGATGAACGCGGTCCGGTCCGCCAGCACCGTCTCCAGCGCGTGCTGCACCAGCCGCTCGGTCGGCACGTCCAGGCTGGACGTGGCCTCGTCGAGCACCAGCACCGCCGGGTCGGCCAGGAACGCCCGCGCGAACGCCACGAGCTGCCGCTGACCGGCCGACAGCCGCCCGCCGCGCTTGCGCACGTCGGTGTCGTACCCGTCGGGCAGCGCCGAGATGAACTCGTGCGCGCCGACCGCGCGGGCCGCGGCCACGACCTCGTCCCGGGTCGCCGACGGCCGGCCCAGGCTGATGTTGTCCGCGACCGACCCGTCGAACAGGAAGTTCTCCTGGGTCACCATCACCACGGCGCGCCGCAGGTCGGTGTCGGCGACCTGGCGCAGGTCGATGCCGTCCAGCCGGACCGCGCCCGCCGCCGGGTCGTAGAACCGCGCCACCAGTTTGGCCAGCGTCGACTTGCCCGCGCCGGTCGCGCCCACCAGCGCCACGGTCTGCCCGGCCGGCACGTGCAGGTCGAACGACGGCAGCACCACCGGCGTGGCGGCGGAGTAGCGGAACTCCACCCCGTCGAACGCGACCTGGCCGCGCACGTCCCGCAGCGGCGCGGGGTCCTCGGGCTCGGGCACGGTCGGCCGCTCCTCCAGCACGCCGGAGATCTTCTCCAGCGCGGCGGTCGCCGAGGCGTAGGAGTTGGCGAACATGGCGATCTCGTCGAACGGGTCGTAGAACCGCCGCACGTACAGGGTGAACGCGGCCAGCACGCCCAGTTCCAGGTCGCCGTGCGCCACCCGCCACGCGCCCCAGGCGAGGATCACGGCCAGGGACACGTTGCCGATCACCCGGACCAGCGAGGTGAACACCGCCACCACGCTGAACGCCTCGGTGTTGGCGTCGCGGAACTTGTCGTTGAACTCGCCCATGATCTGCTCGTTGCGCCGCTCCCGGCGGAACGCCTGCACCGCGCGGATGCCGTTCATGGTCTCCACGAACTGCACGATGATCTTGGCGATCGCGCCGCGGGTGCCCCGGTAGGCGCGCGCCGACCGGCGGCGGAACCACCGGATGAGCAGCAGCAGCGGCACGAACCCGAACAGCACGACCGCGGCCAGCGGCGGGTCCAGGGTCAGCATCACGATCGAGATGCCGACCACGGACAGCATGGACGTGAAGAACCCGTCCAGGCCCTGTTCCAGCAGGTCCTGGAGGGAGTCGACGTCGCTGGTCAGCCGCGAGATCACCTTGCCGGAGGTGTAGCGCTCGTGGAACGACACGGACAGCCGCTGGGCGTGCCGGAAGACGCGTTCGCGCAGGTCCAGCAGCAGGTCCTGGCCGATCCGGCCGGTGAGCCGGACGAACGACCAGCGCAGCAGGGTCGCCGAGAACGCCACGCCGACGTACCCGCCGACGCACCACGCCAGCACCTCCGGACGGCCGTCCAGCGCGGCCGGCACGCCCCGGTCGATGGCCACCGCGATCAGCAGCGGCCCGGCGAGGTTGACCAGGTTCTCCAGCACCACGATGGCCAGCGCGAGCACGGCCGCCCTGGTGTGCGGGCGCAGCAGGGAGCCGAGCAGCCGGCGCGACCGGGCCTGGAGCTTCACGCCGGTCGCGTGGTCCAGGTCCTCGACGTCCTCGGCGGCGACGCCCCGCCACCTCTCCTCGTCCTGCTCCGCGGTCTGCTCGACGGTGGTCACGCCGCCACCTCCTCATCCTCCATAGTGGACAGCAAGTAGCGGTACTCCTCGTTGTCCGCCAACAGTTCCCGGTGCGTGCCGACCGCGGCGATCCGCCCGTCGACGAGCATCGCCACGCGGTCGGCGAGCTGCACGGTGCTGGGCCGGTGCGCGACCACGAGCGCGGTCACGTCCTTGAGCACGCGGTGCAGCGCGGCCTCGACCTCCGCCTCGGTGTGCACGTCCAGCGCGGACAGCGGGTCGTCCAGCACGAGCACCGCCGGGTGCCCGACGACCGCGCGGGCCAGCGCCAGCCGTTGCCGCTGACCGCCGGACAGGGACAGGCCCTGCTCGCCGATCCGGGTGTCCAGGCCCCACGGCAGGGCGTCCACGAACTCCTCGGCCCGCGCGACCTTCAGCGCCTCCCGGACCCTCGACTCGTCCGCGCCGATCCCGCCGAGCGCCACGTTCTCGGTGACGCTCGCGGAGAACAGGATCGGCTCCTCGAACGCCGTGCCGACGACCCGGCGCAGCTCGGACAGGTCGAGGTCGCGCACGTCGACGCCGTCGACGGTGACCCGGCCCTTCGTCACATCAGCCAGCCTCGGCACCAGGGCGGTGACCGTGGTCTTGCCCGATCCGGTGGCGCCGACCAGCGCGACCGTCTCGCCCGGCCGGATGTCCAGGTCGACGCCGCGCAGCACCTCGCGCTCCCCGTCGGCGTGGGCGAAGTGCACCCCTTCGAACCGGACGTGCCCTCTGACCTGCTTGGGAAGCTTCTTCGGATTCGCGGGCGAGGTGATCGTGACGGGGGCGTCCATGACCTCGAAGTACCGCTCGGACGCGGCGGCGGTCTGGTTCGTCTCGGCCAACAACCACCCGATCGAGTCAATCGGCCAGCGCAGGTAGGCGCTCACCGTGACGGCGGCGACCAGCGTGCCCGCGGTGACCGTGCCGTCCGCGATGCCGACCGCGCCGAACGCGAGCTGCCCCGCGATGGCCAGCTCGGGCAGCACGATGAGCACCGCCCAGAGCAGCGCGAACACCCGGACCTTGGCCAGCTCGGTGTCCCGGAGTTCGCGGGCTTGGCGGAGGAACCGCCTGGTCAGGTGCGGTCCGCGGCCGAAGGCCTTGAGCACCCGGATGCCCAGCACGGACTCCTCGACCACGGTGGTCAGGTCGCCCGCCTGGTCCTGCGCCCGCCGCGCGACGACCTTGAACTTCGACTCGAACAGGTAGGACAGGAGGATCAACGGCAGCGTGCAGGCCAGCACGATCCCGCCCAGGACCGGGGACAGCCAGAACAGGATGCCCAGGCCGGTGAGCACGACCAGCGTGTTGACCACGAGGAACGTGCAGACGAACGCCACGAACCGGCGGACGGTGTTGAGGTCGGTGGTGGCGCGGGACAGCAGCTGGCCGGACTGGAAGCGGTCGTGGAACGACACCGGCAGCCGCTGGAGGTGGTCGTACATGGCGACCCGCATCCGGGCTTCGACGTCGGAGGCGGGCCGCGCGATGAACTTCCGGCGCGCGTAGAACAGGGCGGCCTCGCCGATGCCGAGCAGCAGGACCAGGGCGATCATCGGGGGGAGCGCCCCCAGGTCGCGGGCGGCGATCGGGCCGTCCACGATGCGTTGGGTGATGAGCGGGATGCCCAGGCCGCAGAGCATCGCCAGCAGGGCCGCGGACATGCTCAGCAGCATCTGCGCGCGGACCGGCCGGAAGTACGGCCAGAGTCTGCGCACGGTGGAGAACGTGGTGGTTTTCTGGTGGTCGGGTGGTGACGTCGCGGACTCGGTCACGTCGATGATCCCCCTCAGGCTCACTGCCACGGTACGAAGGTCACCCCCCGTAAGCATCCGGTTTTCCCGACGTCGAACATGCAGGCTCTGGATAGGTGGAGGTCAAGATGGACGTGCGCTACCTGCGCACCGAGCCGACCATGGCGTTCCCCAGAGGGCGGCTGTTGGCGGTGCGAGGCGGCTGGCTGTACGTGCTGGCGCCGGACGGGTGGGATGTGATCGGGGGGAGGGCCGAGCGCGCTCACCCGGTGTCGCGGGAGGACGCCGAGGACTGGTGCGAACGCGAGGGCTGGGACCTGAACCTGCTGGACACCGTCCCGCTACCGGAGTTCTGACTCCAGCCGCTATTCGTCGCGGCGGAGCATCGTGGGAGCGGTCAGCAGGCCCGCGAGGCCGTAGCTGAGGCCCGCGAGGATGGTCAGCACGGTCCACCGGTCACCGAGCCAGGAGAACCGCTCCTGGAGCTTGAAGTAGTGCGCGAGCCCGAGCAGCACCGGCCCGATGAGCACGACCGGCCACACCGGCCGGACCTTGAGCAGCCACAGCACCGGCCCGGCGAGCAGGGCGCTGAGCAGCAGCGCGACCGGCAACCCGATCACCACGAGCAGCAGGAACTCGCTCAACGACGTCTCGTTGACCACCCGGTCGAGCACACCGCCCCGGTAGGCCCAGATCCAGGCGGCCAGCAACACCGCGCCGACCGCCCCGGACACGACGACGCGCAGCAGCACCCTGTAGGCGAACGCACCGGCCGTCGTGTCACTCACGGCCGGCAGTCTGCCCGACCCGGTGGCGGGCTGTCACCGGTGCGGCCAGCGCGAACCCCAAGGCACCCGCCAGCACCCCACCGGCCGGCACGGACACCCACACGGTCGTCAACGTGAGCACCGACGCGAAGAACACCCCCACCGCGGCCATCCCCAACGCCCGCTCGACCCCGACGAGCCGGAACACCGCCCAGGCGACCAGCACTCCCACGACCAGCATGATCGGGATGCTGAACAGCCCCATCGCGAGGCAGTTCCAGTCCTCCTTGGAGCACACGGCGCCGGCGGCGATCAGTTCCCGGACACCCCACCAGGCAGCACCCAGCCCGGCGCCCACCAGGGCACCGATCAGCATTCGTGCCAGCATGCCCAGGGGGTTACCCGATCACCGCCCGACGAACCGCCGTTCACCCGGCGAGCCGTCTCCCGGCCTGCTCAACCACCGGTCCACCGTCCCGATCACCGCCGCCGCCGACAGGAACCCGACGGTCGGGGCGAACACCAGCGCGATCAGCCCGTACCCGAGGAACGTGAACACCGCCGCGATCCCCAGCGCCGTCCCGACCGAGGCGACGACAACGGGCCGGGCGATGCGCAACCGGCGCAGCATCAGCCAACCGAGCAACCACACCAGCAGCGGGTACAGCAAGATCGCCAGCACCAGCAGGCCGACGCACCCCAGGCCGCCATCCCGACACGGCACCACCGCCAACATCGACTGGACCACCACCGCACCGATCCCGGCCACCGCCCCGACCGGAGCCGCCACCAGGACCCGCTGCACCCTGTCCACACCGCGATCATCGCGCACCACCGACCCACCCGGCCACGAATGCCCCAACCCGGGCCAGGCGCCCTCGCACGGGAAGCTGGCCCCCGCCCCGCGGCGGAGGCCCTTCCAGTTCCCTCGAGCAGCCCTTTCGGGGCGACCAGCTCGGTCGAGTCCATCAACCTCGGCCCCGGTCGATCAGCCCGATCCGGTCGAGCCCGGTCGGACCAACCGACACCGGCCGGGTCGACCAACCCCGCCCGACCCGGCCGAGCCCGGTCGGCCCGGTCGGTCGGCCGACCCCGGTCGGGTCGATCAGCCCGGCTGAGTCGATCGAATCAATCGCGGTCGGGTCGATCAGCCCCGGTTGGAGCGGACGCCCAGCAGGACGTCTTCCCACGACGGCACGATCGGGTGGTTCTTCTTGCCGCGCTTGGGCGGCTGCTGGTCCTTCTTCGTCGCGGCCGGTGCGGGTGCCGGCGTGGGCTGGGGTGCGGGGGGCTCCTCGACGACCACCGGTTCCGGCTCGGGCTCCGGCGCGGGCGGCGGGGTCGGGGCGGGCTCCTCGCGGACCAGGATCTCCGGTTCCGCCGGCTTCTCCAGCTCCAGGGCCTGCCTGGCCAGCCGGGTCACCGGGCGGACCGTGCGCAGCGTCCGGTTCGGGTTCGGGTCCATCAGCTCGACGGCCGCGTCGTCCAGCGCGGTCACCGTGCCGCCGTGCGCGCCCGGGTGGAACGCCCAGTGCGCCCGGTTGTCGGACCGGCCCGCCGTCCAGTGCAGCTGCACGACCCAGCGGCCGTCCTCGCCGCGCCACGAGTCCCAGCTGACGTCGGTGTAGTCCTGCCCGCGCAGGCCGAACGAGTGCGCGACGACCTCGCCGAGCGTCTGCACGTCCGGCCCGTCCTCGCGCACCGGGTGCGCCCGCTGCGCCAGCTCCGCGGTCCGCGACCGCTCCAGCAGCACGGGGTAGGCGAACCGCTCGACCCGGTGGGTCGGGATGCCCGCCGCCGCGGCGACCTGCTCGACGGATTCACCGGCGCGGATGCGCGCCTGGATCTCGCGTGGGCGCATCTGGCTCTCCACCTCGATCTCGATCTGGCCGAGTCGGGTGAGGTCGCCGCGCGCCGCCGCGCGCAGCCGTTCGTCAGCGGGCAGCACGAAGCGCTCGCCGCGTTCCGGGTCCTCGAGGATGACGGATTTGCCGTCGTCTTCGAGCCCGATGACCCGCAGCGCTCGCATCATGGCCTCCCGTTTGACTTCACCTCGCCAGGTGCCGACGTTAATCCGGCGCGCCTCCTTGACGGGGGAGGCTCGCCGCGTTCACCGATATCTTCATGTGATCTTGCCGTATGTCGCTGTGGTCCGCACGTCTGTTACCGGAAGGTTCACCTCAACGCACAAACCGCCGCCACCCGCCGGATACGCGCTCACATTTCCCTGATGGGCCAATGCGATCGAACGCACGATCGAAAGACCCAGTCCCGCGCCGCCGCCACCCGCGCCCGGCAGCCGCCGGAACGGCTCGAAAAGCCCTGGTACCGCCTCTTCCGGGATTACCTCGCCGGTGTTGGCGACGACCAGCAGCGGGTTCGTGCCGCGCACCACCACGGCCACGTGGCCGTCCTCGTGGTTGTGGGTGCACGCGTTGCGCAGCAGGTTGGTGACGAGGTGGGCGAGCAGCACCGGGTCGCCCAGGACGGTCACCGGTTCCGCCTCCAGGCTGATGTCCTGCGGCTCGTGGCGGAACGTGTAGACCACGTCCTCCACGAGCTGGTCGAGTTCCACCGGTTCCCGCCGGCCCAGCCCCCGGTCGCTGCGCGCGAGGAGGAGCAGGCCGTCGATGAGCCGCTCGGAGCGCACGTTGGTGGCCAGCAGGTGGCCGCCGAGCCGCTTGACGTCGGCCGAGGCGTGCTCGTCCGCCAGCGCCACCTCGATGAGGGTGCGCTGGATCGCCAGCGGTGTGCGCAGCTCGTGGGAGGCGTTGGCGACGAACCTCTTCTGGCTGTCGAACGCGGTGGCCAGCCGGTCCAACATGCCGTCGAAGGTGTCCGCCAGCTCCTTCAGCTCGTCGTCGGGCCCGTCCAGGTTGATCCGCCGACCGAGGTCCTCGACCTCCAGCCGGTGCGCGGTCGCGGTGATCGACTGCAGCGGCTCCAGCACCCGGCTCGCGAGCACCCAGCCCACGATGCCCGCCAGCGCGGTGGTCACCACCAGCCCCACGCCCGACTGCAGCAGCAGGGTGTTGAGCGTCTCGGACCGGTAGTCCTCCAGCGTGGTCACCACCTGCATCTGGTCGACCGGGGCCGGCGGGGGCCCCGCCACCGCGATGGCGAACGAGTCCACCTGCGGCAGCTGGGCGCTCACCAGGACGTAGTTCAGCGCCACCAGAACCACGCCGGCGAGCAGGAAGAAGCCCCCGTACCAGGCGGTCAGCCTGGCCCGCACGGACAGCCGCAGCGGTCTCACCCCCCGAACCGGTAGCCCGCGCCGGGCACCGTCTCGATGACGCCGGGTTCACCGAGCTTGCGCCGCAGGGTCATCACCGCCACCCGCACCGCGTTCGTGAACGGGTCCGCGTACTCGTCCCACGCCTTCTCCAGCAGGTCCTCCGCCGTCACCACCGTCCCTTCCGCTCTCATCAGCACCTCCAGCACCGCGAACTCCTTGCGCGAGAGCTGGATGAACCGGCCCTCCCGCGACACCTGGTGCCGCGGCACGTCGAGCACCACCCCCGCCCGGCGCAGCACCGGCGGCAGCGCCGGCCGCGCGCGCCGGCCCAGCGCCTGCACCCGCGCCACCAGCTCGGCGAACGCGAACGGCTTGGTCAGGTAGTCGTCCGCGCCGAGGCCCAGCCCCTCCACGCGGTCCTCCACCTGCGCCGCCGCCGTCAGCATCAGCACCTTCGCCTCGCCACCGGCCTCCAGCACGGCCGCGCATACCTCGTCCCCGTGCGCCACCGGCAGGTCGCGGTCGAGCACGACCACGTCGTAGTCGTGCACACCCACCCGTTCCAGCGCCTCCCCTCCGTCGTAGCAGACGTCCACCGCCATCGAGACCCGGCGCAACCCCTCGGCGATGGTGTTCGCCAACAACTCCTCGTCCTCGACCACCAGAACCCGCATGGCGACGAGTGTGCGGGAGGGGACATAAGCAGCCGATAAGCGATTTCGCTTATCTGGCCGAGATCGCCCCGTCCGTACAAATCGGACCATGCGAAAACCGATCTGGCTGGTGCTGGGAGCACTCCTGCTGGCGGGCTGCGGCACCGCCCAGCAGGCCGATGGCGTGGCGTCGATCTCCGGCGGTCCGACGAGCAGTTCGTCGGCCGCGCCGGACGACGGCGGGCGGGACGAGGACAAGGTGCGCGAGTTCGCCAAGTGCATGCGGGAGAACGGCGTGGACATGCCTGATCCCGAGGTGGACGGCAAGGGCGGCATCGCGATTCGGATCGACGGCGGCGACGCCGGGATGGAGGAGATGAAGAAGGCGGAGGAGGCGTGCAAGCAGTTCCTGCCCAACGGCGGGGAGATGCGCAAGCCGACACCGGAGGAGATGGACCGGATGCGCGAGGAGATCAAGTGCTTGCGCGAAAAGGGCATCGACGTGCCCGAGCCGGACTTCGAGAACGGCGGCGGCATCGGGTTGCCGTTCGACGACGACACGGACAAGACGCAGAAAGCCATGGAGGAGTGCGGTTTCGGCGGGCAGGTGAGCAGGGCCGATGGCTGAGCGGGGGAGGTGGTTGATCGCGGGCGTGGTGGCGCTGGCGCTGCTGGGCACCGGGACGGCGGTGGCGCTGACGAGGGTGTCGGCGGACCGGGCCGGCGCGGAGCCCGAGCGCGGCGAGCCCGCGAAGACGGCGGAGGTCAAGCGCACCACGTTGGCCGACCAGCAGACCGTGACCGGCACCGTCGCGTACGGGGCGGAGCGGTCGCTGGCGGGCCGCAGACCGGGCACCGTGACGGGCCTGCCGGCGGCCGGCGACGTGCTGGAGCGGGGGGAGGCGGTGTACTCGGTGGACGCGAAACCGGTGCCGCTGTTCTACGGCGCGCTGCCGCTGTACCGGGACCTGTCGGCGGGCGTGGACAACGGCCCGGACGTCAAGGTGGTCGAGGAGAACCTGGCGGCGCTGGGCTACCGGGACTTCGGCACACCCGACGAGAAGTACACGTCCGCGACCGCCGCGGCGGTGAAGAAGTGGCAGAAGGCCAACGGGCTGGAGCAGACCGGGGCGGTGGCGTCCGGTGACGTCGTGGTGCAGCCCGGAGCGGTGCGGGTGGCCTCGGTGAACGCGCAACTCGGGTCGCCCGGCGCCGGCGACCTGATGAAGGTGACCGGCACGGACCGGGCCGTGACGGTGGAGTTGGAGAAGGCGAAGCAGCGCTACGCGAAGACGGGCGAGAAGGTCGAGGTGGAGATCACCGGCGGCAAACCGACCACCGGCACGATCACCGCGGTCACCCCGACCCCGTCGACGGGCAGCCCCGGCGAGAAGCCGAAGGTGACCGTGACCATCGCTCTGGACGACCCGAAGGCAGCCGAGGGCATCGACACGGCGTCGGCCGGGGTGCTGTTCACGGTCGGCAAGCGCGAGAACGTGCTGACCGTGCCGGTCGGTGCCCTGCTGGCCCTGGCCGAGGGCGGCTACGCCGTGGAAACCGCCACCGACCGCCGCCTGCTGCCGGTGAAGACGGGCCTGTTCGCGAAGGGCCAGGTCGAGATCACCGGCGAGGGCCTGACCGAAGGCCTCCAGGTGGTGACCACCTCATGACCACCTCCAACCCACGACCCGTCCACTCCACACCCCGCTCATCCGACGATGCCGCATCGCGCGCGGCTGCGAACTCCGCGGTGCGCGTGGCCCGCCGTTCCTCCGCATTGGGCGCGGCGAGCGACCCACCCGGCGCATCCGCGACATACCGGGCTAAACCGGCGGCTCGTCGGGCTAAACCGGCTGCTGGCCGCACTCGCCCGGCTGCCGGCCGCACTCGCCCGGCTGCCCGCCGCATCTCGCCGGCCATGCGCCGCCTCCCGCCGGCTGTGCCTCGGCTCCCGCTGGCTGTACAGCGCATCCCGCGCACCGCGGCGAGCATCCCGGTGGCAGCCCGTGCGGGTCGTCGAACAGCGGGCGGCCGTCTAGGTGGTCAGGGGGTGGGTGGATGATCGTCCTGGACCGCGTCAGCCGGACCTATCCCGGCGGGGTGCGGGCGTTGCGGGATGTCTCGTTGACCGTCGACGACGGTGAGATGGTCGCGATCGTCGGTCCGTCCGGGTCGGGCAAGTCGACGCTCCTCCAGCTCATGGGCACCCTCGACCGGCCCACCTCCGGTCGGGTGGAGGTTCGCGGGCAGGACGTCTCCGCGATGGCCGACCGGCGGCTCTCCGCGTTGCGCGCCGGGTGGATCGGGTTCGTCTTTCAGCAGTTCTTCCTCAGTGACGGCGTGCCGGCGATCGACAACGTCGCCACCGGTCTCCTTTACGCAGGGGTGCCGCAGAAGCGCCGGCGGGCGATGGCGGCCGAGGCGCTGGAGCGGGTCGGGTTGTCGCACCGGGCCACGCACCGGCCGGGTGAGCTGTCCGGTGGTGAGCGGCAGCGGGTGGCGATCGCGCGGGCCGTGGTCAACCGGCCGGCGATCCTGTTGGCCGACGAACCGACCGGCAACCTCGACAGCCGCAACGGTCACGGCGTGCTGGAGCTGCTCCGCGAGCTGAACGCCGACGGCACCACGGTCGTGATCATCACCCACGACCGGGACGTGGCCGCCGCCGCGCCCCGGCGGGTCGAGGTGCGGGACGGGGTGATCGTGTGACTCGGACAGTCGAGCCGGCGGCACCGCGCCACGCACCGCCGGAGCCGACGCGGTTGCGGACGGGGGACGTGCTGCGGCTGGGTGCGCACGGCATGCGGACGCGGCCGTTGCGGGCGGTGTTGTCGGCGTTGGGGATCGCGATCGGGATCGCGGCCGTGGTGGCGGTCGTCGGGATTCCCGCCTCCAGCCAGCGGGCGCTCCAGGACCAGCTCCAGCGGCTCGGCACGAACCTGCTCCAGGCCCAGCCCGGCCAGACCTTCGGCGGCGCGGACGCGAAGCTGCCGGTCACCGCCGTCCCGATGGCGCAGCGGATCGGGCCGGTGACCGCGGCGAGCGGGACCGGGAAGACCGGGCAGACGGTGCGGCGGAACGACCGCGTCCCGGCCGACGAGACGTCCGGGCTGGCTGTCCTCGCCGCGCGGCCCGACCTGCTGGACGTGTTGGAGGGCGAGGTCGAGAACGGGCGGTTCCTCGACGGCGAGACACCCGGTGTGGTGCTCGGGTCGGTCGCCGCCACGCGGCTGGGCATCGACCGGCCGGGGCGTCAGGTGTGGATCGGCGGCAAGTGGTTCACCGTCGTCGGGGTGCTGCGGCCGATGCCGCTCTCGCCCGAGATCGAGCGGTCCGTGCTGGTCGGGTGGACGACGGCGGAGCGCGAGTTCGGGTTCGACGGGCACCCGAGCACGGTCTACGTGCGTGCGGCCGACGCGGCGGTCGAGGCGGTGCGGGCCGTGCTGGGGCGCACGCTCAACCCGGAGCAGCCGAACGAGGTCGACGTGGCCCGCCCGTCGGAGGCGCTGGCCGCGAAGCGGTTGACGGAGAGTTCGTTCAGCGCCCTGTTCCTCGGCCTGGGCGGGGTCGCGCTGCTGGTGGGCGGCGTGGGTGTGGCGAACACGATGGTCATCTCGGTGCTGGAACGGCGTCGGGAGATCGGCCTGCGGCGGGCGCTGGGGGCGACCCGTCGGCAGGTGCGGGGGCAGTTCCTCGCGGAATCGGTGCTGCTGTCCGGGCTCGGGGGCCTGGTCGGCGTGCTGGTGGGGGTGGCGGTGACGGCCGGGTACGCGGCCAGCCGGCAGTGGCCGGCCGTGGTCCCGGTGCCCGCTCTGCTCGGCGGGGTGGTGGTGGCGATGGTGGTCGGGGCTGTCGCCGGCGCCTACCCGGCGATGCGGGCCGCACGCCTGGCACCGACCGAAGCACTCGCCTAAGCGGCGACCTGCGAAGGGGAGCCATCCGTGGCTCGCCCGGGCGAGGCGCGTCGAGGGGCCACCCGTGGTTCGCCTGGGCGAGGTGCGGGAACCGCCCCAGGCTCGTCTGGGTGAGGTGCGTCGGGGAACCGCCTGAGGCTCGCCCGGGTGGGTGGTGCGTTGGGGGAACCGCCCGAGGTTCGCCTGGTGGGGTGCTTGGGGAACTGCCTGCCCAAAAGGGTGCGGGGACCCGTCCGGCTCGCTGCCGGAGGGGTCCCCGCACCCGCGAAGAACCAGGGGTCAGAGCTGGGAGACGACCCAGTCGACGGCCTTGGTCAGGGTGCTCACGTCGGTCGGCTCGATGGCCGGGAACATCGCGACCCGCAGCTGGTTGCGGCCCAGCTTGCGGTACGGCTCGACGTCCACGATGCCGTTGGCGCGCAACACCTTCGCCACCACGGAGGCGTCCACCGAGTCGTCGAAGTCGATCGTGCCGACGACCTGCGAGCGGTACGCCGGGTCCGCCACGTACGGGGTCGTGTACGAGGTCGCCTCGGCCCACGAGTACAGCCGTGACGACGAGTCCGCGGTGCGCTCCACGGCCCACGACAGGCCGCCGTTGCCGAGGATCCACTCGATCTGGTTGTTCAGCAGGAACAGCGTCGCCAGCGACGGCGTGTTGTACGTCTGCTCCTTGGTCGAGTTGTCCAGCGCCGTGGTCAGCGACAGGAACTCCGGCACCCACCGGCCGGACGCGCCGATCTCGGCGACCCGCTCCAGCGCGGCCGGGGACATGAGCGCGATCCACAGGCCGCCGTCGGAGGCGAAGCACTTCTGCGGCGCGAAGTAGTAGACGTCGAAGTCCTCGGCGTTCACGGGCAGGCCGCCCGCGCCGGAGGTGGCGTCGATGGCGATCAGCGCGCCTTCCGACCCGGCGGGCCGCGACACGGGCACCGCGACACCGGTGGACGTCTCGTTGTGCGCCCAGCCGACCAGGTCCGCGCCCTCGGCGTAGGTGATCTCCGGCGCCGAACCCGGGGCGGCCTTGACCACGATCGAGTCACCGAGGAACGGCGCGTCGGAGGTCACCTTGGCGAACTTCGACGAGAACTCGCCGTAGGTGAAGTGCTGCGCCCGCTCGCGGACCAGCCCGAACGCGGCGGCGTCCCAGAACGCGGTGGTGCCGCCGTTGCCCAGGACGACCTCGTAGCCCTCCGGCAGCGAGAACAGCTCGCGCAACCCGGACCGCACGGAGCCGACCAGGGACTTCACCGGCTTCTGCCGGTGCGAGGTGCCCATCAGGGACGCGCCCTCGGTGGCCAGGGCCTGGAGGGCCTCGGGCCGGACCTTGGACGGGCCGCAACCGAACCGGCCGTCGGACGGCCGCAGGTCGGAGGGCAGGACCAAGGTGGTCGGGTCGGCGGTCTGGGTCATAGCGAAGCCTCCGGGTACGGGGGAGGTGTTGGACAGCCTGACCGGCGCCGTTGCCGGGGTCACCAGTGTTGCAGCCGCATGGCCGAACGATGACAACCGGGTGTTGCTGCTCACGTTGAGCCGGACCGCCGAGCGGCGTGAACAGCGGATCTGTCGTACCCCGATGGAACAATGGACCCCAGGGGGCGCTTCGGCCGGAATGTCGTACCCCCGTGGGAAAAGGAGTCGGGGGCCGGACGCCAGGCCAGGGTCGGGGCGGTCGGGAGGCGGGGCTTGGCGAGGCGGGCCGCGGGCGGCGAGTGGCGCGGGCAACGCAGGCAGCGGCTGGGTGTGGCGGCAGGCGGTGTGGCGGTTGCCGCGGCGGGCAGGTCGGCGGGCGGGGCGGCGCACTGAGGCTGGGCGGTAGGGGGAGGCCGGGCCGGCGGGTGGGGTGCCGGCCCGGCTCACGTGGTCAGGTGGTCACACCGTCAGGCGATTTCTTGCCAGCCGTCTACCTCGGACGGCTTGCGGGGGCCGGGGCCGACGTAGGTTGCCGACGGGCGGACCAGTCGGCCGGTGCGCTTCTGCTCCAGGATGTGGGCCGACCAGCCCGCGGTCCGGGCGCAGGTGAACATCGCGGGCATCATGTGTGGCGGGACCTGGGCGAAGTCCAGGATCACCGCCGCCCAGAACTCGACGTTCGTCTCGATGGCGCGGTCGGGGCGGCGTTCGCGGAGTTCCGCGAGAGCCGCCTGTTCCAGGGCCGCGGCTACCTCGTAGCGGGCCGCGCCGAGCTCCTGGCAGGTGCGTCGGAGCACGCGTGCGCGGGGGTCCTCCGCCCGGTACACCCGGTGGCCGAAGCCCATCAGGCGGTCGCCGCGGTCGAGGATGCCCTTCACGAAAGTTCGGGCGTCGCCGGTTCGTTCGACTTCCTCGATCATCGGCAGCACGCGCGCGGGGGCACCGCCGTGCAGCGGACCGGACATGGCGCCGATCGCACCCGACATGGCCGCGGCCACGTCGGCGCCGGTCGAGGCGATGACCCGGGCGGTGAAGGTGGAGGCGTTCAAGCCGTGTTCGGCGGCGGACACCCAGTACGCGTCCAGGGCCTTCACGTGCGCCGGGTCCGGTTCGCCGCGCCAACGTGTCAGGAAGCGCTCGGTGATCGTCTTGCACTCGTCGATGCGTTTCTGCGGCACCGCCGGCCGGCCGATGCCGCGCGCCGACTGGGCCGCGTACGACAGGGCCATCACCGACGCCCGCGCCAGCTGCGCTCGGGCGTCCTCGTCGCTGATGTCCAGCAAGGGCTGGTAACCCCATATCGGCGCGACCATCGCCAGCGCGGCCTGCACGTCCACCCGCACGTCACCCGTGTGCACGGGGATCGGGAACGGCTCCGCGGGCGGCAGGCCCGGGCCGAAGCGGCCGTCGACGAGGAGCGCCCAGACGTTGCCGAAGGTGACCTTGCCCGCCAGGTCCTCGATGTCCACCCCGCGGTAGCGCAGTGCGCCACCGTCGCGATCCGGCTCGGCGATCTCGGTGCGGAAGGCGACGACGCCCTCCAGGCCCGGCCGGAATCCGTCCTGCTCGGTTTGCTGCACCACGCTGTGCGCTCCTTGTCCGCGAGAGTCAAGAGTTGGGAAAACCTTGCTCCCCTCGACACGGAGTGGCAACGACGCTTTTCCGTGTCCTCGGTCACGATTCAGGAACCGATTCAGAAGAAGTCCACCTGTTAAGTGCTTGTTTCCACCAAGCGGTAGGCCGGTTTCGTCTGGTAGACCTCACGGGATGCACCTCACGCCCCACGAGCAGGAGAAACTGCTGGTCCACGTGGCGGCCGACGTCGCGCGGCGCCGGCTGGAGCGCGGGGTGGTGCTCAACTACCCCGAAGCCGTGGCGTTGATCACCGACCACGTGCTGGAGGGCGCGCGCGACGGCCGCACGGTCAGCGAGCTGATGGACAGCGGCCGGCACGTCCTCACCCGCGCCCAGGTGCTGCCCGGCGTGCCCGAGATGGTCGAGTCCGTGCAGGTGGAGGCCACCTTCCCGGACGGCACGAAGCTGGTGACCGTGCACCACCCGATCGTGTGAAGGAGTCGCCCGTGCGTCCTGGCGAGATCATCACCGGCGCCGAGCCGGTCGAGCTGAACACCGGTCGCCCGCGCACCACGCTGGTCGTGGTCAACACCGCGGACCGGCCGGTGCAGGTGGGTTCGCACTACCACTTCGCCGCGGTGAACCCGGGCCTGGAGTTCGACCGCGAGGCGGCCTGGGGCAAGCGGCTGGACGTGCCGGCGGGCACGGCGGTGCGGTTCGAACCGGGCGTCGAGCGCGAGGTGACGCTGGTGCCGCTGGCCGGCGCGCGCCGGGTGCCGGGCCTGCGCCCCGAGTGGGCGGGAGACCTCGACCGGTGACGGAGATCAGCCGCGAGCGCTACGCCGAGCTGTTCGGCCCCACGACCGGCGACCGCGTCCGGCTCGCCGACACCGACCTGACCATCGAGGTCACCGAGGACCGCAGCCGCGGCCCGCACGCCGGCGACGAGGTGATCTTCGGCGGCGGCAAGGTCATCCGCGAGTCCATGGGCCAGGGCATGGCCACACGGGCCGAGGGCGCCCCCGACCTGGTCATCACCGGCGCGGTGATCCTCGACCACTGGGGTGTGGTCAAGGCCGACGTCGGCGTGCGCGACGGCCGGATCGTCGGCATCGGCAAGGCCGGCAACCCCGACGTGATGGACGGCGTCGACCCCGCGCTGGTCATCGGCCCGGCCACCGAGGTCATCGCCGGCAACGGCAAGATCCTCACCGCCGGCGGCATCGACTGCCACGTCCACTTCATCTGCCCGCAGATCGTGGACGAGGCCCTCGCCTCCGGCCTGACCACGCTCATCGGCGGCGGCACCGGCCCGGCGGAGGGCACCAAGGCCACCACGGTCACCCCCGGCGCGTGGAACCTGGGCCGGATGCTCGCCGCGATGGACCACATGCCGGTCAACGTCCTGTTGCTGGGCAAGGGGAACACCGTCCGCGACGACGCCCTGCGCGAGCAGCTGCACGCCGGCGCGGGCGGGTTCAAGCTGCACGAGGACTGGGGCACCACCCCCGCCGCCATCGACGCCGCCCTGCGCATCGCCGACGAATCCGGCGTGCAGGTCGCCATCCACACGGACACGTTGAACGAGGCCGGTTTCGTGGAGTCCACAGTGGACGCCATCGGCGGCCGGTCGATCAACGCCTACCACTCCGAGGGCGCCGGCGGCGGGCACGCGCCGGACATCATCCGCGTGGTGTCCGAGCCGAACGTGCTGCCCTCGTCCACCAATCCGACCCGCCCGCACACCGTCAACACCATCGAAGAGCACTTGGACATGTTGATGGTGTGCCACCACCTCAACCCGTCCGTGCCCGAGGACCTGGCATTCGCGGAGAGCCGCATCCGCCCGACCACCATCGCCGCCGAAGACCTCCTGCACGACCTCGGCGCGATCTCCATGATCAGCTCCGACTCGCAGGCGATGGGCCGCGTCGGCGAGGTCATCATCCGCACGTGGCAGACCGCGCACGTCATGCACGGCCGGCGCGGTGAACTCCCCGACAACCTGCGCGCCCGCCGGTACGTCGCCAAGTACACGATCAACCCGGCCATCGCGCACGGCATCGACCACGAGGTCGGCTCGGTCGAGGTCGGCAAGCTCGCGGACCTGGTGCTGTGGGAGCCCAAGTTCTTCGGCGTCCGGCCGTCGGTCGTGCTCAAGGGCGGGTTCATCGCGTGGGCCGCGATGGGCGACGCGAACGCGTCCATCCCCACTCCGCAACCGGTGTTCGCCCGGCCGATGTTCGGCGCGCACGCGGGCGCGCGCAGCAGCGTGCACTTCGTGTCGCAGGAGGCCGTGGACCGCGACCTCGCCGACCTGCTGCGCCTGTCCCGCCCGCTGGTCCCGGTGCGCAACACGCGCAAGGTCGGCAAGAAGGACATGCTGCTCAACGACGCCATGCCCGACGTCCGCGTCGACCCGGACAGCTTCGCCGTGCACGTCGACGGCGAACTGGTCGAGCCGCACCCGGTGGCGGAGTTGCCCATGGCCCAGCGCTACTTCCTGTTCTGATGGACCTCGCGGCGCTGATGCTCGCGGACTCCCGCTTCCCGGGCGGGGGTCACGTCCACTCGGGCGGGCTGGAGGAGGCGGTGGCGCGCAAGCTGGTCACCGATCTTCCCAGCCTGCAATGCTTTCTCGTCGGCCGGCTGCGCACGGCGGGTCTGCTCAACGCGGTCTTCGCCGCCGCCGCGACCAGGGGCCGCTTCGCCGAGTTGGACGTCGAACTGGACGTCCGCACCCCGTCCCCCGCGCAACGGGCGGCGTCCCGCATGCAGGGTCGCGGAATCGCCCGTGCCGCAAGGAAAGCATGGCCCTCGGACCGGCTGTCCGACCTCCTCAAGGCCACCCCGGAACCACACCACCCGATCATCGTCGGAGCCCTCGTCGGAGACCCGCGCGCCGCCGCGCAGGTGGTCGCCTACCACGCCGTCACCGGCCCGGCCACCGGCGCGATCCGGCTCCTGGGCCTGGACCCGTTCGGTGTCAACGCCATCATCGCGAACCTGCAGGTCGACATGGAAACCGTTGCGGCGCAAGCGGAACAGCACGCCAACACCGCCCCCGCCGACCTGCCCGCGCCCAGCGCGCCCGGCCTGGACCTGCTGGCCGAGGCCCACGACCGCCACCACAGGGAAGAGGTGCGTCTCTTTGTCAGCTGACCACGTGCACCCGGTCAACTTCGACCCCACCGACCCCGGCCACGACCACCACGCCGATCACCACCACCACGGCGCGATCCGGATCGGCATCGGCGGCCCGGTCGGCAGCGGCAAGACCGCGCTCACCGCCGCCCTCTGCCGGGCGCTGGGCGACAGCGTCAACCTCGCCGTCGTCACCAACGACATCTACACCACCGAGGACGCCGACTTCCTGCGCAAGACCGGCGTGCTGGACGTCGAGCGCATCGAGGCCGTGCAGACCGGCGCGTGCCCGCACACCGCGATCCGCGACGACATCACCGCCAACCTGGACGCGGTGGAACGGCTGGAGCACCGGTTCCCCGGCCTGGAACTGGTGCTGATCGAGAGCGGCGGCGACAACCTGACCGCCGTGTTCAGCCGCGGCCTGGTGGAGCGGCAGATCTTCGTGGTCGACGTGGCCGGCGGGGACAAGGTGCCGCGCAAGGGCGGCCCCGGCGTGACGACGGCGGACCTGCTGGTGATCAACAAGACCGACCTCGCGCCCATGGTCGGGGCCGACCTCGGGGTGATGACCGCCGACGCCCACCGGATGCGCGGCGACCTGCCGGTGATCAGCCAGTCCCTGGTCGAGACCCCGGACGCCCCCGCGGTGGCCGAATGGGTCCGCGCCCAGATCCGCGCGCTCACCACCGCCGGGTGAAAGCGCGGGCGTTCCTTTCCGCGGAACTCGTCGACGGCCGGACGGTGGTCGGCGAAATGAGGTCCATGGCGCCTTTGCGCCTTGTTCCGCGGCGGGGTGGCGTGGTCCACCTCGTCAGTTCGGTGACCGCACCCCTGGGCGGGGACGACCTGGAATTGCACGTCCGCGTCGGGCCCGGCGCGCACCTGGAATTGCGCGGGGTCGCGGCGACGCTCGCCCTGCCCGGCCACCGACCCGGCGGGAGCAGGTCGGTGGTCCGGGTCGAGGTCGACGAGGGCGGCAGCCTGGACCACGTGCCCGAGCCGACCGTCGTCACCCGGCGGGCGTGCCACGAGGCCGTGTTCACCGCCGACCTCGCCGCCGGCGCCTGCCTGCGCACCCGCGAGGTGCTGGTCCTCGGACGGGTGGGTGAACCGCCGGGCACGCTGGTCAGCACGCTGGACGTGCGCCGCGACGGCCCGCTGGTGCGCCAAACCACCCGTATCGGTGACCCGGCGACCGACGGCAGCCCGGCGGGCCTGGCGGGCATGAGGGTGTTGGGCACCGAGTTCCTGTGCTGGGGCGCGGACGTCCCGGAACCGGTGTCACACGACTGGTGGTCCCTCGTTCCTCTGGCGCGTGGCGGCAGCCTGGCCACCGCGTTGGCACCCGACGCGGTGACTGCGGAACGCGCGTTGGCGGAAGCCAGGCGGGCGCATCCCGGATCGAGTGACCTTCTGACTCGATCTCGAACTCGATTCCGTTAGATGCTTCACACGCATAGTCACGGTGCTGGTGGTACTTCTCACCACCCAGGCGGTTTCGCGCACGGCCGGAAACCCGTACGGTCGCTGGATCGCTTGGTGCCACAAGTGCCTTGCCAGGAAAAACCTGCTCGGGAGGTTCGGGATGTCGGAGACGACGAACATCGCGTTGCCGTCGATGCGCGTGTCTTACGAACAGGGCTCGCTCACGGAGAGCGACTTGCTGCCCACCTGGCACGAGCAGCTGCAGCTGTGGCTGGACCAGGCCGCCGGCGCCGGTCTGCCCGAGGCCAACGCGATGGTCCTCGCCACCTCCGACACCGAGGGCCGCCCGTCCTCCCGCACCGTGCTCGCCAAGGGCCTCGACGAGCGCGGGCTGGTGTTCTTCACCAACTACACCTCCGCCAAGAGCCACGACCTGATGGCCACCCGGTACGCGTCCGCCACCTTCCCGTGGTTCGCCATGCAGCGGCAGGCCCACGTGCGCGGCACGGTCGAGAAGGTCGGCCCGGAGGAGACCGCCCGCTACTGGGAGAGCCGCCCGCGCGGCTCGCAGCTCGGCGCGTGGGCGTCGCCCCAGTCCCGCGTAGTATCCGGCCGCTCCACTTTGGAGAGCGCGCTGAACAAGATCGAGCGCCAGTTCGCCGACGCCGACCGCGTCCCGGTGCCGCCGCACTGGGGTGGCTGGCGCATCCGGCCCGAGGAAGTCGAGTTCTGGCAGGGCCGCCGCGACCGCATGCACGACCGCCTCCGCTTCCGCCTCGGCCGCGACGGCTGGGAGATCCAGCGGGTCGCCCCCTAGCGCTTCAGCAGGACCACGTGTCCGGTGCCCGCCACCACCCGGTGCGGCAGGGACGCGAGGTTCCGCGCCTCGTCGTCGGCCGGCACGGGCCACCCCGCCGCCGGCCGCGACACCACCACGTACTCGGCGTCGGTGTGCCACGGGAACAGGCTGACCTCGCACCGGTTCGTCAGGTGCGGGGCGAGCCGGTTCGACGCGGCGACCCGCGCGCCGTCCGGCACCAGCGCCAGCACCGCCTCGACCTCGGCGCGCTGCGCCTGGTCCCACTCCGGCTGCGGCAGTGGCCGCAGGGTCAGGACCAGCGTGAACATCGCCGTCACGACCCCGCACACCCACGTCCGGGTGGGTCGGGCGGCGAGGAACGCGCCGAACACGATCGGCATCAGCACGGCGCTGTAGTGGAAGTCGATGCCCCAGTACGCGGGGTTGCCGGACGTGAACCGCCATGCCAGCGTCGGCACGGCCAGCAGCACCAGCGGTGACCGCAGCGTCACGAACCCGGTCGGCGCGAGCAGCGCGACCAGCGTGCCCAGGCGGGTGACCAGACCGGACCAGGACGGCTCCAGCTTCGCCCAGTACGCGTACCCGCCGTCCGGGTTGAACAAGGGCAGCACCACGAACACGATCACCACGAACGACACCGCGCCGAACGCGATAGTGGCCCAACCAAGCCGTTTCCGCCCCCGGTACACCAGGTAGCAGCCGATCGCCGCGACCGTGAGCGGCAGGTCTTCCTTCACCAGAACCAGGGGCAGCGACCAGAGAACGGCCGCACGCCAACGTTCTTCGACCAGCGCCTCCACCGCGAACGCCAGCAGCGGCACGGCGAAGCAGATCTCGTGGAAGTCGAACGCGACCGCGTTGTGGATGCCCCACGAGAACCCGTACGCCACACCGACCACCACACCGCGTGGTCTCAGGCGGGACGCGAGACGGGTCACCGGGACCGTCGACAGCGCGAACAGGAAACCCTGTGCCACCAACAAGGTCTCCGCGCGAGGGGCCACCGCGTAGAAGGGCGCGAGCAAGGCGAGCACGGGGTGGAAGTGGTCGCCCAGCAACGGGAAGCCGGGACCCTTCAGCTCCGAGGTCGGCAGCCGCCCCTCGGCGTAGGAGCGCACCGCCTGCTCGAAGATCCCCAGGTCGTAGCCGGTGCTCTGGAAAATCCAATGCCGCCACAGGGAAAGCGCCGAGTACAGGACGAAGAAACCGGCCGCGACGACGTGGGCGACCTGGACTGTGGGACGGGTCCGCAGGAGCACGGGCGCAGCGTCGAATCACCGCCCTGAACCCGACCTGAAACCACCTGAAGGACCCTTCAGGTCAGCGGCAGCCGGACCACGAACCGCGCCCCGTCCTCGACCACCGCCGTCCCGCCGTGCGCCTGGGCGATCTCCCGCACCAGCGCCAACCCCAGCCCCGCGCCGCCCTCGTCCCGCGCCCGACCCTCGTCCAGCCGCACGAACCGCTCGAACACCCGCTCACGGTCGGCTTCCGGCACCCCGGGACCGTCGTCGGCGACGGTCAACACCGCCCACCCGTCCCGCGCCTCGACCGTGACGGTCACGGTGGACGCCTTGTGCCGCTCGGCGTTGTCCACCAGGTTGCGCACCAGCCGCTGCAACTGCGGCGGACTGCCCGCCACCACCACCGGCGGCCCCGGCACGCCCGCCAGCGCGGCGAGGTCCACGTCCTCTCGGACCGGCGGCAGGCCCTCGACGCGGGTCAGCAGCATCAGGTCCGCCACCACGGCCTGCATCCGCTCCAGGTCCAGCACGGCGTTCTCGTTGGTGCGCCGCCAGTCGATCCGGTCGGGGTGAGCGAGCAGCACCTCCAACTGGGTGCGCAGGGACGCCAGGGGTGTGCGCAGTTCGTGCGAGGCGTCCGAGGCGAACCGGCGCTGCCGGGCCATCCCGGCGGCCAGGCGCGCGAGCATGTCGTTCATGGTGTCGGCGAGGTCGGCGATCTCGTCCCGCGCGGCCGGCACCGGCACCCGGCGGTCCGGGTCGTGCGCGCTGATCTCGGCCACCTCGCGCCGGATCGCCGCCACCGGCCGCAGCGCCCGCCCCACCGCGAACCACGCCACCAGGCCGATCAGCAGCGCGGTCAGCGGCACGGCCCACCACAGGAAGGTGCGCACGGCGTCCACGAGCCGCACCGCCTCCGGGATCGGCACGGTCGCCACGTACACGATGTAGCGGCCGGACTGGGTGAAGGACTCGTTGACCCGTGTCTCGGCCCGGCCGTCGAGGTTGAAGATCCACACGCACGGCGGGTTGTCGCGCTGGTCGATGACCAGGTCCAGCAGGACCGTCCTGGTGTGCGCGAACGTCGGCGGTGCCACGCCGGGCGGGTCGGGTCGCAGGAAGACGCGGTCCCGGTAGTCCGCCGGCAGCGCGGGGCAGGTCGCGAGCCGGTTGCCCTGCTGGTCGGTGATCTCGTAGGCCCCGACGCCCACCATCGGCGGCAGGTCGGCGGGCGGGATGCCCGCGTCGAGCATGTCCCCGATCCGGCGCGCGCCCGCGATCGCCAGGTCGTCCGCACCCGCGCGGAGCTGGTTCTCCATCTGCCGCACCAGGTACAGCGCGCCGGCGGTGAGCAGCAGCGCCGACACCAGGGCCGCGAGCGCGGCGACCCGGACCCGGGTGGTGGCCGCCCTACGCACGGGGCACCAGGTACCCGGCGCCGCGCACGGTCCGGATGGCGTCGCGCCCGAGCTTGCGGCGCAGCGAGCTGATGTAGACCTCGACCAGGTTCGGGTCCGGGTCGGCCGCGAAGTCCCACAGGTCGGTGAGCATGTCGGCCTTGGCGACCACCTCGCCGGACCGCTCCACCAGGTGGGCCAGGACGCTGAACTCCTTGCTGGACAACGAGACCAGCTCACCGGCTCGGCGGCACTCGCGCCGCCCGAGGTCCAGCGCCAGCTCACCCGCCCGCAGCACGCTGCCGCGCGCCGAGCCGCCCCGGCGGATCAGCGCCCGCAGCCGGGCCAGGAACACCACGTAGGAGAACGGCTTGGACAGGAAGTCGTCGGCGCCGGTGTCCAGCGCGTCGGCCTCGTCGTGCTCGCCGTCCTTTGCGGTGAGCATCAGGATCGGCGTGTCGTTGCCCTGCGCCCGCAGTTCGGCGCACACCCGGTAGCCGTTCAGGCCGGGCAGCAGGATGTCCAGCACGATCGCCGCGTACCGGTGCTCGCCGGCCATCCACAGCCCGTCCGGGCCGGTGTGGGCGAGGTCGACCGCGTACCCCTCGGCCTCCAGCCCGGCGCGCAACGACTCGGCCAGCCGCTTCTCGTCCTCGACCACCAGCAGGCGCACTCGATCAGGGTAGGAGTTGCCGGATCCGGCCGTGTCCACGTGGTTGTGCATGCCCCCCGGATGGTCCTCCGGCCGGCGGCGGCGCGGGATCGACCGGATGGCGGGCCGTAATCCACGTCTCGGTAAACAACTTGTTAGTTGTCGTACGCTAACGAGAGTGAGGAAGCTGCTGGGGAAGGTCGCCATCGACACGCGACCGCTCAAGGTCGTGGCCTACCGACGGCTGTGGCTGTCGACCGTGGTGACCGCCGTGGGCAGCCAGTTGACCGCGGTGGCCGTGCCCAAGCAGGTCTACGACATCACCGGCTCGTCCGGCTGGGTCGGCGTCTCCGCCGGCGTCGCGCTGGTGCCGCTGCTGGTGTTCGGGCTGTGGGGCGGAGCGGTCGCGGACGTGGTCGACCGGCGCAAGCTGCTCGTGGTGACCAACGCCGGCATCGCGCTGACGTCCGTGCTGCTGTGGTTGCAGGCCGCGTTCGACGTGCGCAACGTGTGGCTGGTCATCACCCTGCTCGGGTTGCAGCAGGTGTTCTTCGCCGCCAACGCCCCGGCGCGCGCCGCCTCGATCGCCCGGCTGGTGCCCGCCGACCAGTTGCCCGGGGCGGTGGCGCTGGGCTCCACCGTGATGACCTTCGGCGGGGTGTTCGGCCCGATGCTGGCCGGCGCGCTGATGCCGGTGCTCGGCCTGCCCACGCTGTACCTGATCGACTCGATCGCGCTGACGGTCACCATGTGGGCGGTCTGGAAGCTGCCGCCGATGCCGCCGTTGAGCGGCGTGACCCGGCGGGCCGGGCTCAAGGACGTGGTGGACGGGTTCCGCTACCTGGCCGTGCAGAAGATCCTGCTGGCGTCGTTCGTGCTGGACATCATCGCGATGGTCTTCGGGATGCCGCGCGCCCTGTTCCCGGAGATGGCCGAGGTGACCTTCGGCGACCCGCCCGGCGGCGGCCTCGCCCTGGGCTGGCTGTTCGCCTCGATCTCGCTGGGCGCGATGCTGTGCGGGCTGGTGTCGGGCTGGACCTCGCGCGTGCACCGGCACGGCGTGGGCACGGCGGTGGCGGTCGTCGCCTGGGGTCTGGCGATGATCGGGTTCGGGTTCTCCAACGCGCTGTGGCTGGCCGTGGTGTTCCTGGCCATCGGCGGCGCGGCGGACATGATCAGCATGGTGTTCCGCAGCGCGATCCTCCAGACCGCCGCGACCGACGAGATGCGCGGCCGGATGCAGGGCGTGTTCATCGTCGTGGTCGCCGGCGGGCCGCGCCTGGCGGACCTGCTGCACGGCACCGTGGGCGCGGCGATCGGTCCGGGTGTCGCGACGGCGCTCGGCGGGGCCGCGGTGGTCGTGGCGACGGTGATCGCGGTGCTGGCGATCCCGGCGGTGTGGCGCTACCGGTTCACCCCCGAACCCGTTGCCACGATCGTGTGATTGCCGCGTGCCGGCGGGTCCGCCATATTCGGCGGGGTGCGAAGCGACGGGCGTGAGTGGCAGGTCGAAGCGGAGGGCGCCAGGCGGGCCGGGCTCGGCGTGGGGGTGACCCGCGGGACGGTGGAGATCTTCCTGCCCGGCGGTGGCGGCGCGGTGTGGCTGGACCTCCAGCAGGCGATGGCGTTCCGGGCCGCCCTGGACGAGGCGGTCGCGGTGGCCCGCATCGACGTCCGCGAAGGACTGTCGCTGCTGTAGGAACATCAAGCCTTGCCCAAGCTTCGGTGCGCCGGCTATCCGGGCCGGGTGTGATCCGGCACACTCAACCGGCATGGCGGAAGCGACGAGCGCACCGGCGCAACCGGAACTGAAACGGGCCATCGGGCCGAAGCTGCTGCTGTTCTTCGTGGTCGGTGACATCCTCGGCACCGGCATCTACGCCCTCACCGGCAACGTCGCGGGCAAGATCGGCGGAGCGCTCTGGCTGCCGTTCCTGATCGCCTTCGCGGTGGCCTTCCTGACGGCGTTCAGCTACCTCGAACTCGTCGGCAAGTACCCCCGCGCGGCCGGCGCGGCCCTCTACACCAACCGCGCGTTCAAGATCCAGTTCCTCACGTTCATGGTGGCGTTCGCCGTCATGAGTTCGGGCATCACGTCCGCGTCCTCGGCGGCGCTGGCGTTCGGCCGGACCTACCTCCAGTCGGTGATCAAGGAGTTCTTCTCCGACACCTTCACCGTGTCGGCGACGCTGGTCGCGGTGCTGTTCATCATCGGTCTGGCCGCGATCAACTTCCGGGGCGTGTCCGAGTCGGTCAAGGCCAACGTGGTGCTGACCTGCATCGAGCTGTCCGGTCTGGTGATCATCATCGCGATCGGCGTCTACGCGGTGCTGGCCGGCGACGGCGACCCGGGCCGGCTGACCCAGGTCGACCCGGCGCCCGGCCAGTCGGCCCTGGTCGCGATCACCTCGGCGACGGCCCTGGCGTTCTTCGCGATGGTCGGCTTCGAGGACTCGGTGAACATGGCCGAGGAGTGCCGGGACCCGGTCCGGATCTTCCCGCGGGCGATGCTGTGGGGCATGGTCGTCGCGGCGACCATCTACGTGCTGGTGGCCATCACGTCCTCCCTGCTGATCCCGGCCGACGAGCTGTCGAAGGCGGGCAGTTCGGCGTTGTTGAAGGTCGTCCAGGTCGGCGCTCCCGGGTTCCCGCTGTGGATCTTCTCGCTGATCGGGTTGTTCGCGGTCATCAACTCGGCGCTGATCAACATGCTGATGGCCAGCCGGCTGATCTACGGCATGGCGAACGAGCGGATCATCCCGAAGGTGTTCGGGACCGTGCACCCGTTCCGCCGCACGCCGTGGATCTCCATCCTGTTCACCAGCGGGGTGGCGGTCATCCTGGTGTCCACGGCGGACATCGCGAAGCTGGGCGGGACGACGGCCCTGCTGCTGCTGGTCGTCTTCACCATCGTCAACATCGCGGTTCTGGTGCTGCGCAAGGAGAAGGTGGGCCACAAGCACTTCCGCGCGCCCACCTGGGTGCCGGTGCTGGGCGCGATCACGTGCGCGTACCTGGCGAGCCCGCTGTCCGGGCGGCCGGCGGCCGACTACGTGATCGCGGTGTACCTGCTCCTGGCCGGCCTGGTGCTGTGGCTGATCAACCGGGTGGTGCACGGCAAGGTCCACTTCGACGCCGAGAAGCTCTCGAAGTAGCACAGCCGTCGAGCCGCGCCGTCACTTCACGGCGCGGCTCGGCGGTGTCAGGCGGGCTGGAGCTGGTGGCGGGTCAGCTCGGTCTTGTCGTGGGCGTTGACGATGTCGATCCCGTGGGTCCGCTTCAGCTCGCGCAGGCGGTCCTGGTTGGCCAGGCGCAGTGAGCGGTTCTGCTCCACGCGGGTCTGCATCATGGTCAGGGCGGGGGTGCAGCGGGGGTTCTCGGACATCTCCTCGTGGAAGAAGTACGCGTCGCCGGCGTGCAGCAGCCAGCCGTCGTCGGTGTTGACGGCGACGCCGGTGTGGCCGTGGGTGTGGCCGAACAGGGGGACCAGGAGGATGTCGGGGCGGAACTCCCGGACGCCCTCGAAGCCGAACCACGCCTCGCCGCGGGGTTCGTGGGTGACCCACTTCGGGCCGTGGGACCACTGCTCGTCGGGGTAGCGGACGGCGTCGTTGCCGCGCTTGCCCGGGCGCAGGGCGTTGTCCAGTTCCTCGCGCAGCACGTGGACCTCGGCGTTCGGGAAGTCGCGCAGGCCGCCGCCGTGGTCGAGGTCGAGGTGGGTCAGGACGACGTGGCGGACGTCGTCGCGGGTGAAGCCCATGGCCTCGACCTGGCGGATCGCGGTCTCGTTCTCGTCCAGGACCGGCTGGGACATCCGCCGCCAGCCCCGGGACAGGGTCTCGGCGGGGCGGCGGACGTCGTCCACGCCCAGGCCGCTGTCCACCAGGACCAGGCCGTCGTCGGTCTCCAGCAGCAGGCAGTGGCAGACCAGTTCGGCCCGGCGGAAGACGGATCCCTTGCCGTCGACCAGTTTCCCGCCGAACGGCCGCATGGTGCCGCAGTTGAGGTGGTGGACCTTCATCGGGTCGTCCTTCCGAGGAGTGCGGCCAGGTGGGTGGCCACGGCGCGCAGGGGGGCGAGGGAACGGCGGGTGCGGGCCAGCAGGACCGCCCCCTCGATGGCCGCCAGGGCCACGGCGGCCAGGTCGTCGTCCCCGCCCAGGTGGTCGGCGATGACCTGTTGCCACGAGTCGTAGGCGGAGGCGCAGGCCTCGCGGATGGGTTCGCTCTCGGCGCTCGCGTCGAGCGCCACGGTGGAGATGGGGCAGCCCTCGCGGAAGTCGGTGCGCTCCAGGCGTTCGCCGAGCATGGTCAGGACTTTTTCCAGTGCCTGCAACGGGTCCGGCGTGCTCTTGAAGACCGCGCGCAGGGCGGTGCACAGGTCGTCGGCGGCCAGGTTCACCGCCTCCACGGCAAGTTGCTCCTTGCCGCCGGGGAAGTGGAAGTACAGCGAACCCTTGGGCGCGCCGCCCTCGGCCAGCACCTGGTTGAGGCCGGTGGCGTGGTAGCCCTGCGCGTGGAACAGGTCCGCGGCGGTGCGGACCATGCGCTGTCGGGTGTCGGTGCGGCGTGGCATGTCCCGAACTATACAGACCGGTCTAGTTGTTTGCCCGTGACCGCTACGCTTGATCGATGCTGGAGATCGCCCACGGCGCCGCGCGCGCCGTCATCGACCCCGACGGTGCGGGACTCAAGTCCTTCGACGTCGGCGGTGTGCCGTACGTCGAGACCTACGACGGCGAACCGCCGTTCGGCAGTGGCGCGGTGCTCGTGCCGTGGCCCAACCGCACGGCCGGCGGCCGGTGGACCCTCGACGGCGTCGAGCAGCGGTTGGAGATCACCGAGCCGGCACGCGGCAACGCGATCCACGGGCTGGTGCGGCGGGCGGTGTGGTCCGTCGTGGAGCACACCGGGTCGCTGGTCTCGTTGGAGGTCCCGGTCGCGGGCTTCGGCTGGCCGGTCGAGCTGCGCACGACGATCTCCTACGCGCTGGACGACAACGGGCTGACCGTGTCGCACGGCGTGCAGAACGTCGGCGACGCCCGGACGCCGTTCGGCGTCGGCACGCACCCGTTCCCGCGCGCTGGCCTGTCCGGGACCGACGAGACGACGATGTCCCTCGCGGCCACGACCGTGCTGCCGGTGGACCCGGACAGCCTGCTCCCGACCGGCCCCGCCGAGCCGGTGTCCGGCGACTACGACTTCCGCGTGGCCCGGCTGCTCGACGGGGTCGAGCTGGACACGGCGTTCGGCGGCTGCGAGCCGGTGGACGGCCTCGTGCGGCACGTCCTGCGCGGCCCGGGCGGCGGCGTGGAGGTGTGGGCGGACCCGGACTTCAAGTGGGTCCAGGTCTTCACGACGCCCGAGTTCCCCGGTCGCGGCCGGGCGGTGGCGATCGAGCCCATGACGTGCCCGCCGGACGCGTTGAACTCGGGCGTCGACCTGCTGTGGCTGGAGCCGGGCGAGTCGTGGGCCGGGCGTTGGGGTTTGCGTCCACTGGCCTAGACCGTTAGCGTCGCTAACTATGAACGTCGCTATCACGGGTGGGTACGTCGTCCCGGTCACGGGCGAGCCGATCGAGCACGGGACCGTCCTGATCCGGGACGGGAAGATCGCCGCGGTGGGCGCCTCCGTCGAGGTGCCCGCCGACGTGCCCGTCGTGGACGCCGGGGGTGCGTGGGTCCTGCCCGGTTTCGTGGAGGCCCACGGCCACCTCGGCGTGCACGAGGAGGGCGAGGGCTGGGCCGGTCAGGACACCAACGAGATGACCGACCCCAACGGCGCCCGCCTCAAGGCCCTGGACGCCGTCAACCCGGCCGACCTCGGCTTCGCCGACGCCCTGTCCGGCGGCGTCACCACCGCGGTGATCAAGCCCGGCTCCGGCAACGTGATCGGCGGCCAGACCGTGGCCGTGAAGTGCTGGGGCAAGACCGTGGACGACATGCTGCTGCGCGACCCGGTCAGCGTGAAGAGCGCGCTGGGCGAGAACCCCAAGCGGGTCTACGGCGACCAGAAGAAGCTGCCGTCCACGCGGCAGGGCGTCGCCGCGGTCATCCGCGACGCGTTCACCAAGGCCCAGGACTACGCCGCCAAGAAGGCCGCCGCGGAGGGTCCGTTCGACCGGGACAACACGCTGGAAGTGCTGTCGAAGGTGCTCGACGGGACGCTCCCGTGGTGCCAGCACTGCCACCGCGCGGACGACATCGCCACCGCGCTGCGACTCGCCGACGAGTTCGGCTACAAGCTGATCGTCAACCACGGCACCGAGGGCCACCTGGTCGCGGACCTGCTGGCGGAGAAGGGCGTCCCGGTCGTCATCGGTCCGCTGTTCGTCAGCCGCTCGAAGGTCGAGGTCCGGAACCGGAGCCTGCGCACGCCGGGTGTTCTGGCGCGCGCCGGGGTGGAGATCGCGATCACCACGGACCACCCGGTGGTGCCGATCCACTTCCTGGTGCACCAGGCGACCTTGGCGGTGAAGGAGGGCTTGGACCGCCGGGTGGCGCTGGAGTCGATCACGGTGAACCCGGCCCGGATCATGGGTCTGGACGACCGGGTGGGGTCGCTGTCGGTCGGGCTCGACGGTGACGTGGTGATCTGGTCGGGCGACCCGTTGGACGTGATGAGCCGCGCGCTGAAGGTGTTTGTGGAGGGGCGCGAGGTCTACCGGTGGGCGGACGGCGAGGGCGTGGTGGAGAACCCGTTCTACTCGGAGGTCTGAGCCGGAGTCGGCCAGGCGGTCGGGGGTGACCCACCGCCTGGCCATGTTGACTGCCTGCCGCGGGTACTCCAGCGCCGCCGGGCGGTCGCCGGATTCCACCGTCGAGGCCGAGACGGGCCGTTGATCCACGAGTCGTGCACGGTCACGGGCGGTTCAGCCGGTCGCGGATGGCGGCGGCGGAGTCATGGTCGCCCAACGCTTCCAGCACGTCGGCGGAGAGGCGGATCGCGTCCAGGCCGGCGGCGGTGAACAGCGCGGGTTGCTGCTCGGCCAGGTCCAGGTAGATCGACACGGCGGTGCGCGCCGACCGGTCGGCCTCCGCCAGCGCGCGGGACGGCGGGCCGGGCCGCAGTTGGCCCTCGGCCAGGGCGTAGTGCGCCCGGGCCAGGCTGTGGAGGTAAGTCGAGCCGTCGGCCTCGGCGAGCGCCGTCCAGATCCGCACCGCCTCGCGCGCGGGACCCAGCGCCTCGACCTTGCGGCCGGACTCGGCCAGGTAGCTGCCCAGGTTCTTCAACGCCCGAGCCAGGTCCGGCAGGTGCCGACTGTCCTCTTCGGACAGCGTGCGGAGCAGGGTGACCGCTTCCCTGCCGCGCAGCCGGGCGTTCTTGACGTCACCGGCGTCGGACAGCATCGCGCTCAGGTTGATCAGGGCACTGGCCAGCGACGGGCGGTGGTGGGGGTCGGCCGCGGCGATCCGGCGCGCCCCGGCGACCGCCTCCCGTCCGACGGCAAGCGCTTCCTCGTGCTCACCCGCTTTTGCCAGTCGCAGGGCCAGGTTGCTCAGGCTCGCGTTCAGGTGCCGGTGCCGGTCGGGGAGGCCGCGCAGGATGGCCACGGATTCGCGGGCCGCCGCCACGGAACCCGCCGGGTCGCCGGCGTCGCCCAGCCGCAGGCCCAGGTTGTTCAGCGCGGCGGCCCGCGCGACGGGGTCGTCGGCGTGTTCCAGCAGGTGCCGGGTCAGGTCGACGGCCGCTTGGACGAGCCCGACGTGGAAGTGCGGCAGGCGGTAGCCGACCGCGCGGGCGACCTCGACCGGCGCGTGGGCGATGAGGGTGGCGATCACCGGCGCGGTCGCGTGCCGGACGTGGTCGGGCAGGAGGTCCCACAGCACCGGGCGCACGTGCTCGTGCCGCTCGGCCGCCGCGGACAGCACGATCAGCGCCTGGCGCATCGGGAGCCCGCCGTCGGCCAGCACGCGGTCCAGCACGTCCGCGCCCGAGTCGGCCAGGTGGGCGGCGACGAAGTCCTCGCCGAGCCGGTCCGGGCGCAGCGGTGCGAACGGCGCTTCCGGGTACAGGCGGGCGTGCCGGGCCAGGGCGTGCCCGGGCAGGCCGGCGCGGGCGAGCAGGGTCGCGCCGGCGGGCGTCGGGCCGAACAGGGTCGCCAGGAAGACCGTCGCGGCGGTGTCGTCGTGGGCGGCGGGCGGCCAGAAGCGGCGTTCGTGGCGCAACAGGTAGGTGGAGAGGTCGGCCAGGTCGGGGCGCGGGTCGCCGTCGTGGTCCGCGCACACGGCCGCCAGCGCGGCCATGTGCAGCAACAGCGCGGAACCGTAGGCCGCCAGGTCGGGCGGCGGGGTGGGCCGGTCCGGGAGGGCCAACGCGGTCCGGAACGCGCTCGCGGCGGCGGCGAAGGCGCGCTCGCGGTCGGCGGGCGTGGTCAGGTCGCCCAGTTCGACCGGGTCCTCCAGGTCGGTCACCCGGTCCAGCCGCGCGGTCAGGTGCGGCCAGGACGCGGGGGAGCGGGCCAGCAGCAGCACCCGGACCGCTGCTCCCGGGAAGTCCCGCGGCAGCGCGGAGACCATCTCGACCAGGGTGTCCGGGGCCCAGCGCTCGACGTAGTCCACGGCCACCAGGACCCGGTCGGGGCGGGTGCCGCGGACGCCGGCCGGCGCGGTCGTCCGCTGGTCGGTGGCCTGCGCCACGGACCAGCCCGCCGCGTGGGCGCGGGTCGCGAACGCGTTGGCCAGCCGGGTCTTCCCGCGCCCGCCGGCGCCGTGCACCAGCAGCACCGAGCGGGGCGAGTCGTCGGCCAGCCACGCCGACAGCCGTGCCTCGACCTCCGGGCGCGGGTGGAACGGCACGGTCTCGCGGCGCGCGTCCAGCAGGTAGCTCGGGGTGCGCTGATGGCGGGGCAGCCACGCCGGCGCGACGGGTTCGAGCCAGTCGAGGCGGTAGTCGGGGCGGTCCAGCGCGATGGACAGGTCGCCGGTGACCGACCCGATCTGGATGTTCGGCCCCGCGATGGAGGAGTGCGAAACCCGGTTCACGTCAGGGCTTCTCGTGCACCTCGACGTTCCCGCCCGCGGACCCGATCTGGATGTTGGGCCCGTGGACGGTCGAGTTCGCCACGGTGTTGCTCACGGCCGCCGGCGGTGCCGCGGTCCGGCGCAGCCCGTACAGCGCCACGGCCAAGCCCGCGACGCCGGCCAGCGCGCCGACCACGCTGGCCACCTGGTCCGCCTTCTCCAGGCCCAGCCAGAACACGCCGACGCCCACCGCCACCACGACCAGACCGCTCACCAGCCACAGCCACCGCATGGGACGAGTATCCCGCCCGCGACCGGCGAACGGGCCGGTTTCGCGGTCAGCGGCGCAGGTCGCGGCCGATCACCAGGCGCTGGATCTGGTTGGTGCCCTCGAAGATCTGGAGGACCTTCGCCTCCCGCATGTACCGCTCCACCGGGAAGTCCCGCGTGTAGCCGGCCCCGCCGAGGACCTGCACGGCGTCCGTGGTGACCTTCATGGCGGTGTCCGTGCACACCAGCTTCGCGATGGCCGCCTGGCGGGTGAACGGCAGACCCCGGTCCCGCCGCCGGGCCGCCGACAGGTAGGTGGCGCGGGCCGACTCCACCGCCGCCGCCATGTCGGCCAGCAGGAACTCCAGGCCCTGGAAGTCGATGATCGCCCGCCCGAACTGGGTGCGCTGCTTGGCGTAGGCCACTGCCTCATCCAGTGCGGCCTGCGCCAGACCCACGCCGCACGCGGCGATGCCGAGCCGGCCGGAGTCCAAAGCGGACAGTGCGATCTTCAGGCCGTCGCCCTCCACGCCGATCAGCCGGTCGGCGTCCACGCGCACGTCCTCGAAGCGCAGCTGCGCGGTGATCGACCCGGTCAGGCCCATCTTGCGCTCGGGCGCGGCGGCGGACAGGCCGGGGACGTGGCCGGGAGCCAGGAAGCAGGAGATGCCCCGGCCGCCGGTGTCGGCGGTGCGGGCCATGAGGGTGTAGAAGTCGGCGACGCCCGCGTGGGTGATCCACGCCTTCGTGCCGTTGACGACGTAGTGGCCGTCCTGCTTCACCGCCCGCGTGGACAGCGCGCCCGCGTCGGAACCGGCGTGCGACTCCGACAGCGCGTACCCGCCCAGCATCTCGCCCGCGAGCATGTCGGGCAGCCACTTCTCCTTCTGCGCCTCGGTGCCGAAGGCGGCCAGGCCGTAGCTGGACATGATGTGCACGGACAGCCCCACGCCGACCGACATCCACGCCGACGCGACCTCCTCCAGCGCCTGGAGGTAGACCTCGTAGGGCTGCTCACCGCCGCCGAACCGCTCCGGGTACGGCAGGCCCAACAACCCGGTCTTGCCCAGCAGCCGGAACTTGTCGCGCGGGAACCGCTCGTGCTCCTCCGCCTCGGCCGCGTGCGGCGCCAACTCCTCGCGGGCGATCTCGCGGACCAGGGCGAGCAGGTCCTCGGCCTCGGTGGTGGGCAGCAGGCGTTCGGCGGGCATCGTCGACCTCCGGGGACGGCTGAGCCGTCAATCGGGCTCAGTGCGGCCGGGCTCGTGACCCGGCGCCGCAAGTACTGGTGGGAGTACTGTAGGACGTACGCCAGTACTGCCGCCAGGGAGTGTGACAGAGTTCCACCATGACGTCCTCGATCACGCGCAGGCCGCTCACGCCCCGGCAGGTCGACCTGCTGGGGAGGTTGGAGCAGCTCGTGCTGGCCGAGGGGTTCGCCCACTTCACGCTGGACGACCTGGCCGCACGCCTCCACTGCTCCAAGTCCACCCTTTACGCGCTCGCGGCCAGCAAGGAGCAACTCGCGGTCCGGGTCGTCGGGCGGTACTTCAAGGGCGCGGCCGAGCGCATCGAGCAGCGCGTGTCCGAAATCGGGGATGTGCGTGCCCGAGTCGGGACCTATCTGGCCGGCGCCGCCGAGGAGCTGAGGCGGGCGTCTGCCCAGTTCATCGCCGATGTGTCGGCCTTCGCCCCCACCCGCTCGACCTACGAGCGCAATGCCCGAGCGGCCGCCGAGCGGATCCGTTCGTTCATCCAGGAAGGCGTCCGGGAGGGCGTGTTCCGGGAAGTCCATGCCACCCTCATCGCGGAGATGGCAGGGCTGCTCATCGAGGGCATCCAGACCGGCGTCCTCACGCGCCGGGCCGGGGTGACCGACGCCGAGGCGTTCACCGCGCTGGGCGAGCTGCTGCTGGACGGGCTACGCAGAGAACGGAGCCAGGCGTGATCGTCGTCGCGGGAGAGTCGCTGGTCGACCTCGTGCCCACCCCGGAGGGCCACCTCGCCCCCCGGCTGGGCGGCGGGCCGTACAACGTGGCGGTCGCCGCCGGCCGGTTGGAGGCCCCTGTGCGCTTCCTGTCCCGGATCTCCACCGACCTGTTCGGCGACCGGCTGGTCGAGCGCCTGCACGCCTCGAACGTGCGCACCGAGCTGGTCCAGCGCGGCCCCGAGCCGACCACCCTGGCCGTGGTGGGCCTGGCCGACGACGGCTCCGCCCGGTACTCGTTCTACGTCGACGGCACCGCCGACCGGCAGGTCACCGATCCCGGCCCGCTGCCCGACGACGTCCGCGCCGTCTCGTTCGGGACCTTGTCGCTGGTCCTGGAGCCGGGCGCGAGCACCTACGAGCGGGTGCTGTGGCGGGAGTCCGAGCGCGGCGCGCTGACCGTGCTCGACCCGAACATCCGGGCCGGCCTCATCCGCGACCCGCTGGCCTACCGCGACCGCTACGACTCGTGGCTGCCGCACGTCAGCCTGCTGAAGGTGTCCGTCGACGACGCCCGCTGGCTGGCCGAGCTGCCCGAGGACGCCCCCGAGGACGACGTGCTGGAGGTCGCCCGCGACTGGGTGGCGGCCGGTCCGGCGGCGGTCGTGCTCACCCGGGGTGGCGACGGTCTCGCCGTGCTCACCGCGAACGACGTGATTCGCGTCCCACCGACCCCGGTGACCGTGGTGGACACCATCGGTGCGGGCGACACCGTCCAGGGCGCGCTGCTGGCGTGGCTGCACCACCACGACGCGCTGTCGACCGAGGCCGTCCGCGGTCTGGACGGCGGGAAGTGGGCCGAGGCGCTGTCCTACGCGGGCGCGGCGGCGGCCATTACCTGTTCGCGGGCCGGCGCGGAACCGCCGTTCAAACGCGAACTGGAGATGACCTAGCTCTCACCCCCGTTGAGGTGGAGAAACACCGCGAAAGGGCTACGGTGGGGGATGCACGCTAGCCACCGTGCATCCAGGTGTGATGCCGGTCCCATCTCGCAGAATCGGTTCATGCCGCGGCTGTGGAGCGGGTTGTCCGCCGACTAGCGTGGCACAACTGACAGGACCCCAACGGGGTGGTGCTGCGGTGCGGGACGAAGCCACGTCCGCGTGCCTGACGTGCGAGAACCCGCACGGGCCACCCCGCCCTAGCGTGAGAGGGACTCTGCATGCCCGACGCGACGACTGCGCCGAACGACACCCGTACCGTCGCGCTGCGCCATCAGGGCGGAGAGCACGAGATGAAGGTAGTACCGGCCACCGAGGGTGCGCCCGGTATCGATCTCGGCAAGCTGCTGGCCACGACCGGCCTGGTCACCCTGGACAGCGGCTTCGTCAACACCGCGTCCTGTTCGTCCGAGATCACCTACATCGACGGTGACGCGGGGATCCTGCGCTACCGCGGCTACCCCATCGAGCAGCTCGCCCAGCGCTCGAACTTCATCGAGGTCAGCTACCTGCTGATCTACGGCGAGCTGCCGACGCAGGCGCAGCTGGACGAGTTCTCGTCCAAGATCAGCAGGCACACCCTGCTCCACGAGGACCTGAAACGGTTCTTCGACGGCTTCCCGCGCGACGCGCACCCGATGCCGGTGCTGTCCTCCGCGGTGTCCGCGCTGTCCACGTTCTACCAGGACAGCCTGAGCCCGTTCGACGCCAACCAGGTCGAGATCTCCACCATCCGGCTGCTGGCGAAGGTGCCGACCATCGCCGCGTACGCCTACAAGAAGTCGGTCGGCCAGCCGTTCCTCTACCCGGACAACTCGCTGGGCCTGGTGGAGAACTTCCTGCGCATGACGTTCGGCTTCCCGGCCGAGCCCTACGACGTGGACCCGGACCTGGTCCGCGCCCTGGACCTGCTGTTCGTGCTGCACGCCGACCACGAGCAGAACTGCTCCACCTCGACGGTGCGCCTGGTGGGCTCGTCCGAGGCCAACCTGTTCGCCTCCATCTCCGCCGGCATCAACGCCCTGTTCGGCCCGCTGCACGGCGGCGCGAACAGCGCGGTGCTGGAGATGCTGGAGAAGATCAAGCAGGAGGGCGGTGACGTCGAGGCCTTCGTGCGCAAGGTGAAGAACAAGGAGGACGGCGTCCGCCTGATGGGCTTCGGCCACCGGGTCTACAAGAACTACGACCCGCGCGCGGCGATCATCAAGAAGACCGCCGACGAGATCCTGGGCAAGCTCGGCGCCGACGACCAGCTGCTCGACATCGCCAAGAAGCTCGAGGAGACCGCGCTCGCGGACGACTACTTCATCGAGCGCAAGCTGTACCCGAACGTGGACTTCTACACCGGCCTGATCTACCGGGCGATGGGCTTCCCGACGAAGTTCTTCACCGTCCTGTTCGCCCTGGGCCGGCTGCCGGGCTGGATCGCCCACTGGCGCGAGATGATCAAGGACCCGGCCACCAAGATCGGCCGGCCGCGGCAGATCTACGTGGGCTCGCCGGAGCGCGCCTACGTGCCGGTCACCGAGCGCTGACCCGCTATCGACTCCAGGCCCGTGCCCCTCGTGGGTGCGGGCCTTCGTCGTCTCAACGTCAATCCCCGAGTCCTCGGTGAGTCCACAGTGGACTGGATTTGGGTCAAGGGTTGGCGCCGGGCAGGAACTGCACGCGGACCTCGCTGTCGTACGGCACCACGACGGTCCGCGCACCGCCCTCCCACCGCTCGGGCACCAGGAACAGCCGCCCGCCCGCCTCGGTCAGCAGGCGCAGCCCCTGGCAGCGGACGCGGAACGGGTGCCCCTGCTCCGCCGGCAACGCGAACTGGTGCACGCCGGGGACGTTGTCGGGCAGGTACAGCGGCTGCGTCAGGTCGAGCAGCACCACCGGGCGGTTGTGCAGCTCGCCGGCCTCCTCCACCGCCCGGCCGCGCCCGTACCCGCCCGCGAAGATGTTCGTCGCCCAGAACAGGCCCAGCACCACCATCCCGGTCAGCGCGGTCAGCAGCAGCGCCTCCGACGGCGAGCGCCGCCGCGCCGGCGTGGGACCCCGGTACACCCACAGCCCGTAGGCGATCAGCGGCAGCCCCAGGCCCAGGCACACCGCCGTCAAGCCGGGCGTCTCGTGCCGGGACACGCTCAGGAACAGCACCCCGACCACCGCCCGCCCGAACGCCACCGCCCCCGACACCATCAGGACCACGGCCACGACCTTCGTCACCCGCTTGTGCCGGCTCCGGTGCAGCGCCCGGACGGCCCGGTGCGCCAGCAGACCGGCCATCACCAGCAGGAGCAGGGTTGCGAGCGGCGGGAAGATCACCTCGGTGCCGAGCAGGAGGAGTTCGGCGGTCGAGAGGTCCAGCGCGCCCAGGTCGACGCCGAAGTACCGGTAGCGGGTCAGCGTGGCGACGTAGCCGAAGTAGAACAGCAGCGCGGTGGCCAGGGTGGTGGGCGCCGCGATGGCCGCGAACGACTGGACCCGGTCCAGCAGGCCGACCTCCGACGACTTGGCCATCACGACGACGTCGTCGTAGTCGTCGTGGTTGTGGCGGCGGTGCTGGTGGTCGTCGTCTTGTTGGCCGGTGGGTGCCACACGGTCGTCAGGGTCTCGCTGTGCCGCCATTCAAGGAACACGGGCCGCGCGGACGACGGTCCCGCAGCCACTACGCGTGGGTCGTCGCACGGTTTCGAGACGGCTGAGGAGCACGCGGCCCGGAACGTCAGTGTCACGACCGTCTGCGCAAGATCGCCGGGTGGCCGCTGCGCTCGGACCGGGACACCGCACTTGACCTTCTCGGTGGTGTTCGGCGGTGGGAAGGTGAAGTCCTCGCACTCCGCTTGCGCGCCGGCACTCTCGCACAGGCCGAACTTCCCGAACGACCCGGGGCCGACCACGGAGTTGGAGAACCCGACCTCGACCACGCTGATCGGCACCGAGGTCTCGTCCCGCCACCCGAACGCCTTGCAGTCGTCGTGCGTCGGTTTGTCGGGGGAGAGGTTGAACACCGGAGCGGGGTCCGACCACGGGGTGGAGGTCGTGCCGCCGTCCAGGCGGGCCGTGCCGATGGTGATGGTCAGCCGGGGGTTGCCCGTGGCCGTCGTCGTGGTCGTGGAGGGCGGAGTCGGGTCCAGGGTCTTGAAGCTGGTGTCCGTGGTGGTCGTGGTGGTCGGCGGGGGGCCGTTCGGCGGACCGGGGCAGCCTGCCACGAGCACCAGCGCGCACAGCGCGACCAGCGTCTTCGCCGCCATCGCGATCGCCTCCCTCACGGAGGATGCGTTCACCCGTGAGATCGGCGTTTGCGCTGTTGGGATTAGCCGCCGTCACCCGATCGAGCTAACGCAGGGCGTCCCGCAGCCGCACCCGCGCCCCGGTGCGCAGGACGGCGTTCGCGTACACCCGGCCGCCCAGCCAGGTGATCGCCGCGATCGCCCCGAGCGCCAGCACCACCGCCAGCAGCACCTGCCACGCGGGCGCCACGCCCATCGCCATCCGCCCCGGCATGAGGATCGGCGCGAACGGCGGCAGCACCGACAGCACCGCCACCAGCGCGTCCGACGCGTCCTGGATCATCAGGTTGATGCCGACCACGAACGCGATCACGATCGCCATGCTGATCGGCGTGAGCACCGACTGCAGCTCCTCCTGCCGCGACACCAGCGACGCCGCCGCCGCGAACACCGTCGCGTACAGGAAGAACCCGAGCAGGTACCACAGAACCCCGGTCGCCAGCGCGCCACCGGCCACCCCGGTCACGTCGATCACCCCGGACACCGACGCCAGCACCAGCCCGGTGACCCCGATCAGCACCAGCTGCGCGAGCCCGACCAGCCCCAGCCCGAGCACCTTGCCCAGCAGCAGCTGCCACGGCCGCAGCGTCGACAGCAGGATCTCCACCACGCGGCTGGACTTCTCCTCCACCACGCCCTGGGCGACCATCGTCCCGTAGACCAGCAGCGAGTAGTACAGCAGCGCCGCGACGACCAGGCCGATCGCCAGCCGCTGGCCCTGGTGCGAGTCGTCGGGCTCCAGCGCCACCACGTCGACCCCGGCCCGCTCCACGTTGCGCGCCACGGTCGCCGGGTCCAGGCCCGCCTCGGCGAGCTGGGCGTTGAGCACCTGCTGCTTCACGATCAGGTCGATGGAGTTGCGCAGGTCGTCGCCCAGCCGGTCCTTCACCACCACCCGCAGCGCGTCCGGCGCGCCGGTCACCAGGGCGTCGACCTCGCCCGCCCGCACCTGCGCCTCGGCCGCCGCCACGTCCGCGACGTCCGCGGTGACCAGCTCGCGGCCGAACGACTTCGCGGTCTGCTTGAGCGGCTCGGCCAGGACGGTCGCCTGGCCGCTGAGCGCCACGGTGTCCCGGTCGGACCGGTCGATCAGCACGGTCTGCAGCAGCACGTACCCGGCGAGCACGGCGATGATCACCAGCGTGCCCACGACGAACGACCTGGTCCGCACCTTGGCCAGGAACTCCCGCCGGGCGACCAGGAAGACCGCCCGGTTCGGGGTGAGCGTGCTCATGCGGCGTGCTCCTCGGTGACGACGCTGCGGAACAGCTCGGTCAGCGTCGGCCGCCGCCGGGTGAACTCGTGCACCGGCCCGGTGGCCAGGGCGGCGTGCAGCACGGCCTGGTCGTCCGCGTCCGGGCCCAGCTCCAGGGTCGTGCGCGGACCGTCCACGGCCACCGTGCGCACGTCGGCCAGCCCGTCCGCCCAGCCGTCGGATGCGCCGGGCGCGTGCACGACGAGCTGCGTGGCGCCGCCGGACCGCAGTTCCTCGACCGTCCCGCAGGCGACCAGCGTCCCGGCGCGCACGATGCCGACCCGGTCGCACAGCCGCTCCACCAGGTCGAGCTGGTGGCTGGAGAACACCACCGGCACGCCCGCGGCGGCCTTCTCGCGCAGCACCTGGCTCATCACGTCCACCGCGACCGGGTCCAGCCCGGAGAACGGCTCGTCGAGCACCAGCACGTCCGGCTCGTGCACCAGCGCCGCGGCGAGCTGCACCCGCTGCTGGTTGCCCAGGCTGAGCTTCTGGACCTCGTCGTCGCGCCGGTCGCGCAGGCCCAGCCGGTTGATCCAGTCCTCCGCCGACCGGTGCGCGGCGCCGGTGGCCATGCCGTGCAGCTCGGCCAGGTACACGAGCTGGTCGAACACCTTCATCTTCGGGTAGAGGCCGCGTTCCTCGGGCATGTAGCCGATGCGGCGGCGGGTCTCCAACGTGACGGGGGCGCCGTTCCAGCGGACCTCGCCCGCGTCGGCGGCCAGCACGCCCAGCGCGATCCGCATGGTCGTGGTCTTGCCCGCGCCGTTGCTGCCGACGAACCCGAACAGCTCGCCGGCGCGCACGTCGAACGTCATGTCCCGCAGGGCGACGACCGGACCGTAGCGCTTGGAGACCCGGTCGACCTCCAGCACTCCCTGTGCCACGCGTGCCTCTCTCTCCTGGTCAGCCGTACACCCGCGTGGACAGCGGCTCGAACGGCTCGCGGCTGAACACCGCTTCCACGGGCAGGCCGAACACCTCGCAAATCCGCATGGCGAGGTCCAGGCCGGGGTAGTGGTCGCCCCGCTCCAGCGCGCCGATGGTCTGGGGGTTGACCCCGACCGCCCGCGCCAGTCCCACCCTGGTCATCCCCCGCTCGACCCGCAGCAGGCGGATCCGGTTGTGGATCCGCGGTTCGACGTCCCGGCGTGCCGGACTCATGCTACGAAGTGTTGCCAAAACCCAACAGAACGGCAAGTAAACAATTCACACAATAGGCCGAACGGCGGTATCCAAGTCGGGCGGGTCCGGAAATCACGATTCGGTGAAACGATACGTTCCGCGGAACCGAATCGATACTCGAGGCGGTCGAAACGTGTCGCGGGCCGCAAAAGCCGGCGTCGTCGTGGAGGGGTGACTTATGGAGCCGATCGAGCCGGACCAGTGGCTCGCGCAGTACGGGCAGAAGATCGAGCAGGCCAAGCGGCAGGCCGAGCAGGCCAAGACCCAGCTCGGTGACGTCGGCGGCAGCGCGACCTCCCCGGACGGCCTGGTCACGGTCAGCGTCAACGCGTCCGGCGCGCTGACGAACCTGATCCTGCGACCCGGCCTGCGCGGCGAGGACCCGGAGCGCATCTCCGGCGCGATCATGACCGCCGTGGCGCAGGCGCAGCGCAACGCCGCCGGCCAGGTCGTCCAGATCATGACCGAGTTCGTCGGCGACAGCCCGGCGCTGGACTTCGTCAAGGCCAACATGCCGAACGGCTATTCGGGTGACGGCACGGACGAAGCGGAACCGGAGTCGGAGCTGGAGCGTCGAGACACCAGGCCCGATGACGAGTACTTCACCAACCCACCCGACGTGATGGCCTGAGCCAGGGGGTAGAGGACCATGTTCGTGTCGTTCCAGGTGAGCCCGGAGGACATCCGGGCCCACGCCGGCACGGTCGACCAGCTCGCGCAGCGGATGCTTTCGGCCACGAAGACCGCCGACCCGTCGCTGTCGACCGACGCCTTCGGCATCTTCGGTTCGTTCCTGGCCTCCTTCCTGCTCCAGTCGGCGGGCCAGTCGCAGGACATCTTCGGCCAGGCCACCGAGACCATCGTCGACATGTGCCAGGGCCTGCGCGAGGTCGCCGACCTCTACGAGAACGTCGACCTCGACAACGCCTTCGGGTTCAACGGAAGGGCACGCGGATGAGCCAGCAGGCAACGACCACGCAGGGCCGCGACCCGTCCCACCTGATCGGCGACGTGCAGGGCACCGTCGCGGCGGTCGAGCGGGGCGACTGGGTGCAGGCGGGCCTGGGCATGGCCAACACCGCCATGAGCATCGTCGGCATGGCCGCCAACCCGCTGTCGGGCTTCCTGTCCGCGGGCTTCAGCTGGGCCATCCAGCACGTGGACTTCCTGCGCGAGCCGTTCGACGCGCTGCTGGGCAACCCGCAGGCGATCCAGAAGATGTCGTCCGACTGGGCGTCCGCGGCCAAGCAGATCGAGGGCATCGTCGCCGACTACCGGCGTGCCGCCGTCGAGGAGACCCGCGGCTGGCGCGGCCGGTCGGCCGACGGCTACCGCGCGGCGGCCAAGAAGCACGCCTCGGGCCTGGAGACGCTGAGCAAGGCCGCGCACGGCATCTCCAACGCCGCCAAGGGCGCGGGCGAGCTGGTGGCGCAGGTCCGCAAGACCATCATGGACCTGATCAGCAAGGCCGTGTCGGACATGGTCATGAAGATCATCCAGTGGCTGTCGGTGTCCTGGCTGACCTTCGGCGCGTCCATCGCGGCGGCGATCGCGGACATCATCCAGATGGCGGTCAACTACGCCAAGAAGCTCGCCGACTTCCTGCAGAAGCTCGGCAACTCGCTGAAGAAGCTGATCGACCTGATCCGGCAGGTCGTGCAGATCATCAACACCGCCAAGCAGATCCTGCAGGCGATCACCGCCATGACGCACTCCAACAAGGGTGGCGGCGCGGGCGGCGGTGCGGGCTCGCGCCCGTCGCAGGGCGGGTTGGGCCTGACCGAGGGCCGGCTCAACGAGATGGACCGCAACGCCAACGACCGCTACACCTCCGGCAGCGGTGGCGGCGGCACGCACACCAGCGGCGCGGTCGGCGGCGGCGGCGGGCAGGTGAACCGCCCGCCGACGCTGGGCGGCAGCCCGACCGACGGCGGTTGGGGCTCGGGCGGTTCCGGCGGCGGTTGGGGCTCGGGCGGCGGCTACACCCCGGGCGGTACCGGCACGGTCAGCCGTCCCCCGCAGGTGGGCGGCAGCGGCGGCGCGAACGCGGGCGGCCACTGGGAACCGGGCCGCTGGGTCCCGGCGGCGTCGGGCCCGCAGGTCACCCCGCCTCCCACGACCCTGCCCGGCGGCGTCCGCGACACCACGTACGCGACCAACACGTCCACGCCTTACGTGCCTTCGTCCCGTCCGTTCGCCACGCCCGACCTGGCCACCTCGTCCGGTGGCGGCGGTGGCGGCGGTGGCGGTGGGTTCGGCGGTGGCGGCGTCCCCGGCGGCTTCGGCGGCGGTGGCGGCATGGGCGCTTCCGGTGGCGGTGGCTCGGGCCAGACGTTGCAGGCCGGCGGCTCTTCCGGTGTCCTGCCCCAGGGTTCGCCCGCGGGCGCGGCCGGCGGTGCGGTCGGCGGTGGCGCCGGCGGCAAGGGCGGTGGCATGGGCGGCGGCATGATGGGCGGCATGATGCCCCCGATGGCCGCCCAGGGCGGTCAGGGCGACGGAAAGGACCACCAGCGCAAGGTCCGCCTCGAAGGCGAGCCGCTGATCGACGAGCCGCCGAAGGCCGCGAAGCCGATCATCGGCGAGTGACCGAGCCGGTCACCCCAAACCGGAAGGGGACCTCCTGGGCGGGAGGTCCCCTTCCGCTTTACGTGAGGGCGGCCAGTTCCTCGGCAACTTGTTGTGCCACTTGTGCTTCCCGTTGCGCGCGTTCGGCGGGCACGAGTCCGACGCGGGTCCGGCGGTCCAGCACGTCGTCCACGTCCAGCGCGCCCTCGTGCCGCACCGCCCAGGCGACCTCGCCGATCTCGGCGACCTGCCGGGCCTCGGTGCCGTACCGGGCCACCAGGTCGGCCGGGCCGTCCGCCGTGCCCGCGCCGACCAGCGGCAGGGACTTCGTCCGGCAGGGGACCGCGGTCAGTCCGGTTGCCGCCACCGCGTCCGCGGCCATGCGCCGGTAGGTGGTGAGTTTGCCGCCCACCACGGTGGTGATGCCGTCCGAGGTCAGCACGGCGTGCCGGCGGGACAGGTCCGCGCTGGGACCGCCGCCCGTGTCGAGCAGGGGCCGCAGGCCGGCGAACGACCCCAGGACATCGGCCCTCGTGAGGGTCCGCCGCAGCACGGACGACGCCATGCCCAGCAGGAAGTCCACATCGGACTCGGGCGCGGTCGGCACGTTCGGCACCGGTCCGTCGACCGGTTCGTCGGTCAGCCCCACGTAGACCCGGCCGTCGCGCTGGGGCAGGACCAGGCCGAAGCGGTTGCGGGTCCCGGGAACCGGCACGGTCAGGGCGGTCTGCGTCATGCCCACGGTGTCGGCCGCCAGCACCAGGTGGGAGCCGCGGGACGGGCGGAGGCGGACGTCGACCAGGTTGCCCGCCCAGACCCCGGTCGCGTTGACCACCGCCCGCGCCCGGATGGTCAGCGATTCCCCGGTCGGGGTGTCGGTGACGTGGGCGGTCCGCCCGTCCAGGCGGTCCACCTTGGCGCGGGTGATGATCCGTGCGCCATGGCCTGCGGCGGTGCGGGCCAGGGCCACCACCAGACGGGCGTCGTCGACCAGTTGGCCGTCGTAGGCGAGCAGTCCGCCGCGCAGGTCGTTCGGGTTCAGGCCGGGGACCAGGGCCAACGCTTCCGCGGCCGGCACGTGGCGTGGTCGGGGCAGGACGCGGCTCGGGGTGCGGGCCAGGCGGCGCAGGACGTCGCCGGCTTGGAGGCCGGCCATGACCAACGGATCGGTGGACTTGCCGTGCAGCGGGACCAGTTGGGGGAGCGGGCGGACCAGGTGGGGTGCGGTGCGGGTCATGAGGATGCCGCGTTCCACCGCGCTCTCGTAGGCCAGGCCGACCTCGCCCTGGGCCAGGTAGCGCAGGCCGCCGTGCACCAGCTTGCTGGACCACCTCGACGTGCCGAACGCCAGGTCGTGCGCCTCGACCAGGCACACGTCCAGGCCGCGTGACGCGGCGTCCAGCGCGACGCCGGCACCGGTCACCCCGCCGCCGACGACGAGCAGGTCCACGGTCTTCTCGGCCACCTCCGTCAGGTCGCGACGGCGGCGGGCGGCGTTGAGGGAGGTGTTCATGAGAGAGCCGCGTTCAGGAAGGCGGCCAGCTCGGCCAGGAGGGCGTCGAAGTCGAGGTCGGTGGTCGCGGGGCGGATGGACAGCACCATCGACTGCGTGGTGAGGAGCACCAGGCGGGCCTGGGCGTGCGGGTCGCCGGGGCGGATGGAGCCGTCCGCGTGGCCGGCCTCGACCTCGCCCAGCAGGAACGCCTCGATCAACCGCTGCGTGCTGCCCAGGCGCTGCACCAGGTACGGCAGCATCAACTCGGCGTCGAGGTCCAGGACGCGGCGCATCAGCGGGTCGGCGGCCAGCAGGCGGATGCCCGCGATGGCCCGGCCGACCAGGCGCTCCCGCGCGGTGCCGCCCGGGTCCTCGATGCGCGCGAGCAGTGCGGTGAACTCCCTGGTCATCAGGGCGCGCACCAGCGTGCGGACGTCCGGGAACCGGCGGTAGAGGGTCATCCGGCTCACGCCGGCGCGCTTGGCGATGTCCGTGAGGGTGGTGCGGCGGACACCGACCTCGACCACGCAGTCGCGGGCCGCGTCGAGGAGTGCGTCATCACTGTGACGTTGGGACGTCATGTGTCACACTGTAGCGGTGACCGAGCGCATCGACCACACCCTCCGGGGCAGGTGGACCCCCTCGGCGGCCGAGCTGCCGCCGCACGCACTCAAGCTGCTCCGGCAGCGCACGGGACTCGGCGAGGTGCGCACCCCCGCGCGCACGCCCGAGGTGCCCGAGTCGACCCTGGCGGCGGACGCCCGGGTGGCGTTGGACGCCGTGGTCGGGCCTGGTTTCGTGCGGGTCGACCGGGATTCCCGGCTGGGTCGGGCCGGTGGTCTGTCCTATCTGGACCTGTTGCGCCACCGCGGTGACGGCGACTTGGCCGTGCCCGACGCCGTGGTGCTGCCCGCGACGCCGGAGCAGGTGACCGAGGTGCTGCGGGTGTGCGGGGAGCACGACGTGGCCGTGGTGCCGTTCGGCGGGGGCACGTCCGTGGTCGGTGGCGTGGCGGCGTTGCGCGGGGACAAGGCGTCCGTGATCGCGCTGGACCTGGTGCGGTTGGACAAGCTGGTGTCCCTGGACCCGGTGTCGCACATCGCCGTGCTCCAGGCCGGTCTGCCCGCGCCCGAGGCGGAACGCCTGCTCGCGCCGCACGGCTTCACCATCGGGCACGTGCCGCAGTCCTACGAACGGGCCACCATCGGCGGGTTCGCCGCGACCCGGTCCGCCGGGCAGGCGTCGTCGGGCTACGGCCGGTTCGAGGACATGGTCGAGGGCGTCCGGCTGGCCACGCCGGTCGGGGAGTGGCGGCTGGGCGCGGCGCCCGCGTCCGCCGCCGGGCCGGACCTCAAGCAGCTGGTGATCGGCAGCGAGGGCGCGTTCGGCGTGCTCACCGAGGTGTCCGTGCGGGTGCGCCCGCGGCCGGTGGTCGAGCGCTACGAGGGGTTCGTGGTGGACGGCTGGGAGCGCGGGGCGTCGGTCGTGCGACGGCTCGCGCAGCGCCGGGTGCTCGCCGACGTGACCCGTTTGTCCGATGTGGACGAGACGGATGTCTCGCTGTCCATGGCGGGCGGGTGGAAGACCTCGGCCCTGAAGGGCTACCTGCGGGGACGCGGGGTCGAGGAGCCCTGCCTGCTCATCCTGGGCTGGCACGGCGCGTCCGAAGCGGAGGTCAAGCGGCGTCGGCGGGAGACGTTGCGCGGTCTGCGGGCCGTGTCACTGGGCAAGTTGCTGGGTGAGGCGTGGCGGCACGGCCGGTTCAACGGCCCGCGCCAGCGCGACGCGTTGATGGAGGTCGGCGTGTGCGTCGAGACGCTGGAGACGGCGACGCACTGGTCCCGGATCTGCGAGCTGCGCACGTCGGTCCGCGAGGCGTTGCGGGACGCGCTGGGCGAGTGCATCGTGATGTGCCACATCTCGCACGCCTACGAGACCGGCGCGTCCCTGTACTTCACCGTTCTGGCCGCGCGGGACACCACGGACCCGGTGGGACAGTGGCAGGTGGCCAAGGCCGCGGCGGGCGAGGCGATCAGCGGTGTCGGCACGATCAGCCACCACCACGCGGTGGGCACCGACCACGCCCCGTACCTGGAGGCGGAGATCGGGGCGCTGGGTGTGGCGGTGCTGGCGTCCGTCAAGCGGACACTCGACCCCACGGGCGTGCTCAACCCTGGCAAGCTCATCCCGGGCGGGATAGTTTCGGGCGGGTGACCGGTGATCTGCTGATCCGCTCCGTGCGGCCGTGGCCCAACAGCCTTGACGTGCCCGCGGTCGACGTCCTGTGCTCGGGTGGGAAGCTGGCGGCGTTCGGGACGGGCCTGACCGCCCCGCCGGGCGTGCCCGAGGTGGACGGCGGGGGCGGTGTGCTGCTGCCCGCGTTCACCGACGCCCACGCCCACCTGGACTCCACCCGCCTGGGCCTCCCGTTCCGCCCGCACAGCGCCGGCACCGGCCTGGCCGAGCTGATCGAGAACGACCGCCGCAACTGGCGCACCGCCGAACGCACCGTCTCGGAACGCGCCACCCACACCCTGGGCCGCACCATCGCCTGCGGCGCGACGATCGTGCGGAGCCACGCCCAGGTGGACGTCGACTCGGGTTTGGAGAAGCTGGAAGGCGTCCTGGCGGCTCGCGAGGCCCACGCCCACCGGGCGCACGTCGAGGTGGTGGCGTTCCCCCAATGCGGCATCCTCCGCGAAAAGGGCACCGCCGAGCTGTTGGACGCGGCCCTGCGAGCCGGTGCCGACCTGGTCGGCGGCTTGGACCCGGCCGGGTACGACCGTGATCCGGTGAAGCACTTGGACGTCGTGTTCGCGTTGGCGGAGAAGCACCAACGCGGTGTCGACGTGCACCTGCACGACGGTGGTTCGTTGGGCGCGTTCCAGGTGGAACTGATCTGCGAACGCGTTGCGGCGTTGGACATGCGCGGCAAGGTGACCATCAGCCACGCCTTCGCGCTGTCCACTGTGGACGCTGAACGCCGGCGCGAACTCGTCGACCTGATGGCCGAACACGACGTGGCCGTGACCACTGTGGCTCCTGGCGTCCGCGATCCCCTGCCGCTGCGCCAACTCCGCTGGTCGGGCGTCCGGGTGGGCCTGGGCCAGGACGGCATCCGCGACTACTGGTCCCCGTACGGCAACGGCGACATGCTCGACCGGACCTGGCAACTGGCTTACCGCAACGGTTTCCGGCCCGACGCGCTGATCGAGATGTGCGTGGACGTCGCCACGCGCGGCGGTGCTTCGGTGGTCGGACGCACGTTGGGACTGACGGAGGGCGCACCGGCCGACGTGGTGGTTGTGCCGGGCGACACGGTGACCGCAGCCGTCATGGACCGCGCCCCGCGCACGTTGGTGGTGCACGAGGGCCGGGTGGTCGCGGCCGGCGGCGAACTGGTCTGAGCCCGTTCGCCGCGCGGCGCGATCGGTTCTAGAAGGTCACCAGGGCCTTGCCGAGGTTCTGCCCGCGCAACATGCCCAGGAACGCCTCCGGAGCCTTGGCGACCCCACCCTCGGTCACGGTCTCGTCGTACTTCAACTCACCCGAGGCCACCCAACCCCCGACCTCCTTCACGAACTGCTCGCGCAGGTGCTCGTGGTCCGCCACCATGTACCCGCGCAACGTCAGCCGCTTCCCCACCGCCAGGAACAGGTTGCGCGGCCCCGGCTGGGGCTCGGCGTCGTTGTAGACCGAGATCGCGCCGCACAGCGCCGCCCGGCCGTTGAGGTTGAACGCGTCCAGCGCGGCTTCCAGGTGCTCGCCGCCCACGTTGTCGAAGTACACGTCGATGCCGTCCGGCGCGGCTTTCGCGAGTTGTTCGCGCACGGGAGCGTTGCGGTAGTTGAAGGCCGCGTCGAAGCCCAGTTCCTCGACCAGGTAGTCGACCTTGGCGTCGGTGCCGGCGCTGCCGATGACCCGGCTCGCGCCCTTGAGGCGGGCGATCTGCCCAGCCACCTGGCCGACCGCTCCGGCCGCACCGGACACGAAGACGGCGTCGCCTTCCTTGAAATCGGCCACGTCGACCAGGCCCGCGTACGCGGTCATGCCGGGCATGCCCAGGACGCCGAGGTACGCGCCCAGCGGGGCCTTCGCCGGGTCGACCTTCTTGACGTGGGCGGCGTCCAGCAGGGCGTACTCGCGCCAGCCGAGGCCGTGCAGGACGGTGTCCCCGACCTCGAAGCCCTCGGCGTTCGAGACGACGACCTCGCCGACCGCGCCGCCGTCGAGGGGCCGGCCCACCTCGAAGGGGGCGACGTACGACTTGCCGGCGTTCATCCGGCCGCGCATGTACGGGTCGACGCTCATCACGGCGTTGCGGACCAGGAGTTGGCCGTCGCCGGGGGTGGGGACCTCGACCTCGGCCAAGGTGAAGTTGTCCAAGGTCGGGAAGCCAGTCGGGCGGGACGCCAGGCGGATCTCCCGCGCGGTCTTCGGCACGCTCATGACCGGTGCAACCGCGCGGCCGGTGGTCGGTGTTCCCGGGTCACTCCAACGCGGTCACGCTGCGGTACGTGAAGCCCAGGCGGTGGTAGACCTTGATCGCGGCGGTGTTGGCGCCGTCCACCATCAGGGCGCACTCACCGTGTTCGGCGAGCAGGACGCCGGTCACGTACGCGCAGATCCGGGTCGACAGGCCGCGTCCCCGGTGGTCGGGGTGGGTGGCGACGCCGGCGAGGAAGCCGATGTCCGGTGCCGACCACGCCTCGGCGGCCACCGCGACCAGGGTGTCCTCGTGGTGGATGCCCGCCCACCGGTGCGGCCCGCGTTCGTACGGCCAGACGTACGAGTTCGGGCTGGCCTTGCGCAGCAGGGCCTCCACCTCGTCCCATTCCTCCTCGCGCAGCCAGCGCACGCCGTCCGGCGGGGTGAGGGTGCCGGTGCGTTCCATCCAGCCGAAGGTGCCCCGGATGCGGTACTGGGGCAGTTCGGTGGCGGTCTCGGTGGTGACCAAGGGGGACAGTCCGGGTCGGTGGTGGGCGTCGAGGAGGGTCGCGATGTCGTCGGTGGGGCCGGCGAGCACGAGCCGGTCGTGCCGGTTCAGGGCGGGGGCGAGGACGGCCACCGCGCCGCCGTGCGCCCACGCCGCGCCGCCGCCTCCGGGCAGCAGGCTCTGGGCGGCCCACCGGACGAGCGGGTCCGGGTTCGCCGCCGCGACCTCGTCCGGGGTGTGCAGAACACGCATGACCGCATCATCGCCGAGCACTACCCTCGCCCGCATGCAGATCCGGCGGGTGACCGCGTACGACGACGTGACGGCCGCCGCCCACCTGTTCGACGACCGGCCGATCGCGGACGCGACCCGAGCGTTCCTCGCAGACGACCGCCACCACTTGCTCATCGCGTACGTGGACGACGAACCGGCGGGCTTCGTGTCCGGCGTGGAGACCACCCACCCGGACAAGGGCACCGAGATGTTCTTGTACGAGCTCGGTGTCGACGAGTCCCACCAACGCCAGGGCATCGGCACCGCCCTCGTCGAGGCGCTGCTGGCCCTGGCGCGGGAACGCGGCTGCTACGGCGCGTTCACCGCGACCGAGCCCGACAACGTCGCCGCCCTCGCCACCTACGCCCGTACGCGGGCCGACACCGAGGCCACGGTGTCGCTGAGCTGGACGTTCTAGCGGTTGACCGCTCGGCCCGCGCCTGCGACCGTCGTCCGTCAAACCCCTTTGGTGGTGGGCATGGGTTTGTGGATTTGGGCGGTGGTGGCGCTGGTGGCGTCGTGCTTCGCGGTGCCCGTGTACCTTGGCGCGCCCTACCTGCCCACCCTGAGCCGCCACCGGGAAGAGCTGCTCGACTTCTCGGGGATCGAGCGCGGCCAGACCGTCGTCGACCTGGGGTGCGGTGACGGCCGGTTCCTGCGCGCAGCGGCGGTCCGGGGCGTCCGGGGCATCGGTTACGAGGTCAACCCCGTGCTGTGGGCGGTGTCCAAGGTCGTGCTGTGGTCCCGGCGGGACCTCGTGTCGGTCCGGTTCGGCGACTACCGCCGCCACCCGTTGCCCGAAGCGGACCTGGTGTACGTGTTCCTGCGGCAGGAGCGCATGGCGGAACTGGCCGCGAAGGTGGCCGCCGAAGCCCGGGAACCGGTGCGGCTGTTGTCGTACTGCTACACCGTGCCCGACCGGACGCCGTGCCGCAGCCTCCCGTACGCCCACCTCTACTGCTTTGGTGCCGAGCGGGGCCACGGACATGCGTGACCGGCTGCGGCGGCTGCTCAGGGGGCTGCTGATCGGCTCCGTCATCGGCGGGCTGGTCTGGGTGACGGGCGGCGACAACTTCGTGTCCGGGTTCGTGGCGGGCCTGTTCGTGGAGGAGTTCATGCAGCTCTCCACGTGGTTGCAGGAGGGGCTGGTCGGGTTCGCCGCCCGGTGGCGTGCGGCGGACGCCGAGGTGGTCGAGGCGCGCAAGGAGACTTGGGAGAAGGAGATCGAGAAGTACCCCGGGCAGGTCACCAAGCTCGTCGCGGCCATGTTCATCGTCCTGCCCACGGTGGCCGCCTCGGTGGTCGACGTGCTCGTGACGATGACCCGGAAGCCGGCCGGGTGGGTCGCGGGCCGGATCCGGAGCGCCCGGGTTGTGGCGCGTCGGCTGGTCACCATCGTGCTGGCCCTGTTGCCGGCCGGCTTGCTGCTCGCGTTGCTCGCCGCCGCTTGGTTCTTCGTCACGCGGGTGTTCGAGGGCGTTGCGGAGCGGTTCGGCGACGGTGCCGGCGCGCTGTTGCCCTTCCTGACCGTCCTGCCGTTCGTGGTGGCCGCGGTGTCCGTGCTGATGCTGGTGGTGGGTGGGCTGCGTTACGTGGTGTCCGGCGGGGACCAGGGCAGCATCACCAGCGCCAAGAACACGATCCTCTACGCCGTGCTCGGTCTCACCGCGGCCGTCTTCGCGTTCTTCGCGCTGGAAGTCGTGGCGATCTTGGTCTAGGAACCCTTGCGGCGCAGCAGGGTGCGCTTCTGGAGCGAGTCCTCCAGACGCTGGTGCGCGAGCTCCATCATCCCGTTGTAGTGCTCCTGCGGACGCGGTGGCACCGACTCGTCCGGCGCGGGCAGGGGCTTCATGGTCAGCCAGCGCTCGTCCCACAGCAGGTCCAGCGCCGACTCCCACAGCAGGGTCACGCCGACGCGGGTCAGCATCTCCTGCTCCACCGCCTCCGCCATGCGGTCCTGGGACGCCACCAGCCGGTCCAACGCCTCCTTGACGCGCTGGTGGTCGACCTCGCGCATCCGCCGCACGGCCTCGCCCGCCACGGCGACGATCTCCTTGTACCGCTCGACCGCGGAGACCGCCTCCACCTCCGGCACGACGTCCCCACTGCGTTGCGCGGGCACGACAGAGGCGTGGCTGATCATGATTCCTCCCCGGTGTCGAACGGGATGACCACCTGCGGTCGGGAGTGCTCGAAGCGGTCGAAGAACAGGCAGCGGTGCGGGCGCGGGGACCACGACATCACCTGTTCCGGACCGAACGAGATCAACTCCTTGCCCTGCACGTCGAACGCGAGCCACGCCCCGATGTCGTCGTACTGGCCCGGCGGCAGGCTGTTCTTCAGCCGCTGCACGCCCCGCCACCACCCGAGCAGGTGGGTGCGGTTCTCCGGGCCGTGCTTGAGCACGGTGCGCAGACTGTCCACTCCGGACGTCCGGGTGGCGGGATCCTTGGTCTCCAGCAAGGTGTGCGCGGCGTCCACCGCGTACACCACCAGGTAGTGGGGGGCCAGCGGCGCGCCGGTCTCACCGGTCACCGACGCGGTGAGCCGGGCCGCCGTCGAGTCCAGCAGCGCCCGGATGCCCTCCAGGCCGAGCAGGTCGGCCGAGTGGCCCGCGTTCTGCAGCTGCTTGCACAGCTTCTCCGCGTACGGCCACGCGTCCTCGGCCAGGCACGCCAGGGTGAACTGGGCCTCGCCGGGTTCCCGTTGCCGCGCCAGGGACAGCGCGGCGCCGCTCAGCACGCCCGCCGCGTCCTCGGGCAGCGAGCCGATGACCGCGATGTTGCGCCCCGGCGTGCGCGGGAACCGCACCTTGGCCGCGCTGCCCGCCACGTCGATCACCTGGCCGAGCAGCACGGTCGGGTTCGCGTCGCCGGTGCGCAGCGACTGGAAGTCCGGCAGCGACTGCAACGCGGGCACCTTGCTGCCGTCGAACAGGATCGGCTCGTCCAGCTCCGGCGGTCGGCGGCGGTGCAGTTCGGCCTGCAGCACGTCGAACGTGCCCTTGCTGGTGGTGTCCGGGATGCGCGCGATCTCGTTGCCCGGCCGCACCCCGGACTCGTGGTTGACCACGGCGTGCCAGCGCGGCAGCTCGACGGCGGCGTCGTTGGCGGGCTCGGCCAGCACCCGGCGCGCCTTGGGCAGGGCGATCCGCACGGTGAATTGCTCGAAGATCGCCGACTTGCCCCAGAACCCCTCGATGCCGGACACGTCCTGGCTGGACAGCACCAGGTGGATGCCCTGCGACCGGCCGCGCCGCGCCACGTCCTCCAGCAGCTGCGTGGCCTGCGCGGTGACGTTGTCGCGTTCGCCGAACAGGTACTGGAACTCGTCGACCACCGCGACGATCCGCGGCCACCGGCCGCCCGGGTCCTCCTCGCGCAGCTGCTCCAGCTTGGTGACCTCGTGCCGCTTGGCCGCGTCCGCACGCCTGCGCATCTCGTCGGCCAGGAACTTCAGCAGCGCCACGCCGAACTCGCGGTCGGTGTTGACGTTCACCCCGACCAGGCGGGCGTGCGGCAGCCACGTCGGGTCCTTGCGGCCCGGCGCGAACTGCGCGAACGACACGCCCTCCTTGAAGTCCAGCAGGTACAGCTCCAACTCGTCCGGGTGGTAGCGGGCGGCGAGGCTGCCGAGCATCGCGTAGAGGAAGTTGGTCTTGCCCGATCCGCTCGGGCCGCCGATCAGGGCGTGCGGGGACGTGTCGCCCAGCGCCACGTGCACCGGCTCGCCCTCGTGGTAGCCGACCGGCGCGACCACCCCGGCCGCCGAACTCTCCTGCCAGAACTGCTCGGGCAACAGGTCCTGGAACGTGCTCAGCCGCATCCGGCGCTCTTCGCGCTTGTCCGCGATGGCGGCGCACGCGCGGGGCACGGCGGTGCGCGGGAACGGCGGGTCCAGCGTCACCACGACGTGCTTGCCGGTCATGGTGCAGGTGGCGGTCTGGTCCGGGTGGATGGTCACGGTCTCGATCGGCGAGTTCACGGTGACCGGGATGTCCACGATGATCAGCTGCACCCCGCACGCCAACCCGTTGCGCGCCACCCGTTGCAGCTGCTGCTGGTGCTCTTCCTTGAGCACTTGGCGGTTGCCGAACAGCACGGCCACCCGCCACGGCTCGGTGCGCCGCCCGCCGACCGACCGCACCGACTGGTGGCCCTCGACCAGCACGCCGGTGTGCACGCGGCGGATGTGGTCGGACAGCTCGTCCAGCAGCTCCTGCGGGCGCGCCGGGTCGTGCACGGTGAGCAGGCCGGCGCGGGTCAGCGGGTACAGGCCGGGCAGCGAGCCGGTGAGCTGGTTGACGTCCCACACGTGGACGTGCACCAGGCCCGGCTGGAAGTGGCTGACCAGGCGCAGCAACAGGTTCTCCACCAGCGCGTCCGCCGCGTGCCGGCTGTCCGGGGTGGAGGAGACGTGCAGGTGCGAGTGGTCCAGCAGCGGCACCGCCACCGGGAACGTGCGGGGTTCGGGCGCGCCGCGCACCACGCCGGTGCCGATGCGCCACAGCTCCGGCACGCCCTCGCTGCCGTCGGCCGTGCCGGGCGTGCCCAGCCAGGCCTCCGGCGGCCACGACGCCGGTCCCGGCGCCACCGCGTTGACCAGGGCGGTCAACTGGTCGGGCCCGCCCTCGGACCACTCCCGGAACGCGGCCACCCGGTCCACCAGCGCCTGCGCGAGCTGCTGCTCGAACGCCTTGTTCTTCAACGCCTTCGCCAGCACCGGATCGGCCAGCGCGCGGTCGACGCCCTCGCCGCGCAGCATCACCTCGAACATGTCCCGGGCGCGCTCGTCCACCAGTTGGCGCAGCTCGCGCGAGGCGTTGCCCAGCGCGGCGGCGACCGCGTCCCGGAACTCCTCGAAGGAGCCCTCGACCTTCCTGCGACGCTCGTCGCGCCTGCTCACGTCACAGCTCCACGGCCAGGCGCTGGACCAGGTCCAGGCTGCGGACGATGAGGTCCAGCTCGTCGGCGAACTTCTCCCGCGCCTTGGCGAACCCGGGGGGCACCAGCGGCTCCGGGTGGTTGGCGCCGGCCTCGGTGAGGATGTCCATCGCCTCGTCCAACGCGCTTTGCGCCTCGCGGACACTGCGATGGGCGTCACGGAGCAGCTCGCAGCTCTGCTCGAGCGCGAGCCGCACCTCGGCGACCGACGTCACGTCACGGCCTTCGCGGTGGTCACAGCCGCTGGTTGATGTTGTCGGCCTGGGAGATGCCGGCGGCGAGGAACTTCTGCAGGTCCGTGACACCGTTGACGACCTCGGCGAACTGCGCGTTCGCCTGCTCGACGTCGGCTTGGGCGCTGCCCTGGGTGGCGGTGCTCAGCAGCGCCTGGGCGTCCTCGGCCAGGTCGGCCGCCTGTTGCAGGGCCTGGGCGCTCTGCCCCGCCTTGTCGACGGCCTGGGCGATCGCGGCGCGGACCTCTTCGATGCTGGCCATGTCGGTCCCGACCCCTCCCACAACGCTGGAGTTCCTATAGTTGAAAGTAGTACCGAAAGTTTCACGATTCACAAGCAAGATCGGCTGACCGGGTGGCATTGGAAACCCACTCGATCGGATGAGCGTTGTTGATCTCAGTCGGGCGCCGTCCACACGAATGCCGAGGCCGGTGTCGCGGACAGTTCCATCGCCGTGATCCCACTCTTCGGGACGGGCGTCGCTGACCAGCGCGTTATCGCCGACTCGCCCGACCACTCCACGGGCGTCCACCCCGTTCGGCCCAGCGACGAGACCGCGTCCAGTAGCGCGACCGTGGGCGAATCGAGACTCGACCCGAGATCGACATGCACGCTGAGTAGGTGCCCATGTGGAGCCACTCGGGTGATCTTGCCACTTCGCGCGACCCGACTCGCTACCGCCCGCGCTTGCCATTCGGCCCCGGCCGAGCGATCGGCGGCGACGTCGACCCGCAACAGCAGCCGGGTACCCCCGCCAACCGGCGGTGCAACACCGGCAACCGGCGCATCGACCCCGTTTTTCGCGGTTCCACCGGTTCTCGCGGGTTGCTCGGGTTCTGGTTGCCCGGGTTCGTGCTGCTCGGGTTCGTGCTGCTCGGGTTCTGGGCGGCGCTGCGGGTCCCCGCCCGCCCACGCCTCGATCAGGAGCCGTTCCGCGCCCGGCACGAGCCCGTCCAGCACGGGTTGGTCCTCCAGCACGGTCCACGCGGTGGGCGGCTCGCACGCGACCCGCGGCATGGGGAACTCGTCCCCCAGCGACCGCACGAACATCCGGACCGCCCGGGCCAGCGCGCCCGCGACGTTCTGCGTGGCCCGCTCCCCGCTGACCAGCGACACCGTCACCGACCAGCACCCGGGCTCCTCGTCGGAGCAGTCCCCGGCCGCGACGACCCGCCCGCCGACCCGCCGCAGCAGACCGGCGCAAGCGGTCCGCGCCTGCTGCTCGTCGTCGGCCGCGACCACCACGGTGATCAGCAGCTCCAGGTCTTCGCCCATCATCGCAGCACGAATTGTCCACGAACCACGCGGACGCCCGCACGCCGCCCGTTCGGCCGCACGCACCGAAGTGCCTATGGCCGAACTTGACCTGGAGCGCGCTCCAGCCGATTTGCTGAATGGCATGACGAACAACCTTCAAGGCAAGGTCGCGCTGGTGACCGGGGCATCTTCGGGGATCGGCGAGGCGACGGCGGTCGCGCTCGGGCGGGCCGGGGCGTCCGTGGTCATCGCCGCGCGGCGGGTGGACCGGCTGGCCGCGCTGGAGGCGCGGTTGGCCGAGGAGGGGGTCAAGGTGCTGACCCTCGAGCTGGACGTGACCGACGAGGCCGCCTGCCGGGCCGCCGTCGAGCGGACCGTGGAGGTGTTCGGCGGGCTGGACGTCCTGGTCAACAACGCGGGCGTCATGCTGCTGGGCAACGTCCTCGGCGCGGACACCACCGACTGGACCCGGATGGTGTCGACAAATCTCCTCGGCGTCTTCTTCCTCACCCACGCCGCCCTGCCGCACTTGATCGAGCGCCGCGGCGCGATCGTCCAGATCTCCTCCACCGCCGGCCGCGGCGCCCGCCCGACCGCCGCGGTCTACGCGGCCACCAAGTTCGGCCTCAACGCGTTCAGCGAGTCGCTGCGCCAGGAAGTGGCCCCGCAGGGCGTCCGCGTCGTCGTGGTCGAGCCGGGCGTGGTGGAGACCGAGCTGCGCGAGCACATCACCGACGCGAGCGCCAAGAACGCGCTGGAAGACCGGATCACCGGCATGCGCCAGCTCCAGGCCGACGACGTCGCCGCCGCCGTCCTCTACGCGGCCACCCAGCCCGAGCACGTGTCGGTGAACGAGATCCTGGTGCGCCCGACCGATCAGCTCTGGTGAAGCACCCGCCGGACGAACGCCACCACGTCGTCCAGCACCTCGTCCCGGTTGGTCTCCAGGAACAGCTCGTGCCGCGCGCCCGGGTAGACGCGCTCCTCGAACAGCAGGCCCCGGACGCGGTCGGTGCCGGTGCGGGTGTCGGCGAGGGGGACCAGTTCGTCGGCGTCGCCGTGCAGCCACAGCGTCGGCAGGTGCTCCAGGGTGGGGCCGTAGTTGACCTCGTCCAGCCCGCGTTCCACGGCCTCCAGCGTGGGCCGCTTGAACGGACCGTGCCAGACCAGGGGGTCGGCGGCGTACTGCTTGCCGACCTCCGGGTCGCGGGACAGCAGGTCCGGGTCGACCGGGGTGTCCGGGATCTCCGGCAGGGACAGCACGTCCAAGCCCTGCCAGGTGCCCAGTACCGGCGCGGACAACACCAGTGCCGCCAACGGGTTCTGCTGCGCGTACCGGGTCGCGACCAGGCCGCCCATCCCGTGTCCGATGAGGACGGTCGGCAGGTCGGACGCCGCGGAGCTGACGGTGGCGGCCACATCGGCCACCAGGCCGTCGAAGTCGGTGATCAGCACGGGTTCGCCCTCGGACCGGCCGTGTCCGGCCTGGTCGGCCGCGACCACGAGCGCGCCCGCCTCGACGAGTCTGTCGGCCACGTGCCCGTACCGCCCGCCGTGCTCGCCGTGGCCGTGCACCAGCACGGCGAGCCACGAGGCGTCGAGGTTCGGCCAGGTCCGGACCGCGAGTTCCCCGGCGTGGCCGGGGACGTTGGACTCGATCACCTATGCAGCGTAGAACGCGCTGATCTCGATCTTCCCACCGCCGCACACCGGGCCCAGGCCCCACGCCACGCGCATCGGCTGGGTCTCGTCGGGCGGGATGGCGGCGGCGCCGGCCGCCTCGGGCTGGCACGGCTTGTCCACCGGCTCGTCGCCGGAGGGCACGACGTTCCAGTGCAGGTTGGCCGCCGCGCTCGCGCCGGGGTTCAGCGAGACCGGTGACGGCCCGGGGTTCGGGGTGCGCTGGAGGTCGGTGGGCACCGGCTGCCCGTTGGCGTCCTGGAGCTGGAAGCCGCTGTAGCCGTTGAGCGTGCACACCGCCTGGCCGGTGTTGGTGACGACGAACTTGCCGTAGCGGTTGCCGGCGCCCGCGTCGGTCGGCTCAACCTTGCCGCTCAGGGTGGCGGCGGTGCACCGGGCGACCGCGGGCGCGGCGGTCGTCGGCGACGTCGGCGGGACGGGGGCGACCGTGCCGGTCGAGGACGGGGTGAGGGGCAGGAACTGCTGGTCGGACGCCTGCTGCGGACTGCCGCACGCGGCCAGCGCCACCAGGGCGCCGCAGCACACGAGGAGTCGCCTCATGTCCACCTCCTGGTCGTGGTCCTACCAGGAGGACGTACCCGGCCGTCGTGCGGTTGGGTGCGGTGGGGAAAGATTCACCGGATCGGGGGCATCACGGACGGTTCTCGACCCAACCGTGCGGCAGGACCGGCATGCCGTCCACGGCGGCGGTCCACAGGTAGGTCCAGCACACCCGCCCGTCGGGCATGGTGACCCGGACGCGGCGGTACTCGTCGCCCTCGTACTCGTCGAGCACCGGCAGCGCGTCCTCGGGGGACTCCAGGCGCAGCACGTGGCCGGGCACGCCGGGTCCGTCGCCCGGGCGCAGCGCCGGGTAGCCCGCGCCGGTGTCGTGCAGGCTGCCGGGCAGCCGCGCGGGCTCGGGCTCGCCGGTCACGAACGGCTCCACCAGGTGCCACGCGCTCATGCCGGGCTGGAGGGTGCCGTAGACGAAGATCCGGTCGGGCCAGTCGTCGGGACCGGGGTCGCCGTGCACGGGGGTCACGTCGAGGCCGTCGCTCTCGGCCGGTCGTCCGCCCATGGTCCACGCCCTCCGCTGGTCCACGTCGGCGCAGCGCACCGGACGTCCGTTGACGAGCAGCGGCATCCGCCGCTTGCCGGCGCCGGTGTAGGCGAGCACGGAGTCCACCACGGCGCCGTCGAACAGGGTGACGCGTCCGGTGTGCACGCGCACCAGCCGGTAGCGCAGCCCGCGGCCTTCGCAGCGGTCCAGCACGCGCAGTTGTTCCGCGGTGGCCATCCACACCGCGTGCTCCTCCTCGACGCCGGGCGCGGCGGCCAGGGTCGCGGGGCGCTGCCCGTCGCGGGCGCGCAGCCCGGCCGCCCACACCGCGGCGAAGCCCTCGCAGCGGGCTCGGAGCACGACCGCCGGGCCGGTCAGTCCGAGTTCTTCGCGCAGCCACGTCACCTTGGCCGGGTTGGCGTTGGAGCCGTAGGCCAGCACCGGCATCCGGCCCGCCAGGGGTGGTTCGCCGTGGTCGGCGAGCCACTCGTCGAGGTCCTTGCCGTCCGGTGCGACCCGCCAGCCGGAGTCGGCGTCGGGGTCCGGTGTGACCGGCCACCCCGCGCCGTCGACGTGCACGAAGCAGTGTCCCGGCCGAGCGCCCGGGTAGGGCTCGGCCGGGTGGGTATCGTCCGTGAAGGGCTGCGTCATGACCCCATTCTGGCAAAGCTCACATGGAATTCACGTCATGTTGGGTTTTCGCTGACAGCAAACACCCGATGTTTCCTGGGCCCTTTGGCGCAACCTGTCCAGCGTTGTGCCGGTTTGGAGCGATCCAGATCGGAGGTCTGGACGTGACTCGTCACACGTTCTCGGCGCGTCGGGCGTCGTAGGCGACCTGCGCGGCCTGGATGTGGGGCAGGTTGTCCTCGATCCACGTGAACAGACCGCTGATCCGTTCCGCCGCTTGAGTACCCAGCGGGGTGAGGGAGTAGTCGACGTGCGGTGGGATCACCGGATGGACCTCCCGGTGCACCAGACCGTCGCGCTCCAGCGCCTGGAGGGTCTGGGCGAGCATCTTCTCGCTCACCCCCGCGATCTCGCGGCGCAATTCGCTGAACCGCCGCGTGCCGTCGAGCAGCTTGCCCATCACGAGGCTGCCCCACTGCCCGGTCGCGTGGTTGGCGATCACCCGAGAGGGGCAGTTGCGGTCGTACACGTCACCATTGGTCGCCACCTCAGTCACTCTACCTGCACACTTTCTGCGCGGTAAGTACCCCACGGAAAGGTGGGTACTTACGAATAGTTAGCGCCACTCTTAGCGTTTCCGCCATGACCACGTTGATCACCGGCGCGACCGGCCACCTCGGTTCACTCGTCGTCCAGCACACGCTCGACCGCCTCCCGGCGACCGACCTGGCCGTGTCCGTCCGCAACCCCGACCGCGCCGACCTGCCCGTGGACGTCCGCCTGGGCGACTTCGCGCGACCGGACACCCTCGCCACCGCCTTCGCGGGCGTGGACAAGCTGCTGCTGATCTCCGCCGACGGCCCCGACGAGGTTCGCGTCGGCCTGCACCGCAACGCCGTCGCCGCCGCGGTGGACGCGGGCGTGCGGCACATCGTCTACACCTCGGTCACCGACGCCGACACGTCCCCGCTGGGCCTGGCCAAGGTGCACAAGGCCACCGAGGACATGATCCGCGAGACCGGCCTGACCTACACGTTCCTGCGCAACGGCATGTACCACGAGAACTACACCGGCACCCTCGGCCACGGCCCGGTCGTGACGGCCGCGGGCGACGGCCGGATCGCCAGCGCGTCCCGCGACGACCTGGCCCTGGCGGCGGCGATCGTGCTCACCGGCGCCGGCCACGAGAACGCGGTGTACGAGCTGACCGGCCCGCGCGCCTGGAACTTCGACGAACTGGCCGCGCTCGCCGGCACCACCCACCAGCGGGTGACGCAGGCGGAGCGGGTCGCCGGCCTGGAGGGCTTCGGGTTGCCGCCGTTCGTGGCCGAACTGCTGGCCGACATCGAGGTCGGCATCGGCGCGGGCGCGCTGTCCGAGGTCCGGCCGGACCTGGAGAAGCTGATCGGCCGGGCGGCCACGCCCATCGAGGACGCGGTCCGCGCGGCCCTGGCCTAGGCGCCCGCCACCAGCAGGGCCGCGTCGATCTCGGCGTGCGCCCCGGGGTTCTCCTCCCACCACTTGGCGTAGACCGGGTTCCGGGGCAGCACGGCCTTGTAGGCGCGGGCGGCGCACGCGAAGACGTCGTGCGCCCGCCCCGCCGCCGGCCCCTGGCGCCGGGTGGCCAGCATGAGGTCAACCATGAGAGGCGCGCCCTTCAACGGCCGGATCACGATGCCGTCGCCGCTCCGGCTCTGGGGCAGTGCGAAGGACACCGCGCCGTTGGCGACCAGGCCGCGCGCGGTGGTGGCCTCGTTGACGTGGTGGGTGAGCCTGGGCGTGAAGCCCGCCTCCGCGCACGCGTTGAACATCTGGAGCCGGTTGCCGACCAGTTCGTCCGGTGGCGTCACCCAGTCCCGGTCGGCCAACTGGCCCAACTCCACCTCGTCCTGCCGCGCCAGCGGGTCCCACTCCGGCAGCGCGACGAACTGGGGTTCGCTGATCAGCCGGCGGACCTCCAGACCGCGCAGTTCCCGCCGTTCCATGCCCTCGAAGCGGTCCAGCACGCCCAGGTGGACCTGGCCGGAGACGAGCAGTTCCAACAGGTCCGAACCGCCCGGCATGATTTCGGTGCGGACTTCCGAGCACGGGATGGTCCGGCGCAATTCCTCCACGAAGTGGCCGAAAAAGAGCGTGGGGACGCCGCCCGCGATGAGCGGTCCGGGAGTCCGGTCCCGGGTCCGCTCCTTGGCCAGGCTGACCAGCTGCTCGACCTCGTCCAGCACCAGCCGGGCCGTGCCCACGACCTGTTTGCCCAGGTCCGTGGGCACGCTGCCGCCCGGTGTGCGGTCGAACAGCCGACCGCCCACGACGCGTTCCACGGTCCGCAACTGGGCGCTCATCGCCGGCTGGGTGAGGCCCAGCCTGGTCGCGGCCTTGGTGAGGCTGCCTTCTTCGGCGATCGCGCACACCGCGCGGAGGTGGCGCAGCTCAAGCTCGGGCATAACGCTCTTCTATCCCCCTTTTGTATGAGCCGCCACCCCTCACGGACGCCATAGTTGGCGAAGTCCCCGTGAAGTGGAGAGGAAGACATGCGTCGCGCCAGCCAGATCTACTAGAAACAGACGCAACGAAGCTGTGGCCCTCCCCTCCCGACGAGCGATCCGGACCCCGTTTACGCGGGCGGTTGGTCCGGGGGACGCCCGGGAGCAGGTGAGCGGCCGATGGGGTGCGAGGCGGACGTCCCCACCCCGTTGCGGGCCGCCGGTCGTGACTGCGGAGTAGCGACCGGCGGCCTCGCCGCGTTCTGGGTAGCGTCCAGGGCATGGCAGTAGTGGACAGCCCCGTCGGCTGGGTGAACAAGCACATCCGGGACTACATCGAATCCGATGGCGAAAGAGGGCACGAGTGGCGGCCGGGCGTCTACACGCTCCTGCTGACCACCACGGGCCGGAAGTCCGGCCGACCGCGCCGCACCGCCCTGATCTACCAGCCCTACGGCGACTCCTACGTCGTGGTGGCGTCGTACGGCGGCTCGCCGGACCACCCCGCCTGGTACAAGAACCTCCTCGAAGACCCCACCGTCCAAGTGCGCGTGGGCGACGACGAGTTCACCGCGACGGCCCGCACGTCCACCGGGGACGAGCGGGCCGAGCTGTGGGCGTTGATGAAGGAGGTGTGGCCGGACTTCGAGTCCTACCAGCGCAAGACCGACCGCGAGATCCCGGTCGTGGTCCTGGACCGCGCCTAGATCCGCACCGCGGCGCCGGTGACCCGGACCCGCGCGTCGTCCGGCCGGACGTCGACCGTCAACTCGCTGGGCCGGCCCATGTCGACACCCTGGTGGATGGTGATCGTGCGCGGCGCGGTCACCAGACCCAGCGCGCGCAGGTAGCCGCCGAACGCCAGGGCCGCCGCGCCGGTGGCCGGGTCCTCCACGACCCCGCCGACCGGGAACGGGTCGCGCGCGTCGAACACGTCCTCCTCGCGCTGGAACACGAGTTGCGCGGTGAGGGCGTCGTTGGCGCGCAGGAGGTCGGCGAGGGCGTCGAAGTCGTAGTCGAGGTCCTTGAGCCGGGCGCGGGTCTTGGTCGCCAGCACCAGGTGCCGGCCGCCGGCGGACGCCCAGTGCGGCGGGTACCGCGGGTCGAGGTCCTCGGCCGACCACCGCAGGGCCTTCAGCGCGGTCTCGACGTCCTCTTCGGGAGCGGGCTCGGAGGACGAGGGCACGCTGGTCAGCGTCGCGACGCCGTTCCCGGTCTCGATCTCGACCAGCCCGGCCGGGGTGTGGAACCGCAGCGTGCCGGTGGTGCCGAGGGCGACCGCGGTGGCGACCGTGGCGTGGCCGCAGAACGGGACCTCGACCAGCGGGCTGAAGTAGCGCACGTCGAACTCGTTCGCCTCGGCCCGGGGGAAGACGAAGGCGGTCTCGGAGTAACCGACCTCGGCGGCGGTCGCGAGCATCGCGGCGTCGTCGAGCCCGGTAGCGTCGAGGACGACACCCGCGGGGTTCCCGCCGGTCGGATCGGTGGTGAAGGCGCTGTAGCGGAGCACGTCGGTCATGCCACCAGAGTGCGGCACGGCGGGCATCGAATCCAACGATTCTCTCCGATCCGTCCAATCGGTATTGTCGATACATGGACACCCGCCTCCTCCGCACCCTCCTGGTGCTGGCCCGCACCGGCAGCTTCACCGCCACCGCGGCGGAGCTGCACCTGGTGCAGTCCACGGTGACCAGCCAGGTGAAGGCGCTGGAGCGGCACCTGGGCGCCCGCCTCTTCGACCGCCTGCCCAGCGGTGCCCGGCTGACCGAAGCCGGTCGGAGGGCGGTCGAACACGCCCGCGAGGTGCTGGTGGCGGAACAACGCCTGCGCGACGCCGTTCGAGGCAGCTCCGAGGTGGAAGGCGACGTCCGAATCGGCGCCCCGGAGTCCGTCTGCGCCTACCGCCTGCCCCAACGAATAGCGGACGTGGCCCTGCGCTGGCCCGGCATCAGCGTCCACATGACCCCGGTTGGCACTCGGGCCGCCATCGCCGGCGTCCGCACCGGTGCTCTGGACCTGGCGCTGGTGTTGGAGGAGGCGGTTACCGCTCCCGGCTTGAAGGTCAACGCCATCGGCGTGGAACCCATCGAACTGGTGTCGGCTCCAGGCGTCCCAGTGGACGAGCGCTACTTCTTGTTGGAAGAAGGCTGCTCCTACACGGACCGCTTCGTACGCGATCTCGCGGCGACCCCGAACATCACGAGGTTCGGCAGCATCGAGGCCGTGCGGTCGTGCGTGATGGCGGGCTTGGGCTGGTCGGTGCTGCCGCGGGTGGCGGTGGCGGAACAACTCGACGCGGGGACCCTCCAACGAGTCCGAGAACTCCCCGACACCACCCTCTACCTGGTCACCGATCCCCGCCGAACCCCTTCAGCAGCCGCCCGAACAGTCGCCGACGCCCTGGCCTGACCGCTCTTTTGTCGTACCCGACTGGAAGAATGAGCCCCAGGGGGCGCTCAGCCAGAATTGTCGTACCCCAGTGGGACAATGGAACCGGGGGCCGGAGGCCGCGCCCCGCATCGCAAGGACCCAGCATCGCTAGGCGCCCCGACCTCAGCCCAACCCGGCAAGCATCCCCTCGCAGCTGCGCACCACCACACCCGCCGCCCGCCGCTGCCCGTGGTCCAGCGCGGGACTGGCCGCCTGCTCCCGCCACCGCCCCAACGTGTCCAGCACCACGTGCCGCAGCTCCACCTCGCTCGGCTCGTACTCCATCCCCAACCGCGCCACCGCGGACGTCCCGAACCCCCCGACCAGCCGCGTGGCCTCGTCGTCCAACCCCGGCAGCTTCACCCGCCCACCCTGCAACGCCGCCAGCAGCCGCAGCTCCCGGAACTCGTGCGCCGAAGCCAAGATCCGCTCCACCCCGACCGCCAACCCGGCCGCCCCGGGCCGAGGCTCGTTGCGCAGCACCACGTCCAACCCCAGCAACGCCGACCGCGCCTTCAGCACGTCCGCCCGCTCGCTGAAGTACAGCCCGATCGACTCCCGCAGCTCACCCAACCCGCTGCGCTGCACCAACTGCCCGGTCAGCTTCACCTGCGTGTCGAACCCCTGCCGGATCAACGTGGTCGTCAGCCGCACCCCGAAGATCCCGAACCGCTCCACCAACCCGCGCCGCACCGCCGGGTCCAGCCGCACCGGGAAGTCCGCACCCACGAACCGGTCCGCGGACAGCAGGTGGTCCTCCAACTCCGTGCGCGCCAACGACGCCAGTGCCGCCAGCGCCGCGAACTCCTCCGCCCGCAACGTCCGCGCCGCCACCGCCAGCAGCCCGGCCACCGCGACCACGTTCTGGCACAACGGCCGCACCTGCGCCTCCCGCCGGTACCGCCGCGCGATCTGCTTGGCCGACGACAGCGCGTCGATCCGCCCGCCGCCGATCTCGTCCGCCCGCGCCAGCACCAGCACCGTGTTCACCGGCGCCGCCCGCGCCACCGGGTGGTCGTGCGCGGTCTGGAGGTAGCGCACGTCCGTGCTGTGCATGTGCCTGGTCAGGAACAGCACCGCGTCCGCCTCGCCGTACACCTGCTCGACCGGCGCGTCGCCCGGCGTGTCGATCAGCGTCAGGTCCCGCAGCGACCGCGACGGCCACTCCACGGTCACCCGGTCCACGTCGTGCACGTCGATGAACGCCCGCCCGTCCCGCCGCGCCACGGGCACCTCGTGCGGCCCCACCGTCGCCCGCGCCTGCGCGCCGTCGCGGTACCAGGTGAACGTCCCGGTCGGCGCGAACTCCTCGCCGATCACCGCGTTGACCACGGTCGACTTGCCCGTCCGCGGCGCGCCCGCGACCGCCACCCGCACCGGCTCGCTGAACCGCGCCTGGTGACCGCGCAGCCACGCGACCGCGCGCGGGCTGTCCCGGTACACCGCGAGCGCGTCCTCCAGCAGCGCCCACACCTCGTCGACGAGCGTCACGCGCTGATCCCCAACGGCGGCGTGTGCCCAGCCGCCAGCGCCTGCACCCGCTGGTACAGCTGCACGAGCCGGTCCAGTTCGTGCCGCGCCTCGCGGACCCGGCGCTCGCGTTCGGCGGTGTCGTCCTGCACGGCCCGCCGCGCACCGCGCGCCGACTCCAGCAGCGTCTCCTGCAACTCCTCCGCCAGGGTGCTGAAGTGGTTGCGCAGGCTGCGCTGGATGTGCCGGGCCGCGTCCCGGAAGTCCTTGCTGAACTTGATGAAGAAGTCGTCCACGTGCCGCTGCGCCGCCACCTTCGCCGCGGCCTGCCGCCGCTTCAGCCGTTGCTCACCTTCGTCCAAGATGGACTTCCCGCCGAACAACGCGCCCGCCCCCAGCGAGATCGCGTTGATCAACGGCATCCCGGCCAGGCTCGTGACCAGGCCGAACATCAGCACACCACCGTAGGAGCCGCGCAGGCCGGTGAACAGCTTCTGCCCGATGGTGAACCGCTCGATGGTCGGTTTCTCCATTTTGGACACCCGGTCCAGCACGTCCGCCGGGAAGATCGACTCGGGCAGCAGGTCGTCGCGCCGCACCGGGAAGCTGCGCGCGACCTTCTCGGCAACCCACTCCGCCCGCTCCATCAGCCAGGTGAAGTTCTGCGTGGCGGCCTCGGTGAGGTTGTCCTCCAGCCACCGCTCGAACTCCTCCCAGCCCAGCGCCGGGTCGGCGGTCTCGAACACCCGGTCCACCTCGCGCAGGATCCGCCGGGTCCGTTCCCGCAGGTCGTATTCGATGTCCGAGACCAGGTCGGCCATCTCGTCGGACAGCACGGTCTGCCAGCGCGCGGACCGGCGGCGCAGCTCGTCGATGCGGCGCTGGGCCTCGTTGAGCGCGGCGATGGTCTGGTGGGTGCTCTTCGAACCGTCGTTGGTCAGCTCCTCGCGCACCGGCGCGACCAGCTGCTTGATCGCGCCCGCGGCGACGACGGCGACCGACCGGCGGGCCAGCACGTCGGCGGCGGCGACGATGTCGCGCTGCACGCACTCCAGCAGCTCGGGGAACCCGGACTCGGCGTTCAGCGCCTTGTCACCGGTCTTCGCGGCGCGCAGCCGCAGCGCCGCGGACACCGGGATCAGCTTGGCCGGCACGCCCGCGCGCGCCAGGTGGGCGCGGTTGCGCTCCAGGACGCGCCGCCACTGGGCGGCGATGTCGATCTTGGTGAGCACCACGGTGACGTTCGGGCAGGACGCCATGACCTGCCGCAGCAGCTCCAGCTCGGACGCGGTCAGCTCGGCTGTGGCGTCGGACACCATCAGGACGGCGTCGGCCTGGAGGAGCGCGGTGAACGTGCTGGCGGTGTGCGCGGGACGCAGATCACCCACACCGGGTGTGTCGATGAGCACAAGTCCCGACGTGAGCAGGGCGCGCGGGATGCCGACCTCGGCGCGCAGCAGCTCGCCGGTGTGCCCGGCGCGGACCTTGCTGGCGAGCTGGTCGATGGGCACCGGGATGCGTTCGGTGGGGGTGTTCGCGATCGTTCTGACCAGGGCCGCGTTGGGGGTCTCCGCGTGTTGGACGAACGTCGGCACGGTCGTGGTCACGTCGTCGCCGACCGCGCACACCGGGGCGTTGACCAGGGCGTTCACCAGTTGGCTCTTGCCCTGCTTGGGTTCGCCCAGGACGAGCACCCGCAGCTTCGGGTCGAGCTGGCGGGCGCGCTTCTCGCGGAGTCGTTCGGCCAGGTCCGGCCGGTTGTGGGCGGCGCAGGACCGGATCGTGTCGTCGAGCACGTCGAGCCAGGGTGCGGACATCACCCGGAAGAGTGTGCCGTGTTCACTCGGTGAGGTGAAAGAGAGGGCCGGCCCTGTCCTCTGGACAGAACCGGCCCTCGGGTAGTGGATCAGTCCGCGAGCGACTTAGAAGAGCGCGTCGCTGATGTCGCCGCCACCCACCACCGGGACGTCGTTGAGGCCGACGCCCAGCAGCGGCGCGTTGACGGCGCCGACGTGGTTGACGGTGCTGGTCAGGCCGGCGGTGCCGATCAGGCCGTCGGCGGTGTCCTCGACCGTGTCGACCACGTTCGCCGGCGACACGTCGCCGGAGGAGGCCAGGCCGGTCAGGCCGTCCACGTTGAGGGCGGTGGTCACGTCGCCCGCGTCCAGGCCGGACACGTTGGTGGTCACGTTGCCGGCGACCTTGCCGGCGAAGCCACCGAAGCTGTCGACGACGCCGGTCAGCGTGTCGACCGCGCCGAACGCGGGGCTGGTCAGGCCGTCCGCGGCCGGCAGCGCACCGGTGACTCCGCCGGCGGTGGCGAGGGCGCCGTCCAGGGAGCCGGTCGCCAGGTCGGTGACCCCGCCCGCGGTGGCCAGCGTGCCGTCCAGGGCACCGGTCACGTCACCCACCGCGGAGAAGTCGCCGGACAGGGACGCGTCGAGCGAACCCGCCACGTCGCCCACCGGGCCCCAGCCGGCGACACCGCCGAAGACCTCCAGGCCGCTGGCGTCGGCGCTCAGCGCGCCCGCCGCCGCCAGGTTCACGTCGGAGGAGCCGGAGACACCCGAGAGGGCCACCTGCTGGGCCACGGCCTGCAGCTGGCCGATGGCGCCCAGGGCGTCCGTCGCGTCCAGCGGCAGCTCGTTGAGCAGCGAGCCGTCGAGAGCGGGCAGGCTCCCGGCGGGCACGTAGTCGAGGACCAGCGGGAGGACCTCCTGCACGTCCAGAGCGCTGATGTCGCTCAGGCCCGCGGCGGCCAGGGAACCCTCGGCGTCGGCCTGGAATTCGGCCAGCGCGGTCGGGTTGCTCAGCAGGTCGAGGACGAAGTCGTGCAGCGTGTTGGGGCTGGTGCCCATGATCGATTTCTCCTGGCTAGGTAGTCGCGGGGTGGCGTGGACCGGCAGGGGTGGGTCCCGCCATGGCGATCAAGGTATTGACCGGGGGAGATCCCGCCATCGGGGATTACTCCCAGTAGATGCCGCAACCACGATGGGGTGGTTCTCGTTCACTCCCTAGGGGATTAGGGGATGTGCTTGTGACCCCTCGGTAGCCCGTGTACGAACCGTCAAGCGCTACCCCGACCAGGTGAGTGAAGGAGGCTCCGAGTTGCCGTACGTCCTCGGAGTCGACGTGGGCACCACCCGCACCGCCGCCGCCCTGTGCCGCCTCGGCGGCGCCGGACGGGCCGAGCCGGAGGTCGTCGGCCTGGGCGGGCCGGGCGGCGGTGTCGCGTCGTCTCTGCAGCTCATGGCGGACGGGACGTTCGCGGTGGGTGAGCCCGGCGACCCCCGGTGGACCGCCACCGGCTTCGGGGCCCGGGTCGGTGACGGCGTGCCCGTGGTCCTCGGCGACGAACCGTTCACAGCCGAGGAGCTGACCGCGCTCATGGTGAGCTGGGTCGCCGGCCAGGTCGCCGCCCGGGAGGGTGAGCAAGCTCAACGCATCGTGCTCAGTCACCCGGTCGGGTGGGGGGCACACCACAAGGGGTTGATGCACCAGGCGCTGCGGGTCATGGGCCTGGAGAACGTGACGTTGCTCGCAGAACCGCTCGCCGCCGCGGCCGGCCACTCGTTCACCCGCGGCCCGGTCGGCGTGTTCAGCATGGGCAGCCACGCGTTCAGCGCCGCCGTGGTCCGCCCGTTCGAGGTCGTGGCCTGGGCCGAGGGGCCCGACCAGGACACCGGTGTGGACTTCGACGACCTCGTGTTCGGGCACGTGCGGACCGAGCTGGGCCGGGCGTTCAGCGAACTCGACGCGCAGGACCCGCGCACCCGCGGCCTCTACGGGCGGCTCCGGCGCGACTGCGAGGCGGCCAAGCGCGTGCTCTCCGGCACCTTCGAGACCGTGATCCCCGTGCACCTGCCATCCGGACGAGTGGACGTGCCACTCAGCCGGGCGAAGTTCGACGAACTGATCCGGTCGTCGGTCGAACAGGCCGTGTCCGTGTTCGAGCGGGTAGTGCGCGGCACGTCGCTGGAGGCCACCGTGCTGGTCGGCGGCAGCACCCGCATCCCCCTGATCCCGGCCCTGCTCCCCGGACGGGTGGTCTTCGAGGCCGCCCCCGAGACGACCGCCGTCAAGGGCGCCGCGCTCGCCGGGCGGCACATGATCCTCGGACCCGACGACAGCGAGCCCATAGAGACCTCCGTGATGGTCCGGGACGACGACCCGCTGCTCCGGTTCCCCGTGGGCGACATGGACGTCCCCGATGCCGAGTTCACCGCCCCACCGCCGCGCCCGCCGATCGACATCACCCCGCTGGACCTGCCCGAACGGCGCACCGTGAAGCGCGTCGTGCAGGGGCTCGCGGTGACCGGGGGACGACGCCGTTCCCGCGACGCACACGACTCAGAGGACGGCCGTTGAGCCTGCGCATGACTACCGAACGACCGGTGCTGGACGCGGACGCCCGCCGAGTGCTGGACGGGATCGCCGCCGCGCCCGAGGCGGTGCTGCGGCTCGGCGTCCTGGCGCCCGGCGGGTACGGCAAGACCACCGTGCTGCGGGAGGTCGAGCGCGCCTACCGGGACGCCGGCGTCGAGGCCACGATCGTGGACGACGCCCACCTCCTGGGTGACAGTGAGCTGCTCTCCCTGCGATCGCTGGTCGAGCAAGGGGACACGCGGATCGTCGTCGCGTACCGGCCGTGGCCCCGGTCGCGCGCTTTGGCGGCGTTGGCGGAGTCCTTGGGACGCGTACGTGCGCCTCTGATGCCTCCCGCGTTCACACGTGAGCAGGTCAAGGCGGTGCTACCGGCGTCGAGCCGCGCGTTGGTGGACTTCGTGCACCACCAGACGGGCGGTGTGCCCCGCTTTGTGGCGCGCTTGGCCGGTCTTAATGCGCCGGAAGTGACCGCCGAGGTGATCGCGTCCTTCCGCGCCGACCTCGACTGGCTGGACGCGGACGTGCAGAAGTTCCTGCTCGCCGCCGAAGCCGGCGCCGCACTGCGACTGGACCTGCTGAGCGCCTTGCTGGGCAAGGACGTCGACGCCGTCGGCGAGGTGATCGAGGCCGGTCGCGCGACCGGCCTGCTCGCGCCGGACGGAACCCTGCTGCCGATCGCCCGCGCGGCCGTGGCGGCGCTGAGCCGCACCGACCGGCGCATCGCCGGGCGGCAGAAGCTGGCCGAGCTGCAACTGAGGTCCGGTGGACCTGTGCTCGACCTGGTCAAGCCCCTGCTGGGCACCGGGGTGGGTGGTCCGGCGATGGAGGCGGCGTTCCAGGCAGCGGCCCGTGAGGCGCTGCCGACCGACCCGGCGCTGTCCGCGCGGCTGCTGGCCGCCGTGGGCACGCCGTCCGCCGAGGTGGCGGTGCGGCAGGCGGCGGCTTCGGCGATGTCCGGCGACCTGGACGCGGCGCTGCGGCTGGCCGACCAGGTGATCTCCGGCGGCGACCAGGAGCACCGGGGCGCGGCGGCCGAGGTGGCGGCGATCGCGCTGGCGCATCGGGGGCAGTTGGCGCGCAGCACCGAGTTGCACCGGTGGTCGCCCAGCGCGACGTCGACCGCGTTCGCCGTGGTCGGGCAGGTGGGCACGGGTCGAATGCCGACCGGGACGCTGCCGGTGGCACCGCCGACCATGCTCGACGGCGGTGCTTCCCTGATGGCACAAGGGGTTGTCGAGTCGGTTACCGGGACTTCGACGGCCGCACTGTCCACATTGGTGCGCGCGGCGGCGTTGCTCGAACCCGCCGGGCGGGCCGTGCTGCTGCCCGACACACCCGCCGCGCTGGCCGCGCTGGTGGCGATGCAGAGCGGTGAGCTGTCGGTCGCGGAATCCGTGCTGGACCGCGCGGTGGCGACGTCGCTCGGCGGCGTGCTGATGGACGTGCGGCACCGGTTGCTGCGGGCGTGGATCGCGATGGTGCAAGGGAACCTGGTGCAGGCACGGGAGACATTGGTGCTCCTGCGCAAGGTCGGGCGTCCGCTGGAACCGCGTGACTGGATCTTCGCCGTGGCGCTGGAGATCGGCGTGGCGCGGCGCAACAGCGACCTGGCGGCGTTGAAGCGGACATGGGACCAGGCGTGCGAGGCGGTGCTGCGGCACCCGGTGGACCTCTACACGTTCCTGCCGCTGGGCGAGTTCGCCGCGGCGGCTGCGCGCCTGCGCGACCAGCACCGGCTGGCACCGCACCTGATGGCGGCGCGGAACGTGTTGCGGCAGTTGGGAGACCCGCCGCTGTGGGCGATCCCGCTGCACTGGGCGGGTTTGCACGCGGCGATCATCGCGGAGGAGACGTCCGTGGCCGAGGAGCACGCCTCCGCGCTGGCCTCCTTCCGCGACCGGAGCCGTTACGGGGCTTTGGTTTCGGCGGCCGCGGAGAGCTGGCTGGACGTGCTGGCGGGCAAGGTCGACCCGGACCAGGTGGAGTCGGCGGCGCGCGGGCTGCACGCGGCCGGGCAGTGGTGGGACGCGGCGCGGTTGGCCGGTCAGGCGGCGATAAGGACGTCCGACCGGCAGGCGATGGTGCGGCTGCTGGACTGCGCCCGGTTGTTGCAGGGTCGTCCGGTGGGCGCTGGGCGCAAGCCGGCCGAGCCGGTGGTCGAGGCCGTGGACGCGGGCAAGCTCAGCGACCGGGAGCGCGAGGTCGCCGAGCTGGTGGTGGGCGGGCTGACTTACAAACAGGTCGGGGACCGGCTGTTCATCTCGGCGAAGACCGTCGAGCACCACATGGCCCGGATGCGGCAGCGGTTGGGGTGCACGAGCCGGGCGGAGCTGCTGGACCAGCTCCGCCAGATCCTCGGCTAGCCCGTTTCACTCGAAAGTGATCTTGTCAAGTTCGAACACATGTTCGAACATGGACCCATGACTCGATCACCACTCGCGCAGTCCTCGGTCCGACGGCTCCCGCTGTCCCGGCTCCCGCTGTCCCGGCAGCCGCTGTCCCGGGTTCCGCTGTCACTGCTGCCAGAGCCAGAACTCGATGCCCTGGTCGTCCGTGCACTCCGCGGCCAGCCCGTAGGCCTGCTGCTCCGGTTCCCGCGTCGTGCCGCCGTGCTCGCGCACCCGGGCCAGCGCGGCCTCCAGGTCGTCCACGGCGTACATGAGCTTCCAACCGGCCCGAGCCTGTCCGCCCCAGAGGCCCGACATCGGCAGTCCCGCGCCCTCGATCCCCCACCCGTGCTCCACACGGCCCCGCGTGAAGGTCCAGCCGAGCACGGCGCCGTAGAAGCGCTTGGCGGCTTCGTCGTCGGGCACGGTCAGCGTGTAGTAGCCGACGTGCCCGTGCGGCACCCTCTCCGTGCTCTGCGGCGAGACGCCCTGCGCCCGGCTGGTGCGGGCGGCGACCATCCACCGGTACCCGAAGGGGTCGAGGATCGTGCTGCTGTACCCGTGCCCGGTGTCCACGGCGGGCCGCAGCACCTCGGCTCCCCGTTCGCGGGCGCGTTCGACCACGAGGTCCACGTCGTCCACCTGCACGTGGTGCATCGGGCGCACACCAGTGCCGGTGGGGGCCACGTGGTCGTACTCGGGCCACTCGTCGGCGAGCATCAGCACCGAGCCGCCGATTGCGATCTCGGCGTGCCCGACCGACCCGTCCGGCATCATCACCGGCTCGCCCCGCCGTTGCGCGCCGAACACGTCCACGTAGAACTCGATCGCGGCCATGGAGTCCTGGAACGCGAGGTAGGGGGTCACGGTGGAGTACTCGGTCTGCACAGCTCCGGTGGTGCTCATGTCCTCTCCCAACAAGATCGTTCGTTCCAGGCGCTCGCGCAGGCGCTCCGCGAACCCGGCGTCCGGCTCGACCGGTCGCAGCGGCAGGTAGAGGGCGTCGAACGGATCAGTCATCGCAACCCCCGACCAAACTCCCCGACAACCCCGACACGACAGCGAACCCACCGACCTCGACCTTCCCCGAGGCGGACCGCCCAACCCCGGCCTGCCCGCCGGCGAACCCACCGGCCCACTCTCCAGACCTCGTCCCCGCGGCAGCGCACACCCCCACCGACCGCACCGGCACCGACCACACCGGCACCGACCACACCGGCACCGACCGCACCCGTGCCGACCGCACTCCCGCCGACCACACCTCCACGGCGGCGGTCGCACGCCCACCCCGGCGCGCGTTCCACATCGCACGAGCCACCGTCGGCCACCGCTCACCCATGGCGGCCTCCCGGGTAGGCCCGGCGGAACGCCGCACGGGCGCGGACCAGCAGCGCCTCGGTCGCGTGGACGGTCCGCCCGAGCAGCTCGGCCACCTCGGGCACCGGCAGTCCGTCGACGTACCGGAGCGTCAACACGCACCGGTGCGTGCGGCTGAGCCCGGCGAGGGTGTCGCGGGCCTGGATGGCGTCTATGTGCTCGTCCCACGGGTCCTCGACGTCCGGCTCGGTGTGCGCGAGGCGCAGTCCGCGTTCCTCGCGCTCCCGGCGCCGCCAGTGGTCGACCAGCTTGTGCCGGGCTATCCCGATGAGCCACGCCGGGGTCACCGGGCCGCCGTTCCGCGCCGACTGCACCGCCGCCAGGAACGTCTCCGAGGTCAACTCCTCCGCCAGCACCCTGCTGCCGCACCGGGCCAGCAGGTACCCGTACACCTGCGGTAGCGCCGCGTCGTAGACGTCGAGCAGCGCGAACGCCGGGTCCGGGTGGGCTTGCGGATCGCTCACACCCCCATCGTCGGTCGGGAGGCCGGATCTCCGACGGGTCCGTCGAGTGAAATTCTTACTCGCTCGTGCTAATTTTTGCTCGTGCGAGCAAAATCGGTGACCGAGCAGGCCAGGCGGGCGCAGATCGTGGGCGCGGCGATCGAGACGATCGCCGAACTGGGCTACGCGGCGACGTCGTTCAAGCAGATCGCGACGCGCGCCGGGCTGAGCAGCACCGGATTGATCTCGTACCACTTCAAGGGCAAGCAGGAACTGGTCGACGAGGTGTACGCCGAGGTCCTGCGGCGGTACGCGGACTTCGTCATGGGCTTCCTCGACCGGTCGGAGACGGCGGCCGGCGAGCTGCGGGCGTTCCTCGTGGCGAACCTGCGGTTCATGCGCGCCCACCGGTCCCACACGGTCGCGTTGATGCAGGTTCGACCACATGTCTCGGTGAAGGGTCGGGACGAGGATTACCGGCGGATGGCCGACCTGCTGCGGGAGGGGCAGCGGGCGGGGGAGTTCCGGGCGTTCGACGCGGACACGATGGCGATCTTCATCCTGGCCCTGCGCAACGGGGTGCTGGCCAGGGCGGCCGAGGACGAGTCACTGGACCTCGACCTCTGCGAACGCGAGCTGCTCACGCTGGCAGACCTCGCGACCACACAAGGACATCCGCAAGCCAGGTAACCCCACTGACACGGAGGAGAGGCCGCCACACAACGACCTCCCCTCCGCACACACGCCCCTCCGCATCAGTCCTTTGTGGATGAGTGCAGGACGATCAACCCGACAGCCGCCACGACGAAGTTCTGGAACGCCGCCGCCAACCCGTTCCAGTCCTTCGACTGCCACATCAGGAACCACTCCCCGCCGATGACGATGAACCCACCGCCGAACAACAGGATCTGCATGACCCATCCCACCGACGACAACCGCCGAGCGACGACCGTCCTCCCGCGCACCCAGGCCACCAGTCCGGCCAGCAACACCACCGCGGTGACCGCCTCCCAGGCGATGATCAGCAGGTAGGCGATGGTGACGACGGTCTGACTGGTGATCGCGCGGTACATGGTGTTCGGCGACTGGAAGGTCGTGTCCATCGCGAACACGTGCTGGACGAACGCGCGGTTGGTCTCGTAGTCGGTGACGTTGCCCAGAACCACGAGCCCCATGTAGACACCGGTGATCGCGACAAGCACCGCGACCGCCGCTTGCGGGCTCCCCACCCGGCCAAGTAGACGCATGCCTGGCAACCTAGTGACAAGCCGTGCAAAGTCCATGCCAATTCCTGCCCAAACCTACGGCCCCCCCACACCTCCCCAAACACCGACCACTCGCACGCCGACCCCGCCGACGCTCATCGCCACCCCGCCCCTCGCACGCCGCAGTCACGCACCACCCACTGCTCGCGCTGCACCCAGCCACCACCCGGCGTGCCGCAGTCCCCCGCCGGCCGCATTCCCGCTGCCGCGCTGCTGACCTGCCCTCCCTGCCGAGTCGCGTTCCCTGCCTAGCCGCGCCGCCGGCCTGCGCTGCTGGGCCGGGCTGCCGTGTTGGGCTGTGTTGCCCGCCTCCGCTGCCTGTTGCCGGCCGCTCGCGCCCGGCTATCGCGCAGGCGTGCTCGCCGCCCGACTCAGGCCGCCGCACCGGCTCGCACCGCGCACGTTCCCGCCGACCCGAGCACCGCCTCCGCTCTCACCGCACGCGATCTACCTGCGGTTTCGCGATTCACCGCAGCCCGATAGGGACGTCACTCGATCGTGTGAGTCGTCGATTTCGGCACCGATCGCCGGCTCGTGCGTCCCGTAATTGAGGAAGCGGGCGGCGGCGAGGGGCTAGGTGCACGGTGGGGCGTAGTCGAGTTGGGGGAGGTGTTTGCGCCACTGGTCCTCCGGTAGGACGCCCTTGGTCTTGGCGCAGATTCGGGTGATGGCGTCGGCCGGTTCCAGGTCCCACAGCCTGACCGTCGTGTCCAGGCTGGTGGAGGCGATGGTGTTGCCCTGCGGCGAGAAGCGGACGTCGTGGAGGCCGGCGTCGTGGCCGGTCAGGGCTTGGCCGATGGCTTCCGGGCGCAGGTGGTCCTGGAGGGACCAGAGTTTGATGGTTCGGTCGTCGCCGCCGGCCGCGAGGGTCTTGCCGTCGGGGCTGAAGGTCACCGAGACCACCGCCTCGACGTGCCCGGTGAGCGGGTCGCCCAAGGGCTTGGCCTTGGCGGGGGTGGTCAGGTCCCAGAGGCGGATGGTCTTGTCGTCGCTGGCGGTGGCGAGGGTCTTGCCGTCGGGGCTGAGGGCGCCGGCTCGGATGGCGCCGGTGTGGCTGGTCATCGGCTGGCCCAACGGCTGGGCGGCGGTGGGGTCGGCGACGTTCCACAGGCGGACCGTCTGGTCGGCGCTGGCGGTGACCAGGGTTTTGCCGTCCGGGGTGAAGGCGGCCCAGTGGACGTAGCCGATGTGGCCCACCAGGGGTTTGCCGGCGGCGCGGGGGTTTTTCGGGTCGCTGAGGTCCCAGAGTTGGACGGACTCGTCGTCGTAGCCGGTGACCAGGAGTTTTCCGTCGGGTCTGAAAGCGACCGGGGCGGTGTAGCGGGTGTTCAGGGTCATGGGGCCGGCCAGCGGGGTGATGGCGCGCGGGTCGGTGAGGTCCCACAGGCGGAGGGTTTTGTCGCTGACGGAGGCGATGGTCGTGCCGTCGTTGCTGATCGCCATGCCCCACACGCCCGCATCGTCCGGGGTGGTGGTGGACAGGGCGCTGCGGGGGGCTTGGGGGTCGGTCAGGTCCCAGACGCGGATGGTGCGGTCACGGCTGCCGGTGACCATGCGTTTGCCGTCGGGGGTGAAGACCGGGCCGACCGTGCGGGCCGCGTGGCCGACCAGCACCGTGCGGGGGAGGGACCAGAGGCGGACGGCGCTGTCCTGGCTGCCGGTGGCGAGGGTGTAGCCGTCCGGGCTGAAGGCCACCGCGTACACGATGCCGTTGCGGCCGGTCAGGGGGTGGCCGACGGCGAGGGGGTGCGCCGGGTCGGTGACGTTCCACAGGCGGGCGGTGCCGTCCGCCGAGCCCGACGCCAGGATGCGGCCGTCGCGGTGCCAGGCCACGGACCAGACCGGGCCGGTGTGGTCGGTCACCGGGCGGCCCAGGGGGACCGGGGCGCTGGGGGTGGCCACGTTCCAGAGGCGGATGGTCTTGTCGTCGCTGCCGGTCGCCAGGGTCTTGCCGTCCGGGGAGAAGGCCAGGGAGCGGACGATGCCGTCGTAGCCCGTCAGCGGCGCGCCGATGGGGGTGGGGGCGTTGCGGTCCGACACGTCCCAGAGGACGACGGTGCGGTCGTCGCCGCCGGCGGCGAGGGTGCGGCCGTCGGGGGAGAACGCGACCGAGCGGACCTGGCCGGTGTGGTGGCCGAGGGGGTCGCCCAGGCGTTGGGGGGCGGCCGGGTCGGTGACGTCCCACAGGCGGGCGGTGTGGTCCCCGTTGGCGGTGACCAGGGTGCGGCTGTCGGGGGAGAAGGCGACCAGGTAGACGGTGCCGTTGTCGCCGTCCAGGGGTTGGCCGAGGGCGCGCGGTCGGCTGGGGTCGGTGACGTCCCACAGGCGCACGGTGCCGTCGTCGCTGGCGGAGGCGAGGGTCTTGCCGTCGGGGCTGAAGACCGCCGAGCTGACCCAGCTCTTGTGCGCGCGCAGCGGTGTCCCGAGGGGTTTCGGGTTGTCGCGGTCGCGCAGGTCCCACAGGCGGACGGAGTTGTCGTAGGAGGCGGTGGCCAGGGTGTTGCCGTCGGGGGAGAACGACGTCAGGTACACCGCGCCCTGGTGCCCGACGAGCTGGGTGGCCAGCGGGAGGCCCTGAGTGGACAGCACCCTGGTGTGGACCTCGCGGTCCTCGGGTCGCATCCGGTAGGCGACCAGGTCCAGCTGGGCCGACAGCGACGGGTCGGTCTCCAGCAGGCGGTCCGCCTCGGCCACGACCTGGCGGAACACGGCGTCGTCGCGTTGCCGCACGGCCAGCACCGCCGCGGTGATCGCGATGATCGCCAGCACCACGACGACCGACACCGCGCTGCGCCTGCCCCACAGGGCGCGCCTGCGGTACTGCGTCGACACGGCCAGGAAGTCCTGCGCCACCCCGGTCAGGCCACCCGGTCCCGCGGCGTCCGCCCAGTGCCGCGCGGTCTCCAGACGGGCGCCCCGGTACAGCAGGGACGCGTCGCGGTCCTGGTGCGCCCAGCTCGCGGCGTCCTCCTCCAGCCGCTGGCGCAGCAACTGGCCCTCGCGGTCCTGGTCGATCCAGCTGCGCAGCCGGGGCCACGCCTGGAGCAGCGCCTCGTGGGTGATCTCGACCGAACCCGCGTCCAGGGTCACCAGCCGGGCGCGGGCCAGGACCTCCAGGGCCTCCTCGCCGGCCGCCCGGTTCGGGGCCTGTTCGACCAGCTCGTGCCGGGTGGAACGGCGGCGGGTGTCCTGGGTGTCCTCGCCGACCCGGACCAGGCGCAGCAGCAGGGGACGGGCGGCGGCCTGGGCTTCCGGCGCGAGGTCGGCCCACGCCCGTTCGGCGGTCGCCGCGACCGCGCCCTGGATGCCGCCCGCCGCGCGGTAGCCGGAGATGGTCAGCTTGCCCGCGGTGCGGCGCTGCCAGGTGGCCAGCAGGGCGTGCGAGAGCAGCGGCAACGCGCCCGCGTCGTACGCGCCCTGCGACGCCCGCCCCGGCGCGCGCCCGCTGCGGACGCCCAGGTCGCGCAGCATCAGCTCGATCAGGCCCGGCTCCAACTGGAGTCCGGCGGCCTTGGCCGGCCGGGACACCGCTTCGCGCAGCTCGGCCGAGGTCATCGGACCCAGCACCATCTGCCGGTCCTGCAGCGCGTCGGCCAGTTCCGGGTAGGCCAGGCACCGGCCGTAGAAGTCGGCCCGCACCCCCAGCACGACCAGCGCGGGCGCGTCACCGCCGGGGATGGACGGGGTGCACGCCGCGTGCAGCGCCTGCACGAACAGCTGCACCAGCCCCTCGTCGGGGCACAGCGTGAACGCCTCCTCGAACTGGTCCACCACGACGACCACCCGGTCTCCGCCGTGGTTGGCCGCGTGCGCGGCGAACGCGTCCCGGATGCGCCCCGCGAACCGCAGCACGCCGATCATCGACTGCCCGACGAACGTCTCCGACGGGTGCTCCGGCACGTCCATTGCCACCGCCGGGTCCAGCACGTCGGCGAGTTCCGGGATGTGCCCGACGAGTTCTTTCACCGGGTCCGCGCCGGGCGTCAGCACGATCGACGGCCATTTCTCCGAACCGGGCACCGCCAATGCGCCGTCGCGAATGGACGGAATGACCCCGGCGCGCACCAACGACGATTTCCCGGCACCCGAAGCGCCGACCAGCATGACGATTCCACCGCTGTCCACCGCGGCGCCCAATCGGGAAACCAGCGCGGCGGTGCTGCGTTCCCTCCCGAAGAACCACGAGGAATCCTCGGGTTGGAATGCCGCGAGCCCGCGGTAGGGGCACACGCCGATTTCGTCGGAACTGGGCGGGTCCTCGTCCTCGGGGGACGCGGCGGGGCTCGCCAGCGCCTCCTCCCACAGCGCGCGCCACGCCTCCAGGTCGTACAGGCCGGCGACGGACGGCTTCGGCCGGGCCTTGCGGGCCTCGCCGATGAGGACTTCGAGCACTACCGAGAGTGCCGGGAACCGGGCGGGCACGTTGCGCCCGCGCCGCCAGTCGCTGACCCGCTGCGCGGTGGCCCGGACGGGCCGGCCCCGGTCGTCCGTGCGGCGGGCGCGGCTGACCGACTCGGTCACCCGCTTCAGGGGTGGGTCGCCCGCCGCGGCGTAGAGCAGCGCGAACCGCTCCGCGAAAACGGCGCGGGGACCCGACCCCTGACCAGAACCAGCCATCCGCGGGGGACCTCCTCGTCGGTCCGCTGTTTCCGGACCGGAAAACCGGCTGAGAGCGCGTGAACAGGTCGTTTGTGGACCGGTGCGACTCCGGGCAGTCCACCCTAACGACTTGCGCTGCCAAGCTGCCCGTGACGTTGTCGCTGACGTCGCCAGGTTGTGCGAAGGGACCGGTCGAAGTGGTTTCGCAAGCAACTAACGCGAGTGGCAGAACGTTCGCCGCTGAGGAGTCCTGGGGGTCTTCTCAGCGGGGTGCACAGAGCCGGCCCGGCCGGTGGAACGGCGCGGCGACCTGCCATGCCGACCGGGACTGAGCCGTGGACGACCGGACCCGTTCCGGTCACCGACCGTGACGAACGGGGCGTCCCCGGCGCGTCCAGGGTGTGCCCGATCCTGCGGACCGTGCTCGACGCGGCCGACCGGGAGCGGGCCGAGGTGAACCTGGCCGCACTGGCCAGGCTCGCGGCTCCACTGCACGCCTGAGGCCGGCCGGTCGCACAACGGTGTGCGGCGGCGGCCCGGTGCGTGTTGTCTTCATGTCGCATTTCCGCCAGCCAACGGCCTGGCGTTGACCGATGCTGGATGCCGTGCACCAAGACGCGGAACGTTGTGTTCGAGCCGTGCAGTCCAAGGACGCGCGGTTCGACGGGTGGTTCTTCACCGCCGTGCTCACCACGCGGATCTATTGCCGGCCGAGTTGTCCGGTGGTGCCGCCGAAGGTCGAGAACATGCGGTTCTACCCGAGTGCGGCGGCGGCGCAACAAGCGGGATTCCGCGCGTGCAAGAGGTGCCGTCCGGACGCGAGTCCGGGTTCACCGCTGTGGAACCACCGCGCCGACTCCGTCGCCAAGGCCATGCGCCTGATCGCCGACGGCGTGGTGGACCGCGAAGGCGTCCCCGGACTGGCCGCGCGGCTGGGCTACAGCGTCCGACAGGTCGAACGGCAGCTGCTCGCCGAACTCGGCGCGGGACCGCTCGCGCTGGCCCGGGCGCAGCGCGCGCAGACCGCCCGGCTGCTGATCGAGACGACCGGGTTGCCGATGGCGGACGTGGCGCTGGCCGCCGGGTTCGCCAGCGTCCGGGCGTTCAACGAGACCGTGCGCGCGGTGTTCGCGATGTCGCCCACCGACCTGCGGACGCGGCGGTCCGCGCCGTCCGCCGCGCCGGGGGTGCTGTCGCTTCGGTTGCCGTTCCGCGCGCCGCTGTGCCCGGACAACCTGTTCGGGCACCTGGCAGCGACCGCCGTGCCGGGCGTGGAGGAGTGGCGGGACGGCGCGTACCGGCGGACCATGCGCACCCCGCACGGCCACGCGGTCGTGGCGCTGCGGCCCGAGCCGGACCACGTGGCGTGCCAGTTGGCGCTGACCGACCTGCGGGACCTGTCGCTGGCGATCGCCCGGTGCCGCCGGATGCTGGACCTGGACGCCGACCCGATCGCCGTCGACGAGCAACTGGCCGCGGACCCGTTGCTGAAACCCTTGGTGGACAAGGACCCGGGGCGGCGGGTGCCGGGGACCGTGGACGCCGCCGAGTTCGCGGTCCGCGCGGTGCTGGGCCAGCAGGTGTCCACCGCCGCGGCCCGCACGCACGCGGCGCGGATCGTCGTCGCCGCGGGCACGCCGGTCGAGGACCACGGCCTGACCCACCTGTTCCCGACGCCCGAGCAACTAGCCGAGCTGGACCCGGCCGTGCTGGCCATGCCGCAGTCCCGCAAGACCGCGTTCGCCGCGCTGGTGCACGCCCTGGCGTCCGGCGCGCTCGACCTGGGCGTCGGCGCGGACTGGGACAAGGCGCGCGCGGACCTGCTGGCGCTGCCCGGGTTCGGCCCGTGGACCGTCGAGGTCATCGCGATGCGGGCGCTGGGCGACCCGGACGCGTTCATCCCGGGCGACCTGGGCGTGCGGCTGGCCGCGCGGACCCTCGGTCTGCCCGACACCCCCGGCGCGCTCGTCGAGCGCGCACGCGCGTGGCGCCCCTGGCGGGCCTACGCCGTCCAACACCTCTGGGCCACCGGTGACCACGCGGTCAACCGGCTGCCCGCGTGAAAGGACCCTCATGACGCACACCACGGTCGACAGTCCCGTCGGCCCGTTGACGCTCGTGGCCACGGACGGCGTGCTGTCCGGGCTGTACATGACCGACCAGCGGTACCGGCCCGACGACGAGTCGTTCGGGCCGGCGGACGCCGCGCCGTTCGCCGACGTGATCGTGCAGTTGGAGGAGTACTTCGCGGGCACGCGCACGTCGTTCGACCTGGAGCTGGACCTGCTCGGGACGCCGTTCCAGCGGACCGTGTGGCGGGCGCTGTGCTCGATCCCGTACGGGGAGACGGTGTCGTACGGGGAGCTGGCCGCGCTGGTGGGTCGGCCGACCGCGGCGCGGGCCGTCGGCATGGCCAACGGCCGCAACCCGGTCGGGATCATCGTGCCGTGCCACCGGGTGGTCGGGTCGACCGGCGACCTGACCGGGTACGGCGGCGGCATCGACCGCAAGCGTCAGCTGCTCGAGTTCGAGACCGCGACCCTGGCCTCGTCGGCGGGCCGCTGAACCCGCCGCTGCTTGCGCGCGACGTCCCGCTCCAGCCACCACTCGACGAACAGGAAGGGCAGCACCCAGCCCATCCACGCGGAGATCGCGGAGGTCGCCTGCATCAGGGCGACCTCGCTGCCGCCGAACGCGCTGTCCTTGAACGGCGGCAGGATGATGATCATCGCGACGGCCCAGAGGCGGTTGGTGATGATGGAGAAGGTGAGGGTGGCGCTGCGCAGCATCCAGCGGCGGTGCTCGACGTAGCGCTTGCGACGGGCCATGCGGTGGGCGGTGATGGTGAAGCCGAGCCAGAGCGAGCCCATGAGGACGTTGCCGAGCGCGTTGACCGGCCCGAACGGACTGACCGCGCCGATCAGGAGCGCCAGCACCCCGCCCGGCAGGACACCCGCGAACACGTAGGCGCGTCCCAGGTACCGGTGGTACTTGGGGTGGCGCTGCCGGAACCAGGGCCAGATCTGGAGGACGGCGGTCAGGATCGCGACGGACGCGAAGACGACGTGGCCGACGAGGGCGGGGTAGTACCAGGCGTAGCCGGGGTCGGGCACGCGGGACTGGGCGCGGTCGCCGGTGAGGTAGGGCGGTAGCGAGAACGCGACGAACAGCAGGACCAGGAATCCCAGCGGCACCACCCACGGCCGCCGCCACCACTTCTGCTTCCCCTGTGTGTGCACCATGCGGCCGACTCTGCCGACGGCCGCTGACGAGCCACGCACCAAACGCTGACGGACTGCTCGGCGGCCGGCGGGGCAGGTCGGACACCGACAAGTTGAGTTGTCTTGACAATCGAACTTGTCGGTGCGAAGGTTCTCCCATGCTTGAAGTGGCGGTGATCGAGGACCCGGCTACGGCCGAGGTGACGCTGGACCCGGTACGTGTCCGGCTGCTGGCCGAACTGGTCGAACCCGGCTCGGCGACCACGTTGGCGGCCAAGGTGGGGCTCCCGCGGCAGAAGGTCAACTACCACCTGCGCACGCTCGAACAGCACGGCTTGGTCGAGCTGGCCGAGGAACGTCGCAAGGGCAACATGACCGAGCGGGTCATGCGCGCGACTGCCGCGTCCTACGTGATCTCGCCCGTCGCGCTCGCCGCCGTGCAGCCCGACCCGGAGCGGTCGCCCGACCGACTCTCGGCACGTTGGCTGCTCGCGGTTGCGGCGCGGTTGGTCAAAGACGTCGGGAAGCTCATCACCGGCGCATCCAAGGCGGGCAAGAAGGTGGCGACGTTCGCCATCGACGGCGAAGTCCGGTTCGCCTCCGCCCAGGACCGCGCGGCCTTCGCCGAAGAGCTCGCGACCGCCGTCGCCGGCCTGGTCGCCAAGTACCACGACGAGGCGGCCGAAGGCGGGCGCCCGCATCGCATCGTCGTCGCCGTCCACCCCAGCATCCCCAAGGAGTCCTGATGGGCCACGCGTTCGAAGAGGTCAACGAGGTCGAGCTGGCCGGTGTCACGCCCGACCAGGTCTGGGACGCGATCGCGACCGGCCCCGGCATCGACTCGTGGTTCATGGGCCACAACGAGGTCGACCCGGGCGCCACGATCCGGGGCGCGTTCGGCGGCTACGAGCCCGCGCACCCGGTCACCGCCTGGGAGCCCGGCAAGCACCTCGCCTACGGCGGCGAACCCGCCCCCGACGGCCGCAAGCTCGCCTACGAGTTCCTGATCGAGGGCCGCGACCACGGCAGCACCGTGCTCCGCATGGTCGTCGCCGGCTTCCTGCCCGGCGACGACTGGCAGGACGAGTTCGAGGCGATGACCGCCGGTGGCGCGATGTTCTGGCGCACGCTCATCGAGTACCTCACCCACTTCGCGGGCCGGATCGCCGAGCCGGTCACCGTGTTCGGCCCCGAGATCGGCGACTGGCCGACCCTCTGGACCCGCCTGCACGCCAAGCTCGGCGGTGCCGAGCCCGGAGACCAGGTCGACGTGGACGGCACCCCGGGCGTCGTCTACTACGCCAACGCCCAGACCATCGGCATCCGCACCCCGGACGCGCTCTACCGCTTCTTCCAAGGCATCACCGGACACCTGATCGCCATGCACCACGTCTTCGTCGACGACCACCGCGACGAGCGCACGTGGTCCGCCTGGATGGGAACCCTGTCATGACCACGATCACCAAGACCCAGGACACCACGAAGCTCCTCCTCGGCTGCGGCGCGATCGCCGGACCGCTCTACCTCGTCACGGGGTTCGCGCAGGCGTTCACCCGCGAGGGCTTCGACATGACCAAGCACCCGATGAGCTTCCTGTCCCTCGGCGAGGGCGGCTGGGTGCAGATCGCCAACTTCGTCCTCAGTGGACTGTTGTTCCTCGCCTTCGCTTTCGGGGTGCGGAAAGCGCTCAAGGGACAGCGGGCGGGAACGTGGGCGCCGATCCTGTTCGGGATCTTCGCGGTCGGCATGATCGGCGGCGGTGTGTTCGTGGCCGACCCGGCGTTCGGGTACCCGGCGGGCGCGCCGGCCGGTCAGCCGGAAACCCTGTCGTGGCACGGAGTCCTGCACGGTGTGGCGTTCTTCGCGGCCTTCCCCGCGCTGATCACGTCCTGCTTCGTCATGGCCCGCCGCTTCACCGGAGCGTGGTCGCGCTTGTGCGTGGCGGTCGGGGTGGCGTCGGTGGTGCCCATCGCTTTCGTGGGCACCGATTACGCGACCGTCGTGCTCTACGTCGTCGCCGTCGTCAGTTGGCTGTGGGTGTCCGCGGTCGCCGTCAAGCTCCGCGCCGAGATCTGAGGAGAACGAAAGATGGGTCACGTCACGTCCCAGGACGGCACGCGCATCGCCTACGGCAAGACCGGTTCCGGGCCCGCGCTGGTCATCGTCGACGGCGCGCTGTGCCACCGCGCGTTCGGCCCGGCCACCCGGCTCGCGCAGGCCCTGGCACCGCACTTCACCGTGTACACCTACGACCGGCGCGGCCGGGGCGAGAGCGGCGACACCGCGCCCTACGACGTGGCGCGCGAGGTCGAGGACATCGCCGCGCTGGTCGAGGAGGCCGGTGGCCGGGCGTACCTGTTCGGCATGTCGTCCGGCGGCACGCTCGTCGCCGAGGCCGTGCACCGCGGTGTTCCCGTCGACCGGTACGCGATCTACGAGTCGCCGATGGTCGTCGACGGCACGCACGCCCCGATGCCCGCCGACCTGCCCGAACGGGTGCGGCGCGCGGTCGCCGAGGACCGGCGGTCGGACGCGGTGAAGATGTTCATGGACTACGTGGGCACGCCGAAGCTCGTCACGGCGATCATGCGGATCACGCCGCCGTGGCGGCAGCTCAAGGCCGTCGCCCACACCCTGCCGCACGACTTCGGCCTGGTGGGCGAGTTCCAGCGGGGCGAGAAGCCGGCGGCCGACCGGTGGTCCGGCGCGAAGGTGCCCGGCCTGGTCATCGCCGGCGGCAAGAGCCCCGAGTACATGCGCAACGCGCAGGCGGTGCTCGCCGACACCCTGCCGGACGCCGAGCTGAAGGTCCTGAGTGGACAGACGCACATGGTCAAGGCGAAGGTCACCGCGCCGGTCCTGGTGGACTTCTTCGGCCGCTGAAGCTCTCGAAAAAGCGCCGTGCCGCAACGCGACACGGCGCTTCGAGCCCCCTCGGCCGGCCGCGCTACGACTTGCGGGCCACCGCGCCCGCGATGCAGTACGACACCGCGTCCAGCTCCTTGAGCCGCGGGCCGTCGGGCCACCAGTCGGCGCAGATGACCAGGCCCGGGTCGACCAGTTCCAGGCCGTTGAACATGGCCAGCAGCTCGTCGTGGGTCGCGAACTTCCCGGAACCCATGGGGGAGTGCAGGAACGTCTCCTCCATGCGCCGCGCGATCGCCGAGTGCTCCTCGGTCTGCGGGTCCAGGAAGTGGCTGATCGCCACGTACGAGCCGGTCGGCAGCGCCTCGATGTACTCGGCCATGATCTCGGCCGGTGTGGGCGACTCGCCGTTGTAGTGGTGCAGCGTGCCGAGCTGGAACAGGGCCAGCGGCTCGTCGAAGTCGATGTGGCGGCGCACGACCTCGTCGTTGAGGATCTCCTGCGGCGTGAAGATGTCCGCGGCGGAGAAGTGGGTCTGGTCGTTCTCCTCCAGCAGGGCGCGGCCGTGGGCCAGCACCACCGGGTCGTTGTCGACGTAGACGACCCGCGCGTCGGGCTGGATCCGTTGCGCCACCTGGTGCGTGTTCTCCGCTGTGGGCAGGCCCGAGCCGCAGTCGAGGAACTGGGTGACGCCGGTCTGGCTCGCGATGAACCGGGTCACCCGGATCAGGAACGCGCGGTTGTCGACGGCGAGCGTCTTGGCCTCGGGTGCCACGCGCTCGACCCTGCGCAACACTTCGCGGTCGATCTCGTAGTTGTCCTTGCCGTCGAGGAAGGCGTCGTAGACCCTGGCGATACTGGCCTTGCTGGTGTCGATGTAGGTGGGGATGGCGGTGTCCGAGGACGTGCCCGGCATTGGTGACCTCGCATGAGTTGTTCAGGGGGGCGGCGGTTGTGCGCCGCGTCACAGTCCACTGAGCGTAAGAGTATGGGCCCTTTGCCCGAGTGAGCGGTGTGCGGCGGACGGGGGAAGATCGTGGGTGTACGTTCGGTGACGATGCGAGTTCGCCCCGCTCGGACGCAACCGCTGTTCGGGTGGCGGGGGATCGCACGAGAGAGCGCGGTCGGGAGGATCAGGTATGCGCGCCGGTGACTCCGAGGGCTCGGCGACCGAGCGGGAGAGCGGTCCCACGGCCCTGCGCATCGTGCTGGGATCGCAGCTGCGGAGGCTGCGCGAGGCCGCCGAGATCACCCGGGCCGACGCGGGCTACGCGATCCGCGGGTCGGAGTCGAAGATCAGCCGGATGGAGCTGGGGCGCGTCGGCCTGAAGGAGCGCGACGTCTCCGACCTGCTGACCATGTACGGGGTGACCGACGCGGACGCGCGGGACAAGTTCCTGGCGATGGTCCGCCGGTCCAACGAGCCCGGCTGGTGGCACCGCTACAACGACCTGATGCCCGACTGGTTCCAGGACTACGTGGGCCTGGAGGAGGCGGCGACCCGCATCCTGACCTACGAGACGCACTTCGTGCCGGGCCTGCTGCAGACCGAGGACTACGCGATGGCGATCGCCAGCAACGGTCGGCCCGAGCTGGCCGGTCCGGAGGTCAAGCGGCGGGTGTCCTTGCGCATGCAGCGGCAGAAGATCATGTTCCGGCCGAGCGCGCCGCGGCTGTGGGCGGTCATCGACGAGTCGGTGTTGCATCGCCCGATCGGGGGTCGTGACGTCTTGCACGCCCAGATCGAGCATTTGCTCTCCGTAACCAAGGACGCACCGATCACTCTTCAGATTGTTCCTTTCGAGCTGAGCGGTTACGCAGCGGAAGGACCATTCACGATGCTCCGTTTCGGTGAGCCCGACCTGCCCGACATCGTCTACCTCGAACACCTCGCCGGTGCCCTCTACCTGGACAAAATCGAGGAGCTGGAGATCTACAGCCGCCGTTTCGACCGGCTGACGGTGGACGCGGAGACGCCGGATCGGAGCCGACAGATGCTCATGAAATTCCGAGCGGCCCTCTAGCGACTCCTCCGTCCGGGCGAGATTCGCCGTCTGCATCTGCACGTGCATTTACCCGGGTCTCACGCAGTGCTACCGTCCGTGCACAGTCAAATGCACGTGCAGATGCACTCCGTCGTCGTTGGGTAGGTGATGTCGATGACCGGCAAGGCGCACAACGGCATGTCCGCTGCGGCTTTGCGGGACGTGACCTGGCGGAAGAGCGCGCGCAGCGGCCAGTACGGCAACTGCGTCGAAGTAGCGGTGCTGGACGGCGGCGACGTCGCGGTCCGCAACTCCCGGTTCCCGGACGGTCCCGCGCTGGTCTACACCAGGGCGGAGATGGCGGCCTTCGTGGCCGGTGCCAGGGACGGGGAGTTCGATGACCTCGTCGACTGACGCCCGCACCACGCTCCAACTGCGTCAGCTGATCGCCCGCGGCTTCCAGTTCCTGCACCCGCGCGACGCGCGGGGCGAGTTGGCCGCCGTCGTCGGAGTCCGCGCGCACGACGCCGTCATCGACGTCGTCCGGCTGCACACGGAGGACGACGCGGTGGCCATGCGGATGCCCGCGGACGAGGTGAACGTCCTGGCACCGTCCCGGTTCTCCTGGCGCAGGCGCGGTCCGGCGTCGAGCGTGCTCGAGGAACTGCTCGAACTGCCCGACGACCGGATCGTATGACCTCCGGCTTCCCGTTCGCGCCGAACGGGACAGGGGCGGCACGTGGCCCCGCTCGACGAACCTGACCTGGAGACGCAGCGGGAACCGGCTCCGCGCCCTTGTCGGTTCCGTGACGCTCGAAGCGGAACTCCGTGTTCGTCACGGTTCGGCGCGGAGGTCGGCGCCCACTCGACCTCCGCGCCGACCTGGAGTTCACCCCTCCAGACCCCGCAACACGATGGCCAGCCCGCGCGCGAACCCGTGGTCCACGGCGGGCGCGGCGCGCGCGGTCTCGGCCAGCAGTGGGAACTCCGCGTTGCCGGCCATTACGGCGGTGCTTGGTCCGGTCAGCGGGCCCAGGTGCTCCAGTTGCACCGCACCGATCAGGTAGCTCAGCAGGCAGCGCAGCGCCACGACCCGTCGCGGACCGCTGAAACCGTTGGCGGCCAACACTTCCAGCACCGCCTCCGACCACCGGCTGATCGCCGCCGAGCGGTGCCGGTGGGTCATCGTCAGGACGACCGCGTTGGGATGGGCCGCGACCGCGTCCCGAACGCGCCGGACCAGCACGGTGACCTGTTGGGGCCACGGGGCTTCCGGCGGCTCGACGTCCACTGTGGACAGGATGAGGTCGACGACGAGCGCTTCCAGCTCGGTCTTCTCCCGCACGTACCGGTAGAGGGACATCGTGCCCATGCCCAGTTCCTGCGCCACCGCGCGCATGGACAGGGCGGGCAGGCCGTCGCGGTCCACCACGGCGAGCGCGGCGGCGGCGAGGGCTTCCGGGGTGAGCGACTTGGGTCGTGGCATGGCGCTTGACAGCGTACGGCATACGCTCATAACGTCGTAGGCGTACAGCACACGCTTAAAGTGACGAGGGGGAGCTGTGATCACGACGCGCGAGTGGGAAGCGGTGCTGGGCGGACCCGTGCGGGTGCCCGACCCGGAACGCCTGGTGCACCTTCAGTTCCGCCGGTTCGCCGGGTGCCCGGTGTGCAACCTGCACCTGAGGTCGATCGTGGACCGGCACGGCGAGATCGCGGCCCGGGGCATCGCGGAGGTCGTCGTCTTCCACTCCACCGCCGACGAACTCCGGCCGCACGTCGAGGACTTCCCGTTCGCGGTGATCGCGGACCCGGAGAAGCGGCTCTACGTGGAGTTCGGCGTCGAGGCCAAGCCGCGGGCGTTGCTCGACCCGCGCGCGTGGGGCGCCATCGTGCGGGGGATCGTCCGGGACCTCGGGCCGGTGCTGCGCGGGCGGCGACCGCTGCCGACGCCGTCGGGTGGTCGGCTCGGGTTGCCGGCGGACTTCCTCATCGCGCCGGACGGGCGGATCGTGGCGGAGAAGCGCGGTGTGCACGCTTACGACCAGTGGTCGGTGGACGAACTCCTTGCCGCGGCGGGGTGATCCACCGGTTGTCCACAGGGCTGTCCACAGCTGTGGACCGCTCGAACGTGTGTTCGAACGCCCGGGGCGGGTGACGCCCCGGGCCGAACGGATCAGGCGCTGACCGTCAGGCTGTAGCCCGCGAAGCCCGACTGGCAGTGGTAGGAGTCCCACACCCCGCCGGACGTGCCGTTGTCGCCGGCGAAGGAGCAGTTCGCGAGCCCGTCGAAGGTGTTGATGTAGACGTCGCTGAACGAACCGCCGGTCGCGTCCACCAGCACGCTGTACCCGGCCACCCCGTTGCGGCACTCGTAGCCGGTGAACACGCCGCCCGCCACGCCGTTGTCCCCGCTGAACGCGCAGTGCGCGTTCGTCCCCGTGTACAGGTAGACCGAGCCGTTCGGGGCGGCTTGCGCGACGCCCGCGGTGAGTGCGAGTGCGGCCGCGGCGCCGGCGGCGGCCGTGGTGAGAACGCGCGCGAACTTCTTCATGTCGATGTCTCCAGAATGTCGGATTCGACTTCCCCCGGTGCCATGTCCCGGCACCTGAACCGACGTTGACAGCGCATTACAAAAAGCGCGCTCACCATTCTTCTCGACTGTGAAAGGCCGGCTTCGGTTGCACGTCAGAGTGTGTGCGGCTGGGCTGGTGGGAGCGCTGCGGTGCCACTCGGGTGAGCTGGGGCATTGGCCGGCAACAGAATTGGGCGGGACCCGGTGGAGTATTCCGAAATGGCGTTCGACGGCATGTCTTGAGCTGCTCGCAGTACCCTCACCCGCGGCCCGGAAGGACCGCGGGTGAGGGTCCTTCGCTTTCTCGAAGCGGCCTACGACCACACCCGGAACTGGGCGTGGTACGTGGTCGGCGAGGCGGGCGCGACGATGTTGTGCGTCCGCGCGCCGCCGTCGGACCAGCTCGACCACCGGTAGCCCAGGCGCAGCTCACCGAGGATCTGCGGCGAGGGCGCGCTGATCGAGTTGACCGAACCGACGATCACCGTGCGGGAGAACGGGGTCCGCTGGGTCGTGCTGCCGACCGTGAGGTTCGCGTTCGACGGTGACGAGGTGAAGGTCAGCACCACGGTGCGCGGGTCGAGCCGGAGCTTCGTGGCGGCGGACCGGCCGGCGGAGTCGGTCGCCGTCAGGGTCAGCTCCAGGTACGACGGGTACTCGTGGTCCGGCGCGACGAACGAGCCGGAGGTGCCGGTGGACTCCTGCACCACGTGCTCGTGGCACGAGCCGGTGGTCGCGCAGTGCTGGATGCTCAGCCGCCACCGCAGGTTCCCGGCGGACAGCGTGCCGTCCTGCGGGTCGGTGGCGTGGCCGGCGAAGGTCACGGTCTCGCCGACCGCCCACCGCACCAGCGACGTCGGGTCGTCGATCACCGGCACCGGGTCCTGGCCGCCGACCGTGACGGTGGTGGTCGTGGTGGCGAACGCCCCGGCGGAGTCGGTGACCTTGAGCCCGACGACGGTGGTCCCGTGGTAGACGTGGGTGGGCGTGGCGGAGGTGGAGTCGTCGTACGCGCCGTCGCCGTCGAGGTCCCACGCGAAGGTCAGCGGGTCGCCGTCGGGGTCGCTGGACGCCCGGCCGTCGAACTGCACCGACAGCGGTGCGGGACCGGTGGACGGGCTCGCTTGGGCGACCGCCGTGGGCGCGCGGTTCCCGCCGGTCGGGTAGCTGACGCGGCGCAGCTGGCCCGCGCCCAGGGCCACGTAGAACAGGTCGCCGCCGGGGCCGGTGAGCAGCTGCACCGGGAGGTCCACGCCGGTCACGAACGGCACGATCTTCGCCGGGTCCGGCACCCCGTTCGTGGTCTTCATGGCCCACACGCAGCCGCGCGAGCTGTCCGCGAAGAACAGCGCGCCGTCGTACTCGGCGGGGTAGTTCCCGTTGCCCTCGAACGCGATCCCGCCGATGGACGACCCGCCGGTCGGGCACGGGTCGGTGGGGACGACCTTCGCCGAGTGGTGGTAGGCGTAGTGCGGCGGGGTGTGGCCGCCGCCGGCGTAGAGGGACTCGCACAGCGACAGGTCGGCGCTGTCGTAGCCGGGTTGCCGCCCGGTGCCCTCGAAGCAGGGCCAGCCGAAGTTCTCCACGATTGGGTCGTCCGGGTCGGCGATCCGGTTGACCTCCTCCCAGTCGCCCCAGCCGACGTCGCCGACCCAGATCTCCTCGGTGCCGGGCCGGAAGGCGAAGCGGAACTGGTTGCGCAGGCCGTGCGCGACGATCCGGCGCGCGTTGGCGTCGGGGTGGCCGGCCAGCGGGTTGCTCGGCAGGGCCGCGCCGGTGTCCGGGTCGATGCGGACGATGGCGCCGTCGAGGCTCACCGGTTCGCCGGCGGGTCGGCGCGGGGACTGCGAGCGCAGCGCGCCGCCGCGCGCGGTCGGTGCGGACAGGTCGGTGCCGGCGGGGCCGGGCGGGTCGGCGCACGGGTTGCCGACCTGGCCGTAGTCGGCGAAGGCGAAGCTGGCGCCGTCGCCGCCGCCGACGTAGAGCGCGCCGTCCGGGCCGAACGCGACGGTGCCGATCGAGTGGCTCGGGTACTGCTGGCACCAGTCGGTGACCAGGGGTTTCTCCGCGATCGAGACGCCGGAGGCGCCCATGGTGAGGCGGGAGACGCGGCCGGTGACGACGCAGCCGCGGTCCATCGGGCCGGGCGGGGTGGGGCAGGTGTCGCCCCAGCGCGGCGCGGTGCCGCCGGGTTCGGCGTCGTGGGTGTAGGCGACGTAGACGTACGGGCGGGCGGGGTACGCGGGGTCGACGGCGAGGCCGAGCAGGCCGCGGTCCCAGAAGTCCTGGGTCCGGGTGCGGAGGTCGGCGAACACGGTGGCGGTGGGGTCGGCGAGCGAGTCGAAGACCTTGACCAGGCCGCTCTTCTCGGCGACGAACACGGTGCCGTCGGGGGCGAACGCGGCGGCGGTCGGTTGGGTCAGGCCGCCGATCGCGAGGGTGTCGGTGAAGCCGGCGGGCACGGCGGCGCGGGCGGGTGGCGGGACGGCGGCCAGGCAGGCGGCGCCGAGGGCGAGGACGAGGGCGGCGGTGGTGCGTCTCAGACGCAGTGGGTTCATGGCGGCGGACCCCTCCTAACTCGGATGAGTGGGCTCGGAAGGGTGACACGTCGGATGATCGACCACTCGGAGTTTGGCGCGTGTCGCCCGTTCACCCGGTGAGTCACCCACGTTCGGAGCAGTTCCGCGGGCTCGCCGGCCGTGTCATGGTGAACGTGATTGGTCTGGACCTTCGCCCTCCTGCGACCGGGCGCCGGTCCGCCCCCTGCGAGAGGAATTGGGACATGCGCGGCACGACCGTGTTACCCGGGACGCCCTGCCAGGTCCAGAACGGCGGTGAGCTGCCCATGCACCGGCTGGAAGTGCCGATGCTCAACGCGCTGCCGTTCGCCATCGGCACCTTCGACGCCATCGGACCGATGTCGCGGGCGAACTTCCCGCACCGGCACACGTTCCACGAGATCGTCTACGTCACCGGCGGCACCGGGACGCACGTGGTGGACCTCGCCCGGTGGGAACTGCGGCCGCCCCACCTGTGCGTCATCGCGCCCGGCCAGGTGCACCACTGGGACGCCCGGGACCTGTCCGGCCACGTCGTCCTGTTCACCGACGACTTCCTGCTCGACCACCCCGGCGACCGCGAGCTGCTGCGCCGGCTGTCCGAACGCCCCTGGCTCACCCTCGACGGGCCGACGCACGCCCGGCTGGGCCGGCTCATCGCCGAGTTGGAGGAGGAGTACCGGGCCGGGGCGCGCGGGGTGGAGTCCGTGCTGCGGGCGTTGTTGCACGTCCTGGTGGTGCGCGCGGCGCGGCTGCCGCAGACCGCCTCGGCCGTGCCACCCGCCCGTCCCGGCGCGGTCGCCGAGGAGTTCGCGCGGTTGACCGCCCGACCGGACTTGGGGCTGTGGTCGGTGAGCGCCTACGCCGAGCGCATCGGCGTGACTCCCGGGTACCTCACCGAAGCGGTGAAGGCGGCGACCGGCCGGACGCCCTCGCAGCTGGTGCGCGAGGCGCGGGCCGGCGAGGCCAAGCGGCTGCTGGCCCGGACGGACCTGACCGTTCGGCAGATCGCCGGGCGGGTGGGGTTCGGCGACCCGGCCTACTTCTGCCGGTTCTTCCGGCGCGAGGCGGGTGTGAGCCCGGGCGATTTCCGCCGCCGCGGGGACGTCCGCGCGGTGGGGCGTTCACAGTGATGGCCGCCCGCGAGATTCACCACGACCAACCGGTCCAGTCCATCGTCGCGGGTCGGGGCAGCTCCATAGGTTCGAGATGAATCCCGAGCCATCCCCACGAGGAGCAGGCATGGACACGCCGATGGACGGCGACCGCCCCACCGAGGGCGCCCTCCAGGACGAGACAGACTCCCGCCACGTCAGCCGCCGACCCGTGCTGCGCGCGGCCGTCGCCGCCGGCGTCGCGCTGCCCGCCGCGCTGATGGGCGTGCCCGCGCTGGCCCGCACCGTCCCGAGCACCGGCGGCACGCTGGAGCTGACCCCGGAGTGCGACGACGGCGACGACCCGACCCCGCCGCAGACCGAGGGCCCGTACTTCAAGCCGAACTCGCCGCGCCGCACGTCGCTGGTCGACGCGGGCACCGTCGGCACCCGGCTGACCGTCAGCGGCTACGTCTTCGGCCTGGCGTGCGTGCCGATCGCCAACGCCCTGCTGGACTTCTGGCAGTGCGACAACAACGGCGTCTACGACAACCGGGGCTACCGCTTCCGCGGCCACCAGTTCACCGGCCCGGACGGCAAGTTCACGTTGCAGACCATCGTGCCGGGGCTGTACCCGGGGCGGACGCGGCACATCCACGTGAAGGTGCAGAACCCCGGCGGTCGGATCCTGACCACGCAGCTGTACTTCCCGAACGAGCCGCGGAACAACACGGACTCGATCTTCGACCCGCGCCTGCTGATGACCGTGCGCAACGTCGGGACCGGCCGGGAGGGCTTGTTCGACTTCGTCCTGAACGTCCCCCAGAACCCGACCACCTCGCCCACCAGCCCGACCACGACCACTTCGCAGCCACCCGGCGGCACGTGGTCGGTCGGCACCACTTACTCGACCGGGGCGAGCGTCACGTACGGCGGCGCGAGCTACGTCTGCCTCCAAACCCACACCGCCCAACCCGGCTGGGAACCGCCGAACACACCCGCCCTGTGGCGCGCCGCCTGATTCCCGAGAATTGCGGACAGGCCGGGCCGAAGGCCCCTGGACACCCCGGGGGCCTTCGGTGTATTCGTGGCTGATCCACATTGGACTGTCCGGGTGTCGTTGTGCCCCAACTGGTAACACCTGCTCCGTTCCTCCGATGGTCAGCGCGTACGTCGGTTGGAGCGTCAGGAGTCGTCGTGGTCGAGAACCCGTCGTCGGGACTGGTGGTGGTAGCGGCCGAGGTGGCCGTCACCGTGACGCGCGAGGAGCACCACCAACAGGTGTTAGGTCGGTACCCGGTGGCACCCGGCGGGCAGCGGCGCGTGGTGGTGGAGCTGGGCTGGTGCGCCATCGCCGCCGGCAAGTACCGCGGCGAGCAGGCGGTCGAGGTGCGGCTGGACGGCCAGCGGGTGGGCGAGCTGACCTGGCTGATGTCGCAGCGGTACGGCGACCTCGTGTCGGGCCTGCTGGGACAGGGCGCGCGGCCGGGCTGCGAGGCGACCGTGACGCGCGGCGCGCGCGGTCTGGAGATCGTCCTCCACCTGCCCCGCGACCCCTCCGCGGTGCCGATGCCACCCGTCGCGCCCGCTCCGTCCCCGACGATCGCGTGGACCCCGCCGATCCCGGCGCAGCGGCAGAACACGTTCGCGGCGCACAAGCCGGCGTGGATCGCGGGCGGTGTGCTGGGCGCGATCTTCCTCATCGTGGTCGCCGCCAACAGCGGAACCCCCACGACGCCCACTGCGGCCGACTCGTCCACCACCACCACGACCACAACTACGAAGACCACGACGACCACGACCGCACCGCCGACGACCACGACCACGACCACGACGACCACCACGGTCGCCCCGGCCCCGCCGCCGGACACCCAGCCGCCCGCACCGGCACCCACCACGCGCGAGGTCACGCAGGCCCCGCCGCCTCCGCCGCCCGCACCCGCGCAGGAGTGCCACCCGAGCTACACCCCGTGCGTACCGATCGCATCGGACGTCGACTGCGAGGGCGGCAGCGGTGACGGCCCCGCCTACGTGCGCGGTCCGATCCAGGTGATTGGTCCGGACGTGTACCGGCTCGACGGCAACGACAAGGACGGCATCGGCTGCGAGTGAGGCCCCGGTCGGCAGCATCGGGGCATGTGGTTCGGGATCCTTGGTCCACTGGAAGTGCGGACGGACGCCGGTGCGGTGGTCGCGGTTGGTGGGCCCAAGCCTCGGGCCTTGTTGACCGGGCTCCTCCTCGACGCCGGGCGCGTGGTGGACTTCGGTGGGGAGAACCCCAACGCGGTGCAGGCGCGGGTGTCGTGGTTGCGGCGGGGGTTGCCGGACGGGGTCATCGAGTTCGCCGGGGGCGGGTACCGGATCGTGGTGGACCCGGACGACGTGGACGTGCACCGGGCTCGCGACGGCCACCGGGCCGGGCGGGATCGGCAAGACCCGGCTCGCGGTCGAGGCGGCCGGGCGGTGGGCGCGGGACGTGTGCTTCGTCGACCTGTCGGCGCTGGTCGACGGGGCGCAGGTGCCGCACGTGGTGCTCGGAGGCGGTGGCGGCGGTGTGCGGGTCGGACGACGCGCTGGCCGACCTGGTGGACCGGTCGCTGCCGCGGGTGCGCGCCGGGCGCTACCGGATGCTCGACACGATCCTGTTGTACTGCAAGGAGAAGCTTGTCGAGTCCGGTGAGGAGCTTGAGCAGGTGCACGCCCGGCACTTCCTGGACCTGGTCCACCGCGCCGACCCGCACCTGCGGCGCGCCGAGCAGCTCGACCGGCTGGCCCTGCTGTCCGCCGAGCACGACAACCTGGTGGCGGCCCTGCGCTGGGCCGCGCGCCACGACCAGCCGACCGCGATGCGCTTGGTGACCGCGGCGGCGGCGCACGGAGGCCTACCGGGGTGGCGGGTGGCGGCTCCCCGAGCTGGTGGAGCGGTTGTCGCGGGTGGACAACCTTTACCTGGACACGATCAGCCGGGTGCGGGTGCCGTCGTACTCGAAGGGGCGCGTGGTGCTGCTGGGGGATTCCGAGTTCGGGAACACGTTGGGCGGGTTCGGCAGCGGGCTGGCGGTGGTCGGCGCGTACGTGCTGGCGGGTGAGCTGGTGGCGGCGCGGGGCGATCACCGGGGGTGGCGTTCGCGCGGTACGAGTCGCTGCTGCGGGGGTACGCGAAGGTCGCGGTGAAGGCCAACACGGGCCCGTTCCTGGCTCCGCCGACCCGGCTGCGGATGGCGATGCGCAACTCGATGTTCCGTTCGCGGCTGCTGTTGAAGCTGCTGCTGAAGTCGACGGACTGGTTCGCGACGGACATCACCCTGCCGGATTACGCACTTTCCTCTAGGTAACCACTATCTCCACGACAGTAACGTCCCGCGCATGAAGGTTTTGCCGATCCGCAAGGGGCCGCGTCCCGCCACTGGGCCGGCCGTGCCGCACCAGCAGTTGAGCCAGATCGCCCCGGTGGCGTTGCAGGAGGAGTTGTGGCGGCGGATGACCGGGTTGGCCGGTGTCCGCACCGGTCCCAGCGGGATCTCCTTCCCCGAGTCCCGGGCGCTGCACCTGGCTCGACCGGGCTCGGACCCCACGGCGTTCCTGGTGGACGCCGAGTTCGCCCACCTGCACGGTCCTGATGACGGCAGCCTGCACCTGTGCCTGCCGCTGGAGCGGGTGGCCGACGTCGAGCGCGCGGGGTGGGGTGAACTGCACCCGGTGGCCCGGGCCGGGGAGCGTCCGGGGACGCTGCTGATGGTCTTCGGTCCCCGGGACGAGGCCGAGTTGGACGTGGTGTGGGGCCTGGTGCGGGAGAGCCACGCCTTCGCGGTCGGCTGACCGCTGCGCCGCCGGGACGCGCTGCCCGGCGGCGCAGCGGAACCGGTCAGTAGCCGGAGATCTCGGTGGGGCGGGTGCCGGAGTCGTCGTCCACGACGGCGGTCAGGGCCAGTTTGCCGTTGAAGAAGACGGTCACCGGGCGGCCCTCGGCCAGCAGTGGCAGGCGGACGACGGTGCCGTCGGTCATGGCCTGCTCGATGTCGGACACCACCTTGGCCGCGTCGGCGTCGGACAGGCCCCACGACTGGTCACCGATGATCACTCGTTTCATCCCGCTGTCCCCTCTCGCTGTGAACCCACTACCCCAACCCTGACGGACGGCTCCGCCACCGCGCAGCGGAACGAGAAGTCCTGCGCCCGCACCGCCGAGTCGTCGACCGTGCGGCTCAGGCCGAAGTGCTCGGCGGCGGTCAGCGTGGTCCGGTACAGGCCGATGGTGTCGCCCAACTCGTCGCGCAGCAGCCGGTGGGCGGTGTCCACCAGGTCGGACACGGCTCCGCGCCAGCGCAACCGGGCGGCGAGGTCGAGGGGGCCGTTGGGGGAGATCCACACGGCCACGTCCAGCGTCGACCGGGCGGTGCCGGTGAACACGGGCGTGGACAGGGGCAGGCGTTCGCCGTCCTTGATGTCGGTGAACGTCTCGGTGTGCACGTGGAACTCGCCGCCGGTCACCACCAGGGCGTCCAGCCGCACGTCGGAGTGGCGGAAGCGGCGGTTGTGGTGGACCACCAGGTCCGACAGGTGCACGGCGACATCCAGAGACCGGGCCGAACGGGTCCACGGCAACACCGTGGGGCGGTCGTTCACCTGGAACACCGCGGTTTCCGGCGGCGGCGCGGGGGTGGGGACCAGGTCGAAGTCGACGGTGTGCACGGCGAAGCGGACCGGACGTGCCGCCTCGGGAGCGGTTTCGCGGACGCCGGCGGTGCCCAACTGGCGGAGGTGGCGTTCCAAACGGGACAACCCGCCGCCGCGCACGCCGGTCTGCTCCAAGACCCGGGTGTCCGTGGGCTCGGCGCTGACCAGGACCACGATGGTCTCCGGACGCGGCTCGGTCGCCGGCACCAACGGCGGCCAGCTCACCGCCAAACCGGCCAGGGCGCCGCTGTAGTCGTTGCCGCCGAACGTGTACGACCGCCCGGCGTCCAGCCGCACCCCGCTTGGCGAGTTCGGGTTGAGCACGGAGATCTGGTTCGACACACCGATGTCCAACAGCGACACGTACACCGTGTCCGTGCCGTCGTTGCGCACCTCCACGCAGATCGCCTGCCCCGAGTGCACCACCGCGCCGGACCGGGGCAGCGGCACGGCCACGCCGTCCACCACCCGCGAGAACGTGATGGACACCGGGATTCCCAGCGCCAGCCAGGGGTCCTCCGTGAGACACCTCAACGCCCTCGCCTGCGCCACCCGCTTGAGGTTGGCCACCACGAGATCCGCGGGCTGCGGCGCGTGCAAAGGCCCGAAAGCGTCGTGCACGACCAAACCGCCCGGCTCCGCCTCGACGTGGACCTCGGCGTCGTCGGCGACCCGCACGATCGGCACCGGTTCGACGAGCCGGGCGAGGGTCGCCGAGCGGGGGTCGTCGCCGGCGATCCGGACGGGCAGCGCGGGCAGTGCGGCGCGGACCAGGTGGGCGCGGGCGCCCAACGGCACCGGCAGGCCGGTCGAGAGCACGCCGTACGCGGCCTGGGCGTCGATCCGCTCCACCACGACGTCGCCGAGCTTGCGGTCGTCGTCGGCCTCGGGGGAGTCGTCGGGCATCACCACGAACTCGTCGCCCGGACGCACCCCGAACAGCGGCGCGCCCGCGATCCGGACGCGGTCCCGCAGCGGGCTCACCGGGAACGTGGCGACCGGGTCGGCCTCGACGGTGTCGAACACCACCCGCCGGGCCGGGCCTTCCACCTCGGGCCGCTGGGTCGGCCACGCGGCCAGGACGCGCTGCCGCACCCGGTCCACCACGGTCGCCCACGACACCGCCAGGCCGCTGTCCCGCAGTTCGGTCAGCGACCGGGTGAGCGCGTCGGTGAGGTAGCCCATGCGGACGCCGTCGGCGTTGGCGGCCTCGCCGGCCAGCTGCTCCGGCCCGCACGCCACGATCCGCACCGCGTGCGGGTTGCCGGTCGGCTGCCCCACGTCGACCGGGAGTCCCTCCCGCCGCAACGTGTCCAGGTGGGCGCGGATGAGCCGGGCCGGCACCGCGCGGGACCGTCCTTTCACGACCGGGTCGCGGTCGCGGGACATGTGCGCGGAGTGGCAGCAGTCCAGCACCACCGTGACGTTGCGGGTCCGCTCGGTCAGCCGGGCCAGCAGCACGGACAGCTCCAGCGCCGTGATGCCGCGGAAGTCGTCCTCGGTCGAGGCCGCGAAGTCCGTGGGCTCGATCAGCTGGAGCACGCGGTGGCCGGGCGTGCCCCAGCCGCGTTCCGGGTCGGGGGCGTACGCGCCGTGGCCGCTGTAGTAGACGACCACCGCGTCGTCCGGGCGGGCCTGGGCGATGAGCCGCTCGTAGGCGTCGAGGATGCCCGCGCGGCTCGCGTTCTCCCGTTCGCGCCGAGTGCTCTCGAAGCCCCACAGGGCCAGGGCGTCCGCCATCGCGGCGACGTCGTTGGCGACGCCGGTGAGGTCACCGGTCTGCGCGCCGATGAGCAGGGCCTTGCGGGCCATGGGGTCCTCCAGGGTTGAGCTAGCGGAGCAGTCCGGCGTCGCGGGCCTTCGCCAGGGCCGCGACCTTGTTGTCCACGCCGAGCTTGCGGTAGGCGTTGGACAGGTGGGTGCCGACGGTTTCCTTGGTGATCGACAGCCGGGTCCCGATCTGCCGGTTGGTGAACCCGCCCGCGAGTTCGCGCAGCACCTCGACTTCGCGGGCGGTGAGGTGGAACGGGAGCTTGTCCTTCGGCTCGGCCCGGCGGGCCAGCCGGTGCGCCTTGGCCAGCCGGGTGACCGCGTCCAGGAGGGGTGCGGCGCCGAGCCGTTCGGCGATCTCCGCGGCCTCCGCGGCGGCGCCCGCCGCGCCCGCCCGGTCACCGTCGCGGGCGGCGGCGGAAGCCAAGCGGGACAACGCGTACGCCAGCGGGTAGGGCCGGTCGAGGGTCCGCCACGCGTGCGCCACGGCGGTCCACTCCGCGGCGGTGTCGGCGTCGTCGGCCCGGTGGTGCTCGGCGTCGCTCTGCGCGGCGAGCACGGCCGACTCGGCGTCGTCCGCGCCGCGCCCCGCGGTCCGGGCCCACTCGACCAGGTCGGGGGCGCGCGTGCCGGAGTCGGCGGCGACCCGCAGGCCGAACGCGCACAGCTGCAGCACCAGCAGGTGGTCCTCGGCGTCCGCGATGGCCTTCACGCCGTGCCGCACGGTGTCCAGCGCGGCCTCCGGGTCACCGCGGTGGGCGGCCAGTTCGGCCAGGCACCGGTAGAGCGGGCTGAGGAACCGGGGCTGCGAGCTGGGCTGGTCGCGTACGCTCTCCAGCAGCTGCTCGGCGTCGTCCAGCCGGCCGGTGGCCAGGTCGATCTCGGCCTTGGTGAGCCGCTGGAACGTGGTCTCGCGCGCCGGGTAGTAGCGCAGCACCTCGGTGATCAGGACGCCCGCCTCGGCCCACCGGCCGAGCAGGAACAGCGTGGCGCACGCGTTGTTGGCCAGCAGCCCGGCCTGCCGCGCGCCCAGCAGACCCAGTTCGCGGCTCTTCTCCAGGCCCTGCTGGAAGACCTCGACCGCCTCGGCGACCTGGCCCGCGCGCTCCAGGCACACGCCGAGGTTGCCGTAGGCGCGCAGCATGTCCTCCAGGTGGTCGACCTCGGTGGCGACGCGCAGCGCCTCGCGCAGGTCCGCCACGCCCTCGGTGTGCTTGCCCAGCAGGGTCAGCGCCAGGCCGGAGCTGTTCTTGGCCCGGCCGACCTCGGCGGTCGCGCCCGCGGCCCGCGCCTCGTCCTCCGCCGCGCGGGCCAGCGCCAGCGCCCCGGTGTAGTCGCCCCGCTTGATGTCCACAGTGGACAGCGCAGCGCTCGCCCGTGACCCGGCGGCGCTGGGCGGCGCGTCGTCGAGCAGTCGACGGGCGGCGCGGTAGGCGGCCACGGCGTCGTCGTCGAACCCGGCCTCCCACCGGTAGCTGCCCAGCCGTTCGTACAGTTCGCCCAACAGCGCGGGATCGGTGTTCTCCGCGCACGCGACCGCTTCCTCCGCCCACGTCACCGCCTGCCGCAGGTGCCCGGCCCACCGGGCGGCGTCCGCCGCGGCCGTCAGCACCCGGACCTTCGTCGCGTCGTCGGCGCGGGGTTCCCGGTCCCACAGGTCGAGGGCGGACCGGTACTGGGCCTCGGCCTCCGGGAACGCCCGCACCCGCACGGCGAGGTCGCCCGCGCCGACCGCCGCCCACCGCGCCTCGGGCACCCGGTCCGCCGCGATCCAGTGGTGGGCCAGCTCGGGCAGCACGTGCGGGTTGCCGTCGACCTCCTCGGCCAGCGCCTCCGCCAGCACCCCGTGCAGCCGCCGCCGCTCGCGCGGCCGGACCGCCTCGTACGCGGTCTCGCGCAGCAGCGCGTGCTGGAAGCTGTAGGACTCCTCCTCCCGGTCCTCGACGAGCACCCCCTGCGCCAGGCACTCGGTGAGCGCGGCGTCCAGCGCGGCCTCGTCGAGACCGGCGACCCGGGCCAGCAGCGCGTCACCCACCCGCCGCCCGGCCACCGCCGCCACCCGCACGACGGTCGCCGCGTCCGGACCCAGCTGCGCCAGGCGGCCGTGCATCAGGTCGCCGATCGAGTCCGGCACCCGCGAGCCCGGTCCGGCGGCGACGAGCTGTTCGGTGAAGTACGGGTTGCCCTCGGACAGCGCGAAGTACCGGTCGGCCCGCTCCGGGCTGACGTCGGCGCCGGTCAGCGCCGCCACGAACGCCCGCAGCTCGCGGGTGGTGAACGGGGCCAGGCTGATCCGGTGGGTGCGCCGGGTGAACTCCGGTTCGGCGAGCCGGGCGCGCAAGGGATGGCCCAGCCGCAGCCCGGACCGGTAGCTGCACAGCAGCATCATCCGCTGGTCGGTCCCGGTCAGCGCCAGGTACGCGATGAGGTCCAGGGTCGCCGTGTCGGCCCAGTGCACGTCCTCGAACACCAGCACCAGCGGCTGCTGCTCGCCGATGTGGTCCAGCAGCCGCGACACCGCGCCGAACACCCGGGTCTGCGCGCCCAGGGTCGGCGCGGCCGGGGTGCCGGTGAAGTCCGCGATGAGACCGGACAGCTCCGCCCACGCCGGACCCGCGAGCCGGCGCGCCTCCTCCTCGCCGTGCTGCCGCACGAGCCGCCGCAACGCCTCGATCAGCGGCCCGTACGGGATCGCCCCGCCGGCCAGCTCCAGGCACCCGCCGGACAGCACGACCGCGCCCGCCGCGCGCGCCGCCGCCGAGAACTCCGCGACCAGCCGGGTCTTGCCGACCCCGGCCTCGCCGTCCAGCACGACCACCGCCGGCCGGTGCTCCGCGACCTGCCCGAGCAGCCCGGTCAGCGCCGCCAGTTCGGTGTCGCGCCCGATGAACTGCGCCATGTCACGGCCGGGCCGCGGCCTTCAGCGGACCCGGCCACGGGTAGCCCGGCGACAACCGGTCCACCGCCCGCCCGGCCTCCGCGACCGCCCACGCCGCCCGGCACACGCACCGCAGCGCGTGCAGGTCGGCCCACTCGTCCGGGTCGGTCACCCCGCCGCCGGCCAGGACCGCGTCGAACCGCCCGGCGAACCCCGCCGCCACCGCGTCCAGCACCCCGCCCAACGGCCGGTCCGCGTCCAGGAACGCGCCCAGCGACCGCAACACCGTTGGCAGCGCCGGGTGATCCACAGGTGCCTTGCGCGCGGCGGTGAGCAACGCGTCCGCTCCCGCCTGCCGGTCGTCGCCGCCGGGATCGAGCCGGTGCCGCAGGTGCAGCGTGACGGCGACCAGGAACCAGTCCACCACGTCGGCGTCCTCGTCCTCGTCGACCACGGTGCCCGCGATCGCCACGACCTCGTCCACCACGTCCACCGCCGGGACGTCCGCGACCAGCAGCCCGGCCGCCGACTCCCACACCGGCTCCGCCAAGCCCAACCGCTTGCGCAGCACACCGCGCAGGTCCACCGGTTCCGGCTCGGGCTCGGGCTCGACGGGCGCCGCCGCCGACGGACCCGGCTCCTCCACCGCGCCCTCCACCACGGCGACCGGGTGGTCCAACGGGTCCATGTTGATCAGCCGGCCCGGGTTGGAGAAGTTGAACACGTCCTCGAACCGGAACGCCCCGTAGCCCGGTTTGCCGCCCGAGCCGAACCGCTGCTGGAGGTCCTGGAGCTTGCCCATGGCGGCCAGCATGTTCCCGAAGTCGTAGCCGCCCGGCGAACCGCCCAGGATCGCCCGCACCGCCTCGGCCATCTCCAACGACATCTGCGCCATGTCGCGGAAGTCGTCGCTGATGGCCGGCCCGTCCACGACCGCCCGGAAGCACTCGACGGCCCGGTCGACGTCCGGGATCTCGGTCCGGTTCGCGGCGGCGGTCAGCATGCCGATCATCGACTGGCCCGTCGCCACCCGCGACATGGCCCGCGTCAGGTACTGCTGGCCCAGCATCATCCGGGCGCCTGCCGCGGACGCGGGCGGGATGCCGTCCGACTCCAGCGCCGCGCTCAGGTGCTCGATCGACGCGTTGAGGTCCCGGTCGTCGTTCATGTAGCTGTTGCGGGCGCTGAGCGCGAAACCCAGCAGCATGACCACGTTCGCCCGCAGCGGGTCGCGCTCGCCGACGTGGGTCAGCACCTCCTCGAACGCCGCGACCGCGCCGTTGAGGTCGGTCAGGGCGGTCGGCGCGCCCAGGCCGTTCTGCGAGAACCGCTGCACCAGCGCCTGCCCGAGGCGGCCGAGCGGCTCGACCCGCGCGGCCCCGGTCAGGCCCTCCAATTGGGCCCGCAGCCGCGCGATGACGCCGTCTACCGAGGACATCCGGTCTCCCTCCGGTCTTTGCCTGGCCGGTTCTTCACTGGCCGGTTCTTCACTGGCCACCGTGCACGAACCCGGCCCACGCGACGACGTGCGCGTGGTCGTGGTCCGCGGTCACCGACCACAGCCGCTCGGGCATCCCCGGCGGCGGCACGCGGTCTTCTTGGAGCATCCACATCTGCGCCGCGCGCAACGCCTCCCACGGCGCCATGCGGTCTACGCGGAGGTGGTGGTGGAACACGTACATCAGCGCCGAGGTCGCCTTGTCCGGGATGGCCCACTGCGTCGACAGCACGGTCCGCACCCCGCCCGCGAGGAACGCGGTGCCCAGGCTGTAGGCCTCGTCGTAGCCGTGGATGGACCGGCCCGTGTGGCAGGCGGCCATCACCACCAGGCCGATCCGGCGCTCCGGCACCGCCCGCAGCACGCGCACGATCTCGTCGGTGCCCAGCTCACCCGGTGCGCCGCCGGGCTGGTCCGGCGCGAGCAGCAACGCGGCGGTCACCTTGCCGTCCTTGGTGGTGTACGAGCCGTGGCAGGCCAGGTGCAGCGTGGTGCCCGCGTGCGGCGCGGCGTCGGCGAGCCACTCCCGGACCTCCGCCGCGGTGCCCCGACCGGACGGGCTGGTCGAGCCGTCCGGTCGCCGCCCGACGTAGCGCGCGCTGCGGTAGAAGGCCTGCCGGATCGCGTACGCCTCCTCGCGCGCGGCGTCCAGCCCGACGGCGGCGCCCTTGGTGTCCGGGTCGCCCACGACCAGCCCGGTCGAGCCCGGCTTCACCGGCCGCCGGGCGGCGTTGTCGCAGAACAACCGGGCGGACACGGCCTGCGAGAACGCGGCCAGCTCCACCGCGTACGTGCCGTCGCCCCGCCGCGCCGCCTGCCACGGGACGCGCGCCAGGTCGCCCATCGGGACCAGCACGACCCGCGGCACCCGACCGGCGGCGGTGCGCGCGAAGTACCGCTCCAGCAACGGTCCCATGGCCGCGCGCCACGCCCAGTCGCACAGCGCGTCGACGCTGTCGCCGAACGAGCCGCCGTCCGGCGCGATCTCCCGGGCCGCGTCGGCGGGTTCGGTCTCCAGCGCCGGGACGGTGCGGTTCGGTTCGCCTTCACGGGACCGGTGGGCCAGCGCCGCCAGGTAGCGCTCGATGTCCGCGTCACCCTCGACCACGAGGTGCTGCAACGCCATCCAGGCCGGCGGTCCCTCGCGGGGCGCGATCACCGCCGCGCCGGGCGTGAGGCCGTCGCCCGGCACCAGGTACACCAGCGCGTCCGCCTCGGCGTCTGCCAGCGCCCGGCGGATGTCGGCCAGGCTGGGCGGGTCGAGCAGGTTGCGGGTGGCCCCGGCGTCCACCAGCGCGGCCACCACCTCCCGGCGCAGCCCCTCGGAGTCCCGGCCCTCCCGCACCCACCGGTCGGCCAGGTCCGCCCGGCCCGCCGCGACCAGCTTCTCCCGCACGTCCCGCAGCTCCACCTCGGCGAACAGCATCAGGCCGCGGCAGGTGTCCAGGGCGCGCAGGGCGTCCGCGATGTTGTTGGCGCGCAAGCAGGTCCGGGCCAGCTCGGTCGCGTCGCGCACGGCGTCCCGGATGGCGATGCGGGCGTCGGCCGGGTCGGGCTCCAGCAGCGCGCGCCACGCGTAGCTGCGCTGCGCCGCCATCCCGAACTCGCCGGACGCGGCCAGGTCGCCCAGCCGCTGCCGGATGTTCGCCAGCAGCCCGTTGACCAGCGTCCACTGCGGGTGCTGCGGGCCGCCGAACAGCTCCAGCGCCCGCACCAGGTGGCCCTCGGCCTCGTCGAGCCCGTCGGTGGTGCCCGCGACCTCCGACCGCCGGTACAGCGCCACGGCGAGCCCGGTCAGCGCGAACTCGTACTGCGCGTGGCCCTCGCCCATGGCCAGCGCCGCCCGGTACTGGTCCACGGCCGCGTCCACGCGGGTCAGGTCGGTCTCCTCGCCGCCCCGCATCAGCGCGGACGCCGCGAGCAGCCGGGCCTTCACCCGCTCGGCGAGCGGGTCGTCGTCGGTGGCCAGCGAGCGCGCGATGTCGTCGGCGGCGGCGACCGGATCGCGGTCCAAGGGCACCTCGCCCTTGTATGCGGACACCAGCACGTCGAACTCGGCGGACGCCCGCTCGAGCACCTCGTGCATCCCGCTGTCGGCGGGCAGCTCGGCGGCGGCGCGCTGCATCTCGCGGAAGGCCCGCGTGATCTCGTCCATGTCGCCGGACCGCTGGGCCGCCATGGCGCGCTGGGCGACCTCCACGAACGAGCGGAAGCCACGCACCTTCGGGTCGTCGCCGAGCATGTCGAGCATGGGGTTCAGCGAGCCGAGCATGTTCGCCATGGCCTGCCCGTCGCCGGTCTGCCCGGCGGCGACCGAGCTGATCACCCGCTTGGCGGACTCCACCATCGACTTGACCACGGGGACGTCCCACATGGCCTCGGCCAGTTCGGCGAGTTCGCGCTCGGCCGCGGGCAGGTCGACCGGCACGTCCCCGACGGCGGCATGCATCAGCTCCTGGGCGCGGGCCGAGGCGCGCACCTGCGGCCAGATCGCCAGCGACGCGGGCACCCGCTCCACGAGCCCCAGGAGGTCGCCCAGGTGGCCCGCCACCTCTATCGGGGCCGGGCCGCCGCCCTTGGTGAGCGCGATGACCATGGTGACGGCGAGCCGGCTGCGTTCCGGGTGGTGCGCGGGCAGGCTCCGCAGGTCGGCGACGAACGACCCCACCTCGGCGCTGCCGACCCCGCCCGCCGCCGCGCGGTCCGCGGTCGCCCGGCAGCGCGCGAGGACGTCCTCGATCCCCATCCAGCCCTCCTCGTGGGAACGGTCCTGCACCTCTCTGACGGACGGCTCAGCCGCGGGTTCCCAGGACCGCGAGGACGCGCTCGACGGCCGGGCCGGACGGCGTCGAGCCGGGGCCGAAGACGGCGGTCACCACGTCCACCACGGCGTGCCGGGGGTTCTCGCCGCGGGCGAGGCGGTCCGCGATGCCGTCCACGGCGAGCCCCGCCAACTCCACCAGCAGCCCGTCCGCCTCCGCGACCACCGGCAGGGGGATCTCGTCGGGCGGCAACGGGACCGCGGTGTGCGGTTTGCGGCCCAGCGGGCGCTCCACGTAGGCCTCGTACCAGGCGGGGCGGGCGCGCATAGCGGCCAGCACGGTCTCCAGGTCGGCCAACACGGCCCGGTGCGCGGCCTCCCAGTCACCGGTCGCCCAGTCACCGGTCGCCCGATCCCCTGTTGCACGGCCCTCGGCCCAGCGCTCGGTGGGCCACACCCGCGGGCCGGCGCTCGCGTCGTTGCCGACGAACTCCAGGACGTCCACGGCGAGCGCGGTCAGCGCCGGGTCGTCGCCCAGCCGGGCCGCCAGCCACTTCGGCACCCTGGGCCGTTGCAGCGCGCCGCGTTCACCGCGCCGGCGGCGGTAGCCGTTGACGGTGGCCAGGACGAGCCGCCGGCTGACCCAGCCCTCCAGGTTGTGGACGGGGACACGGGCGTTGCGGAACACGTCGTCGATCACCGCGTCCATGTCGTCGTGGAACCGGTCCAGGCAGGGGTCGTCCAGCCGGGACACCGCGACCGCGCACGCCCGGTGGCCGCGGGCCAGTTCGAGCCTGCGGGTCAACTGGTGGAAGACCACCGGCTGCACGACCTCGTAGGTCGCCGCCCGCAGCCGCCGGCGCGCGTCGCCGGTCACGGTGCCCGCGTACGCGGCCAACTCACCGCGCCGGGCGATTTCCCGAACATCCATGGCGCCACTCCAGTGCACATCGCCAATTCGATGTCCCCGAAGCTAGGAGCGCGCCTTGTGTGAATCTATAAACCGCCTTGAACCTCATTAATAGTAACCAGAAGAAATGGGTCTTTCCGGCCGTCTCAACCGCTCTGGCCCGGTGATCTCAACCGCCAGCTGGCACCCTCGACCGGCAGCCCGCTCGCCCGCAGCCCCCGCTCCAGACCGGCCAAACCGCCTTGTCGGGGCGTGCCGATGAGCCAGATCCCGCTCTCGTCCGCCCGCACCTGGATCGGCGCACGCTCGGGTTCGTGGTCGAGGTGCTCGGCGTACCTCCGGCGGCCCAGATCAGTGCGCACAACCATCCGCTGGTTCGCCGAACCGCGCCAGATCAACCGGGTCGGTCGGGTGATGTCGAATCGCCCGGTGACCAGCACGTCGGCGAATTCGACGGCATCGCGCTGCTTTTGGTCCAGCTCGGATTCCTCGTACCCGGTGTAGACCAGGATGTCGCCGTCGCCGCGCTCGGCGTGCACCCCGGCCAGGAACTCGCGCAGGGCGTCGGGCTGCTGGAGCGGTTCCCCGCCGCTCACGGTCAGCCCGTCCGCGCCCCGCCCGACCGCCTCCCGCCACAGCGCGACCAGGTCCGCCGCCGGGACCTCCACGCCGCCGCGCGGGTCCCACGTGTCCTGGGACATGCATCCCTTGCACGCCAACGAACACCCCTGCACCCACACGCCCAGCCGGGTGCCCGGACCCAGCGCGGTGACCGGGAAGTGCGTCCGGCTGACCCGCAGCGCGCTCACGGCGCCGCCGGGCGCAGGCCGCGCCGGTGCTGGACGGCCTCGGTGAACGCCGGGTCGCCGACCGCCTGGGTCAGCGCCGCGAAGTACGCCTCCTCCGCCGCCGCGTACGCCGCCCACACCGCCCGCACCAGCGCCTCGGGTCCCTCTTCGTCCACGTGCTCGGGGTTGAGCCGGTCCACCAGCGCCCGCCGCGCCTCCTCCGCCTGGTCGCGCTGCCGCCGGTACCGGGCGTAGGCCTCCTGGAACGGGTGCCGCCGGGACAGGCCCAGCATGAACGCCATCGCGCCCGCCACCACCAGCCCGCCGACGAACATCAGCACCAGCGTCGGGGACGTGAGGTGCAACGGCACCAGTTGGTCCCGGTTGAGCTCCAGCACGGCCCCGCAGAGCACCCCGAGGATGGACACCACCAACGCCCAGAACACGCCGGTCACCCACACCACCAGCGTCAGCCGGCGCTCGGTGCCGGTGGCCTGCCGCGCCCGCACCAGCATCGCGGCCACGTGCGGCGCGGTCACCAGGAACACCGCCATCGACCCGCACACCGCCCAGATCGCGCCGGTCTCCACCCGGCCCGCCAGGAAGTGCCGGAACACCAGGTAGTGCACCGGGACCTGGGCGACCACCAGCCCGAGCAGGATCACCAGCCGCCACACCAGCGGCAGCGCGGTGGTCTCGCCCTCCCACACCGGGTCGTCGTCGGCGACGTCCTCGGGCGCCGGCCCGCCCGCGGTGACCTGCCGTGCCGCCTCGACCGCGAGCCGGTCCATCTGCGACCGCGCGGCGTTCATCAGCCGGTTCGCCTCGTCGGCCCGCGCCCGCAGGTGGGCGGTCCGGTCCCGGGCCATGGCGTGCCGCTCCACCGCCGAGTGGACCGCCGCGTCGCGCAACCGGCGCAGGCTCACCACGTACTCGGGGTCGAACGCCTCGGACGGCCCCTCGTCCGGCCCGCCGAACGACCAGCTGTCCCGGACGTGCCGGCGGGCGTCCGCGGCGGCCTGCGCCTCGGCCTGGGCGATGAGCAGGGCGGCGGGCGTGCGGGGTTCGACGACCGGGCGGGGCAGTTCGGGGTCCGCGGGGGTCCTGGTCCGAAACCAGCGGGCACCGAACCAGGTGGACACGACGCTCACCGGGTGCCTCCCGTCGTGCGGTCGTAGAGGGTGACCGTGCCCTCGGCGTGCAGCGCGAGCCGGACGGTGTCGCCGGAGTGCAGCGTCTTGCCGACCGACTCGGGCAGCTCCGCCCCGTTGAGGAACGTCCCGTTGGGCGTGGGCAGCGGCTCGATCCAGGCCCGGCCGTCGGGGTCCACCCCGAGCACGGCGTGCCGGCGTGACACGTTGGGGAACCCGCGGAACGCCCGCGCGTGCGGACCCTGCCGGCCCAGCTCGGCCCGTCCGCCCGGGTCCAGCTGCACCTCGCCGTCGCGGAACCGGACGTGCAGCGCGGGCGGGGTCAGCGAGCTGCGGCAGTCCGGGCGCAGGCACGACCGGTTGTCCGGGTGCGGCGAGGGCGTGCCGCAGTGCCAGCACACCTCCAGCGACCACGGTTCGCGCGGCACGCCCTCCGCCGGGGCGGCCACGACCGGCTCCGGCTCGTCCACGACCACGATGAGCGGCCGGATGTGCGCCCGGCACAGGGTTTCCGCGTCGTCGAACACCTCGTCCGGGTCGACCGGGCACCGCTTGGTCACGGCGCACCGACCCGGGCGGACAGCACCGGACCCCGGTCCCCGGTGCGCAGACCGGTGACCAGCACCCGCGCGCCGGGCTGGACGTCCTCGTCGAACAGCACCCGCGCCAGCGGGTTGACCAGGTTGCTCTCCAGCAGGTTGCCGATGCCGCGCCCCCCGTTCTCCAGGTCGGCGGTGCACGCGGCGGCGAGCTGCGCGCGGGCGTCGTCGGTGAACTCCAGCCGCAGCCCCAGTTCGGAGTGGACGCGGGCGGCGATGTTGTCCAGCTGCGCGCCGAAGATCCCGGCGGCCGTGTCCGGGCTGATGAAGTCGAACACCACGATGTTGTCGCCGAAGCGGTTGAGCAGCTCGGGCCGGGCCAGCTTGGCGGTGAAGTGGTCCCGGATCGCCGCCTTGACCTTGGCCTCCAGCTCCGCGTACGGCATGCCGGGGTCCACGATCCGCCGCCGCGCGCCGGTCTCCGGGTCGGTGACGATGATGCCCAGGTTGGACGTGAAGATCAGGACGCACTCGGAGAAGTACGTGGTCACGCCCTGCCCGTCGGTGAGCCGGCCGTCCTCCAGGATCTGCAGGAACTTGTCCAGCACCAGCGGGTGCGCCTTCTCGATCTCGTCGAACAGCACCACCTGGAACGGGCGCCGCCGCACCGCGCCGGTCAGCTCGCCGCCCGCCTCGAACCCGACGTACCCGGGTGGCGCGCCGATGAGCCGGTCGGCGGCCTGCTCGGCGGCGAACTCGCTCATGTCGAACCGCAGGTAGGCCTGGGCGTCGCCGAACAGGACCTCGGCGACCTGCTTGGCCAGCTCGGTCTTGCCGACACCCGTGGGGCCGGCGAAGAACAGCACACCGCGCGGCCGGGACCCCGGCGTGCTCGCCTGCGCGCCGGAGAGCCCCAGCGCGGCCCGCTTGAGGATGTCCAGGGTCTTGGCGACGGCACGCTCCTGGCCCTTGATCCGCTGCGAGATCACCTGCTCGCCCTTGGTGATCTGGACCCGGACGCTGCCGCGCCGCCACAGGTTGTCGTCCACGCCGAGCTTGTAGATGCGGGTGGCGTCGGCGATCCGGTCCAGGCCCAGCCCGCGGTCGCGGGCCAGCCGGGCGATGCGCAGCATGGACTCCAGCGTCAGGCCCTCGGTCCGGTTGGCGAACTCCTCGGCCGGGTCGACCCGCGCCGCCGTGTCCGCTGTGGACTGCGGCGGGAAGACCGGGACCAGCAGGCGGGCCATGTCCAGCCGGTTGTCCAGGGTGGGCATGCCGACGGCGACCGTGCGCACCGGTTCGACGCCCGCGGTGAGCCAGGCGGGCAGGTCGCGCTCGCCCTCGACCAGCCACACCACCGGGTTGTGCAGCTCCGGCGGCCGGTCGCCGCCGAACGACAGCGGCGGCGCGGTCAGCGCGAGCTTCTGGCAGTACAGGAAGAAGTCCCGCTCGGCGGGGTCGAGCTGGCCGGGCACCCGGGTCAGCCGGGAGGCGTGGTCGATCACCACCGCGACCCGCGCGGCGGGCTTGGTGGCCGGCGGGCGTTCGGCGCGGGACCCGCCGCTCTCCGGCGGCGGTTGCTCGGCCACCCCGACCGCCTTGGCCAGGTGGGTGCGCAGGCGTTCCAGCGACGGCCGCCGCCCGACCACGCCCGAGCCCAGGACCCGTTCGGCGGCCTGGTGCGCGGTCGGTTCGTCCGGGTGCACGGCCACGCCGTCGACCGGGTCGTAGGTGATCAGCGCCTCGAAACCCAAGGGTCGCAACGCCCGCCACAGCAGGGGGAGCAGGGTGACGATCTCCGGGTGGCCGCCGGGCGGGGTCACCAGGAACTGGTCGCGCAGGTTGCCGTGCAGGACGTACTGGGCGTGCACGGCGAGGGTCCCGGCGACCTCGTTGACGAACGCGGGGAACTCGGGCAGGAACCGGCCGGAGCGCTGTGCGGTGTCGTCGTTCATCGCCGCTCCCTGTGCTTGACGTTCTGGTTGACCCTGCCGGTGCTTTCGACGCCGGGCTTGACCTCGGTCGACGTGCGGGTCTGCGGGGCGGCCGTGCGGTCCACGACGGCCTGGGCGTCGGGCATCAGCGCGGCCACGGCGTCCAGGTCGTCGGCGAACGTGTCGCAGCGCTCCTGGTCGGTGATCCGCGCGTCGTCCCCGGCCCCGGCGACCTCGCGCACGACCTGGCCGTGGACGGTGGCGTGCGCGTCCACCCACACCTCGGCGGTGTGCTCGCCGGCCCAGTCCTCGCGGGTCAGCCGCAGGCCGGCGGAGTTGCGCACCTCGAAGGTCTCCTCGACCTGGTATCCCAGGTCGGTGAGGTGGTGCTTGACCAGTTCGCACACGAAGACCTGCCGGGCGGTCTCCTCGGCCCACTCCACCAGCCGGGCGCCCTCGACGCGCAACTCCTTCGTGAGGTCCGCCGTCCCCGCCACGACCGCGCGCAGCCGGTCGGCGGTGTCCGCGAGGTCGTCGGGTGGTCGCGCTCCAGCCAAAGCTTCGGTCAGCGGACCGTCCTCCAGCACCTGCACCCAGCCCGCGGCGAGCCGGCGGCGCGCGACCACCGGGTTGATCTCGGCGGTGATCCGGCGGCGCAGGGCGACCAGATAGACCTCGTCCTCCGGGTGTGCGGTGACCAGGGCGGCGGCGGACAGGGCGGCGGCGCGTTCGTCGGTGGTCGCGTCCGGGTCGAGCAGGGCCAGCACGCGCTCCACCTCGCCGGGCGAGACCGGTTCGGGTGCCGCCGCGACGGCCACGGCGTACCGGCGGCGCAAGGCTTCGCGGTGGCTCGCCAGCGCGTCGGCCATCGACGTGTCCACAGTGGACTTTTCGATCGTGAGCGCCGGCGCGGGCAGCAGGGCGTCCAGGGCCTCCTGCGCACGGGCCAGTTCGACCTGCACCCGGCCGACCCAGCGGCCCAGTTCGGCCGGGCTGCGGCTCGACGTCAGCCGGAGCGGGGCCGGGACGTCCACGGCCACCCCGGCGGCGGAAACCCGTTCGCGCAGCAGGCGGATGCGGGCGTTGACGGCGACGACGCCGGCGGCGGCCACCTCCCAGCGGCGGGCGTCGGCCGCCGCGGCTTCCAGCCCGGCGACCTCCGCCTCCAGCTTCGCGCCGTAGTCGCCGAGCGCGCGCACCGACCCCTCGACGGCGGCGTTGGCGGCCCGCGCCAGCAGCACGGCCCCCGCGCCCACCGCGACGGCGCCCACGACCAGAACCGCGCCCGCCGCCACCGCGGGCACCGCGAGCGGTGCGAGGACGATCCCACCTGAACTCATCGCTTCCTCCCTCGCCGACTACCTGACGGACGGACCCGCGACGATGGCCGACTCCTCGCGGTCCTGCTCCCGCCACGCCATGTGCCGCGCCACCGCCCACGCCACCGTCCCGCCGGCCACCGCGATCGGGGTCAGCACCGGCCACACGACGGTCAGCAGTCCGAGCACCGCCAAGCACACCAACACCACCGGCACCGCGATCCGCCGCGCGATCAGGTTCCGGGCCACCCGCCCCAACGCGATCGCCCCCGCCCCGAGCAACGAGTAGGCCGGGTGGAACCGGCCGCCCGCGGACCACGCCAGCAACGACTCCGCCACCAGCACCACCGCCAGCGCCGCCACCACCGCGAACCACGCGTCGAGCACCTGCGCGTCCGTCGCCACGCCGGCCGCGTCGCTCACCCCGACCAGCGCGAACAACGCGACCGCGACCACCGCCACGCCGGTGACCGCGTACCCCAGCGCCTGCGGCCGGTTCTGCCGCCGCGACCACTCGCGCTGCCGCGCGGTGCGGGCGAGCCACTGCTCGTGCGCCCGCCGGGCCGTCTCCTCGGCCTCGATCCGAGCGGCCTCGCGCGTCGCGTACGGGATGAGCACGAACGCGATCCACTGGTACTCGGTGCGCGCGGCCAGGTCGGAGAACCACGGCAGTTGGAGCGCCCGGTCCTGCTCGTCCAGCGTGCGGCGCAGGTCGAGGCGGTGCGCGCCGGTCGCGGTCGCGGCCAGCAGTGCCAACGACAGCGCGTAGGGCCGGTCCTCGCGCAAGACCCGCTGCGCCTCGGCCCGCGCACCCTGGTCCGACACCGACGCCGCGAGGGTGCGCATCCGGCTTTCCTCGCGGTGCCAACGTTCCCGCACGCCGACCAGCCCGTCGCCGCCGCCCGCGCCCGACCCCGGCCGGCCGGTGGACAGCAGCGGCAGCAGGTCCGCGCGCCACAGCTCGGTCACGATCTCGCCCGCCGCGCCGACGCCCTTCACGCCCTCGTCGGCCAACTCGGGCAGCCGCGCCGGGGTGATGTTCCAACCCCGGTAGAACGGCGGGTGCGCCGGGTCGACCGCGCGCAACTCGTGCAGCAGCTTGACGTCCGCGGTCTCCTTGCGGCCCACCCGCCGGCGCGCGGGCAGCCCGGGGAACTGCTCCAGCCACTCGTGCAGCCTGCGCAGCGGCTCCGGGTCGTCGTCGAACAGCCACGCCCGCGCGGCGCCCCAGTTCTCGGTCATGGTCGCCGCGAGCAGGTCCCGCGCCCGGTACTCCTCGCCCAGGAACACGTACGGCTCCGGGGCTTCCTCGTCGCCGACCACCGGCACCGCCGCCACCGGCGGCGACCCGCCGCGCAGCCACTCGCCGACCTGCTCGGCGCCCCACCGGTCCTCCGGCGCCATGGCCAGCAGGCCCGAGCACAGCAGCCGGACCCGCTCGTCGGGCACGTCCACCCGGATCGGCCGGGTGCCGATCCACGACCGCAGCACCAGGACGTCGTCGATGCCCTCGAACAGCCGGTGCCCGGTCGCCAGCTCCAGCACGGTGACGCCGAGCGACCACCAGTCGAACGCGGGCAGGACGCGCCCGCCGCTGATGAACTCCGGCGGCACGTACGGCACCGTGCCGACCTCGTTGGCCGCGGTGAACGCCTCGCCGTCGGGCAGGTGCACGCTGATGCCCAGGTCGGCGATCACCACCTCCAGCGGCCCCAGCGCGCGGATGAGCAGGTTGGCGGGCTTGACGTCCCGGTGCACCACGCCCGCCCGGTGCAGCTCGTGCAGGCCTTCGGCGAGCTGCCGCACCACCTCCGCGAGCACGTCACCGTCCACTCCGGACGGTTGCCGGCGCCGCCACTCGGCGAGCGTGCCGCCCGCGAGGTGCTCCATGACCTCGTACCAGCGGCCCTCCTCCTCGCCCACCTCGTGCACCACCACGACGTGCCGGCTCGGGCGGCCGTGCACGAGCAGGTCCACGACCCGGTCGTCCAGCCGCCACCCGGGCCGGTGCACCTTGAGCACCAGCTGCTCGTCGGTGTCGCGGGCCCGGACCAGGTACACGTCGCCCTGCCGGCCGGACCCGGTGAGGTCCCGCACCACCTCGAACCGCCGCGCCAACCGGGCGGGCAGGCGCGCCCGCCCGGTGATCGGCGTGCGGCCCGGGTCGAGCACGGTGTCCCGCTCGACGTCGTGCCGCACCCGACCCGGGTCCAGCTCGGTGGGCAGGTCGGCGGGCGCGGTCACGCGCTCCTCCGGGCGGACCCGATCACCGCGAACACTGTCACTGCGGGCACGACAGCTCGACCACGACCGACCGGTTGCGCGCCGCCGCCGCCGGGATCAGCACACCGTCCGGCGCCAGGTCGGGCTCGTGGTACGGACCGGAGTTGCCGTCGCCGCGGGTCGCGATCCGGTCGGCCGGCACGCCCAGCCGCACCAGGATCGACTTCACCGCCTCGGCCCGCCGGGTGGACAGCTCGACGTGGCCCGCCGCCGGGCCGCCGCCCGCCGTGTTGCCGATCAGGGTCACCCGCTGCACCCCGCCCGCGACCACGCCGGCCAGCGACTGGAGGGTCCGGTCGGCGGCGGCGGGGTCGCGCAGGTCGGCGGTGTCCGGGACGAACCCGACCGACCCGCTGTCCTCCAGCTTGGTGGTGCCGCACGCGACCGGCTTGGGCTCCTCGGGCAGCTTCACCACGGTCACCGGCACGGTCGTCGGGAACGCCTCCCGCCGCGACGCGATCGCCAGCTCGTTCGCGCAGACCGCGCCCGCCTTGGTGACGACCTCCTTCCACAGCTTGCCGACCCGCCCGCGCAGGTCCTCGTCGAGCGCCGGCTGCGGGTCGGCCGTGCCGCCGAGGCCGACCAGCAGCACCGACCGGCCGGTCAGGGCCGGCAGCAGCCGCCGGCCGGCCAGGAACGCGGCCACCTCGGCGGGGTTCGCGCCCCACATGCCCTCTTCCCGGAACGACACCGCGCCCGCCGTCGCCAGGCCCGAGTCGACCAGCACCACGGTCCCGCCCTCCGGCGTCACCCGCGCCGCCTCGGACAGCGCGCCGAGCACGTCGGCCTCCGCCTCCTTGGGCGTGAGCTGCGCGACGAAGTCCCGGACCCGGCCCACCAGCTCCTTGACCTGCTTCTCGCGCTGGGTCTCGTTCTTGCCGGTGATCTGCACGTCGGCGGCCAGCGCCACGGTCGGCTGCCCGTCCACCCGGACCACCTGGACCTTGCGGTTGTTGCGCGCCGCGGTCTCCACCAGTCCCTCGACCTCGCCGGGCAGCGTCGGCTTCGGACTGCCCATGCGCGCGCCGACGACCAGGGTCAGCGCCTGGCCGCCGTCGGCGGGGCAACCGCCGGGCGGCAGGTCCGGGGTGCGCGGCTCGGTCGTGCCGCACGCGGCGAGCGCCGCCGCGACCAGGCACCCGGCGAGTGCGCGACGGGTTCGACGGTGTGTCATCGCGGGTCCTCTCCCTCGAACCGCGCCGGCAGCTGCGGCGGTCCGACCTTGTCCAGCAGTGCCAACCTGGTCTCGTTCTTCAACCGGTCCGCCGCCGCGCGGCAGCGCACCTCCAGCGCGGCCCAGTCCGCGTCGCGCTCCCGCCGGGCCCGTTCGACGGCCTCCGCCAGCTCGGTGGCCGCGGCGAGCCGGGACTGGAGCCGGGCCTGCTTGGCCGCCGCCTTCGACCGCCGCGACAACGCCCGCGCGTACTGGCGGGCGGCGGGGTTGTGCCGCAGGTACCCGGCGACGCCCGACACCAGCCCGGTGGCCACGTACAGGCTCAGGAACAGCAGGGCGGACAGGTGCCGCTCCTGCGCGTCGGCCGCCGTGTCACCGCCCTGCACGACGCCGTCGATCACGACCGGGATGGACGAGGCGACGTCCGCGCCCGCGTAGTTCCACCGGAACACGAACGCCGCCGCGCCCAGCGCCACCCAGCCCGCCAGGCACAGCAACGCGGCCGTGCGCGCGCCCACCACGTGCCGGGTCGCGACCGCCTGCCTGGCCTGCTGGCCGACCGTGTGGGACAGCGCGAGGCACACCACGGTGAACCCGACGACCATGACCCAGAGGAACAGCTCCTCCTCGTCCACGGCCGCCATCAGCACCTGGTGGAAGGTCACCACGTCCACGCCCGCCGCGGCGAGCAGGACGAAGTAGTACAGCCCGGCGGTCCACGGCGGACCGACGATCTGCGAGGGGTCGCCGTGGATGACCGGCCTGCGCCGGACCACGCCCGGGGTTCGTGGAGCCGTCATCGGTTGCCGCCTTTTCGGTGGTTGCGGGGTTCGGGCTGGAAGTAGGGGGAGTCCGGGTCGCTGACCCGCTCCAGCGCGTGCGACACCGCGCCCTCCAGGTCGTCCAGCACGCCGGTCTGGTCGTCGTGGTGGACCTGGTACAGCTCGCGGACCTCGGCGACCCGCGCGGCGAGCAGGTCCAGCTCGGTCGCCAGGGTCTCGTGGTGCACCTTGACCTTCGCCAGCCAGTCCGCCACATGAGTGTCCACATAGGACTCCAGCACCGGGCCGGCCTGCCAGGCGGTGGTGGGCGTGACCCGGGCCAGCATCCCGTGCAGTTCGGCGCGCACGGCGGTGAGGTCGAGCTGCGGTTCGGGGGTGCCGCGCAGCCTCGGCAGGCGGGCGCGGACCTTGCGCAGGGCGAGGGCCGCCCGCAGCATCGGCAGCGACTTCATGCGGTGTCCTCGGCTTCCCAGTCGTCCTCGGCGGCGGTGGCGTGCGTCGCCGGTCTGCTGCGGCGGTGGTCGCGGCGCGGCAGCCGCTCCAGCCGCCGGCCCACGCGGTGCACGTCGGAAGGCCCGCGCCCGAGTTCGGCGGGGTCGCCGTCGGCCGGGTCGGTCACCCACGACGGCAGGGCCTGCGCCGCGAACCGCAGCAGCGGCGCGAGGTGCGTGCCCTCGGGGTGCACCAGCACGACGTTCTCCCAGTAGGTCGCGACCCGGACCGCGCAGCGCGCGCCCTCCAGGCGGGCCAGGTTCTGGGCGAGGACGAACTCGCTCCGGATCTGCTCCTTCACCGCGGCGATCCGGCTGGTGACCGCGTTGACCGCGGCGAACTGGGCGGCCTCGTCGCCGCGGGCCGCCGCGATCCGCCGGTTGCGCATGTCGTCGCGCCGGGTGAGCAGCACGGCCCGGTTCTCCGGCAGCAGCTCGACGTGGTTGCGGGGGCGCAGCTCGGCCTCGGTCAGCTCGGCCTCGGCCAGCGCGACGGTGGCGGTGCTGCGGTCCAGCCCGACGACGGCCGCGTCCAGCTCCTCGCGCAACCGGGCCAGCGTCGCCCGGTCGCCCGCGGTGCGCGCCTCGAAGCGGAGCTTCTCCGCCTCCATCCGGGCCACCGACCGCCAGATCAGGTTCTCCGGGTGCTGCGCGGTGACCAGCCCGTCGGTGGCGGCCAGTTCGACGAGGTCGCTGTAGGCGGGCTGGCGCCGCCGCCCGTCCCGCCGGCCCCGCCACCGGTCCGCGAACCGCTCCCGCCGCCGGTAGCGCGCCTTGTCGTCGTCGCTCACGCCCGCCCCTCCCCGTCCACCGGCGTCCCGTGACCGGTCCGCTCGACCGGTGCCGCGCGGTCGGTCCCGTCGACGATCACCGGCGCGCCCCGGTGGGCCGCGAGCGCCGCCCGGTGGCGCAGGGCGAGCCGGGCCAGGGCGTGGGTCTGCGCCCGCAGGTCCGGCGCGTCGGCCTGACCGGGCACGCCGTCCTCGGGCACCGGCAGCTCCACCCGGGTCAGCGCCCGCAGCGCGGCGAGCACGTCGGTCAGCTCCCCGGCGGCCCGCACCTGCTCCTCGGCCTGGTCGAAGGCGACCCGTAATCGGTCGCGGCACTCGCGGTCGTCGTCCTCGCCCAGCCGGTCGGCCTGCGCGAGCACGAGCCGGGCGCGCGCGATCCGCCGCTCCGCGGTCCGGCGCACCCGTGCGCACAGCTCGGCGGGCTCGGGGTGGTCGGCGACCCGCGGCACCCGCCCGGCCACCTGCCACGCGCGGTCGTCGACCGGCTGTTCCTTGCGCCCCAACGGGTGCAAGGCGGTGACGGCCTCGGCGGACACCAGCAGCGCCGCGTCCTCCGGGCGGTCCACCAGCCGGGACACGTCCGCGTCCGGCGTCCGGCCGAGCACCTCCGCGCCCTCGTCCTGGCGCAGCAGGACGTCCACGACGTCCCGGGAGAGCCGGCACAGCCGCGTCGGCCGGTCCGCCTGGGCGCACATGCGGGCCACGGCGTCGCGCACCAGCGCCGCGTGCCTCCGCTTGCGCCGGACCCCGACCGGCCACGTCCACGCGGTGACCACCAGCGCCGCGGCCAGCGCCACCGCGAGCGCCCACAGCACGTTCCCCACCACACCCCTGATTGACGGACGGCCGACATCCTCTGTCCACAGTGGACCCATCCGTCACCGCCCGAAGTGGGCGAGCGCGGCCCAGTTCTCGATCTCGGCCGGGTCGGTCGGGACCACGTCCCGCAGGTGCGCCGGCAACTGCGACCGGTCGAAACCCGGGTCCAGCACGCGCAGTTGCGCGGCCCGCAGGGCTTCGCCGGGGGAGCCGCACCCGTGCTCGTGGACCAGGTGCACGAGGTGGGCGGTCGGCGCGGGCCACCGGGTGGCCAGCACGGACCGCGCCCCGAGCGCGAGGAACACCGCGGGCAGCGTGCGGGCGTCGTCGTGCGGCCCGGCGGTGGCCGTGTGGTTCGCGAGGGTGACCAGGTCGGCCTCGACCGGCTCGGTCAGCGGCAGCGGCGCGCCGTCGTGCAGGGTGACCCGGGACCGCTCCGGCGCGTCGAGGTCGGACACCGCACGACACCCCAGGTGCAGCACGGGAATCCGGTCCGCCATCGCCCCGCGGACCTCCTCCGGCGTGCCCGCGCCGTCCTCGGCCGCCCGCCACGGCCGGGGCGGCTGCCCGTGCCCGCCCAGGAACCGGCCGTCCGGGTGGAACGCGTCCCGCAACCCCTCCGCCACGACCGCCGCCGCCGCGTCGTCCCGGTTCGGGTTGCCCACGAACACCGCCGCGCCCGACCCCGCGGGCCGTCCGGCGGCCAGTCCCAGCACCCGCCCCGACGGCGCCAGCGACACGTCGACGTCCTGAACGAGGTACCGCCGCCGCCCGTCGACCTCGCGCCACGCGGCCTCCCACGGCACCAGCCCCAACACGCCCATCGGCACCAGCGCCAACCGCCCGCTCCCGGCGGCGGCGACCAACTCCGCGCCCGCCGCCTGCCAGGCCCACGCGCAGACGTCGCTCAACGACGCCCGCCACGCGCGCACGGACGCCGGCGTGGGCTCGGCGTACCGGGCGTCGCGGGTGGCCGCGAACCGGGCCAGCGGAGCGGAAGCCAACCGGGGCAGGTCGACCACCCGCACCGGCCCGTCCAGCGGCACCACCACGGCCATCCCGCGGTGCGCGTCGCACTCGGGCACCAGGTAGGCGAGCACGTCGGCCCCCGCCGCGCGCAACGCGTCCCGCACCTCCTTCGGCCCGGTCACGTCAGCCCGATCCCGCCCGCCACCGGCCGCCAGAACCAGCGCACGCCGTGCTTCGAGCACCCGGACCAGGTCGTCGAGGGCGTCGTCGTCCAGGCACCAGGCGGTCACGTTGTCCCCGATCACCGCCAACTCCGCCGATCCCGGGTCACCGCCCGGCCCGGCCTTGGCGACCAGCGCCGCCAACGCCGTCGCACGGCTCGCCGCCCGGTCCCCGTCCCCGTCGCGCAACCGCAGCCGCGACCCCAGGTCGACCGCCGTGCCCACCCCGCCGCCGGTCCGCCACGCGGTCTCCAACTCGGCGATGGCGGCGTCCAGCGCGGCCGGTTCGGTCGGCACCACGGTGGACAGCCGCGCCCGGGTCATCCCGCGCACCATCCGCGCCGCGAACTCCATCGTCGCGCCCGGCCGCACGCCGGCGGCGGCCCGTTCGACGGCCTGGTAGGACCACAGGGCCTGCCGCGAGTCCCCGGCTTCCAGCGCCGCACGCCACTCGTTGGCCGTGGCGAACAGCCGGGCCACCTCGCCGTCCCGGGTGTCGCCGAGCCTGGGCAGCACGGGGGTGTTCCCGGGCGGCCCGGCGATCTGCGAGAGGGTGGCCAGCATCTGCTCCATCAGGTCCCGCTGCTCCGACGGCGGCAGCGCGTCGACCTGCCACACCAGGGCCGTGAGGTCGCCGACCAGCTCGCGCGGGTGGCCTCCCGCTCCGACCCGCTCGTAGAGCCGGCGCAGGTAAGCGGTCATCGCCTGCTCGGCCGCGCCCTCCGGCGTCCCGGCCGGGTCCGCGTCGGCCGGCCCGCGGTCGGGCAGCAACGCCTTCATCAGGCTGTCGAGGTCGCCCGAGAGACCACCGGAGGACTCGCCCACGAACGCCGTGCCCATCATGTCCACCAGGCCCGACAGCGCCTCGACGACGCCGTGGTCCTCCGCCGGGACGGCCGCCTTGACCTCGTTCAGCAGGTCGATCTGCTCCCGCACGGCGGCCCGCAGCGCGGCGGTGTCGCCGACCGGGTAGAACTCGGCCATCCACTGCGTCCGCAGCATGATCGACCGCACCGCCAGCCGTGCCCGGGCCTGCGGGCTCACCTCGGCGGGCGCGGTGCGCACGGCGGTGTCGGCGTCGGCGAGCATGGCGCGGGCGTCGCAGCGCTGGAGCACCATGCCGATCCCGAACTCCCGGGCCGCCACCTCGACCGCCTCCAGCCGCCGCGTCCGGACGTCCAGCACGTCGTCCGAGTCGGGTTCGGGGTGGGCGAGGGCGCGCGTGCACCAGTCGATCGCGTCCCACAGGTGGTCCGGCCCTTCGAGCGCGACCAGGAACTCGTGCGCCTCCGCGATCGCGCTCGCGACCAGCCACTCCTCGGGCACGCTGCCCAGGACGTCGATGCCGGCCTTGATGTCCTCGACGTCCTGCTCGACCCCGCCCCGGAAGCACAGCAGGAAGCCGTAGTCGCGGGCGTGCCGGTCCTCCAGCCCGATCTCGGCGTCCACCGCGCCGTACTCGGCGATGGCCTCGTCGCGGTCGGCGTCGTCCTTGTCCGCGCTGTTCCAGAAGCGGGCGGCGAGCAGGGCGGCGGCGGTGACCCGGGCCCACGGCGAGCGCTCGGGGTCGTCGGCGACCAGTGCCCGCAGTTCGACCGCCGCCGTGAGGGCCTCCTCCAGCGGTTCCGGGGACTCGGTGAGCAGGAAGCGCTCCTCGTGCACGGCGATCAGCGCTTCCAACGCCTCGACGCGGTCTTCCAGGTCCTCGACGTGCGGCAGCGCGGCGGCCATCCCGGTGATCACGTGGTCGAGGTCGGCGGGGTCGAGGGTGCGCACGTAGGCCCAGCGGTGGGCGTGCGCGCGGTCGAGGAGGAAGTCGACGCGGTCCGGCTCGGTTGGGACCAGCGCGTCCAGGACGTCGGTCAACCGCCGGACCTCGTCGGGGGTCAGGTCCTCGTCGTGGGCGGCGGCGGACAGCCGGGTCGCGGTCAGCGCGGCGGTCTCGCCGGCGGCCCACCCGTCCGGGTCGCCGGTCGCCGCCGCGGTCATGTGCGCCAGGGCCGCGTCGAGATGGGCCTTGGCGTCGGTTTCCGCGGCCAGGTAGGTGCGCGCGTCGCCGGCGCGGTAGTGCCAGTCGGGGGCGTCGGGGTGGTCCGGGAGGTGGTCGAGGGCGAACTCCAGCAGCAGCACGCCGAGTTCGGCGGCCTCCGGCGTGGCGCCGCCCTGGGTGAACTGGTCCAGGAAGGCGAACCCGGTCGTGCCCGCGTCGGCCGGGTCCACCCGCCCGGCGTCGACCTCGATCGCCCCGGCCAGGTACAGCGCGCGTTGGTGCAGCGCCTCGTCGAGCTGGGGCGCTTCGTCAGGGACCTGATCAGCCACGGCGACCTCCGGCGACGACGACTTCACGGGCCCGGGACAGCACGTCGTCCAGGCGGTCCGGGTCGGCCAGCAGGGCGGCGGCCCGGTCGTGCGGCAGCAGGCCCCGGTCGGCGAGGGCGCGCACGGCGGTGCGGACGGTTTGGGGCTGGTCGGCGGGCGGGACGGCGGCGACCCCGCACACGACGGTCTCGACCACGGCGGCGTCGGGGTCCGGGTCGGCGTCGGTGACCGCGTCGAACGCGCGGGCCGCGTCCGGGTCGGCGACCGTGCTCCACGCGCTGTCGTCGGTGATGCCGCGGTTGTCCGGGCGGCGGCCCAGCGGTCGTTCGATGTACGCGTCGTACCAGGACACGTACTCGGGGGCGGTCCGGGTGCCGACGTTGACCCGGGTCCCCGCGCTGCACACCTGTTTCACGGTGCGCAGGATGTTCGGCATGCGTTCGAGGTAGTACGGCACCGGCTCGCCGAACTCGGCGGCACAGCGCTCGGCGAGCCTGCGCAGGAGGTAGCCGTGGCCGGGTAAGGGCGCCGAGTACCCGGCTTCGTCGGCCAGGTGGCCCAGCACGGCCCGGTGCTCCTCGTCGGGTAACGCGCGGCCGAAGCGGTTCTGCCGGACCTGCTTGGGTTTCACCTGCGCGCCCCGGTCCGCCCGGTAGGCGCGGAACACGTCGATGACCCGCTTGCGGACGTGCGCGCGGACGGCCCCGGCCAGGTTGGTGCGGTCCGTCCCGTGCTCCGTCAGGAACACGGAGACGATGTGGAGGACATCGGCCACCAGGTCGCGGCAGACGCAGTCGCCGGACAGCACGAACCCGGCGGCCGGCGCGGCGTTCCCGAACCGCAGCCCGGGCATGGCGAGCCCGAGGTCGCAGCGGGCGACCAGGTGGCTGCGGTGGAGGGCGGCCCTGGACCCGCGCAGCTCGGCCAGGGCGGCGTTGACGACTTCGGGCGAGAGGAGTGAGGTCTGCCGCAGGCTCATAGGTAGTTTTCTACTCTTACATAAGATCTTATGTGAGCGTGATATGGAACCGTGACGTAGTAGTGAGGTCTGGAGGTGGAGGGACGGATGGCGTTGCTGCCCGCGGTCGTGCCCCTGGTGGTCGAGAAGCGGTCGGAGCTGGTGCCCGCGCGGCTGGCCCGGAAGGTGGCCCCGCTGTTCGGCGTGCCCTCCGAGCAGAACCCGTTCCGGCCGCTGACCTGGGTCTGCGACTTCACCACGATCACCGCGTCGGAGATCGCCCGCGGCGCGCCCCTGCCCACCCGGGCGGCCCTGGCCCACCTGCGCGAGCAGGAGCACGACGGCGAGTGGGTCGTCCACGATCGCGCGGTGGTGCCCGCCTCGGGCCGGACGCTGCCCAACGAGATCGTGCCCGCCACGGTCAACCGGTTCGGCCCGGACACCAAGGCCGCCGTCGTGCTGACCGCGACGAACGTCCTGCTCGCGCCGGTCACCGAGGCCATCACCACGGCCCTGCCGCTGCTGCGCGCCGGCGACGGCGGCGACCTGCCGACCGTGCAGTGGATCGCGGCGTGGGCCGCCACCGCGGTGGAGGTCTACCGGTCGCAGCCTGCGCTGGTCGTCGCGGCGATCAAGGCGCGGGCGATCCAGCGCGAGTCCCTCAGCGCGCCGCTGTTCCCGTGGGCGGACCGGCTGGCGGGCCGGCCGAAGGCGCGCTGCGAGATCGGCGCGGTCCCGCCCGGTTCCGGTGATCCGGTGACCCGGCCCCGCGACCTGGACTTCCTCGACGGCGTCGCGGTGGCGCGGCTGAACGCGACCGGCGCCCTGCCCGCCACCGAGGACCGCGAGATCGCCGGCGGTCCCGGGGTCGGCGATCGCCTGGTGGAGCTGTTGATCAGCCTCATGGTCGACATGGGCGCGCCGGACAGCGCCGGGTACGTGTGGGTGAGTGAACGGGAGCCCGGGCAGGCCGTCGTCGAGGCGATGGTCCCGTCGTCCGGTCTGGTGCGGGAGGTGGTGGAGACGTGGGCGCACGGGCCGGGTTTCCTGGCGAGGGCCGACGAGTTCGCCGACGCCCTGGCCGACGCCATCGCCCGCCCCGTCCGCCTGCCGTCCGACTCGGTCCTGACCGGTCTGCCCGTGCTCGCCCGACGCGCGGTTGTGTTGGCAGCAATGGGAATCGTGCGCCAGATGGGGTTGCTCGCGCCGTCGTCGTGGGTGACCGGACCCGAGTTCTCCGCTCTCCTGGACGACGTCGAGGCCCTCCTGTCCACCGTCGACCCTTCCGACCCTTTGGTTTTTGAGACTCGCCTGCGCCTGGCCGTGCAACGAGCGGGCGTGCGCCGCCACGCCGGCAGCGCCGACGCCGCCACCGTGACCGCCCTCCTCGCGGCGGCCGACGCGTGCCTGGCCTCCGACGCGCTCGACCGCGGCACCCTCGCCGACGTGCTGGCGGTGGCGTGCGTGGAGCTGAACATGTTGCGCCCCTTCGCCTCCAGCCCGCTCACCGACCCGTTGCGCCGGTACTGGACGGCGTTCGCGGACGCCATCGAGGTGGACCTGTTCGCGCCCGACGCGGACCACAGCGCCATCAGCTTCCAGTTGCACAACTACGCCGCCTTCCTGGGCGGCAACAAGGACTCCGAGCAGGACCTGCGGGCGGCGCTGCACCTGTTCACCCACTCGGTGATCCCGGGCCGGACCCGCCTGTACAACCGCGACCGCGACTTCCGCCCGCTGGCCCGCAGCCTGTACCTGGCCGCCGACGCTGCCGCCGCGTTGGCGGGGTTGGTCCCGGCCGAGGCACAGGAGTGGGCCGGCAAAGCGTTCTCCTGGGTCAGGCAGGTCATGTCCGACCCCCGCTTCACCCCAGGCCGACTGCACCCCAGGCTGGACGACTGCCTGTTCGCCCTGCGCGCCGCCCCCGTTCTCCTGCTGGCCGTGGAAACAGGAGTGGCCGCCGACCGCGCCCCGGTCCTGTCCCAGGCCGACGACTTGATCCGCCTGGTGGAGCGCTGGCTGAAGGAGACCACCGACGGCCGCGACTCCGCGTACCACGCCACGGTCACCACCCTGAGATCCCGCCTGACCACTCTGCTCACCCCCTCACCCGGTTCCTGACGGACCCGCTCCGCTTCCGGGCCGCCATACCGGGGTGGAGGTGATCGCGATGATCGGTGGCGGCAACGGAGACGACAGCAAGTGACCAACCCCGGTTCCGGCGGGTGCGGTACGCCCGCACCCGCCGGACGGTCCGACAGCGCTCGTCCGGTTCGGCCATGCCCCGTGGATCGGATGCTAGGACGACGACGTTTCACCCACCCCACAATTCGGCCATGTGCACCTTCCTCACTTTCCACACTTTTCGTCCCGCAATTCTGCGGAATTCCCCGCTCTCCCGATTTCGGCGGCCGGCAGGATTGCGGCCGTGGTCGCGGTAAAGGTGAGCAAGGCTTCCGTCCGAGCCCTGACCGACGAGGCTTCCTTCGCGGACGGCACCCGGTTGCTGGACCAGGTCGAGCACCTGGACGTGGCCGGCACCTCCGTCCAGGCGACGGTCGAGGGCTTCGACACCGACCTGACCGTGACCCGATCCGGCCTGACCGGCCAGTGCTCCCGCCCCGCCGGCACGACCTTCTGCAAGCACTGCATGGCCACCGCACTGCACTGGATCTGAGGTCCAAGAGGCCGCACGTTCCGCCCTCTGAACGCCGGCGAGCAAAGCCGCCGAACAAGCCCGAGCCATCCTCCACACCACCCCGCCGGACGACCAAGTGAACGCGTTCCCCCCGTCACCACGCGGAAGCACAAGACCCCACCGTCATGATCGCTACATCGACAGCAAGACAGCGCCACCCCAATCCGCTCGGCCGTCGCAGCGCGCAGAGGTGGCCGCATGGTCAAGCGGCGGAGTTCCTCGTCTGGACCGGAAGCGATCTGGCCAACGGGTCAATCGCACTCAACTTCACCCTCGGACGCGACCACATGTGCGTGTACAACGCCCTCGACGAGAACGGCTTGGAGGTCGGCACCCTGAGTCCCGAGTGGCAGCCCGTCGCCCGGATCCCGGTCGACGACTGGCCACAAAGATCAAGCCCCGAGCGCGTTGCCGCTGCTCAGGGCTTGATTCACCCGGCGAAAGGTGAGTGCCCCCGGCAGGATTCGAACCTGCGACACACGGTTTAGGAAACCGATGCTCTATCCCCTGAGCTACGAGGGCGCACGGGGCAGCGTACCGGGTGCCCCCGCCCC